>BJHL01000002.1:264862-729847 GCA_014192545.1 Phycisphaerae bacterium | reverse complement strand
GTCCTCGATCGCTCTTCTGTCCAGTTTGCCGCGGCGAACGGCTGAGGCGAATGCGCTTTCGACGCCCGCAAGGTCATCTGCCGCTGCAATCTCGACCTGAACCCGAAAGTCGGCGTCTACCGTCCCGCAGAGCCGGACAATCGTGGTTGCGGACCTTTGGCGGGCGAGTTCATCGCCAAGTTTTGAGACGACGACCGGGTGGTCATTCAGGAAGGCAGTCTTCGCGTTGAGGGTCTGAACATCCGACGCGACGAGTGGTCTGGTTACCCTTAGGGTGGCCCCTCCCACCTCGCGACCGCGTATGAAGAGCACGGGCCTCACCGCAGGATGCTCTTCGAACCGGTGCGTACGCAGCAATTCGAAGCTGGGAAACACTCCGCTGCACTGTTCGCACCGATACTCAGGGGCAGGCGGCGGCCCAATAGACTCCGCGAGCCCTACGGGCTCGTGGAATTCAATGTAGCCCGTATGCCAAAAGCCCATGGGAGTCTCGATTCCGGGGGGGGGAGTTGCGCCCAAACCACGAGATTCTACGCGATCCGTGCTCCTGTCTTAAGGAACTGGGGCTCTGGCCCTGCAGTGAACGCGTGCCCGCGAAGAACTGGTTCACAAGCACTTCGTTGGGTTAGATCGGCGGCGTTCGTTCCGTTGACCTGCCTAGCACATCCGAGCCGCCCAGGGCAGATCGCCATCGTTAACCGCGTCACACTGTCCACCAGAGAACGCGAGAGCGAGAGAGGTGTTGGGCGCACCGATCCCGAGACGCATGGTGTCCGGACTTCGACCCTCTGAAACGGCCTCGAACCGAGAGCGCACCCGCCCGGGGGCCAAATCGCCAAACCGCTCGGATTTTGCGGGCATACTGGCCAACCCGCCGCGGCGATCAAAACGGGCCGCCTGTAAACCAAACGACCCCGCCGTGAGGCGGGGTCGGAAGGAAACTCCCCGTGTAGGACTCGAACCTACAACCTATCGGTTAACAGCCGATCGCTCTACCATTGAGCTAACAGGGAATCGAGATGTCTCCCGTTCCTGTACGGAACGGGACCCAAAACATACCCGCTGAGGGGGCGGTTGTCCAGTGGCAGGACGCAGGAACATCGGTTGTTGGTATGGGCCGGGCTTGGAATCGTTGGATGCGCTTAACAATTCGCCTGCGATTGCAGGTCGTATGCCGTTTGGGAGGGGAGTGCCGGGTTCAGCTTCCCCAGTGGCGGCTGGCGGCGGGCCTGCCTATTATCTCGACCCCACCCGGGAGCCCCGGTTGGTGTGCTGGAGTTTGCCATGAAAGCTGACATTCACCCAAAGTATTACCCCAACTGCAAGGTTTACCACAACGGCCAAGTTGTCATGACCTGCGGCGCAACCGTCCCTGAAATGCACGTCGAAGTGTGGTCGGGCTCGCACCCGTTCTTCACCGGCAAGCAGACCTTCGTCGATAGCGCTGGTCGCGTCGAGAAGTTCCAGAAGAAGTACGCCGGCAACTACTTCGACAAGGCTGGGGCGAAGGCGAAGAAGTAAGTTCTGCAGCAGCATTCTCCCGAAATTAGCGTACAAACGCTCTCGCAAGTCGAGAGCGTTTTTTCATTGGTTTGTGCAGTTGCTTTGTGCTCGTTCCAGCAGGTCAGGCCGCTTTCTTGGATGACTCGCCGCCGACCACATCGTAATCCGCATACTCCAAGTTGGTCGCCTTCAACTTGTGAATCTGCATGTTGCGCAGTTCGTTCACGCGCACCCGCAGGTCGTGGACCTTGTGGTGGTTGTTGATGGCCGTGGCCATGCAGTGCAGTACGCCCAGCACGCCCAAGCCAGCCAGCACGCTCAGAATCACCCAGGCTTTGTCAAACATACCTTCCATGATTGCGCTTCCATAGCCGCGTCACCATGCGTCACGCGTCGTAATCAGCATCGACCAGCGAACCGCAAGGCTTGAGGTCCGGTAGAATGATGCAGTGATGCCGGATACTTCTTTATCGTTTGTGTTGTTTCGCCATCGCAGCATGCCAATCGGGCGAGGCGTGCGGGGCGTTTTTCTTGCGCTCATAACATTTGCTTCGGTGATTTGCTCGGGTGCCCACGCCCTCGCGCAGGATCGCACCGCAGACTATTCGGACCCCAGCAAGGTTGTTGAGCAAGTACAAACCGCCCCGCAAACTTTGCGAGCACCCAGTCAAGGCACCAACGAAGTCAAGATCGATCTGGATCAACTCGGCGCGGGCGATGTACCCAAATTTGGTGCTTGGAACGGCATTCGCGTGTTGCTTCGTGATGCAAACGCTGAAGCGCGCGATGTGATTGTCCGACTTACAAGCACCGACAGCGACGGCGACCAGCCGCAGCAACAAGTTGAAGTCAGCACCAACCCAGGTGTAACTCAAGGAGTGTGGCTGTACACGCGGCTCGGATTCAACGAGTTTGCACGCAGCAATTTGGTTGTCTCTGTGTACGAAGCTCTGCCCCAAGACTTTGACCCGTCAAGTACACCGCGTGAGGAACGCTACCGCGCGGGCAGACTGTTGGGCAGGCTCGATATCGTGCCTCCGCCCGCAAAGCTGGTTGATGCGTCCATCGGCCTCTACGGCGTCATAGGTGAGCGTCCCCTTGGACTGCGTGCGTATTCGCAGCGGCCGCAAGGTGGGCAGGCATGGGCTGAGTTTCACCATGAACTCACAGAAGTTGTGCTGGGTCTTAAACCTGACACATTGCCTGATCGCTGGATGGGCTTGGATGCGTTCAGCGTGATTGTGTGGGCGAGTGGTGACATCAGCGAACTTCGTGGGGAACGCGCTGAAGCGTTGGAAAACTGGATCAATCGCGGTGGGCACTTCGTCGTGGTTGTGCCGGCTGTCTCGCAGATGTGGACGAATGAAAATAGCAACACGCTGCTGAAGATTCTGCCGGTTGTGAACTTCAATCGTAGTGAAAATGTTGATCTGATGCCGTATCGCCCGCTGATTACCGCGCGGACCGACGGCAGGTTTCCGGCCAAAGGAGTCTTGCACACTTTCACGTTCAACCCGCGCGCGTTGCCGTCGGAAGCGATGTCAGTGCTCAACGGGCCCAAGGGCGACTGTGTTGTTGCGCGAAGGCTGGTTGGTGCGGGTGCGGTAACGCTCGTCGGATTTGACTTCAACGACACGCGATTCAGTCAGTTTGAAAACATCGAAGCTGATATCTTCTGGCATCGCGTGCTGGGGCGAGCGGGCAATCTGAAACCCAAAGTCGATCCCAATCGCACAACGCAGTTTTCCGTCTCTGATCGCCAGCGATGGCTCGTCGATCGCCAGATTCCCGGCATCATCAACATCACTGGTGTCTCGGCTGTTGGCGCGTTGGTGGGTTTCCTGGTCTTCGCAGTTTACTGGGTGGTTGTGGGGCCACCGCTGTTTCTGCTGCTCAAACGCAAGGATTTGCACCGTCATAGCTGGGTCGCGTTCATCGCAGGCGGCGTCTTGTTCACAATTCTCGCATGGGGTTTGGCGACGTTCCTGCGCCCACTCAGCGTGCGCGCCACGCACTTTACTGTTGTTGATCACATCTTCGGCCAGCCGGTGCAACGCGCCCGCATGTGGGCAAACGTGCTGGTTCCCACTTACGGCTCGGCGACTATCGGCGTAGGCAGTGCCGCAGGCGACATGGATCGCTCGCAGAACAGCGTCGCCGCGTTCGAGTCGCCCTCGGAAGACCTCGTGACTGTCGCCACCTTCCCCGATAGTCGTGGCTACCCGATTGATACTCGCTCACCCGACACCATTCGTGTGCCTGTGCGAGCAACCGTCAAACAAGTTCAAGCTGATTGGTCGGGCAGCCCGCAGTGGGAAATGATCAGGCCTGTTTTGCCGCCGGGTGCGCCGGCGCTGCCAGAGGGGCAATCGCCAGCACTAACTGTCGTGCGCGCGGGTGTACCGGTTGAAACTGGGACGCCTTTGATGACAGGTTCCATTCGTCACTCGATGCCCGGCACGCTGCGAGAAGGATTTATCATTGCGATTCGCGGCCAATCGGAAGTCAGTGGCAACATCATTGATGACCAAAGCACATATGCGGACGGCAGGGTTTTCCAGTTTACCGAGTGGCCGGCGAACGAAGATATTGATCTGCAAGCTCTTTCTCTCCTACAGGATCGCGGGCGATTTCTTTGGCAGTGGCTTTCGAGTCAGCTTCCCGTCAATTCCTCGATGGGACTAGGCATCGGCGGTGGCACTAACGAAGGCGGCTCGCGCCAACAGCGGTTCCTTGCCGCCAGTTTTATGCATCAGTTCCCAACAGCCGACTTCAAGCAAAACTCGTCGCCTGTCGTCGCCACTCGCCAGCTCCTGCACGGCTTTGACATGAGCCGCTGGTTCACGCAGCCTTGCATCATCGTCATCGGCTTCTTGGGCGAGGAAGGCCAGACCGGTGCGGACTCACCTGTGCCGCTCTTTGTTGATGGCGAGGCCGTGCCCAACAAGGGCCTCACGATGGTGCGTTGGGTGTATCCGCTACCGGCGTCGCCGCCCGGTGTAAAAGCCTTTGAAACGCAGATCGGCCGCAATCAACGAGCCGACGAGAAAAATACGACCAACGAGAGTGGTGGATCAAAGAGCAAAGACGGAAACTAAGCACAACAGAGGAATCTACACGCCATGCCGATGATCGAAACAATCAATCTCACTAAGCGATACGGTGATCTCACCGCGCTGAACAACCTGAATCTCACCATCAACGAAGGCGACTGCTTCGGCTTCATTGGTCCCAACGGTGCCGGCAAAACCACGACCATAAAAATCCTTGCGACCTTGCTCAAGCCCAGCAGCGGGCAAGCGAACGTCGCAGGCTTGACCGTCGGCTACCAAAACCGCCAAATTCGCCCGCTCATTGGATACGTTCCCGACGAACTCGGCGCGTATGAAGACATGGTCGTCACCGAATATCTCGAATTTTTCGCCGCCAGCTACGGCATTCACGGCCAGCAACGCAAGAAAGTCGTGCACGATGTTCTCGAACTCACGGACCTGGGTTACAAAGCCACCGCTGAAGTCAACAGCCTCTCGCGCGGCATGCAGCAGCGCCTCTCGGTTGCGCGCGTGCTGCTGCACGACCCCAAAGTGCTGCTGATGGACGAGCCCGCCAGCGGCCTTGACCCGCGCGCTCGCATCGAAATGCGCGAACTGCTCAAAGAGCTTCGCCGCATGGGCAAGACGATTCTGATCTCATCTCACATCCTGCCCGAACTTGCCGAGCTTTGCAACGTCGTGGGAATCATCGAACGCGGCACGCTCTTGTTCAACGGCACGGTCGACGAGATTCTCCGCAGGGCGAAGTTGGGGCACGTCATTCACATCGGCGTGACCGATCGTATCGATGACGCCGCAAAGACGCTCGCGACCTTGCCTGGCGTAAAGAAGGTTGCCCTCGCCAACGACGACAGCGTGACGGCGGCAGTCGGTAGCAAGCTCATTCACGTGACCTACGAGGAAAGCGGCGCGGGCGGCCTCAACGTCGCCGACGTTCCCAACGTGCTCGTAACGCGCGGCTTCCGCATCACCAAGTTCACCGAAGAGCCGGTGAACTTGGAGACGGCATTCATGCGATTGACGAAGGGCTTGGTGCAGTAAGTACGCATATCTCTCGCACGCTCCGCTCGAAGCCGTTCACTTCGAGGTCGCTGCTTCTGCTGAGGCCTTGGCTCGCTCAAGCGTCGTTCGAATGTCGTTGCGGATTCGCTTCGTCATCAACGGCGCCTGCTGCTCGATCGCGGCAGACTCCGTGATCTCTTGAAGCGCACGATCAACTTCGCCGTTCTCGATGTGTACCCTTGCAGAAAGCATCAGTAGCTCGGCAAGCATGCGTTCGCTGTCGGCAAGGTCCGCAGATCTCGCAATCGCGATGGATTCGTCGACATCCGCACGTGCTTCGGCAGTACGGCCCCAGCAGTTGACGGGCGCGACCAAGCGTGTTCAAAACAGACGCTCGCAGTCGGGGCTGGCGTGCTAGATCGTACTGAACTGCCTTGAAACAGAGTGCCTCTGCCTCCGCAGCTTTGCCCAGTTCCACTTTGATGCGAGCAAGATCTCGATGCTGCGAAGCCGAATTCCACGTTGGCTGAGGTACCCATCGAATATGCTGGTTGGGTGCTTCAACTGCACGCGGCCCATGGTGCTTGACTGTCACCCAAGCGGAGCGTTACAACAATGGTCCCGCAAGCTGCGCGCAGTTGTCCCAGAAACGCGAGAGGGCGGGCCTGCGTTTCCAAGTTGCGAGTTTAATGGGCGCGCTTTCGCTGATGTAACTGCTTTGCAGCCAGCGGAGTTGGCCGGCGAAGTCGTCGTCGTAGATGAAAAGTGTTGCTTCGAAGTTGAGCCAGAAGCTGCGCATGTCGAAGTTTGCACTGCCTATGACGGCCAGTTCGCGATCGATGGTTGCGGCTTTGGCGTGGAGCAAGCCGTGTTTGGGGCGATGCTCAAAGATCTTTACGCCAGCTTCCATCAGGTCATCGAAGTGACTCCTTGCTGCAGCGCCGACGAGTTTGCTGTCAGACCTTTGCGGCACGACGATGGTGACGTCGACTCCGCGCAAGGCGGCGTTGATTAGTGCGCCTTTGCTTGCTTCGTCCGGCACGAAGTAGGGCGTGGTGATGATGATTTCTTCCTGCGCGCCGTGGAGCATCGCGAGGAAGGCTTGGTGAATGGCATCAGGCCGCGGACCGGGGCCTGAGGGGATGACATGCACTGCACTCTCGCCCAAACGCTGCGGATCGCACAAGAAACTGCTGATGTCGGTCATATGCTCTTCGCTGTCGTGGAGCCAGTCGCGCATGAAGGTGCTTTGCAGAGCCTGCGCGGCGGGGCCGTTCACGCGCACGCTCGCGTCAATCCACGGACCTGGGCCGCTGCCGCTTTTGCCAAGACGAGCGATGCGGCGAGGGCGGAAGTTTTCGTCAGTAATGTTCTGGCTACCGCAGTAGGCGAGGTGGCCATCGATGACAGCGATTTTGCGGTGATTGCGCAGATCGATGCGTGCAAAGAGTGTGCGAAGCAAGCTCGCGGGCAGACACTCAACGACCATGACCCCAGCAGCATGCATGCGCGGAATGAGTTCGGAACGCATGAGGGCGCGGCTGCCGACAGAATCGACCAGAACTCGGCACGCAACGCCGCGTTGTTTGGCGCGGATCACGGCGTCGGCGAGGCGGGTGCCGGCGTTGTCAGGTTCCCAGATGTAGTAGAGCAGGTGGACGTGTTTGGTGGCTGCGTCGATATCTGCGATGACGCTGTTGATGTAAGCGTTGGAGTCGGCGATGAGTTCGAGCTTGTTGCCCGCAAGGGCAGGCATGCCGGACATATTGGTAAGCAGTCGCGAGAGCGGAATGTGGCGACCTGAGATATCGCACCAATCAAGGTGCTGGTGGGCCCACAGGCGGACGGCTTGCAACTCAAGATCGCGAGTGTTTCGCTCGAAGCGAGCGACGCGGCGGGTGCCGAGGCGACGTTCGCCGAGCAACGCGTAGAGAATCCAACTGATGATCGGCGCGAAGAGCAGCAGGATGAGCCAACTGAGGGTGTCGGGTACGGGCGTGCGTTTGGAGATGACGCGTATGGCGAGCGCGACGCGCAGAGCGAAGTCGAGCACGAAGAAAACGAGTGATATCCAAGCCCATGTGCCTACTGGCATGCGAGGAGCGTATGAGCGTGAGATGAGAGGTTGCTATTGGTACACTGGGTGGTTCGCCGGGTGGTTTGCTTGAGGCTCAGCCGCGTTTGCTGTCTTTGTCTTCGCCCGGGCGCGAGTAGTCTTTGACGATCTCGACTTGCGTGGGGAAGGCGAACTCGATGTTGTGCTCGGCGAATACCTCGACGAGTTCGATGTTCAGGGCGTGTTGAATGTCTTTATGGATCGTGTAGTCGGGGCTTGTCACCCAATATACAAGTTCAAAATCGAGTGAGAACGCTCCGAACTGTTTGAAGTGGCAACGCTCAAACCGCGCCAGCTTGTGGCGTTCGACGGCGGCTTTGACGAGATCGGGAATGGCGCGGAGTTTGACGGCAGGCGTGTCATACGTGAAGCCATAGGTTGCGGTGACCCGGCGTTCCTGCATGCGTTTGAAGTTCTGGACAGTTGAACCAAGCAGCGAGGAGTTGCCGAAGACGAGTTGCTCGCCACTGAGGGCGCGGACGCGGGTGGTTTTGACGCCGATTTTTTCGACGGTGCCTGATTTATCGCCAGCGGTGATGTAGTCGCCCACGACGAAAGGTTTGTCGAAGATGATGATAAAACTGGCGAAGAGATCGCCGAGGATGTTTTGTGCAGCCAAGGCGATGGCGATGCCGCCGATGCCAAGGCCGGTGAGAAGCGGCGAGACTCGCAGACCGATGTTTTCGAGGGCGAGCAGCAGAATGATGCTGCAAAGGACAACCATGCCGACGACGCGGAGGACACTGGTGGAAGTGTTGACAGTTTCATCGACGGTGCCGTCGGCGTGTGTAGTTCGCTTGAGGAGTGATTGAATCGCGTATTGCACGATGATGCGCGACGTGATGAGCAGTTGCAACGCTGTGACGATGACGGCGAAGGTGTGCAACCTGTCGGTCACACCCGGTGGACCATCAGGCGTTGTGCGAGCAGAAAGCGTGAGCACTTTGCTGCCCGCAACGATGGAGAGCGTCGCGACCCACCAGTAGCGAGCATCGCTGACAAGATCAACGACGAAGTCATCGACGAGGCTGGCGGATTTGCTCGCAAGTTTGCGTGCGCGACCGAGGATGACAAACTTGCGGAAGAGCCAGAAGACCAGTTGGATGACGACGGCGATGCTGATCGCAACAGCCCACGTGCGAAGCGAGTTGTTCCACAGCACCGCATCCCACTGCCACGTTGTGACGTCGAGAAGGTCAAACTTCAAGCCACGCGCGGTCAGGCCGGTTTGCATCGCGGTACGGATGGCTTCGGAAGACGCCGCAGCGTCCTGCACGAGTTGTGTGGTCGTGTCTTGCAACATCATTCTTCTTCCGTCAGGCTGTGCGTCCGTGAGATTATCCCAAAGCGGCGATGGCGGCAGCTTTGTCTTTCACGATGGCGAAGAGCGCGGCGAGTTTGGTGATCTTCAAAGTCTCGTGGATATCGCTGTTGATGCCGAAGACGACGAGTTTGCCTTTCTTCGCCAATATTTCTTTGCAAATAACATCGATGAGCATCCCCAGCGATTGGCTGCCCATCATTTCCACTTGGGTCAGATGGATAGCAATGCGCCAGGACGTCGAAGCAGCGGCTTCTTTGAGGTCGTGTTCGAGCGGAGCAAGGTCAAAGGGCGTGATGTCTTGTGTCAGCAAAACCCCAATAGTGCCGGTGCCGACGCGTTCTATTTGTATCCGCGAGGAAGCCATGGGCCAGCGTAAGCCACAGGTGGGGTGAAAGCTCTGGATCGGACACCTTTGTGCTGTTTGACCGTATTTCTTGTTGTCTAACAAGAATTCGTCTACGATTGCATGCAGGCTTCGGAGTGGCGTCTGCGCACGATGCGCGGGCACACATTTCCAGCATTCCACATCGCGCGCAGGTTGGCGTGAGGAGACGGTTTCGTCATCATGAGCGAAAAGGCACGGCGCAGTAACGCATGGGACAACAAGCACTTGACGGGGCCGCTGCTGCTGCCCGTGCGGTGGGTTGTGAAGGCGTTTTCGTCGATCACGCTGGCGGTTTGTCTGCTGGTGTTTGTGGCGCTGTATGGCATTAGTGCAAGCGTGCCGGTGGGGCTGTTGGCGTTGGCACCGACGTATCTGTTTTATGGGCTCACGATTGCGCTCGCGATTTTCTTTGGGGCTGGGCTGCCTGTGTGGGGGTTGCACAAGGTGCTGAAGGGGCAGTCGCGCGGGGTGCGATTTGCGGCGTGTTTTGTCTTCGCGCTGGTTCTGGTGCCCATGTGCGTGCTCGTGTGGCATCGCGTTGCTTGGCCCAGTTTGCATTATGACCCCAAGACGGGAAGCGGCGTGGAGTTCTTCGCGAACTTTGTGGAGGCGAATCGCGCGGTGACGTTGCGGCGACTGCCTGGCATGGAAATGAGCGAACTGCAGTTTTACTCGTGGTGGCCTTTGCAGGTTGCGCTGCTCATGTTCGTTGTGAACATGGTCGTCGCGACGGTGCGGCGCATCGAGTTCAACTTCAAGAACATCGGCGTGCTCACGGTACACACGGGGATTGTGACAATTGGCCTGGGGAGCATTTACTACGCCGGACTGAAGAAGGAAGGCGATACATTGCTTCTTGCTGGGCCGGTTGATCCGGTGTCGGGCAGACCAAGCCCGGGGCCTTCGCAGCGATTTTTCTTTGATAACACCGACACGAGCTTGTGGCTGAGCCAAGGTCGCGGGTGGGAGCAGCGGCTGCTGAATGGTGTGCCGCGATACAACGATTACGCGCTCGATGCGTTCGCGGGCGAGAGTGCGGCGGAAGTCGCGAAATACAAACTGCCTTGGCTGGGTCAGGCGCAACGCAAGTTGGATGTGCCGGTGATGCAGCCGCCTGCGGAGCAATCGCTGGTCGACGCGGACTTGCGTTTTCGCATGGTGGGATATTCGTACTACACGGATGAGCCGTTCAACGATTGGTTGAATGTGCGCGACAGCGAACGACGATTCGCGCGCGAAGGGATGACGAGCAATCCGCTGCGAATTGTGTATCTGCATAGTGGCTTGCCGGATGACAAGGGCGTTGTTGATAAGGAGCGTCCTGTTCGGGCGTTTTTGTTGTTGCCTGGTTCGCCCAAGGAGCGGCTGTCCGTCGCCGAGCAAGATGGCAAGCCGGTGATGAGCGTGGAGTACACGCTGGGCGGCGCGATGGGCATGAGCGAGCAGCGGTGGCGCGATGTGACCGAGACGGTGCCCGCTGGCGCGACGCATGCACTGGTGGTTGAAGTGCCGGGGTCGGGCGTGAAGGCGACGTATCGCAAGGTTTTTGCGGTGACTCCCGGCGCGACGGTGGTGGTGGGCGAAACCGGGTACACGATCCGCGTGGAGGACATTACGCCCAAGCCACCTTTTCCGATCATTACAGAGGGTTACAAAGATGCGAGTTGCAGCGTTGCGGTGCTGAATGTGACGCAGCCGACGGGCGAGCCGTTCACGCGGTATGTGTACAGCCGATTTGCGGAGCTGAATCAGGACCTTGCGGGCACAAAGGCGGATGGTCGGCCTATGCGTGGTTCGGCGGATCCGAAGATACGCGTTGCGTTGATTGATTGTGACCATGTGAGCGTTTTCATCGATGAAGCTGTGAAAGCGAGCGCGGGGCAGAAGCCTGTAACGCGGGCGGCGGTGCGAATGCCGGGCGGGGACGTTCGCGTGGTGGAGAACATCGCGGATAGCGAGCATGATGACTGGCTGCGGGATTTTGTGCCGAAGGTTTCGCTACGAGTTGGTGCAAGGTGGAACCATGCGGAACGCGTGACGCGGCCTAATCCCGTCGCGGAAGTTGACCAGAACAAGCAGATGGTGGGAAATCACAAGAAGGCGATGCTCGCGGTTGAAGTGACGAGCGTTGATGCAAAGTTTGCGGGTTGGAAGCGAGTGGTGTGGATTCCGTTTAGCCAATACATGGGCATGGGTATGGACGAGGGGCGCGTGGTTGAGACGCCCGATGGGCGATCCATCACGCTCGCGTTTGGTCGGCTGATGCACAAGTTTCCGGAGTTTGAGATTCGGCTTGTGGATTTTCAGATGATCAGTTACGACCATCGCGGCGCGCCGCGTGACTATCAGTCCGTGGTGCGAGTGATGCCCACGGATGATTCGTTTGATGGCTATCAGCATGTGACGAAGTTGAACGAGCCACTGCGGGCACCGTTCTTGTGGGACGATGAGCGGCGGAACTGGTTTAGCAATGTGTTGAGCCACCTGACGTCGAACTTGAGCCCAGCGCAATTCAAGTTGAGTCAAGCTGGATGGGACCAAGGCGGGTGGCAGCAGACGCAGGCGCAGGCGGATGCGGGGCTCATCAAGGCACCGTTTGCGAAGTTCACGATTTTGGGTGTGGGCAACAACCCGGGTATCCACGTCATCGCGTTTGGCGCGATTCTGATGGGCGTGGGGATTCCGTGGGCGTTTTATGTCAAGCCGTGGTTGGTGCAGCGCGAGAAGAAGCGGCTGCAGCAACTTGTCAAAGAAGGCAAGATCAAGCCGCGTGGCAGCGGGTCAGCACAGTCAAACACGAACGCGCCGGCGGTTGCGCAGGCGGAGGTCGCTCAATGAATGCTCTCAGTTTTCGGCGGTTGACGTGGGCTCTTGGTGTGATGCTGGTGGTTGTGTGCGTGCAGGATACACGCGCGCAGTACTCGGGACCGGCGGGCAATGAGCATCCGCCGGAGCAACAACTGAGTGAATCGGGCACGAAGCAAGCCAACCCGTTTGGTGCGCCTTCGCGGCAGTCAACAGCTAGCAATGCTGACAAGGCAGCGTTCGCGGCGCAGGTGAATCTAGAGCCACTGCGCGATTTAGCGGTGTTTCACAATGGCCGAGTGAAGGTGCTGGACACGCTCGCGAGCGAGATGGTGCAGACCATCACAGGTCGCAAGGATTACAACGATTTCTTGCACGAGAAGCGAGCCGATGCGCTGCATGACAAGATCACGCGGATCAAGTACGACCCGGTTTTCACGTTTCTCGACATGATCATCGATCCGGCGTATTACTTCGACAAGCCGCTAATCGGTGTGAACTACTTGCCGCTGCGACGTGAGATTGTGGAGTTGCAGTTTGCTGTGCGTGATGATCCGACGAACAAAGAAGTGCAAGAGCGATGGATGAAGCTCGGGCGGGTGACGCCGCTGATGTTGGAGGAGTGGGGCCCTGTAGTGATGCAATCGCACCAGGCGGAGCAGCCTTATATGGAGGGGCTGAGCCGGGCGCAGTATGGCACGCAGTTGTTCATTGAAGCGAAGGCGAACTTGGAGATGGTCGCGCCCGAGTCGCGCGAAAAGCCTTGGACGCACGTGTCGCAGTTGCCAGATGAGCACGCGGCGCGCGTGGCGATGATGCAACTGGGCGAGGCGTGGCGGACGCGGGATGCGGCGAAGGTGAACGCGGCGGTTGCTGCGATTGCGACTGCGTTGCCAGCGATCAATGCGGACGTGTATCCGACGACGAGCCGGAACATTGAGATTTCGTACAACAATTTGCGGGCGTTTGAGTGGGGCTGGGTGTTTTATGCGTTGTCGCTGGTTTCGCTGCTGTTGGCGTTTGGCACGCAGCGCAGGTGGCTGGCTTGGATGGGTGGGTTGCTGCTTGCCGCGGGCGTGGGCATGCACGGCGTTGGCTTTGTCGCAAGATGCTTGATTGCAGAGCGATTTGCGATTCAGAATCAGTTTGAGAGCATGACGGGTTTGTCGCTGTTTGCGGTGCTGGTTGCGCTGGGAATCATGGTGTGGCGCAAGCAGTGGCTGTTTGGTGCTGCTGCGGCGGCGGTTGGATTTATGGTGCTGGTCACGGCGACGCAAACGGCGATTCCTGGGCAATCGATCGAGCGAGAAGCGGCGATTTTGAACACGAGTGTGCTGCTGAAGTATCACGTGACGACGGTGCTTGTGAGTTACGGGTTGATTGCGCTGGGATTTGTTGTGAGCCTGTTTTATCTGGCGGCGCATTACTTTGTGAAGCAGCCGGCGGCGACGATGGTGGTTGCTGGTGGTGATGGCACGGCCAGTGTGATGGGAGCGGCACTGAGCGAGGATGCGCCAGCAACGAAATCACGATTGCTCGACGACATGGACAAAGCGCAGATGATCATTCTGCAACTGGCGTTTTGGACGCTGGGTGTGGGCATTCTGCTCGGGGCGTGGTGGGCCGACCATAGCTGGGGCCGGTGGTGGGCGTTTGATCCGAAAGAGACCTGGGCGCTGATCACTTGGATCGTGTATCTGATCGTGATTCACGTGCGCATGGCCCGGCCGCGAGGCAAGGGGCTGACGACGGCGTGGCTGAGCGTGATCGGGTTCTTTGTGATGCTGTGGACGTACTTCGGCGTGAATTTGCTGTTGCCTGGGTTGCATGCGTATGCGTGATCGATGAGAGTCGTTGCGCACGAGTTTGTAGCACGACCTGCGATGCGAGTGGCGCGTGACCTGCTGGGTTGCAAGCTCGTGCGCGAATTGCCCACAGGCGAGCGGCTTGTCGGCTCGATTGTCGAGACCGAGGCGTATGTCGGCGTGCGCGACGAAGGCTGTCACAGCTTTGGTGGTCGGCGGACTCCTCGTGTCGAGGCGATGTATGCGAAGGCCGGGACGGCGTATGTCTACTTCACCTATGGAATGCATTACTGCTTCAACGTGGTGTGCGGGGAGGTTGGTGAGCCGGTGGCGGTGCTGATTCGGGCGGTTGAGCCGATTGAGGGATTGGAGGCGATGCGGCGCAATCGGAGCGTGGGCATGAAGTCGGCGAAGCGGCTGCTAGATAGAGACTTGTGCAGTGGTCCTGCGAAGTTGTGCCAAGCGTTTGTGATTGGGCCGCAACTGAACTTTCATGACTTGCTGGTCGGGAATCAGCTGTGGTTGGAACGGGGTGAAACGGTTCCAGCAAAGCACGTCGCGAAGACAGCCCGGATCGGGCTTGGTACGGTTGGCGTTTGGAAGACCAAGCCGCTTCGGTTTGTGATTCGCGGCAATCCGCATGTGAGCGTGCCCGTATCCTGAGAAGTCGGTATTCGGCTTGCAGGCGTGCTTGAAACGTCAAACTCACGTGAAGCATCCCAACAATCCGAAAACCATGAATGCACTTCATGCGAATTACATGAGGTGCTCAGGTCTCCTCAGGAGCTTTACTTTGTCCGAGCAGGTTGACTGGAAAGCGATTCGTGAGAAGGCGGGCCCGTTTCCGCCTCAGGCATATCAATTTGTTCGCGATGGGTTGGCTCATACCTCGCGGATGGCTCATGGCGAGCTTGAAGCTTCGCCCGGTGCTTCACGTCACGTGAGTGGTCAACAACTGTGTCTTGGGCTGCGGGATTATGCGATTCGCCAATACGGGGCGATGGCGCGAACTGTGCTGGCGAGTTGGCACATTCACAGTACGACTGACTTTGGCCGGATTGTGTACGCGATGATCGACGCGGGACTGATGCGGAAGACTGACGAAGATGACTTTGGCGATTTTGAAGGCGTCTTTGAGTTTGACGAGGCATTCGCCGATTTGACGCCAGCGTGAACTTCGTGCTTGCGGCGGTTCGCAGCCTCGCGGAACATCGTGTATCCTGCTGGCTGTGAGCGATGCAACAAAACAAGACGGCGAAACCAAACCAGCACCAGTCGCAAGCGACTGGACCGCGCGGCATGTATGGCAGATTCAGCCCGTGCGCGATTTGCTCATATTCGCTGCGATCATCGGATTGGTGTGGCTGGGGTATCGACTCAGCATTGTGACGGTGCCGCTGTTGCTGGCGTTGATGCTTGCGTACCTGTTTGAACCAGTGGTCAGGCGGCTCACGGCCCGTCGCTGGGTGAGTCGGGCGGGGATTGCGATTTCGCTAATCGTGTTGGGTGGTTTGGCCGTCTTGCTGCCGGTGACGCTGGGCGTGGGTTATGGCGTTGCGCAGGCCACGCAGCTTGTTCGCGGCACAACGCAGCGAGTTGATCTCCTTGTAAAAAGTGTGCAGGCGCCGGATGATAAAGGTCTGCGAGAGCGACTGCCTGAGAAGAGTTGGCGGCGGATTCGCGACTACATCGTTGAACAGGAAGAGAAACGCAAGGAGCATGAGCAAGAGGTAGACGCCGAAACTGCGGCAATGCTGGATTTTGCGAAAGCGGCCGATGAGGCGGCACCTGCTCAAGGTGGCGACAGTGTTGGAGTCGCAACAGGTGAGAAAGCACCAGCGGTTGACACGAACGACGCGGCTCGGGCGGACGCTCCAGCAAAAGACGGTGAAAAGACTGGTGATGCAAAGCCGCGTGACTGGCTCGCGAAGTCGCAGCTTGGTTTGCGGTCGGCGTACTTGCCCCCGGAGGTCTACACGGGCTTGCTGTGGATCGGTGAACGCATTCGCGATAATGCAGAAACACTGGGCAAGCGAGCGCTCGAAGCTGGCGGCGGCGCAATTGGTGGTGCTGTAAGTGTGTTCGGTTCGATTGGGGCGATCGTTTTCGGGGCAGTATTGACGGCGTTTTTCTTTTTCTTCTTTGTGACGAGTTGGGGGAAAGTTACGAGTACGTGGCAAGAGTTGCTGCCACGCAGCAATCGGCATCGGGTGCTGTACTTGCTGGGGCGAATGGACAAAGTAATTGCGGCGTTCATTCGCGGGCGCATTACGGTGTGCGTTTGCATGGTCGTGTTGTACACGCTTTTGTATTGGTTTATCGGCGTGCCCGCACCGTTTGTCATGGGGCCTATTACTGGGCTGCTGACGCTGGTGCCCTACGCCGCGGGTCTTTCGGCACCGATTGCGATGCTCATGATGTGGCTCGCGCCCGGCGCGGACGTGGATTCGTTTCGGCAGCAGTGGTGGTGGATTGTGGGTGCGCCGCTGGTGGTGCTCGCGATTGCGCAGGCTCTGGACGACTGGGTCCTGACGCCATTGATTCAAGGCAAGGCGACGGATTTGCCCATGCCGACGATTATCTTTGCGAGCATTGCGGGCGGAAGCCTGGCCGGTTTCTACGGCTTACTTCTTGCGATTCCGATTGCGGCGTGCATCAAGATTTTGGTTGAGGAGATTGTGGTGCCGCACGTGAAGGCGTGGGCGAAGGGGGAGCGGGTGGATTTGTTGCCGGTGGAGAGGACGTGAAATTCCTTGTGAGTTAGCCTCGTCCCATCGGCAGTTCGAAGCGGTCGCTCGTGCGGCAGTACGCGAGTCCGCCCATGCGACCGATGGCTGTGAGTTTGGTGTAGTCCATGTGCAGTTTGTCATTGACGAAGCCGTCGGCGATGTGAATGTGGACGACTTCTCCCAAGACGATGTTGCCGCCAGCGGGCTGGCCTGGGTTGGTGCGGATGATCTGCTTGGTGACGCACTCGAAGCTCACGGGGCACTCGGCAACGCGCGGCGGCTTGACTTTGTGTGATGGACTTGGCGAGAGTTTCGCGAGATCGAACTCGCTTTCGCCGTATGTGAGAGGCTCGGCACAAAGGGCCATTTGCTGGGCGATTGATTCGGTGATGATGTTGACGACGAACTCGCCTGTGCCGCCTTCGGCGAGCAGCTTTGCGTTGCGGAGGGTGTCTTTCTCTTCGCCGGTTAGTGCGTTGGCGGGGCAGAAGAGGAGTGTCATGGGGTTGCTGCCTACGCCAGCGAAGAAGGAAAATGGGGCAAGGTTGAGCTCACCTCTAGGTGAAATGGTGGAGACGAAGGCAATCGGGCGCGGGACAATTGCGCCGATCATCAGCTTATAGCGATCTTGTATACTGAGCGTATCGGGAGAGAGTTCCATGCGTGAGCGTACGCGAAGTCACGTGTGAGTCGGGTGCGATCGATGACCGTCGTTCGTGCTTGCGTTTCACCGCCGTCGAGTTCTGAACGGCAGTGGGGAGGTTGTCATGATTCGTGCGATTGGTTGTGCTCTGATTGCGTCGCTGCTTTGGTATTGCTTTGATGACCGGCTCGCGGCCTTTGTTGGCAAAGCGGAACTGGGCGACTTGCGGTGGCATCATGTCTTCAGCTTGTGCGCGTTTGTCGCGATTCTGCTGAACGCGGCTGGCGGCAAGTCGCTGGATGATGTTGCAGAGGAACTGCGGCGGCTACGACAGACGGTGCGGCGGCGCGAAAACTGATTCTGGATGCGTGCAAGAATAACGCATGAGTGCTGTGCGTGTTGACATCGTCGCCGCCGAATCGCAGGCAGAGTTGCAAGCTGCTCGCGTGTTGTTTCGCGAGTACGCGGCGAGCTTGCCATTTCCGCTGGATTATCAGGGATTTGATGCGGAGTTGGCGGCGCTGCCGGGTAAGTATGCGGCTCCCGGCGGCTGTATTCTGCTCGCGCGTCGCACAAGCGGCGAGTATCTTGGGTGCATCGCGATGCGGCCGCTTGACGCGAGTGGCTACAGAGCCGGAGATGCCAATCCGGCGTGCGAGATGAAGCGGATGTATGTGCAGCCTGCTGGTCGCGGGCTGGGCATCGGGCGGCTGCTGGGAGAAGCGTTGCTCGCGCGGGCGGTGAACGCTGGGTATCGCTGCATGAAGCTTGATACGGAGAGCGATTTCGCGGCCGCGTGCGCGTTGTACGAGAAACTTGGATTCGTTGCCTGCGAGCGTTACAACGATGATCCGCTGCCGGGAACGATTTGGATGAAGAAGCAGTGGTGAGCGCGGAGCGACGGCCGATCAGGACTTGATTTCTTGAGTTGCGTCGAGGCGTTCTTCCGGGTCGAGCTTGCTCATGCCGTACGCGATGGCGATGCCGAGCAGAACCAAGCCGATGCTGCTGGCGATCTGCACGGGTGTGGGCGTGAAGAAGGCCATGCGATGATCTTCGGGGTCAAATGACGTTTTGTTCTCTTCCGTCACGAGTACGCCGCGGATGGTCTCGCCGGGTTGCGGCGCGACGCCTTCTCGAAATGGCCAGAGTCCACCGACCGCACCGACCAGCACACCCAGCAGGACGCCGGCGATTGCGCCGCGGTGTTTCTTGAAGAGCCAGCGCATGAGGTTGCTGACGCCTGCGAGCCCGAGTGCGACACCAAGCGCGACTGGGAGCAGATAGAGACCTGTGTTCCACATTCCCTTGATGTTGAACGCGAGCAACTCGGTCTTGAACTTATCGATGCCGCCAAGAATCGGCACATACTCACCCATGAGCAGCAGGAAATAGCTGCCGTCCATGCCTGGCAGAATCGTGGCGCTTGCGCCAGCAAGCCCCGCGCCGAATCGCGTGAGCGGCGTGCTTGATCCAGACGCACCTGTGCCAGCTCCGGTGTACTGCGTGACGGCGAGAGCGACGGTGATGACCAGTCCAGCGACGATGCCAGCCCAAACGGTCCGATCCATGGGCTTAGCCCAACGCATGACGAGCGGAATGGCACCAAGCCGCAAGCCAATGAAGAGACTGAAAAGTTGCCAGCGATGTTCAAGAATCGCAGCCTTGATGGGGCCTGCGGAGAAGAGAATGGCGACGAACGCGCCGCAAGCGATAAGAGCAAGAAAGGCGATGGATTTGAATCGCAGTTTGAGCGTCGAGACATCGGCGACAGCTTGAATGAAGCGTTGGTACACGCCAATAAGCAGAAGCATCGCACCGCCGGAAATGCCCGGTAGAATGTTCGCAAAACCCATGAGGATGCCACCCAGCAAGCTGCGAAGCGGGTAGAGCTTCTCGTCAGGTGCTCCGGCGCTAGGGGTAGTGACGGTTTGTGAAACTGGGCTCGTTGGTGAATCGCTCATGGTCGGTCTGTCACTTTGCTGTCTTACGCTATTAGGATGCCCACCAGTGTGATGGTCACAGGAGGTCTTGGATACATCGGCAGTCATGCCGTGCAGCGGCTGCTGCGCGACGGGCATGAGGTTGTTATCGTCGATAATCTCTTTCGAGGCCATCGCGAAGTGCTGGAACTATTGGCTCAAGAAGAGTCGGTGGCAACGCGGATGCACTTTGTGCATGCGGATATCGCTAATCGGTCGCTGGTGCGAAAAGCGATCATGCAGCATCGTGTGGATGTGGTGATGCACTTTGCGGCACTGGCATATGTTGGCGAGAGCGTCGAGAGTCCGCTGACCTATTACCGCAACAACGTGGCCGGGCTGATTGAACTGCTGACGGCAATCGATGAAGCAAGGCGGATTACGGGTTTGGGCGTGTCGCGGTTTGTGTTTAGCAGCACTTGTGCGGTATACGGCGATACAGGTGATGCTGAGAGACCTTTGGCCGAAGACACAGTGCTCGCGCCGGTCAGTGCGTATGGACGAAGTAAGCTGATGTGCGAGCAGATTCTGCGAGACGAAGCCGCTCGGCTTGCTGCATCTGATGTCCCGATTGCATGTGCGGCACTGCGATATTTCAACGTGTGTGGTTGTGATCGCACAGGTGTGCTGGGCGAGGATCATCGGCCGGAGACGCATCTGATTCCGATCATTCTTGAAGTCGCGAGTGGTAAGCGTTCACACGTAGCGATTTTGGGCGATGATTACGCGACGCCGGATGGAACCGCGATTCGTGACTACGTGCACGTCGAGGATCTCGTCGATGCTCACGTGCGTGTAATGAATGTAATCAAGCCGGGACAACATCGTGTGTACAACGTGGGGACGGGGCGCGGCGCGAGCGTTCTGGAAGTGCTTCGTGCCGTGCAGCAGGTGACGGGCGTTGGGATTCCAACGCGTGTGCTTGGTCGCCGATCTGGTGATGCGGCGAGGGCCGTTGCAAATGCTTCATGCATCATGCGTGAACTTGATTGGAAGCCCAGCGTACCACAATTGCCAGACATGATCGCGAGTGCATGGTCGTGGGTTCGTCGGCATCCGGGAGGCTACGCGTCATGAACTCGCGCCTGTTTGTTCAATGTACTTTACTTGTCGCGGCGTTGTCTGCGGGCGTCGTGTGCGCGCGGGCAGTTGCCGATGAACCAGTCCCTTCGCCCGCCGGAGTGCCTGCCGATGGGACGCCCGTTGAAGGTGCATTCGCAAGCTTTCGCACGCCTGATGCGAAGTTGCCTTTCGCTGACTTCCAAGCAGCGTGGCCTGGGCGATTTGGCTTTGAAGTCGCAAGCCCGCAACGCGGCGTGATTCAAGTGCTGGAAAGTGTGCGTCGCAAGCCCAAAGGGCAATGGTCGCAAAGTGGTGGGGAAACAGATCGTATCGAGCAACAAGCGATGCGAGATCAGTTTGTCGCCGGGGTGCCTGCGGCGAAGGACAGAAACCTCGTCACGACAGTTCGCCCGGGCGGATTTGTGGTTCGGAGCGAAGCGGCTGCCGAAGGCGAGACGCTTCCGCGAAACGAGACAAACAGCGCGACCATTACGATGCGGTTCGTGAGTGCACGTGAAGTTGCTGCGCAGTCATCGAAGACAGACTCGCCGAAATCACTCGAACTGACTTCAACATGGTTTACGGTGTTTGACGCAGCCGATGTCGCCAACTCGCGGGGAGTTGCCGTCGTGATGCCCGGGCTGCTGGGAACGCCCGAGGGCACGCTGGTTGCCCTCCAACGCCGGCTGACCGATCGCGGCTGGACCGTTCTTCGAATGGTCGCGCAGCCATCGCGATTCACGCAGACGCTGATTGCCACGGTGGATCCGTCGAAGCCAGAAGAAGAAGCGGCGACGATCGCAGAACGCTCGAACAATGGCGTTGCGGAAATCGCATTTGCAGTGCAGGCCGCAACCAGCAAACTTGAAGAGCTTCGGCCGCATCTGGCTGCAAAGCCGCGCGTGATACTGGGATCATCGGCTGGTGCATTGACGTTGACGACGGTGGTCGCGAGAGAGCCGGATCGATATTTCGCGAGCGTGATCGTGGGTGGCGGCTGCCACTACTGGCTCATGGGCATTACGAGCAACTACAACGACTGGATGGGCCTGACCGACATCACATGGACGCAAGAGCCGACGACGCAGCAACTCCGCACGCTTGAAGATGCGTACCTGCGGCAAGCCTCGCTCGACAGCTACCACACAGCGAAGGCCTTGCATGGCAAACCGGTCCTGATTTTGCAGGCAACGCAGGACCTTGCCGTGCCAAGCCCGCTCGGTGATACGCTGTTTGAACGCTTGAGTACTGCCGAATCGAAGCCCGAGCGTGAACTGTTGCCCGGTGGCCACGAGGCGCTCTTCGCGGCGTTGCCCATGCAGTTTCCGCGAATACTTGATTGGATTGACAAGCACGTGCCGGTAAAGTGAAAACCTTGAAACGAAGATGATTGATCTTGCTCTGAGCCCCTATCACCTGACATCGCGCGAGCCCGCCGCGATGCTTTCGCTTGCACTTGCGCGGCGCGTGGTGACGATGATTCCAACGCCAACTGACGACGCGGGTGGACTTGCTGGGTTTTCCGCGACGCAGATTGCCAAGGCCATTCCAAGCTATCGCAAGTTTGTGGAGAGTTGGGCGTGGAGTACGCGTTTGTGGGACGACAACGTGCTGCTCGCGAGTCATCGCGGGCAAACCGCCGTGGACGACATGTGGGCGGTGACTGAGCACATTGAACATGAAGCAAAGCTCCTGGCGCTGCGGCCATTTCTAAAACACGACACGTTTGCTGACCCGGCGAGCTACTTGCATGCGGTTGCGGCAGATCTGCTCAAGGGTGGGCCTGATCCTGGGATTTCGTTGCCAGTGGTTGCGGGGCTTGATCGCTTTGCAACGCGCATGAACTTGCTCGTGGCGCGAAGTCGACCACAAAGTCTTGCGCAGCAGGCCGAACTCAAACTTGCTGAATCGCTTTGTAGCTTCGCCATGCCGGTGTTCGTGCAAGCAAGTGCAGATCGATTGCTGCACTACCGCGCGGAGCTTTCGCGGGAGCTCGCAGCCCTGCGAGAAGTGCTGGCGAGTATTGCGAAGGGTGCGACAGATCCGCGGAACAGTGATGGTCCGCTCGTCTCGCGCGATGATTTCGCGGACATGCACGATGCCAGCGCGCAGTTGCAGGAGCAGTATGCTGCGGGCATCGAGAATCTTCGCGATGACAGCGACAACGACGATGTTCGGCTCATTGAGGGGTTTGTCACGATTTCTGTCGTGCGTTTACCTTGGGACGCGGCACTCACGAGCAGTGTGAACGCTTTCGCCGCTGCGGGCAACGCGAAGGTTCCTCTCGCGGCGGATACCAATGCTATCGCAACCGAGCAGTTGCCCGCGCTGCATGACGGTGTTTCCGGCCGTCACTTTGTGAGTTTGCTCGTCAAACCAATGGGGCAAGCTGTGCGTGCAGCGAATCTGCGATCGCCGAGATACTGATCTACTTCTATGCCAAACCGACTCGCAACATCATCAAGTCCATACCTGCTGCAACACGCGCACAATCCGGTTGATTGGCATCCCTGGGGCGAGGAGGCGTTCGCGCTTGCGAGACAGCGGAACGTGCCTCTTTTTCTGAGTATCGGCTATAGCACGTGCTATTGGTGCCATGTGATGGAGCGTGAGAGCTTCGAGAACGAAGCGACCGCAAGGCAGATGAACGCGAATTTTGTGTGCATCAAGCTCGATCGCGAAGAGCGGCCTGACGTTGATGAGTTGTACATGGCTGCCACAGTGATGATGACCGGTCACGGCGGCTGGCCCATGAGCGTGTTTCTTGAACCAGATACGCTGCGGCCATTTTTCTGCGGCACGTATTACTCGCATGAACCCAAGTACCGTGGCATGCCCACATTCTCGCAGGTGTTGGCGGGTATGGCAGATGCGTATCGCAACAAGCGTGAAGATGTGCGTGGCCAAGCGGCGCAGCTTGCGGCTGCGGTTGCTGAGCATGTTGCTGCAGAGCAACCGCGGGCGCATCTTGGGCTTGACACCATCGAAGAGTGTGTAGAGAAACTTCTCCGCATGTTCGACAACGTGCATGGCGGCTTTGGAGTTGCGCCCAAGTTTCCGCAACCTGTGTTTATCAAGTTCTTGCTTGATGTACGCGAAGTGCTGCAAGGGGATTCTCGAACAGCGGTAGATCGCGCGATACGCGTGACGCTTGACAAGATGGCGATGGGAGGCATTCACGACCATCTCGCTGGCGGGTTTCATCGTTATAGCGTCGATGCGACATGGACGGTGCCGCACTTTGAGAAGATGTTGTATGACAACGCACAATTGCTGAGTGTGTACGCTCGTGCAACGCGGGTGTTTGATGATGCGTTCTACGCACGAGTCGCGCAGCGGATCATGCGACACAGCAATGTCATTGTCGCTGGCGATGGCTCCCGTTATTTTTCAGCGGAAGATGCCGAAGTGGATTGCAAGGAAGGGCTCAACTACCTCTGGACGCCTGACGAGTTGCGGGAATCGGTCAGCGCAGCCGATGTGGAGTTTGCTGCAACCGTGTTTGGCGTGAGCGGCGAGCCGAACTTCTTCGATCCGCATCACAAGTCTGAGCCCGGACGCTGGGTGCTGCAGATGAAGCAGCACCCCAGCGTCATTGCTTCTGAGATGGGCCAAACGCTCGACGAGTTCTTCTCGCAACTCGATCGTGTTTGCGATGCAATGCTGGCACATCGCAGCAAACGCAAGCAGCCACGCGTTGATGACAAAACGCTCGCAAGTTGGAGCGGCATGATGGCAAGTGCTGTCGCGGTCGCAACCGGCAAACCGCCGATGCAACTTGCCAACTTGCTGGCCACGATGATGCCTGCCGGCAAGCAACTACAGCGAACCTGGCGCGGTGATATGGTGCACACCGCCGCGATGCTTGAAGACTACGCGGCTGTCATCAACGCTCTGGTGCCTGAGCACGAAGTTGAGCAGACAAACGCCGCCTCGCTCGCGAAGGCGATTGCGCTGTACGACGAAGCTCGCAACGCCTTCTTCGATGACAAATCTGGTGCGTTCTACGACACGCGTGCGAATCAGAGCGATTTGTTCGTGCGAGCACGCAGCACCCATGATGGCGCATTACCCAGCGGCTTTTCGATGATGCTGCACGCGATGGTCTCGCTCTGGCAAGCAACACGAAACGATCGCTTTGCGAGAGATGCCGCGATGACAATTGCTCATCAGAGTGGCGCGATTGCAGCAAGCCCGGTCGGGGCCATCAACAGCGTTCGTGCGCTTCTCCGCATCTATCGAACATGTCCTCCCGCAGCCAGTACGCTTCGTGACCTGCTGCCGGCTGCCGACGTGTCTGTGCAGCCCGCAGTGGGCCAAGCTCCGCAAGACGCCGTGCAGGTCTTTTCGCATATTGATTGCATCACGATCGATGCCGATACGCCTGCCGTCTTCCGCGTGCGAGTCGCGATTGAGCCGGGGTATCACGTGATGAGCGCGACCGCGACTGACGGTGTGATCCCGTTTCGCATCGATGTGATGAACGGCCGCGGCATCGTCGCGCACGCCGATTACCCGCAGCCTCGTACGCTTGAGATGGGGGAGGATCGCGTCGAGGTGTATGATGGTGATTTCGAAGTTCCTGTCGTGCTTGAACGAACAGGTGAGTGGAAGGGAACACCAATTGTGTATGTGCGATATCAAGTCTGCAGCGACACCGCTTGCTTCGCGCCCACAACCGTCGAACTTGACATAAGCCTTGATCGCGCATGAGAGCTAGCGTGCAATCAAATGACTGAACAACAACTCGATCTTGACGCCTGGCAAACACTCATGAGCGATCAATGCGAGTCGCTGCGTGTCAAGGCCGCGAGTATCGACGCGGGCGATGTCGCTGAGGTGATGCGTCTGCGAGCGAAGTGGGACATGCCGCTGGTGCATGCGGCGTTGCAATTGCAGAAGGCTCGCAACAAGCTTCAGTCCAAGTTTTCAAGTCGCTGGCAAACGCTTGTGGCCGATCCGGCGGGTGCTGAAATGTCAACAGGTAGCCGCGTCGGCCTGCATAAAGCGGCTCGATTCGCGAAGCGTTTGCCAAATGAACTGATACTCGACCTGTGCTGCGGCATTGGCGGCGACACGATGTGCCTGCGTGAAGCCGGCTTGAAGGTGGTCGCGGTTGATAGCGATGAAACGCGCGCTTGGATGGCTGGCATCAACGCGAACTGCGAATCGCGAGCCTGCGATGTGCTTGCCGAGTTGCCAGCGGGGGCGTTTCATATTGACCCAGCGCGCCGTAGCAGCAGCAAACGTCTTTTCGATCTCGAGTCGCTCCAGCCGCCTGTTTCCGTGCTTGAGTCAATTGCTCGCAAGCGTCGCAATGGCGCGATCAAACTCCAGCCTGGCGTTGACGCGAGCGAACTCTCGCAGCATGGATTGCACGGCGAGTTGGAGATCATCTCCGATGAAGGTCGGCTCGTGCAAGCTGTCTTGTGGATGGGCGCGTTGAGTGACGGTGATGCAAGTCGAACCGCTACGATCGTTTCACGCAGTGAACCAACAGCGATGCTGCAGGGTTCAGCAGACGTCAATGCCCCGCCGGTGGGTCCTATGCAGCGTTACATCCACGAACTTGACCCCAGCGTGGAGCGAGTGGGTTTGCTCACAACGATGTGTTCCCGAACCGCAGCCCCGATGCTGCACCCAGCATTGGGACTGCTCACCAGTGACGACGCCATCGACGATCCGTTCCTCACGAGCTTCGAGGTCCTCGATCACTTCCCTTGGAAGCTTCCGCGAGCCAAGGACAAACTCAAGAACTTGGGTGCAGGCATCGTCGAGGTCAAAACGCGCGACAAACAGGTTGATCCTGACAGCGTGCAGCGAGAACTCTCCAAACCCGGCAATGGACCGATCCTGACGCTGTTCGTGCTTCGTTTCGACCGCGAAGTCGTCGGTATCATCACCCGGCGTGTTCGCAGCACAACGTAAATCGATTGGCTTCGCCGCTGGACTTTCGCGGCGAATAGTCTATATTCCTTGCAGTTTGCGCGCACTTCACCGGAGGTGAGGCTTCGCACAACGCGCACGACGGAGAATTGCCCCGCCATGCCTAAACGCACCGACATCAAGACCATCCTCGTTCTGGGTTCGGGTCCGATTGTGATTGGTCAGGGGTGCGAATTTGACTATTCCGGCACGCAGGCGTGTAAAACGCTCAAGAGCGAAGGTTACCACATCGTCCTCGTGAACAGCAACCCTGCCACGATCATGACCGATCCGCAGTTCAGCGATCGGACCTATATCGAGCCTATTTCGCCCGAGTGCGTGCGGAAAATCATCGAACTCGAAAACAAGCGCGGCCCGCGCATCGACGCGATTCTGCCCACGCTGGGCGGACAAACCGCGCTCAACTGTGCGTGTGCCCTTTGGGATAACGGCACGCTGACCGAGTTTGGCATTGAGATGATCGGTGCAAATCGTGAAGTCATTCACCGGGCTGAAGATCGGCAGATTTTCAAAGACATCTGCGAGAAGATCGGCCTGAAGCTGCCCAAAGCCAAGACCGTGAACACGCTGGCCGACGCGGAAGTGTTCCTCAAGGAAATCGGGCTTCCCGCGATCATTCGGCCCGCTTTCACACTTGGTGGCACAGGCGGCGGCATCGCCTACAACCTCGAAGAATTCCGCGATATCGTCGCGAGAGGTCTCTCTGCCAGCATGATTACGCAGGTGCAGATTGACCAAAGCGTGATCGGCTGGAAAGAGTTCGAGCTCGAAGTCGTTCGCGACAAGAAAGACAACTGCATTATCGTCTGCGGCATCGAGAACATCGACGCCATGGGCGTACACACGGGCGACAGCATCACCGTCGCGCCCATTCTCACACTCACCGACAAGGAATATCAGGCGATGCGCGATGCGGCTATCGCCATCATGCGTGCCGTGGGTGTTGAAACCGGCGGCAGCAACGTGCAGTTCGCGGTCAATCCCAATCCAAAACCCAACGCCGACGGCACTAAGCCCTTCGAGATGGTCGTGGTCGAGATGAACCCGCGTGTTTCGCGGAGCAGTGCGCTCGCAAGTAAAGCGACGGGCTTCCCCATAGCGAAAATCGCAGCACGGCTCGCCGTTGGCTACACGCTTGATGAACTCAAGAACGACATCACAGGCACAACGAGTGCATGCTTCGAGCCCGCAATTGACTACTGCGTGGTGAAGATGCCGCGGTGGACGTTCGAGAAATTTCCCGAGGCTGATGAAACGCTGACCACGCAAATGAAGAGCGTCGGCGAAGCTATGGCCATCGGCCGGACATTCAAAGAGGCGCTGCAGAAAGTCATCCGCTCGATGGAAGTCAAGCGATTTGGCTTAGGGCTTGATCGCAACGACAAGTGGCTCTTCGCCGCTCGCGCGGTTGAGTTGCAGCAACTCGTGCTGGAAGCGACGGACACTGGTTTGCGCACCGCCGACGGCCAGGCTATCGAGTGGCCCATCGATGTCGAGAAGCTCTCTCGCAAGCTGAGCGTGCCCAGCCAAGGCCGACTGTACTACGTGCGATACGCCTTCAAAATGGGCTGGAGCATCGAGCGCGTTCATCAGCTTTGCAAGTACGACCACTTCTTCCTCGACCAGATCAAGCAACTCGTCGAGTTCGAAGATGTGCTCGCCGGCTATCGCAAACTTGAAGACGTACCTCAGGAAGTTCTGCTCGAGGCCAAGCAGCTTGGTTACAGCGACGCGCAGCTCGCCAACCTTTATCTCGGCAGCATCAGCACGCCCAACATCCTCGCAGTGCGTAGTCATCGCAAGAAGCTGGGTATTGAACCTGTCTACAAACTCGTTGACACCTGTGCCGCTGAGTTTGAGGCTGTCACGCCGTATTACTACAGCACGTATGAGAGGCAAAGTACCGCAGTACCGCAGTACCGCAGTACCGAAGGCAATGCGTCTTCTTCCTCCCGTACTTCGGTACTTCGGCACTCCGGTACTTCTCCCGCCGACGAAGTCCGCATCACTTCAAAGCCCAAAGTCATCATCATCGGCGGCGGCCCCAATCGCATCGGCCAAGGCATCGAGTTTGACTACTGCTGCGTGCACGCGGCGTTTGCGGCGAAGGAACTGGGCTTTGAAAGTGTGATGATCAACTCCAATCCGGAGACGGTCAGCACGGACTACGACACGAGCGATCTGCTGTTCTTTGAGCCGCTCACGCTTGAGGACACGTTGAACATCGTGGAGCGGCTGAACGGTGCGCCGCTGGGTGGGCCGCCCCTCCGGGGCGGCAGTATGCCAGCATCGCACGCTCACGGGAATGCACCCGCCCCGGAGGGGCGCGCCACCGAAGGCAATCTCGTCCACGGCGTCATCGTCCAATTCGGCGGCCAAACCCCGCTCAATCTCGCTCACGGCTTGCAATCCGCCGGTGCGCCCATCATCGGCACTTCCGTCGACTCCATCGACCGTGCCGAGGACCGCAAGCGATTTGACGAAGTGCTGACGAAGCTCAAGCTTCAACGCCCCGCCGCTGGCATCGCGCAGAATCTCGACGAAGCGGTGAGCGAAGCCAAACGCATCGGCTATCCCGTCCTCATTCGTCCCAGCTACGTCCTCGGCGGACGCGGCATGGAAATCGTGAGCGATGAAGCCGCGCTGCGACACTTCATGACCACAGCCCTTGTCGCAGCAGGTCTCGACGACGCGCCGGTGCTCATCGATAAGTTCCTCGACGGTGCAACCGAGCTTGATGTTGACGTCGTCGCTGATTTCAGTAACGCAAGCGCTTCCGACGGCCGCGCGACTGAAGGCACCGCCGTCATCGCCGGCATCATGGAACAAATCGAGCAAGCCGGTATCCACAGTGGCGACAGCGCCTGTTCGCTCCCGCCCGCATCACTCTCGCCCGCAATCCTCGCCCGCGTTGAAGAACTTGGCAAAGCAATGGCCAAAGAGCTGCGCGTCTGCGGGCTCATGAATCTGCAACTCGCAGTCAAGGGCGATGACATCTTCGTGCTTGAAGTCAATCCGCGTGCGTCACGCACGGTGCCGTTCGTCGGCAAGGCCACGCACACGCCCTGGCCAGCAATCGCGGCGAAAGCGATGATGGGCAAGAAGCTGCCTGAATTGCTGCCTGCGAGCAAACTTGGTAGTTTCAAGCCGCAAAGCTACTACGCCATCAAAGAAAGTGTCTTCCCCTTCAGCAAGTTCCCAGGCGTCGACGTGGTACTTGGGCCCGAGATGCGCAGCACGGGTGAAGTCATGGGCATCGACCGCGATCTGCCCGTTGCTTTCGCCAAGAGCCAAATGGCCGCGAACAACCCGCTGCCGACCGATCCGAAAAAGGGCGGCGTTTTCGTCAGCGTGCGCGAGCAAGACCGCGCCACCGCGCTCGAGGCTGTTCGCACGCTGCACAAGCAGGGCTTCACGATCTACGCGACGAGCGGCACGGGCGGGTACCTTATCGACAACGGCGTGCCCGTCTCGCTCTTGCAGAAGATCGCGGCCGGTGCGCGTCCCAACGTGCTCGACCTCATGCACAACAGCCAAATCAGCATGATCATCAATACGCCCACGCGCACGGGATGGCAGACCGACGAAGGCCGCATCCGCGCTACCAGCGTTCGGCTCAACATCCCGCTGATCTCAACCGCAACTGCTGCTGTCGCTGCGGCAAGAGCGATCGAAGCCATCCGCGAACGCGGCTGGGGCGTGGCGGCGATGCAGGACTACGCCGCGATGGCCCAGGCGAACTCGATCGTCGAGCCTGTCATGCGGCCAGCGCGCGTCTGAACTGTTCGTGATTTTTGCACACGCCATAAGCGATAGCCGTCGCGGTTCGTTCAAGGCTGCACCATCGCCAGCGTGCAAGACGCGTTGCCGATGCGATCAACAATGGCGAAGCTCTCGATGATCGGATTTCGCAGTGAAAAGCCCTTGTCGAGCACGCGATGCATGGCGACGGTGACGTCATGTTGCGCAACCTCGCGGTCTTGCGTGAACAGCACGAGCAATGCTGCACCGTGCCGCACCTCAGCATCAGCAGCGAGTTTTGAAAGATCACCCGCGAACGCCGCAGTGAGCTGCGAGCCGTACGCCGAGTTGGGCACAGGCACGCCATGCACAAAGGCAAACTGCCCGACGACTTTCACCTCAAGCCAGAATGCGTCAGTGGGGGGGCAACTGAATCTCGCCGGCGCGGCGGTCTGTGCGTGCTGTTCAAAGAGCGAGCCCTGCCACGCATCGCGCTCGCGCAGCGTCGCAATCGGGTCGGCGAGCGTCATGCCGATCTCTGGCGTAAGCACAAGGTCGCAGCGGTCTCGCTCGCGATGCTTGGGACGATTGCCCGCACTGCCAAGACCAGCCGTCACCGGATACGGCACTTCTCGCAGCACGCCCCAGTGTGCCGCGGCGAGCCCATGAGCCAGCAGCGGATGCACATCAAGTTCGTCCATCGCGTCAAGCCCCCGCACCGCCTGCTCGCGCGCAAGCTCCGCCTCATGCAGCGACAAGCCCTCAACCAGCGCGTGATGAATAGCTCGCGGGTCCCACATCTCGCTGGTTTTGTAGGAGGCTTACGGGTTCAACGCTGCCCGCAGCGTTTCGATCTGTTCGCACGTGTGTGCATACGCCGCCTGCCGACTCTTGCGAAGCATCCGCGGAATCATCCACAGCAGCGGCACCACCGTGAGCGGTATGTACCACGCATACGTGAACCACGTCGAAAAGTTGTAACTTTCAAAGTACGAACGGAGCATGGAATCTGTCAGCCACGAACCGGGCCACACGCTCACAGCGATCACAACGGCAAAAATGATCGGCAACTTCTGCTGCATCTTTGCGTGAAAGCTCAGGCCGCCCTCCGCCGCCCGCGCCACCACCGTGTAGTCAAACGGCTCACCAAACCCAGCAAACGAGAACGTGTCGTTGACCTTCGCAAAGCCGGGCAGCTTGCCTTTGCGAGAAAGTTGCTGCGCTCGTTCAACAACCGCCACGACGGACAACGTTGTCGCCAGATTTCCCCACACATCGCCAGTGGGCGGGACCGCCGAGGCAAGAGGCGTGACGGTGGAGTTGGTCAGCGTGTTGGATGACATCGTGGTCATGGTCTCATAAGCCGCCGGCAAGTAACGGAACCCTCACAGGATAATTGTAACAACGAACGTAGTCCAAAGTTCCATTTGTATCGGCGGGTGGACATCAAAAATACGAGTTCTTCTCAGTTAGAGTCGTCGTTTTGCTGGCGAATACGCGCGTGCGCGGTACATTCGTTGCACGTGCTTTTCGTCAAGAACGACCCATCCCCGACCGCCGCGTCGCCTGTTCGCCCGTTGGGACAAAGGCCGGGTGATCGTGCGACCCCACAGTCCACGCTTCGGCTTGCGCCATCTGACGGCAGCAGCGACCTCTACGACCCGCTGGGCGTGCCCCGGCAACCGCTGCTTGATGGCGATGCCCGCTTGGTTTTCGCATCCACCGTCGCAGCATCCATCGAGGGTGGCACCGCTGCGTTGTTGCGGGTCGAGAAACGCGATGCGCTGCACAGGCAAGCCCGCAAGTTGGGTCTGCGGGTTTTTGATGCCAATCTGATCATCGCTATCGTGCAAGATGCAGCCCGCCGGGGTGAAGTTCTGCCCACCGGCGGCAAGTTCACGCGCGAAGCCCAGAAACGAATCGACGCAACGCTGTCGCTCATGCCCGCGCCGCAAAAGTGGAGCGAAGATGCCAAGGGCCTTGCGATCATCGCGGCCGTGCTGGCCGTTTTCCTGCTCGCCGCCTTCGTGCTGCTCATCGGGCCTTGAATCACTACTGTCGCTCATGGCCCACGGCCCCAGCATGTTGCAAGAAGCTGTTACACGCCTGCGAGAAGGCCGACTTGTCGCGTTCCCCACGGAAACCGTGTACGGCTTGGGTGCAGATGCATTGAGCGAAGCTGCCGTCGCACGCGTTTTTGCGGCCAAGGGTCGGCCCAGCAACAACCCGCTCATCGTGCATGTTGCAGATACTGCGCACGCACGCCTCGTAACCAGCAACTGGCCGCGTGAAGCGCAACTGCTCGCAGACGCCTTCTGGCCCGGCCCACTCTCGCTGGTATTGCCCAAAGCCGCGAATGTTCCTGCGAGCGTGACCGCCAACAGCCCCAACGTTGCCGTGCGCTGCCCCGACCATCCGCTCACACTCGAACTCCTGCGAAGTTTCGGCAAGCCGCTTGTTGGCCCCAGCGCGAACAAGTCGGGCGGCGTCAGTCCCACCTGCGCCCAGCACGTGCGTGAAGCTTTCGACGACGACACCGTCTACGTCCTTGACGGCGGCCCGTGTACCGCAGGCATTGAAAGCACTGTGCTGTTACTCGCCGATCTCGCCGATCATGCCGATCACGCGCCGCGTGTGCTGCGACCGGGTCTGATTTCTGCCGAGCAGATCGCAAGTGTGCTCAAGCAGCCCGTTGCAGATTTCGTCCCGGGCCTGAAACACGAAGGCACGTTGAACAGCCCGGGCCTGTTGGAAAAGCACTACGCCCCGGCGACTCGCACGCAACTCGTTTCTCTCGCCGACTTGCCGAAAGTGCTCTCCAGCGTTCGATCCGCCGTCGTCATGAGTCACGTTGCTGTTGCTATTGCCCCGCCGCACCATCTCGAATTGCTCCCCCTCGACGCTCGCGGTTACGCGGCTGGTCTTTACGCCGCTTTGCGATCTGCCGACGCCCGCCGCTGCGACCTTATCGCTGTCATCGCCCCGCCAGATGGCGGCCCAGATGTCGCCGTCTGGCAAGCCATTACCGACCGCTTACGGCGAGCGAGTGCGTGAGCAGCCGTCACACCGCCACGACATCGAGTATCCCGCCCATATAGTCATTCATGCTTTCATTGCTCGCTCTGGCCGCCATCGCCCTCCAGCCGCCCGCACCTGCTCCAGTTGATGCCAACTGGCGCGAGAAAGAACTCGCCTTTTTCGATGAGCCCGTGCAACTCACCTTCGCAACCGACTTTGTCAAAGCGGGCGAAGCCTACTTCGCGCCCGACTGGGCCTGGATGACCGGCGACGAAGGCCTCATTGTTTTCCAAGCCACGCCCAAGCCCGCTGGCGAAGACGCACCCGATCCCTTCTACGGCATGTACGTCGCGAAAATCGCCGGCTGCGGCAGCGGCACGCCCACCGGTCTCGAAACCGTCGTCCGCATCAGCCCGCCCGACAGCGCGAACACCTGCGGCTGGTTCAGCCCGCGTTCCCCCGTCGTCATGTTCGGCAGCACCATGGTGCGTCCCAGCGACGAAAGCAAAAGCGGTTTCCAAGTCGGCAATCGCAAGTACGTGTGGATGTTCCCCAGCGAAATGGACATCGTGACGCGCCAACTCGCAGCCGTTGGACCAAGCGGCGAAGCTGGCAAAATGAAACTCAGCGATATTCGCGAAGATTTTGCCCAGCCCAAGAAGATGTTCGAGCGTGCGAACTACGACGCCGAATGCAGCTACGACCCAACTGGCAGGTTTGTGCTTTACGCCCACATCGAAGACGCACCCGCCGGAACGCCCGAAGGCGCACCCGTCAAGCATGACGCCAATATCTACATCTACGATACGCAAACCAGGAAGCAGCACCCCATCATCGTCGCTCCCGGATACGACGGCGGCCCATTCTTCTCGCCCGATGGCAAATCAATCTGCTTCCGCAGCGATCGCAAGGGCAATGACCTGCTCCAACTCTTCGTCGCCACGCTCAAGTTTGAAAAAGACGACCGAGGCGTCGATGTCCCCGTGGGCGTCGAGCGTGAATGGCAGATCACGAGCAACGAACACGTGAACTGGGCTCCATTCTGGCACCCAAGCGGTGAGTTTCTCGTGTACGCCAGCAGCGAAGCGGGTCACACCAATTACGAACTTTTCGCGGCAAGCGTTCCATGGAAAGAACTCGCCGCTCTGCCCGCGGACGCAACGTCCGAGCAATCTGCGGCGACGAGCAAGCACGTTCGGATTTCCTACGCACCCGGAGCCGATGTGCTTCCCGCGTTCAGCCCCGACGGCAAGTGGCTCATGTGGACGAGCCAGCGTCAAGGCCCGGCAATTGGCGAACAACGCGCCAGCAGCCAGTTGTGGGTTGCGAAGTGGAAGGGTGTCAAGTGGGAGTGATCATGACTGCTCGCAAAGGAACAAGCACGCATGAGCGACACGCTCTTTGATCTAGGTCCAACCTCGCAGTTGTCACCGGCTGATGACCGACTTGTCGCTGCGTATGTCGCCGCCAATCGCGGGCTGGATGATTTGCCGTATACCGATGAATTTGCCGCGATGATTGTTTCGCTGCGAGCCGCCAACGACCCGCGCGACGAGCGAGAAGTGCTGCACCGCTTGCACAATCTGCGAAAAGCAAAAAAGCTGCCGCAACTCGGCAAGACTCCCACACCCGCTATCAAAGTTTCTGCCGACGAAGAAGCGTTCTTGCGAGATCGCATCATCACACTCGTCGGCACGCTCGGTGCTCGCGACAGCTTGCCCTATACCAGCAAGATGGACGAACTCGTACGCGAGTTCAATGCCTCCTCGGGTCGCAATCTCACGCCGCACGATGTCTGGCGGCTGGTCGCCAAACTCGCGAAGTAAACCTCACGAAGTGAGCTTCGCAAAAACCACAACAAAAAACCCACGAACCGTGTTCGTGGGTTTGTTTCTTTTCAGCTCGTCGGGCCCGAGTGCTTACTTCTCACCCAGCACCAGCGGCAGCAGGTCCTTGTTGGGCACGTTGAGTGCACCCAGCAGGGCAGCCGCAGCCGTTGCGAGTTTCTCGTCAGGGTTGGTCGCCAGTTCCAGCACTTGTTCAACCTGCGAGGTTGAGAGCAGGTTGCCGAAACGCTTGGCACTTTCGCCAGCTGCCGTCAGCAGCATCGCACGATCAGCGTCGTCCGTGCTTTCGATAGCTTCGTCAACCAGTGAACGCTGAGCGCGTTCATCGGCGATGCGACCCAGCACTTCGGCAAGCTGCGAGCGGCGTTCAGCCGTGCTGCTGGGCAGCAAAGCAACCAGCGTGCTGGCCGAGTCCTTCACAGGCAGGACCGTGTTGTTGCTCACAGCCAAGTCACGCAATGCGTTGAGCGAGCGGTCGGCGTAAGCAAGTGCTTCATCCGCCGTCATCGGGCCGCCAGCAGCGTTCTGAATCAGGTCGTTGACGGTGTTCACGATGGCTTCTTCGCCCGTGCCCATCGGACGAACCGCAACGCGATTGTCCGCTTGGAATGCTCGGCTTTGCTCAATGACAACTTCGGGCGTCGTCATGATGAGCACCGGGCTGGCAGCGGTCTTGAGGCCGCTTTGGCTTTCGGTCTTGAGAACCGAGCCGCTGTCACCGGTGAAACCGGCGAGAACGACGAGGTCAACCGACGGAGCCTCGGCAATGGGGCCAGCGAGTTCAGTAAACGACGCGCCTTGGGGCAGAACCGTGAAGCCGTTCTTCTCAAGAATCGTGCGAAGCACTTGGTAGCGTTCGATGTCGGTGGTCAGAACCACTGCGAACTGGTCGGGCGAGCCCTTGACAGCACTTGCCAGCGTGGGGATCACGCGTTCGGAGCCGCCGAACGTCTGGTTGGGCTGCGTCGCGGCGATTGCCAACGCGGCATCGAGCTGCACCCGGCGGTTGGGGTAGAGCAACGCGTTGGAGAGCGGGCTGCGAACGCCAGCTTGATCACTCACAGCCTTGTTGCCAGCAATCTGCTCAACCGCAGCGAGGGCCGCGCGGGCGAGCTGGGTGTCTTTGCGATCAATCGCACGGGCGAGCACGCGCTGGGCAACGTCACTGCCGCTCGCTACGCCAAAGTACTGAGCGCCGCGACGGGCCGATGCGCCTTCTTCCGCTGCCGCAGCAGTGGGGTAGGCTGGGTTGGCGTAACCCTCAGGCGTGTCAAACTCGCGTGAGTAGTTGCTCGACACCCACAGAGCCAGCGTGTCAGCGTTGATGCTGCCGCTGCCGGTTTCGAGTTGCATGGCGCGCTCGAGCAGCTTCATCGCCATCGCTTCATGGAAGACCGGCGTGCGAATCTCACGCATCGTGAGGCCCGTCTGCGGGTCGTAGTTCCACAAGAGCTGATGCTCTTCGCCCGGGAAGCTGGTGACGTTGCTGTTCTCGTCGTAATAGGCTTCGGCAAGACCACGGTACTGCTCCGCCGCGCTGCCGGGTTGGCCGCCAAGGCGAGCGATGGATTGCTCAGCAGCCGCACGAACGGCGGTGTTGCTGGTCGTCGCCGCAAGATCAGTCAAGAAGGGCAGGCTCTGCTTATATGGGATCAGCCCAAGCAAGCGAGCGACCTTTTCTTGGTTCAGTCCGTTGAGCTTGGGCAGCGCCGTTGTCAGCGGAACAATCGATTGACGACCCATGTCGATCATCACACCCTGAGCGGCGACCGAAAGTTCGCTGTTGTCATTTTGAACGTAAGCGTCGAGCAACTGCACCAAGGCGTATTCGCCAGCCTGCTTGAGGCCCTCGCGAGCGAGCAGGCGAGCACGCTGGCCGCCCGTCAAATTCTTGATGTTGCGAGCGATCATCTCCGGATCGCGAGCGCGAGCGAGCAGGCCGTTCTGATAGGCCTTGTCGAGCGCGCCGCTCAATGCCCGAAGGTCTTCGGCGGCACTTCGGCTCCCACGCTGCACCGCACCCGTGAAGCGTTGCGCATCGATGCTTTCAACCAGCGTCGCAAACTCAGCGGGCTTTAAGTTGCGACCAAGCAACTCGGCACCCGTGCTGACTGCCATCTGGTTGTTGGACGTCAGGATGTAGTGCACAAAGTCATCTGCCAAATCCTTGTCAGTCGCGGGCTTGGTTGCCGCTGCGTCGTCTGCGGGCTGAGCAACCGCCAGGTTGACGGTGGTACCAGCTGCCGCAAACAGTGCCAGAGCAGCAAGCAGACCAGTGAAAAGGGGTTGGCGACGTTGATCGGTCGTCTGGGCCATGGGCGAGTCGACTCCGCGTTATCAGGGACGTGGACGGACAAACAACATATCCCTTGGACGGTTATTCCAAGAGGAGCCACGAGGTTAGGCAGAGTAACCGAAAGAAGCCGATCTGTCAAAAGCTGAAGGGATAAATGGCCAAATGGTCAAATGGCCAAATAATTCTTGTGGGCTTCGCGGGAGTTTAGCCAGTTGGCGGATTGCCCATTTGACCGTTTCTTTTCGTCCCCATTTTGCCCCTTTCCTCCTCACAAGCTGATTTGCCGCCTCAAACGCACCGATGTAAAACCGGTCGACATGTGGTCCCGTCCGGGCCGGATGTCGCCAAGCCACTGTCTCGGCGTGTGTGTGTGCCGGGAGGCGTCCGCAAGAGCAAATTAGAAGAGGTGAGGCAGATGACCTTCGACAAAGAAGTACTGACGACGGGCGAAGTTGCCAAGATTTGCAATGTCGCACCCCGCACCGTGAGCAAGTGGTTCGACAGCGGCGCCCTCAAAGGCTACCGCATCCCCGGCTCCCGCGACCGTCGCATCCCGGCCAGCGAACTCACGCGTTTCATGCGTGCCCACGGCATTCCGCTTGAAGGCCAGAACAGCGGCCGTACTCGCGTGCTGGTTGTCGACAAAGAGCGCGAAGTCGTCGATATCCTCGAGAAGGTTCTGGGCGAACAGACCAACTACGAAGTCCGCACCTGCACCAGTAGCTTCCAAGCTGGCATGGAGTGCGAGCGGTTCAAGCCGCACGTCATTCTGCTCGACCTCCACGTTGGCGACGTTGATGCCAAGGTCTTCACCGACAACATTCGCAAGAACGAAAATCTCCAGTTCACCAAGGTCATCGCCATGAGCGGCAAACTCACCGACGGCCAAGCCATGGGCCTGCGTGGCCAAGGCTACGACAGCTTCCTCAAGAAGCCCTTCCAAGTCCGTCAGGTCGTGTCGAGCATCGAGCAGGCAACTAACTTGGTTGCGTGAGGCTGAGCGACGCAAGAGAAACACAACAACCAAACCGCCGCGCACGATCAAGTGCGCGGCGGTTTTCGTATTGGCCTTTCTCGATTACGCCCCGCTCAGTTCGTCGCTGACGTGTTTGCCCCACGTCCCGCAGACACCACGCGGACTTGCAGCCAATCAGTCCGGCTTGGTCACGGTGTACGTCAGTCGCACGGCTTTGAGGTAATTCAGTGACGCGTCCCAGTCTGTGTTGTTAACGATCACGTTGTATTGCGCAACGGAACTATCGATGGGCGAGACAGCCACCCCTCCGGTAATTGTTCGCAGAGATGCCGAAGTACCAGTCGTCGTCGTTGTCCCCAGCGCCGTCACGCCGCTCACGGTGTATGTTCCACGATTGAAGTCGATATCGAAGTCGCCCGGGCCGTTGTCAAAGACGATCGCGGTAATCTGCGTGACGATTGCCCCATCTGGCAGTGACACCGGAGCAATCAATGAAGCACTCGTCACGGCACCGACAAACGTCACGCGATCGTTGAGATACCGGAGGTTGGTGATGTTGGTGTTGTCATTCAAAACGAACGCCGATGCCGGAATTGATAGCGTTTTGGTCTGCGGCGCGGTGTACGCGAGATCTGACGCTGACACAGTGCCGGTGGCGCGAGCATCTCCGCTCACCTGCAATCGTTCCGTGCCGCTTGGGGCCGCACCAAGTCCAACAAGACCCGTTGCGTTGATGCTCACCGGCGTGCCACCCCCCATGCTAAGTCGCAGTGTATTTGCTGTGCCGTTGTAGATCATCTCGGCGCGTGAAGTGCCACCGGTCGCCCACCCAAAATACGATGAACCAGTCGCACTCTCAACATCGGCGTAAACGCCGCTGAAAGTGGTCGAATTGCCGCGAACACTCAGGCCCGAATCGCTGACCGGCGAGACATCAGTGTTGATGCGAACCGTGTTGATTCCCAAGTCGGTTCGAAGCACACTGCCGTTGGGCGTCCAGCGTTCGTTCAGACTTCGCATTGCGTAAGGCGTTGCAGCAATGCGTTGCCGAGGCAGCGGCGTGAACGCACCAGTCGATGTGCCCGGACGCACGCTGATCTGCATCCAGCGCTCTTCGCCATTGAACACGCCCACGCCAGCGTTGAAGGTGGAGGTGATCAAGCCGTTGCTGACCACCTGATCGTTGAACACATTGCCAATGCCAACCGTTGTACCGGCGACTTGGTCCGTATACACATCAAAGCGAATGTCATACGTCCCGTTCGCGGGTTGGCCACCTTCGCTCAGCAGACCCTGATAGGTTTGCAGTTGCGCGAGCGATGGACCAGCGCCAAACAAACTCGCGGCCAAGGCAAGCGAGGCAGCACGGAAATGGGCAGACTGGCGGGTGTACAAACGCATGGCAGGTGTCCTTTGGGTTGGCCGATCAAGTCGGGCTACTCCTAATCCGCAACTCGCTGTCGTCGCTGGACAAGAATTACGAAAACAAGCAGAAATTGTGCCAGCCGAGCCCGTCCCCAAACCTCATCCTCACGAGTTTGCACGCGAAATTGCCGATAATCCACACCCCTACCATTGGCATTCCTAGGAGTCCGTCATGACCACGTTCGCCTCCGCCTCGACTTCTCACGCAACCAACGGCACGGCCCACGCAGGCACGGTCGGTGCGAGCTTGCACGCGTCGCCCGCCGTCAAGGCCGCCATCGCCGCCGCGGTTGCCGAGGTCAAAGCCAAGAGTGCCCAGATAACCGACGCCAAGCCGGGCAACCCCGCCCTCGCGTCGCAATTCAAAGAACTGATGGATCGCGCCGCCGCCGCACGCGGTCGGCCTCTGCTCTACCCCTTCATCGGCAGCGGCGTGGGCAACGGCCCGCTCGTGGAACTCGCCGACGGCAGCGTGAAGTGGGACATGATCTGCGGCATTGGCGTCCACTTCTTTGGTCACAGCGATCCTGATCTCATTTCCGCCTCACTTGCTGGCGGCATCGACGACACCCTCAAGCACGGCAACTTGGTCAGCAACTTCGAGGCGTATCAGTTCGCCGAAACTTTTCTCAAAGAAGCGGCCAAGGGCAGCAAACTCAAGCACGCCTACATCTCAACCGGCGGCGCGATGGCGAACGAAAACGCGCTGAAGGTTTGCTTCCACAAATTGTTTCAGCGTCACCTCGAAGCTCCTGATGCCGCCAAACTGCTCGCGAATTTCACGCCCACGCCCCGCGTGCTCGCATTCAAAGACTGTTTCATGGGTCGCAGCATGGTCATGGCCCAAATCGGCGACAACCACGCCGGTCGCGAAGGCCTGCCCAACGGCGTCATGGTCGACTACATGCCCTTCTACGACGCCAACGCCGTCGAACGCATGGGCGGAGGCCCGGCTGGCAAGAAGCGATTCATCGACATGTGCCTGTGGCACTTGGAGCAGTATGTCGATCGCTACCCAGGCGGCCACGCATGTTTCATCTTTGAGTTGTGCCAAGGCGAAGGCGGCTTCAACGTGGGCGATCGCGATTACTTCAAGGCATTGATGGACTATTGCAAGGCCAAGAAGATTGCGGTGTGGGACGATGAAATTCAAACCTTCGGCCGCACCAGCCGCATGTTCGCGTACGAGCACTTTGATCTGGGCGAGTACGTCGACGTCTTCTGCGTCGGCAAAATGACGCAAGCCTGCGCGACGGCGTGGACTGACGAGTATAACCCCAAGACCGCAATTCTGAGCGGCACGTTCACCGGCGAAGGCAGCAGCTTCCGCGTGGGCACTCGCGTCATCGAGCGACTGCGCGATGGCAACTACTACGGCGAAACCGGCGAGTTTGCCCGCCATCATGCCCTCTTCCGCAAGCACGCACTCGAATTGATCTCTAAGCACCCCAACTGGTTCCCGCCCGTTGCCTCCCTCAACGGCGGCGGCGAGAAACTCGTGGGCGGTGTCGGTGGCATGTGCCGATTCACGCCCTTCGGCGGCGACAAAAAGAAAGTCATGGACGCATGCAAAGCCTGCTTCGATGAAGGCGTGATTCTGTTCTACTGCGGCCACGGCCCATATCACGTCCGCATGCTGCCGCCCATGCCCGCGATGAAAGATGAATACTGGCCCAAGGTCTTCGCCTGCATCGAACGCGGCTTGGCGAAGATCGCGGGATAGAAATGCGTTTTCAAAACAGTGAACATAGAGGGCATAGAGATAGCGCCGGGTTCGATGGTGTTGTCAGCCCCGCTCGTGCTTGGAACATGCCTTTCTTTCGATCCCACCTCTGTGTGCTCTGTGCCCTCTGTGTTGAAACCGTCTTGAAGGGAGTCGCTCGTGTTTCTGATTCGTCAAAGCAAACCTGAAGACAATGCCACGCTGTTCAAGCTCGCGCGGATGGTCTACTTCATCAATTTGCCGCCTGATGAACAGATCATCGCGCAAAAGATCGAGCACAGCCAAGGCTGTTTCCGCCGAGTTGCACACGGTGCCGCAGATGCGAAAGCCGCGAAGATGGTCAAGAGCGTCAAGAAGGGCAAACTTTCCAAGACTGAAACGACACCACCCACAAGCAACGGCTCACGCCGCAAGGGTGCGGCAGGCGGTGGCCTCGCCGCGATGGAACACGAGAGTGACATGTTCATGTTCTCCGTCATCGAGCCTGAAACCGGCGCAGTGATCGGCACCAGTCAAGTGCGCGCCCACCAAGGCGGCCCGGGCAACCCCAACTGGCGCATGCGAGTTGGCGAAAAGAAATTCCACTCGCCCTCGCTCGGCTTTGGCACCACGCACACCGTCGCACAACTCGATGGCGACACCAGCGGCCCCAGCGAAGTTGGCGGCCTCATCATGCAGCCCAGCCACCGCGGCCACAAACTGCGCCCGGGTCGCTTCCTGTCATTCGTGCGGTTCCACTTCATGGGCCTGCACCGCGGCCTCTTCGCGCCAACCGTCCTTGCCGAAATGATGCCGCCCGTGACGAGCCAGGGCGACAATCTCTTCTGGGACACCTTCGGCCGCAAGTTCATTCCTGTCAAGTACGCCGAAGCCGATCGCTTCTGTCAACACAACCGCGCCTTCATTAGCGATCTTTTGCCCAAGGACGAAATCTATCTCACGCTCTTCCCGCTTGAAGTACAGAACATGGTGGGCGTGGTCTCACGCGAAACAATTCCCGCTCGCAGGCTGCTCGAAAGTCTGGGCTTCAAATATCGCGGCTACATCGACCCCTTCGATGGCGGTCCACACATCGACGCCATCACCGAGCAGATTCCTCTCGTCGCCGCAACACGCATGACCGAGGTCGGCAAGGCAACAACCGACGACCGCTGCACCACCGCCGCCATCGTCAGCACCCTCGATGGCGAGGGCGAATTTCGCGCAACCGAAACCTTCGTCGAAGTCACCAAAGACGGCCCCGTCCGCCTCACGCAAGAAGCAATGGAACTGCTCGGCGTGCAACTAGGTTCGCAACTGGGCATGACCGCAATGGGCAAGTTTGGCTTGACGCGAGAAGTCGAAGCGAATCCCGTCAAAAGGCGACTCAAAAAAGCGAAGGTCTGATCGCAGAAGATATCGTGTTCTCGCGAGAAAGAGCAGATCGGCACCACCACGCACTCCCGCGTGTACGTCACTCGCTTGATACCTTCCCAGACCTTCAGCCTCCATCTGTCTTCCTCCGCCGTCCTCTCTCTCCCTCTGTGTTCCCGTCTTGAGCCCCCCATGCAGCACCCTTCACTTGCTCACCCGCCATCCAACCTCATCGCCAGCAAGTGGATGCCGCTCGCGGGCTCAACGCTGCAAAGCTTCAACCCCGCCAAGCCCGGTGAAGTTGTCTGGTCAGGCTCGCCCAACGTCTCGCATGTCAACGCCGCGATTTCAGCCGCCAAAGCTGCTCAACCTGCGTGGCACGCGCTTGGAATGGAAGGCCGCATCGCCGTGCTGCGAACGTTTCAGAAGCTCGCAGCCCAGCGTATGGACGCACTGACGCAACTGCTCGTCGCTGAAACTGGCAAGGTCACGTGGGACGCCAAAGCCGAAGCCGGCCTGCTCGCAAGCAAAGTCGATATCACGCTCGACGCTTCCGCCGAAGGCGCGCTCAAACGCGTGACGCCTTATACCGTTGACCTCACCAAAATGTCTCCGCAGCGCACCGGCTCCTGCGAGTTTCGTCCCCACGGTGTCATGGCCGTGCTCGGGCCCTTCAACTTTCCCGCTCACTTGCCCAACGGTCACATCGTCCCCGCGCTCGCGTTGGGCAACACCATCGTCTTCAAACCCAGCGACAAAACCCCAGCAGTGGGGCAGTTCCTCGCCGAACTCTTCGACGAAGCTTTGCAAGCACACAACGCCCCCGCAGGCGTCCTCAACCTCGTGCAAGGTGCCGCAGACGTCGCCAGTGCAATCAGCACGCACGACGACATTGACGGCATCCTGTTCACCGGTTCCTGGCCCGTCGGCAAACGCATCATGCAAGCGAACCTCGACCGCCCGGGTCGCATTCTCGCTCTCGAAATGGGCGGCAACAACCCCGCGATCATCATGCCCGACGCCGATTTGCGGCAAGCGGTCATCGAGTGCATTCGCTGCGCCTTCATCACCAGCGGCCAGCGATGCACCTGCACGCGCCGCGTTATCGTGCATGAAGCTGTCGCCAGCAAAGTCATCAGCGCGGTATGCAAAGGTGCAAGCAGCGTGATGATCGGCGATCCGCAGGCAAACCATCCGGTCTTCATGGGTCCAGTTATCTCGCAAGCGGCACGAGATCACATGCTCAGCACCATCGCCGCACTCGCAAAAGCTGGCGGCGAAGTGCTCGTTCCCGCCCGCAGTCTCGACGACGCCGAGGCTCCAACTCGCGGAATTGTCGGCAGCGGCTGGTACATCACGCCCAGCGTGATGCGTGTCGAAAAGTTCATCAAGAGCAAGCCTGACGCCTCAATCGCAACAGCCGGTGACGACGTCGAAGTCTTCGGTCCGTTCCTGCGCATCGCAATCGTCAAGAATCTCGACGACGCAATTGAACAAGCCAACGCAACAGGATTCGGCCTCGCCGCCAGCATCTTTACCAAAGATCAATCCAGCATCACTCGCTTCTTGCAACAGGCTAAAGCCGGCTGCCTGAACGTGAATGCCGGCACCGCCGGCGCGAGCAGCAAACTGCCCTTCGGTGGTCTTGGCTACTCTGGAAATCACCGCCCCGCAGGTAGTTTCAGCGTCGATTACTGTGCATATCCCGTCGGCTGCATGTTTGAAAATGGCCCGGCTGCGACCATCGCCAGCGGCATGAAGTTTGATGACGCGTGGCTCGCGTAATCGTATCGCACAAACAATCGCGCGAGCAGTCAGTTCATCATGCTTCGTGATGAATTGTCACAGTCAACGCTTCGATTCGCACATGCAATCGCGACGCGCCAGCCCCCAGCGTGAAATCCCGCCGATCATTGCGAGCATCGTGCACTGCACGAATGATGCCCGTGAGCATTCGCTGCGAGAGCCGATCATGCTTGTCAGCCGAAACTTGCGTGAACGCCATATGCAGTGCCTCGCCCAGCACGACTCCAGGGACATTGCGACAAACCGCACGAGGCCACGCATATCCCGCCGCAAACTTTCCTTGCTCAAGCAAGTCACTCGCATCCACCGCAAGCAGCTTTGCGACGTCGCGCATTATGAGTGCACTCGCCGCCGCTCGCTTACTGCCATCTGCCCGCAGTTCTCGCAAAACCGGCAGCACCTGCACGCGAATCTTCGCGCGAGCGAACGAGAGATCATGATTCGTCGCATCACTCGCCCATTCCCAGTTGGCCGTGCTGCAAATCAACTCGCAAATCGCTCGCGTCTGCATCAGTAGCGGCCTTACGAGCGAGACGCCCTCGCTCAACTTCCGCACCGGGGCCACGCACGCAAGCCCTCGCGGCCCCGCGCCACGAATCAGTCGCATCAACATCGTTTCCAGCACATCATCAGCATGGTGCCCTGTCGCAACCGCATTGCATCCGGCTTCGCGCGCCAACTCACTCAGCTTGCGATATCGCTTCGTTCTCGCCCGCGACTCGACATTACCGCTGCCTTCTCGCACACGCACCTGCCCCGACACAACCGGCACGCCCACCCAGGTACCCAGTTCACGCACCAGTTCCAAATCCGCCGCCGTCTCGTTCGCCGAGCGCATGTCGTGCACCACATGCCCGATCACAAACCGATCGCTCGCTTTGGAAACCCCCGCAGTCAGCGCCAGCACCATCGCCGATGAATCTGCACCACCCGAAACCGCGAGCAGCGTCCGCCGAGAAGTGTCGCGTTTCGCCGTTCCGCCGCAGAGTTCTCGCCATGAGCGCACAATCTCGCGAATTGCCCGCCCGGTATTGGGCGAAGTCAAAAGTTTCCGCGAACTGACGCTCCAAGAATGCACGAGCCGATCATATGGATCAGTGCGAGTTGGATTGCTCGCGGCCGCGATACGACATTGTCACGACATTGTGACGAGATAGACACGGAGGTCAAGCGTCATGGATGACACCAGTCAAGTACAAGGCCCACCCGCTCCGGGCGAAGAGCCGACGCACGCCGATTTCAAACCCGTCACGCTCGCGCCGTCGCCGCCGCCATCGGAAAGTGTCGAGCAATCGCAATCCACGCAAATGAAAGTGCCCGACTTCGTTCGCGACTTGCCCATCGAGCACCAAGCCGTTCAGCAGCAGTCCGGACAGCAACCCGTGGCAGTCGTTACAACCTGGCGTGAGCAGTTGCCCACGGCATCGCTCGCCATCGTCCTTGGGACCGCACTCGTCGCATGGTCCATCTGGCAGCGCCGAAAAATCGCCAAGAAGTCAGCCGCACGCCTCGCAGCACCCGTGAAATCCGCCGCATCAACTGAAGAACAGCAACTGCACCGCGATATGACCGAACTGACCGAGCGATTAGTGCATCAACTCGACGTGCGAACTGCTCGCATGGAAAAAATGCTCGAACAAGCCGACGAGCGAATCGCCACGCTCGAGAATCTGCTCGCCGCCAAGCCGCAGCCGACCGTGGAAGTCAAACCACGCCAAGCCGCCCCGATGGCATCGCTCGACACATCCGCTGGCAGTTCGCACCGCGATGTCTACGCACTCGCTGATGAAGGCCTGACGCCAGTCCAAATCGCGCAGCGACTCAGCAAACCCACAGGCCAAGTCGAGTTGATTCTCAATCTGCGTAAAGCCTCACTCGTGTAATCACTCGCACAACTTGCAGTCTCGATCACTTTCGCAACGCGCTTAGCGCAAGCACTTCAAACGCAATGTGCGCTGCAAGAAAACTCGTGATTCCCGTCGGATCCCGGTCCGGCAGCACCTCAACAACATCCGCACCAACAACATGCAAGCCCTTGAGCGCACGCAGCATCGCAAGTGCTTCGGTCGAAGAGAACCCGCCCACGCTTGGCGTACCCGTTCCCGGCGCAAACGCAGGGTCCACCGCGTCGATGTCAAACGTCACGTACGCCGGCGCATCTTTCAGTGAAGCAACAAAATCGCCCAACTCGCGCGCGCATCCCTCCGCGCCGCGCCGCGAGCATTCATCACGCGTCAAAATACGAATTCCCTTGCCCTTCGCATAATCCAAGTCGCTCGCCGCGTTCAGCGGCCCTTTGATCCCAATGCTGATCATGTGCCGCGGGTCAATCAACCCATCTTCAATCGCACGAATAAACGGGCTGGCATGCCCCCATTGATTGCCCCACACCGCGTCCACCGTGTCAAGGTGGCTATCAAAATGCACCAGCGCAAGTCCACCCTTCGGACTGCCCTGCCGCAAGTACGTCGCACGAATATTCGCATACGCAATGCTGTGGTCACCACCAAGCGCGAGCAACTTCGTCGTCCCGCGAGAACCCGCCGAAAGCGCAAACGCCCACTCCGCAACGGCCACCGCATTCTCGCGCAGGTCATAAGGCTTCACGGGCGCATCGCCACCATCCGCAATGCTCAGCTTCTCACAAACATCCACATCATGTTCGATGTGATATCGCTTGAGATATTGCGACGCCTCACGCATCGCACGCGGCCCGAACCTCGCCCCAGGTCGATACGTCACGCCCGCATCAAACGGCACGCCATAAATAATCCAATCAAGCGGCAAGTTCTCCGTCGCTACCGCATCAAGCTGCGGATACCGCCCGAAAGTCACGATTCCCGCAAACCGCGGCGACACACGAGGATTGGGTAGTTGCGTAGGCATATCCAAGCGTAGTGATCGGCTGCATCCCGGCACGACAACGAACTTTCTTGCTCTTCGATCTCTCAGATCATGATGCTCGCAATCGCACCCGTCATCCAGCAGGCCAGCGCACCCGCAACCATCGCACGCAGCCCGATGCTTGCAAACTCCGCCCGCCGCTCAGGCGCAAGCGCGGAAAGCCCGCCAATTTGAATCGCAATGCTCGGCAGATTCGCAAAGCCGCACAACGCGTACGCCGCAATCTGGCTCGTCCGAGGTGAAACCGTCCCGTTCGCGATATGGTCAGAGAGATTGAGATACGCGACGAACTCCGTCGCAATGACCTGCGTTCCAAGCAAGCTGCCAAACTCCCGGCAATCATCCCACGCCACGCCCATCGTCCACGCTAACGGCTGCAAAATAGCTCCCAAAATGTTCTGAAACGTGAAAATCGGCAGCCCATGCGACACGCGCCACGTATCAATCGGACCCCACTGACTCAGCGTGCTCAGCGGCCAATTCAGCATCGCCAGCAGCGCAATAAACGCAATCAGCATCGCGGCAACGTTGAGCGCGAGCTTGAGCCCATCCGTCGCGCCCGCCGCGGCCGCATCCAGCACGTTCCGCGTCTCTCGCTCAGTTTGCACCAACTTGTCCATCGATTCATCGCGAGGCGTCTGCGTTTCCGGCATCATCAACTTCGCCATCACCAGCCCTGCCGGCGCGCTCATCACGCTTGCCGTCATCAAGTGCGTCGCAAAAAGCACTCGCTGCGACTCACTATCGCCGCCCAGCTTCACGATATACGCCGCCATCACGCTACCCGCAATCGTCGCGAATCCGCCCGCCATAATCGTCATGATCTGCGAGCGAGTCATCGTCGCGATATAAGGCCGCACAGTGAGCGGAGCTTCGGTTTGTCCCACGAAAATGTTCGCACTCGCCGAAAGAGCTTCAACGCCCGTAACGCCCAGCGTCCTTCGCAGCAGCCAAGCAACCACCGCAACCACGCGCTGCATGATGCCCAAGTGATACAGCACCGCCATCAAACTCGCAAAGAAAATGATGATCGGCAGCACCTTCACCGCAAACACAAATCCCCAAGGCATGCCCGCGTTCGCAAGGTTCCCAAACACAAACGAAATGCCCTCGTCAGCAAACGAAATGACCTTTGTCACAATCGTCGCGAAAAACGCGAACGCATCAGCCGTCCCCGGCACACGCAGCAGCAACACCGCGATGACGAACTGAAGCGCAACGCCAGCGCCCACCAGTCGCCAGTTCACTCGTTTGCGATTCGTCGAGAGCGCGAAGCCGAGTGCGAGCAAAACCACGACGCCGATCAGTCCTTGCAATTGCATACGCGGAGCATACCACGTTCACCCGAATCTTGCACGCCCGCTCACCGCCCGGCTCACTCACCTCGCGAACAATGCCATCTTGTCACAACCGCCCACCATTCCCTTTCGCGAAGCATCCACCCATCTGTTCGCACGCGCCAGTCACTTGCCAACGCCGCTCGTCATCGGCATCACCGGTCCCGTAGGCGTTGGCAAAAGCACCCTCGCGCGCGAACTTTCCCCATGCGTGCTCAGCACCGACAATTACCTGCCCGACTATGCCGACGTGCCCGAGAGCGAGCGCGACGACCCGCGTCACGCTGACTTCACCACGCTTCTGCAGAACATCGCCGACCTCCGCGCCGGCAATCCCACCGAAGCGCCCATCTGGAGCTTTCACACGCATCGCCGCGAAAGCATCACGCGATTGCATCCCCACCCAACCATCGTCATCGAAGGCATCCACGCCCTTCATCAAACGCTTCGCACCATCATCGACATTCGCGTATTCGTTGAAGCGCCCGCTTGCATCCGCTGGGATCGCTGGGCTCATCTCGAGCGCACCGGCGTTCGAGGTTGGGGCGTCGAGAAGGCCAAAGTCTTCTTCAACAACGTCGCCGAACCCACGTTTCAACGTTGGGAAAATGAGTATCGCACCGCCGCTCACGTCATCGTGCGAAACGACTGATCTCTGCGAAACTCAATCAACATTTGCAATCTCAAGGCTTCCCAAAACACTCCCGGCACCGCGCCTGATACAACTCACTCCCACCCACAACCACGCGCGACGCATCTTCGCTCATCCGCTGGCTATGAATCGCCGGCTTGCCGCACTTCTTACAAGGCCCACCCAGCTTCGTCACCGTGTCAGCTTCCACAAGCAGCCGCGGAAACGGCTCAAATGGTCGCCCCACATGATCGCGCTCAACACCCGCAACGATCAACGTCCGCCGATCTCGCAAAAGCGGCACGATGATGTCCCACAACCACGCACCGAAAAAGTGCGCCTCATCAATCGCAACAACCTGCGCCTTCCCAAGTCGCGCGAAAAGTTCAATCGGATCAGCAACCGCCATCGCCGCAATCTGCTGGCCATCATGCGTCGCAAGATGCGTCGCGTGATACCGCGTATCACTCGCGTGCTTGAACGCTGCCACGCTCTGCCCGCGTGCTTTTGCCGCTGCCAGCCGAGCAATCAGCAGCGAAGTCTTCCCCGCAAACATGGGTCCGCAAATCACTTCCAGCGTGCCGTTGGGCCACGCTGCTGCTGCTGCGAGAGATTCCGCAGAACGATCTCGTGAGTCGTCGGGCAATGCGTTGGTCATACTTGTCCTTGTGTGCATGCGATTGCCGCCCGTCGATCACTTGAGTACGTTGTACTTGAAAATACACCACAACGCCGCGACTCCATCGCGCCACGTTATCTTCTTCCCCTCGGCATACGTCCTGCCGTTGTAACTCACACCCACCTCAAAAATCCGCACATCCAGCCGGGCAACCTTCGCCACAATCTCCGGCTCAAATCCAAATCGCTCTTCTTCTATGTTCACGCGGTTCAGCACATCCTTGCGAAACACCTTGAATCCGCATTCCATGTCCGTCAAATTCAGATTCGTGAACGCATTCGACGCCAGCGTCAGCACCCGATTCCCCACGCTGTGCCAATAGAATAACACCCGGTGCGCATCCCCGCCCACAAATCGACTTCCAAAAACCACATCCGCTTTCCCATCGCGCAGCGGCCCCAGCAATCGCGGATAATCCGCCGGGTCATATTCCGCATCCGCATCCTGCACCAGCACAATGTCCCCGCGCGCATGCTGAAAGCCCGTTCGCAGTGCCGCGCCCTTGCCGCGATTGTTTTCATGCCGCAGCACCACCAAATCACTCGCCTTGAGCGACGACAAAATCGCAGGCGTCTGATCCGTGCTCGCATCATCCACCACCACAATCTCGCTCGCCAGCCCCGTTCCCCGCACGCGCGCAATCGTCCCCGCAATCGTCGCTTGTTCATTGAACGCCGGAATGACCACAGTCAGAATCACGCGGCATAGTGGTAGCCCGCCTGCGCCGCGTTCGCTCGCACCCGCCTCCGCGCGTATGCTGGCCCGCCCATGAGCGATCTGCCCGCGCAACCCGAATCGCCGCAAACCGCCGTCGAATCCGCCGATGCCATTCCCGGCAAACGCATGTCGCCCCTGCAGCGCATCATCCAAATTGTCGGCTTGCTCATCGGTATCGCTCTCATGATCTGGGCCATGAAAATGGCCCTAGGCGGCGACAACCGCCAAGCCCTCCAGAATCTCCGCAACGCATCACCATTGCTTGTCGCGTCTCTCTTCGGCCTCTCACTGTTCTCCATCGTGCTTGACGCACTCGTCTTCTGGGTCACACTCACGCCTCGCCGCAAATTGCCCATCGGCGAATTGCTCGCGACCAACAGCATCGCTGTCTTCCTCTCCATCCTCCCCTTCAAACTCGGCATGATTGTCCGCAGCGCGATTCATGTCCGTCGCCACAAAGTTGCCTTGAAGGAACTCATCTCCTGGTTCATTACCTTCGGCGGCGTCTCGATGGCCAGCATCCTCGCATGCGCGGGCGGTGCCTTGCTCGCATCACAAATCTGGCCCCAGCCAACGCTCCTGGGCACGACTGCCATCGCCCTCGCGTTGCTCCTGCTCGCGTGGCTCGCCATCGTCGGCGTAGGCCAACTCGCAACCCGCAGCTCCATCAAAGCGCTCCGCTTCATGACGCTGGGCACCGCCGACCTCATTTCGAGCCCAACCGCAGTGGGGGCCGGCCTCGCCATTCGAGCCGTCGATGTCGCCACTTTCGCCGCTCGCTTCGCCATCGCCGCTGCAATCTTGGGCGTCCCCATGACCATCGCCCAAAGCGCACAACTCGGCTCTGTCTACCTTCTCCTCCAAGCCGGCGCACCCGCCGGTGCATTGGGCTTTGCCGAAGCTGGCACCGCAGGCGCCGGAAAACTTATCGGCATGAGCACGCAAGAAGTCGCTGGCCTCGCACTTCTCACCACCGCCGTCCGCCTCGCCATCGCGGGCATCTGCGCTGCCATCTCATGGCTCTGGCTCCGCCCCGACCGCCTGCTCCGCAGCAACGCGTAATCAATCTTTAAGTTTCCACTCGCGTTTCGAGAGCCGAGCGACTATCCCCGCGCACGAACTGCACGCATCGCACGGGATTCGTTCGCATCACAACATATGGCTCGTCCCAAAACCCGTACGAAGATGTGACATTTTCCGTGACTGCTCGGCCATTCACGCATCGCAGTCGCTAATCTCTTCGCGACTTCGAAGTCGCCAACAGAATCGCAAGGAGCGGTGTTGCATGTCCATCAGTTTCCCGTCAAGGCCGATCCACTCGGCTCGCCTCCTCCCCTATTTCGCAATACTTGCCTTCACCCTCGCTGCCTTGGCAGCCTGTAAACCCAAAGGCCAACCCCCCGCGCCGCCGTCGCCACCTGAAGTCACCGTCGCTTCGCCCATCGCGCAAACCGTTCCGCTCACGCTCGATTTCACCGGCACCATTCGTGGCATCGAAGCCGTCGAAGTCCGCGCCCGCGTTCGCGGCTTCATTGAGAAAAAGCACGTTGTCGACGGCGCACCCGTCAAAGTCGGCGACTTGCTTTTCAGCATCGACCCGCGCCCTTTCCAAGCCACCGTCAAACAAGCCGAGGCCGAAGTTGCCGTCCGCAAAGCAAGCCAGCAACTCGCAGAAACCACGCTCGAGCGCACGCGCGAAGCCGTCAATCGCAACGCCGCCGCGAAACTCGAACTCGATCGTGCCGTCGCCGAACGCGACAGTTCCGCCGCTCAGGTCACGCTCGCCGAAGCGGTCCTGACGCAAGCCTCACTCGACCTCGAATTCACACAAGTCAAGGCCCCCATCGCGGGCCGCCTCAGCATCCAAACCGTCGAACTCGGCCAACTGGTCGGCGCCAACGACGCCACGCTGCTCGCAACCATCATCAACGATCGACAAGTCCTTGCAACCTACTTCATCCCCGAGCGCCAAGTGCTCGAACTCCGTCGCGCGAACCAAAATCGTCGCCCAGGCGAAGACGGCCGTGCAAACGTGCCCGTCGCCCTCGCCCTCGCCAACGAACAAGGCTACCCGCACGAAGGCTGGTACAAGTGGGGCGACAACACCGTCGACACCGCCACTGGCACGCTCAAAATCGAAGCTGTCTTCGACAATCAAGCTGGCACTATTCTGCCCGGCTCTTTCGTCCGCATTCGCAGCATCGTGGGCGAGCAGCAAGCTCTGCTCGTCCCCGATATCGCCGTGCTTCGCGACTCCACAGGCAGCTACGTCATGCTCGTCGATAGCTCCAACAAAGTACAGCGCCGCGATGTCCGCACAGGCGACACGCTGCGCGTCACCGAAAACAACATCACCACCCCCATGCGAAAAATCCTGCCGCAACTGGGCGATGATGAACAACCTCGCACCAACGACAAGGGCGAACCACTCTTCAACGTCTCGCTCGACGATCGCATCGTCGTGAACGGCCTGCAACGCGCCAGACCAGGCGCCGAAGTCAAGCCCGTCACGCAATCTGCAGCGACAACCAAGCCTGCCGAAAAGCCCGCCGCGCCAGCCACGCCGCAACCCGCTGAAAAGAAGCCCGGTTGACCAACGGACTTTGACGTCTAACCACGCACGCCACGCACGCCACGCACGCCACGCTCACCTCGCGTCCCGCCGCTCCAACCCGGCCACCCCAGGACCGCCCCATGCTCTCCAAGTTCTTCATCACGCGGCCCATCTTCGCCTGCGTTATCTCCATCATCATCGTGCTGCTGGGCGCACTCGCGTACACGCGCCTGCCCGTTGCCCAATACCCCGAGCTCGCGCCGCCCATCGTTCGCGTGGAAGCGCTCTACCCCGGCGCAAACGCCCAAACCATCGCCGACACTGTCGCTTCGCCCATCGAACAAGAAGTCAACGGCGTCGAAGGCATGATCTACATGAGCAGTACTGCCAGCGACGGTCGCTACTCGCTCGACGTCAGTTTCCGCAACGGCGTCAACACCGACATCGCCAGCGTCCTGGTCCAAAATCGCGTCGCCATCGCTCAAGCCAAGCTCCCTGAAGAAGTCCGCCGCCTGGGTGTCACAACTCGCAAACAAAGCACCAGCCTCGCCGGCGTCATCTCACTCAGCAGCCCCAAAGGCACCGTCGACGACGTCCAACTCAGCAACTTCCTCGCAAATTACTGGCGCGACGAATTCGCGCGCATCCCAGGCGTTGGCGCAACCAACATCCTCCCCGCCAAAGAGTTCGCCATGCGCGTCTGGCTCGACCCCGAGAAGCTCAAGGCCCGCAATCTCACCGTTAGCGAAGTCGCCGCATCCATCCGCGCGCAAAACGTGCAAGTCGCCGCCGGTGCAATCGGCCGCCAACCCGCCCCGCAAGGCACCAACCTCGAACTCATCGTCAACACGCAAGGTCGCCTGAGCTCCGCCGAGCAATTCGCCGACATCATCGTCAAGTCCGAAGGCAACGCCCGCGTCCGCCTCAAAGACATCGGCCGCGTCGAACTCGGCGCCCGCGACTACAGCACGCTCAGCACCTTCAACAGCAAACCCAACAGCATCATCGTCTGCTACCAATTGCCCGGCGCGAACCTCGTTGATCTCACCGACGCCATTGAAGCCAAACTCAAAGCTCTCAACAGCCCCGGCAACCCGCTTCGCCCACAAGCCAAACTGGGCGACGACGTGCAAGCCAAGTTCTTCTACAACAGCTCCATGTTCATCAAGGCTTCGCAGCACGAAGTCATCAAAACCCTCATCGAGGCCTTCATCCTCGTCGTCATCGTCGTCCTCATCTTCCTCCAAAGCGTCCGCACAACCATCATCCCCGCTCTCACCATCCCCGTCTCGCTCATCGGCACATTTCTCCTGCTGCTCGCCTTCGGCTTCAGCATCAACATGCTCACCATGTTCGGTCTTGTCCTCGCCATCGGCATCGTCGTCGATGACGCCATCGTCGTCGTCGAAAATGTCGAACGCAACATGACCCAGTTCGGCTTGGGTGCCCGCGACGCAACCATCAAAGCGATGACCGAAATCACCGGCCCAGTCATCGCCATCACGCTCGTCCTCATGAGCGTTTTCCTGCCCACCGCCGCACTCCCGGGCATCACGGGCGAGATGTACCGCCAGTTCGCTCTCACCATCGCCGCCAGCACCGCCCTCTCCGCAGTCTGCGCTCTCACGCTCGCCCCCGCTCTGTGCGCCTTGTTGCTCAAAGCTCACGGCCACGCCGCAGGCCAGCCAGCCCATCAAAGCAACCAAGGCTTCATCCTCTTCCGCCCCCTCCGCTGGGCTGGCAACCTCTTCAACCGCGTCTTCGACTTCATCACCAACATCTACGTCTGGATCGTCCGCCAAAGTGTCCGCGTCGCCATCGTCACGTTGCTGCTCTTCGTTGGCGTCGTCTTCGGCACCGTCCAACTCATCCGCAGCGTCCCCACCGGCTTCGTTCCAACCGAAGATTTGGGCTTCGTCGTCGTTGCCGCTCAACTTCCCGACGGCGCAAGCCTCGAACGCAGCAAAAGCGTCATCGAGCGTGTCAGCGAACGCGTCCAGAAAATTGACGGCGTCGAAGACGTGGTCACGCTCGCTGGCTTCAGCGTCATCCAAGGCCAAGGCACCAGCTACGCCAACGCTTGGATCGTGCTCAAGCCCTGGGACGAACGCTACAAAGGCAAAGCCACGGACCACCGCAGCATCGAAAAAATCATCGGCGAAATCAACGCCGCCGTGCAGCCCATCCAAGAGGCCCAGCTCATCACCTTCAGTTTGCCCGCAATCCAAGGCATCGGCAACGCCAGCGGCTTTGACCTCCGCGTGCAAGACCGCGCCAATCGCGGCCGCCAAGCTCTGCAGCAAGCCGTCGACCAAACCGTCGGCGCATCCTTTGGTAAACCCGGCATCGCTTACTCATTCAGCAGCTACCGCGAAGCCACGCCGCAGCTTTTCGTCGATATCGACCGCGAAAAAGTGCTCTCACTCGGCATCCCTCTCGAATCCGTCTTCCAAACCATGCAGTCCGCCCTCGGTAGTTCCTACATCAACGACTTCAACCGCGACGGCAGAACCTTCCAAGTCAACGTCCAAGCCGACTCGCAATTCCGCCTCACCACTTCCGACATCACCCGCCTCGAAGTTCGCAACCCGCAAGGCAAAATGGTCCCGCTCTCTTCCTTCGCTACCGTCCGCGAAAGTTTCGGCCCAGACCGCGTCGAGCGTTACAACATGTATCAGTCGGCAACCGTCCTCGGTGCGCCAAAGCCAGGCATCTCCAGCGGCGATGCGCTTCTGCAAATGGAAGAAGTCGTCAACGGAACCGTCACAGGTAATGCCATGGGCTACGAATGGAGCGCGATGAGCTACGAGGAAAAGCTCGCAGGCGGTCAAGGCCTCATCGTTTTCGCTCTTGGCATCTTGCTCGTCTATCTCATCCTCGCCGCGCAATACGAAAGCTGGGCCACGCCCTTCGCCGTCGTGCTCAGCGTGCCGCTGGTCGTCTCCGGTGCAGCCCTCGCCCTCATGTACCGCGGCCTTGACAACAACGTCTTCACGCAAATCGGCCTCGTGCTTCTCATCGGTCTTGGCGCGAAGAACGCGATCCTCATCGTCGAATTCGCCCGCGAAAATCGTGCCGCAGGCAAGTCCATCTTCGACAGCACCATCGAAGCTGCCCGCACGCGCTTCCGTCCCATTCTCATGACCAGCTTCGCGTTCATCTTGGGCGTCGTGCCACTTCTCAACGCCACCGGCGCAGGCGCCGCCAGCCGCCGCGCTCTAGGCACCGCCGTCTTCGGCGGCATGGTCGGGGCAACCATCCTCGGCTTGTTCTTCATTCCCGTGCTCTACTTCTGCGTGCAGCGCATCGCAGAATGGATCAAGCCCATGAAGCCAGTTCACCACCAAACGTCAGCCAGCGGCTCACCCGCGTCAACGCACGCGTAAAGCCCGTCACTCACGAGTTTCACGCCGCCCGCGCAGTCGTGTTCATACGTCCCTGCTGGCTCGCCCGCAACATCATGTCATACTTCGCTCGTTTGCTCGTATCTCGTAAAACGCCATACGCCTTGTTGATGAAGATGAACCGCTCTGCCGCAGCCGGGTCTTGGTTTTGATCCGGGTGCAGTTGTTTCGCAATAGCGCGATACGCATTGACAATCTCACTCTCACTCGCGTCAATCGTCAGCCCAAGGTGCTGATACAAGTCTTCGATCTCCACCGTCGCAAATCGCTGCGCCGCCGGATCAACCCGCGGACCCGCTTTCGGCTCCGCCGTGGGTTTGCTCGAACTCGAACTGCTTGCACCAGTACCGTTTGTACCAGCATTACCCGTTGTCGTCTTCGCAGAGCCGCCGTTGCTGCCTGACGACTTACTCCCCGTCGTACTAGTCGAACTCACCGAAGTTGTCGAAGTCGAGTTCGACGTCGTTGCCGTCGTCGGCGTCAAATCAACCAATCCACTCGCACCACCACCAAGATTCTGAATAAATCCATACTTCGCAAACTGCTCAATTGCAGCCTTGATCCCTGGCCGCACGTCCAGAAAATACAGCCCCGCCTGCCACTCACCCGTAATCAGTCCAACCTTCCGCACCCACACAACCCGCGCCATCAGCCGAATCGTCTGGTTGCTATTCTGAAGCACCAGCGGAATGACCGCCCCCTGCGCCACGCTGGGCTTGCCGCTGCACTTGCAACGCAGACCCGTCGCCGAAAGGTCAATAAGCTCACCCAATGGACAACGCAGACCATGCGCCTCATGCCGCTCTGCAGCTCGCATGCGGTGTTGTTTCGGAGATTCGCCGCTAATGCTGTTCAACGCCATACGAATGACATGCCATACGTTCGCACCTTTCGCAACCTAATCGAGCGTGAAGATTGGCAAGTCGGTCCATCTGTAGCGTTCATCGCGACTGCGTGGCCAAAAGCTCACCCACGCCACATCGCCAGGTTCACCAGTGGCCAAGCTACATGCCACAACTCGCGCGGGTGTTCCATCACCTGTTGCACAACAGCAGGCGACACAATCTCGCGAATAAACTCGCTCCGCCCAAGTACGCTCACACTATCGCCCACCCAAGCCTGAAACGGCAGCGGAAAACTCGCCTTGGGTCGCCGCAAAATCCCCGCAGGCACATCACTCGCGAACGCATCCCGCAGCACCGCCTTGGTCGTAAGCCCCGCGTCACCGCTTCGGAGCTTCCACCCCAAAGGCAAACTCTCCGCAAGCTCCATCACCCGCACATCCGCAAACGGCGTGCGCCCCTCAACCCCCGCTCGCATCGTCGCCGTATCCAGCCGCTGCAACAACCCCACCAAGTTCGTCGCCCGCTGCCACCGCAAGTGCGCCTGCAAAGGCTCATCATCATCGCGCTCTGCCGCAACCTTCGCAAACGCTTCGCGATAGTGCCCTCGCAACGCATCATCCTGTTCCGCCGCTCGCCACGCATCCGCCGTCAGCACCTGCTGTTTCATTACCCGTGCAATCCACGCATTCGCATCCAGCTCAAACTCACCCGCATCTTCCACCGTGCGCACCCTTCCACTCGCCCACGCATCACGAGCCTGCGTCAGCGCCAAGTCATACCCACCAAACAACTCATCCGCCCCCTCACCCGACAATGTCACTACACACCCCGCCGCCCGAAGCGTTTTCGCAACATGATGAATTGCAATTTCATTCGGCGTACTTAGCGGCTGCCTGTTGTGCTTCACCATCGCCGCCCACTGCTCCGCAAACATCTCCCGCGTCACAATCGCCTCTTGATGCCGCATGCCATAAGCCGCCGCTGCTTCCACCGCAAACGCAAAATCCGGACTCACCTGCGCCCCGTCACCACTATCCCGCGCCCCGGCACAAAACGAAAGCTCCGTGCGAGCGATACTCGCCACAATCGCGCTATCCAGCCCGCCCGACAACAACGTACACACCGGCACATCACTCACCAAATGCGCCCGCACACTCTCAATCACCGTCTCGCGCACGCGCGCAACCGCATTCTCATAAGAACCCAGTTCCTTCGCGAGCTCCTCACTCCGCCGCGCCGCTCGCCCCGACACATGATGCGATATCTGATGCGTCACACGCAGCACATCTCCACCCGCATCAACCTCAATCACCTCCCCAGGCAGCACCACCCGCACCCCCTGCAGCAAGGTCCGTGCCCCCAGCGTCGCCCGAATCGTCGTCGTATACGCACTCACCGTCACCATGTCCGGCTCGCACCTCTGCCCCAGCGCAATCAGCAACTTCTCCATCGCCTGCAACTCACTCGCAAAACAAAAGTGCTCAACCCCGCCGCTCCGCACAGTCGCGTAGTACACCGGCTTGATGCCCATCGGATCGCGACCGAGAACCAACGTTCTCTCGTGCACGTGCCAGTTCGCAAATGCAAACATCCCTCGGAGCGTTTCAATCACGCCCGTTCCCATCACTTGCACACATCGCGCAAGCGTCTCCGTGTCTGACGCCGACGCGCAGCACGTTCCACTCGCCTCCAATGTGCCTCGCAACTCGGCGTCGTTATACAACTCGCCGTTGTACACCATCGCACTCCGCACCGCGCCGTCGTCACCTGCATCATGCAACAACATCGGCTGCTGCCCCGCCGCTGAAAGCTCAATCACTGCGAGCCTTCGATGCCCCAGCAGCACATTCTCATGCTGCCACACCCCGCTCGAATCCGGCCCCCGATGCTCCATCGCATCACGTACCCGCGCAAACGTCTCGCGCGATGTATTCGCTTGCGTTCCCTTCGGCGTCACGATGCCCAAAATGCCACACATATCTCCACATCATCGGCTGTCCGCTGCCGCCTGCGTTTGAGATTGCATCGCCGCTTCCGTCGCAAGTTCCCCTTCCTTGCTCGCCACAATCACACTCGCCGCCGCATCACCCGCCACATTCACCACCGTCCGGCACATATCCAGCACCCGATCCACCGCGATGATGATCGCCAGCCCCTGCGTCGGCACCTTCACCGCATCCAGCACAAACACCATCAACACAATGCTCGCCCCAGGCAGCCCCGGACTGCCAATGGCAACCAAAATCGCCATAAACCCAATCGTCGCATGCTGCGCCAGTGACAACTCCACGCCAAAAAGCTGCGCGAGAAACGTCACGCACATCACCTGATAAAACGCCGTCCCATCCATGTTGATCGTCGTTCCCAGCGGGCACACAAACCCCGTCACCCGCTCCGAAACCCCCAGGTTCCGCGTGCACTCCATCGTCACAGGCAGCGTCGCCGCACTTGACGAACTCGAAAACGCCAGCAGCTTCGCTGGCGCCATCGCCTTGAAGAATCGCCCAAACGTCATGCGATTCTCTCGCGTTGTAAACGCGTACATCAGCGCCGGATACTGCACAAACAAAATCAGCGCCAGCCCTGCAATCGTTGTCACGACAAACACCGTCACCGCCGCCAAAATGCTCCAACCCAGGTTCGCCAAAATCGCCGCCGTCAAACAAAACACCGCATACGGCGCAAGCTTCATCACCAACCCAACCACGCGCAAGCATGCTTCCGCCAGCGTCTCAAACATCTCCACCGCCTGCCTGCGTCGCCCATCGCCCACCAGCGTGAGTCCTACGCCCAGCAATATCGCCGTCGTCACCACTTGCAGCATGTTCCCGCTACTCATCGCCGCAAACGGATTCGCCGCAAACGCATCCACCACCTGCGTCCAAATCGAGTTGTCATTCCCAAACTTCTCCGCACTCGCCACCCGCTGACTCGCCGCATCCGCAAACTGCGCCACTATCTTGTCACGCGTCTGCGCATCCACAAATTTCCCAGGCCGCACCACACTCGTCAGCACCATCCCAATCATCACCGCCAAAACCGCCGTCACCGCAAACACGCCCACCGTCAGCCCGCCCAACCTCCCCAGCCTCCGAAAATCTCCCACACCCGCCACCGCTGCCACCAGCGAAAACAAAACCACCGGCACTGCAATCAGCCGCAGCAGCCGCAAAAACAAATCACCCACAAACTTCCCCGCCTGCGACACAAACGCGCTCGCATGCGCCACAAAAGTCGCCCCGTCATTCGCCCCCGGCTCCGCACTCGCCGCCCCACTCAAAAATGCCTTCGCGTCATTCACGCCCAAACTCTGCCACGTCGCCTGCGTCCACGCAACGTTCATCACCAGCCCAACCACTACCCCCAGCGCAAGCCCAATCAGCACCTTCCAATGCAGCGCAAGTCCTGTTCGAGCCGTCGTCGCGTTCGTCATGCCGCAAGGTATTCGCCCTCCGCCACCGCCGCCCGTTCGCGTCCTCTCTACACGCACCCCTCACTACGCTCCCCACCATGGAATCTATCTCCGTCTTCGACATTCTCAAAATCGGCGTAGGTCCCAGCAGTTCCCACACCATGGGCCCCTGGCGCGCCGCCCAACGCTTCCTCGACCGCTGCATCGCCTCCAACGACTTCGCAAAAATCACTTCCATCACCGTCCACCTCTTCGGCTCCCTCGCCAAAACCGGCAAAGGCCACGGCACCGACTTCGCCGTCATGATGGGCCTCTCAGGCCAAGACCCCGTGACCTGCGACGTCGCGCAGCTTCCCGAAATCGAAAAAGACATCCGCGCCCGCCGCACACTCTCCCTCCGCGGCTCCCGCGAAATCCCCTTCGACCCCGCCACACAAATCCGCTTCCACGTCACCCAAGTCCTCCCATACCACCCCAACGCCCTCACCTTCGAAGCCACCCTCGCCGACAACTCCAAAATCGCCGAAACCTACTACAGCGTCGGCGGCGGCTTCATCGTCCAAGAAGAACAAACCGACGCCGAGCATCGCCAACGCGTTCGTCTTCCCTTCCCAATCGAAAAATCCGCCGAACTCGAACGCTACTGCCAAGAACAAAACGCCACCATCCCGCAAATCGTCATGCGCAACGAGCTCACCTGGCGCACGCACGATCAAGTTCGCGAAGGCCTCCTCCACATCTGGCGCGTCATGCGCGAATGCATCTACCGCGGCTGCCACACCGCCGGCACTCTCCCAGGCGGCCTCAACGTCTCGCGCCGCGCCGCCCGCCTCAACCACCAACTCCTCGGCATCGCCTTCTCGCACGAAGGCGACAAACTCGGCGCAACCGTCCCCATCGTGAACGAAACCAACGTCTCCACATGGATGCGCGCCGTCCGCCGCGATGGCCAATCAACCCTCGCCCACACCTTTCAAGACACGCTCAAGTGGGTCAGCACCTTCGCTCTCGCTGTGAATGAAGAAAACGCCGCATTCGGCCGCGTCGTCACCGCACCCACCAACGGTGCCGCAGGCGTCATCCCCAGTGTCATGATGTACGCCGCCTGCTTCATGCAAGCCACCGACGACCAAATCATCGACTTCATGCTGACCGCCGGCGAAATCGGCAGCCTCTTCAAGAAAGGCGCAACCATCTCCGCCGCCATGGGAGGCTGCCAAGCCGAGATAGGCGTCAGTAGCGCAATGGCCGCCGCAGGCCTCGCCCAAATGATGGGCGCCAGCCCCGGTCAAGTCCTCCAAGCCGCCGAAATCGCCATGGAACACCACCTCGGAATGACCTGCGACCCCATCGCAGGCCTCGTGCAAATCCCGTGCATCGAGCGCAACACCATGGGCGCAATCAAAGCCATCACCGCCGCCAACATCGCGATTGAAAGCGACCCCACGCAAGCCAAAGTCACCCTCGACGGCGTCATCAAAACCATGTGGGAAACCGCCAAAGACATGAAAAGCAAATACAAAGAAACCGCCGAAGGTGGCCTCGCTATCAACATCTCCGTCAACGTCAGCGAATGCTAAAACATCCCGACGCCGGGCCTGAGGCTCTGCGAAGGCCCGGATGATCGCTCAAAAAATCACACATCACCCCTTCACCCCTTCACCCCTTCACCCCTTCACCCCTTCACCCCTTCACCTCTACACCCTCTCACCTCCTCACCTCCCAACCAACCTCACCCTCACCACCCCCCTCGCCCTCGAAGGCTCCACTTCCTTCCCACCCTGCGTCATCACCACCTTCCCCGCCGCCACCAATCGCCTTGCCGCACTGCGCGCCGGCTCCATCAGCGCCTCCCACCCCTCCGGCGCAACTTGCCTCGCCGCCTCACTGGGACAAATCGTCGCCCCACCCGCCCGCTTCGCCAGCAGTTCCAATATCGCCCGCTCCAGTGCCGCATCCGTTTCACTTACCCCCGCCCGCCGACACTTGTCCCCGCAGTACCGCACCTGCTCCCAGTCACGTTCCCACTTCTTGCGCCACGTAATCTCCCGTCCGCACACGACACAAGGTTTACTGGGTAATTGCTTCATCGCCGTTCTTCTGCCTGATTCATCTTCACGCGCCGATACACTCTCACGTGAGCGATCGCGAAAAAAACTGCCACGTCAAGCCCGTCGCCAATCCCGCGCGCTCCATCTCCCTCTCCGTACTCCCTTCGCCACCTTCCGCCACTTCAGACGCATCCCCACACGCCGCCATCAAAAAAAGCAAAGCCTCCAAGTGGCGCGCCTTCACCCTCATCGCCGTCCACATCGCGATGATCATCCACTTCGTGCAGTGGCTCCGCACAGGCGTCACCGTCAGCCCCGTCGAACCCAGCGAATCGATGTACGCCCTCGAAGCCGGCGAAATCAACGCAGGCCTCATCTTCTTCGCCATCGCCCTCACCGCCACCTTCTTCCTTGGTCGCCTCTTCTGCGGCTGGGGCTGCCACATCATCGCGCTGCAAGACCTCTGCAGCACCATCATGACCAAACTGGGCGTCCGCCCCAAGCCCTTCCGCTCGCGACTGCTCCTCTGGGTGCCGCTCATCCTCGCACTCTACATGTTCGTCTGGCCCACCGTCCGGCGCGAAGGTCTCCAGCGTTTCGTCCGCGAAAGCACCCAAATCGCCGTCTCCCAATTCGCAGGCCCCGCCTTCGACCAAGGCCCCGCCGCCATGCTGCGCGACGAAGCAGTCAAATACGCCCGCGCTCCGCTGCCGCTCTGGATAGGCGAAGTCCGCCCCTTCCCCGGCTTTCGCAACGCCACCGTCGTCGAAGATTTCTGGTCCACCTTCCCACCCTGGTACGTCGCCATCCCCTTCATCTTCGTCTGTTGCTTCGTCACCGTCTACTTCCTGGGCAACAAAGGTTTCTGCACCTACGGCTGCCCCTACGGCGGCTTCTTCGGCCCTATCGACCGCATCAGCGTGGGCCGCATCGTCGTCAACGACAACTGCGAAGGCTGCGGCCACTGCACCGCCGTCTGCACCAGCAACGTCCGCGTCCACCAAGAAGTCCGCGACTTCGGCCAAGTCGTCGATCCGGGCTGCATGAAGTGCCTCGACTGCGTCAGCGTCTGCCCCAACAACGCTCTCTCCTTCAAACTCGGCAAACCCGCCTTCCTCGTCCAGCCTCGCACCGACCAAGCCAAAGCTGGCCAATCCAAACAGAGCAAAGTCCGCAAGCCCGACTACGACCTCTCGCTCCTGGGTGAACTCGCCGCCGCTTTCGTACTGCTCGCCTTTTTCATGGCCTTCCGCGGCGCATGGAACGCTGTCCCCATGCTTATGGCTATCGCCATGGCTGGCTGTATGACCTTCTGCGTCTGGAAACTCACGCAACTCTTCCGCATCCCCAACGTCCGCCTGCAAAACCTCCAACTCCGCGTCAAAGGCTCCCTCAAAACCGCCGGCTACATCTTCATCGCCTTCACACTCGCAGGCATCGCCCTCGGCGGCTGGTGCGGCTGGGTTCGCCTCACACAAGCCCGCGCCGAACTGCTCGACCACCAAGTCGTCACCCCCGAAGAAGTCGTCTTCTCGCCCAACTACTCCCCCGACCCCGAGCAAAAAGCCCTCGCCCTGCAAGCCATCAATCTCATGACCCGCGCGGGCAATCGCGACGACCAGGGCTACGGCTGGGCTCTCCAACCCGGACAACTCACCCGCCTTGGCTGGCTCGCCGCCGTCGCAGGCGACCTACCCCAAGCCGAGAAATTCCTCCGCCGCGCAGTCCAAAGCGGCAACCCCAACGAAGCGATGGTGGTGGGGTACCGCCGGGTTCTTGCCCTCCAAGGAAAATCCAACGCGGACTTCTACACCGCGATGACCGACATCCTCGCCAACCGCCCCGAAGCCGACCACGTCCGCGTCGCTTCCGCCTTCGGCCTGCTGCAACAAGGCAATCGCCCCGAGTTTGAATCTCAGTTGCGACAAGTAATCGATCGCGGCCGCAAAGGCGAGGAACAAGCCCAGCGCCGCGCCATCGAATCCCTCGCCCAAATTGCTGCAAACGCGGGCGATGAAGCCGCCTTCACCGCCGTTCAAATCAAGCTCGACGCCCTCATCGCCAAGCGCCCCTCTTCGGCAACCTTGCGAGAAGTCCGCGCCGCCTTCGCCGCCGGCCAAGCTAACTGGCCGCAGGCCACAACCTGGCTCGAAGAAGCCATCGAGCGTGCCCCACGCAACGTCCAATACTGGAAGCAGCTCGAGCAAGCTCTCCGCGAGCAAGGCAAAGACGCCGCCGCCCGAGATGCTGGCCGAACCGCAGACCACCACGCACGTATGTACGCGACATGGTAAATTCCCTAGGCTCGGGGTATCCCGTGTCACCCGACAGGGCGGCATCGCGAGGCCCGAATAAATTCTTTTGCTCTAGAGTGAAAATTCAGGCTAGCAGCATCCGGAGTTTGTGGTATTGTGTATCTAATGCACTCCCGTGACGGACGCGGGTGCGTAGTTCGTGTCGTCGGTGTTCGCCGACGTCACTGTCGTGTGCGGGGTTTTTGGTTCTTAGTTGTCCTGTTTCAGGACTGCCGTGAGGAGCATTTGAACATGGCGCAAAACGTCAACAAGAAGATCGGGTTTGCCAGCGGCCTGCTGGCGGTTGCAATGGTCGCTGGTCTGGCCCACGGCCAAGCCCGCACGCAAGGCCCCGACGTCATCGTCGGTGACCTCTCGGACTGGGCAACGTACACGCCCTTTGACGCAGACGGTGCTGGCCCCAACCCGGCCATCCACGCCTTCGCCATCGGCACCACGAGCTGCAACATCGGTACTGCTCTGCTCGACTGGTACACCACCGGCACCGCCAACGCGCAGAACCCTGCCAACTTCCACCCCGTCATCGGCCAAAACCTCTACCGCTATCGTTCCGTCACCCTGCGTGACGCCGTGACCGGTGTGCCCATCAGCACAACACCAGTTGGCCAGTTTGAGCAGGTCGGCCAAAGCTGGCTCAAGCACGGCTTCACGGCTCTGGCGCAGAGCCTTTGCCACCCCTGCGTCACGATCGACAGCACCGGTGCAACGCTCGATCCAACTTGCAGCGACCCCTACACCGCTAGCCTCAACGGCAGCCAATCACGTCTCGGCCCCCGCTACCAAGTCAACGCCTTCACCGGCATCTACCCCTATCCCGTGACTGGCGTCCCCACCGTCCCCAGCACCGCCACGGGCGGCAGCATCTTCCGTCGCCTCCAAGTGCTCCGCACCGACCTTGATCCCGCACTCAACAGCGGCGCAATCTACTTCGGTGAAGGTCAGTACATCACCCAAGACGATCACCCCGCCGAAACCAACATCGGCACCGTCGCCGCTCCGATCTGGGTCAAGAACGCCTGGAACAACGTGAGCTGGCGCCGTGCGAACTACGCGTACAACGCCACCACCGGCGGCACCTTCACCTGGAACGGCAGCACCCAGCGCTTGCAAAGCGCACTCTTCGCTTGGAAGAGCGTTCAGCCCACTGTCCAAATCGTCAATGTCGACGTTCCCTCGGCTCCCCTGCCCGGCACCAACGTCCCCGCTGAAGGCCGCTTCCAAATCGCTTACAACGTGACCGACCTTGGCAACGGCAAGTGGTACTACGAGTACATGGTCTACAACATGTTCAGCGACCGCTCAGCCTCCTCCTTCGCCATCAACATCGCCGGCGACGGCGCATGCGTCGATGTCAACAACATCGGCTTCAAGGACGTTGCCTATCACAGCGGCGAGCCTTACAGCGGCACCGACTGGGCCAGCAGCAAGTCCAACACCCAGGTGAAGTGGGAAACCACCGAAACCTTCGCTCAGAACGCCAACGCCAACGCTCTGCGTTGGGGCACCAGCTACACCTACCGCTTCGTCTCTGACCGCGCTCCAGTTGCTGGCACCGCCACCATCGGCCTCTTCAAGCCCGCCACCGCCCTCAGCACCGTCACGAGCGTGAACGCCAACATCATGGTTCCCCAAGGCGGCAACTGCGGCTGCGATATCGACTTCAACAACAACGCCGTCTTCCCCGAAGATCAAGATGTGGTTGACTTCTTCGATGTCCTCGCTGGCAGTGCCTGCGTCGCTTGCGACAGCATCGACTTCAACCGCAACGGCGTCTTCCCCGAAGATCAAGACGTGATCGACTTCTTCGACGTCCTCGCTGGCGGCACCTGCCCGTACTAAACCGCCCAGCAAGATAATCTGCGTCGGATAAGCCTTGGTTTGTGTTCTTCATCTTGATCCGGTCTCTCGCAACCGCCGAAGGTTGAGAAACGAACCTGACATGATGTCCACGCTCACCAAACCCCGCCGCACGATTCTGGCTCACATACTCACGGCCGGAGCGATCACCCTCGCTCCGGCCGTTTGCTTTGCGCAAGCGTCCATCGAATTCATCGCCGTCGCTGACGCCACCCTCTACGAAAGTTCCTCCATCGCCCCCCTCGCCAACGGCAGCGGCGAGTACATCTTTATTGGCAACAACTCACTCAATCAAACCCGCCGCACACTGCTGCGATTCGATGTCTCCGCCATCCCCGCTGGCAGCACCATCACCAGCGTTCAACTGCAAATCGACATCAACCAAGCCTCCAACTCCGCGCCCCTGCCCGCCAGCATCCACAGCGTCACGCGAGCATGGTGCGAAGGCCCGACTATCCCCGCCGGCGCACAAGGCGGCGGCGCAAACGCGCAAGCCGGCGACGCAACGTGGTACGCCGCCTGCCAACCAACGTCATCCTGGACGATCCCAGGCGGCGATTACATCGCCACCGTCCTCTCCTCGCAACTCGTCGTTGGCGCAGCCAAAGTCACATGGCCCAGCAGCCCTGACTTTGCCGCCGTTGTGCAGTCATGGCTCGATGCCCCCGCAACCAACACTGGCCTGCTCGTCCGCGGCGATGAATCAACGGAAAACACCGCCCGCCGCATGCTCGCTCGCGAAACCAGCGGCGAAGGCAAACGCCCCCGCCTCATCGTCACCTTCGTTCGCCCCACATCCTGCGACGATATCGATTTCAACAACAACGATGTCTTTCCCGAAGACCAAGACGTGATCGATTTCTTCAACGTCCTCGCCGGCGCGGAATGCGCACCCTGCAACGACATCGACTTCAACAACAACGGCGTCTTCCCCGAAGACCAAGACGTGATTGATTTCTTCAACGTGCTTGCTGGCGGAGCGTGTTGAGCGGACGAGTACCGAAGTACCGAAGTACCGAAGTACCGGAGTACCGGAGTACCGAAGTGCGAAGAGTGAAGAGTGAAGTGTGAAGTGTGAAGTGTGAAGTGTGAAGAGTGAAGTGTGAAGTCTCGGACCGAGTCTCGAACTCCCACGCGTACGCAACGTGCCACGATGATCGACCTGCGCACAGCACCCAGTGCGCAGATCGCGCAACTGAAATGAAAAAAAGAGCCCCACCCCGGGGCTCCATTCAATTCTTGCACTACGAGCCACAAAAATTCGAGGCTCCGCACTCCGGTACTTCGGTACTTCTTCCCCCTATATCGTCATAATCTCCTTCGTCTTGTCATCCAGCCGCTTATCCGTCTCTGTCTCATACTTCTTCAGCAACTCCTGAATCTCATTCTTCAGTTGCTCAATCTCATCTTCCGGCACGTGCTTCGCCGGGTTGTTCTTCAGCGCGTCCGCGTGCTTGTTCGCATCACGCCGCGCGTTGCGCATAATCACCTTCTGCTCTTCCGCCATCTTCTTGATGCGCAGCGATTCCTTCTGCCGGCGTTCCTGGCTCATAGGCGGAAGATTGATGCGCAGCATCTTCCCTTCCACCATCGGGTTCACGCCCATGCCGCTCTTGTCAATCGCGTTCTTGATCGCATGCAGCAGCGTCGCGTCAAACGGCTTGATCAGTAGCTGCGTCGGCTCAGGCACATTGATCGACGCCAAGCCCTTCAGGTCCGTGAAGCTCCCATACGCCTCAACCTTCAGAAACTCAACCATCGACGGACTCGCACGCCCCGTCCGCACGCCCTTGAACTCGGCCTTGAGATAGTCCAAAGCCTTTTCCATCGCGGCTTCGGCTTCGAGAAGAATAGTGTCTGGATCGTTCATATCGCATGATAGCGAAGCCGCCGCGACCTTACCACAACCCTCACGTTCCAACAGGCACTCGCGAAATCCGTTGACTACAATCGAGCTGATGACCGCCATTGCCTGACAGCCCGTTTCCCGACTCATCCACTCATCCCCGAGTGTCCCGCGCGATGCCTGCGCGCGGCCCGAGTCGCTGTCAGGCGACCGCTGCCCTTGCAGCTTGACGAAACGTTTCTTCGCTCTCGGTCATCACCAATGTCAAAACACGATCACCAACGCCGACACGAGTCGGACGGCTTCACCTGCATTCACTGCAAACTCCAAGTCCCCGGCATCGCTTGGGGCACCAAGCATCGCAACCACTGTCCCGCCTGCCTCTACAGCCGGCACGTCGACGAAACCCCAGGCGACCGCGCCAACCCCTGCAAAGCCCCCATGGCCCCCATCGCCCTCGAAGTCCGCGGCGACGACCACAACTCCTCGCGCACCGGCCTCGGCACCGGCGAATGGGCCATCATCCACCGCTGCACCGCCTGCCACACCCTCAAAACCAACCGCATCGCCGGCGACGACTCCGAACGAGCCCTGCTGGCGCTGGCCCTAAGGCCACTGGCAAACCCTGCGTTTCCGTTGGATGGGTTTAGGTGATGGGAATGCGAAATAACGTCGGCACTAGGTGCCGACGTTTTTGGCGCTCTCAATTGGTTCGCGATGTTGCAATAGTGTCAGCACGCCGCGCCGGCAAGCACATTAAAGAAGTCCACAACGTCCTGGTCTTCCGGAAAGACGCCGTTGTTGTTGAAGTCGATATCGCACGGCACGGGCGACGGGCAGGGAGCACCGGCGAGAACATTCAGGAAGTCAACCACATCTTGATCCTCTGGAAACACGCCGTTTCCATTGAAGTCGATCGAGTCGCAAGCCGGAGTGACGCCGGTGGCGGTCACGGTAAAGTCGAACCACGTCTCGGCGGGATAGGGCGAGGCGCCGCCGTAGGGGGGCACGAGTGCCCTTCCCGAGTAGGCGGTGGTGCCAGCCTCGATGCGGACTTGATCTCCGGGCAGCAACGTTGCCGAGGTCCAGGGCAGCGTCGGAGGGCTAAAGATGTTGAGGCCGTCCATGACCCGGCTGTGCACCAGCGTGTCGTTCACGAACACCCGCACGCTGGTAGTCGCGAAGTAAGGACCTGGAATGCCGCTGGGCACGAACTCAAAGATGGTGCCCGCCAGAGCAAGTGTGGACGGCACGCTTACAACCACGCGTGCGGAGCAGGAAGTTTCCGCGTTCTCGCCAAACCCAGCCCAGTCAGTGCCGATGTGCGAGGCGTCGCTCCGTCCGGTGAAGCGAATCTGATGGGGTGTGGGCTGAGTGATCTGCGTGCGCGCCGATGCGACACCGCCGTAGTTTCGAAAAATGGTTGCGCTGGTGCCGATGGCTTCGTCATCGAGCGTGGTAAATGAATCGGTCGTTGCCGGCGGGAGCGGCGCGATCACTTGGCCCGTCCGCGCGGAGACGCTGCCTTCGACGGCGATGGGAACGATCTGCCCGCAAGCGTGGCTGGTCATTCCGCCGATCCCACCCGCCAAGAGAACCAGACCCATTGTCGCCGCTGGAAAAACTCGCACGTTCATGACAAACCCCTTCTCGACGTCGAAGCTCTTTCGACCAATTTACGACAATTGCTATCCGCAATCGGTGCCGCAAAAGTTGCTAACGAAGACGTGAATTGTATCAGGAAAGCCACTCTGGGGAACCGCTGACTGCTCGTGGTGCTTGCCGAAGCGGATCGTTCTACCCGCTACGACAAGTCATTCGGACGCACAGACTCAGTTCGTACCTGCCACCTTGGCAGCCCACCCACCCCCCAAACCCCGCTGGCGGGGCTGTTCTCGCCCCTGCCGCCTTCCGCCCGCACGTAAGTCCAGCAAATGCACCCGCTTCCTGCCCCTCCCTACTGGCACGCCGGTTGCCTACTCCCTTACACGTTGTGATCCCGTTTCCCGAGGTCGCAGTCGCTGACAAGCTAAACCCTCCCGGCATCGCGTCCGGGGCATTTCCGGAGTCTCGTCCATGGCAGCTAAAGAACTCGTGTTTGATGTCGATGCTCGTCAGTCCCTCCTCGCCGGCGTCGAAAAGCTCGCCCGGGCCGTCAAGGCCACCCTCGGCCCCCGCGGTCGCAACGCCGTGCTCGACAAGAGCTGGGGCGGCCCAACCGTCACCAAAGACGGCGTCAGCGTCGCTGAAGAAATCGAACTCAGCAACAAGGCTGAGGACATGGGCGCTCGCCTCGTGAAAGAAGCCGCCAGCAAGACCAGCGACTCGGCAGGCGACGGCACGACCACCGCCACCGTGCTCGCCGAAGCACTCTTCAAGGAAGGCCTGCGTCATATCGCCGCCGGCGTTGACGCCAACGCGCTCATCCGCGGCATGAAGATGGGCGTGGAAGTCGCAACCAAAGAAATCAACAGCCTCGCCAAGCCCGTGAAGGGCAAGGCCGACATCGAAAATGTCGCGACCATCAGCGCCAACAACGACGCTGGCGTGGGCAAGATCATGGCCGATGCGTTCGAGAAGGTCGGCAAAGACGGCGTGATCACCGTCGAAGAAGGCAAGAACATCGACACCATCGTCGATGTCGTGGAAGGCATGCAGTTTGACCGCGGCTTCCTGAGCCCCAACTTCGTGACCGACACCGACAACATGAAGACGGTCTTCGACAAGGCCCTGGTCTTCATCTACGAAGACAAGATCGACAACGTGCAGAAGCTTGTTCCCCTGCTCGAAAGCGTGATGAAGAGCAAGAAGCCCCTGCTCATCATCGCCGAAGACGTGACGGGCGAAGCTCTCGCAACGCTGGTCATCAACAAGCTTCGCGGCACGCTCAACGTCTGCGCCGTCAAGGCTCCGGGCTACGGCGATCGTCGCAAAGCCATGCTCGAAGACATCGCCATTCTCACCGGCGCAACCGCCATCATGAAGGACCTGGGCATCGACCTCGACAAGGTCGAGATGGGTCATCTCGGCATGGCCAAGCGCGTGGAAGTTGATGCCGACAACACGACCATCATCGAAGGCGTGGGCGAAAGCAAGGACATTCAAAGCCGCATCAAGCAGATTCGCAACGAAATCGAAAAGGCCACCAGCGATTACGACCGCGAGAAGCTGCAAGAGCGCCTCGCCAAGCTCGCGGGCGGCGTCGCCGTCGTCAAGGTCGGCGCAGCCAGCGAAGCTGAACTCAAGGAAAAGAAGGCCCGCGTCGAGGACGCACTTCACGCGACTCGCGCCGCGGTTGCTGAAGGCATCGTCCCCGGCGGCGGTGTCTCGTTCATCCGCGCTCGCAAGGCTCTCGAAGAGATGAAGCAATACAAGAGCGTCTTCGGCAAAGATGGTGACGACAAGAGCAGCGAAGACGTGGGCCGCCAAGCCTTCGACATCGCCTGCGGCATCGCCACCGTCCGCGCCGCACTCGCGGTGCCGCTGCACACGATTGCCGACAACGCCGGCGCCAAGGGCAGCGTGGTCGTCAGCAAAGTTTCCGACGGCAAGGGCACGTTCGGCTACAACGCCCTGACCGAGGAATACGGCGACATGGTGCAAATGGGCGTCATTACCCCCGCCAAGGTTGACCGCATGGCCCTGCAAAACGCAGCCAGCGTCGCAACCGTTCTGCTCGCCGCTGACTGCGTCATCACGAGCAAGCCCGAACCCAAGAGCGCCGCACCCGCAGGCGGCGGCGGTATGGGAGGTATGGGTGGCATGGGCGGAATGGGTGGTATGGGCGGTATGGGTGGCATGGGTTTCTAAACCCATCGTCACAGAAAGTGAGTTGATCAATGGCCAAAGCTTCAGACCTTCGCAACAAACTCGGCGCCAGCGGCACCTCGCCCATGGCTCCGAAGAAGAACATCTTCCAAGTCGAAGCCGGCAGCGACGTGGGCATGCCTACAGAGGAACACCCGCAAGGCAAGCCCGGCAGCAGCGGCCCAGGCCAAGCACCCGCACCCAAGGCCGTCAAGCCCCTTGGCGGAGCAGGCGGCGGCAGCTCGCGACCGAAGGTGTAAGTGTTGCTGCTGATGCAACCGGCCCGATGTGGCCCGGTGCGGCGCAGCGACTGTCGCATGCACCGCAGGTGATTCGTGCAGTGATTCAGCAGGTGATTGAGTCAGTGACTTAGTGATTCGTGAGAGAGTTGGTTCGTCAAACAGTTCGCTACGCGCGCAGCGCGTCGCATGTCATGCAGAGAAGGAGTTTACCAATGGCCGTCAAGCCGCTCGAAGATCGTGTTCTCGTCAAGCCCATCGAAGGTGAAACCAAAACCGCCTCGGGCCTGTTCCTGCCCGAAACCGCCAAGGAAAAGCCCATGCGCGGCGAAGTCGTCGCCGCCGGCCCAGGCAAGCGCCTCGAAAACGGCAAGCGCGCCGAAATGAGCGTCCGCATCGGCGACCACGTCGTCTACGGCCGCTACGCCGGCACCGAAGTCGAAGTGAAGGGCACCAAGCTGCTCATCATGCGAGAGAGTGAGTTGCTGGGCGTCGTTGAAGGCTAAACGCAGGCACTAGGGACTAGGCACTGGGCATTGGTGAAAGACATGAGTGAGATTCGCTCACATCGCGACCTTGTAGCGTGGCAGAAGGCGATGGAACTCGCCAGCGACGTCATGCAATTCACGAAGTCTTTACCTGTCGAAGAGCGATTCGGACTTGTGTCGCAACTTCGCCGAGCCTGCGTGTCGGTTCCAAGCAATATCGCCGAGGGCTATGGTCGCGGCACGACGGCTGACTACATCCGATTCCTTCGTACTGCTCGTGGCTCACTGTACGAGATCGACACGCAGGCCTTGCTTTGTGTTCGCTTCGCTTACGTCAGCCAAAGTACATATGACGCAATTCTTGAACGTGTTAATGAGTGTGGCCGCATCCTCGCGGCGCTGATTCGAAGTTTGGAAGACCGAAACGCTTAGTCCGGCACTGCTTCTGTGCCTTGGCCCCAGTGCCCAGTGCCCAGTCCCTAGTGCCTTCTGGAGTTCCCCATGTCAAGCAAGCAAATCATGTTCTCTGACAACGCCCTGATCGAAATGAAAAAAGGCGTTGATCGTCTGGCCGAAGCCGTCAAATGCACCATGGGCCCCAGTGGTCGCCATGTCGTCATCGAAAAGTCCTACGGCGGACCGCACGTCACCAAAGACGGCGTTTCGGTCAGCAAGGAAGTCTCGCTGCCCGAGCCTTTTCAAGCGATGGGCGCCAAGATGGTGAACGAAGTCGCCAAGCGCACTGCCGACAAAGCGGGTGACGGCACCACCGCCGCCACCGTGCTCGCGCAAGCCATCTTCACTGAAGGCCTGCGTCACGTCACCGCTGGCGCAAACCCCGTCATGCTCCAACGCGGCATCAACAAAGCTGCCGAAGCCGCTGCCGAAGCAATCGATGGCATGGCCATCAAGTGCAAGGGCAAGGACGACTACAAGAAGATCGCAACGGTCAGCGCCAACCACGACGCCAACGTGGGCGAACTCATCGCGCAAGCCATCGACAAAGTCGGCGCAAACGGCGTCGTCGAAATCGAAGACGGCAAGGGCGCAACCACCACGCTCGATTACGTCGAAGGCATGCAGTTCGACAAGGGCTACCTCTCGCCCTACTTCATGACCGACCCCAAGACCGGCGAGTGCGTGCTCGAAGACGCGTACATCCTGCTCTACGAAAAGAAGATCAGCAACCTTGTTGATCTGCTGCCCCTGCTCAACAAAGTCGCCATGAGCAGCAAGCCCTTGCTGATCGTCGCCGAAGAAGTTGAGAACGAAGCTCTCGCAACGCTCGTCGTCAACCGCCTCCGCGGCATGCTGAAGATCTGCGCCGTCAAGGCTCCGGGCTTTGGCGATCGTCGCAAGGCCATGATGGCCGACATCGCGACTCTCACGGGCGGCAACTTCATCAGCGAAGATCTGGGCCGCACGCTCGAGAGCGTCGAAGTCAGCGAACTGGGCCGCGCCAAGAAGGTCGTCATCACCAAGGATGACACGACCATCATCGAAGGTGCCGGCAACAAGAAGGACATCAAGAGCCGGGCCGATCAGATCAAGGCTCAGTACGACAAGAGCACCAGCGAATACGACCGTGAGAAGCTCATGGAACGCCTCGCCAAGCTCACCAGCGGCGTCGCGATGATCAGCGTCGGCGGTGCAACCGAGAGCGTGATGAAGGCCACCAAGGACCTCGTCGATGACGCTCTCAAGAGCACCCGCGCAGCAGCCAAGGACGGCTACGTCCCAGGCGGCGGCGTTGCCCTGCTCCGCACACAAGATGCAATCAAGGCGGCCCAAAAGAAGAGCAAGAACGACGACGAAAAGCTCGGCTTCGAAATCGTCCTCAAGGCTGTCGAGTACCCCTGCAAGCAAATCGCTGAAAACGCCGGCTTCGATGGCGATGTCGTCGTCGAAAACGTGAAGGAAGCCAAGGGCAACCAAGGCTTCAACGCCGGTACCGGCGAGTACGAAGACCTCGTCAAAACCGGCATCATCGACGCAGCCCTGGTCGCCAAAACCGCCCTCATCAACGCAGCGAGCGTTGCCGGCCTCATGCTGACGACCGACGTGCTGATTACTGACTTGAAGGATGATAAGAAAGCCGAAACCGGCGCAACTGTCTGAGATTTGCACACGCGTCTGGAGACGGGCGCGTGTGAATTTTGTTTACCACAGAGACACAGAGCCACAGAGAAAGGCGTTGAGATTGGCTGGGACGGGACTGGTCAATCCGGAACAGGAACGTGATCCGCTCACGCAGCAGATCATCGGTGCCGCTATTGAAGTGCACAAATCGCTCGGGCCTGGTTTGCTGGAGGCCGTATATGAGCAGTGTCTCGCAATCGAACTTGCGCACCGCGGGCTTGATGTGTTGCGTCAAGTCAATGTCCCCATCGTGTATCGTGATGTGACCATCGATGCCGCATATCGCGCCGACATGTTGGTGAATGGTCTCGTCGTGCTCGAACTCAAGGCAGTTGAAGTTGTGCTTCCTGTGCATGAAGCACAACTGCTCAACTACATGCGACTACTCAACAAGCGAATCGGTTTACTTTTGAATTTCCACGTCCCCGTCATGACGAAGGGCATCCATCGCCGAGTCCTCTGACTTCTCTCTGTGCCTCTGTGTCTCTGTGGTAAGCGAGTTTCAAAAATGCCCACGACGCGTGACTACTACGAAATCCTCGGCGTTGACAAAGGCGTTGATGCCGAAGAGATCAAGCGCGCCTATCGCCGGCTCGCCATGAAGTATCACCCCGACCGCAATCCGGGTGACAAAGAAGCCGAAGCCAAATTCAAAGAGTGCGCCGAGGCCTATGAAGTCCTCGCCGACGCCGAGAAAAAGCGCGTGTACGACCAGTTCGGCCACGACGGCCTGCGCCGCGGCGGCGGTCCCGCGACCCACGACTTCTCGCGCATGGACCCCACCGACATCTTCTCGATGTTCAACGACATCTTCGAAGGCATGGGCAACCAAGGCGGTCGCGGCGGCCGACGCGGCCCCGTGCGCGGCTACGACCTCGAAACCGAAGTCGAAATTACCCTCGACGATGTTTCCAAAGGCTGCGAGCGCGATGTCGAATTCACACGCCTCGAAGTCTGCAAAAAGTGTACCGGCACCGGCGCAAAGCCAGGCAGCAAGCCCGTGAAATGCCAAACCTGCGGCGGCCAAGGTCGCGTGCAGCAAGCGGGCCTTGGCGGCATGTTCCGCATGGTCACAACGTGCCCCGCGTGCGGCGGACGCGGCGAAGTCGTCAAAGAGTTTTGCGATGGCTGTCGCGGCAAAGGTCGCATTCCTGGCAAGCGTGCAATCACCGTCAAAATTCCGCCGGGAATTCAAGCGGGCCAAGCCATTCGCGTGCCGGGCGAAGGTGAACCGCCGCCCGCCGAGATGAGTATCAACGGCGAAGGTATGAAAGGTGACCTGCACGTCGTCGTCGATGTCAAGCCGCACGACATGTTCCAGCGCGAAGGCGATCACCTGATCTTGCAGATGCCCATCAGCTTCACGCAAGCCGCACTGGGTGCGAACATCGACGTGCCGACGTTTGAAGGCATGGCCAAAGTCGAGATTCCGCGCTCCACCCAGCACGGCACACTCTTCCGCGTGCAAGGCAAAGGCCTGCCCAACCTGCGCTCAGGCAAGAAAGGCGACCTCGCCGTCGTGGTGAAAATCGAAGTGCCCAAGAAACTGACTTCAAAGCAAGAACAAATGCTGCGTGACTTCGCCGCAAGCGAAGACAAAGCCGTCATGCCCGAAAGCCAAGGTTTCTGGAAGAAAGTGGGGGACTTCCTCAAGGGTGATTGATCGCCGCCGACGCTGGCCCAGAGGCTCTGCGAAGGTTCGGATGTTTCCGATGCAATCCACCACTCTTGACCGCAGTCGCCAAACAACTCTCATACCCTCACCTTGATCGCTGCAAAGCCTCAGGTCAGGCGTCAGGAGCGCAAGTGTTCTGGAAGAAGAAACCAAACTCGGGCGATTCGCCAAGCAACCCGCGCGAGTACAAGCCCGAGCACAAGACCCACCAAACGACCAAGCACCAGACCAAGCACAAGACCGAGGACCAATCAGTGCAACCAAACGAACAACCACTCGATGATCGCGAAATGCCCCGTCCCGAAGATGTCCACGACATCTCCGACGGTCTCGACGTTGATCAACTTGTCGCACGCATAGGCGAGCTCGAAATGGCCGTCGACAACGAACGCAACAAGGGCCTGCGTTTGATGGCTGATTTCCAGAACTACCAGAATCGTTCATTCAAGAATGAAATCGCCGCCAAGCAGCAGGGCATCGCAACCGTCGTGCAAAATCTGGTCCCCGTCATGGACCACTTCGACATGGCTCTCAAGCAAACCGCAACAACATCCGCCGGCGAGCAAGTGCTCGAAGGCGTCAAGGTCATTCGCGAAGAACTGCTCAAAGTTCTCCAGCAACACGGCGTGCGTCTCATCAATCCCGCCATCAACGACGAGTTCATGCCCGGCAAGCACGAAGCCCTCATGCTCCGCGCCGCCGAAGGTGTCGAGCCAGGCAACATCGTCGAAGTCTTCCAACCCGGCTACGCCCTCATGATGCCCAACGCCGACGACCGAGTCCTTCGCGCCGCCAAAGTCGTCGTCGCGCCCAGCTAAGTCCCGCATTACCGTCCAAAAACCTCGCGTCTTTTTCCCCACTTATCGCTTTTCGCTCTCCACTTTATCGATTTCATATGCCCACCTACGACTACCGCTGCACCGCCTGCGGTCACACTTTTGAACAATTCCAAAGCATGAAAGACAAGTCGCTGCGCACTTGTCCCAAATGCAAAAAGCCCAAGCTCGAACGCCTCATCGGTACCGGCGGCGCGATCATCTTCAAAGGCTCAGGCTTCTATCAGACCGACTACCGCACCGAAGGTTACAAGAAAGCCGCCGACGCCGACAAGCCCACCGAAACGAAATCGGCTGACACTAAAACCAGCGAAGCAAAACCCGGCGAGACCAAGTCCTCAGACACAAAGTCCTCAGACACAAAGTACACCGAATCAAAATCTGGCGACAACAAGTCAGCCGCGAAGTCTGAATCAAAGCCCGAAAGCAAGCCCGCCCCCAAGAGCAAGCCCGATGGGAAACCCAAAAAAACCTAAGAACACGAGGGCGCAAGCGCTCGATTCAAACCCCCGCGCAACATCACGCAAGCGCTACGCGCAGCGAAAATCGCCCCCCCCGCGCACCGCCACCAAAAAAAACCTCGCCCTCACCTCCCTCGCGCGCACCCTCGCCCCCTCCATCTCCCTCGGCATCGACCTCGAACACGTCGCCCGCGTCGACCAACTCCTCAAGCAGCATCCAACCAAGTTCCTCGACCGTGTCTTCACACCGGGCGAAGTCGCCCACAGTGCAGGCCGCCGCAACCGCGCACAACATCTCGCCGCTCGCTTTGCCTGCAAAGAAGCCGTCATGAAAGCTCTCGGCACAGGCCTCACCAGCGGCATCTCCTGGCGCGACATCGAAGTCGTCACACTCCCCACCGGCAAGCCCGTCATCAAACTCACCGCAAACGCCGCAAAAATCGCAGATTCTCGCGGCCTCTCCCACTGGGAAATCTCGCTGACGCATACCAAAGAAGTCGCCGCCGCCGTCGCCATCGCCTGGTAACTGCGTTGTAATCGCGCAGCGTTCATCCACACACCCATCGCCAAATGAAAACAAGCCCGACGCGACTCACTCGCATCCGGCTCGTTCGTTCACGCTTTCCATTTTCACGCCACGCTTACTTCGGCTCAGCCTTTTGCTCGCCGCCATTCCCAGGCTCAGCCTTGGGTGGTGGCGGGTTCGCACTTTCCTCAGCAGTCTTCTGCGTCACATGCGCTTTCACCACTTCCATCTGCTTTTTCTGCCAATAAGGCTCAAACGTCAACTCATACCACTCTTTCCACTTGCGATAGTCAAACCCCAGCGTCGCAGTGCCCTGCCCCCAGTTGCGAGTTGACATATTCACCAGGCTGTTGTGTACATCAAAGTTATAGATGTACCGCGTCGTCGATACCGCCGCATCATCCACGCGAATCATCGTCCCCGTCGTAATCGTGCTGATCTGCGGATCAAACGCCACCGCGCTATCCGCCACAATCGGCTCCAAATCACTCACAAACGCAGTCTGCTGCCCCACCAAAATCCACGCCAGCGCGCCAGGCCGCTCAGGCGCCCGCGTCTCCGCACTCAGCTGCGCCGCAGCCAACCACGGAATCATCTCCACAAAGTTGAGCGCATCCGCCATCTGCGCCGCCGCCGCCCGATGCTTAGCAGTGGGGGAGCGCAGCGCCTCATACAACACCAGCTTCACATTGTCATGCGTGATGTTCCCCGTCTCAATATCGCGCAGCCGCCCACGCAACCGAGCCCGGCAGTTCTCCCGCATCCATTCATCGCGCCCAAAAATCGCATGCCACGTCAGCGTCGCATCGCCCGCGTCGCTCTCGGCTTTCGTAAACATGTCCAGCATCGCCGTGCGAACATCGTTTTTCTCTTTTTCAAACAGCTCCACCATCAGCGGATACAACGCCGGATCGTTGTACTCCGCGAGTTTCGCAATCCCCGCTTCGCGAATCTCAACCTTCTGCATCGTGCCAAAATGCTTTGCACGAATCCGCCGCAAGTCCTTGTCCTTCTGCTCGCGCGTCTTCACCTGATCCGCGAGTTTGATCGCCGTGTCGCTCGTCGGCAAAATCTTCAGCTTCCGCATCCACTCGGGGCTGTCACTCGTTTCAATCGAGGCGGGCGATTCGGCGTCGCTGCTCTGCGCCCGCGCAAGCGGAGAAGCAAGTGTCAAAATCATCGCCACAGTTGCAAAGCAAAAAGTTCGGCCCCCACAAAACGCTGAGTCGCTGCATTTTCTTGTACACATGGCTGCTCCGATTGTTCGGGCGTCGCCGTTTCCCGGCGGCATTCGGCGACTGAGAACGCCGTGCATTGTCGCGTTCCAAGGAACGCAATACATCAGTTGGAGACCGTATACGCACCAACCTGCCCGCACGTTCCTGAAAAGACGCCAAACCATGGCAATCCACGAACGTTGTCGCGCAATCGCCGAGAAACAAACAAGCCCGCAGTTTCCTGCGGGCTTGTTCTTTCATATGAGGTTGTTAGGTGTTGCGAGTTGGCTCGATGCCAGCAGCTTACCAGCCGCCGCCGCGTTCGCCACGGTCGCCGCCGCGGTCGCCGCGATCGCCACCGCGACCACCACCACCGCCGCCGCCACCACTCCAGCCGCCGCGATCGCCGCCACGGCCACCGCCGCCGCCGCCACCACCGCCGCCGCTCCAGCCGCCGCGACCACCGCCGCCGCCGCCGCCACCACCACCCCAGCCGCCACGGCCACCACCACCGCCGCCGCCACCGCTGCGTTCTTCACGCGGCTTGGCTTCGTTCACAGTGAGGTCGCGGCCTTCAAAGGCCTTGCCGTGCATGCCGTTGATGGCAGCTTCGCCGCCAGCGCGATCCTTGAACTCAACGAAACCAAAGCCGCGGGGCCGGCCGGTTTCGCGGTCCATCACCAGGATGGCGCTGACAACTTCACCGAACTGTTCAAACGCCTGACGCAGTGAGTCTTCGGTGACACGGAAAGGCAAATTACCAACGTAGAGCTTCATGCGCTCCACTCCAAAATGCCCGAAACCTGACGAATGCTTGAACCCGGGCAGAGTGGAAGCACCGACGACCCGACACGAACGGCCCACATGGGCGAAACCTGACAAATCGCAAAGTATTATACCACAAAGAGGCTTGTCAAGAAAACGACAGCCCACCCGACGCCCACCCGACGCCGGACCTGAGGCTCCGCGAAGGTCCGGATGAATCCACCCCAGTCCCCCGTTCCCGCACTCCGTCACTCCGTCACTTCGTCACTTCTTCTACAACCCCAACCGCTTCTCCGGATTCGCATACACGCTCGGCTTCCCATTGCTGTTCTCCGCGTTCACTTCCGCCACCACATTGCTCCCACCCAGCGCCCGCGGAAAATCTTTCCCGCCGATGCCTTGCACATGCCCATCCGCAAACGCCGCATTCGCCGTGCTGTTCTTGCCCGGATGCCGATACCCGATGCGCGAGTTCGTCATGCCAATCTGATTATCCCGCTGCCGCCCTGCATAAATCCCGTCCGCGAGCGCAATGAGCTGCGTGGGCCGCACAATCGCGCTCAGTTTCGTCGCCTTGATGAACTCCCCCGCAGGAGAAGGTCCATACCCAACCGACCCAGTATAAAACTCATCCGGCACAATCGCCGTCGATGCACCAATCGGGTTCGCCGCGTTGATCCAATACGACACGCGAATTAGTTTCGTAAACCCGCGCTCCTCGATGATCTGCGAGATGTTGGCACTGCCAGTGCGGAGAAATGGCCACTCCAGCCACCCCTTCGGATTTTGCGGATCCGTCCCCGTCTGCCCACTCGCGACACCTTCAACATCCACCGTCTCCGGACAATAAAACGGATTGCTCTTCGCATACGACCCGCTGCTCATGTACCCATCGCGATCCAAAATCGGCCCCCACCCATCAAGCGGCGTCGCACCGTTCGTGTCCGTCATGTTGTACGAAGGAATCACCAACTCGCGATGATCGTTGTTGTACAACACCAGCCCCTGCCCACTCCCACGAAGATTCGCCGCACACGCCAGCGTACGTGCATTCCGCCGCGCACTGCCCAACGCCGGAATCAAAATCCCAATCAGCAACGCGATGATCGCAATGACCACCAACAGCTCAATCAACGTGAACCCCCGACCCACTCGATTCGGAATTCGTGTCATCCTCATCCACAAATATAGTTCCCCGCCCCTGTCCCGAGGTCTCCGCCAAGGCCGCGATCGGAGTCGCGGCCAATGACTGTGAACTACCGCGTTGCATTCAGGCATAGCGAATTATTTCGCATTTTTTTCACAGCAAATGAATCCCCCCCCCCCCCGGTTGCGAACTGTCGCTCAACTTGAGGGGGTATTGGTTATGTGTCGTAATCAATACAACCTCGTTGTGCCCGCGAGGAGGTTCTATGAAGCGTGCAGATGTGTCAATCAAACCGAAGTTCGGCCTCAGCCTCAGAAAAGCATCTTGTGTTGCTCTTCTGGCGTTTGCTACGGCTGCGTCGTCAACCATACTATCGGGTTGCGCCAGCGCGCCAACTCTCCCGGAGATTCGTGAGAGCTACAAAAAGCGTCTGAAGGACCTCGATGACTGGTTCTTCAATCAGCTGGTTGCATGTCGCTCTGATTCAAATCCTCAGCTGTGTACCCAGCAAATTCGCGAATCGTACTTGCGGTCACGAGAGTTGCTCATCAAGGCAGAAGACGCTGCGACTAACAATCGCTGGCAAGTCGAATTGGACGCATTGAAAGCCCTTCGCGAGCGTCTGCTCGGGCTGCTGCCTCAATTCCCAGATCTCAAGGAGGTGATTGAACTTCTTGAGCGTTTGATCAGAGAACAAGAGGAGAAAGGAAAGCTGGATCTTCGGCTGCTCAAACCCGACGAAATGCCAATTACGACTCCGCCTAATCCAGCGATCCAACCCGGCGGTGGTACCACTGGTAACAACACGGCTCTGACTCTGCCGCCCACGCCCTGTGTGAGCGATGAAATTTTGATTCGAGGCACCGCAAGCGTCGAACGAGACTTTGTCCAGTACGACGCAGATGTCGATATCGAACTGCAACTCAGCAGTTGCAACGACGAAGGAATCAACAAGATCACGCCGGTCAAGGGTGGCAGTGTGAAGTTTGTGACTCCACTCGGCAAGATTTTCGGCGTCATCGACGGCAGTCAGGACTCAAAAATCGTGATGGGTCCCGGCGGGACTGGTACGATCGAGCTTTGGATCACTTTCCAGCCTGATGCAGATCCTTGGCTCAACCAAATTCACGGAACAAACTACGTGAAACTGCCTATCAAGGCAAATGCCGCACGCGAACTCGTGATTGACATCGACTGGTCATACTTGCGTCAGGCATTCCCCCGCCCCTACTCCAAGCTTGCTGACTTCAACCTTGATGGAGCACTCACGACTGCCGACTATGCAGCATTCTTGGCCGACTACAACATTCAGGGCGTTCGTGCCGATGCTACCGTGGATGGTGTGTGGAATCAGAGTGACATTGACAAGTTCTGGGAGGATTTCAACTATGAACAATCGGTTCCTCGCTAAGACCATCGCAACCGTCTGCTTCGGAGTTGTTCTGACGAGCGGCGTGGCTCTCTATTCAAAGAGCGCTTCAGCTCAACTGACTCAGGAAAAACCACTCGCAACTCCTGTTGCGACGTCTAGCGATCAGTTGGCCCAACTCCTCAAGCAGCGCGACTCTGTTGTTGAATGGCAAGCGATGCTTGAAGCTGTCTACTATCACAAGAGCACCTCCGCTGCCGCCAGAGATCGTGTGAGCAAAGCAGGAGTCGTTGAGTTCAAGAATGCGATTGGAGAGTTGAATGCTGACCTCGCAATTTTGAACGCATCTGCTGGCAGTAATACGCCAGAAGATCAACTTTTTCGTCAACAAACACTCGACCGCATTGCCGACTCGTTGTCGAAAGCGGATCGCTATCGCAAATCGGTGGCAAAGGCTGTGCTACAACATTGTTTCGATATCTCTGACAAAGAGCAACTCGATCTCTTCACAAAGTAGATGACATCCAAATTGAGTACACGGGACGGCATCAGCCGTCCCGTTTTTCATTGATTCCACGAACGGAGTTTTGAAAAGTCCCGACAGTCTGCGCATTCATGCCCCTGCTTGGTGCATTCGCTATTCTTCCTTCATGTCGCGATTGTTCTCCGGCACCCCCTTCGAACTCCCCGCCACCTGCGACCTTTGCCAAAAGCCGCTAGGCACTTGCACCTGCCCGCGCGACAAAGACGGCAAAGTCGTCAACCCCAAGCAAGCCGCCGTCCGCATCCGCCGCGAAAAACGCGCAGGCAAACTCGTCACCGTCATCGCCGGCCTCACCATGCGCGACGCCGACAAACAAACGCTGCTCAAGCAACTCAAATCCACCCTCGGCGCAGGCGGCACCGTCACCACCGAAGGCGACATCGAAGTCCAAGGCGACCATCGCGACAAACTTGTCCAACACTTCACCAAGCTCGGCTACCCCGCCAAACCCTCCGGCGGCTAGGTCGGTCCCGACGCCGGACCTGAGTCCGCGAAGGTCCGGATCACCGCGCCCCTTCCATTCCCAATCCCCAGCATTCACAACCGCGCGCAGCACGCCACCACACTCCCACTGATACGCTGCCCCATGAGCGATCACTACGTCCTCCACGTCTTCACCGCCGCCGTCATCGCCGCTTTGCTCCTCGCCGCCGTCCTGCTCCACTCGCTCAACGCCCTGGGCTCATTCGGCAAGCGCATCCAAGACATCCTCTGGCACGCCCCAGGCCTCGACCTGCTCGTGGCCTACTTCACCAATCTCCCCTGGGTCGCCGCCGCAATCGTCTGGTGGTTTCATTCCAACGTCCCCTTCGACGACAAACCCGCCCTCAACTTCGCGGCCTTCCTGCTCGCCTCCATCATCGCCCAAATGATCGCTCTCACGCTCTGGTCATGGGGCCACGAAGCCTGGCACGGCAACGCCCGCCGCGGCCCGCGCATCGTCAAAAACCTCAACTCCAAAGTCGGCCCGCTGCGCAACCACGCCGCCGTCTGGTGGACCGCACTCGCCGTTCCGCTCTTTACCGTCATTCGCATCGGCGAATACGTCATCTACCCGCCGCTCACCTGGCTCATTCGCCTTCCCAAATACAACACCGCCCAGTGGGTCAACGTCTCGCGCCAAAAGTTCAACGGCCTCGTGGGATGGGATCTCATCTGGTGCCTCTACTGCGACTGGATGACCGGCATCTGGTCCCTCGGCAGCGAAATGCTCCGCAACGTCGAAAGTTTCTGGTGCCCCATCCGTTTCTCATCCACCGCCAAGTGCGACAACTGCTCGATCGATTTCCCCGACGTCAAAAACGAATGGGCCAAAGCAGACGGCAACATGGCCGACGTCACCGCAGTTCTCGATAAGCACTACCCAGGTCCCAACAACGACAACCAGTGGTACGGCCACCCCGCCCGCCTCACCATCAATGGCAAGCCGCACGACAAAAAGTCGTAATCTTCATTCGCCCGACGCGACAGTCACCACAGCCTTCCCACCAATCTGCTTGCGAATCGTCTCCGCCGCATCACGATTGCTGAACTGTCCCACGCGCACCGCATACAACCGCTTCCCACCGCTCAAAATCGGCACGATGCGCACATTCGCCCGCGTCGCAACTTTCCCCGCTTCCTTCTGCGCCGTCTCCATGCTGCTAAACGCACCAATCTGCACCGTGAGCATCGAGTTCCGCGCAACCGCGCCGCCCTTGCTAGTCGTCCCACCTTTCGCCACCACGCCAGTCCTCGGCGCCGGCATCTGCCCGCGCGCACGATCCCCAATCATCACGCGCAAGTCGTTGTCACTCGCCACCAGCGTTCGTGCCTGCTGATAGCTCTCCTCCGCCTTCTCGGTTTGCCCCAACTGCCGATACGAATCCCCCGCATACATCGCCGCTCGCGCTGCCTCATCACCTTCCAACTTCGCCGCTGCTTTGCTCAGCAGTCGCGCCGCCGTCTCATGCTCGCCGCGTTCCTGCGCAATCAGCCCCATCGTGGCTGAAGCCTTCCCCGCCACCGACTTGTCATTGCGATTCTCCAGCGGAGCCAGCCACCGCACCGCCTCGGCATTGCGATTCAGCGCATGCGAACTCAGCCCCGCAATCAGCGCCGCTTCATCACGCTTCGCTCCCGAAGCACTCCCCGCCGCCGCGACCGCGCCTTCATACGCATCCGTGTACTCACCACTCGCATACAGCGCAACAAAATTCTTCCGCGTCTCCTCTGCCGTCCGCCCCGTTGTGCCATTGTCACGAGGCCGCCCGCCCGATGATGCGCAGCCCCCAACACCAACCACCATCGCCAACATTACGGCCGTAACCGAAGCACGCAACAACAGTGGGGGAGCAATACGCATGGCGACCTTTACCCATCAAATGAACAACCGCCGCACCATGCGGCTCATAGGCGCAATATCGACCCACCCGCCCAATTCACTCGACCTTTTGCCCCCTCACAAATCCGCTGCAATTCCCGGCTTTCCCGCTCACTTTCCACCATCCACCGCCCTCAACCCCCAATCACCTCCCAATTCCCCAGTAATGTCAGTGCATACAAACTTCCACCCATCGCCGCCCTCACGCCGATGCCACTTACGTCCTTCCTCGTCTCACCTCGGAGGTTCTCTTGGGTTCGATTCACGGTCCCATCCTGCGTTCGCTTCTCGCCGCTCCCTTTCGCGAACGCATCGTCGATGACCGACGCAGCTACCGCGCAATCGACCTCCTCGTCGCCAGCCTCCATGTCGCCAGCGCAATCAAATCCAAGTGCGACTCCCAAACCGTCGGCGTCCTCATGCCCACCGGCGCCGGTTTCCCCATCGCCGCCCTCGCCAGTTGGTGCCTGGGCAAAACCGTCGTCCCCCTCAACTACCTCCTCAAGCAAGACGAACTGCAATACATCATCGACGACAGCGGCATGGACACGCTCGTCACCGCTCAGCCCATGCTCGACTTCATGGGCTACACCCCGCGCGTCAAGCATCTCATCAAACTCGACCAACTCGATTTCAAATCCTTCCCCGAACCCATCATGCCCACATTCGCCGACGGCGAATCACTGGGCGTCCTCCTCTACACCAGCGGCACCAGCGGCAAGCCCAAGGGCGTCATGCTCTCGCACAACAACGTGCGTGCCAACATCGATCAAGTCCGCGACTGGATCGACATCACCAAAGACTTCGTTTTCCTCGGCGTTTTGCCCCAGTTTCACAGCTTCGGCATGACCGCCCTCACGCTTGTTCCGCTCGTCACCGGCTCCAAAGCCGTCTACACCGCGCGCTTCGTACCTGGCAAAATCATCAAGCTCATGCGCGAGCACAAACCCAAAGTCTTCGTCGCCATCCCCAGCATGTACAACGCCCTGCTCCACGTCAAAGACGCTACACGCGACGACTTCGCCAACATCACCTACATGGTCTCGGGTGGCGAGCCCCTCCCCAAAGCCGTCTTCGACGCCATGCGAGAACGCTTCGGCGTCACTCTCGCCGAAGGCTATGGCCTCACCGAAACCAGCCCCGTCACCAACTGGTGCAGACCACAGGAATGGCGCGAACACAGCGTCGGTCGCCCGCTGCCGCGCCTCGAAGAACGCATCGTCGATCCCGTCACCGGCAAAACGCTCGGCCCCAACCAAGACGGCGAAGTCCAAATGCGCGGCCCCAACGTCATGCAAGGCTACTACAAATTGCCCGACGAAACCGCCAAAGCCTTCACCGCCGACGGCTTCTTCAAGAGCGGCGACATCGGCCGCCACGATGACGAAGGCCATCTCTTCATCACCGGTCGCCTCAAAGAAATGATCATCGTCGGCGGCGAAAATGTCTTCCCCCGCGAAATCGAAGAAGTCCTCAACACCCACCCCGCCGTCAACGCAACCGGCGTGATTGGCGTCCACGACCCCATGCGCGGCGAACAACCCGTCGCCTTCGTCGAATTCAAGGAGAACGCGAGCGCGGAAGAAAAAGACCTCCTCGCCCACTGCCGCACCTCCCTCGCCGGCTACAAAATCCCCGCCAAAATCCACGTCGTCGATCAACTGCCCAGAAACGCCACCGGCAAGATCATGCGACGAGAGCTGAAAAAGCTAGTAACGAAGTAACGAAGTGACGAAGTGACGAAGTAAAAACCAAAAGCAAAAAAGACCAAGCCCCACGGCCCGGTCTCTGTCTTTCCACTTCGTCACTTCGTTACTTCGTCACTCCGTCACTTCTTATCCACATCCACACCCACTACCACACCCACCCCCGCTCGCCTGCGGCGTCGGATGCTCAATGCCCATCTTGTCCAGCTTCATCGTCAGAAACTTGGCATGGTGCTCCACGTGCCACGTATTCAGCGCGACGTACTTCTTCAGCGTCACTTCGCCGCGCTCGGGATGCATGAACGTGCGCTGCCAATCTTCGTCGCTCAGCGTCAGCAGCCACTGTCCGGTCCACTGCCGCAGCGTGTGAATCACCGCCATGCTGCCGCCCAGCGCCGCCATCACGCGAGCGTGATCGCCTTCGGGGCTGTCCGCATATTGCTTGCTGCCATTCTCATAAATCCCCGAGTCCACAAAGCTGTCTTCATCCCACAAACTCACCACCGGATTCATCTCGCCAACGGTCCGCCGCATGCGATGCACCGCCGCGACTTCCGCATCCGCCAAGTGCCCCAGCAGTACGCGCACCGGCCAGCGCCCCACGCCCGCCTCCGGCAAAAACGCCTGATCAATATCGCGCTCCGCCAACTGCAAAACGCGATTGTCAATATTCTGCACCCCACGCCGATACCGCATAATCAAGTGAAGCGTGGGCAGCGTTGCCATCTCATCGCTGCCCATAGGCCGCAACAAATCGCTCGTCATCTGCCCCATCGAGGCCGACGCGCTCGCCTTCCCACCATTGTCCTTGCAACACCCACCCGCCTTCTTCTTCCCCTCAGTCTCGCACGACCCACCCCCCTGGCAACAACCACCTTCCGCTTGCCCACCAACTTGCCCATCTACCGCATGCGATTGACTGTGTGTCTGGCTCATCCCAAATAGTAGCTTGCCCCCATCCCACCGCACACCCATCTCCCCACTCCGCGCATCTCCGCCCACCTCCGCCCCTCCGCGACCTTCCTAAAAAACGCGGCCCCGAACTTTCGTCCAGGGCCGCCTCCCTCCAAAATCCGCCGCTCATGCTCGGCACACAAGCGGCAGAAAACGTGCGTGACTCTCGTTGTAGACGCCCGTGTGGAAGCGTCCGTGGACGTCAGTTGCAGCTGCCGCCAGCCAGCACGCGGAAGAAACTAACCACGTCAGCATCTTCAGGAAAAACGCCATTGCCGTTGAAGTCAATCGGGTAGCAGTTCCCCGTTGAGCACTGCCCGCCCGCCAGCGTGTTGAAGAAATCAATCACGTCCAGATCTTCGGGAAAGACACCGTTGCCGTTGATGTCAATCGGTCCGCAAGGCAACTCACACTGCGACACAACAACCGGGAAGCTCTGGCTCGTCGTCGCCCCGCATCCATTGCTCGCAACACACGTCAGCGTGCCTGTAAGAACCGGCTGCAAGTTGACGATCAACATGTTCGCCGTGGTCGCGCCAATAATGACCATGCCGCTCGCCTGGAAGCCGTTGCGGATCTGCTGACCGTTGTAAAACCACTGGTAGGAGATGGTGCCCGGGCCGTCGGCGACCGCGGTGAAGGTGGCGGTCGTGCCTGAGCAGAGGTTGCGGTTAGGGGCGACGGACGTGAAAATCGGCTTGAACGTCAGCACCCACGTATCACCCAATGCATTGCCCTGCTGATCGTTCCCGCCGAACATCACATACTGATCACGCGCCATGTCCCAAGCCATGCCGCCATGATTCCGCCGTGCACTGGGCGCAGGCCCAGTCACCGCAAACGTGTTGAACCCACCAGGCGTGTTCTCGCGCGTGTGCCATGTCTCACTCAGCAAGTTGAACGCATTGCCCCGATCGCCCCCAAACTGCACATATCCCTTGCGAGGCGTGTTCGGATCATTCCAACTGCTGGCCGTCGCCGCGTTCCACCGCGCGGGCTGCGGCGCATTGCCCTGCACCACGTTGTACGCATCCGTCAACGCATTGTGCCAAATCGTGTTCCCCGCCGACGCCGTTCCGCAAGGCGTCACATTCCCCTGCAAAATCGCAAAATCGTTGTTCCCCAACCCTTCAATGCTCACCAGCCCCGCAAACGTCCGCTTCGCCAAGTTGCTCGGCGGCGTGAACGGAACCCATTGCGCATTCGCATTGAGTTTGAATCCATCAAACGTCTGCGAGCAGTTCGTGTTCGTCCCGCCGATCATCACAAGCTGGCTGCTGTTCCCGCTGCCGATCGTCCCCATGCTGTGAAACGCCCGCCCCGTCGGAGCCGTACCCGTCGTCACGATGCCCCCCCACACGCCATTGAAGAAAATCCGCAAGTCATCAAGCCGATCCGACCCATTACTGGTCCCGCCAAACATCGCCGCGCGCCCCGCCCACGTCCCCATCGCGTGATTGCTTCTCGCGATGGGCGTCCCCGCTCCGACAATCTGCTGCGTCCAGTGAAATCCATCCCACGCCCACGTGTCGTTCAGCCTCGCGCCATTCGCTCCAGCCGCGCCGCCAAACAAAATCACCCGCTGAGTCACGTCATCCCACGCCATCCCATGCGCCGTGCGCGCCGATGGTCCCGCCACATTCATCTGCACCCACTTGGGTTCATCGCACTGCGCAAGTGCGCTCGCACCCGCCATCGCCACCAGTGCCATCGGACCAACGATCTTCATCATCATGTTCATGGAATACCTCCGTTTCTAACCAGCGTGTCTTTCGGCCCCCGATACGAGGCCAGAGCGGTTCACCGCACACCACCTCGCGTTGTTTGCGGTCCTCACCCTTCACGATTTCAAAAAAAATTCTCCCCACCTCAACCACGTTCCCCCAAGCAACCCGGCAGCACCGCACGCACTACCCTTCTCGCAACAACCGCCCACCGCTCGGACCCGCGCATGCCCGAACCCGCTGGCGACATCACCCTCCTCCTCCAGCGCTCAGCCCAAGGCGACAGCAACGCTGCCGCCGCTCTCTTCCCGGTTGTCTACCGCGAACTCCGCGCCCTCGCCGGCGCGATGATGCGTTCCGAAGGCCCCATCACCCTCCAACCCACCGCCCTCGTCAACGAGGCCTACGTCAAACTCGTCAGTGGCTCACCCGCCAACGTCAACGACCGCGACCACTTCTTCCGCCTCGCCGCCAAAGTCATGCGCCAGGTCCTCATCGATCACGCCCGCGAAAAGAAAACCGACAAACGAGGCGGCGACATCAACAAGCATTCCCTCACGCTCGACATCCCCGACCCTTCTCGCGGTCCCACCAGCCTCGACCTGCTCGCCCTCGACGACGCCCTTCTCCAACTCGCACAAGCCGACCCGCGCAAAGCCGAACTCGTCGAACTCCGCTTCTTCGCTGGCCTCACCAACGAACAAACCGCCAGCGTCACCGGCCTTTCACTCTCCACCATCGAACGCGAATGGCGCTTCGCCCGCGCCTGGCTCCTCGAGCGCCTCGGCAATCCCCAACCCAACCCCCAATCCAACCCCCCGTCCAATCCAGAAGCATGAGCACCGCGCCCTCCATCGCCGACCTCCAACGCATCTTCGAAGAAGTCGCCAACCTTCCCGCCAACCAGCGCGCCGCCCGCCTTGAATCCCTCTGCCAAGGCAACACCGCTCTCCGCGATCAACTCGCCCGCATGCTCGCCGCCGATAGCGAAACTGCCCACGCCATCGACAAACCCGCCATCGACGATTCCACGCTTCTCGAAGTCACCGGCCCATCACCCACAAGCGTCACGCCCGTCACCCACATAGGCCGCTACGCCATCGAGCGCGTCCTGGGCGAAGGCGGCATGGGCGTTGTCTACCTCGCCAACCAAACTTCCCCCCAGCGCCTCGTCGCCATCAAAGTCATCCGCTCCATCGCGCCCTCGCCCGACCTCATCAAACGCTTCGAGCGCGAAGCCAGCGTCCTCGCTCGCCTCTCGCACCCTGGCATCGCCCAAATCTACGACTCTGGCTCTGCCCCCATCTTCGGCACGCGCCCCGTCCCCTACCTCGTCCTCGAATACATCGACGGCACACCCCTCCTCGCCCACACCACCTCCGCCAACCTCAACGAATCCGCCAAACTCCGCATCTTCATCGACATCTGCCGCGCCGTCCAATACGCCCACCAGCGAGGCGTCATCCACCGCGACCTCAAACCCTCCAACATCCTCATCCAGCGCATTACCGGCAGCAGCACCAATCACCAAAACGTCCAAAGTAAAATCCTCGACTTCGGCGTCGCCCGCACCCTCGAAGACACCAACACCCGCCACACCCAAGCCGGCGCACTCATTGGCACCCTCAGCTACATGAGCCCCGAGCAAGTCACCGGCACCCTCGCCGACACGCGCAGCGACGTCTACGCCCTGGGCGTCATTCTCTACGAACTCCTCTCCGGCTCACTCCCCATCGATATCCGCAGCGACACCATCATCGACGCAACGCGAAAAATCCGCGACGTCGAACCCGCGCGCCTCGCCCGCGTCCTCCCCGCCATCGCTCCCGATCTCGACGCCATCACCAGCAAAGCCATCGAAAAAGACCCCGCCCTTCGCTACCAGTCCGCAGGCGAACTCGCCGACGATCTCGAACGCTATCTCGCCAATCTCCCCGTCCTCGCCCAGCCTCACAGCACCATCTACCAACTTCGCAAATTCGCCGCTCGCAATCGCGTCATCGTCGCCGCGAGCGCCGCCGTCGTCACCAGCATCCTCGCCTTCGGCGGCATCGCCGCGTGGCAAGCTGTCAAAGCCACCCGCGCCAGCAAAGTCGCCGCCGCCGAAGCCGCCCGCGCCGAAGCCCAGGCCCAGCGCGCCGAAGCCGTGAAGAACTACCTCGTGCGCGACCTCGTCCGCGCAGGCGTCCCCGGCGGCGATTCCACCGACGGCAAATCCCCCAGCATCACCGACTACTTCGACCGTGCCCTGAAGCGCCTGCCAACCGCCTTCCCCGACAACCTCGACTTACAAGGCGAAATCCGCAGCGAAATCGGCTATTCCCTCGCCTTCGCAGGCAACCCCACCAAAGCCGTCATCGAAACCCGCGCCGCCCTCGCGCAACTCTCCGCCTCCGCAGGCGACAACGACCTGCGCACCATCCGCGCCCGCGTCTCCCTCGCCGACGTCCTCCAAGTCGCAGGCCAAAACGAAGAAAGCACGCAAATCGCCGACGCCGCAATCGCGGAGCTTCGTTCCCTTTCGCCCCCGCAGCCCGACCTTCTGGGTCAAGCCCTCATCCTCCGCGCCGAACTCGCCAGCAACGCCAGTGAGTTTGACCGCGTCGAACCACTCCTGCGCGAAATCGAATCGCTCCCGCTCAAACCCCGCAGCGAACTTCCCCTCTCCGTCCTCAGCACGCGTTGCGGCATGCTGATGGGCCAGGAGCAATGGTCTCAGGCTGAAGCCGTCGCCCGCCAACTCCTCGAACAAGGCGATCGCTTCCTTGGTCCCAGCCACCCCCAGATGCTCGCCGCCGCAACCAATCTCATCGTCTGCCTCGGGAAGCAAAACAAATTCGACGAAGCCAGTCAATTCGCCCCCAGCGTCCTCGCACGCGCCGAAGAAACCTTCGGACCAAACCACCCCACGCTCGGCTTTGTCCTTCTCAACGTGGGCGGCATCTACAGCCGCACCGACCGCCAAGCCGACGCCATGTCCGCCTTCCTGCGCGCTCGCGAAATCTTCGTCACCAACTTCGACGACTACCGCTACGAAGTTGAGCGCGTCAGCACAGGCCTGCTTCGCGTCGCCGCCAACATGCATGATCTGCCCGCTACCACCAAATGGGCCGACGATCTCGTCCGCATCCGCTTCGGCGTCGCCAACAAAGACGAACGCGATGGCCTCACCAAACGCTTTGAACTCAACTACGCCCAAACCTCGCGCGCCGGCCTTCCCGAAACCGCCCAGCAGCAACTCGTCGCCTTCATCGCCAAAGTCGATCAGTTCACGCCCATCAATCACCCGCGCCGCGCCCGCACCCTCGCCAACCTCGCCCGCGCCGCCCAAGACATGAACCGCCCCGACCTCGCCAGCGACCTCTGCGCCAAAGCCCGCGAAGCCCTCGCCTACGCAAGCCAGCGAGAAGCCGACCAAGCCATCCTCGCGCAAACCCCCTGCACCCCCTAACTCCCAAATCCCCCCGCCAAAACCTTCATTTATCACTTTTCACTTTTCACTTTATCGCTCTACGCTTACGCCCCATGCCAAACGACTTCACCTCCCTCCCCGCCAATTCCAACCAAGCCCTCGGCATCGCCCAATACGCCATCGACTTCATGTCGAACTCGCCAGGCAAGCGAGGCGAACCCGCCGCCAGCGTCCTCGAAAAAACCAACCTCTTCCACACCGACGCCTGCATCTGCGGCCTCAGCGCGATCGCCCTCGGAACAAACGCCCCCGTCCTACTCCGCAACGAAGCCATGATGTACCAAGTGCCCCCCAGCGGCGCAGGCACCATGGCTGGCGTCCCCTGGGCCCCACAAGCCAAAGCCGTCCGCAGCGGCACGCCCATCTTCGGCAGCGCAATCGATGTGCAAGTCGAAAAAGCCATCGTCGCCAACAGCGCCGCCGTTCGCGAGTGGGACAGCAACGGCACCAACTTCGGCTATAACCCCCAGCGCAAACAAACCGCTGGCGAGTTCGGCCACAACGACTTCTACCCCGTCGCTCTCGCCGCCGCACAGCTTCGCGGCAAAGACGGCGAATTCGCCCTCCGCGGCATGATCTTGCTCGATGAAATCCGCGGCCGCCTCGCCGAAGCCTTCAGCCTCAAAAGCTACAAGATCGACCACGTCGTCCACGGCGGTATCGGCAGCGCCGCAACCTTCGGCGCCATGATGGGCGCAACCGCCGAGCAAATCGAATCCGCCATCGGCATGCTCATCGCGCACTACATCCCCTTCCGCGCCATCCGTGCCGGCAAGCAACTCAGCGATAGCAAAGGCGCGAGCGCAGCCATCACCACCGAAGCCGCCGTCCTCAGCGTCAAACGCAGCATGATGGGCTTCATGGGCCCGCGCGATATCTTCCGCAACCCCGAAGCCATCTTCCGCCTCTTCCAAGGCCCCGGCCAACTCTTCGTCAAGAGCGAAAGCGCTGGCACCGGCATTCCCGACGCCGTCAAAGGCAAGGACTACGCCAGCCCCTTCGATCTCCACCTCGCTCGCACAGGCGACGACTTCGCCGTGATGGGCATGCACTTCAAACTAGGCCTCTACGAACACCAAAGCGCCGGCGCACTGCAAGGCCTCATCAATCTCATCAACGCTCAGCCTCACCTGCTCAGCGACCAATCAGGCGACGCCATCAAAGCCATGCGCGTCCGCGCCTACGAGCCCGCCTTCGGCATCATCGGTGATCCCGCCAAGCGCGACCCCAAAACCCGCCAATCCGCCGACCACAGCATGCTCTACCTCGTCTGCACCATGCTGCGCAAAGCCCTCGAACTCCGCGCGAACGGCCACAAAGGTAAACTCGGCTGGAAAGAACTCATGCTCACCCCGCATGACTTTGACAACAGCGCACTCCACAACGCCCTCACCCGTTCGCTCATGGCCAAAATGAGCTTCGAACACGGCGGCCGCGAGTACGACGAAAAATACCCCGATGGCATCCCCACCGGCATGATCATCACCGACGAGCAAGACCAAAAGTTCGACACGGGCCTGGTCATGTACCCAGGCGGCCACGCCCGCAACCACATGGGCCCCGACAAGGTCGACCTCAAAGACATTCTCAATCACAAGTTCGCCGCCCTCGGCAAACTCGCCGCCGACGACCCCCAGCCCATCATCAAACGCCTCAGCAACCTCGAAAAGAAATCTGCCAAAGACATCGCGACCATCCTCGACTTCCCCCTCCAAGTCCAAGGCAAGTTTGACTAAACGTGCCACTGATCCGCTGGCTCTGCAGCGGATCAGTGCAAGCCACCAACATCATCAACACCTCCCCCGACGCCGGGCCTGAGGCCCTGCGAAGGCCCGGATCGATCCACCAATCGGCGCGATGCCGCCTAAAAATCCGCCAATTTCCAAAAAAATCTCACGACCGCCATCTACCTCTGCGGCCCACACTTACGCCGCCACGCGCCAAATCTCACCCCGCGCATCCACCATCAGCGCGCGCACAAACCTCCCCACGGCCCCCTCTCTATAGAGGCGCGATTTTCCGCGCCCGATGAAAGGGGTTTCTCATGTCTCGACCAATCGCTCTCACTGACGCCATGCTCGACTATCTCGAGCCCATCGATGCCCAGCGCGTGCTGCGCTACTTCGCTCTGGGTGCCGATCTCGCCGCTCTCGCTCGCAGCACGGGATGGATCTACGCCGAAGCTCTCTTCTGGGCCGCTCGCGCTGAAATCCAGATGTGTCTCAACATCCCGCACGATGACCAGGCGCAGTCACAGCCGCAACACGAATCTACATCACATACCATCACCAACATGCTCTCCATCATCATCGCATCGCTCGCTCTCGCCCAGCCCGCACCCGCGCCGCCTGACCTCACCGTCGTCGGCTACAACGTCGAATCCGGCGGTGCCGATATCGCCGTGCTGCGCAAGCAAGTCGCCGACATGCAAGGTGTGGACCTCTGGGGCTTCTCAGAAGTTGAAGACGAAGACTGGGCCCGCGAACTCGACAAAGGTGCAGAAACCGGCGAAAATGCAGCCTTTGACGTCGTCCTGGGCGCATCAGGTCAGAAGGACCGCCTCGCCATCGCATTCAATACGGATCGTTTCGAACTCGTGAAAAAGTTCGAACTAGGCGACATCAACATCGAAGGCAAAGTCCGCGCCCCGCTGGTCATCCAAATCAAAGACCGCGCCTGCAACAACACCGAGTTTCTCTTCATGGTCAATCACCTCTACCGCGGCAGCGACGAAGGCCGCCACAAACAAGGCGAACTGCTCAACGCATGGGCCCGTACACAAACCTTGCCAGTCATCGCCGTCGGTGATTACAACTTCGATTACCTCGTCGAAGGCGGCGACCAAGGCTCGCGCGATCTTGGTTACAACAACATGACCAAAGACGACATCTGGACATGGGTAAGGCCCGCAACCCTCGACACGACAACTGCACCCAATCGCCGCCGGCCCGGCGCGGTGCTCGATTTCATTTTCGCCTCAGGCAACGCCAAAAAGTGGCCCGCAACCAGCGAAATCGTCAAATTACCCGGCGAATTCAGCGATCGCGAGAAGATGAGCGACCATCGCCCGATCGTCGCGAACTTCGATTTGCCCGGCGAGTGCACGCCGCCGCCGCCGCCAACCAAGCCTGATCCCGCGCTGCGCGAAAAGCAACTGCGCGATCTTGATGATCAGATCGATCAACTGCGCAAGCAGCTCAAAGAGCTCGAAGACCGCCGCAAGAAAATCGAGTAATGCCCCGCCGCAAGCGCACTGGTCCCAAGCAACCGCGCAAGCCCGCGACCATCGCCGTGCCCAGTGGCTACGTGCCTCCGTCACCTGACGAAGCCGCACGCGACATCCTCGCGCGCTGCAAGCAACTCGACTTCGCCCTCGCCGGCATCGCCCCCGCGCAGCCCTCGGCGCACGGCGATCACCTGCGCGCTTGGCTCGCCGCCGGCAAGCACGGCTCGATGCGATTCATGACCGACGACATCGAAACCCGCATCGACCCCACTCGCATTCTCGCAAACACACGCGCGTTTATCGTCGTCGCCGATCTCTATGCAACCCGCAACGACGCACCTGACGCAATCCCGCCAAATCACGGCAAAATCGCCCGCTACGCGCGCGGTCGCAATTATCACGATGTCGTCAAACGTCGCCTGCACACGCTGGCCGACCAGCTTCGTATCGCGTACCCCGGCAGCGAGTTTCGCACGTGCGTCGATACCGCGCCCGTGAACGAAAGAGAACTTGCAACACTCGCCGGTCTGGGCTGGCAAGGCAAGCACACACTCGTCATCAATCCTGCCATCGGCAGCTACTTCGTGCTGGGCGTGGTTGCAACCACGCTCGAGCTCGCGCGCAGCGAGCGCGTGCCCGACAGTTGCGGCACATGCACACGCTGCATCGACGCATGCCCGACGCGCGCGATTTCGCCTTACAGCGTGGATGCATCGCGCTGCATCAGTTACTTGACGATTGAACGCGAACTCCCGATTGATCGCGACTTGCAGCGAGCGATGGGCAGTTGGATTTTCGGCTGCGATGTCTGTCAGGAAGTCTGCCCGCACAACTCGCCGCGGCCGTTTGATGTTGGTGCGGCGAATGGTGCGTACACGCCGCAACATGCGAGCTTTGATTTGCTGAAAGTGCTGGGCTGGTCGGAAGAAGATCGGCGTGAGGCGTTCACGAATAGCGCGATGAAGCGTGCATCGCTGGCGCAGATGCAGCGAAATGCGGCGATTTCTGCTGGAAATGCTAACGATCCGGCGTTGCGGCAGCGGCTAGCGGCCTTGGCGTTGGATCCGTCGGCTCCAGAACTGCTCCGCCAGACGGCCCGAGCGGTGATGCAGGCCCCGGCAGCAGACGCGCGATGATTCCCGCAACGAGCACGATGCCCACGCCGCCGTAGAGCCAATTGCTTTCGCGATCAATAAAGCCGATCCAATAGAACGGTGCGGCTGCGACGACCGCGCCGGCCATGATCGCGACACGCGGCATCGTGACAACACCCGCGCGGCGTTGGAACGGCCAGGCGATGATCCAGACATATGCGGGAAAGACCAAGCCGTAAAAAGACATGAAGCAGCGATAGAAAAGTTCCCAGTTGGTCATGTCGGCGCGAAGCGCTGGGAGACGCAGTGCGGCAACAGCGGCGATGAGGCCCGTGGCGAACGCCGCGAGCGAGAGACCATCGCGATGCCCCACGCGCGCGGCGGGTTCACCTTCGCGCAGGAAGCCTTCGTGCACGCTGATGGTGAAAAGCAGTTGCATGCCGATGTGGAAGATGAGCGGCAGCGCGAGGTAGAAGACATGCACAGGCTTGTCGGCGGCGTGGGCTTTGCTCACGATGTCGATGCCGTAGAAGAATGTCAGGGTGATCATGCTGGCAAAAAGCACGAGAAAACCGAGCAAAAACGATGCTGTGCCCGGCGTGCCGCGTGAGCGGATGCGGGCTTGCAGGAATGTTGCATCAAGAAATGGGCAACAGACAAACCCCAGCATGCAAACGGCAGCGAGGCCACCGAGGCCTTCGATGTTGTGTGCGGGCGGCGGGAGTTGAGCGGCAGTTGCACGATCGAAGTTGCCGAGTAGCCACCACGCGGCGAGGGCGAGCGAAGCAATGAAGACGGCGACGGCGGTAGTGCGCACACGCTCGCCGCGGAAAAGTGGCTGCGCGAAGATGCTGGCGAGGACGAGGCCGATGAGGATCAGACCTTCGGTGCTCATGCCGTTAACGATGAGGAGCCAGACGAGGAAGAAGGATTGAAACGCGCTGGTGACGGCGGAGAAGAGCGAGATGGCGAGTTGGTGGCGCTGCAGGAAGTCGATGGCCGCACCAGGTTTAGCGAGAGCGAATCCCATCGCGGCGGCGCCGAAGCAATTTGGCAAGGCGAAGACCGCGAAAGACCAGAGGCCGAAATCGCGGATGAGCAGCACGGGCAGCCACATGCCGATGCACCAAGTCCAACTGACGGCGAGGAATGCGGCTTCGGAGAAGACGTGCCAGGGGCGGGTGGGCATGGGGGGAGGATAGAGGGAAGGAGCGAAGGAGCGAGGAAGCGAGGAAGCGAGGGAGGGCAAAGGCGAAATGCGTAAAGACTGGGTGATGCGGGGAGGGCATCAAGGCATTTGGCATCGAGGCATCGAGTTTGGATTAGCCGACTCGGTTGGCGGCGCCGCGTTTGGCTTTTTGGTGCGCTGTGGGGGTGAGGTGGAAGGTTGCGGAGCAGCGGCCCACGCGGCGTTCTTTGGCGGCGAGTTTGGCGAGCAGGCGATCGTGCTTCTTCACTTTCGCGAGTGCTTCGGGCACGAGGGCTTGTTGGATCACGTCGAGGTCGAGGGTGATGTTGAACTCTTTGCCGGAGGCGATGAGAGCTTTGAGGTCTTCTTTGGGCGTGATTTTGTAGAGGGCGGGGCCGAAGCAGGGGCGGAGGAAGCGGTAGCTGAGTTCTTTACAGACCAGCGTGTAGTCGCCGCCTGTGAGGCCCATGATGTACATGCCGCCGGCGATTTCGCTGTTGGCGAGGAGGCTGGCGCCGGCCATGGCGTTGTACCAGTTGCGGTTGAAGCGTTTGAAAGGCAGGACGGCTTGGAAGGTGGTGCCGTCGACGCGTTTCATTTGGATGCCGCTTTTGAAGGCGTAGGGCAGCCAGATCATGGAGCAGACGCGGTGCCAGAAGTTGTTGCGCGTGCTGAGGCGCGCCATGAACGCTTCGACGCGTTCGCGCAGGCTGAGGGCGACGGGTTCGCCTTTGCTGTTGGTGTTGGATTCCATCACCGCGCGTTCGTCGGCTTCGTCAGCGGCGGCGGAAGCCTCGATGGCTTGCATCGCGCGGGTATCGTCATCCATGGGTTTGGATGCGTTGGCGTCGGGGTTGGTTGGCAGCGTCTGCGGCAACGCATAAGCGTAGACGGGCAGGGCGATAGTTCCACATGCGCGCGGAGCGGTGGTGGGGGCGATATTCAGATTTGCGGCGGTTGCAGAATTAAGAGAAAATCACGGATTCTCGGCCTGTGCGGGCACGGGCGCGAGTTGCTCATCGAGCGATGCGGCGTGTGCTGCGGGGGCCGGAGTTACTTCGGGCGGTGTTGTGGTTGGCGTTGCATCGACGAGGCGAGGCTCGGCGTAGGCGGTGCGGGGGATGCCAGTCACCATGCGCATCTTCCACCACATGAACATTGCGAAGCCTGCGCACATGAAGGCGATGCCGAACATGGCCATGACGCGCGTGCCTTGATTGGCGTTGGGTAAGTTGGGATTGTTGGTGTGTTTGTTGGAGGTGTTGTTGGTGAGCATGCGCGTCCTTGCGTTGAGATGCTGAGGTTGTCGATTAAGGCAGTTCGGTGATGGTCACGCGGCCTGTGTACGCCTCGATGGTGATGCGCCAGTTTGAATTACTGCCGCGGAGGTCGATGTCGGTGGTGCCTGCGGGCGTTGTGCCACCGGCGGCAGAGACGGGGCCACCTAGTTCGTCGAAGATGATGGTGTTGGTGCCAGAGTTGAAGCTACTGGTGACGGTGGTGAAGCCCAGGGTTTCGACGTTGAGTTGGCGGTCTTCCAAGATGCCGGTGGTGGTGTCGATGGTGCTGCCGTTGACTTCGGCGACGACGTAGCGGCCGTTGTTGCCGTCGAAACGGAAGACGATTGCGCGTTGGCGTTGGAAGGCGACGGCGTCGCTCTGCGCGACGGTGATGTCAGCGACGATGGTGCGCAGTGCGCCTTGCACGCGAAGGGAAGTTGCGGAGGCGATGGATGGGATGACCATCGCGGCGGCGAGGCCCAGCATCGTGACGACGATGAGCATTTCGACCAACGTATAACCGGCGCGATGCACGCGTGAGCGATGGGGGTTGGTTGTCGAGAGGCAACGCATTCGGCAGACCCTTCAGCCACGCAGGAAATGAACAAACGGAGCGGAGGACGGAGAGACGTGCCGATTTACTTGCTGGAGTTGGAGCCTTCCATCGGGGGCTTTTGCGCGGGCATGCTCGTGACTTTCACGTTGATGCCCTTGGCAAGTGCGCCTTCGATTGCGCCCAGACGCTCGTTGACGGACTTGAGTTCGGTGATGATGGACTTGCGCTGTTCGGCGGCGCTGATGAGGCCGGTGGCGGCGTCATCGGTTGCGGTGCGCTCGCCCACAACGCCGACTTGTGCAGCGGCGACGCCAGCCGAGCCTGTGCTGTTTGCTTGTTGCAGGACGATGACGCCCAGCAATGCGGCGATGGCGGTGAGAACACCGTTGGTGTAGTTGCGACGGGTGGGCTTGTTTTGGTTCTGTTGCTGGCTCTTGGTTGGGCTCATGATCGGGACTCCTCGCGCGGGCACGCGTTAGTGGAGCATCGGCGAGTTATGGAGGGCAGTTGAGCGCGGCGGTGCAAAGTGAGGGGTAGATAAGCAAACACCCCGCAAAGCGTGCGCTTTGCGGGGTGGGGGTGAGGTCAAGCTAGGGCGGTTTGGGTGGTGTTTGCGGCGAGATAACTGGGCGAGATAACTGCGTTGGTTATCGCCAACCGAGTCACTCGACGCTGAGGTTGGCGAGGTAGTCGGTCAGGGCTTGCTGGGCTTTTTGCTCGTCGATGCGGGCGGCTTTGATGCGGGCGTCGAGGCTTTCGACTTGGGTTTCTTGCTCGCTGAGCTTTTTGATGAGACGTGCGTAGTAATCGCTGTTGCGATCGATGCTGCCGATGTTCTGGCGGATGCGGTCTTGGTCGCGGGTGATCTCGCCGCGTTCGTTGTCGAGTTGGCTGATGGTGTTGTTGTGGTTGTTGATGGTGGCCTGGAGGTCTTGGGCTTTGCGGAAGGCGTTCAAGACGGCGTCGCTAAGTTTTGCGCCGGTGGTGCGGTAGGCGAGGAGTTGATCGACGCTGTAGTTCATCAGATACGCGGTCGAGACTTCGACTCGCTCTTGTGTCGCAATGATGTCGGCTTTGCTCTTGGCGGCGACTTGCGATTCGAAGCGGTAGAGATTGGCGTTGGTTTCGGTGGGCTTGCTGCTGGCGTTGGTGCCAGTGGTGACGAGTTCGGCGCCGGTGAGTTTGGGTACTTCGGCGATGATGGTGCGGGGTTTGTCTTCGTCTTTGTTGTCAATCGAAATCTTGGTGAGATCGCGCCAGACGACGGAGCTTTCGAGCAGGCCATTCACGATGCGGAGCTTGGTGATTTGTTGCTGGATGCTGGCATCGCGCGTGAAGAGGACGTCTTGATCGACGCTGTAGCTGAGCAGGCGCTTGTCGCCTTTGCTGGTGTCGCCCATTTGCGCGTCACCGGCGTACGAGTCGCCATCGAAGATGCTGACGGGGCCAGCGATGAGTTGCAGGCCGGTGTCGTTGGTCATTTGCACGCCGCGCATGGGGTTGGGGCCTGAGTCGTTGACTCCAATGATGCTGACGCGGCGGCCTTCGATGGTTTGGCTGACGATGGGGAGCATGGCGCTGCGCTGGCGCTCAATGGTGACGGGGCGCGAGAGGCGGAAGAAGAAGACTTCGCCGGTTTGGAGGCCTGCGGCGGCGGAGGTGATGGCGGCGGCGGCGGCGTACATGTTGGTGGCGGGGTCGAAGCCGACGGCGGAATCCGCTACCACCGACTCCAGATCGACTGCGGCACTTCGGCCAGCGCTGCCGCGCGGGCTGCCAGCCATCATGGGTGCGGCGGAGGGTTTGGCGGAGTTGACTTGCCACTTCGATTTGTTCAGGACGTTGGACCCGGCTTCGGCCACTTGCCGGTCGAATTGAACATCGCTCGCATCGTCATACACCTGGCCCACAAGCGTTTGCGGCACGGGCACTGACAGCATGGGTCGGGTGGTGAAGATGGGTTCGTAGAGATTCATTTGGAAGCTGGCGGGGCGACCGGAGACCAGCGAGAGTTGCACGTCGGTCCAGTCGTTGTCGGTGGTGTTTTCGACGATTGCCCAGCCTTGCATGAGGGGCTTGTCTTGCTTGGCGTCTTCTTTGGTTTCGGGCAGCACGAGGCGGTAGCTGGTTTTCCAGACGGGGGCAGCGTGGACGTACGTGGTTTGCACGCTGCGGGTGCCGGTGCCTGAGAAGCGGATGTCGACGGTTTTCGTGCGGTCTTCGCGATACTCGGCGACGGCGGCGAGGGCCTTCATGAGTTCGGCGTTGAGCTTTTCGTCTTCGAGCTTGAAGCTGCGGGCGGTGTTGAGGTTGACGGAGACGATGCCTTGCTCAGTGATGAGCGTGACGTAGGGGACGTTGACGAGTTGTGTTGCGTCGCCAACAGCTTCGGGGCGGGTTTCGCTGCCCATGATGGTGCCGGTGACGGTTTTGTCGGCGGTTTGCACGGTGAGGCGCGAGCCGCGGAGGCGGGCGAGGACTTGGGGGAGCGTGGGCGCGTCGGAGATGTCGATGCCGAAACTGCTGAGGCGTTTGGCGAGGGGTTCTTGGCTGGCGTAGTTGACGCCGTCGATGGTGCCGCCTGAGAGGTCGAGGACGACGAGGCTTTTCAGGATGTCGTTGACTTGCTCGGTGCGAAAGCGGATGCTGGCAATGCCGTCGCCGGTGACGGAACCGGAACGCTCGAAGCTGGCGACGCCTGAGCGGTAGAGGGTGATTTTGCGGATGGGGAGATCGATCGCGGGTTTGTCGGTCGATTTGGCAGCGGGTTGGGCGTGGCTCATAGTGGGAACGGTAACAGTGGCGAGCAGGCCTGCGGCGAGGGAGAGGGCGAGAGTGGAACGGATGATGGACGCGAGCATGGGGACCTCCGATTGCGCTTGGTGCGGGACAACCGCAGGAGAGCGTACCAGAGAAGACGCGGGGTGTGTGGGTGTGTTCCGCGGGGAGTTGCGGGGTGTGACAGTGTTGTGACAAAGGATGCAGGCGGGGGTGAGACGCGGCAGGGACGCTAAGATTTGTTCTATGACATCGCTTCCCATTTTGTCGCGGGCTCAGGTTACGCCGATTGGTCGTGCGCGGGGATTGGATGAGGATGGGCGGGAGGATTTGGCGCGCGAGCTGGCGAACGCGGTGGAAGGGGAAGTGCGATTTGATGGGCACAACCGCATGCTGTATGCGACGGATGCGTCGTTGTATCAGGTTGAGCCGGTGGGGGTGGTGATTCCGAGTAGCGTGGAAGATGCGGCGGCGGCGGTGCGTTTTTGCAGTGAGCGCGGGTTGCCCATTTTGCCGCGTGGGGGTGGGACGAGTTTGGCGGGGCAGTGTACGAATTTGGCGGTGGTGATTGACGTGAGTGCGAGGTGTCGGCACATTTTGGAAGTGAATGCGGGCGAGAAGTTTGTGCGGGTGGAGCCTGGCATTACGGTGGATGATTTGAATGACGCGATTGCGGGGACGGGCTTGTTCTTTGCGCCGGATCCGGCGACGGCGAGGCATGCGAGCATTGGCGGGTGCATTGGGAACAACGCGGCGGGATCGCGAAGCGTGCGATATGGGCGTACGAGCGAGAGCGTGATTGCAATTGATGCGTGTTTGGCGGATGGGACGCGGGTGGAATTTGCGGCGGGGAGCGCGAGGCGCGATGCGAGGGTTGCGGAGATCACGCGGCGCGTGGTTGCGCTGGTGCGGAAGAACGAGGCGCTGATTCGCGAGCGGTTTCCGAAGACGATTCGGCGGAACGCGGGGTATGGGCTGGACATGATTTTGCAGCAGCTTGATAAGGGTGTTGCGGAAGAGGATGTGAATTTGTCGCCGCTGCTGTGCGGGAGTGAGGGGACGCTGGCGATGACATTGGGGGCGAAGCTTGCGCTGCATGAGCGGCCCAAGGCGAAGGCTCTGGCGGTGCTGAGCTTTGCGACCCTCGACGATGCGATTGAGGCCGTGATTCCGATTTTGGCGACCAAGCCCAGCGCGGTGGAGTTGCTGGATGATTTGGTGGTGAGTCTGGCGCGGGCGAATACGGAGTATCGCAAGTATGTGGAGCTGTTGCCGGCTCCTCCTGGTGGGAGTGGGGAGCTGAATGCGGTTTTGTATGTGGAGTATTTTGGGGCGAGTGAGGCGGAGGTGCGTGAGCGGGTTGACGCGCTCAAGCAAGCGTGTCCGGCTTCGCCCGTGCAGGTACACACGAACGCGACGGCGATGATGAATGCTTGGAAGCTGCGCAAGGCGGGCGAGCCGCTGCTGCATGGGGTGCCGGGTAGTCGCAAGCCGATTACGTTTGTGGAGGACAATGCGATTCCGGTGGAGAATCTGGCGACGTTTGTGAAAGAGCTGCGGAAGATTGTGGAGTCGCACGGGACGCGGGCGGCGTTCTATGCGCATGCGAGCGTGGGGGTGTTGCATGTGCGGCCATTGATTGACATTCATGATGAGGCGGATCGCGAGCGGATGCGGGCGATTGCGGTGGCGACGGCGGATTTGGCGCGGAGTTTGGGCGGGGTGATGAGCGGGGAGCATGGAGATGGGCGCGTGCGCGGGCCGCTTTTGGAGCGGTATTTTGGGGCGGAGATGATGCAGGCGTTTCGTGAGTTGAAGTTGATATTTGATCCGGCGGGGCTTTTGAATCCGGGGAATGTGGTGGATGTGGCGGGAGATTCGCCAAGGCCTGTTGCGAGCATGACGCAGCAGTTGCGGGTGGAGCCAGAGCCTGGAAGGCCTGCGGCGTTTGGAAGTGTGGAGACGAGTTTTGATTTTTCGGATCAGCACGGGCTGGATGGCGCGGTGGAGATGTGCAACGGGAGCGGGGTGTGCCGCAAGAAGCAGGGCGGAACGATGTGCCCGAGTTACATGGCGACGCTGGATGAGCGGCACAGCACACGCGGGCGAGGCAATGCACTGCGGCTGGCGATTACGGGGCAACTGAAGCTGGACACGGTGGGTGAGGCAAGCCAGCCTGATGCGGATGTGTGGAGTGATAAGGGGACGATGCAGACGCTGGATTTGTGTCTGAGTTGCAAGGCGTGCAAGACGGAATGCCCGAGCAATGTGGACATTTCGAAGTTGAAGGCGGAGTACACGTCGCAGCGGTATCGGCGGCATGGGGTGCCTATTGCGGCGAGGATCATGGGGCAGATTCGCACGTTGAATAAGCTGGGTGCGATGATGCCTGGGGTGGCGAATGCGGTGAATGCGAGTTCTTTGGTGGGCGGTGTGATTCGGCGGGTGCTGGGGATTGATGGGCGGCGGACGTTGCCGGCGTTTTCGCGGTCGTTGGAAGGGATGTGGGATGGGGAGCGCGACGCGAAGCAGAGCGTGGATAGGCCGAGAGTGGTGTTGTTTGGGGATTGCTTTACGATGTACAACGAGTCGTCGATTGGGATGGCGACCAAGCGCGTAATGGAGGCGTTTGGGTATCGCGTGGAACTCGCGAATGCGGGGTGCTGTGGCAGAGCAAAGATTTCGCTGGGGTTGCTGCCTGAAGCGATTGATGAGATTGATGCGACGCTGGAAAAGTTGCAGAGCGTGATTGAAGATGACGGCGTGGTTGCGGTGCTGGTTGCCGAGCCTTCGTGCCTCAGTGCGTTCAAGGATGATTGGCTGACGCTGAAACTCAAGACGCCAATGGTGCTGCGGGCGAAGTTGGCGAAGAAGAGCTTTTTGCCGGAACAGTTTTTACATGCCGCGTGGGAGAAGCATCCGAAGCGGCCAGCGATGAAGGCTCCGGCGGGGCGAGTTTTGCTGCATGGGCATTGCCATCAGAAGGCGCTGTGGGGAGCGAGTTCGTCGGCGGATATGTTGCGGCGCGTGGCGGGGGACAAACTGACGGTGCTGGACTCGGGCTGCTGCGGCATGGCGGGGAGCTTTGGGTATGGCGAGAAGCGATTTGATTTGTCGATGCAGATTGGCGAGCTGGTTTTGTTTCCGGCGGCGCGAGGCATGACGGCGAAGGATGTGCTGGTTGCGCCGGGAACGAGTTGTCGGCATCAGGTGCATGATGGGGTAGAGAAGAAGGCGGTGCATCCGATGGTGTATTTGGCGGGGAGTTTGGCGTAGAAGAAGTACCGGAGTACCGAAGTACCGAAGTACCGGAGGAAAGACATGTGCGAGATGTATTTCCTTCGGTACTTCGGTACTTCGGTACTGAGGTACTCCGGTACTTTTCACGCGAGGATGGAGACGTTCAATGATTCGAATACGACCCGCGGTAATTGGTGACGTAAGCAGCGTGCTCGGATTTATTCGCGAGCTTGCGGAGTATGAGAAGGCGGCGGATCAGGTTGTTGCGACGGAGGAGAATCTGCGCGAGGACTTGTTTGGCGTGCGGCCGATTTGCGAGGCGATCATCGGTGAGGTGGATGGGATGCCGCAGGGGTTTGCGTTGTTTTTTCACAACTACTCGACGTGGGTGGGTCGGCGGGGGATTTATCTTGAGGATTTGTATGTGAGGCCGACGGCGCGCGGGGTGGGGCTGGGGAAGGCGTTGTTTCAGCGTGTGGCGCAGATTGCGGTGGAGCGCGGGTGCCAGCGGATGGACTGGATGGTTTTGGATTGGAACCATCCGGCGCGCGAGTTTTACAAAGCGATGGGGGCGGTGGGGATGGATGAGTGGACGATGTGGCGGCTCAAGGGTGGGGCGCTGGAGCGGGTGGGGAAGAGTGCTCGGTGATGGATGCGACAGGTAAATCGATTGCCACAGAGACACAGAGGCACAGAGGGGGAAGCGAGTGGGAGCCTCGTTGACAGTTACTGGGTCGCGGATTTGTGGGTTGGCTGCGCGGTGAGAGTTGGTTGCAGCACACCGCGAATCAACTGGCCTTCGGCGTGGGAGATGACAACAGTGCCGGGTTTGGCGTGGTTGGTTTTGATTTGGGCGAACGCGACGGGGGTCATGCCGAGGGTTGGCGCGGGGGCGGCGCTGGTGATGGTGCCGATGACTTCGCCGGGCTGTTGGGCGGCGGCTTCGAGTGCGAGGGCGGCGCCGGGATCGGGCAGGGGTGGGTAGGGAGCCTGGTCGTCGCGCTGGTCATTGGGTTGGTCGGCGGCGATGAGGCGTTCGAACTTGATGGTGACGAGTGATTGTTTGCTTTGGCCGCGTGCGTGCATGCGGGCGACGATTTCCTGGCCCAGGTAGCAGCCCTTGGTGAAGCTGACGCGGTCGGACAAGACGCCGGTTTCTGCCGGCAGATTTTCGGGGCCGAAGTCCATGTTGTAGAGGGGTGTGCCGGCTTCGATGCGAGCCATGTTGTAGGCGTGCCAGCCGATGAGTTGGAGGCGGATGCTGGCGGCGGGGTCGTCGCGTTGCAGCAGAGCGATGGCGCGGCCTGGCTCGTTGTGGTGGCGGTGGTCGTGGCCTTTGGCGATGAACTCGCGCACGACGGCGAGAGCGTTGGCAGTGGGGATGAAGAGTTCGTAGCCGGGAACGCCTGCGGTGTCGTCTCGCAGGACGAGTAGCTGCGTGTTGGCGATGGTGATGTTGACGGCGGTGTCTTGTGTCAGTGTGGTGACGTCGGTTGATGCGCAGAGGCTCAGGAGCGATGCGGCGGTTGGGCCGTGGAGGGCGAGGCGGTGGAGCGTGGGTGTTGCGTCGGTGATGGCGCAGTCTTCGCTGATGATGAAGGAATCCAGGCCTTTGCGGGCGCGGTCGGTGGCGAGGATGTCGAGGTCGAGCAGCGTTTCTTCGGGCAAGTTGATGACGCGGAGGTCGGCGTCGATGCGGCCTTTGCGATTGAGCCAAAAACTGCGACGGCAGGAGAAGGGGGCGAGGCCTTTCATTTCCTGCGTGATCATGCGATTGAGGAAATCGATGCGCTCAGGGCCTGTGAGGCGCAGTACGCCGCGGGTGGGTTGGTCGAGGAGTGCGGCGTGCTTGCGGAGCGAGCCGTATTCGAGTTCGATGGGGCCTAGGGCGGCGACGACGTCGCAGGGGGGCGTCATGTCGGCGGGGCCGTAGGACATGAGGACGCCGCCGGCGTCGCGGAAGAAAGGTAAGAGTGGGGAGGGGAGCGTCACTGAGGGAGGGTAGGGGAAGGGTGGGTTCGTGAGGGGGTGTAGAGGTGAGGGGGTGAATGCTCGAGTTAGGTTTTGCGATTGAGAATGTCGGTGGCTTTGCGGAGGGTTTCTTTTTCGCTGGTGGTCAGGCTTTGGACGCCTTGTTCGCGTTGCTTGGCAAGGATGCGATCGACTTCGGCGAAGATGGATTGTTCTTTTTCGCTGAACTCGGCTTTGGCGGGCTTGAGGACTTTGTCGACGGCGGTTTTGGATTTGGGGCCTTTGCGGCTATCGCCTACGACGTCGAAGAAGTCGAGGAGGAGGTGGCTGTTGCGCGAAAAGAAGTAGCCAGCAATTGCGCCGCCTATGTGGGCAGCTTCGCCGCCGGCGTTTTTCGCGCCAAAGAGGACCATGACGATGGCGAGGCCCACGTAGGCGTAGGCGAAGACTTTCATGCGCATGGGGACGGGCGGGAAGAGGAGTTGGATGCGGACGTCGGGCTCGAAGTAGGCGCAGGCCATGATGACGCCGAAGACGCCTGCGCTGGCACCGACGAGCGGGGTCGTGGTGCTGTTGATGAGGAGACCTGGGAGGGGCGGCCAGCCTTGTTTGAGGAAGAGTGCGCCAAGGCCGTTGAGGATGAGATACATGAGGCCGCCGCAGATGCCGCAGATGAGGTAGAAGGCGAGATACTTTTTGCGACCGAGGTGATCTTCGACGATGCGGCCGAACATCCAGAGGCCCAGCATGTTGAAGGCGATGTGGAGGAAGCTGCCGTGGAGGAATTGGAAGGTGATGAGGCGCCAGACTTCGAGGCGTTGGAAGCCCATGTAGGTTGAAAAGTGGCCTAGGGTGGAGATGGCGTCGCGGACTTCGTAGTACGCGAAGCCGACGAGGCTGGGGGGCTGTACGGATTTGTCGAGAATGAATCTGCCGACGCGAGCACCGATCACGGAGGCGTTGGGCGTGCTCTTCTCAGATGGAACAAGTCCCGGGTTAGGGCCGGGCGCGGAAGTATCGATGTCGAAGTATGTGGGGTTGATGTCGAGTTTTGGATCGGTGCTCAGGGCCTTGACATTGAGAGCGTTGCGTTCCAGCATGGGCAGGCCTGTGGTTTCGCGCAGGCCTTTGGTGTTGGTGAGGAAGAATTGGATAACGAAGATGGCAACGTTGATGATGATGATCCAGCCGGTCACGGACATCATCCGTGAGAAGAAGCTGGAGCGTTCGGCGGGGACTTGGGTGTATTGGCGGTCGTAAATGCCCATGGGTTAGTCGATGCGTTTGGGAGCGGAAGCGGGGAGGGGAATTTGACTTAGGGGATTATCGGCAGGATGGCGCGATCTCTCGCGAGGAGAAGGGCCAGCATTGTTTTGGCATCGTGAATCTCGCCTTTCAACATCATGGCGAAGGCTTGGCTGGGCGAGACGAGTTTGACGGTGATGTCTTCGTCGTTTTCGAGGTGTTGGCCCACGGGGGTGAGGTTGGTTGCGAGGAAGAAGGCCATGGCTTCGTCGGTCAGGCCTGGGGCGGTGAGGAAAGTTGTGATGTGCGTCAAGGTGGCGGCTTGGTAGCCGGTTTCTTCGATGAGTTCGCGGGCGGCACAGAGGGCGGGGTCTTCGTTTGGGGTGCGGGTGCCGGCGGGGAGTTCGAGGAGTTTGGATTCGGTGGAGAGGCGAAAGTTTTCGATGAGGACGATTTGCGGGCCGGTTGGGGTTTCGAGAATGGGGAGGATGATCACCGAGCCAGGGTGGCGGATGACTTCGCGTGAGAGGCGTGTGCCGTCGCGGCCTGTGGTTTCGAGGAGTTCGATGTTGAATTTCACGCCAGTTCGCAGCAAAGTGCGCGTGATCTTGCGTGGCGGAGTGGCGGGGTCAGGTTTGTCGCGACTAACATGCGGCGGTGGCATCAGAGCAATCGTAGTTGAGGCAGCGGCGTCGCGGCGGCAATTGGGTGAAGATGGTGCAAGCAACTGGTCAATCTGGGATCGTGCGGCTCGAAGGAGTTTGCAAGCGGTTTGGCACGCAGGTCGTGCTGGATGGCGTCACGCTTGCGTTTGAGGAAGCGAAGACGACTGTGGTGATGGGGCCCAGCGGGTGCGGCAAGAGTGTGATGCTCAAGCACATTGTGGGATTGCTGCGACCTGATGCGGGGGCAGTGTATTTTGGTGACACGCGGGTGGATCAGCTTGATGAAGATGAGCTGGCGCCGGTGCGGCTGCAGATTGGGCTGGTCTTTCAGATGGGCGCGCTGTTCGACAGCATGAGCGTGGAAGACAACATCGCGTTTCCGCTGATTGAGCACACGAAGCTGACGCCGGCTCAGCGGCGTGAGCGGATTGCGGAAGTTTTGGAGACGGTGGATTTGCAAGGCGTGCAGTTGAAGCTGCCTAGCCAGCTTTCGGGCGGGCAGCGCAAGCGCGTGGCGATTGCGAGGGCGCTGGTGATGCGGCCTCGGGTGATTTTGTTTGATGAGCCGACGACGGGATTGGACCCGATTCGAAGCGCGGGGATTGATGATTTGATTGTGCGGCTGCGCGAGAAGTTCAATGTGACCAATATTGTGGTAACGCATGACTTGGCGAGCGCGAAGCATGTGGCGGATCGCGTGGTGATGTTGCTTGGGGGCAAGGTTGCAGCGGATGGGCCGTTTGATAATTTGGCGCGGAGCGAGGATGCACGCATACAACACTTCTTGACGGGGACGTACTGCGCGGATGATGAGCCGGGAATGGCGGAGACGGAGAAGAGTTCGCTGCGTGTTGAGGAAGATGCGGCGAATCCGAGGATGTTCAAGCGGGGCAAGGCGGCAAGGACTACACAAGAAAAGAGCGAGTCGTGAACAGGTTGTTTTTGCGGGATTTATTGACGGGCGTGGTTGCGCTGGCTTCGCTGGCGGGGTTGATTTTGACGTTGATTTTCTTTGGGGAACTCATGCCGCTGGCGGAGCGGAATTATGAATTTCAGATGCGCGTGGCGAACGCGGGCGGGCTGGATGAGACCAGTCCGGTGACGCTCAATGGCGTGAAGGTGGGGCAGGTGATTGAGAGCAAGGCGATGATTGGGGCGAGTGCGGGCGAGACGGCGGGGGCGATGCTGAAGGTGCGCATCAAGCGGAGTATTGATATTCCGCGGGCGAGCAAGATCAGTCTGGATCGCGGATTTGTGGGCGGCTCAACGTTGGAGTTTGTGACGATTGATTTGACAAGCGAACAACTTCGCGATGTGGTGAAGGATGGCGAAGTGATGGACGGCGGCGCGCCCGAGACGCTGCTAGGGTCGATCAAGCAGATTGTGGAAGGGCCGCTGGCGCAGTTTAGTAGTACGGCGGCGAAGATTGATGCGTTGGCGGTGGAGTACACGACGCTGGGCAAGCGGCTGAATGAACTGGTGGAGCCGCGGACGTTGGCGGATGTGCAAGGCGGGAAGGATCCGAACTTGCGCAGCACGCTGGCGCGGATTGATGTGGCGGTGACGAGTGCGAATGTGTGGCTGGCGGATGATCAACTGCGGACGCAGTTTCGGGAAGTTGTGAACAAGGCTGATAGTGTGCTGGCGGAAGCCAAGACGCTGGCGCAGGCGTGGACGACGACGGCGCAGACGACGAACGAAACTGTGGAGAGCGTGGGCAAAGAAGTGCGCGGCGCGAGTGAGAAGCTGAACGAGTTGGCGGCGAGTGCGAATGGTTCGCTGGACAAGGTGCGAGCGGCGGGTGAAGAGTTGGCGAAGACGCTGGAAGCTGTGAACAGCGGCAAGGGGACTCTGGGGCAACTGGTGAACAATCCCGATTTGTATCGCAACTTGGATGATGCGGCGAAGCGGCTGGATAAGGCGCTGGATGAGGCGCAGCAGATGTTGGAGAAGTACAAGAACGAGGGGATCAAGATCAAGTTGTGAGGTTGCCTCGTGGGTTGATCAGAGGCACGTGTCGCCTGCGAGTGTTGCGAAAAAGTCGATGACATCCTGATCTTCTGGAAAGACGGTGTTGTTGTTGAAGTCGATATCGCAGGGTTCGACGTACGGGCATGTTCCGCCGGCGAGCGTGGTGAAGAAGTCAATGACATCTTGATCTTCGGGAAAGACGCCGTTGCGGTTGAAGTCGATGCTGTCGCATTGTGATTGGGGCGTGATGCGAGCGATGGCGAAGAACGGAGTGTTATCTTCCGCGAGTACGACAGTCATGGTGCCGTCGGCGTTGATTGGTGCCGCTTCGACGCAGACTAGTTCGTTGCTGCTGAACCAACTGGGGCGCAGCAATCGGAAGTCTTCGGCGGGTCCTTCGTCAACGTCAACGAGCAAGCGGTCACGCATGAGCAGTGTGAGGCCGCGCGAGGGCGATGTGATCCAAGTACCTTCGCCGATGGTGCCTCCAGTTGAATTGAGGACAAGCGCGGTAATGGCAACGATGCCGTTTGAAGCGATGGTGCCGCGAATCTCGCCGAATCTGCCGCCAGCGAAACCTGGCGCGAGGTCGCCTGCGCCTGCGAGGATGACCCAGTTGGTGCGTCGATAGATGGCGGCGACGCGGCGCGTGAGCGATGTTTGGGTATTGCGAATGTCCAGGATGGTGAAGATCTCACCAGAGGTTGTGAGCTGAACTTGTGACCACTGGGTGACGACTTCGTCTGCACGCAGGCCCGGAATCGGCTGGTTACGTGTGAGGACGACTTGCGTTTGTCCATCGCGTGATGCGAAGAGATATGTGTCAGGTTCGGGTGGAACCGGCGTTGTACTTCGGGTTGCAGTGAAGGCATACGAGCCGTCGTCGGCGAGTGCGACATCAGTGATTGAACTGAAGCGACCGCCGCCGGGTAGGGTATTTGTGAACAAGACCCCATCGATCAGAACTTCCTGAACTGCGTTGGGACCTACACGGACGAGCGTGGGAATATTGGTTGAATTCGAAGAAATGTTGTCGAATGTTGCGACGAGCGCGGTGCCACTGTTGTTCAGCGCCGCCGACTGAATCGATCCGTAAAAACGAGATCCGCCTGGGATTTGTTGGGCCGCGGTAAGTAGTACTTCGCGCGGGATGCCGCCGACAGTGTCGCGAAGGAGTGACGTCGGCGGTGGGGAAAACCTGGAGAGAGAACTGAGGAGGACGGTGTAGCCGGTCGTGGTGCTAAGCGGCGTCTGTACGCTAGAAATTGTTCCAACTGAAGCGGGCGAGACAGCTTGTGAATTGCGGCCCAGGAGCTGGGGTGTTCCTGTGCGTGTCGTCCATGCGCTGACGGAAACTGCTCGCGATTCTGGCGTCAGAAGTAGTGACACGAAACTGAGGTGGCCTGTGTGGCTCAGGGAGTAAGTAGGTGGTGTGGGGAACCTCACCGCGCCAAAGTCGCCGAAGCGGTTGAGTGCGGTTGCGAATGCGCCTTCGCGGACGACGAGCGTTGCGGCTGCGTTGGGTGCGACGCGCCAAAGGCCGGTGTTTTCGCCGATTGGGCCGTTGGTCGCACCGCGGAAGACGATGGTGCCGTCATTGGCGATGACGGGGCGGTCAACCTCCGTAAACAACGCGGCGTTGGGCATGCCAGGGGCGGGTTGTCCTGTTCGTGCGATGATTTGGACCTGCGGCTGAGCGATTGCGGCGGAGGTCATGACGAGTCCGAGGATGGCGGCGCGGGGCATACGTGAAACTCCTGCATGCTGGCGGATGTGCATGCAGGAGTCGTTTACCGGCGCGCGAAGGGCAGGTTGCGACGGGGCTCGGAAATTCTCTATTGAATCTTTGTGCTGGTGAAGGATTGTCCGGCGACCGCGGTGAGTGGGACCAGGCCATTTGCTTGTGCCTTCTTACATCAGCAAACTCTCGCCAGTCATTTCGCCTGGCTTCGGCAGGCCCATCATCGCGAAGGCGGTTGGCATGATGTCGGCGAGTCGGCCGCGGCTGGCGCGGGTTTTGTCGCTGAACCAGCCGTTGGCGTCGGTGTCGCCGCGGAGTTTGCGGCCTTTGAATTTATCGCCCGCGATGATGATGGGGACGTCGTAGGTTGTGTGCGCGGTGTGGGGCGCGTTGGTGATGGGGTCGAACATTTGTTCGCAGTTGCCGTGGTCGGCGGTGACGATGCAGGCTCCGCCACGCTGGGTTGCGGCGGCGATGACTTCGCCCACGCATTTGTCAACGGCGGCGCAAGCGAGGACGGCGGCTTCGAGGTTGCCCGTGTGGCCCACCATGTCACCATTGGCGAAGTTGACGACGATGAGGCTCTCGGAATTTGGCGCAGCGAGGCGACGCAGCACGCAGTCGCACACTTCGCGTGCGCTCATCTCGGGCTTTTGGTCGTAGGTTGCGACTTTGGGGCTCTGCGGATTCTCGCGGGTTTCGCCAGGAAACGGCGGGTCGCGGTAATCGTTGAAGAAGAAGGTGACGTGTGGATACTTCTCGGTTTCGGCGCAGCGGAATTGCGTGAGGCCAAGGTTTGAGATGTATTCGCCGGCGATGTTGATCATCTTGGGCGGCTTGGGAAAAGCGACTTTGCAGAAGGGCAGAAGCTCTTCCCAGTATTCGGTCATGATGAGATAATCGATCTTGAGTTTGCTGCCGCGACTAAAGCCGCTGGTGCCGCTGTCGGGGCTGGGTTTGACTTTCGCCCATTTGTCGTCAGGGAAGACGAACGCGGCGGAAATTTCGCGTGGGCGGTCGCCGCGATAGTTGTAGAAGATGACGGCGTCGTTGTCTTTGATGGGTGCGCCGTTGCCCACGATGCGCGGGGTGATGAATTCATCGCCCGTGAGGTTGGGGGCGGTTGGATGATCGTAGTAATCTTGCAGTGCGGCGTCGGCGGTGGCGAACTTGGGGGCGGGGCCATTGCCAGTGAGGACGTCGTACGCGAGTTGCACGCGTTCCCAGCGGTTGTCGCGATCCATGGCGTAATAGCGGCCGCAGAGGGAGACGATTGCGCCGATGCCGATGGCGGCGAGTTCTTTTTCGATTTGTGCGACGAAGCCTTTGCCGGTGAAGGGGCCGGTGTCGCGGCCATCGGTGAAGAGATGAATAGCAACGCGCGGCATGTTGAGGGTTTTGCAGGCGCGGACGATGGCGTAGAGGTGATCCAGCAAACCGTGGACGCCGGCATCGCTGGCGATGCCCAGCAGATGTACGGTGCCGTTGCGTTCTTTGCACGCGGTAATGGCTTGTGCAATTGCGGCGTTCTTGTCAAGGCCTGCGCGGCAGGCTTTGGTAATGGCGACGCTCTCTTGATCGACGATGCGGCCTGCGCCGATATTTTGGTGGCCCACTTCGCTGTTGCCCATGGTGCCGTCGGGAATGCCGACATCTTCGCCGCTGGTTTTGATAAGCGTCCAGGGACAATCGCGCATGAGGCGATCAGCAACTGGCGTGAGGCCGCGAGCACTGGCGACTTTGACAGCGTTGAAGGCATCGTGCGAAGGGTTGGGATTCATGCCCCAGCCATCGCGGATGATGAGGACGAGGGGAGAGAGGGTGGGAAGGGTTGCCATGCGGCAAGGTAGGGATGAGCGGGCGGAAGTGAAGAGGCGGGGAGTTGGCGGACGCGATTGCGGGATGAAGATGCGTGGCAGCGGGCAGCATGCTCACTTTGAGCGTTATTGCTCAGCCAATTGCGTCAGAACTGCATCTGTCAAAACAGAAATTCACCTAACATAGGGTAATGGCTTCCACCAGCTTTATGCAGATAATGTTGACTTTGGGCTCGCCGTGACGCAACGGAGGATCAGTGTCGACAGCATTTCGAGATTTATCGAACCGGTACCCCGTTTCGTTTTTCACGCACAGCACGCTCATGGCGAGCGTGTTCACCATCGACGGCGACGTCCGCTACATGTCGCCGGTATTCACACGGACGTTAATGGGGCCAGAGGCTCGAAATGGCTCGGCGGCGGGTCGCAATCTTTGCGATATTCTCGGTGAAGTCGCAGGACGCGAGCGGATTGGATATCTGCGCGAGGTAGCTGCATCGCGGGAGCCGATGGTGGTGCGCTGTGTGATTCGCGGTTTGCAGCACATAACGCACTTCTTTCCCGCCGTTGACGTGACAAACCCGGAAGAGACCCTGGTTGGTGCGTTCCATGAAGCCTTAGAGGGCGTGATTGATCCAGCGGCGTTCCAAGACTTCAACTATATCGAAGCGGCGTGGAACGACTACGGCAAGCTCGCGCAGCTCACGCCACGCGAGAGCGAAATCGCCGTGCGCATCGGCCTGGGTATGGATGCCAAGCAAATCGCCGATGCCTTGACACGTTCGCTGGAAACGGTGGCGAGCCACAAGAAGTCGCTGTACGCCAAAATGGGCTGCGAGGGGCAACTGACGGCGTCGATCATGATCCGCCGGTGTGGTTTGACGGAGCGCGATGTGCCGCGGATTGCACAGGTGCAGAAGATGTAAAGGCGGGGAAGGCAGAGTACCGGAGTACCGGAGTACCGGAGTACCAGAGTGCGGAGTGGGAAGAGCAAATGCAAAGCGGGCCTGAGTCGTGGACTCGGGCCCGTATCTTTTTTGGTTTTTACTTCGTGCTCGGGCACTTGGCACCATGCAGCCCTGCAAAGCCGCAACAGCCCGTGCCACCGATCCGCTGCTCTGAGCGGGTCGGTGCGAGCGCGGCGATGCCTCTGCTTACCGCGACAATCTTTGCACGCACACGAGCCGCAACGCCAGCAAGCAACAGATCGACCAACGCCGGGAAGGGCTGCCGCCCTTCCCCGGCACCCCATCCCGCTTGCGATGCAGACTTCGAGCGGGTGATGTCACTAGCATGATGGCTTTCTGCAGGAGCATGGTTGATGTCGTTCATCACAGTCAGGCTGCCGCCGTACGCGATGCGAAGCATCGGGACGAAAGATGCGAGTGAGTTGGTTCTGCGCGGCAATTCGCGCGGCCTCGCGAGTGGCGGCGCTGCGGTGGTCATGGCAGTGGTCGCGAGCTTACTGGTGAGCTGGCAGATGGCGGGGGGAGCGGTATGTATCGCGCTGCTTGCGAGTGGACTTGGGCTGTACGCGGTTTTGCGATTGTCCAGTCGGTTGGTCGTCGCGTTTTCTCATGAAGGTGAAGTGGTTGTAACGAAAGCGTCGCTGTTTGGCAAGCGAATGTGGCGAGTTGCGACGCAAGATGTTGAGTTTCAGATCGTGCCGATTTCGGTTCTGAAACCGGGCGGGTGGGGATCAACATGGCGCGGCTGGGCGGTTGTGCTTGTTGCTGAGAAAGTGCCGCCGCTGGCTCTTTGCACCACAGAATCGCTGGAGGCGTGTTGCGACTTTAGTCGCCGCATGTTGCCGGTAGATGTTGGACTTCGCGTACGCCAAGTGGATGAACGCGTGTTTGCGGTGATGCCGATTGTGTAGCGAATCAATTTGCATAATCTCACACGTGGGCTGGTGGCCTCAAGTGGATACGTGGCCAGCGGCGTGAACGAAGTGAGCGGCAAATGGAACGAAAGGGTGCGAGGGCGGTTGTTCGCGTTGCGGCTGCGCTCGTTGTTTTTGCAATTGGGGTTGATGCGTTGGTGGGGCTGTTGCAGGGGCAGCAGGCGTTGTGGGTGCCGTGGGATAGGCCAGGATGGCGAGACGCGGTGCGTAAATGCGAGTCGGGGCAGCGATACATCATCGATTACGATGTAAGCGTGCGTAGTGGAGCATGGTTTACGTGGTGGCTGGCAACGGACCAGAGTGGTTCAAACGCTGGCACGCCTAACGTGCAGATACCGGAGCGTTGGTATAAGTCGGGGGCGTTTGCGGATGCGGAGAAGCGCGCAAAGTTTTCGCAGCAGCGGTATTTCGGTTTGCCGTTTCGCAGTTGGACGTGTTTGATTGAGACGGATAGAGCGTTGGGTCGAGCGAACGTCTCCTTCGTGGGAATCGATGGCGGCGCGGTTTGGCCACGCGGGCAGACTCCAGTGAACTATCGATCGATTCGCGTGGTGCCGTATCGGATGCGGCCTTTGCAGTGGGCTGCGAACATTGTGGTGATTGCCGGTTCCGTGGGCGGGTGTATTGCGCTGGTGCGATATGTGCGACGGGAACTGCGAAAGGGCCGGGGATTGTGCCGCGGGTGCGGATATGAGGTGCAGCGGTTGCAGGTTTGTCCCGAGTGCGGGGAGGAGAATCCGCATGCGGTTGTGTGAGGGACGGGGGAGATTTGGAGTTTTTCGCCCGGGCTAAAAGCCCGGGCCACTGGGGGAGATGCGTGTTTGCACTTTGGCACTTCGTGCCTTCGTACTCTGGCACTCTGCACTCTGGCACTTGCTTCTTCCTACGCTCGCCTGTGACTACACCTGCACCTCGTCGATCTGGTTCTGGAAATGGGAAGACTTCGCGAACTGCGCCTCGTGGTGGCGGTGGCGGTGGCGGGGGTGTGCGTGGGGCGGGGCCGGGTGGTGGTGGTGGGGCGGGTGGAGGTCGGGGCAAGCATCGGGCGAAGCCTGGGGCCAAGCCTTCGGCGAGGCCGGCTGCGGGGCCTGCGGCGAAAGATGGGGCGCGGGGCGGGGCGAAGGGGACTGGGGAAGTGCGCGAGGTTCGCGAGGTTCCTGCACGCGAGGCGATGACGTTTGATTTTTCGGCGGTGAAGGCGTTGGCGGCGCCGGCGTGGGTCGCTGAGCGCGCGGGGGCGTTTGGCGTTGAGTTTGATGCGAGTGATATTGAGAAGCTGGGGACGTTTTTGGCGTGCATCGCGGTGGCGAATGAGCGGGTGAATTTGACGGCGATTACTGACAGCGAGCAGGCGTGGCAGCGGCATGTGTTGGATTCGTTGACGCTGATGGGCGTGCTGGCGGATTTGCCGGAAGGGGCGCGCGTGCTGGATATTGGTACGGGGGCGGGGCTGCCTGGGGTGCCGCTGGCGATTTGCATGCCGCATCTGCGGTTTACGTTGCTGGATGGGACGGCGAAGAAGATTGCGTTTGTGCAAGCGGCGTGTGCGCGGCTTGGGCTGAAGAATGTGGATGCGGTGACGGGGCGGGCGGAGCAGCTTGCGCACGATATTGGTGTGCGGCGGGATTTTGCGGGGAAGGTGACGCGCGATGGCGGGTACCGCGAGCAGTTTGATGTGGTTGTGGCGCGGGCGGTGGGGCAGCTTGATACGTTGGCGGAAATGGCGGTTGGGTTTGCGAAAGTGAATGGCGTGGTTGCGCTGATAAAGGGTGCGCAGGCGCAGCAGGAAGTGGAAGCAGCCAGCAAGACGCTGCACGAGATAAAAGTTGTGGTGAACGCAGTGGCGGCGACGCCGACGGGGCAGATTGTGATTTTGGAGAAGCGGGTGGCGACTCCGAGGTTGTATCCGCGGGCGGAGCGGGTGAATGCGGGGAAGAACAAGAAGAAGTGACGAAGTGACGAAGTGATGGCGGCGGCATTCGTGGTGGGGAGCCGGGAATCGCTTGTTACTTGCTTAGTTTGTTTCTTAGGGCGGCTTGGGTTTGGGGGGTTTGTAGAACATCTGCGCTGAGGTCGGCGCCTCGTTTGACGAGCGTTGCGTCGGTGCTGGCGTCGATGGTGTTGAGGAGTTCTTTGGTGGCGCGGAGGGCGTGGGGGCCGGCTTGGGCGAGGCGTTTGATGAGGTCATCGCTTGCAGCGTCAAGGTCGGCGGCGGTTGCGACGATGTGATCGACGATGCCGATGGTGTGGGCTTCTTGGCCTGACATGAGTCCACCCGTGAGCAGGACGCGGCGGGCGCGACCTGAGCCGATTTTTTTCACGAGCCATGGTGCGACGACGGCGGGGCAGACGCCCAGATCGACTTCGGGATAGCCCATTTTGCTGTCGGCGTGGGTGATGGCGATGTCGCAGACGCAGGCGAGGCCGCAGCCGCCACCGATGGCGGCGCCGTTGACTTTGGCGAGCGTGACCATGGGGAGGCGGCGGATCTTGAGTGTGAGATCGGCGAGTGAGTGAAGGAGTTCGCGAGCTTTGGGCGGGTTGTCGAGGACGGCTTTGAGGTCCATGCCTGCGCAGAAGGCTTTGCCTTCGCCGGTGATCATGCAGACGGAGATGTTGGGGAGCGTGAAGAGTTCGTCGACGCGCGAGTGGAGGGCTTGGAGGAGATCGAGGGAAAGAGCGTTGCGTGCGTCGGTGCGGCGGAGGGTGAGTGTGGCGATGCGATCAGCGGTGGTGAGGGTGGCGAGGGACATGGGGGATGGTAAAGGGCAAAGCGAAAATGGCAAAGCGACAAACTGAGGTTGATTGTCGATCTTGAGCGGCTACGAAATCAAAAACGCCCGCGGGTGGCGGGCGATTGTGGGACTGAAGCATTCGCAACGCGAAGTGATCAGTTGCCGTGCTTTTCGGTGGCTTCGGCGGTGGCGGGCTCAGGGGTGGCCCTATTTGTGTTGAGGGCGGTGAGCAGTTCTTTTTGCCAGGGGTGTTCGCCCAGGAATTCGACCTTGCCGGATTGGATGTCGTAGATGGCGCCGACGACTTTGACTTCGCCTTTGCTGATGAGATCGCGGATTTCGGTGCTGGACGTCATGAGGTTGTAGACGCCTTGCCAGACGTTTTCTTTGACGGCGAGGTTGACGAGGTCAGCGGGCTCGGCGTTGGGGTTGTTGCGCTTGGCGCGTTCGACGGAAGGTTCGATGCTGGCGACGAGGTCGCGGACTTTGCCGTGGAGTGCGCCGTTTTGGGCGCCGTCGACGCAGGCTTTGACTGCGCCGCACTTGGTGTGGCCCATGACGACGAGCAACTTGGTGTGCAGGTGGCCCAAGCCGTATTCGATGGTGCCGGTTTCGCTGTCGCCTGCGACGTTGCCTGCAACGCGAATGGTGAAGACTTCACCCACGCCGCGATCAAAGACGCGCTCGACGGGGATGCGTGAGTCGGCGCAGGTGAGGATGGTCACGAAGGGAGTTTGGCCTGCGGCTTGTTCGCTGCGTTGCTCGTTGTCGCAACTGGGGTTCTGCGAGGTGTTGCTGGCCCAGCGTTGGTTGCCTTCGGTGAGCATTTTGAGGGCATCGTCGGCGGTGAGTTTGCCGGACGCATGCGCGACTGGCGTCGTGGTCGCGGCGGGTTCGTCGAGGTTGTCGGAAGCGGAGGTATCGATCTTGGCTTCGCTGGGAGCGTCGGTTTTGGTGGTTTTGTCGTTGGTCTTTTCGTTGTTCTTTTCACTCGCGGCTTCGCCATGGGCATCGCCTGCGGTTTTTGCGTCGGCCTTGCTGTCATCCTTCGCGGCAGTCTTCAACTTCGCGGGACGGCGCTTGGGCTTGGCGGTTTCGGTGGGGGCTGGCACGGCATTGTGCTTTTCAGCGGCGGGTGCGTGGTCGTCTTTGGGTGCGGCGTGGCCGTGATCGTCGCTGGCGTATGCGCTCAGAGCGCATGCGGATCCTGCGATGATGGCCAACAGCATGCGATGTTTGAACAGTTGATTCTTCAGCATTTTGCAAACTCCTTGAGAACGTCGTCCCCGGTGAAGCTCCCGAGGTGCAACCGCACGGGAGTGGGATCGGACATTGCGTGTGCTGGCTCAATAGGAGCTTGAGTGACTGATTGAAATCAGTGATCGTTGTGCGGAATGCCCCCGTTATTCGGTAGTCGAGATCGTTCGGCTGTCGAGCAGTTATCGAGCGTTACGCGCTGTACGTGCGCACTTCGTAGTCGTTGATTATTTGCTGGATGCCGATGCGTGCTTGGGTGCGTTTGGTGCGCTGGGTTTCGGCGAGCAGCCCCAAGTTGGTTGCGCGGCCTTCGGGCGTGAAGCGGCCTTCGCCGTGATACAGGTGCATGCAGATGGCGTTGTGGCGAACGTGGCGACTTTTGACGCCGGCGTTCCAGAGGCGTGTGCCGAGTTCGGTGTCGTCTTTGCCCCAGCTTTTGAAGCTCTCATCGAAGCCGTTGACTTTGATGAGCAGGTCGCGCCAGCAGCTTGCGTTGCTGCCGCTCCAGCGCGCGGGGCTGATGTTGATGCGGTCGAAGAGTTCAGTGAACCAGTTGCGTGGGCGGAGTTTGATGAACTTGCGTGTTTTTGTTTGGCCGATGCTGAGTAGGTGCTGGGGCGTGAAGGCAAGGCCTGAGTCGATGTCGGCGAAGGTGAGTGCTTTGGTGGCGGCGTCGTTCAGACGGAAGTCGCCGCCGGCGAGGAAGGTGTTGGGGCGTTTGAGTTCCCAGTGGGTGCGGATGTAGTCGTGGCGCGGGACGACGTCGCCATCGGCGAGGATGAGGTAGTCGGTCTGGGCGAGCGTGATGGCTTTGTTGACGATGCTGGCCTTGCCGTACCAGCCGCGGTGGGGTTGCCAGACGTGGCGGATTGGATGCTCAAAGCGTGGTGCGAGGGCGGTGCAGATGGTGGCGACGGCAGCGCGGTTGTCGTCGCGAGAACCGTCGTCGGCGATGAGGATCGCGAAGTCGCGGAAGTCTTGGCGGGCAAGGCCGTGGAGGACGAACCCCAAGGCGCGTGGGCTGTTGTGGGTGGTGAGGATGAGGGTGGTGGAGGGCATGGGGGAGACAAAGCGATAAAGCGAAAAGCGAAAAGAGAAGAGCGAGGAAGCGAGGGAGCGGGGGAGCGAGTTGAGGGGCAAGGTAGGAATGAGAAAAGACAGGCGCGTTGTGGGGCGGCTGTCTTTGGGCAGGGGGTGTTTGGATGTTTACTGCGGAGCGGGTGGGGTTACTTCTTTGTCGCGGCGAGGGCTCGTTCGAGGCGGCGGCGGAGTTCGATGCGTTCGTTTGTGGTGTCGGGGGAATTGGTGTCGGCGTCGTCGAGGAAAGTGGTGTGCCAGGGTTTGGCGTAGCCGGAGTCAACGACCATCGTGACGAGTGAAACGCGCGATTCGGTATCGTCGAGTTCTTTGAGCAGTTCATCGGCGAGTTCTTGTGCGTCGGCTTCGCGATCGGCGGCGAGCAGGGCCATGTGGGTTTTGGCGAAGCTCTCGCGGAACCTGTTGTCGTGCACTTCTCGCATCATGGCTTGTTGTTGGGCATCGCCGCGCGGGGGCATGGCGTTGAGCGTATTTCGCTCCATCTTTTGCATGGCGAGGAACTGTTTGACGTTCAATCGTGAGCCCATGTCGGCCCAGCGGCCTTCGGCTTCGAGCAGTTGTTCGAAGCGGAACCAGCTCCGATCAACCCATGTTTTCGCGGCGGGGTCGTTCTTGACGCGGTCAAACCATGCGAGCGTGGCAGCCGTGTCGCCGACGACTTGATTGAGCACAACCCAGTCGTCGAACTTTTGGAAAGATTTTTTCTCTTTGAGCGAAGCGGCGAGGGTGTCGCGCATGTCGGTGAAGGTCTTCATGGCGGGCTCGTGACGCTTGGCGAGTTCTTCCATTTCACTTGCCATGAAGCTGCCGCGAACGCCGACGTAAGCAAATTCGTGTTCGAGCATGTTGTTCCAGAGCCAGACGTATTCTTCGAGGGCTTTGTCAAAGTCGCGGGCTTGCGTAAGACCTCTGGCGACTTCGAGACGCTCTTGGATGTTGACTTTGCCGTCGGGGCCGACGCGTTTGCCAGCTTTTTCTCGCATGATGGCGGCGTTGGTCTTGCCGGCCTTTACGTTGTCGAACCAGCCCAGCAGTTTGTCGGCACTTTGAAAGCCGACTGTGCGATCGAGCTCTTTGCCATCCTTGAAGATGATCATGGTGGGCATGGCTTCGATGGAGAGGGTCTTGGCGACGTCGGGCTGGTCGTCAACATCGACGGCGATGGCGACGCCGTTGTCTTTGACGAACTGCACGACTTTCTCATCAACCCAGGTGGTCTTGTCCATTTGCTTGCAGGGGCCGCACCAGACGGCGGTGCCTTTGATGATGAGGAGTTTGCCGTCGGTGGCATTGGTTTTGATGGCGTCGGCGTAGGAGGTCTTGGAGAAGACCGGGGGCGACGCAAAGGCGGCGAAGGAGAGTGCGAGCGAGAGTGAGACGGCGGCGAGCAAACGCATGCGAGGCCCCTTTCGTAATGACGACCAGTGACGACTTCTGTAATGGTAGTTGGCACATCTGCTTCACGGGTTTCAGGCAGGAGGTAGCTTGGGTTGTAGCGATTTTTGCCGAGATAGTTGCGGATAGTTGCGAAGATCGCGCGAAGCGACTCGTTTTGTGGTGACGACGTGCTAACGATCTTGCATGCACACTCGACGCCACTTTTTGCAGCGCGGAATTGCGTTCTCAGCGGGCTTTGCGGGACTGGCGATGTTGAGCCGGGAACGCAACGCGGCGTTTGCGTCGCTGGTGGAGGATGTTGCGCGATCGGGAATTGGCTATGGGCCGCTGGTGAAGGATGCGCTGGGGGTGCTCGATCTGCCGGCGGGGTTTACGTACAGCGTCGTGAGTCGGCGTGGCGATGTGATGGCGGATGGACTTTTCATGCCCGGACAGCCTGATGGCATGGCGAGTTTTCCGGGGCCTGAGGGGTTGACGCTGATTGTGTGTAATCACGAACTGGAAGCAGGCTCGGCCAAGCGCGGGCCGTTTGGTGAACAGAACGAACTGCTGGGGAAGGTTGATCCGAGCAAGTTATTTGATATTGGAAGCAAGCGACCGAGCTTGGGTGGATGCACGACGATTGTGTACGACACCAAATCGCAGCGGAAGATTCGCGAGTTTGCGAGTTTGCTGGGGACGAATCGCAACTGTGCGGGCGGGCCGACGCCTTGGGGCTCGTGGCTGACGTGCGAAGAAGATGTGGCGAACAAGGGGGATGAGGGTGCGCTGCGAAATCACGGGTATGTGTTTGAGGTGCCGGCGTCGGCGGAGATGAAGCTGACGGATGCGGTGCCGATTCGCGAGATGGGACGGTTCAAGCATGAGGCGGTGGCGCTGGATCCGCGCACGGGGACGGTGTACTTGACGGAGGACATCGAGCACGGGTTGATTTATCGATTCACGCCCAAGGAGCCGGGCAAGTTGTACAAGGGTGGCAAGCTTGAGGCGATGATGTGGCGAGCCAAGCCCGGGCTGGACACGAGCAATCGCAAAGCGGGGAGTGATGTGATTGGGGTGGGCACGAAGATTGAAGTAGAGTGGGTTGCGCTGGAGAATGTAGATCGCGATACGGATGATCTGCGCGTGGATGGGTTCCGCGCGGGGGCGATGCGATTTGCGAGAGGCGAAGGCATGTGGTGGGGACATGACAGTGTGTACTTTGCGGCGACGACGGGCGGCGTTGCGCAGAAGGGGCAGATTTGGCGTTACATGCCTGATGCGAGCAACGCTGCGAAGGGCGTGCTGGAGTTGTTTGTTGAGCCCAACGACGGGCACTTGATTGAGAACGCCGACAACCTCACGGTTTCGCCTTGGGGAGATTTGATTGTGTGCGAGGACAGCGTGGGCGGCGATGTGGAACCTGGCAATCGGCTTGTGGGCATCACGAAGGACGGCCAGCCTTATGTGTTTGCCCGCAACGCGGCGAGTGAGAGTGAGTTTGCGGGCGTGAACTTCAGTCCGGATGGCACGACGATGTTTGTGAACATTCAGGGCAATGGACTGACGCTGGCGATCATGGGGCCATGGCGGACGTGAGTGATTGCAAGTGTGTTCACGCGCGAACGCGGGCGGCGTAGACCATCCATTCAACGGCGAGCAGCGCGAAGGCGGCGAGCACGAACCAGTGCCAGATTTCGCGTTGGCCTGAGCCGGTGGTGATGGTTTCGATGGGCTTGCCATCGACTTGTACTTGCTGGGGCGAGGCGAGCGAAGATTCAAGTGGGTTGATGAGGTTGATGGCGACGGCGCGGTCGCTGGTGGGGCCGGCGCCTTTGACGATGTAGATGCCGGCGCGCGGGATGTGGCCGAGGGAGATGGTGCCGGGTTGTTGCTGGGTGAGGGTGGGGGGCGTGATGTCGATTGGTCCGGCGATGGTGACGCCTGTGGTGCGAGCGAGCATGACGGAGGCGAGCTGCGCGGTGGAAAATGCAGCGGCGTTGATGCGCTGGGTGCTGCGCGTGAGGTAGTCGGCGGCGTTGGCGACGAAAATCGGAAAGCCAGCTTGCAGGGGCCAGTTGCTGTCGATGAGGTCGAAGGTGACGAGGATGTGCTCGGTGTTGCCGACTTGCGAGAGGGCGATGAGCGGGCGATTGTCGCTGCGGGCGATGGCTTCGAAGCGGGTTGTTGTTGCTGCGTTGTCGGCGATGGTGACATCGCGGGCTTTGGCAACGGTGAGGGCGTCGAGCGTGACGCCACGCATGAGTGGATGCTCGCGATTCCAGAAGATGCTGGCTTCGCGCACGGGTGAGGGTGCGGAGACGGTGAGGCTTGGCAGCGATGGTGGGGAGCCGAAGCTCAGGGTGGGGATGTTCTGGGGCGAGGCTGCGATGTTGCCGAGTTTGCTGGGAGAAATGCTGTCGAAGACGAGCAGGTCGACGGAGCTTGCGAAACTGGCGTCGGTTGCGTCTTGTGCGAGTGCGGCGGGCGTGAGGACACGGAGCGACTGCGGGCGGAGTTCTTCGAGGACGTCGGTTAGGAGGAAGGTGGCGTTGCGCGGGCCTTGGCTCGTGGGTGTGGCTTCGCGCACGACGATGATGCGAGGGGCTGTGGCAGGTGGCAAGACGGCACTTGCGAGATTGTCGCTAGTGAGCGCGTCGTCGCGATCAATCGCGAGAGTCATGACGCCTGCGGGTAAGTCGGTGAGGTCGAGCGAGAGTTCGTATTCAGCGGGAGACGTGGACTCGGCGGTGCCGATACGAACTGCGCGGCGTTCGATGACATTGCCGTCGTGAGCGAGCGTGAGAGGGACATCAAGGCCCGGTTGCAGACTTTGCAAACGCGCGAAGATGCGAATGGTTTGCAGGTTGGTGGCGTCGCGACGCACGGCGAAAGCGGTGATGCCGACGTTGTCGAGCGAAGCAGTTTCGGCGGGGCCGATGCGTTCGAAGCGGACTGATGAGCGGGCGGCGAGGGCGTTCTCGGTTGCGGCGAAGCTGCCGTCGCTGAGCAGGATGATGGTGGGAGGCTCTTGCGTGGCATCATTTTCGGCGTTGGTTGATGCGAGCGTTTCGATCATTGCGAGCGCGGCGGAGAGATCGCCAGGTTGATCGGTGGGTTCGATTGCGTCAATGGCGGCGTTGGCGATGCTGCCGGCGTTGGTAAAGCCAGAACGAGCTTCGGGCGAGAGAGCAAAGCTGGCGACGGCGACGGCGCGGGAGCCGGTGATGGTGCGGCTTTCGCGAGCGAGCTGCTTGGCGCGGAGTTTGGCACGTTCGAGGCGTGTAGGCTGGCCTGCTGCGTCGATGGCGGACATGCTGGCGGAATTGTCGATGAGAAGCACGATGCGCTGCGAGTCGGCGGCGTCACCAGAAATTGCGGGGCGTGCAAACGCGAAGAGCAAGCCGGCGAGCGCGAGCAGGTGCAGCAGCAGCAGCAGGCTGGGGCGAATCATGCGAAGGGGGACGTTGGCTTGCGTGTCTTCGCTGGCTTTGGGCCAGAAGAGAACGCTACCTACGCGCACGGGCCTGCGACGCAGTTTGAGCAGATAGAGCGCGAGGAGCGCGGGCACGCAGATGCATGCAGCGATGATGGCGGGGAACGGTGCGAGAAACGTCACGCATCAGCGTAGTGCGCGGCGGGGATGGTGCGTGTGTGCTTGGGAAGTGAGCGAGGGCACGGCGATGACACGGCGATTACATGCCCATGCTTTCCAAGGTTTCCAGTCGCTCGCGATGAATTGCCAGGTCGGGCGGTGCGTTGGGGCTTTCGAGAATTGGCCGGGCCTCGCGATACAGATCGGCGGCGGCGTGGCGATTGCCTTGCAAGTCCATGCACTTGGCGAACATGAGTGTGAGGTACATGTCGTCGACGTCTTGCTCGCGCGCGGCGGTGAGAATCTGCACGGTTCTCTTGACGTTGCCTTTGTTGATTTGCCAGCGAGCGGCTTTGGCGGGAGGCCAGGTTGATTGGTAGTGATCCCAACCTTTGAGGCCACCCCAGACGGTAAGGCACGCAATTGCGCAGAATGTCAGTGTGCCTCGAATGGTCGCTCCTTGTACCGACGGTGGTACTGATCAAGTATCGCCTTGCATGCGGGTGCGGGCGGTATCGAAAAACTACGTGTGAAACTGCGTCGCTTTGCGCGTGTGTAACGGGTGTGCGATGTGCTGGCGGTTCGCGACGTGCGTTCTCGGGTGTGTGGCGATGCCAAAAGAAGTGAGGTTGCCTGCAGGTATAACCTATTGCAGTTGCAAGTGTCCGTAATTGTGCTGAGGCTGTTTTGATCGAGAAATCGACGACCATTTTGCGAACGTTGGTGCGAGGTTTGACGCCTGCGCTGGTGGGGACCTTGCGGGAGGGGTACACATGGTCGCTCGCTCGGGCGGATTTTGTGGCCGCGCTTTCGGTTGCCGCGATCGCATTGCCGTTTGCGATTGCGGTGGGTATTGCGAGCGTGCCCGAAGATGTTGCGTCGGCGGAGCGATTGGTGCCGCCTGTGATGGGGCTGGTGACGGCGATCATCGGCGGGCTACTTGTGAGTTTGCTGGGTGGTAGCAAGTTTCAGATTGGTGGGCCCAGCGGTGTGTCGATTGCGATTTTATATTTGATTGCCGCCGAGCATGGCTACGTGGGGCTGGCGATGGCGACGTTGATGGCTGGAGTCATCATCATCGTGATGGGCGTGACGGGTCTTGGTGCGATTGTCAAGTTCATTCCGTTTCCGGTGACGGCGGGATTTACGACGGGCAGTGCGCTCATCATCGCGACTGCGCAGGTGCGAGATTTCTTCGGGCTGCAATTGACGCGCACGCCGGCGGCGTGGATTGACAAAGTGCGGGCGCTCGCGGCGAATTGGCAAACGTGGGATGGTCGCACGCTTGCGGTTGGTGCGAGCACGCTTGCGGTGTTGTTGCTGTTGCGGCGGTTTGTGCCGAGGTGGCCGGCATATGCGATTGGCGTGATTTTTGCGGCGGCGCTGACGTGGGTGCTGGGCTGGGGAGCTGGCGCGGGGAGCGTTGCGACGATTGCGAGCAAGTTTGGGAGTGTGATGGGGGACTTTCACTTGAATCGGTTTCCGCCGATCACGCATGAACTTGTGAAAGAACTGGTTTTGCCCGCGACGACGATTGCGATTCTGGTGAGCATCGAGACGTTGCTTTCGGCGGTTGTTGCGGACGGCATGACTGGTGACAGGCACAACAGCAGCGAGGAATTGGTGGGGCTGGGTGTTGCAAACATTGCGACGGGGTTGCTGGGCGGCTTGCCCACCACGGGTGGGGCGGCGCGGACCACGGCGAATGTGAAGGCTGGAGCGCGGACGCCCATCGCGGGCGTGTTGCACGCTGCAATGATGTTTGGCGTGGTGATGCTGGGCGAGAAGTTGATGGGGTTTGTGCCGCTGGCAGCGTTGGCGGCGGTGTTGTTTGTGGTCGCGTGGAACATGAGCGACATGCCGCGTTTTCGTGCGTTGCTGCGCACGCCATCGAGTGATGTCGCGGTGCTGCTGACGACGTTTGGGCTGACGATGTTGTTTGGATTAGTGGTTGCGGTGGGTGTGGGGATGATTCTGGCAAGCATGTTGTTCATCAAGCGCATGAGCGAGCTCAGTCAGGTCAGCGCGATCACGATGGATATCGCGGGGCCGCAAGCCGGTGATGCGGAGAGCGTGCTGGAGCGAAAAGACGCGACGCGCGTGCAGGGACTGGTGATTCCAAGCGGGGTTGAAGTCTTTGAGATCAACGGACCGTTTTTCTTCGCGGTGGCGGACAGGCTAAAGGACACGCTGCGCCGGCAGGGGAAGTTGCCGAAGGTGTTTATTCTGCGAATGCGGCGCGTGCCGCATATTGATGCGACGGGCTTGCAGGCTCTTGATGAGTTTCATGGTAAATGCCTGCGCAATGGCACGGTGCTGCTGCTTGGGGGTGTGCATGCACAGCCCATGTTTGAGATGGTGCGGGTGGGGCTTGATGCCAAGATTGGGCTGGAGAATATCTTCGAGACGCTGGAAGAAGCTGTCGCTCGGGCGAAGGTCATCGTCAAGGCGTGAGGCGTGATATTCAACTGGATATTCAGAAGATTGCGCGGGCGGTTGCTTCGATGGTCATCGCGAGCAGCAGCAGCGGCAGGTGCGCGATAGATGCGAAGAAGACGGCGCGGGCGCGCTCGCGCGTGCGCTCCATGATGAGTCGCAGGGCGAAGTAACCGAAGGCGAGGCCGGAGATCGTGGCGATGATGGCGTAGGGCAGGCCCACAATGCCGCCCAAGTTGGTTGCGGGCAGTAGCGTGGCGGGAATCAGGGCGAGCGTCCAGAGGGCAACGGTCCACGCGGTGGTTGAGCCTTGCGGATCAACCACGGGCAGGACTGCGTAGCCGCCTTGGGCGTAGTCGTCTTTATACATCCACGCAATCGCGAGGAAGTGGGGGATTTGCCAGATGAACATGAGCGTGAAGAGCACGAGACCGGCGGGCTCGCGCAACGCTTCGAGGCCTTGCAATTTGGAAGCAGCGGCGGCACCGATCATGGGCGGCAGTGCGCCGGGAATTGCACCGACGAAGGTTGCCAGCGGTGTTGTGACCTTCATGGGTGTGTAGAAGACGAGATAGCTGATGATGCACGCGAGCGACACGAGCATGGGCGCGAGGCCCGTGAGCGACCACAAGACGGCGAGGCCAGCAACGCACAGGGCGACGCCAAACCAGAGCACGCCCGGCGCGGAGATTTGTCCCGCGGGCAGCGGCCGATTGGTCGTGCGAGGCATGGTGGCGTCGCGATGGCGTTCCATCCATTGGTTGAGAGCATTGGCACCCGCGGCGCTGAGAGCAGTGCCGACGATGGTTGCTGCACCGAGCGTGAGCAGTTGAGAGATTTCCCAAGTGCGGGTTGCGGCGGCCATGACGAAGCCGACGGCGCTCGTCATCGTGACGAGGCGCGTGATGCCGGGCTTGGTGGTGGCGAGCAGAGCCTGTGAGCGCGTTCGAGCTGGGGCGGGCGTGATGGCGTCCACCGGGAGCGTGTTCTCGGCCTGAATGGAGGTCGGAGCGGCGGTCATGGGGCTCTTGTGAAACGGGAACGATTCTGGTCTGACGAGAATGATAGCCGGGAGATGCGGCGATCTCTCGTGCAGGACGAATGTCAGACGAACTTGCGAGGGGCGGGAATTCTGGCGTTTGAGGGCAAGAATGCGGGATGCAATCAAGTTCTTCGCCGGTACTTTCGCCTGCCCATCGTCTTCGTCAGCGGATGCGTTCGTCGTGCGTGGCGATACCCGGGGCGTTCAACGCGCTGGCGGCGCTGGCGATTGCGAAGCATGGGTTTGAGGCGTGCTATATCTCAGGGGCTGCGACGAGTGTGAGCGCGGGTGTGCCGGATGTGGGTCTGCTGACGCACGAGCATTTTGCCAAGTGCATTCGCGAGGCGGTTGATGCGAGTGGGCTGCCGATTCTTGCGGATGCGGACACGGGGTTTGGTGAAGCCGAGATGCTGCGGCGGGTGGTGATTGATTACGCGAAGGCGGGGGCGGCGGGATTTCATATTGAGGATCAGAAGTTTCCAAAACGCTGCGGGCACCTTGATGGCAAGGAGCTTGTGCCGGTTGATCACATGGTGGAGAAAGTGCAGTGGGCGGTGAAGGCGGCGAAGGGGTTGCCATGCGTTGTTGCGGATGAAGCGGCATTTATTGTGTGTGCGCGAACCGATGCGCGGGGGGTGGAAGGCTTTGACGCGGCGGTGAAGAGAGCGACGGCGTATGTGAACGCGGGTGCGGAGATGATTTTTCCGGAGGGGCTGGGGAGTGAGGAAGAGTTTGGCAACTTCGCGAAGCAGTTGCGAGCAGCGTGCGGTGGGCGTGAAGTGTTCATGCTGGCGAATATGACGGAGTTTGGGAAGTCGCCGATTATTTCGATTGCGAGATTTCAAGAACTGGGGTACAACTGCGTGATTTATCCGGTGAGTTTGCTGCGCATCGCGATGGGCGCGGTGGACAAGGCTCTGGCTGCGATGAAGAGAGATGGCAGTGTGACCGGCGTGATTGATCAGATGCAGACGCGTAAGGAGTTGTACGAATTGATTTCGTACACGCCGGGCGAGCCGTGGGAGTATCGGTCGCGGTGAGAAGGCGAACTTCACCACAAAGACGCAAAGAACACAAAGAAGGATCAAGCGGGCAATCTGGATTGAACTTGATTCCACCGGGAGTTCAACAGGTAGCTTATGTTGCGCGATTTGTGCTTCGCAGGTTGGTTTACGTGCCCGCCCACTGAATGACGCCCGTCGTCATGGCGTCGGCGATTGGGCCCTTCGCGAGCGTGTGCGCACGCACTTTGCGAGTTGCGACGTCGATGGCGACGATGCGCGAATCTTCGCCTTCGCAAACGGCAAAGAGCGATGTGCCGTCAGGTGAAAAGGCGATGCTTGTTGGCGTCATGACGCGCGAAATGGGCTTGTTGTCGAAGACATTCGTGTCGACGTATTGGATTCTGGTTGGTTCGCGCGTTTCGATGAACGCGACGGCGCCAGCCTGCGGAGCGGCGATTGCAACGAGTTTGCCGTCGGGAGAAATGCGGACGCGAAAGGGCATGCCTGGCGCGATGATGGATTGACTGACTTCGTTGGTCGCGGTGTCAACCACGCTCACGCGGCCTTCGGCATGGCTCGCAATCCAGACGCTTCGGCCGTCGGGCGAACAGGTCATGCCTTCGGCACCCAGCGGCAGTGTGATCGACTTTTTCTCTTCACCTGATGCTGCATCAAGCACGGTGAGTGACCCGGGTTGTACGTGCGAGACGTAGACCGTTTTCGCGTCAGGTGAAAGCGCGAGCATGTGACCACTTTTGTGCTTGATGGGGAACTTTGCGACTTCGCCGGAGTCAGCGTTGACGCGAAGAATGTGCGGCGGGGATTCAACGGTCACAAATGCTTCGAACGAACTGGGCTTGAAGGCGATGTCGTTGGGGCGCTGCATGCCTTCGAGCTTGATGGTGCGGTGAACCGCGTTTGCTGCAAGATCAATCACAACCAGGCGATTGTCGGCGGGCTGGTGGCCTGGGTTTGGGCCGCCGTAGGCAGAGCCCATGACGAAGCGACCGGTTGAATCGAGTGCGAGTTCGTGCAGGCCCGCTTTGGCGTCAATTGAGCCCAAAAGGCGCAGATCGTCGGCAGCGAGGACGTGGACTTTTTCGTCGCCTCGCGTGGAGTAGATCACGGCGGCGATGGGCTTGGTTTTGGTTTCCGCTTTCGCGGCGGTGGGGGCCTGTGCGAAGGTTGTTGTGGCTGCAATGAGAAGGCTCGAAGCCGCCGTGAAGAAGTTTGCCAAACGTGCCATGTGGTCAATTCCCGTGGTCCGCGTGCGAGAGATACGCGAGAGCGGGGCGGGGCGTTACGGCAACGCGATGAAAGAGTCGCAATCAGCGAGCTTCGCGGACGATGCCTTCTTCGAAGGCGTGGACGAGTGCGTCAAGGTCGGTGGCTTGACGCATCAGTTCCTTGCCTTCGTCGGTATCACGCAGCATGCGAGGCTTGTCGTAGCGGCGGATCGTCGTCATGTCTGGCACTATGTCGCTGCCGGAGGAGAGCACCGCGGTAACACCCTCAAAGGGCTTGTGTTCAGCAAGGTCGATCCGATCGGGCTTGAGCACGAGCGTGTAGCCGCGATCGCCGTAGGCTTCGCTGAATGCACCGTCGATGGTGATGGCGTTGCCGCCCTTTTTCACGGGCTGTTCGCCTTTTTCGGCTTTCACCGGCACGTGACCGTTGACGACGAGGACGTTGTCGCCGATATCAAACATGCGGCCGACGGACTTGATGAATTCGGCATCGTGCATGAGGTCGAAGTATGCGTTCTTGGGCTCTTTGTGCGCGGTTTTGTCGGCGATGAAACTGGTTTCGAAGGTTGTGAGTTTTTCCTTGCCGAAGAGCGGGCTTTGCGGGCCGCCCCAGAGGTAGTAGATCATGTCCGCGTCGTCGTCAATGCCGAACCAGCGTTTGCGCATGGCGCGGCGGACGACGCTTTCGAGGCCCGCCATGAGTTCCCGGCCGCTGAGGTCGCGACCATCGACGCGCAGCGTTTGAGGCGAGCCATCTTTGTTCACGGGGACGCAGGCGTGGAAGAAGAGAACTTCGTTGCGTTTGGTCCACATGCCGCCGCGACCGACGAGCCATTCCATTTGCTCGCGCAGCTTCATGCTGCGCGTGAAGCTTTCTTTCATGCGGTCGATGCATTGCTGTTCGGCGGGGCTGTAGGCGTACGGATCGCGCGGGTCGATGGTCGGAAGGTTCTGGTCAAGCAGCGGGTGCGTGACGCCTTCGATGTCGATGCTGATGGCTTTGCCATTTTCGAAGCGAATGTTGTGGAGCAGCCGGCGATGCGAGAGGTTCCACTCGGGGTGACGCTCGAAGATTCGGCCTTCTGCTTTGAACTGCATGATGGCGATGGCTTTTTGCATGCGAGCAACGGTGAGTGCATCGCGGAAGCCTTCGCCTTTGGGCAGGAATCGTTCGCAGGGGTCGTCGTTGTAGACATCGCGTACGAGGCGTTCGATGGGTGCCATGATGACGCCGTAGCCTTCTTCGAGCTGGCTGAGTTTGCGATATCGCAGGCTAAAACGCAGCACGGTGAGCATGCAAGGCTCGTGACCCAGATGCGCGCCGATCCACAGCATGTCGTGGTTGCCCCACAGAACGCTGCATTTGGGTTGTCGCATCAGCGTGTCTATGACGCGGTCCATGCGCGGGCCGCGGTCGCCGAGATCGCCGATCACGAGAAGTTCGTCGGTGGCGAGATTGCGGATGAGGCGTGCGCCGGCGCGGACAGCGCCCCAGTCGCGGTCGTACTTCGCGAGGCTGGCGATCATTTCTTTGATGTACGCGGGACGCTGGCCGCTGCCGAGTTCGACGAAGAGTTCGCGATACCACTCGGGGAGCAGTTCTTCAAAATGTTTGCGGCGATACGTCGCTCGCAAGTGGCGAACGACTTCAAACTGTGCTGTGAGCGTTTGGTAGACCCACTCCAGACGATGGCCACCTGCGACGATGTCGCGAGACAGCGCGTTGATGGCTTCGCGCGGGTAGTAGAGCACGCCCAGAAAAATTCGGCGTTCTTCTTCGCTCATGCGCGCGCCGAGCACTTGTTCGACCAGTTGCCGCAGCGCGCCCGAGCCGTTGTTGATGACGTGCCGAAGCTTGGTGTCTTCGCCGTGAATGTCGCTGATGACGTGAACCACGCCCGCAGGCAGGCTGAGCTGAGCGCGCAGAGCGGCGATTTCAGAGATCGCGGATTCAGCCGTGGGAAAAGTGGCGGCGAGTGCTTGCAGATGAGCGAGACGATCAGGCGTGATGCGGGGCATAAGGGGCAAAGCGTAGTGGTGACACGCAGGGATTGCGTGGTCTGAAAGCTGCAAAGGCCGCGAGTGATGCTCGCGGCCTTTAGAAGGTGTTGAGATGGAGAACGATCGCGCGAGCGATTACGTGAAGTGCAGTTCGAGGTAGCGAGCCACGTAATCCACGATGCTTTGGGCTTCGGGAATGTCGGGGTTGCTGGTGGGGCCCATCGGTTCGAATCGCATGCCTTTGAAACGGGCGACGGCGTCTTCGATGCTCAGGCCGTGCTGGATCGAAAGGCTGAACGCCCGGCAGAAAGCTTGGGCCATGCCGCAGATGGTGGAGCCTTCTTTGGCCATCTTGATGAAAATCTCGCCGGGCTTGCCGTCGGCGTAGAGGCCGATGGTGAGATAGCCCTCGTGATTGCCGATCGCGAATTTGTGCGTGATCGATTCGCGAGTGGCGGGAAGAGAAGCGCGAAGTGCGGGCACGGGTGATCCTCCTTGATCGTTCGAACGGTCGGCCATGTTGAACCCCGATTGGGAGCGGAAACTGATGAACCTGAACGGCGGCAGAGCATCCTGCTCCAACACCGCGAACTCCAATCGGACATGGCGGCCTTGCAGGGCGGCCAATGTAGCGACTTAGCTATCGGTCGGGGGGCGGATGCGGGACAAAATCTGTGTGAATCTCAACAGAACCTTATTACACAAGCGGTTGCGGAACCTGTCGGATGTGGGGAGTTATCCACACAGCATGTGGGACAGAGCGGTTGTGTTCGAGATGAGCAAAGAAGCGTTAGTCTTGGCTGTTGACTCGATTGGTACTATCCCTGAGAGCCCTTTCCGCCAGGAGTATTTATGCCACGCATATCCGCAATTCGCACGACGCTGAGTATTTTGGTAGCCGCCGGGCACTGCGCGATAGGTATTGAGGCATGCGCTCAATTCTCGGTGGGGTACAACATCGAGCGCATCGGGCTGACCGGGCCTGAGTATGTTGGAAGCGACGGTTACAGCTTGGCGTGGGCAAGCGAAGTTGATGGCCTTATCCTGGGCCTTTCCTACCGCCTCACCGACGCGAGCAACTTTGAGGGCGGTGACGCATGGGTGTGGAAGGGTGGCCAGACGATCCCGATCGGCCTACGCGGGCCTGGATATCTCAACTCCGACGCACTGCGGGTCAACACGCTTGGGCAAGTCGTAGGATATACGACTTTTGACAATACGATGCCGTACGCCAATGACGTGTGGATTTGGAATGGCCAGGATTCCGTCCGCATCGGTCTCTCTGGCCCGCAATACACCGGCACCAACGGGTATCGAAGAAGCGAGCTCGATTTTGAACTTTTCGTTGCCGCTCCCCGAATGATCGTGGGGTCCACGGCACGGATCATTCGCGAAAGCACCGAGACCGGGCGCGACTACTGGCTCTGGGACGGCACCCAAACCGTGTTCCTCGGGTTCAACGGACCTGGGTACGAAGGCTCCGATTGGAGCCGCCGAACCGAGTTGGCGTTCGTGAGCAGCAATGGCTTTGTGGGCGGAACCTCGAGGCGATACTCTATCGAACAGTTCCAGCGCGGCCAAGACGCCTGGGTTTGGGATGGCCAATCTGTTCAACTCATCGGACTCATCGGGCCAGGCCACGAGAGTGCCAACCGCAATCGATTCAGTTACGTAACAGGAAACAGTCAGTCGGGCTCTGTCGTGGGCACATCTGCGTTTTTCTTCAGCGAAATCGAAACTCGCACGGACGCTTGGTTTTGGAACGGCTCCACAACACAACGCGTTGGCCCCACCGGCGCAGGCTTCGATCAGCCTCGAGCCATCATCACACCGCGACTGCTGAACGAGCGAGGTCAGATCGCTGGAACCGCGTTCGATCCGACTGCTGGCGCGACCATTGCGTGGGTGTGGAAGGATGGCGTGACGATCCCGTTGACAGTGGCGGCCCAAGACGGTCGGCCGTTTTTGTATGCTGAACCCCTCGCCCAGAACGAGGACGGCGTCGTTGCAGGTATTGCGTCGCGCCGTAGCGGCTTGCCTGACAACCAGTCTGTCGCTTGGGTTTGGGACGGCACGCAAACGCACGTCGTTGGACTGACCGGACCGGGGTACACGTCGGTCAGCGGGTTCAGTTACAGCGCGGCTCACTTGGTTCGCGAGGATGGCTTAGTGTTTGGCAGTTCCAAAGTCCTCAGTTCCAGACTTCAAGGAGATTTCGGTGAGGACTTCTGGGTCTGGGACGGCATAACGACAAGGCGACTTGGACCACTCGAGCCAATTCATGTTGGGTTTGAAGGTTACCGCCGGACTGCTCTCTCGCGTTGGTCAGGTCGAGGCATCATCGGTATTACGTACCGCATTTTCCCGCAGACCGATTCGGAGATCGGCGATGACTGGTGGGTCGATGAGGGCGATGGCATTCCCCATCCCGTTGGACTGAGAGGCCCGGGCTATACCGCTAGCGACGGCGCACAGTCGACGTATCTCGCCGACTCCGACCGCGTCGGCCGCATCATTGGCAATTCCAAGCGTCTCTTCCTCGACGGCACCGATCTGGGCGAGACCGCCTTTTACTACGATCCTTCAACGCGCATCAGCATTCCCATCGAGCTCAGCGTCCGCACCGCCGACGGCTTTGCTTTCAGTCGGTTCCAGCAACTCACTACCGACGGCTACGCCATCGGTACGTACAAATTCTTCGCGAACGGCGAAGGTGAGGGTGTCGCGAGAGCGTTTGCGTTCCGCCCCGACGTGGGCGTCGTCCACCTCGAAGAGCTCGTGACGGGCGGCATCGCCGCTGGCGGGTTTGCTACTCTCGGCAATGCGCAGCTGAGCGAATCTCGCTCGCTGTTCGTGGGCAACGGCACGCTCAACGGTCAGCCCGCAAGCCAAGGTATTTTCGTGCTGACGCGCCCCCAAGGCTGCGATGATCTGGACTTCAATCGTAACGGCATCACGCCCGAAGACGCCGATGTCACGGCGTTCTTCGACGTTCTCGCTGGCGAAACATGCACAACCTGCAACGACATTGATTTCAACAACAACGATGTCTTCCCGGAAGATCAAGATGTCATCGATTTCTTTCGCGTGCTTGCAGGTGGATCGTGTTTCTAGAAGCTATTCGTGATGCATCGGTACGCGAAGTTTCTTACCCTACCGCCGCACCGGCGTTGATGTCGCTGAGCGTGGTCAGGATGATGACTTCGCGTTTGACATCGGCGGGGGCGTCTTTGCCGACGTTGCTCGCGGCGAGGAGCATGCCGCGGCTTTCTTCGCCTCGCAGCATGCGCGGGGCGAGGTTGGCGACGATGATGATGCGTTGGCCCAGGAGTTGGTCGGCGGTGTAATACTCGCGGATGCCGGCACAGATTTGCCGGGGCGTGCCAGTGCCGTCGTCGAGTTGCAGCTTCCACAGCTTGTCGGCGTTGGGGTGCGGCTCAGCCTTGACGATCTTGGCGACGCGCAGGTCGAGTTTGAGGAAATCGTCGATGGTGATGAGCGGCTTGCCGGCAGCTTCGGCGGGAGCGGGGGTAGCAGGGGCTGAAGCGGATGCGGCAGCAAGAGTGGGGGTGGGAGTGGGGTTTGGGGTGGACATGCAGCGACGGTAGGGCGAGATGGGGCGGGGTGTTGCTACGTCGGCGTGTGTCAGACGTGCCAACCACTTGGGCGATTGGGACATCTGTATTCAGTTAGTTTATCGTTTACCTTGGCCCGACCGCGATGAACTCGAAATCACTGTCTTCGGCGACCGTTATGTTGTTCAAGGTGCGGCTGATGAACCCGCTGGTATTGATGTTGTTCACCGTTCCGTAGTATGGACTGTTGCTTGTGGTCAGGGTGACGGTGGGCCGGCCGCTGAAGGGTGTGGTAAACGTCACCTGAAAGGCGCCTTGTGAGAAGCGGCTCACGGTGAATCCCGTACCGGCAGAGATGCCGCCAAATCTGTTGATGGAGCCGCGCACGATGCGGAGGTCTTCCGGACTGCTAGCGGCCCGCAACTCGCCAGTGGCACCCATCGCGATGCTCCCTCGGACATCGAGGCGCGCGGTTGGGGTTGTTGTGCCGATGCCGACATTACCGCGCCCGTCGATGCGCATGATCTCGCGCGAACCTGAGGTGTTGCACTCCCACGTGAAGAATGCGAGCTGGCTTGCATTGCCGCACGAGTTGGTGCCCGGTGTGACGATCGTCTGCATACCAGCGAACTCGATGAGTCCGGCTTGATCGATCGCGTAGCCCACGCGAGACTTGATGCCGCGGTTAGACGGGTCGTGATATGCAGCACCAGTGACACGGCCGGGCCCGATCAAAGCGCCTTCGGTGAAACCGCCGCTCGCCACATTCTGGGCTATGGGAGCTGGCGTCATCGGCTGACGTGGCGAGAGAGCGACAAAGCCGGTGCCACTGGGGTTGGCGACATCAATCTGCAGCCACGTTTGGGTATCGCTTGGAACGGTCGTTCCAAGGTTGACCGTGGTCGTGAAAGTACCTTCGTTCAAGGCGATGCCGGTGACTGTGACCGGCGCGGCGACACGGTTAAAGAGCGAGGTTGTGGACGGATGACTCCAAAGGCTGAAGCGTGCGTCGATGGTGCCGTTGGCATCGCCGCCCAAGATGCGGCCCTGGTACGTGAAGCCTGTGGAGAGAAGCGGCGTAGTCGGCTCGCCCAGGTCAACAAATTCCAGTTCCCAGCCGCCAGCGATGGTGCCGCCATCGGGTGAAACCGTGTCTTGCACGAAGAGTTTCCATTGGCCGTTGAGATTACCCAAGCGAAGTGCGCCAAGCGAGGCAGCACGAGCAATGGCATTGGCTGGTGCGGCAAAGTTGGTGTTGCCTCCCGAGGCGATGAAGGTGCCAGAACCGAGTGGAACTTGCATCGATGCACTCGAATCAGAAGACAAAGTGAGGGTGATGCCGTTGACATCAATGTCTTCGCCATTTTGATTGAGCAACTGGTAGCCCTGCCCATTGGGAGCGACCAGCAGCGCGATTACATCGGCCGGGAACGAGTGCGAGAAGTTCTTCAGACGCACACGAAGGCCGGAGATATTCGTTGAAAGCCCCGTCACATTGATGACGCTGGGATAAGGTGCGGCAGTTCCAGCCTCGGGAATAGAGAGGGGAGCGGCGTTGCTAAAGGTCTGGCCATGCGCGGCGGGCACGACGAGAGTGAATGCAGCAACGAGCGACGACAGAATGAAAGCGGACAATGCACGAAATGCGACGAGGGACTTCATGTTGAACTCCAAGAAAGTGCTTGTGATGTAGTCGCTTAGCGAGAAATGTATCACAGGCCTTCATGAAGTTGAAGGATATTGACAGTTTTGAGAATGTTGGCGTGATAACTCGCAGAGAGATCGCGAGATCGCGCAGTCGCATCGATCTGCGAACGCGGTACCGCAGGCAGAAATCGGTGCTCTGAGCCGCTGGCTAAACAACCGAGTTTGACGGAAGAATTACTTCGCCGCCAAGAGCTCATCAATCCGCCGGCGCAGCGTCGCATCGCTGGGTGGCGTGCGGAACGGGAACTTCTCCACGACGTTGCCGGTTTTGTCAACGAGGTACTTCGTGAAGTTCCACTCGGGCGCGCCGCCTATGGGGCTGGGCTGGCTGATGAGTTTCTTGAACAGCGGGTGAGCATCGCCGGCGGCTTTGTCGTCCTTGACGCTGATTTTGCTGAACATGGGGAAGGTGACTTTGTAGGTCGTCGAGCAGAACTCTTTGATCTGCGAGTCTGATCCGGGCTCTTGACCGCCGAAGTTGTTGGCGGGGAAGCCGAGGACGACCAGGCCATCGTCCTTCTTCTCTTCGTACAGCTTTTGCAAGCCTTCGTACTGCGGCGTCATGCCGCACTTGCTGGCGACGTTGACGATCAGCACGACTTTGCCTTTGTAGGTTTCGAGGTTGACGTCGTTGCCATCGATGTCCTTGACGGTAAAGCCCAGTACGTAGGGATCCACTTTGGCGGCTTCCTTGGGTGTGTCGGTCGTTGCGGGCTTGGACTCGGGCTTGGATTCGGGCGTCGCGGCGGGCTTGGTCTCTGGTTTGGTCTCGGGCGTTGTCTGCGCGGGCGTGCTTGCGGGCACTGCGGGCTTGGGCGCATCATCAATCAGCGCGGTCGCGCCGCCAACTGCCGCCATCAGAGCCATCGCCGCCAGACCCACTTTGCACATCACACAACCAGCCATGAGAAAATCCTTTCGATCGCTTCGTCGGCAGCCCAGCGGCCCGACAAAGTGCACAAGCAAACGATAATGAACAAGCCAGCGAAGCCACGATACCGAGACTCTGCATTGTTCGCTGTTCGCAGCCCGGTGGATACACCGATTGAAAACTCGCTGGCAAAAGTCGCTACTGAAACCCGCGACCACCCGCGACGCGAACGCGTGAATCCCCGCCGCAATCGTAAATCTTGCCATCACCGCAACCCGCGTTCCCTACCATCTGCCGTGCATGTGCTGCGAAGAACAGTCCGCGTGAATGTGTTGCCTGCGGGCAGTGCCGCTGGTGCCAAGAACACCTACGCGGGCTATCCGACAATGACCACGCTGGGCGCGTTCTACAGCTTCGAGGTCGCAGTGCGAGGCGAGCCCAACGCCGACACGGGCTACTTGCGAGACATCAAACACATCGACCGCGCGGTGCGAGAAACTGTGGTGCCGACAATCGCCACCGCGTTTGGAAGTGCCACCGCCGAGCCCGCCGAACTGCTCGCAAGCACGCTGCCCGTGCTCGACCGCGCCATCGGCGGCGGCTTGCAAAGCGTGCGCTGGTTTCTTTCGCCGTATTACTCTTTGGAGGTTGCCATGCCTGCCGCTCCTCTGCCCGCCGCACCTCAAACTGAACAGCGTGCCCACCGCGTTCTCATCCGCGAGCGATTCGATTTCGCCGCCGCTCACCGCCTGCATGTCCCGCAGCACAGCGACGACGCCAATCGCGCAACCTTCGGCAAGTGCAACAACCTCAAAGGCCATGGTCACAACTATCAGTTCGAGCCGTGCGTGAGTGTGCCCATCGCCGGCGCGAACACAGCCGCCAGCCCCTTCACCCCCTTCACCATCGCCACGCTCGAAAAACTCGCTGACGAAATCATCCTCGAACGCTTTGACCACAAACACCTCAACGAAGACACCATCGAGTTCGACAACCGCCGCGGCGGCGTCAACCCCAGCGTCGAAAACATCGCCCACGTCTTCTTCACGCTGCTCGAGCCCCACATCACCAAAGCCGGCGGCACGCTCATCAACCTGACCGTCTGGGAAACCGACCGCACCAGCGCGACTTTTCCCGCATGACCCCTCTAGAATGAAATCCCCGGCCTCTCGCCTTGGCCTTTCCCCTAGTGCCCAGTCCCTAGTCCCCAGTGCCTAACTCATGAAACCCGCATTCAGCACCGTCGCCCTGCCTGACTGGACCCTCGCCCGCATCGCTCCGCAATTGGAGACGTGGGGCTATCTCGCAGTCGAGTTGCGCACCTTCGGCAACGGCAGCACGCAAACCGCGTGCGACCCCGCCCTGACGGCGGCCAGCAAAGTGCGCAGCATGTTCGACAAAGCCGGCATGCAGATCTGCAGCCTCGCCACCGGCATCCGCTACGACGAAATCATCTCGCCCCCCATCATCGGCAATGTCATCAGCGACACCGAGCGCAGCATTCGCGAAACCAAGGGCATGGTTGATCTTGCTCTGGCTCTTGAGTGTGCCAGCGTGCGTGTCTTCGCCTTTGAACTGCCCGAAGGCGAAAGCCGCAAGAACGGCATGGCCCGCATTGTGGATCGTCTCAAGAAGGCGACTGACTACTGCCGCAACTCGGGCGTGAAGTTGGCTCTGGAAAATGGCGGCACCTTCAACACCGCCGTTGACCTCGCGGAAATCATCGACGCGGTCGGTTCGCCCCTGCTCACCGCCAGCTACTGCCCGGCAGTTGCGGCGATGGCCGGTGAAAACATCGCCAACGGCATCAACGTGCTCGGCGAGCGGCTCGTCAACGTGAAAGTGAAAGACCTGAGCGATGGCAAGCCCGTCGCGCTGGGCACCGGCGACCTCAAAGTGCAAGACACGTTCGCGGCCCTCGCCAAGAGCGGCTACACCGGCTGGGTCACGTACGAGTTCGACCGCGCCTGGCTGCCCACCGCCGCCAACGTGGACGTGAGCGCAATTCTGACCAGCAGCGCGAAGTCGATGTACGACTGGAGCGGCGGCAAGCGAGCCCTGGTCGGCGCCCGCTGAGTTTTCCGAGCAGCAACCGAGTTTCCGCGCAGCAACCGTGTGATTTGGCCACAAGTCCCCAGGATCGCCCCGTAAAGTTCGCACACGCAGTGCGATGTCTGCAACTACGAACTCGGCGGACTTCGCGGGGCATGCTGTCCTGAGTGTGGTAGTAGTACGCTGCCGCGCCCGCGCCACATGCGTGCGGTTCAATATGTAGTGATGGCCGTCGGTTGGATCGCGGCATTCTTCCCGCTGGTGTTTGCGTCGCTGCCGATCATGGTCAACGCCTACGTCACGATGGGCACACCGACGGTTTTGGTGCGAGAGCAGCGAGCAGGTTCGTTGCTCGCGATCACTTTCCAAGCAACGTGACTCTTTGGACTGGGTTGTGCGTGGATTGTTTTTGTCGTGCCAATGGTCATCATCGCCCAGCACCTGCTTCGCGACTTCATGGCTGATCACGCCTTTCGTCGCATGCGCTATTGCTGGGCTCTTGCGATGCTGCTTGGCTACGGGCTGCTCGGTCTGCTTTGGATCATGCCTCAGACACGAGACACGATGCAATGGGCACTTACGGGCGGTTGAATTTGTCGAAGTGTGATGCCACCAGCCGGATCGCCTGCGGAGAACACCTACTTCGGATCAATCTCAGTCGCTGGTCTGGACTTACTCCAGACTGCAACCAATCGCGCCAAGCTCTGCGTTGATTCAGGATCTTGTTGATCCTTTCGCAAAACCTTCGCTGCACCAAGTATTGCAATCTCTTCGAGCATGTTGCCAAAGACTGACTCGGCTCCGCCATCAAGAATCTGACGGCCATGAAGTCCCACCTCAGGCATGAGCCGCGCGATCTGCCGACGCTCTTGTGACGTAGCTGACGGACAATCCGTGCCTGTCTTCCCTAAAACAGCCACGAGGTTAAACAGGACCGTATAATAACCTTCGTACGCAGTTGCGCCTTCGCCCATCGAAGCGATGCCAAGTTCCTTGGGCGCGAGTTTCCATGGATGCCGTTCTTGCGACGCCGCGATAGCAGGCGATGCCGTGCTCCACGATATCAAGTTACAGACTTGTTCAGACGTAAGTGTTTGTGTAGGGATACGGATGCCCATCTGGCGTAGACGGATCAACGCTGGATGCACTGCCTCCTCCCAAGTTGCTTTGCGAGTGGCCGCGCCGAACACGTCATCGATATCCGCAGCTGCGAGAATCGGTCCTGACGGCCTCGCTGGAGCAGGCTTCGAGACTGCTGGGAGTTGCGGAGTGTCAGAGCACGCGGGTACACATGCAAGTAAACAGCTCATGAGTGTCAAGTTGGCAATCCGAGACGTGCGCATATTCAGTGTTCCTCTCTTCGCAGCGTATTCAGGCTGGTCGCATTACTCTTTATGCTTCCATCACGTTGCATTCGCACCCTGATGCAACCCACCCGCAAATCTCACCGTGCGCAGCCGCGAAGTATCCACGCCGATCGCGTGTCGTTTTGGCATCGGCATCACTCCACGTTCGGCACCGACCGCTGCAAAGCCAGCGGTCGGTGGCACGGCTGGCTTTGCACTTTGCACTTCGTCACTTCGTTACTTCGTCACTTCTTGTTAAACCTATTGAAGTACGACCCCAGCAGATTGTCCTTTCGCACTTCTGGCCATGCAAGGCCGGCTCGTGTGAAGAGGGACGGGCGAATTCTTCGGCGAGGCGGGCGGTGGTTTCGAGGCCTTTGGCGATGCTGCCTTGGACGGGCGGGACCATGTTGAGTTTGAGGAGCATGAGGGTGGCGTCGTCGTCGAGGTCGCTCTGGGCGTACGCGCGGACGCGGGCGAGCAGGGCGGCGGCGAACTCGCGATTCATCTGCCGCATGAAGCGCGATTGATCGACGTAGTTGACGTTCTTGCGAAGGATGCCGCGAAGTTTGAGGGCAAGGCTGGCAACCTGCTCGCCATGACCGGCGACATCCGCGATGAGCACGTCGTCGTTGCCGCCCCACACTTCCGAGCATGCCAGGGAGTGTTCGTTCAAAAGGGGTAGAAAATGAAAGGGAGTCAGGGGATGGCGGGCGGCGGCGGATGCGGGGTTGAGACGAGAGCCGAAAACCAGCGAGAACGAGCAAAGACAGGGCGAAAGTGCCTTGTGAACTATTTATAAACCGAATTCATCGTCGCAACCACCGCGTGCGGTGTCAGTAGATATGTTGCATGGCTAACACAAAGCGTATCGCGGTGTGGACGGTTTCTGTGGTCGCGGGGGCGATTGTGCTGTTGATTGGGCGGGAGATATATCTTGCGGCGACGGCGACGCCGAGTGTGACGGTGGACTATTCAACCTTCGTGAACGGGCGCGTGCGTGAAGCGAATGCGGGATTTGCGCAGTCGCGAGCGAAGTCGCAGGCGATGGCTGATGAAAGCCGGCCTGTTTCATACGCGAGGTTTGTGGATTTGCTCAACGCCATCGCCGATGCCGACTCGGCTGCCGCCAAGCGTGCGTTTCCCGACGAGAAAACGCCTGGGGTCGAGTATTCGCTGCTGTTTACTTCCGGCAGCGAGTCGGACGCGGCTCAGCGAGAGCTCGCCAAGCAGTGCATGGCCGACAACGTTGCGTCCGGGCGTGTGGGTGATCTTGCAGAACTGCCGGGCTTGGTAGGCGTGTCGCGGGAAATTCCCGCAGGCGTGGCGTTAGTTGCCGTGCTCTTACCTGAGTTGCAGCCCGCGCGGCAAGCCGCTCGATTGCTCAACGCGAGGTTTGTGCTTGCGATTCGCGAAGGTCGCGAGGATGAGGCGATTGCCGCACTTGAGCAGATTGTCGCGCTGGGTACGATTTTGACGCACCAAGCCACGTTGATTGATCGGCTGGTGGGCATTGCCATTCATTCGCTCGCGCTGTCGTCGATTCGCGACGAGTTTGCGGCGGGCCGAATCGATGCGGAACTTGCGGCGAGGATGCTGCCGATCTTGCAGCGATGCGACCAGCGGCCCGCGACGACGATGCAACTGGAGACTGAGTACAACAACACGATGGACATCGTGCAGCGCACGCACACGGCGGGCGGCCGGTTCATTCCTGAGGCGTACAACAAGATCGTGGGAGCAAGCGGGTATGGGGCTCCGTCGAGTGCGTTGGCCGCGTTCTTGCCACGGCGCGAAGAAAGCGAGCGGCGAATCAAAGAGCTTTATGCAAAAGTGTTCGATCAGGCCAAGTTGCCGCGTGCGACGCGAGACTTTGGTACGATCGAGCGATCGATCGTTGACGGATCAAAGGGCTTTGATATCTCGCGAGGTGTGATGCCCGCGTTTGGCAATTACTTCAGCAGCGAGGACCAATTTCTGACCACGCTGCACGGCGTGCAGATTCTGCTCGCGCTTGAGATGCATCGGGCCAAGACGGGCGTGTATCCGCAGTCGCTGAGTGAACTCACGCCTTCGATTTTTGCGGCGCTGCCGGCGGATGTCATTGCCAAGGATCAGCAGTTTCGCTACAAACTTCGGCCGCAGGGCGTTACGGCGGGTCGGCCTTTCTTGCTCTACAGCATTGGCAATGATCAAACCGACAACGACGCGAAGGAGCATGCGACGCTGGACATCACTGCACTCACGTCTTCGAGTAGTTCGGCCGGGTACGACTTTGTAGTCAACCGGAAATCTCCCGAGGAAACTGCGGCCGCGCCGAAGTAGCGCGACGATCTGCGATTGATCCCTATGCGAATTCTCACCCGCACAATCTGGCGAGCGTTTCCGGAGCTTGATCGCTTCAGTGATGAGCAGTGCGAGCGTTTTGTGAAAGCTGCGAATGCTCGCAAGGTGCCGAAGACGATTACGTGGTGCGTCGTTGCACTCGTCGGTGTGCTGGTCGCGGCGGCGGCGATGATCGTGCCCATTTGGTTGCGGCCTGACATCAGAGGCAACTACACGTACGGATTTCCTTACTGGGACGACATCTACATGCACGCGCTGCTAGGCAAGGTCTGGTTCTGGGCGTGGTGGATGTTTGCGGGTGGTATTGCGGGATTCATTACGCGCGACGTCCTGCTGCGGCTGCGTGTTCGGCGCATCCTTCGTACTCGCGCGACGTGCGTGCAGTGTCGCTACTCGCTGCTGGGTCTGGCCGTTCCGGCATCGCTGATCGTCCAGTGTCCCGAGTGCGGCACGCCCACGCATGTTGATGAATCGATGGGTGAGCTCACGGTTGATGAGCAAGGAGCCGCGCGATTCACGCCCAAAGATGTGCGAAAACCGCCGCGAATCTTTACGCCCAGTCGCATGCGCGTCATCAAGCGTGTTGCGGTCGTTACGGCCATCGGCCTGCCGGTCATCGTCGGCGGATCGTTCTTCGGCTACGAGTGGTTTCTACGTCGGCAAGCGGCGAAGGCACTTGCAGATCGGCTCACGCCGGAAGCGTTGATGGAATTGATGGAGCAGGGGCAACCTGCTGATTCTGATCCGCGGTCCGTCAGCGTGTATGACATAGTTCCGCGCGCAGAGCGAGAGAAAGCCAACGCGGACCTGTTGCTCGAACAGAAGCATCCCGTCGAAGTCATCGATGGTCGCAAGGCTGATTGGCCTGATATGACGATGATCTATGCTCCTTACGACCCGGGCTACAAGCCCACCGAGTTCGATCTCGCGACCGCTCGCCGTGGTCGTTGGCAGTTTGAATTGTACCAAAGTTCGCAATTGCCCGCGATTCTGGACGAAATGAGCGCGACGACCAACAGTCGCCGAAGTTATAACTTTCTGCCGCAAGACCCGGCGTCCACAGCGACCATGCAGGAACTCGGACAGTTGCGAAATCTGGCTCGTTACAACGCCGCACGCATGCACGTTGCTTTGCAAAATCATGACTCGAAGGAGTGGTTGCGTGCCTTTGAGTCAACGCTCGCTCTCTCGCGGGCTTGCTCAACACAACCCTTCGCGATTGCTTGGATGGTGAGCGATGCCATCGAGAGTCTCGCGATGAGACAACTCAACGTGTTGCTGTCGTCAAAGCCAAATACACAAATGCTCGATGCCATCGAGCAGGCCATAAATCGGCAGACTCGCAGCGATTTTGGTATATGGCCCAAGGGCGAACGTGCAATTGGGCTCGACATCGTTGCATGGGTCTTTGCTGATCCAGACAACGTCCGCTATGGTCGACCATCCAAGGGTCTGTACACAAACGCGGGTGTGACGCAAGAAATGCTTACAGACGGTTGGCGAATTGGAACGTACGCAGAAAACGTTGCCGAGTACAACAAATTCGCAGATCGCAAGCTAGCAGGACTGAGTCTGACCGCATACGGCCGACTTCGCCAACCCACGGTTTACAACGGACGCCTGATTCTGGTCCAAAAGCTACTCGCGAACGCATGGGATGGCACTTCAAGATCTGATTCGCGGCAGCGTCTCAATCGTCCTGTGGCATTCACGATGATCGCACTCGAGCGGTACAAGATCGACAACGGCGACTATCCACAAGTACTCGAGGAGCTAGTGCCGGGATATGTAGCCGAATTGCCGCTTGATCCTTGGGCGGCAACCGCCACGCCGCTTTCGTACCGCCGCGTCGATCCGCAAGATGACCCTGAATGCCGAAGTTATTTGTTGTACACCGTTGGCGGCGATGCGACGGACAATGGTGGGTTTATGAAAAACGGTGAACGAGACTTCGGCTCGCTCAACTCACCTGATACAAAGTTGCCCGCCGTTGACTTTGTTCTCAACACATTCAAGTGGTAATGCAGTTGCCGCGAACCCGCCGCGTATTCCGCATGTACTCTCTCACGTGCGACTGCTCACTCGCAAACTCGATCAAGCCTTCCCGCAACTTGAGGCGTACGACGAGGACACAGGTCGGCAGTTTTTCGAACTCGCGGCTGGTTCGCGCGGTTGGCGTCTTTGGCGATTGTGCTTGGCGACGGTGTTCTCGCTTTTGATAATCGTTCCTTGTGCGGTAGCCGGGATCATCTTGACCTTCGGTCTCGCGCTCGGCCAATCTCAACGCGGCGGTGAAAGCGTACTTTTCGCCGGGCTGCTGTGCGTGGGTCTGTTTGTGATCAGTCTCCCACTCTGGGTCCTTTTCTTCCGCGACCGATTGCTCAAAAGCCGCATCAACGCCATTCTCACCGCCGACAGCACGTGCAAACGCTGCCGCTACTCGCTCATCGGCATTGCCCCCTCCGCAGCCGGTCTGGCTTTATGCCCCGAATGCGGCTCAACATCGCCTGTTCACCCCGCAATTGGCGTCTTCTCCCGCCCTACCCCATAACCGTGCGGCTTGTCGCCCCCACGCAAACTCATTATCCAGGCACTTCACCGGGGGCATGTGTACGCCTTACAATACCCCATGCCGTCGATTGCGCAGCTCGAAAAGCTCCTCGCGACCGACCCCAACGACGCCTTCGTCTTGTACGGCTTGGCACAGGAGTACGCCAAAGCCGGAGAGACGCAGATGGCGGTGACTTTCTACGACCGTTGCGTATCCGCCGATCCGGCGTATTGCTACGCATACTACCACAAGGCCCGGGCCCTCTCAGCGGCGGGCAACAATCAGGCGGCCAGCGAGGCAGTAGCGGCGGGCATCGTCGCAGCCAGAACCCACAAAGACGCCCACGCCCTGGGTGAGTTGCAGGCTCTGGCAGATGAGTTGGAAGTGACGTAGCGACGAACTCGCTCCGTTTCTGCGTTACTTCGTTTGTGTTGGATGTTTTGAAGGACCCACCAGTGATCAACAGCTACCGCGTGAATGTTGAAGTTGTCCGTCCAGGTCTGTTTGGCGACGCGCCATCCGGTCGCGACGGCTCGCCCACGCCGCGGATTTCGGGGTTGCAGCCTGACCTGTCCAACCTCACGGTTGCCTTCGTAAAAGTGGGCGACAAGGTCGTGGCGAAGGTGCCCTTTGCAGATGTCGAGAAGCTGGGCCTTCGCGTGGGCGCCAGTTGGACCAGTCGATTGGCGCAGACGTGCGAGCAGGCGTTCAACATTTTCAGCGCGAAGGAAACGGGCAAGAAAATTCTGGCGGTCAAGGGTCGCACCGCTCAGCAGCTTGAAGTGAAGTTGACGGAAAAGGGCGTGACCAGTGCGGTCGCGAAGCAAGTGGTGGAGGAACTGCGTCGCGATGGTCTGATGAGCGACGAGATTGTGGCTGAGCAGATGGCCGAGGCGGAAGTAAGCAAGGGCGCGGGCGCCGAACGCGTGAAGCGCAAGCTGCGCGACGCCGGCGTGAGCGAAGAGACCGCGACAGCGACGCTCAAACGCGTGACCAAAGGCAAGAGCGAAGCCGCGCGAGCCAAGGACGCCGCCGAAGAGATTATCAAGAAGTTGCCTGCGAAGCTGGCGAAAGCGACCAAGTGGCGGCGCGTTGCGGCGGGCCTGGAACGCAGAGGCTTTGATGAAGACGTTGCGCGGGCGGCGACGCGCAAGGTGCTGGGGCCGGAGCCGGAGTGAGCGATGGACGGGGGGAAGTCTTGTGGCTGAAGCAAGTCAAAATCTCGTAGGTCGCAAACTGACGCTTTCTGTGCGGCCCACGCCGTATCGCTGCATCTACGCCGGAAAACGAAAGAAAAATCTGTCGGAGACGTTTCGGCTCTGGCTGGTGGGCATGATTGTCGTCGCCGCGATGACTGTTTTCATGGTCTTTGCGTCTGTGTACGCGAGTGAAGCTGAAAAGCACTGGACAGTCTGGCTGCCGCTTGTGAACGTACTCGTGACATATCGCATGTTTCGCCGCCGCTGCGATATGCTCAGTGGCGGCTCGTCTCGAACTCCTTCGCCCGCAGTTCGGTATCTGGCGGCACGCGAAGTGAGTGTTTACCCTTCGCTGGCAATGCTGTTATTTGGCATGCTCACATCTTCCAATCTCAACTCTCGGTCCGACGCTCAAGAGCCGCTCGTGTTGGTCGTTGTCCTATGTCTGTTGAGCTTCTTCATCGTCGTAATTGCGGGCCTCGCGATTGCAGAAGGTCAAGCGATGTACCGGAAGCATCTCGTCCGCCGTGCCGCTCGCTTGGCTCAATCACCCGCGTAATTCTCACGCCCAAACAATCGCTCGCTTAATCGCCGAGCTTCTTCTTATCACTCTTCTCACTATCACGCTTCTTCATATCCGCCGGCTTGAGCTCTTCACTCGCCCGCCGGGGCACGCTGGTGGCGTGGAAGCTCAGCGTCATTTCAACATCCGCCGGCGCCTTGGGCGTCACGAACCAGCCCCAAAAGCCCGCGATGCCGTAGGTCGCAACGTCGGTCGGCGGGTGATACTGCAACGCGAACGGCACCAACTCGGCCGTCTTCTCCATCGTGCCAAAGAGCTTCCATTCCGTGTTCATCTTGGGCGGCCGCGGCGCGCCACGACGCATCATGAAGATATCAATGGGCACCCAGTTGATCGTGTTCTGCGCTTCGTCATACACGCAGAACTCGACCCACGCACGCAGGCCTTTGCTGCCGCCGCGATCATCCAAGAAGCGGTCGCCATCGGCTTGCGCTTCCAGCCCGATCACCGTCCGCGCAGGGATGCCAGCTTGCTTGAGCATCGCCGTCAGCAGCACCACCATGTCGTGCTCGCTTCCGCGTCCGCGATCCAGCGTCACGCTGGGCGGCTGAATCTGCAGGCCCATCATCTTGCCCGTGCGTTTCTGGCTCACTTGTCCGTCACCGCTGGGCTGCACGGCTTTCCACACGCGCCCGGTCAGCACCTTGGCCACTTGCACTAAAGGCACGCTCTTCACGTCCTTGATGCCTTCTTCATTCAGCCATCCAGCGAGCGTCGCTTCAAGCGGCTTGGGGTCAAAATCCTTCACTTCGCCATCGCTCGTCAATCCGCGCTCGATGTACGTCTGCGGCTTGAGCGCGCTGCTGGCTTCTTCGGGCCACACGCGCGGCCACGGCACTGCCATCGCCGCTTTCTCGTTGAATTTCACTTCGTAACAACGCACCGGCATCTCGACATCAAGCTTGACCTCGCGAAACTCTTTGTCGCCCTCGGCCCGCGTGTACACCCATTTGGCAAGTTGCACACCTGCGGGGTAGCCAGTCAGAATGTCCGGCTGCGTGTCGATGACTTTGTCACCCACGTAAAACCGGCCGCGATAGCCAAGCGGCCCGCCTGCAACTTCAGGCCAATCGACGACATCGCCCAACATGTCGCTGCCTGCGGTTGTGCGAGCGAAAGGGAAGATCATCGAAATCGAATCAATCGCGAAGATGCCTTGTTCCTTGAGGTCAATTGAGATCTCGGGAACAGGCCCTGTGGGCGTGCCGGGGTTCTTGGTTTCGCCATTGGGTTTGCTGGGCAATGCCGGAATGTTCTTCGTCGTGACCTTGGTTTTGATCTCGGTCATGACGCGCACGCCGATCTTCAGCATCGTGTCGCGTGACTTGCCACGCTCGACGTACGTGCCGCGCTTGGGTGCCCCGCGTGGACCAGTTTGCGCAGGCGGCTGCGCATCGGGCTGCTTCGCCGGTGTTGCTGGTGCGGCTGGCTCAGTCTTGCTGGGCTTGACCTTTGTAGGCACGGTTTGCGACCACGCGCTGGTCGCGAGTCCCGCGCACGAAAGCAACGCCACAACCAAAGCCAGCCCCGATGCGACACGAATCTTCATAGCAATACTCCGCGCTGCCCCATGAGCTTAAACACTCAGACGCACCTCGGAAGGTATGGTGTCGCCAGATTAGACGGATTTCATCCAATTACCCCAAACCGGCAAACCAGACTTACACTGCCGTCCTTATGCCCAGCAAGCCCAACAACAAAAAGACGGTCCGCCACGCCCGCAACTCGCGCGATAAAAAGCCGCCTATGGCGAAAAAGCCCCGCGCAAAGGTCAACAAATCCAAGCCTGCCGCCCCGTCGCCACTGCCGCCCGCGCCAGCAGCACCCGTGCAATTGCCAAGCGGCGCAACCCGCATCGAGCAAGACACTATGGGCTCCATGCCTGTTCCCGCCGATGTGCTTTACGGCGCGAGTACGCAGCGAGCCGTGCTGAATTTCCCGGTCAGCGGCCGTCCGGTGCCCGCCAGCGTCATCAAGGCCTATGCAATTCTCAAAGCCTCGTGCGCACGCGTGAATCTCAAACTCGGTCGCCTCTCGCAAGAGCGAACCGGCGCGATTGTTGAAGCTTGCCGGGAAATCGAAGATGGCCTGAGTGCCTTTGGCGGCATTGCCAAGCATTTTCCGGTTGATATCTATCAAACCGGCAGCGGCACCAGCACCAACATGAATGCCAACGAGGTCATCGCCAACATCGTTTGCATTCGTCGCCATGCTCCCATCGGTTCATCCAAGAACAAAGACTACATCGCCGCTGGCGGCATTCACCCCAACGACCATGTGAACATGGGCCAGAGCAGTAACGACACCTTTCCGACGGCGATGCACATCGCCGCGGCGAAAATGCTGCACGAAGAACTGTTGCCAGCCCTTGATCGCGTTGCGAGCGAACTGGAAGCCAAAGCCAAGGCGTGGGACAAGTTGGTCAAAATCGGCCGCACGCACCTTGCTGATGCAACGCCGATTCGTCTAGGCCAGGAGTTCAGCGGTTACGCCAGTCAAGTCCGGCACGCGCAAGAACGCGTGCATCGCGCGTTGCACACGCTAAGTGAACTCGCGATCGGCGGCACGGCGGTCGGGACTGGGATCAACGCTCACGAACAGTTCGGCAAAATGGTCGCGGCTGAACTCACGCGGACGACCGGCGTGCATTTCCGTGAAGCGGTGAATCACTTTGAAGCTCAGCACGCCAAAGACGCATATGTCGAAGCCAGCGGCGTGCTCAAAACCATCGCTGTAAGCTTGAGCAAGATCGCAAATGACATTCGCTGGCTGGGTAGTGGCCCGCGCTGCGGCATCGGTGAACTCGTTTTGCCCGCTGTGCAACCCGGCAGCAGCATCATGCCCGGCAAAGTCAATCCGGTCATCTGCGAAGCGATGATCATGGTTTGCTGCCAAGTCGTCGGCAACGATGCGGCGATCACCTACGGCGGCTTCGGCGGCGTGGGCAGCCTGCTTGATCTCAACGTTGCCATGCCCATGATGGCTGCCAACTTGCTCGACAGCATTCATCTGCTTAGCCGGGCGTGCCACATGTTTGATCAGAACCTGCTGCGTGCCCACAACGGCGACGCAAGCACGGGCCTGCCGCCAAGTCCGGGTTTGGTTGCCGACGAAGCCCGCTGCAACAGCCTTATCGAAGGCAGCCTCGCGATGTGTACGAGCCTGGTGCCGGTCATCGGCTACGACGCCAGCGCGGCTCTCGCGAAGAACGCCTTCAAACAAGGCAAGACCGTGCGGCAGCTGGCGTATGAAACTGTGGTGGGCACCAAGGACGTCAAAGGCAAGACGATCACCAAAGAGGACATCGACGGCTACCTGAACCCTTGGAGCATGACGCTGCCGGGCGGCGAGGGCAGCGCAGGCGGCTAACGGTGGGCCGCCCCTGCGGGCGGCAGGAATTTTCACGCACTCACCGCAACTGTGCGCTCAACCCATGGCACTCCCAAACTTTCCGCTTCCCTTTTGCTTTCGTATCGCGCATGATGTCATCGACGCGCGAATCGCTCGCGCACAGGGTTGCTGGGAACGAGAGGGAGGGATGTCATGACGGGGTTCTTTCGATCAGTCGCAGGTTTGTCGCGTTTCTTCGGCCGTACGCATTGCCGAGCACGAGGACTCGCCGAAGGTTCGGCGTTGGTCGCAATCACACTCATCGCATTGCTCGCGCTAGTGCTTGCACAGCCCGGCAAGCGAGGTGACACGGACTTCAACAAAGACGGCATTACGGACTCGCGTGATGCAATGATGTTCGATCACGTCATCAGCGGCGGTGAGTGTGAAACGTGCGATTCAATCGACTTCAACCGAGATGATGTTTTTCCGAGCGATGCCGACACGCAGGAGTTTTACGCAGCTTTGCTAGGCACGCACGAGACCGATCCGGTGCGACTGGGTGCGGGCGAGAACGGCTTTACACCGGTCATTCTTCAGCGAGGCGGGTTTGAAGCGTTCGTCGCGCCGCCGCCGACGGGTGATGATGCGAATCCGGGGACACGTGAGAAGCCCAAGGCAAGCATCGCTGGCGTGATGAAAGGCTGGCGCGAGCCGCGGCATGGAGTGATCTACTACATGGAGGGCACGTACGAGTACGCGATACGCGGCCAGTACGAGCAGATTCCATTTGGCGGCATCTCGCGCGAGTTGCCGTTGACGCTGGCGGCTGATCCGCAAGCTCGCGAGCGGCCGCTTATTCGCGTGCCCGAGAATGAGTCGTTTGCGCTCCGCATCGCGGACAGTTCGCACGTGCGCGTGCAGGGATTGGCGTTTGATTGCGTGGAGAATCAGCAAGCGGTGATTGACATCGCGGGGACCGTGGATGACATATTGATTGAAGATTGTTTGATGAAGGGTGGGTCGGTGGGCGTGCGCGTGCAAGGGCTTGATCAGCGCGTGGGAACGGTGACGGTTCGGCGCAACATCATCGAAGGTCAGCGGAACGTGGAGAGTCATAGTCAGGGCGTGTATGTGAGCAACGCCCAGCGCGTGACGATTGAGGACAACGTGTTTTGGAGCAACGGTAGTCGAGACACGTTTTGTCAGGGCATGTATCTGGTGCATGACTCGCTCAGTGAGCGCGTTGTGCGGCGGAACTGGATTGGTGATCCTGGCTTTGCTGGCGTGCAGGCTCGCGGCGGCACTTACGAAGTGCATCACAACGTTTTTGATCGTTGTGGCAACGCGCTGGGAATCGGCCACCCGATGGGGTTTGGGCATGATGCCACTGGCGAGTTTTATGAGAATGTGATACTCAACCCCAAAGCGCCGGGCTGGGGCATTGCGTTGCAGAACATGAACCAGACTGTGGTGCGCGACAACATGCTCTTCGCGCCCGAGGGTGTGGGCTACATGTTTATTCGCGAGAATCCGAGTGTCGGCGGCGATGTACGGAACAATCGCGGGTACGGGTTCGAAAAGTTTCTCGAGATAAGCAATCCGGCGGCAACCAGCGAGAAGTTTGCTGACAATGGCAACGTGCTCTTTCGCGCCGTTGAGATTCCGAAGGTGCCCTGGAATGTGCTTCGCGCACGCGCGATGCGGCAGTGGGGGTATGACCATGATGCGTACAAGTTTGTGCAGGCTGTGCAGCGTGTGAATCCTTGGTGAACAGCTTCACGCTCGCGGACGGCGATGCTCGCTCTTCGCGAGTTTCTTGTATACTGCGGCCAGAAAGGGCCACACTATGCCAAACTATGCCGAACTGGACAAACTGACGAAGGCGCAAGTTCAAAGCATCAAACTCGAAACAAAGGCGACAGCCCGCCGGGCGGTGCGGACTGAGGGGACGACGAAGCAGGTGATACTTGCGGAGGGCGATTCGTGGTTCAATTTTCCGCCTGGCGTGGATTTGATTGATCACTTGACGCATCAGCATGCGTTCAAGATCGAGAACGCGGGGTGCTTTGGCGACACGCTGCAGAACATGGTGTATGGCGAGAAGGATCGCAACGGCACGTCGAGCATTGATGAGTTGGTGGAACGGGCCAGGGTTCTGAAGCCCAAGGTGGTGCTGTTTTCTGGTGGTGGGAATGATGTGGCGGGCACGGAACTGCTTGCGTACTTGAATCATGCAAAGAGTGGCTTACCTGAGCTGCGCATGCGCGTGGTTGAAGATGCATTTCATGCGACGGCGCGGCAGGCGATTGGTGACTTTGTCCGTCAGATGACTGCTGCCTCGCCTGGGTGCGTGGTGATTCATCACGGTTATGGCGTACCTGTGCCCAACGGCGCGAAGACGAAGGCAATCTGGGGGCTCATTCCTATCGCGGGACCGTGGATCAAGACGCAGTTTGATAAACGTCGTATCAGTTTCGAGAATGCACGCCTTCACATGCGAACCTTGATTGATGAGTTCAACAAGGTGCAAGTGCAGCTTGAGGTTGAATTTGCAGCGACTGGTCCCAACGGCGCGTACAAGCATGTTGATCTGCGAGGCATTGTTCAGGACGGAGACTGGTCGGATGAACTGCACCTCAAGCCCAGCGCGTTTGCGAAGTGCGCGGATGTCATCGCCGCGAAGATTCGTGAAGTGATGCCCGGCCCGGTGATGGCGGCGGCACCTCTGCGCGAAGGCTCGCAAAAGGCTTATTGGCATCGCGGGACGGTCAAAGGGACGCCGGCGTTGCCGCCGCCTACCAAAGAGGCTCCGGCGAAGGCGAGTAGTACGGGCAAAGCCACGAAGCGGGTGGTGAAGAAGGTTGGCAAAAAGAAAGTGGCGAAGAAGTCCAAGTGAAAGCCTAACTGATTTGTCCCTTGCGGGTACATCGTGCGCACTTCGTGTCACGTGGGGCTAACGCGTGTTTACGGTACGCGAAGACAGTTTGTCTGGCAGCCTTTGCTGGACGGTTATGCGTTGGCTTCGGCGGGTTCGTCGCTCGCGTTGCTGGCGTTGGAGCATTTCGCATGCATCGGTTCACCCGTGTACTCGTCGCGTTCTCGTTCGCACCTCTTGCGCTGACGCTTGCCGCTGGCAATGCGTGGAGCATGGATGACAAGGCAACTGCAACAACTGCTGCGGCGCACACGCCTGGTGCGTGGGCTGGCAGTCCGGTTGCGAGTGTGGAAGGTATTACCGAGTATCGCTTACCCAACGGGCTGCGCGTGTTGTTGTTTCCTGACCCCAGCGCGGCGAACGTGACGGTGAACATCACGTACTTCGTGGGTTCGCGGCATGAGGGGCGAGGCGAAAAGGGCATGGCTCACTTGCTCGAGCACATGGTCTTCAAGGGCACGCCTGACCACCCGGCTGTTTGGAAGTTGCTGCAAGAGCACGGCGCGCAGTTCAATGGAACGACGTGGCTGGACCGCACCAACTACTACGAGACGATGGTTGCGACTGACAAGAATTTGGAGTTTGCACTGCGGCTGGAAGCGGACCGCATGATGAACTCAAACATCAAGGAAGAAGATTTGCGCAGCGAGATGACGGTGGTGCGCAATGAGTTTGAGATGGGTGAGAACAACCCGATGCAGATCATGATGAAGAATCTGGCTGCGAAGGCGTACACGTGGCACCCGTATGGCAACAGCACGATCGGTAATCGGGCGGATATTGAGCGAGTGCCGGCGAGCAATTTGAAGAAGTTCTATCAGCAGTATTACCGCCCCGACAACTCGATGCTGGTGGTTGCGGGTAAGTTTGATCCGGCGGCGACACTGTCGATGATCGACAAGTACTTTGCACCGCTGAAGGCTCCCAACTTGCCCATGAGCGAGACGTACACGGATGAGCCGGTGCAGGATGGGCCGCGGTTCTTTGAAGTGAAGCGCGAGGGCAGTCAGGCGAGCGTGGGGTTCTTCTATCACACGCCTGCGGGCAGCCACGAGGAGGCGGTTGCGGTTGAGATGCTTGCGGATGTGCTGGGCAATCGGCCTGGTGGACGCTTGTACAAGGCGCTGGTTGAAGGTGGCTATGCGGCGAGCGTGAGTGTGTTCCCGATCAGTGCGAAGGAACGCGGCAGCTTGTTTGCGGTTGCGACGCTCAAGAGCGGGCAAGATCCCAAGAAGGCGCACGAAGTGGCGCAGCAAGTGCTGGAGAATCTCGCGACGAATCCGATCACGGATGAGGAAGTTGAACGTGCGCGGACCAGCATTTTGAGCGGGTTCAAGGTCGCGATGACTGACAGCAACCGCATTGGCGTTGAACTGACGGATTACGCCGCGACGGGTGATTGGCGGCTGATGTTCTTGAATCGCGATCGTGCGAAGACTGCGACGACGGCTCAGGTGCAGGCAGCGGCGAACAAGTATCTGACGGAGAACAACCGCACGAGCGGCATGTTTATTCCGACGAGCAACGCGACGCGCGCGATTGTGCCGGCGGCACCGGACGTTGAGAGCTTGGTGAAGGATTACAAGAGCACGGAGCAGACGGCGCAGGGTGAAGCGTTTGACGCGACGCCCAAGGGCATTGAGGCACGCGTGAAGCGCAGCCAGCCCATGCCGAATGTTGAGATGGCTTCGCTGCCCAAGGAGAATCGCGGCGATGCGGTGAACCTGAGCATGACGATTCGCTTTGGCGATGAGAAGACGCTGCTGGGCAAGCGGGTGCAGGCTGGCACGCTGGGCGCGATCATGCGGCGCGGCGCGGGCGGCATGACGTATCAGCAGATCAGCGACGAGTTTGACACGCTGCAAAGCCAAGTGGGCATCAGCAGCGCGCCGGGTTCGATCTCGGTGAACATCACTAGCGATCGCAAGAACGTTGGCAAAGTGCTGGAAATCGTGAAGAAAGTGCTGCGAGAGCCCACGTTCCCGCAGGCTGAGTTTGACACGATGATGAAGGAACGCATCGCGGGAATTGAAGCTGGCTTGACCAATCCGCAGGCGCTGGGCGGCAACGCCATGCAGCGGGCGGCGGCTCCGTATCCGAAGGATTCGTACTTCTATGTGCAGACGATGGAAGAGCAGATTGCGGAGATGCGCTCGACCACGCTTGACAGCGTGAAGGACTTCTACAGCAAGGTTGTTGGTCCTGGCAAGGTCGAGGTTGCCGTGGTCGGTGACTTTGATGAGAGTGAAGTGACGGGCAAGATCAGCGATATCTTCACGGGCTGGCAAGCCAAGGGCGAGTACAAGCGTGTTGCTCGGCCTTACCTCAAGAACCTGAGCGGACCTGAGACGATCATCACGCCCGACAAGCCCATGGCGATGGTCATGATGGCGAGCGTGCTGGAGATGGACGACAAGGATCCGGATGCGGTTGCGCTGAACTTTGCGAACTACGTGCTGGGTGGCAATGCGAACTCGCGTTTGCTGACTCGGCTGCGGCAGCGCGATGGTTTGTCGTATGGCGCGGGCTCGTTCATGACGATGAGTTCGCTTGATAAGGTCACGCCGCTTGGTGGGTATGCGATTTGTGCGGCTCCGAACGCGGAGAAAGCGATGACCGCGATGCAGGAAGAGTTCTCGGCGTGGATTGAGAAGGGCGTGACGGCGGAAGAACTGGCGAAGGGCAAGGAAGCATACAAGCTGGACTACTTGACCAGCTTGAGCGATGATGGCAACGTGGCTGGCACGCTGAGCAGCTACATGTTCCTTGATCGGACGATGATGTGGGATCAGGAAGATCTTGACAAGACCGATGCTCTGACGGTGGAGCAAGTGAATGATGCGATCAAGCGCCGCATGAAGGGCGCGGAGTTCCGGGCGATTATCGCAGGGGACTTGAAGAAGCAGTAAGTGATGAGTTATGCCTGCGTGATGCGGGCATGCATGGGAACGTGAAGCGGCCTAGCGAAAGCTGGGCCGTTTTTTGTTTGTTCGCTCGTGATGTACGTGCTGTACGCTTGGTGATGCACACGAACATCAACGCAAGTGAGTGCGTGGAATATGTCGAAAGACTGGCAGCGTTTGGTACGCGGCACACGCTTTCGACGACGACGGATGGCAAGCGGGGCATCGGCGCGGCGAGGTTGTGGCTTTCGGAGCAGTTGCGAGCGTTTGGTGGGAACCTGCGGGTTGAGTTGGAGTCGCATGATGCGCCGGTGACGGCGCGGACGCCGAGTGGCGGGGAGTTGGTGAATGTGGTGGCGACGTTGCCTGGTCGGTTGGCGACGGCGCGGCATCGGCGGGTCTATTGCATGGCGCATTACGACTCGATGAATGCTGACATCATGAATGCGCTGGATGATGCGCCGGGGGCGAATGACAATGCGAGCGGATGCGGCATTGTGCTGGCGTGTGCGAAGGCGTTGGCGAATACGCGGCCTGATGCGACGATTGTGTTTTTGTTGACGGCGGGGGAGGAGCAGGGCTTGCTGGGTGCGAGGGCGCATGCACAGGCCTTGCGGGCGCAGAGTGAACTTCGTGAAGTGATTGTGCTGAACAATGACACGGTGGGTGATCCGGGGCCGATGCTGCTGCGGGAGGGATTGCCAGCGTTGAGTGATGATCCGACGCGAGCGGTGGTGCGGATGTTTTCTGAGGGTTTGCCGAAGGCGGCGAGTGGCGAGAGTGTTGCAACGATTCGTACTTTGGGTGGTGAGCATGACTCGCCGAGTCGGCAGCTTGCGCGGGCGATTGCGGGGATTGCTCAGCAGGATGCGTCGGTGGCGATGCCATGGCTGATTGCTCGGCCTGATCGGTTTCTGCGCGGCGGGGATCACACGCCTTTCAACGAGTGTGGATTTGCCGCGGTGAGATTTACGAGTCTTGCGGAGGAGTATTCGCGGCAGCATGTGCATCCGCAGATGCGAGATGGGCGGCTGTATGGGGATGTGCCGAGTTTTGTGCAGGGCGAGTATCTTGCGGCAGTGGCGAGGCTGAACTGCAAGGCGTTGCGGGTGCTGGCGAATGCGCCATCGTCACCTGCGAATGCGAGAATTGTTGCAGCGGGGATGGAGCAGGACACGTTGGTGCGGTGGGACTCGGCGGCGGAGGAAGATGTCGCGCGGTACGAGGTGTTGTGGCGCGATACGACGAGCAATGTGTGGCAAGCGAGCAGAAGTGTGGATGCGGATGTGCGCGAACTGCGGGTGGGCGTGAGCAAGGACAATGCGTATTTTGCGGTCAGGGCGGTGGATGCGGATGGGAATGCCAGTGTTCCGGCGTTTTGCGTGGCGGCGAATGCTTGAGTGGGTTGACGTGCGTGGTCGCGAATTGGTTCGTATTCTTATGCGATGCCTTCTCTAGATGGAACGTCTTTGACGACACACTTCGCTCAATCGGTCATTCGCGATGAAGCGGCTGCGCTGAGTATGCTCGCGCAGAGCATCGGTGCGTCGGATCACTTTGCGCGGGCGACGAAGTTGATTGTTGATTGTGCGAATGCGGGTGGCACGGTGCTGGTGACGGGGTTGGGTAAGTCCGGGCATGTTGGCGCGAAGATTTCTGCGACGCTGGCGAGCCTTGGGATTGCGAGCCACAGCGTTCACCCAACGGAAGCCGCGCACGGGGACCTTGGGCGATTTCGTGCGACGGATACGGTGATTGCAATTAGCTTTAGTGGCGAGACGGATGAAGTGGTGGGGCTAGCGGGGATTTTGCGGCAGGACAGTTTGCCGATTATTTCAATCACTGGCGGCGCGAAGCCCGGTGAGCCTAGTAGTTTGGAAAGGCTGGCGACGGTTGCGCTGCGGCTTGGTGTTGCGAGTGAAGCGGGTGGGCCGCAGTTTGTTGCGCCGACGACGTCGACCACGGCGACGCTGGCGCTGGGTGATGCACTCGCGCTGGCGGCTGCACGAGAACGGAACTTCACGAGCAATGATTTTGCGAGGCGGCATCCGGGCGGGAGTTTGGGCGGACTGCTACGACCAGTGACGGAAGTGATGCGATGGACGGCGGGGAAGAACTTGCCGCTGATTTTGTGTACGAAGTCGGTTGAGGATGCGTTGCATCAGGCGGATGAGGGGCGGCGACCGGGCGCGATGGTGCTGGTGAAGGCGAGCGGTGAATTGGCAGGGATTTTTACGGACGGCGATTTGCGGAGGCTGGTGCTGCGGCAGCCGGCAGCGTTGCGAGAGCCGGTTGAGCGAGTGATGACGAAGAATCCGCGAACGCTTTATGAGGATGCGTTGGTGCAGGATGCGGTGGCTATGTTCCGTGAGTTTCGGCAAGATGAGATTCCGGTGGTGGATAGCGCGGGCAAGCCCGTGGGCATGCTTGATGTGCAAGACTTGATTGCGATGCGATTGGTGACGGAATGAGATGCGAAAACGAATCGCAGAAAGCGGCGGCGTGACGAACGTGAAGAAAGCAGCGAATCAGTTTCGGAGCAGTGGCGAGATGAGTCGTGTGAACATGCGGCGAGGGTTTACCACGCGGCAAGTGGGACTTGCGCTGGCGGCGGGAACCGCTATTGCTTCGATTGCGATTGTTGCGACGCTTGTGTTGCGCTCGCCGACGAAGCGGAGCGCCGTGGTATCACCCGCGGCGCCGAGCGTGCCTGATGTGCGGGAAATGCCGACGGGCGATGCGCCCACGCTGGGTAGCGGTGACCAGTTTTTCATTCAGTTTGTTGATCGTTCGGACCCGACGCGACTGGGCGGCGAGATTACGGCAACACGCAGCACGCCTCAGCCTGATGGGCGATATGACCTTACGCAGCCTATCGGTTGGATTTTTCTTGATGATGGTCGCAGCGTGCAAGTGATGGCGGCGGAGGGGACGATTGTGATGCCGGCGGGTGCGCGCAGCAGTTCGCCTGATCGTGGCAGCCTTGAGGGTGATGTGCGGGTGCGGATGTTTGGTAGGACTACGGATGGGAAACGTCCCGGTGCGGATGCGCAGCCGGTTGCGACGCTGCGTACGCCCAGGCTGACGATTGATTGGACGCTGGGACAACTGGACATGCCAGATGCAGTGGCGATTGCGTCGGATGTGTTGACGTTTGATGGGCGGGGCGTGATTGTGCAGTTTGATGCGATGACCAAGCGGCTGGAGAGCTTGTACGTCGCGAAGACGGAGCGGGCGATTTATGATCCGGCCGCGCAGGCTGCAACGGTGCCGCGACGTGCGGTGAGTGATGCATCGCAAGAGACGGATGTGGGTTCGCGATCGGTTGCTCAGGATGGTGCGGGTGCTAGCGAGAAAGCGGTTGGCGGAGAGGTTGGAGCACGGTTGTTGGGAGAGACTGCGAAGGTGGAGAATGCAGTTGAACCACTTGTGACGTCGCTGGATCTTGCGGATCAGACGATGTACGCGATTTCGATGGAGGGGGCGGTGCGACTGAGGCAAGCGGGACAGGTGGTGACGGGCGATCGGTTGGAGGGATGGGCGAGGACGGTTGATAATCGGTTGCCGGATCGGACGCAGTTGCGTGTGAAGCGGGGTGCTGGCGGTGAAGCGGCGAGTGGTGATGTGGTGGCTGGGGAGAAGTCGGCTGCTGACGCAGTTGTGCGAAGTTCAGCGTTAGCAACTGAGTCGCCGCGAAGTTCGAGCGTTGCTGCTGTGGAACGAGAGCCGACAGCGACTTCGATTGAGCTGCAGTTTACTGGGCCGCTTGATGTTCGGCGCGTTGCGGATGCTCCGCCTCAACTCGAGCGTGATGATTTGTTGATGCGTGTGCTGGCTGAGGGCGATGCGGATGCGACGCTGTCCGCCGCGAAGCAGGGCGTGCGTGTGACCGGGCGCGAGCTTGAGTATGCAGCAACGCGGCGGACGGTGTCGCTCAACAGTCCGGCGCCGGCGATGGCACAACTGGTTGCGGAACGCGGCGAAGAGAATGTTGCGGTCAGTGGACATCGGATTGAGGCGAGTTTGTCTCGCGGCGTTGCGAGGGTGTTGAGCGAAGGCTCGATTGAGCAGAGCAAAGCGGGTGTGAGGCAGGCGCGGCTTGCGTGGAGTGATGAAGCACAGTTTGATCTGGTTCCGCCGGATGAGCCGACAGGGCTGCCGCGTGGAAGGTTGCTGGCGGCGAACATGCTTGGCAATGTGCGGGGCGAGTTGGAGCAGGGGATGTTGAGTGCGGACAGTGTGTCGGCGAGTTTTGCGAAAGTGGGTGAGATTGCGGGGGATGCGAGTCCGCTGCAAATGCTTCGACTTGTGGGCAAGGCGAAGCTCGCGAGTGGTGTGGCGAAAGAGGACGTTGCGAAAGACGATGTGGCGGATGCGGTGGAGGCATCGACGATTGCGATTTCGTTTGATGCGTTCGCGAAGGACATTACGCCCACGCAGGTTGTGGCGCAGGGTGATGTGCGGGGCACGTCGAGTGGTGCGACGCTTGAGTCGCAGTCTGCGACGGTGGAACTTGTGAGAAATGATGCGGGGAAGGTTGAGACTCGCCAGCTTGACGCGAGCGGCGGCGTGAAAGTGACGACGGCTGATGGGATTGTGGCAGCGGCGTCGGAATTGCTCGCGCGGCCGCTTGAACAGCGTGCGAAGCTGACGGGCACACCTGCGAGGTTGACGCAGTCGCAGAGTGAGCTTGCGGCGCCGGTGATTGATCTTGATGGGGTTGCGAAGTCGATTCTTGCGACAGGCGTGGGCGAACTTCGATCAATTGAGAATGCAGGTGATGGAGCGGCGAAGCGCGATGTGCGAGCTTCGTGGCGTGAGAGTTTCGCGTTCAATGATGTCAGCGGACTTGCGAAGCTAGCGGGTGATGCGAATGTGGAGATGTTGCAGGGGCCGACTTCGCGCGATACGACCAGCGCGGCGACGATTGAAATGTTGTTGGCTGAGCGAGAGCAGCGGAGTGGTGATGGTGATGCACGGCCTGCGGATGCGTTGGCGAGGAGCGGCGTTGCCGGTTCGTTTGTGTCGCCTGGAGGAGACCGTAATGTGCTGTGGATTCTCGCAACAGGCACGCCCGCGAAAGTTCGCAGTGAGCGGTTTGATGCGAGTGACTCGACGGTTCGAACGAGGATGATTTCGCTGAGTAGTCCGACGATTCGTGCGGATGTACCGCAGCAAATGGTTCGTGCGAGTGGGGCTGGGCAATTGGTGACGAGCGAAGCGGCGAATGTGAATGCCGGGAACCGCGAGACGTTCAGCGCGACAAATGTGAACGGCGGGCAATCGATATTTGCGTGGCGCGGCTATGCGGACTTTGAGCAAGCGATCGGTGTTGCGACGATGCATGACAATGTGCGGATGATTTATCGCGCGAGCGAAGCGGAGCAGCCGACGGAACTGGAAACGCAGACGCTGCGTGCGGTGTTTGAGCAAATGCAGGGGCGAGCCGAAGTCGCGAGTGCGCAGGTGCGGAGCGTGACAGCGAGTGGCGGCGTGTGGGCACGCAGCCAAGGTCGCGAGTTGACGGCTGCGACGCTTTCGTACGATCCTGCGAATAGCATCTTTGATGCGCAGGCGGCGGGTAGTGTGCTGGTTGATGTTGCGGGCACGGCGAGTGATCCGCCGCTGAGTGCGAAGCAGGTGCGATGGGATTTGAAGCGCAACCGTGTTGAGGTGGTCGAGCCTGCGCCGACAGTGGTTCCGCGGTAGTGTGCGGAGATGAGCGTTTAGTGGCCTATGTAGCCAGTGGTTGGCTCGCCCACGCGGTAGAGTGCGAGCGTGTTGCTTGATCGGGCGTGGCCCAGCGGGCGGCCCGCGACCAGCACCACCATGTCGCCTCGCTTGGCGATGTTGCGGCTGCGCAGGTAGTCGTCGAGGGCGACGTTCCAATCGCTCAGCGTGCCTCTGCCGGGCGGCTTGCAGCACACGGGCAGAACGCAGCGATAGAGACTCATGCGGCGAGCGGTGGCTTCGTCGCTGGTGTATGCGACGATGGGCACGTGGAAGCTGTTTTTGCTCAGGTAACGAGCGGTGCCGCCTCCTTGGCTCCAGCAGACGACGGCGGCGGCGTTCATCTCACGCGTGACGAGCCATGCGCCTTGTGCGAGTACGGCGGTTGAGCGATGGGCGTCGGCGTATTGCGATGGCGCGGTGAAGTTGCATTCCTTCTCGCGCATGCGGTTCTCGGCTTCGGCAACGATGCGGGCCATGGTTTCGACGACGAGCACGGGGTGCTTGCCGGTAGCAGTTTCGGCGCTCAGCATCACCGCGTCGGCGCCGTCGAAAATCGCGTTCGCGACGTCGCTGGCTTCGGCACGCGTGGGCACGGCGTTCTCGATCATCGTTTCGAGCATTTGCGTTGCGACGATGCACGGCTTGCCACGGCGGCGGCAGACCTCGACGATTTGCTTTTGCACGACCGGCACTTTGGCGATGTCCATCTCAACACCCAGATCGCCTCGTGCGACCATGGCAGCGTCGCTGGCTTCGATGATTGCTTCGAGGTTCTTGACGGCTTGGGGCATTTCGATCTTGGAGACAATCGGAATCCAAGCGGGTTCGCCGGTGGTCGGATGATTCATCGCGGCGATGCGTTGCTTGAGCTCGATGACTTCATCGACGCGACGCACGAAGCTGAGGGCGAGCCAATCCATTTCGTTCGCGACGGCCCACGCGATGCATTCCATATCGCGGTCGGTGATTGCTGGTGCGGAGAGTTCGCTTTGTGGTACGTTGATGCCTTTGTTGCTGCTGATTCTGCCGCCTACCCGCACGCGGCAACGCAGTTCGCCCTTCTCGCGATCTCGCTCGACCGCGAGCAGGCGAATTGCGCCATCGTTGATGAGTACCTTGTGACCGGGTTCGACTTCGTAGACGAGTTGCTGATAGGCGAGCGGCAGCACGAGTTCGCGGCCATCGGCGTCTTTACTTTTGTCTACCTCGCGATAGAACGCGTCGGTAATGCCTGCCTTGAAGACGATGTCTTCGCCAGCGACGACTTCGACTAGACCGCCGCCACTGGGGCTGGGCTCGCCGATGGTTGCGGGAATCTTGCCGACACGAATCTTGGGGCCTTGCAAGTCGCCCAGGCATGCGATCTGCACGCCCATGTCTTTACTGACTTTTCGAACGGTGGCGAGGCGCTTGGCGTGGCCTGCGAAGTCACCGTGCGAGAAATTGAAGCGGAAGACGGCGACGCCGGCTTCGATGAGTTTGCGCACGTTTTCGGGGCTGTCGCTTGCGGGGCCGATGGTGGCGACGATGGACGCGAGCGTATTGGGGGCGGCAACGTCAGTGACGCCGGAATCATTGAGTGGAGAAAGCTGTTCCATGCATGGACGATATCGGTCGTTTCGCACCCTGTCCGCTACCGAACGTCGTGTTCCAGGTTAACATTCTGTATGCCTTCAGCCTCCGAGCTTGCGCAGTATCTGGCACTCAGCGAACAGGCCCTTTTACAGGGGCGGCTGGCACTTGCTGAATTGGGCACGCAGCTTGCGATTGCCGCGGATGAACGCAGCCCGGCGGCTTGGAATGCGTTTGGACGCATTGCGGCTCGTGTGGAGCAATTTGCAGTCGCGAGGCAGGCGTTTGAGCGAGCGATTGCGATTGATGCGTACTTCAAGCCAGCGGTGAAGAACTTGAAGGCGCTGCCGACGCAGAGCAAACCTCGCAGTGATCAGAGATATCTCGTGATCCGTGAGTGGGGGGCTGGATTTTGGAGTGACGTGGATCATGTTGTCTCGGGCATACTGCTTGCGCGGCTAACGGAACGGACACCGATTGTGTGGTGGGGGCGAACGTCGCTTTTTCATGATGTGTCGGTGGCGAACGCGTGGGAGATTTACTTTGAGCCGTTGTCGAGCGTGCAGCCGACGGAGATTGCAGGGCTGCCGACGTGGCCAGGGAAGTGGAATGGCGATCCGTTTGCCGATGTGCAGAATCGATTTGCCGGGCCTGATTCGCGGATCACGGCGGTTTGTCACATGGAGCGAGCCGAAGCTGTTTGCGTTTCGGATTTCATGACGGATGTGTTTATGTTGCGGCGCTGGGTACTGCCGAGTGATGCGCTTGCTGGAAAGTCTGCACGTGAGGTCATCGCCAGACTTGCTGAAGAACACATCAAGCCGCGGGCGGTGTTTCGGGAGCAGGCGGCGGCGTTTGTTCGCGAGAACTTTGGCACGAAGACGATTGCGGTTCACCTTCGCGGGCTTGATAAGTCTGTTGAGTTGGGCGTTGAAGCCATGGCGAATGCACACTTGGCGGCTATCGCCAAGCTTGATGCGATGCTGGTGTCTCATCCAGCGGCGAAGGTACTTTTGCTGACGGATGACAACGCAGTGCTAGCGATGATGCAACGCAAGTACGCCGAGCGGCTGATTGTCACCGATGCGACGCGAGCGGTTGGAAGTGCTGGACTGCATCTGTCTCAGCAGCACGATGGACGCAAACTCGCGGAGGAAGTGCTGGTCGATGTTTGCATCGCGTTGCATGCGGATCACTTCATTGGGTTGGCGGGCAGCAATGTGAGCTACTACATCGCATCGATGAAGGATTGGGGCGAAAACTGTGACTTGTTTGGTCCGGCGTTGCACAATGACTTTGGCATTGCGTTGTCGACGCTGACGGCGTAGATCACTTCTACCCTGCGGCATGCTCATCACGCAAATTCTCGGCATTGGTCGCAACTACGCGGAACACGCCAAAGAACAAGGCGCGGATATCCCGACGCGGCCCATGGTTTTTTCGAAGAACATCGCGAGCCTTTGTGGTGACGGCGATGTCATTCGCATTCCCAAAGTGTGTCAGGAGAAGCCGCAGGTGGATTTTGAGGGCGAGTTGGGCGTCATCATTGGCAGCAAGCCCGATGGCTCGCCTGTGAAGGACGTATCGCTCGCCGAGGCGCTGTTGTGTGTCGAGTCGTACTGCGTCGCGAATGACGTTTCGGCTCGCTGGTGGCAGAAGGAAGGTGGCGGGGGGCAGTTTTATCGCGGGAAGAGTTTTGACACGTTTTGTCCGATCGGCGCGGTGGTTTCCGCGAGCAAGGTGCGTGACCCGCAGAGTCTGCGTCTTGTTACGCGCGTCAACGGCCAGACCATGCAGGATGGGAACACGCGCGACATGATCTTTAGTGTTGCGACGCTCATTCATGAACTGAGCAAAGATCACACTTTGGTATCGGGGACGCTGATTCTCACGGGCACGCCTAGCGGGGTTGGGTTTGCGCGTAATCCGCCGATTTTCCTGAAGGCCGGGGATGTTGTTGAGATTGAGATCGAGAGCGTCGGCAAGATCAGCAACCGCGTCGAGAATGCCTAGTCGTTCTCTAGCTTTTTCACGGCGATGCGATTCTTCACGCGGCTCGGTTGTGTCATCTTGTCGATGATCAAGACGCCATCGAGGTGATCGGTTTCGTGCTGGATGCATCGGCTGAGCAAGCCGCCTGCGGTCAGAGTAAACGGTTTGCCAAACTCGTCAAGCGCGGTGACGTGGACGATTGGGGGTCGAAGAACTTCACCCGTGATTTCGGGCAGACTCAGACAGCCTTCGTCCATCGGTTCGACTGGGCCTTCGAAACGCAGCACGGGATTGATGAAAACCATGCGACCTGGCGACGCGCTGGGCGGAATACTCGTTGCGAGCGAGCCGCGTTTGGCGTTCTCCGGCACGTCGAGAATGAACAGCCGCAGGGAAATGCCGACTTGTGGCGCGGCCAACCCGATGCCTTCTTCGACGTCCATCACTTCGAACATGCGTGCAATGACCTGACGCAGTTCGTCTGTGAACTTGTCGATAGGCTTGGCCTTCTGCCGAAGCACTTTTGCGGGGTAAATGTGTAACTGAACTGGTGGCACAGGCGAGGGTGAAGACATCGCCGCGATAGTAGTAAACCTCAGGCAGCCTTGTGACGAGCGGGTGATTGGTTGAGGTCAGCGGCGTCCGAGCAGTCGATAGGCGGCGCCACGTTCACGTCGGTGACGGGAATGCTGGCGGCCAATTGTTCGGTTTCGGACGCTTGGGCGGAGGGTTCATTCGCGTTATCGCCTGCTTGTGGGCTGATGGGTTGGCTGGATACCTCGAGTGTTGCTGTTGCAGTCTTCGCAGGCTCGCGCAATTCGCGAGGCATGGGTGTGCCGAACTCTATCGTGATCGCTTCGGCCAGCGTACTGGTGTTTTCTGCGACGCCCACGTGAATTCGCGTTGTTAGGATGCAGGCCGATTCAATCGTCGAGCATGTAAAGGACTGGCCGCCTGACTGGGTTGCCAGACGATCGACAATCGCCAGGTCGAGCCAGCGACGCCATGATGGATCTTTCATGAGCGTGATATCGCTGAGCGGCGAGAGACGGCTGTGCAGTGTTTCGGTGTTGATGTCGCGAGCGGGCGTACGAAGGGTGAAAACGAGTTGCCCTGCGGATGCATCGAAGCTGATTGCCAGATGTGAACCGATCCATGTCGGCTGTTGCTGTGGCTGCTCTTGATCTGTCGATGCGGCGGTCGGTAGGTTTTCGCCTTCAGGCGTAGGAGCCATGCGCCAGGCTTCAGCTTGAGTTGCTGTGCCGCATGCTTCATCGGCTCCAAGGCTCACCATGCTCGCGATTGCCAAGCGCAGCCGATCCCGATCAAACAGGACGCGTTGCGGCACGCTTTTGTCAACATCAATTCGCAGGCCAGTTCCTTCAGGCATATGCGGCATCAGGGCGTCAATAGTTTCACGAACGCAGGGTGCTGTTGGCACTGCAACGCGTTGCAACGCGAGCAAGCCCGCATCTGCGTTGATGAAATCTCGCAGCGAGAGGAGCGTGTTTCCCATGGCGCGCGATTGCACGGCGAGGCCGTTGGCAACGGTCGTGCGTTCGCCGGGTGATGCGTCAGGCAAACCAAGCTGCGTTGCGTAAATCGCCATGCCATCGAGCGCTGGTGCGAACTGATCTGCAAGCTGCGCGAGTGCTGCGGTACAATTCCGAGACGTATTCGCCGCTTCCTGAGATGCGAAAGTCAATACGTCGATTTCGCCGCGATGCATCTGCGAGTCCTTTCGCCATGCATGCATGAAGCCAGCAACGCCTGCGATCATGCCCGCCGCGCCCAGCAAGCCAACTGTGATGCTCACGCCGGTCCAGAGTTGGGTGTGTCCGTGTGCTGCGGCGAGCGTGCTGCGGGTTGACGTATCGAATGCGGTGTGAACCTTGCGATTATGCTCATTCAGCAATGCGAAGGCTTCGCACGCCGCCAGGTATGTGTCGCGATCCGTGGGCGTACGGACCAGCATCATGCAGCGTTCAGAAAACGCGCCCGCGAGCTTGGTGAAGGCATCGACGTCTGCGGTTGTCACGCCAAACTGCGAGGCTCGTGCTTCGAACGTGGTGCGTTGACCAGCGAAGCTTTCGAGAGCTCCATATGCAGCTCCGCGCACTTCATCGGTGTTGTTGATGGCAACTTGCAGAGAGCCTTGAAGCGAGCTGCGTGCTGCACGATCGGTATCGGCTAGCAAGGTAGAGCCGGGTGTGTGCGTCGTTGCGCCAGCTTCAAGCGTGCGGGCGGCTCGGTCGCCAGCGGATGACATTACGGCAACTGATGCGACAGTGAGTCCAGCCGAAACGACGAGAATGAATGCAAATATTGCACGCACGCTGAGACTCCTGATGGACTTCCTATTCAGGGCGTCATCGGTCAGCCCGGGCGATAAGTGTGGTGGATGTTGACGGAATGCAAACGATTACGCGTCCGCAAACCTGTGTGTTATGCCAGTGTTTGGGCAGTGCGTGCGTCTTCGTCGCGTGCGGTTGCCCCGCCGCGTTTCTCGTCGACGAGCAGCGTGACCGCAAAGCCCGCGGTAACAAAGCCGGTCAGCGTGAGCAACGCGGCGGGCATGCCGACGCGATCCATCATGAGGCCGAAGGGGACGGTGCCGATGGCGGCGAGTTTGAAGACCAGGCCCCAGAGGCCGAAGACTTCGGCAGAGCGTGATTGCGGCGCGAGAAAACCGACGAATGCGCGGTTGGCACTGCCGAGCGCGCCAAGCCCGAAGCCCACAAGACACGCGAAGAACCACATGGGCCATTGCGGCGGGATGTGCGGGGGTGTTTGTTTGGCACCTTGCTGAAATGTGTACGCGTAGTACGCAAAGCCGAGGGTTGCGAGCATCCAGACCACGAGCAATGACAGGATGGTTCGCTTGTGGCCGATGCGATCTTGGAAGAGTGCGGGGATGATCGTGCCGCCCACGCCTGCGAGTGTGACGACCGCGATGAAGATGACGCCTTGGATATCAGTGAATCCAAGATTGCTGACAAGGATGCTCGCGAATGCGATGACGACTGTCATTGCAACGCCGTAGAAGAACGAGCCGAGCAAGAGCAGAGCAAGATCGCGAAATTGAGCGGTTGATCGCGCGGACGCTGCAAGCCGTTTGAAGCCAATGATGATCGGATTTCCAACCGAAGGGGCGTTGGTCTTGTCTTCTTTGAGGTACAAGAGTGTCGGGATGATGAACACGAGAAACCAGACGCCAGCGAAGATGAACAGTCCGCCGTAGTCGGCCGCGGAGTTGAGTTTGAAGAGCAAGATTGATCCTGCGGTGATGATGAGCAAAAGAAGTGCGGCGGCGTAGGCGATGCACCAGGAGAATCCAGAAACACGGGCCATGTCTTCACGTTTGGCGAGTTGCGGCAAGAAGCTCGCGAGAAAGTTCTCGCCGATGTTGAAGCAGAAATTCGCTGGTATGTAGAGGAGAATCGCGAGCCAGAGTTGTCCTGGCTGCAAGATTGCCAATGTGCATGTGAGGATGGCACAGATCACGCCCGTGATGAGTAGTGATTCCTTTTTCCATGATCGATCGTCAGCGATTGCGCCGGCGATGGGGCTGGCGAGCACGACGAGAAGCATGGAGCCTGCGAAGATGTATCCCCACACGGTGTTGCTGTCGGGATGGTTGTACACCACGCTGGTGAAGAACCGCGAGAACAGCACGGTGTTGATGAGCAGCGTGAAGGACTGGTTGGCGACATCAAAGCTGATCCAACTCCAGATCTGGCCTTGATTGGGAAGATGGGAGATTGGTAGCTTCATGTGTTGCAGTGCCTGCGGTGTCACTTTGCTCGTTGTCAGTTTCTCGCAGCAGCGTATTCGTCGCGGCCGACGTGAGATGTCAATCGGCGATGCTGCTGCCGGTTCGCTGGTTGGTATGGGCCGATGACAGGGCGAGCAGTTTGCGCGCTGTCAGAGCGTCCACGCCGGTTGTCATACGTTCGTGTCCGAGTGCGAAGAGCTGCTTCCATTGATTCCACAGCACGCTGTAGCTCCACAGCAGACTGCGGCTGGGGTCATAGATGTTGGTGCTTTCGGCACTGCTGCCGTTCATTTCGACGATTGTGAAACCTTCGCCCTGGCGTAACAAGTCGTCGCTTTCGTAGCGAATGTCGAAGCGAACCCAATCGAGTCCGCCGAGTGGATTGCTTGCAAAACGATCGCGGGCGTAATCTTGGCAGATTGCGTCGATCACTTGCGTCAGTTCCGGCGTGATCAAGTGCGCGCCGTCAAGGAACTTGGTGCCTTGGCAGTGGTTGCCAGCAACGCCAAGCGACATGCGTTCAGCTTTGGCGAGCACGCGAGTTGCTTCGCTTGCGAAGCGCGTCAGGAACGTGCGATGTTGGCGGCGATACCGCGGGTGTCGCTCGATGAGTTCTTCAAGCGTGTGTACGCCATCGCCTTCGATGATCGGAAATTCTTTTGCGGTGATGCTAAAGAGAAAGCCATCGGGCCCGCCAGCGTGCCGGCACCACAACACGCCGCATTCGTGCGGACCGTTTGCGAAGGCTTGGATCAAGAACGCGTGTGGATTGGCGGCGATGTACGCCTCGATATCGAGCGGCGACTTCGCGAGTTTGACGGCATGGCCGCGTTGTCCTTCATTGGGTTTGAGAATCGCGGGAAACGCGATGCCGGCTCCGCGCATGAGGTCGATCGCGTTGGTCAATCGTTCGGAGGCATCCTTCGCAGGCGGGATGAGAGCTGTACGTGCGACGCGCTGCGATGAACCCAGATCACGGATGATCTCGATCTTGCTTTCGCCAACGAATCCGCCCGCGTTTACGATTGCGGGATTTGTCGCGGTAAATGCGAGCAATCTGCGGTACTTTGCGGCAAGCCACAACAGACCCGGCAGCAGCGGCAGGTAGACGAACCAGGTGGGCCAGTATTCAAAGTAAATGAGTCGCTCGACAGCAATCTGGGCGAATCGCCAGCCGCGTGGGCTGAGCAAACTTGCAAAACGTGATGCGCTCCAGCCAACCTTGAGAAACCCTAGCAGCATCGTCAAACTTGCGATGAGTGCTGACCATCCGTGTACTGCTTCGGCGAAGCCGTGTTCGATGATGATGAACGCGACGATGGCCGCGATCAAGGAGATGACGCACCAAAGCACGAGTGCAACGCAGTACGTCGTTCGTGAGAGCCTCGCGCGTGGGCCAGCAACGCTCCAGAGTCCCGCGCACGCTTGGGGCCGCCATGAATGCAGCAGGCCAGCGTTCCAACCTTCCATCAGCGGCGCGCGTTCGAGGCGCTGATTCCAGCCTGCCATCGCGCGACTTGGCTCGATGTCATGATGACGGCGAGACACAAGAATGGTCTTTAGCGTCCAGAGCGCCATTCCGAGCAACAGGCCCACGAATGCGACGAAAATGTCCATTCCCGGGCCGAAATCGCTTGCAATTGCGAGGCCTGCGAGCATCACCGCCCAGGCTGGGCGCCTTACTGCGAGGGCTGCGATTGCGATGACATGCAGCCACCATGGAGTTGCGCGGACTAAGTTGCGAAACTGATCAACCAGCCAAAGCAGGCCGGTGCGGCTGCGCGCGAGCGGTGATTCGGTGGCTGTCTGTTTCAACTCGCCGCGGAAGAATCGATTGAGCGTGTCTGCCGACTGCGTTGATTGCTGGAAGGGCAGGAAGTGATTCGCATCAAGCACGACGAGTTTGCTGGCGGGCATTGCAGCGTGAGCGCTGCGTGCGCTTGTCAGTCGCACGAGCACATCGCCGGCGCCATGCAAAATGAGCGTTCGTGACGCGACGCCGTTCTCGCGCAGGCGAACATACAAGCCGGAGATCTCGCGCTGATCGCTATCGGCGAAGTTGTGCAGCCAGCCGGTTCGTGTTGCATATGTGCCCAGCAAGCCAAAGTGCGGGACAAGTTCGGGCGATCCGCCGATGAGAGCGAAACCCACTGCATATTTCGCATGCTCAATGTAGTAACTGCCAGAGCCTTCAAAACGCTGCTCGCCGATACTGCCCATCAGTGTGAGTGTTTGGATCACGGCGGGCTTGTCTGCGGCGAGCCACATTGCGGCGCCGCCGCCGTTGCTCCAGCCAACGACGTGCGCTCGCTCGACGCCTCGTTGTTCGAGCAGCGAAAGCACTGCGCGACTTTGGGCGTGAATGGAGTGATCCGGCACCCGCAGCGTGCTCTTGCCGAACCCCAACAGGTCCGGTGCAATCACGCGGTAGCCGTCGGCCACGAGCAACGGTGCAAACTGGGCGAAGTTGGAACCGTCGCCCGGTGAGCCGTGGAGCAGCACGACGACCGGCGCGTCTGGCGTTGCTGCCGCCCATTCTGCGTAGGCCAGCGTTGCAGTCTGAGCGCTGTTTGTGTTCGTTGCAGCGGTCGTAATCGCGCCGCCGATGGGCACTTGAACGCTGCGTGCGGGCATCGCAAAGTGATTCCCAGCCGTCACAAGGTGTGACAGCGCGAGAGCAACGAGGTAAAGGGCGATGAATACCCAGCGAATGCGGCGCACGGTGAGTATTCGTAGGATCGGCATCGGCACTTGGTGTTCTGTAAACCCAAGATTCGCCTTTCTGCGGCTGCCGATTTCGCCAAACCTGCAAGTTCCTTCCTACATTCCGCAACCATGGCGAACCTCTCCGTTTCCCGTCGCGTCCAAAGCCTCAAGCCCAGCGTCACTGTCGCGTTTATGAATCGCGCCAAGGCAATGCAGTCGCAGGGCAAGGATGTGCTTTCCTTCGCGGCGGGTGAACCTGATTTCGACACGCCTGACATCATCAAATATGCGGCAATCAATGCCCTCACGAAGGGGCAGACCAAGTACATGCCCACGCTGGGCGATCCAGCAACTCGCGCGGCCATCGCAAAGAAATTGACCGAAGAGAATGGCCTGCCGAATTGCACGACGGATCACATCACCATCGGCGCTGGCGGCAAGCACAGCCTGTTCGTGCTTGCACACGTGCTTATTGATGAGCCAAAGCCAGGTGAGCCGCAGCAGGAAGTCATTCTGCCTGTGCCAGCGTGGGTCAGCTACGCGCCGATTGTCGAACTTGCGGGCGGGAAGATTGTGGAAGTGCCCACAACGGTCGATACAGCCTTCAAAGCGACCGCGCAGCAGATCAAGCAAGCTATCACGCCCAACACGCGGATGCTCATCCTGAACAGCCCCAGCAACCCCTGCGGCACGATGTACACGCCTGATGAACTCAAAGCCATCGGCGCAGTCGTTGAAGAAGCTGCGCGTACGATCGCTCCGAACATCATCGTTCTGAGCGACGAGTTGTACGAGAAGATCATCTACGGCGGCATCCGCCACTTTTCGATCGGCAGTATGTCGCAAATCGCTGAGCGAGTCATCACGCTCAACGGACTTTCGAAGGCGTATGGCATGACGGGCTGGCGCATCGGCTACACCGGCAGCAGCGGCGAGTTTGGCAAGAAGTTCACGAACGCCATGGCCACGTTGCAAGGTCAGATGAGTACCAACATCACGAGCTTCACGTATCCCAGCATTCGTGCCGCCCTGACGCAATGCGCGGGCGAGGTTGAGATGATGCGTCAAGCTTTCGCCAAGCGTGCTGAACTCATCAACGTTCGCATGGGCAAGTTGCCGGGCATCAAGAATGCGAAGGCCACGGGCGCGTTTTACGCGTTTCCCGATGTGTCGGCGTATTTCGGCAAAACCAGCAAAGGTGGCCGCAAGATTGATAGTGCCATGAGCATGAGCGAGGCTTTGCTCGAAGAGAGTCTGCTTGCGTTTGTGCCCGGGGAAGACTTCGGCGGGTGCGGCAAGAACCACGTTCGCATCAGCTTTGCGTGCAGCGAAGAGCAGATCAACAAAGGCATGGATCGCTTCGCCGAGTTTCTCAGTTCGCTGCGTTGATTGCTCGTCCCAGTCGCCGCTCTCGCCGAGTAGCTCGCATCACTTCACTTCGTAGTTCACGCGTCCGTGCTTCTCGGCTCGGCTGATGACATCACTCGCCCACAAACCAGCGAGCACAAACTCCACGCAGCTTGCCCGCACCGCCGGGCTTTCACCTGCGTTGACTTCGAAGGCCTTCTCCCACACCTTGGGCACGCGCTGCAGCACCTTGGCATAGTGCTCGCTGGGCAGCATGTCGCCAACTTCAATCTTCACGCCCTTCGCGAAGACATCGCCGATCTCTGCCAAGCCGTGCTTGCTCACGTACTCCGCAAAGACGCTCTTGATTGCTTCCGCGAAGATCGCGTCAAGCGCCTGCTTCTCGGTCATTTGGTGGCTGCCGAGCAGATCAAGCTCCAGCTTGCCTGTCGCGCTGCTGTGGAAGTGCGCCAAATCGCTGATTCTGGGCACGGCTGGCGACTCATTCAGCAGAATTGCACGCCGGCGAGCGTTGGCGATCATCGTCTTGTAGTTCGCGATCGAGAACCGTGCCGACACGCCGCTGGCGTGATCGACATACTTGCTCGCACGCGCAGCGATTGAAAGCTGTTCAACCAGTTCCTTCATGAATCGCGGCACCAGCACATCTTTGCCCGATTCACCCGCAGCGGCGTCCATGATCTCGATGCCCAAGTCGCGCTGGCGGGGATAGTGTGTTTGGATTGTCGTTCCGATGCGATCCTTGAGCTGCGGAATCACCTTGCCGCTGCGGTTGTACGTGCTGGGGTTTGCGCTGAAAAGCACGAGCACGTCGATGTCGAACTTGATCGGAAAGCCGCGTATCTGCACGTCGCGTTCTTCGAGAATATTGAACAGGCCCACCTGCACCAGGTCGTCAAGGTCGGGCAATTCGTTCATCGCAAAGATGCCGCGATGCAGCCTGGGAATGAGCCCAAAGTGCAGGGCCTCTTCGGTTCCCATACTGGTGCCGCTGAGCAATTTCGCGGGATCAATCTCGCCGATGATGTCGGCGAACTTGGTTCCGGGCGCGAGTCGCTCAACGTAGCGATCGCTGCGATGCCACCACGCGATGGGCGTCTTGTCGCCCAGCTTCGCGATTGCGTCCTTGCCTTGCCGGGTGATCGGTGCGGTCGGGTCTTCATGCACGGGTGACACGCCAGTACCTGCGGCAGCCGTGTCGATGTAAGGCGTCCACTCATCCAAGAATCGCGAGAGCAGCCGCATGATTTTGCTCTTGGCTTGTCCCTTTTCGCCCAAGAAGAGCATGTCGTGTCCAGCGAGCACCGCGTTGGTGATTTCCGGAATCACCGTGTCGTCGTATCCGACAATGCCCGGAAAGAGCACGTCGCCTCGGCGAAGCGCGGCGACAAGATTGTCGCGCAGTTCGACCTTCACGCCTCGGCTTTGCCAGTCGCTTGCAAGCAGTTGGCCCAGCGTGGTAGCAGCGGGGGACTTTGATGCAGTTGAAGTCATGGAAATACTCATAGTTGTTTGCTTCATCCTTCGCCAAACTCGTGATCCATCGCGCTCGCTACGCTGATCGCAGCCGCACTCGCTTTATGTATTCGCCCGCCACGCCAGTTTCGATGCCGGAGGTTCTCATGCGATTCGCGCTCGTCCGTCTCAGTCTCGCCATGTTCGCTATCGCATCGCAGGCAGTTGCAGGACCGTTTGACATCGCCAATAGGAAGCCCGAATCTGCTTTTGTCGTCGCGTCAACGACGACCGACGCCAGTGCTTTGCCGCCCGCCGCACTTCCACCGATGCACCTCCGCGAGCAAAGCGTTGTCGCCAGCCTCTCGGCGGACCAACTTCGTCAACTGGGCAAAATCGGCAGCAGCAAACGCATGCCCCTGCCCGCCGATGCAGCCGAGTACCTCACCCTGCGTGTCTCCGCTGGCGAGACATCACGTATCGTCCGCATTCTTCGGACGCCAACGGGCGAGTTTCTCGTACCGCTGGACGACGCCAAGGCAAAGTTTGCCCAAGTCGTCATCGACGATGCACTTACTCCGCTGCTCATCGATCTTTCGGCATTCGCGGGCAGCACGACCAAACTTGCGGATGATCCCAAACCTGGCGAAGTCAAACGCTTGACCGCCGATGCCTTGCGTGCTTCGCCCATCACGCTCGATGCGGGCAATCTCAAGGCGCGTTTCACTTATGGCGGAGCGCCGCTCGAACCCACGACACGCAAGATCGCTGACGAAGCGGTCTTCGTTCGCTTGCCAAAGAAGTTCGATCCTCGCCTCGCGCACGGCCTTCTCGTTTATGTCCATCCGGGCCCAACGTCATGTATACACGCGGAAATGCACGCCGTTCTCGACGAACTCAACATGATCGCAGTCGCGCCCGACAACGTTCCCAACGATCGCCATCGCGTTGATCGCATGCAACTGACGCTCGACGCCATCGCGACCGCTTGCAATCGATACATCATCGACCCGGATCGAATTCACGTCACGGGCGTCTCGGGTGGCGGCAAGATTGCGACGCACACATGGGCAGCCGCTCCCGATATCATCGACGGCGTCATCGCCATCGTGGGCGTTGGCAGCTATGAGAACATGCGACGTGACGACGGCAAGTACTGGCGAGGCGACTTCTCCAAGCCGCTTGGGGTCGCGATGAAGAATCTCAAGGCTGGACGCTTGGTTGCGATTACAGGCGATGAAGATGGCAACCAAGATTACATCCGCAAAGCCCTCGCCATTATGAAAGGCGACGGCATCACGACAAAGCTCGACGACTACCCCGACATGCCTCACGAAATGGCAACGTCCGAGCGATTTGCCCTCGCGCTGAAATGGGTCGACGAGCCCGCCCGCGTCCGTCGCGAGGCCGCTGAGTCAAAGGCAAGCGAGGAATTTGACGCCATCAAGGCCGCAATCCCAGGCTCTGCCGACGCGATTGACATCGACACGCGCCACAATCTCCAATCCCGGCTCGAAGCTGTTATGGCCGCGGCACCGTTCTCGGAACCCGCCTGGCAAGCCGCGGACGTGTGGCGCAGACTGCAGCCAGTGTCGCTACCCCACAGCGACGCAGCCAAACCAAAGTGAGACGATTACGGCTTCGGGGGTTGCTCTTTGGAGTTCTTTGTGGTAGCCTTCCGCCCGCCGGTACTATCCGGTGTTTGCGGAGCAACGCCCATGCCTGACCAATCCCCACAAAAGCCCCAACAACCCCAACCCGGCAAGCAACCCGCCAAGCCAGCCTCCGCCCGCCAAAGCGGCGAGATGGGCATAGATCCGGTCATGGCCGATCTGGTCAAGTCCAGCGCGCAAGCGACAGCGAAATCTTGCCCGCAGTGCAAGACGTTTCTGAACAACAACGCCGTCATCTGCACGACATGCGGCTATGACATGCAGACGGGTAAGACGCTTTCCACGCGTGTTCATCGCGAGAAAGCTGCAAAGGCGCCAAAAGAGGCGAGCAACATAGAGAACCCGCTGACGAAGGACACGCCTTGGATTTTCTTCGGTCTGTTTTTCGTTCTCGGTCTCGCCCCAGGTTTGCTCGCGCTTAACGACTCCTTGCAGCCGGTTGCGATCGCGGTCGCCGGTGTGGCTGGTCTTGCAACCCTCGCCCTTTGCATTTTCGTCTTTGTCGTTGCGTTTCGCGAAAGCGTTGGTCAGGGCGTCATGCTCGTCGTGTGCCTGCTGCTCAGTTGTCTGTTTATTCCCTACCTCTATTTGTTGTACTACGTCCTCTTCAAGACCGAAGACGTCCGCATCAAGGGCGGCTTTTCAGGCTCGCTGCTGGCAGGAATCATCTCTTTCGCAATGTCATGGGGCGCGCTGCAAGAAGAGATCAACAGTCGGAGGAACGCTCCTGTTGCAACGCCACCCGCGGCGACTGGTCAGCCTTGACTCACGCTCATTCACGTCGCGTTCACGCCCTTGATATCCCGAAACGCTTCAATCGCGCGTTCGCGCGTCTTCCCCAAGTCCACCATCGGCTCCGGATAATCGATGCGTGATCGCAGCAGCCCCGGAATCGTCCAAGGCTCGTGAATCGCATCGTCTTCAATGTCCCGCAGTTCGGGCACAAACCGCCGGATATACGTGCCATCGCTATCAAACTTCTGGCTCTGCGTGAGCGGATTGAACACACGGAAGTACGGTGCGGCGTCGGTTCCCGTACTCGCACTCCACTGCCAGCCGCCGTTGTTGCTCGCGAGGAATCCATCGACCAAGTTCTGCATGAAGAACTTCTCACCCAGCCGCCAATCAAGGAACAGGTTTTTCGTAAAGTACATCGCCACGATCATGCGCACGCGATTGTGCATCCATCCCATTTCGCGCAATTGCCGCATGCCTGCATCGACGATGGGCAGCCCAGTCCGGCCTAGCTTCCACGCCTCCAGATGCTTGGCATTGTCATTCCACAGAATCGATTCGGTCGTCGGCTGAAACGCGCGATGCATGCAAACCCGCGGAAAACCGACGAGAATGTGAATGTAAAACTCGCGCCAGAGCACTTCACTGATCCAATGCGTGATGCCTTCGGGCCCTGATTCAAACGGGCTTGTGTTGGACTTCGCCGCAAGCGTGTTTGCCTGCACGGCTGCGACGATGCACTGCCTGGGTGAAATCGCACCAATGGCGAGGTATGGGCTCAACATGCTGGTGCCGCGAGTGCCCGGAAAATCGCGAGTCGCCTTATACGGCACGATCTGTTTTTCTGCAAAGCTCCGCAGTTGCTTAAGCGCGTACGTCTCGCCACCGGGCCAATGTGCCGCATCCACGCTGCTTTCAAATCCATCGACGCTGGTTGGCACTGCATCCGCCGTGCCCACCATGCCATGTTGCTTCTTGGGCATCGCATACTCTTTGACGCCGCCCTCCTTCGCAAAGTGCTTGTACGACGCACGCTTGAACGGGCTGTAAACCGTGAAGAACTTGCCCTCACCCGTCCGCACCTCGCCAGGCTCAATCAGGCACTGATCGGTCTGCGCGAACACCTTCGCACTCGCCTGCTTCACCATCTCAGCCGTTTTCTCATCCCGGCGAACTTCATCAACTTCGTACTCTTTGTTGTAGTACAACGCGTCACACGCGAACTCTTTCATCGCTGCTGCCACGACGCCCGGTACATCAGCCATTCTCTTCGCCACGCGAATCTTGAGTGCGATGTTGTACTGCCCAAGCGATCGCGACAACTCCGCCAATGTCCGCAACATCAAATCGACTCGCGCGGGCGCATAATCGTGCTGCTTCCATTGACCCGGGCTTATCACAAACAATGCCACAACGCCGCCGTCGCTGGCTTTGCTCGCCTGACACAACGCCGCGTTATCCAGCGTCCGAAGATCGGCCCGAAACCATACCAATGCACGCATGTGGAACCTCATTTGTTGCGAACGTGTCAGCAACGCTGACGCTCTAGGCATCTGTTCGCCCACGACGAAGTCAAGGATTTCAAGGGCACAGAAAGTCGCCGATTTCGCTACGAAAAGAGCGGCGGCGCTGCGACCTTCGCGTGGTCGTTACCCTTCTGTGAAGCCACATACGTGCGTCCACTCGCCTCGCTTTCCGCCCGAGGCTTGTCGATATCCCCAATCCCAAACGAGTCGCGCAGCCGCTTCGCGGAGATGGTGATCTGCTGAACGTTGTCCGCGCCAAACCGATCAATGTTTCCGAGAATCTGCGCCATGCGAGGGTTCTTCGCGAACTTCGCCCGGTGCCGAATCAGAAAGTCCCAGTAGAAAACCGTAAACGGGCACGCATCATCACCGGTTCGCTTGCTCGGGTCATATTTACAGCCGGTGCAGTAGTTGCTCATCTTCTTGATGTATTGCCCACTGCTGCAATATGGCTTGGTTCCGACAACCGGCTTCTTTGTCGCCGTGCCATCAGCGTGCATGACCATTCCCAGCGTGTTGGGCAGCGTCACCCAATCAACTGCGTCCACGTACATCGCGAGAAACCAGTCGCTCAGTGCCCGCGGATGCACGCCGCTTGTGAGCGCGAAGTTGCCCATGACCATCAATCGCTGAATGTGGTGCGCATAGCCCGTGCGAACGACCTGCGTGATTGTCTCGCGCAAGCAGTTCATGCTCGTATCGCCCGTCCAATAGAAATCAGGCAGTGTGCCGTGGTGATTCAGATAGTTGCGCTGGTTGTACGTCTCGCCTTCAAGCCAATACACCCCGCGAATGAACTCTCGCCATCCGATGATCTGTCGAATAAATGCTTCGACACTCTGCAGCGACGCGCGTCCCTTCGCGTGCGCCGCCAAGGCTGCATCGACGCACTCTCGCGGATACAGCAACTTCAAGTTCAACGCCATTGAAATCCCGCTGTGATACAGCATGGGCTGGCCCGTCCACATCGCATCTTCATACGGACCGAAGTTCGCCAATCGGTGCTTGACGAAATCATCTAGTGCCGCCAACGCATTTGCGCGCGAAACCGGCCACGCAAAACCATCGAGCGATCCCGGCAGTCCTGCAAGTTTCTTTTCTACGACACGAAGAACCGTCTGCGTTGTTTCATCAGGCGAAAACACAATCGGCTTGGGAATCTTCGCCCCCGGCCCGGCTTTGCCGAAGCTCATCCGATTTTCATGGTCATAGTTCCACGTGCCCGAAAGCGGCGACTTTCCGTCATCCTCCATCAGAATGTTCAGCCGCCTCCGCTGCTCACGATAGAAGAACTCCATCGTCAGTTCTTTCCGCTCTTTCGCCCACGCCGCAAACTGCGAATGCGTCGTCAAGAAATGATCGTCATCGCGCACTTCCACCGGCGCGCCCAGTTCTCGTTCCCACGCCCTCACCATCGCCACAACGCGATGCTCTCCTGGTTGCGTGATCACGATTCGTTCTGGCTTGAGCTCCGCCGCTGCCCGCCGCACTTCACCCGAGAGTTGCTGCGTGTTCGCCGCATCATCGAGTTCGCTGTACCAGACGCGAACGCCGCGTGCCCGCAACTCAGCAGCAAAGTGCCGCATCGCCGACAAGAACAAAACTGTTCGAGCCTTATGGCTCGGCACATGCGCGCTCTCCTGCGCGACCTCCATCATCACCACGACATCGCTTGCGATGTCAATGTCTCGGAGTGCAGCCGAATCATGACTCAACTGATCGCCCAGCACCACGATCATGTTTCGACAACGTCCGTCCCGTTTCGATGTTGAAGTTGCTGTTGCTCGCTTCGCCATAGTTTGCTTCACCACTATCCAGCCACGATCGCACTGCGTGACAGTACAAGCCAAACCATCATCATCCCAATCGCGGCGTGCCCGCTCCAGCAAAGTGTCCGCAACCAGTTACTTCGCACCAGTTTCGCAATCGCGTCCACGTCGCCACGCTGTATCCGCCCATGCAGCGGCACTTGCCAAAGAAAGGTCGACACCCAGTTCGCGACGAGCGTCAGGCCGCCTGCAATCACCAACCACGCCGGCATCTCAACCTTCATCGCAACCAACGCCACAAACGTCACGGCTTCAACCAACATCAGCGGTGCCACGATGGGCGTGATTCGCCGGGCATGTGCCACTGCATACGTCGGCAAAGTGTCAACCGGTACAATCGCAAACGCCGGATACACCACAAGCTGGACAATCCAAAGCACGCCCGCCATCGCGCAGCTTGCTGCCGCATGAAGCAAAACGAGCAATGCTGGCAAAGTCACCGCATTCAATACCCCTGTTTCGTCCAAACTTTCGCGACGGATGCTTCTCCAATCATTCGCATTCACGCTGCGACGCGTCAACGATACCCCAATGGCAAGGACCATCGCGAAAACCGCTCGTCCTGCCGCTCCTTCGCGAAAGCGGAAGGTAGCTCCATCCACAACGGTGGCACCTGCAGTTGAACCGAAATCCGCGCGAGCTCAAATCGAAACCTGGTTCGTCAAGAACAACTGGACACCTTGGCAGTTTCAACGCGATGCCTGGACCGCGTACGACTCAGGCAAGTCCGGCCTCATTCAAGTCCCCACCGGCAGCGGCAAAACCTACGCCGCGTTCTTGGGCCCGCTCATGCAACTGATGGCGGAGTCCGAGACCGCGCGCCGACCATCGAACGTACGCATTCTCTACGTCACTCCACTGCGTGCCGTCACGCGCGACATTGAACTCGCGCTCAAGCGTCCAATTGACGAACTCACGCTGCCCTTCCGCGTCGAAAGTCGCACGGGCGACACGAGCAGCAGCACTCGCGCCAAGCAGCGCCTGCGAATGCCGGAAATACTCGTTACTACGCCCGAAAGTCTCTCTCTCTTACTCACCCGCGAGGACGCACGCGAACTCTTCGCGTCACTCACGTGCGTCATCGTCGACGAATGGCACGATCTACTCATCAGCAAACGCGGCACACTCCTCGAACTCACTCTCGCCAGACTTCGCGACTTCGCACCAAGCATGCGAACATGGGGCCTCTCCGCGACGCTTCCAAATACCGACGAAGCTCTCCACACGCTCATCGGCACCAACACCTCTACCAACGCAGCAGCATCAATCATTATCCGCAGCGACATGAAGCGTGAGATCAACCTCCGCGCAATCATTCCCGACGATCTGTCGCGTCTGCCTTGGGCCGGGCACCTGGGCCTCAACATGCTGCCCGATGTGCTGCGCGAACTCTCGCTCGATGTGCCCACAATCGTCTTCGTCAACACGCGCTCGCAATCCGAACGCTGGTTTGCCGCCATCGCTTTCAACAAGCCGGAGTGGGCTGACCACATGGCCCTTCACCACGGCAGTCTCGACCGCGAAGAACGCGAATGTGTCGAAGCAGGTCTGAAAACAGGCTCTATTCGCATCGTGGTCGCCACGAGCAGCCTTGACCTCGGCGTCGACTTCTCGCCCATCGAGAAAGTGATTCAAATCGGTTCGCCCAAAGGAATCGCCCGCGTCATGCAGCGTGCGGGTCGCGCCAGCCACCGCCCCAACGTCACGTGCGAGATTGCTTGCGTCCCCACGCACCACCTCGAACTGATCGAAGTCTCCGCCGCCCGCCGTGCGATCGCCGCAGGCGAAGTTGAACCGCGTTATGCCATGCGTGCCCCGCTCGATGTCCTCGCTCAGCACATCGTGACATGCGCACTCGGTGGCGGCTTCCGCGCCGACGATCTCTTCGCCAACATCCGCGCTGCCTGGAGCTATCGCGATCTCACGCGCGAGGAGTTCAACTGGGCGATGCACTTGGTCGAACAAGGCGGCGTCCTCCATGCCTATCCACAGTTTCGCCGCATCTCGCTGTGCGACGATGGCATCTATCGCGTCCTCAACAAGCGCATTGCGCAAACCCATCGCATGAACGTCGGCACGATCGTCGCCGATGGCAGCCTCGACATCGTTTATAACACCGGACGCAAACTCGGCACCATCGACGAGAACTTCATCACCAATCTTCGTGCAGGCCAACGCTTCGTCTTCGCTGGAAAAACACTGCAATTCATTGAAATCCGCGACTGCACGGTCTTCGTCAAGGCTGCAACGGGCAAAGTTGCGACTACGCCGCTCTGGGCTGGCACCAAACTTCCCATCAGCGAAAGTCTTGCCACCGGCATGCGCTCATCACTCGAACTGCTCCGTAACGGCATTCCCGCAAACGCTCCCGCTGAGTTGCTCGCCGCACGCCAATTCGCCGACACACAGCGCCGCTTCTCGCAGATCCCTGCTCACGACGAACTCCTCATCGAAACTGCGACATCGCGCGAAGGTTCGCACCTGTTCATCTTTCCGTTTGAGGGTCGTCTTGTCCACGCTGGCCTCGCAGCAGTGCTCGCGCTGCGCCTGGCCCGCCAACAAGCCGGTAGCTTTTCCATCTCCGTCAATGATTACGGCCTCGAAATCCTGAGCGCCGCCAGCTATCCCTTCGCCGAGTTCTTCTCGCAGGATCTCTTCACGAGCGACAACCTTGCCGATGACGCCGCCGCCAGCGTCAACATGAGCCAACTCGCGAAGATCGCGTTCCGTGAGATTGCCCGCGTATCAGGCTTGGTGTTGCAGAACGTCCCGGGCGCAAAGAAAACCGGCAAGCACGTTCAAGCGAACAGCACGTTGATCTTCGATGTCCTCGCTCAGTTCGATCCAGGCAACATGCTCTTGCAACAGGCCAAACGCGAGGTCCTCGACCGCCACTTTGAAGGCTCGCGTCTTGGTCGCTGCATGGCGCGTCTCGCCGCGTCACGACTGATCCTCGTTGAAACTGAGCGTTTTACGCCGCTTTCTTTTCCTATTGTCGTCGAACGTGAGTCAACCAAGCTCTCCACCGAAGGCGTCCTCGAACGCCTCCGCAAAATGCGCGAGCAGTGGGGCGTCGCTTGATGGCAAGGCTCTGTCATCCCTATCCGATCACACTTCGCCGCTGCTTCACATAATCCCATACCACATAGCGATCAAGATCGCGCCCGCCGGTAAAGAACACGCGTCCCTTGGTCGTCTCGGCGAGCCGATGCGCGAATTGAATGTCTTCGCTAGACTGGCTCCAACTGGGAAGTAAGAAGATATTGATCGTGATGCCCGCCCGCTTGCACAGCATTGCTTCTCGCATCGTTGCCTCTTCGGTCATCGGATCAGGCGGATACAAAAAGTACAAGTCTTTGCCTTCAAAGTGAGCCGTAGGCAAGCCATCCGTGATCAACATGATCTGCCGGTTGGGCGTGTCCTGCCCGCTCAAAACCTGCCGCGCAAGCTGCAACGCATGTTGAATATTCGTGAAGTGCTGCGGTAACTGCATCTCGCTCATTCGCGGATTGCTCATGTCCGCCTTCAGCCGCACGCGCGGTGCATGAATGCTCACAGGCTTGGGCAGCAGCGCCGGAACCTCGCTCACATGCCGAACCTTCGCAACGCTGTACATCTCGACAAAACCCACGTAATCGCCCGGATATTCGGTGCGAATCAGCCCATCAAGCGCGAGCGCCATTCGCTTGCAATGAACGTACTGCCCGTCATATCGCATACTGCCCGACATATCCATCAGCACCATCGTCGCGCACTTGGGGTTGTTGCGCGTCAAGTGAATCTGCAAATCATCCATTGAAGCTTGCAACTCGCGCCGCAAGGAGTCGCCAACATGTCCACTGGCCTGAGCATCACGCGCACGCGACTGCGCCTGTCGCGACGCCGCATTCAGCACGCTTCCGACAACATCCACATTCGTCGCACTATCACCAAACTCATAGGGCTTGGTCTTCTCAATCTCCACAACACCTTCGCCTGTCACCGTGCCCGTGTGCCGACCACTTCGTGCAGCTTGCAAATCGCTGAAAATCTCCGTCAGCAAATGTTTCTGAAACAGCCGCAGCGCCTTTGGCGAAAGCCGAAACCCCTTGCTCGTCTTATCCAGCCCCTGCCTCGCTGCTTCGTTGCGAAGATAATCCTCAATCTGCCGCTGAATCTCGTTGAGCTCGTTGATCTGCTCCTGATCAATCCCCGCATTCTCCGCCATCTCTTGCATCGACTCCATGTCGATGATCGCGAGCTGCGCGTTCTCTTTCGCTTGCTTGAGTTGCTCGAGCAACTTGTCGATCGTCTCAAGCTCGTTCTTCACTTCCAGTGCCTGCTCAACGTCTAGCCCCTCGCGCCCGCTGAAGGAGTACTTGCTTGCCAGTTCTTCAACTTCATACTTCGCCCCCAGCGTGTTGATGAGCTGCACCAGTTCCTGCGAGAACTGACTCTGGTCATCCTTCTGCTTGTAGTACAACGCCTCCAAGTCCCCAATCTGTTCCTCACGCACCGCCTCATCAAACCCCTTGCGCATGTTCCCAGGCGGCGTCGCTTCCCGCGCCAGCTCACGAAACTCCCGCGCCGACTGCTGCTGCACGCTGTCAGTTTCATACGTCGCAAGAATCTTGCGCTTGCGTTCCTCAAGCATCGCACGCAGTGCATCCAAACTCGGCCGCAGCTTCGGAAACATGCTCGGGTCCAGCCGTACCGCCCGCGCAAGTTCCTCTTCCGTCAACTCGCGCATGTCCCCATACATCAACATCTGATTCATCGCCGCCGATGCCAGATCCGGAGCCTCCGCCGTGGGCGACGGAAAGTTCTTGGGGTCATATTTCTGGTAGCTGTGCACCAACCCGCCCGGCAACTTGCGACCGCTCGTGCTGCCTTCGGCTAGATCCCGGCCCGGCTCAATCGGATTGATGTCGGATGCATCGGACTCGTTAGACTGGTTTGTTTCGTTTGTTTCGTTTGTCATGATGATGCCTCGCCCCGGCCATCATCTGATGCCAGCAAGACACCATCGATTCGATTCGCACGCCCGCGGCGATGCGACCAACGCCGCAATGCCTCGCGAATCGCAACGCAGTCGCTACAGAATCACCGCAAATCCATGCCAGTTCGCTTGCAGCCGCGTCCACGCGAGCGATCCTGCATCAGCGGCACCATGCCCGCCGACATCGTCGCAAACCCGCCGAAGACAATCGGCGCGTCATCGCGCGAAATCACCTTGGTGACAAACGCCAGTACCAGTTAGGTCACAAGTCCTGCCATCATGCCGACAATCAGAGCGATCTTGCGTGAGCGACGCATTACGCACCTCCGCATCTTGTTGACGCACAGGCCGCTGCCCCGTTTCACAAAGTCCCCTTCACAAGATCACGGACACTCGCCACCCGCCAGCACGTTGAAGAAATCAATCACGTCTTGATCTTCCGGGAAGACGCCGTTGTTATTGAAATCAATATCGCTGCACGCCGCGCATTCACCACCCGCCAGCACGTTGAAGAAATCAATCACGTCCTGATCTTCGGGGAAGACGCCGTTGTTATTGAAGTCAATGCTGTCACAGCCCGCCGGAAGCGTGACGTTCGCGATCAGCAGCGCGACGTTGTACGCCTCGTCGCTGCTCGCTTGGTTGCCGCTCACCGCCGTCGGGTCTTGATATTGCCCGTTCTGATCCATGTCATAAATCACGCGTGCCGAAACCGCCATTCCGCCTAAGTGCTGCGGCGCATTCTGCGGCAACTGCCCGTTAGGAATGTTGTTCCAAGGCTGATTCACGACACTCGTGGACCACAGCGACGAACTCGCAATCGAATCGCCATCGGCAAGTCCCAAGTAGTTCACGCGATAGTTGCGACCGCTGTTCCGGCCTGCAAACGTGTCGCCAGTTGCGACAACCACTTCCAACGTGTAACACGTCGAAGCACTGTTCAGCACGCCTCGCACCAACGCCACCTGATACTCATCCACAACCACCACGCCCGGTCGCTTCTTGAGCGCAACCGACGCGATGAAGAAAATGTTTCCAGCGGCATCAAACGCCGGTGCCGAAATACTCGGCCCAACCAGCCCCGTTCCCGCCTCACTTAAACTCGCCAGTCGACCGATGGGCGCGTCCAGCCCGTTCACCACGCCATCGTTCTCGCCTGCGTCATTCGTATTGGGCGCACCATCGGCTCCGTTGTCTCCAACCAGGTCCTTCCCATCGCTCCCCGTCGTTGCTACCCAAGCCGCCACCGTCCACTGCGGTGCGTTGTTGTTCGTCGGATCAAACCGCGCAACGGCAATCGCATTCAGCGGACTGTTGCTCGCCGCTTGCCCGCCGTTGTACAAAGTTGCGGCAACCAACCCGCGCCCAGCCAAGTCACGGCCAACCGCCGCCGCACTTGCGCCACCGCGGAAAACCTGCTGGCTGTCATACTGCCGAAAATCGCCACCGCTCACGGGCCAGTTGAACCCGTCGCAGGTGTCCGCGATGTTCGCAGGCAGCGTCAGCGACCGCGCGTTGGTCACGTTCAGCGCGTTGTCAACGCTGAACACACTCAGTGTGTCCGCCCGACCACCACCCGCCGTGCTTCGCGTCACGATCGCGCCCGATCCATTCGTGCCTGCCCAAATCGGCAGCACATTCGTCGCCGCCGACCCGCGATGATCCGTCGTGCCGGGCCGATGCGTCGCCAGTGTCGTCACGGCATTCGCCGACGACTCAACCACCAACTGCCCCGTGAAGTTCGCGCCAAACAGCCGATCTCCCAGCGCGTTCGGCGTCGCATGCAAGCCCGTGCTGCGTTGCAACAGCCAGTTGGTTGCCGCCGCATTCGTGCCGCCCGCATTGTCAATCACATTGATCGACCCGCTGCTTCGCGCCGACTGCACCACGCGAAAGTAATTATCCCCCTGAATCAAACTCGTCGCAGGTCCCGTCGCCGCAAACGCGTCCGCTCGAAAGAATACGTTCCCCGCCGCATCAACTGCACCGAGCCCAAACTGCGAACGATCCGGCTGCCCTTGTGCACCATTCACTGCCGCAATGACGCGATTCAAATACAACCGGTCCGGCACCGCCGGGTCAAACGCCACGCGTGATGCGTGTACAACGTTCGTGAAAATCAAATTCTGTGCAATCGGTTGCTCATCAAAGTCCAGCCCCGCCACGCCAAATATCGTGCCCAAGCCGCTGGGGTTCACCGTGGTATTCAGCGCTGTGTCATTCTCCGCGGTGCTCAGCCCGCCCCCCGCCGCCGTCCATACCGTGTACGGCCCAGCCGGAATATTCACGCCTGTCTGAAGTGCCCCGCTCATCGCCGTGGGCCCATTCACCATGTTGAACCGCGTCGGGCTCACTCTCGCGCTCTTGACGATTGGCGCAATGCCAAACGTCGTCCCGCCTGAAGTCTTGAACGACCGCAGATCAACCACAAACGTCGCGCGTTGCCCCACGCCCGTCGCCCATGGACTCAGTGCATCACCTGGCAATCCACTCCCGCCGTTTGCGTTGCGCGACACCGAGTCCTGCCCGACCGCCGCTCCCGCGAACGCCATCAAACACATAATGCCCATAGCGCGACCAGTCATGTGGCAAATCTCCATCAAGCCGCGAACACGCAGCCTGCCGACGAATGGTATCGGACGCCGACCCGCAACACCAGAGCATTCATGCAGCTCTAAGCACAAGTACTCAAACTTTTCACGTTTCGCCTTCGATTCCCGGCAGAAGGTCGGGGAAAGTCCGGGAATCCCGATGGCCGCAACATCTCGGCTTCAAGCCAACCTGTGCATCGCCGCCGCCAACTGCCCCGCCACGCGTGCGTTGTTGCGCACCAATGCGACATTCGCCCGCAGCGTCGCCCCGCCTGACAACGCATGCAGCTGTCCCAACACCGCCGGTGTCGCATCTCGCCCACCCGCACCACCCGCGTTGCTCACTACCTTCTGCGCGGCCGCTAGCCATCCCGCAAACTCTGCCGCCGGCAGTTCATCCGCAACTGGAATCGGATTCGCGACCACGACCCCTCGCCCGGTTCTCGCCAATTCCAAACTCACAAACCGCGCGAGTTCATCAATGTCATCAAACCTCGCATCCACTCCCGCCGCACTCTCGCGTTGATAAAACGCCGGGAATCGATCCGTGCGAAACCCCACAACCGGCACCCCCAGCGTCTCAAGCAGCTCGCGCGTCGCGATCACATCCAAAATGCTCTTGCACCCACTCGTCACAACCGCGACTGGAAATCGCGTAAACGCCATCAGGTCCGCGCTCACATCCAGATGTTGCGTCCACCCTTGATGTACACCCCCAAGCCCACCAGTCGCAAACACGCGAATCCCTGCCGCAGCCGCAATCTCCATCGTCGTGCTGACAGTCGTCGCCGCGTGCGAATGTCTCGCAAGCAGCACGCCCAGGTTCGACGTATTCGCCTTGGGCACTTTCGCCGCCGCCAGCAAAACGTCGAGTTCGTCATCACGCAATCCCGCAATCGCTTCGCCCGCCACCACCCCAACCAGCGCAGGCTTCGCTCCACCCGCCATCACATCGCTCGCCAAATCCCTCGCCATTTGCAACGATGCCTCCTTGGGCACCCCATGCAAAAGCAGCGTGGTTTCAAGTGCAACAACCGGAGCAATGACTCGCGATGCAACTTTCATAACGTGAGCGTATCGCAACCACATCAATTGTCATGCATTGACTTGACACACCCTCGCCTTTCTGATACACCTCACCCATGAGCCTCACGCTCCTCGCCCTCGGCGTTCTTGCCATCCTCATCACCGGCTATTTCCTCTACGGCCGCTTTATCGCGAGTCAGTACAACCTCGACGACGCACGCACCACACCCGCCGTGTCGCAAAGCGACGGCGTTGACTTCGTCCCCGAAAAGCCCTTCTATCTCCTGAGCCAGCACTTCTCTGCCATCGCCGCCGCCGGACCAATCGCTGGCCCCATCCTCGCTTGCGCCATATTCGGCTGGGGCCCCTGTGTCCTTTGGATCATCTTCGGCGTCATCTTCATCGGCGCCGTGCACGACTTCTCCGCCCTTGTCGCGAGTGTCCGTCACGGTGCCCACAGCATCGCCGAAATCGCCAAGCAAAACCTCGGCAAGCGCGCAGGCCTCGCCCTGTTGTGGTTCATCTGGCTCGCCTTGCTCTACGTCATCATCGCCTTCACGCAAATCACCGCAGATTCCTTCATCGGCAAAACCGAAGAATTCGAAGGCATCACAACCACTTTCAACAAAGGCGGCGCCGTCGCCATGAGCAGCACGCTCTACATGCTCCTCGCGCTGCTGCTGGGCGTCATCCAACGCTTCCTCAAACCGCCCATCTGGCTCGTCACGCTGCTCTTCGTCCCCGCCACCTTCGCCTGCGTCTGGCTTGGCACCAAGTTCGACGACATCCTTAGCTTCGGCGCCGGCACCTGGGTCATCGTCATCCTCGCCTACTGCCTCATCGCCAGCATGCTCCCCATGTGGCTCCTCCAACAACCTCGCGGCTTTCTGGGCGGCTTCGTTCTCTACGTCGCTATCGCTGTGGGCGTCGCCGGCATTCTCTTCGGCAACTTTGCCATCAAACAACCCATCTGGGGCGAAGGTGTGAGCAACTTGCTCAACCCCATCCCCATCCTCACCAACGCACCCGGCGCGCCGCCCATGACCACCCTCGTCTTTCCTTTCCTGTTCGTCACTATCGCCTGCGGGGCATGCAGCGGCTTCCACGGCCTCATCTGCGGCGGCACCACCAGCCGCCAAATCGCGAAAGAAAGTCACTGCACTCCCGTCGCGTTCGGCGCCATGCTCCTCGAAGGCTTCGTCGCCATCATCGCCCTCGCCACCATCATGATGCTTTCACCCGAGCAGTCCAAAGGCCTCCCCGCCGCCCGCATCTACGGCGATGGCCTCGCGAACTTTCTCACCGTTTTCCTGGGCAAAGACGCATTCCTCTTCGCCGCCACCTTCGGTGCCATGGCCTTCTCCACCTTCGTCTTCGACACCCTCGACGTCTCCACGCGCCTTGGTCGCTACCTGCTCTGCGAACTGCTGGGCATGTCAACGCCTCTCGCCAAGTGGTTCGCGGCTGCTGCAACCGTCACCATCCCCCTCGCCGCCTTGTACTTCGCCGATCCCACCGCCTACCGCGCCTACTGGACCCTCTTCGGCACCAGCAACCAATTGCTCGCGTCGCTCACGCTGCTAGGCGTCAGCGTCTGGCTCATCCGCCAAGGCAAACGCTGCTGGTACACCTTCGTCCCCTGCGTCATTGTCTTTACCATCACCATGGTCGCCCTGACCCTCCAAATCTGGACCGGCCTGCGCGACGCCCTCGCCGGCAAGTTCCGCACAGGCAGCGACGTCAACCCCGCCATCATCAACGGCGTCGTCGCTACGGCTCTAGGCGTCCTCGCCATCGTCTTCATCATCGAAGCCAAACGCACCGTCGCACGTTACAGGGCCGAAAAGTCCCATCCTTCGCAAATACAAGCTCCCACCTGACAGTCCTCGCCTCCGTTTGTCGCATGTTGGGTATGCTCACGTTCGTGGAGACTCAGGCTTTGTCATCGACTCAACCCCAACCCGACCAGCGACTCGGCCCGCCGGCCGCCGTCACGCTGCTTCTTGCGCGAGCCCAAGAAGGCGACCGCCACGCGACCGACGAACTCTTTCCCATCGTTTACGACGAACTCCGCGCCCTTGCGGAACGTTTCATGCGCGACGAAAGCAAAGCGAAAACCATGCAAGCCACCGCGCTGGTCAACGAAGCCTAAATGCGCCTCGTGGGTCCCAACCAAACACCATGGGAAAACCGCGCTCACTTCTTCGGCGCCGCCGCTCGCGCTATTCGCCGCATCCTTACCGACCACGCTCGCAAACGCACCCGCAATGCAGGCAAACCAACCATTCTTGAAGCAGCACTCCTCAACGACATCGGTGCCGCCCACAAAGCACTCGGAGATTTTGACTCGGTTATCGCAACCCACCGCGAAGCACTCACCGCCAAAGCAATCGTCTACCCCAGCGACCCACTCCCCGCCGCCTACTCGCACCACAACATGGGCGACGCACTCCTTCGCCAACAAAAAATACGCAGAAGCGATCGACGCGTTCACACAAGCCGTCGCCATCCGCGCCAAAGCTCTGCGTCCAACCCACCCCCTCGTTCTCGCCTCGCGCGTTAGCCCAAGCCTCGCCCTCGTTCACGCAGTCAAGCCCGAGCAAGCCATCGAACAACTCGAACTCGCCGCGAAAAAATACGAAACCGCCTTCGGCCCCAAACACCCCGGCAACGCCGCCGCGTGGACCAGTCTGGGCCAAGCCTACTGCGATCTGGCCCGCTACGACGACGCCATCGCCGCTTTCGAGAAAACCCTGTCGTGGCAAAAACCCATCCTCCCGGCCGATGCACCCCAACTCATCGCCACTCGCGCCAACGTCGCCATCGCCAAGCTCAAACGAGGCGACGCCGGCGCCGAGCAATCACTCCGCGCCACGCTCGAAGAGCTCAAACAAGCCAAGGGCAACTTCGCCACCATCATCCGCATGAGCGAAGAAGCCCTCAAAAAGTAACTCTCGCAAATGTTCGCTACCATCGCGCATGCCAGCAGCCAGCATGCGAAGTCTCCTCGCCGACCTCATCGATTACGCAGGCCTTTTCCCGCCTGCCAAACTCGACATGGGTCCCGCCGTCGAAACCTATAACCGCTGCAAGATGGGTGAGCACGAGTGGATGCTTGGTCGCTTCGTCGTCCCCCTCGCTCGCATCGCCGAGTTTGAAAAGGCCGCAAGCCCCCTCATGCCCGGCTCCTTCGCCACCAGCGGCTATCGCGAAATGGCCGACGCAGGCCAGCCCTGGCAACTCAGCGTCCTCGTCGAACCCGCCCCCGATGGCGACATCTCCGACGCGCTTGACGCCATCGAAGCCTTCAACGATCGCCACGCCCACGAACGCGCAGGCCTTGCAACCATCGACATGTGCGAGATCAAAGTCGCTGACGCCAACACCGTCGATCTCATCATGGATCAAATGATCGAGGATGTCTTCCCCTTCTTCGAGTTCCCCATCACCCAAGATTGCCGCGGCTTTATCGCCTCACTTTCGGGCAGTCCCGCCGGAGCCAAAATCCGCACAGGCGGCGTCGTCGGCAACGCCTTCCCCACGTCCGACGAAGTCACCGCGTTCCTCCACGCGTGCGTCGCCAGCGAAGTCCCCTTCAAAGCCACCGCAGGCCTGCACCACCCCGTGCGAGGTTCCTTCCGCCTGACCTACGACAAAGACAGCCTCTCGCACACCATGCACGGCTTCCTCAATCTCTTCATCGCCGCCACGCTCGTCCGCTTCGGCAAGGTCGATGCGCGCACAACAGTCGCGATCCTCAAAGAAGAAGACCCAGCCGCCTTCCGCATAAGCGAGGACCTGCTGGGCTGGAAGCAATTCCTGGTTGAGACCGCCGCCGTCGCAAAGGCGCGAGAAACCTTCGCCCTCAGCTTCGGCAGTTGCTCATTCGATGAACCCATCGAAGACCTCAAGAAACTAAGTCTGCTCTAACGACTCGGCTGTAACGCCGTCGCATCGCGTCACGCCGCGGCCAGCGCCATCGTCGCCTGCCTGCGTTGCAGCAGCTTGCGTGCAATCACGTACGCAATCACACCCACCGCCACAATCGCAAGAATCGGCACCAGAATCGCCAGCAGCGAGACAATCACCGCCGCGGCATTTTCAATGGTCGACACAATCGGATTCGCCAGCCCGCCCGTCGCCACCAGCGACACGCCGCGAACCGCCATCGTGCCAAACTGAATCAATCCTGCGGTGCCGCCACCCGCCACCAACCCAATCACCCAGTTCAGCCAAGGCTCACCCGTCCCCGCTTGGCTCGCAACCGCCAACGTGCCCGCAAGCACCGACGCCGGCGCGGCAATCGAATCCAGCGCGTTATCAACCCAGGGAATGTAATACGCCCCAATCTCCACCATCGTCGCTGTCGCCAGCGCGATGATCGCCCCGTTGCTCGTCACCCATTCAAACCCGCTCGTCAGTTGTAACCCACCAAATCGCGCCGCCAGAGCCATCGCCAAAAGCGGCAAGAAAACCCGAAACCCTGACGCCGCAGCAATGCCAACACCAGTGACCAACCCCACAACCAACTGCCACGTTTCAACATTGTCCGGCATAGGGAATCTCCGCGTGAGCAAACTGCTCGTGTCATCATTAGGAGATTCAAATCGCTGGTTTCATTCATCCAAACGGAATGCAAACGCTTTAGCAAAGATGCACAAGCTCGCTCACGGACGCGGCGGCGGTGCGATCTGGACGAATCGTTTCTCCAGACTCATCAACGCACGCTTTGCGTCCGCCAGTGTCGCCGGAAACACCAAGTCTTGCACGCCATCTTCGCGACAACGTGCCACGAATTCATCTCGCCACTGCACCGACTCGACATCGATCGCTGCCTCATTCAGCTTGGCCAACTCATCGATGCGACTTTGGATAAAGCCGAAGGCGGCACAATGATGATCATCGCTGATAAGCCATGTTCCATCGCTGCATAACGCAAAGGCAATGTCGTATGGAGCGGTTCCGTCGTGCGTATCGCGATAGTCCACTACAACCCATGAGCCATCTTCCGCGCGAATCGTTGCTCCGTAGCGTTTGGGTGTCGGCGGCGTTCCCGCAGATGCGCTGTACAAGTTTGCAATGATCGCCTTCGCCACCTCGCGCTCGGCGATTGCGCCGCGAACTCGCGGAATCACAAACACTACCAGCGCCAACAACACAACGACCGACACAAATGCCCAAAAGAAGGGTGATCGAAACGGCTTTTCCTTTCGAGCGTCCCCTACACGTTCCATATCACATCCCAATCGTCTTCACGTCCCCCGCAATCACAATCTCCGCCTCCGTCTGCCGCTTCACATCATCCACACTCACGCCCGGCGCAACCTCACGCAGCACAAACCGCCGCTTGCTCGCGTCCATCTCCAGCACGCACAACTCAGTAATCACCATGTCCACCACGCCCTTGCCCGTCAGCGGCAGGCTGCACTGCTTCACCAGCTTCGCCGTCCCCTTCGCCGTGTGCTCCATCACCACCACCACACGCCGCACACCAGCCACCAAGTCCATCGCCCCGCCCATGCCCTTCACCATCTTGCCAGGAATCATCCAGTTCGCCAAGTCACCCTCTTGGCTCACCTGCATCGCGCCCAAGATGCACAAGTCAATGTGCCCGCCGCGAATCATCGCAAAGCTGTCGCTGCTGCTGAAAAAGCTCGCCCCCGCCCGCGCCGTCACCGTCTGCTTGCCCGCGTTGATGAGGTCCGCATCAACCTCATGCTCGCGCGGGAACGGCCCAATGCCCAGCAGCCCATTCTCGCTCTGCAGCCACACGTCCATTCCCTTGGGCACGTAATTCGCCACCAGCGTCGGAATTCCGATGCCCAGGTTCACGATGTAGCCGTCTTTGAGTTCCAGTGCGGCGCGCTGCGCCAGTTGTTCGCGGGTCAGTGGCATATGCGAAAACTATAGCGACCGCTTTCTCTGCTCTCCGCGCCCGGTGTTCTCAATTCACACTTCCGCCTAACGCCTTCCCCCGCATGCGCGAAAACAACCGCCTTCCAATTGCGAATGTCAACATCGACGAGCCCACCGTCGCCATTGCCCCACCCAAAATACCGATCGGCAGATGAACCGTCATCTGTTGGGAGAGTGCCTTTCCATCCTCGGGCATCTTGTCGCCCAGCGGATCATTGAGTGCATTGGCATACGTCTCAAACAAAGGTGCCAACGCGTGATATATCCCCCACACAGCCAAAGGCGTCCCAATCACAACCAACAACAAACCCACCATCGTTATCATGCTCCGCTTGCGTGGTTGCTTGACCGGTTTGATCGTCTCAAAAGGCATGCTTACCCCTTCGAGCCCACGCTCAGCCCGCCACCTAGTCCAACGCCGGTTCCCGCCCCAACAAGTTCGATACTCCCACTCTTCCACCCCATCGCAAGCAGCGACTTCACCCAGCGAGTTTTCTCGCGTTGCTCCTCGCTGCTCTTGTCACTTGCTTTGTCAGTCGCCCTCCACCACCAGCACGCATCCACCGGCGCATCAATATCTATCGCCATGTCCGCCAACTGCCGATCCGTCAAGTCCGCAAACGGCGTATCCACATGCAAGCCCACAGCCGTGCTCGCGCTGCTGCAAATGCTCGCAAACTTGCTCGCAACCAGCCCGCGATCCGCAATCTGCGACAGCCGATCAATGTCCACCGCATCATGCCCGCCCGCATGCACAGGCCACACCACGCGCGTGCACTGCAAACGTGCCGCAAGCAGCAAAACCCCCAGCAGTTCCATCCCCTCACGCTCATCATCATCCGCATGCGCCGCCACCGTCAGCAGCGGCTTGATCTCTTCACCCAGCAACCCCAGCCCCAGCGTGCCCGCCTGCGTCGCAACCGCGCGCGACTGCGGCAACCTGCTCTGCGTTGACAACCCAAACGGCAACAGCAACACGCTCTCGCGCAGCCACGCCGCAAGTTGCTCAGGCGTCTTGCCGCCAGCCCCCATCGCGCACGCTTCTCGCGCGTACAACGCGGCAATCAAGCCCGGCAATCCGCCGTCACTCAAGATCAACACCCGTCCTTTGGTGTCGTTGTGCATGCGATAGTTTAGTCGTGTCGGGCCTGCTCGCTGGGCGACGCTATGCTGCGTCGCAGTCGTCAAACGTGCGGAGGCAAGTCGATGGCAACGCAGCTCATCATCGATGCAGAAACCCTCGCCGCCGTCATGCAAGAGCCACCTTCGTCCGTGGCACAACTCGCCATCCAAGCCGCCAACTGCGCCAACGCGGGCGACTCAAACTCCGCCGCCAACTTACTCGCGCAAGCCGAGTCGCAATCCCCCAGCATCGCCGTCCTCTTCCTCGCCTTCCAGTTCTACTTCCGCTCCGGCATGCACGCCGATGCCCTCCGCGTCGCCAACGCACGCATCGAGCACTGCAAACAACTCAACGACGCCCACCAACACGCCCGCGCACTGGCCAACCTCGCCCTCGTACACCTCGCGCTGAGCAACACCGACGCCGCCTTCACCGCCGCAACCCAAGCCTGCGCCATCGACGAGCATTCAGCCGATGCCCTCGCCATCTCGCGCAATCTCGGCACGCTCGCCCAAGTCCACGAAGCTCGCCACCACTGGCAACTCGCCCACGACACTTACCTCGAAGCCCTGCGATTCGCCGAGCAAACCGGCGAGCCCGCCCACATCGCCACCAAACTCGCCAACCTGGGCGATGTCTGCCTCGCGCAAGGCAATCGCTCCGCAGCCATCGACTACTGGCAACGCGCAATCCCCCTCTTGCAGCGAGCAGGCAAGCACACCTGGGCCGCCGAATGCCGCGCGAAGCTTGATCGCGTGCTCGCCAGTCTCACCACGTGAGCACAATCTTGCCAAATTGCTCGCCTGCTTCCAGCCGCGTGTACGCCGCCACGCAATCTTCGGCCTTGAACACGGTATCAATCACCGGCTTCAAGTGCCCCGCACGATACAACGCCGCAACTTCACGAAACTCATCGTTGCTGCCCATCGTGGTTCCCACAACGCGAAGCTGGTTCCAGAACAAACGCGTCAGGTCCGTCACAGCATCACCGCCAGTGGTCGCGCCCGGACTCACATACGCCCCGCCGCGTGCCAGACTCTTCACGCACGCCAAGTGCGTCGCCTTGCCCGTGCTGTCGTAGCACACATCCACGCCGCGTTTCTCGCTCCACGCGCGAATCTGCTTGCTCCAATCGCCGCCATCATCCAAAACACACAGGTCCGCCCCCAGTTGTTTGGCCTTGTCCAGCTTCCACTGGTGCCTGCTCGTCACCGCAGTGGGGCAGCCCATCCATTTCGCAATGGCCAGCGCACTAGTCGCAACCCCGCCGCCGATACCCGTAATCAAAACCCGCTGCCCAGGCCGCAGCCGCGCCTTGGTCACGAGCCCGCTATATGCAGTCAAGCTGCACAACCCAAACGCCGCCGCCTCGCTCGCGTCCTGAGCATCGTTCACCACCGCGCAGTTGCCCACCGGCACAAGAAACCGCTCGCGAAACATCCCATCATGGTGCTCACCAATCAATTCGTAGTTGGGTGCCAGCGAAGCATTGCTCGGGTCCGCCGGAAGAGCGCGCTCGCCCACCACGCACGCGGCATTCACCATCACGCGCTTACCAATCCACCCGCCATCCACGCCGCTACCCACCTTCTCCACAACCCCGCACGCATCACACCCCGTAATGCGCGGATACCCATCGATACCCGGCAACCCGCGCCCGACCCACAAATCCATGTGATTAAACGCACTCGCCAAAGCCCTGACCTGCACCTGCCCCGCCGCAGGCTCACCAACCTCCGGCCAGCCCGCATCAAACGCAACATTGCCCGCAACCGGCGTACCGCGACGAAGAAGAACAACTGCTCGCATGACAGATAGTACCGGGATGAGATCACCGCAAAGACGCAAAGGACGCGAAGGAAAGGCAGAGGCATTGGGGACTGGGCACTGGTGACGACGCAAGCACGCATGCACCCGTGCCACCGACCGCTGCTTTGAGCGGTCGGTGCGAGCCGTGGTGCGCGTGATTGATGGTGGTTGGGGCAACATTTGGTCCATGCGATGTCACGCCTGATCCGCGCGATGTGGCATCTCGTCCACGCGATGCGACGACTGGTCCATGTGTTGCGACACCTGATCCACGCGATGCAACACCCAATCCACCAAATGCCACCCCTGTGCCACCGACCGCTGGCTCTGCAGCGGTCGGTGCGGAACACAGTTTGGATGCTGATGCCGGGGAAGGGCTCAGTCGCCCTTCCCCCGGCACCCCCATCTGGCAAGCGAGGCGAGCAACCCAGGCATTCGGCATTCGTGATTCGGCATGCGTGCTGGCGCAGGCTTGCGTGGCCCAGCCGCGCACGGACCACGCTTGCGACGAATGCCGAATCACGAATGCCGAATGCCGGGAGGTCGCGGGCGGTTCGCACCGACCGTGCAAAGCCACGGTCGGTGGCACGGGTTGGGGTTGCGCTGGTTTTCACCAATGCCCAGTCCCCAATGCCTATGTCCCCCTTCACACAATCTTCGCGCTATCGCAACGCGACAACGGGGGGCGGCTGGGCAATCCTCTACACTGTTGCGCGGGCCGATGGTCGCGGCGATGTTCGGCTTTCGGAAGTCGGCGGCGGCGGGGTTGGTCAGCACGATAAGGAATCTCTCAATGAACCGTCTTCTGGCTTTGGTGCTCGTGGGCGTGGCGATGGTGATGATTGTTTCGGACGCGGCCAAGGCTGCGGAAGAAACGCGGCTGCAAGGCGCGGGTGCGACGTTCCCGGCTCCGCTGTATGAACGCTGGGTTGCGGAATTCAATAAGATCGAGCCGAGCATCAAGGTGAGCTATCAGTCGATTGGTTCCGGGGGCGGTATTAAGGCGATCACGGACAAGACCGTGGCCTTCGGGGCCAGCGATGCGCCGCTGTCGAAGAAAGAGTTGGAGAAGATGGGTGATGCCGCGAACGTGCTGGAGTTTCCTGCGACGGCGGGCGGCGTGGTGCCGGCGTACAACCTGCCGGACGTGAAGGGGGCGGTGAACTTCACGGGTGAAGTGCTCGCGAAGATTTTCATGGGCAAGATCACCAAGTGGAATGATCCGGCTCTGGTTGCCATCAATAAGGATGTCAAGTTGCCCGATCTGGCGATCACGCCTGCGTATCGCACCGACAGCAGCGGCACGACGTATGTGTGGACCAGCTATCTGGCGACGCAGAGCGACGACTACAAGGGCAGCATTGGCGCGGGCAAGAGCGTGCAGTGGCCCCTGGGTCAAGGCGGCAAGGGCAACGAAGGTGTCGCGGCGGTGGTGCAGCAAACCATTGGATCCATTGGTTACATCGAAGCGGTGTACGCTCACGCCAACAAAATGAACGCAGGAGCGGTGCAGAACAAGGCTGGCGAATTTGTGACCGCCGGTCCCAACAGCATCGGTGCGGCCACGGCGGCTGCGCTGCCCCTGATGAAGGATGGCAAGTTGACGGCTGATCTGTGGAATCTTGATGGCAACGGCGTGTATCCCGTCAGTGCGTTCACATACATCATCGTGTATCGCGACATGAACAATCTCAAGACGGCGGGCGAAGCTGAGGCTCTTAAGAAGTTCTTCACTTGGGCACTGACGGATGGGCAAGAGATCAGCGCGAGCATGAACTACGCCCCCTTGAGCGCCGAAGTGCGCACGTCGGCACTCAAGGAAATCAGCAGCCTGAGCAAGCAGTAAGTAGTGGCTGATGGCTTCACGTTGGTGCGTGAGACGATTGCGGACTGGCTGAGTACGATGGCCGCTTCTATTGCATCTATCGAATCGAAAGAAGAGATGTGAGCACTGCTGACGCGAACCAACTCCGCCCTCCGAAGCCAAACCAAACTCCCGGCGGTGCCGACGCGCCGCGGGGAGATTCTTTTTCTGGCACGCATCCTTGGCTGCGATTTGGCGATTTTGCCCTCGCGTGGGCGGCGCGCGGAGCGGCGGTGTTGCTGCTGGTGCTGCTGGCATCGGTCGTGGTGGTGCTGTTCAAGGGTGCGCTGCCAGCGATTGAGCACTTTGGGGCAAAGTTTCTGGTGACCAGCGAGTGGCGGGTGAATGAAGTGGAGAGGCCGCTGCGCGACGCAGTGGGCAAGATTCAGTTTGATGCGGATGGCGAGCAGATCATCGAGACGATTCCGCAGGCGTTTGGTGCGCTGCCCACGATGTACGGCACGGCGGTGTCGTCGAGCCTTGCGCTGCTGTTTGCGGTGCCGCTCGCGCTGGGGTCGGCATTGTTTTTGGTGCGGCTGGCGCCCAAGTTCAAGCTTGCTGCGCCAATTGGCTTCTTGATTGAGTTTCTGGCGAGCATTCCCAGCATCGCGTATGGCGTGTGGGGGCTTTTCGTGCTCGCGCCGTTCTTGCAATCACACATCGGGCCTTTCGTGCGAGATTTACTGTTGGATGTTCCGGGCCTGCGCTGGATGTTCTTTGAGACGGTGACGATTGCGGGGCAAACCAGCGAGCGCGAGATTCCGATGGTGGGCCGCAGCATGTTGTGCGCGGGGTTGGTGCTGGCGATTATGATCCTTCCGATCATTACCAGCGTGTCGCGTGATGTGCTGCGGGCGGTGCCGCGGACGCAGGTGGAGGGAAGTCTGGCGCTTGGGGCGACATGGTGGCAGAGCAGTTGGATGATGCTCAAGTACGCACGCAGCGGACTGTTTGGTGCTGTGATGCTGGGGCTTGCTCGCGCGGCGGGTGAGACGATGGCGGTAGCGATGGTGATTGGCAATGCCAATGCGATCAACCCGAGTCCGTTTTCGCCCGGGCAGACGATGGCGAGTTTGCTGGCCAACGAGTTTAATGATCCGGGTGAGAAGCTGCACCGGCCCAGTCTTATGTATGTTGCGCTCATTCTGCTGGTGATGAGCCTCACGTTCAATATCGTCGCACGCTGGCTCGTGGTGGGTAAGAAGCAGTAGCATTCACAAAGGCACACTGTGACAGGTTCGGCTTACAACTCGTACACACGCATCGTCAGCTTTGTTGCAGCTGCGCTGTGCACGATCTTCGCGTTCGGCATTGTGGCTGTGTTGTGCCTTGTTGTGTTCTACTTGTTCGGCAAGGGTGCCAGTGCGTTGTCGTGGCAGTTCTTTACAGAGTTGCCCGGCACTGATCCGCAGAACCCCAAGGGCATGCGGCACGCGTTGGAAGGCACGCTCATAATGGTGTCGCTGGCCGCGGCGGTGGGTGTGCCGCTAGGTATTTTGGTGGGTGTGTATCTGAGTGAGTACAGCAGCGAGAAGTTTCTGCCTACGACGGTGCGATTTGTTGCGGATGTGCTTGCGGGTGTGCCCAGCATCGTTGTAGGGATTCTCGGATATGAGTTGCTGGTGGTGCCCATGGGTACCAACAGCGGCTACGCAGGCGCGGCGGCGTTGGCGTTCATTATGATTCCCATCGTGGCACGCACAACGGAGGAGATGCTCAAGCTTGTGCCCAAGTCGTATCGCGAGGGATCGCTTGCGCTAGGGGCGACCAAGAGCCAGACGATATTGAAGGTGGTTTTACCTGCAGCGACGGGGAGCATTGTGACGGGTGTGTTGCTGGCAATTGCCAGGGCTGCTGGTGAAACCGCGCCGCTGCTGTTTACGGCGCTTTCGTCGCAGTACTTGACCCGTGATCCCAGCCAGCCGTTTCCTTCGCTGACGGTGCAAATCTATAACTATGCGACAGGACCCTTCCAGGGGCAGCGGACGCTGGCGTGGGCGGGAATTTTGGTGCTTATTTCGCTGTTCTTTGTGTTGAGTCTGGCCGTGCGGTGGCTGACGCGCCGGGCGGTTATCAAGATGGTGTAGCGGACTTGGCTAGGTAACGTGCAAGTCGCTCTCGTGAAGATGGTGTAAAGGACGTTCCAGCATCATGCAGTCGAATATACTCGATCCAACCCCTTCTCGCATGAGCGACGCAATACCAACTCGTCCCGCCGCATCGCAGCCTAGCGCGGATCAAGCTGCGCCCACCCGCCGAGTCGCACTGCGCGATTCCGCGAAGGCGGAAGCGGGGCGGTATCGCATCATCGAAGCGATTCGCAGCGGCCAGCGGCATGAGCCGGCGGTGCACGCGGAGTTGGCGAACCTGACTGATGCGGAGACGATCGCGAAGATTGACGATTTTCAATTGTGGTACGGCAAGAACCAAGCGATTCATCACGTCAACATCAACGTCGCTCGCGGCAAGGTGACGGCGCTGATTGGTCCGAGTGGATGCGGCAAGAGCACGCTGCTGCGTTCGGTCAATCGTCTCAACGATTTGATCGATGGCGTCCGCGTTGCGGGCAGCATCACGATCAATGGGCGGCAGGTTTTTGGTCCGGGGGTGGATGTCATCAACCTGCGCAAGCGCGTGGGGATGGTCTTTCAGAAACCGAATCCGTTTCCGATGTCGATTTTCGACAACGTGGTGTATCGACTGCGCATTGATGGCGAACGCAGCAAGTCGACGCTTGAGGCTGCGAGCGAGAAGGCACTTCGCGGGGCCGCGCTCTGGGAAGAAGTGAAAGATCGGCTGAAGGATTCGGCGGTTGGGCTTTCGGGCGGGCAACAGCAACGCTTGTGCATCGCGCGGGCGATTGTTGCTGACCCGGAGATGCTGCTGCTGGATGAGCCGTGCTCGGCGCTTGATCCGATTGCGACGCTGCGGATTGAAGAGTTGATTCACGAAATCGCCGAACGCTACACGGTGCTGATTGTGACGCACAACATGCAACAAGCGGCGCGTGTGAGTGATTATACGGCGTTTATGTATCTGGGCCGACTGGTGGAGTTTGGGCCGACGAAACTGATATTTCAATCGCCGCAGCTGCCGGAGACGGAAGATTATGTGATGGGGCGGTTTGGTTGAGCATTGCTGCGATGCGGCTAACGAGTCTGCGAGTTCTCGCGACTCCATGAGAGTGAATCATCCAGGACGGTGATGTTTGCCGACGCGAGCAATTCGCGGGCGAGGCGGTCCATTTGCAGGCGTTGCAGGCGGAGCGTGACGCGCTGGGCGACGCGGTCGCGAGCGGCAGGGGAGTCGCTTTCGAGGGGCGGCACGGGTGATTCCATCAGCACGATTGCGAAACCAGCGTTGAGGACGAGGACGGAGCTTACTTCGCCCACGGGAAGTGTGGCGATGGTGCTGCGGATGATGCCGGGCACGAAGGAATCGACGGTGCTGATGGATTCGATGAGGCCGCCGCGAGCGGCGGAGGCGTCGGCGCTGACGCTGGTGGCGAGATTGCCGAACGCGCTGCTGCGCGAGGCGATGGGCTGTGCGAGCACTTGCTCGCGGGCGTTTGCGACCGCGGATTGAGAGGGAGACGTCATGATTCGCACGCGGTAGCGCGGGCCGGTCGCGATGGCGAGTTCTTGGTCAAGTTGTTCCTGCGTGGGCACGGTAGTTTGGGCGACGAGAGCCCGCAGTGTGGCGTTGCGCGTGAGCAAGGCGTTGTAACGGATGGGTCCCAAGCCGCGTGAGGCTCGTACGCGGTCGAGCGCGGTTGCGGCGTCACGCTCGGAGAGATTGGCTTCGTCCGCGAGCGTGCGCACGAAGAGTCGTTGCTCGTCCGCGAGTTGTTGCGGTGAGATTGTGACGCCTTGCTCTTGGGCACGCTGAGCGAGCATGCGGTCGAGGACCGCTTCTTCAAGGGCTTGGGCACCAGCGAGTTCGGCCATCGGGGCTGCGATAGTCGCGAAGGTGATTGGGTCGCGGCCAGCGAGCGCGACGGGTTTGGACATGTCGGCGGAAGCAGCGGGCTGGGTTGATTGCGTGCTGATGCGGGGCAGGGGGCGTGGAGAATCAGTGGTCGAACTGCAACCGGCGAGCGAAAGCAGTGCGAACAGCAACAATCCGGAGGCAGAGACGCGAATGATCATGCCATGTTGTAGCACGCTGACGCCGACGATTCTTGTGCCAACACTTGCGAAGATCAGTCCCGCTCAGGCTGCGGACTTGAAGGAGTTGCTCATGCGTGTTTTCGTCGCGGATAAGTTTGAGAAGGCCGGGCTGGATGGACTCAAGGCGCTGGGGTGCGAGGTCATCAATGATCCCAACGCGGGTGCGACGGGGCTTGCCGGGCTGGTTGCGAGTCATGATCCGCAGGTGCTTGTGGTGCGCAGCACGAAGGTGACGTCGGCGGTTTTTGAAACGGCGAGCAATCTCAAGCTGATTGTGCGAGCGGGTTCGGGCGTGGACAATATTGATGTGGTGAGTGCGACCAAGCGTCGCGTTGCGGTGTGCAATTGTCCAGGGATGAACGCCGTGGCGGTTGCGGAACTGACGATGGGGTTGCTGCTGTGCTGCGACCGACGCATTCCGGATATGTGCGCGAGTGCCAAGGCTGACAACTGGAACAAGAAGGAATTCAGCAAGGCTCGCGGGCTCAAGGGCTCAACGCTCGCCGTGATTGGCGTTGGTGCAATTGGGCAGGAAGTCATCAAGCGGGCGGTTGCGTTTGGCATGAATGTGGTCGCGTGGTCACGCGGCATTACGCCTCAGCATGCGAGTGCGCTTGGATGTGAGTTTGGCGGTACCGATACGCCTGCGCTGCTTTCGCTCGCAAAGCGTGCGGATGCGGTGAGCGTGCATTTGCCGCTTGCTGATAGCACGAAGAAACTCTTCAACAAGGAGTTCTTTGCGGCGATGAAGAGCGGCGCGTACTTCATCAATACCAGTCGCGGCGGCGTGGTGGATGAAGCCTCGCTGCGTGATGCGATTGCGAGCAAGGGCATTCGCGCGGGGCTGGACGTGTGGGAGAATCAGCCTGCGGAAACTGAAGCGGGATGGCATAGCGATACGGCGTACATGCCGGGCGTGTATGCGAGTCATCATGTGGGTGCGAGTACGGATCAGGCGCAGGTGGCGGTGGCGCATGAGACGGTGCGCATTGTGAAGTTATGGAAGGATGATGGCCGGGCGGTAAATTGTGTGAATGGGGCGGAGTTGGGGCTGGGGGGGTGAGGCGTGTTGGTTGCATGAAAACGCGTGTTCAATCCAACCAATCTTTGTCCTTCAGCCGCTGCGGCACGTATTCCTCCGTGACGTAACTGATGGCCTTGCTCGTGAGCGATTCGACTTCCATCTTGAAGCCGTTTTCGAGCATGCCGGCAATTTCTTTTTGCCAACCTTTGTGCTTTTCGAACCATGGATACGCGGCGATTTCACCCGCTCGTTTACGGTCGGTGTCGGTAAGGTCGATCTGCACATCGTCGGACAAGTTGCAAGCTTTGTAGTCTTTGCTGCGGATCCCGATGAATTTAGCGTCGGGAATTGCGAGGCGTTCGCTCTCAAACGCGAGCGATATGGAGCCTTGCTTGATGACGCTGTAGATGTAGTGTCCCCACGGATCGCAATCGAGCAAGCAGTAGATGGGTAAGCCGAGTTCTTCGTTGAGTCGGCGGAGCAGACGCCGCACGCCGCGCGTGGGTTGGCCGCTGCCTTCTGTCAGAATGCAGTTGTGTTTTTGCCAGAAGCGATCTTCGTTGAAACGGCCCCAAACCGTGTCCTTTTCGACGTGCAGCACGAACTTGGCTTCGCACTTCTTGAACTGGATCACATCGGGCTCGCAGATGCTCGGAATGGCGTAGCCGCCACTGCCCATGCGTCGGCAGTCGATTTCATCGCCGGTGTCGACGATGGTGATGTTGCCGGCCATGGTGCCGCGTTTCTTGGCGAAGATGTGGAGTTCTTCGCGGAGTGACGACATGGAAACTTCGAGGTCTTCGAGAATGCCGTCGGATTCGTCTTGGTCGGCGAAGGTTTTCTCGCCGTTGGTGCCTGCGACGGTGTGCAAGCCTTTGTAGAACATACCGCGCAAGCTGAGCGTCTTCTCGACGTCAATCAACTCGCGAATCGAGTTGGCGTGCAAGCATGTCTGCATGAACTGTTTGGCTTGGTTGAGGTTGAACAACTCGCGCGTTGCGACGGCGTCGCCCATTTGTAGAATGCCGCGTTTGCTGTTCCAGATGGTGTTGCTCTTGGTGCGAGTGGGGATGTCGATGGTGGGTTCTTTGCCGCCGAGGGCTCGCTTGGCGACGTCGTCAGCGAGGCCGACAATCTTGCCCATCGTCTTTTTATCGCGCTCGCGGGCGTGCTTGCTGTTGTTGGCGGAGGGAGTTTGGGCGGGAGCTTTCTTGGCCATGGTTGCGACTCCGATTGAGTCGGCGGGTGGTCGCCGGGAGATGTGTTAGCTGCGGAGAACGGTTGGTGCGGGCGCTGGTGGGCGTGTCGGCTGCGAGATGCAAGCCTGTGCGGTCAGAACAGTTTGGGGCCGTCTTGCACGGGAACGAGTTTGCCGTTGACGAGCCGCATTTTGGGCTTTTCAGTGGCAGTCTTGGCAGGTGAAGATCTGGAGGGCGGTGCCTTGGCAGTTGTCTGCTTGGCACTCGCCTGCTTGGCTGCAGGCTTGTCGCCGCCTTTGGTTGCAGTGTTTTTCGTTGCGCGAGTTTTCTCGGCGGCTTGCCGCTTCGCGGGTTTTACGTCAAGCAGCGTTGGCTCGTCGTCTTTCGCCATCGCGGCAACTTTCAGTGCTGCGGCTTCGGCTTTGCTCAACTTGCCAACGGGCGGTGCGTCGCTGTCAACAGGAACTGGCATGGTCGATTCGCTCGCGACGACGATGACACCCTCTTGGTCTGCGGGGTCTTCTTCCTTCACCGCTTTGCCATCTTCATCGAGCTGCAAATCAGCGATCGCAGTTTTCTTGCGAGCTTGATCGAGCAGTGCTTCGTAGAGCTTTTTCGTATCGACGCTATTGATTGCACTGACGGCTTTGGCAATCTCGCCGATGTATTTCTGGAAGACGTCACGACGTTCGCCTTCGCGTTTCATCTTGGCACGTTTGCGAAGATACGTGCCAAGTTTGCGGCCGCATTCCATGAGCGCGAGCTTCATTTCCTTGCGGATTTCGTCGTAATCTGCAATTGCTTCTTTGCTTTCGCTGGTGAAGGGAACCCAGACGCTGGCCATGTGAATCATGATGACCAGCGGGCCAACGGGCAGGCTGGCTCGCGGATGTTGGAGGTCGTAGTTGCGCCAGTTGGTTTCCGTCACGCTCTTGAAGCTGCTGCATGCACTCTGCTGAAAGAGCAGCGGGACGCGATTCGCAAAGCGAATGACGCGAGCTTGATCGTCGGCTCGCAGTTGTCCGCCGAAGGCGATTGCAGCTTCGATCTGGAACGGTCTGCCGCGATAGACGGCAGCTTCGCGGCTGCTAGCCGCGTAAAACTCGGCGCGCACGCCCTTGAGCAAACCCGCGAGTAACTGGCGCACGCCGATGGGGGCAAGGCAATCTGTCGGCGGCGGGGCGAGTTTGGCTTCTTGAAATTCCTTATAAAGCTTCTCGGCTTGCTGCGGCTCGATATCGCTGACTTTCGTACGGCTCGTTGCGCCGATCGCTTTGCAAAAGTCGCTTGCAGTATCAGGACTCACGCGGCAGAACTGTTCTTGCAAGAACTTGTAGAGCGTGCTGTCACCCGAAGCTTCTTGAAAGTCTTTCAGCATCTGTAGCAGTGTGCCGAGCTCGATGCCTTTGGGGTGGGGTTGAATCTCCTTGGTTTCGGGCGGCAATTCTGCGACGCCTCGCGGAAAGATGATCACGCCGCCGACTTCGGTTGTTGTGGTGGGGCCTGCGGGAGCTTCCTTGGTCAAGTTGGGATCGGGCAGGCTGTTGGGGTCGGCCTTGGGAGCTTCTTCGTCGTCTTTCTTCTTGGCCTTCTTGGTCAGAAGCGGTACGTCGTCTTCTTCCGCCGCACTCTCGCGCGTTGGAGGAACCAGCGTGATGCGTGCGTGCGGATTGGCGATGGCGGTCAACTCAAGAAACTCGTCGACACTGCCGCGACCTTTTTGGTAACGGCCTTCCATCTCGATGCTGACGCTGGTGCCGGTGGGATATTGCGTGTGGGAGAGAAACTCGTTGGAAGTCGCGAGTTCGCGCGTGCCGGTTGTGAGGTTGCGGAGGCGCTGCAACGGGAAGTCGTCGGTTTCTTCGTCAACTGTGACTTCTGCACGATTGGTCTTGGTGTTCATCGCAAGCTCGATGTGGTGAGCTTGCTTGTGGGCGTGGGGCCGCGTCTGAATCATCATGGGCTTGCCCGTGGTGATGAGGCCGTACATGCCTGCTGCTGAAATGCCGATGCCTTGCTGGCCCCGGCTCATTTTGAGACGGTGGAATTTGCTGCCAAAAAGCAGGCGTCCGAAGACGTTTTCAACTTGCTTGCGCACGATGCCTGGGCCGTTGTCGACAACTGTCACGCGATAGCGCGAGCTCTTGGCGGCTGCGGCGCGGTCAGGTTGCAAGTCTTCGATGACGACGGTGATGTCAGGAAGAATGCCGGCTTCTTCGCACGCGTCAAGGCTGTTGTCAACAGCTTCCTTCACGGTCGTCAAGAGAGCCTTGCGCGGATTGTCGAAACCCAGCAAGTGACGGTTCTTGGCGAAAAACTCTGAGACGGAGATGTCACGCTGCTTGGTCGCCATGCTCTCGGCGGTTGCGTGTGGGGCCTTGGTAGTCTTGGTCATTTTGCTCTCAATCTCCGAACCTGACTGGGTTGTCACTGACATGCAAGCCTCCATGCCTGCCGATGCGGCTCGTGGCGTTGATTGAGCGACATCGTGTTGATAGGTCTACGAGCTGAATTCGGTGAAGCGGTCAAGATTGTCATCGCTTGTGCGTGACCAGCCTAGTGTATCATCGGCAAAAACACCGAAATATCGGCAAAACATTGCGTTGGAAACTGGCGTCGATGATGTGCGACGCGACTACAACTCGGGCGCAAACCCGCGTCGCATCGTGTTTTCCGCAATCGCTCGCGGCTCGACGAATTGCAGCAGGTAATCTGCGCCGCCTGCCTTGCTGCCTACGCCGCTCATGGCAAAGCCGCCGAACGGATGCCTTGCGACCAGAGCGCCCGTGCAGCCGCGATTGATGTAGAGGTTGCCGACGCGGAATTCGCGCTTGGCTTGTTCGATGTGGCTTGGCTTGCGACTGTACACGCCGCCGGTGAGTTTGTAGGTGGGGGTGTTGGCGATGCGAAGTGCATCGGTGAACGATTGCGCGTGCATGAGGGCGAGGACTGGGCCGAAGATTTCTTCGCGTGCCAATTCGTGGTCTTCCGGAACGTCCAAGAAGACGTGGGGGGCGACGAACCTGCTTGCGTTCGCCGCAACAAACGCGTTGCTCATCGGCAGTTCGAGTCCGACGTATTTGAGTCCCGACGCTTTTGCGCGATCGATGAAGCCGCGAATCTTGGTAGCAGCTTCGGCGTCGATAACTGGCGCGATGTCGGTGCCGCTGTGGAGCGGATCGCCGATGGTCAGAGCCTTCATGGCTTCGGTCAGCCGACGTGCGAAGGTGGTGATCGCGGGACCTTGCGGGCCTTGTTCATCAACGATGATGACGCGCGAGCAGGCCGAGCACTTCTGGCCTTGGAAGCCGAACGCACTCTGTCGCACGGCGAGCACGGCTTCGTCAAAGTCGGCACTGGTGTCGATGATCATCGCGTTTTTGCCGCCCATTTCGGCGATGACTTTCTTGATGTGCGTGGGCACCGGCGGTCGTGATTCGGCAGTCGTGAAGGGCGAGGCTGGTGCTGCGGCGTGCAGAATGTCGAGACCGACGTCGCGCGAGCCGGTGAAGGCGATGAGCGCGACGCGCGGATCACGGACGAGTGCGGCACCGGTGGTTTCTCCCGGCGCGGGGCAGAACTGGAGCACATCTTTCGGTACGCCAGCCTGCCACAGAATGTCGCACATGATGCTGGCGATGCCGGGCGTTTGCTCCGCGGGCTTCACGACGACGGTGTTGCCTGTAACGAGCGCAGCGACTGTCATGCCGCAACAAATCGCCAGTGGGAAGTTCCACGGGCTGATGACAACGGCGACACCTCGCGGCTGATAGATTACTTCGTCGAGTTCGCCCACGAACTTGCCCAAGCGTTGGCGATTGAAAAGTGGCACGGCGCAGCGGGCGTAATACTCGCAGAAGTCGATGGCTTCGCACACGTCCGCGTCGGCTTCGCGCCAGGTCTTGCCACTTTCGCGAATCATCACGCCTGACAAGCCGTCGCGTTGTTCACGCATGATTTGTGCGGCTTTCACGAGCATGTTGGCGCGGGTAACCGGGTCGGTATCGCGCCATGCAGTGAAGGCTTTGCTGGCTCGAGCCACCATGTCGCTGGCGTGTTGAGGCGTGCGGTCGTTGGAGACTTTTGGAATCGTTGCTCGCGCGATTGCGGTGCCGAACTTCTCGCGCTGCGAGCCATCGGCAAAGTCGCGAATGGGCTCAGTGAAGAACGGGCGCGAGTTGCCGACGCCTGCGGGCGCGGGGCTGAGGTTGTGGCGTTCTGGATTGATCGCGAGAAGGTCGGTCGCGGGCTGCGAGCCGCTCTTGGGTGCGGGTGCTCGGAGCAGTGCGCCAACATCGGCGTTGTCCATGAAGCCAGCTTTGAGCCAACTTTCGTTGCTGGTGTTCTCGAGCAGGCGGCGCACGAGGTACGCCATGCCGGGGATCATCTCGCCCACGGGCACGTACTCGCGCATGCGCAGGCCCATCTCGGCGGCAGCGTGCTTGAGTTGGTCAGCCATGCCGTGAAGCATTTGCAGTTCGATCGCACTCTGCGGCAAGCCGCGAGATTCGAGGCCGGCGAGAGCGGCGGCGATGGACCGAGCGTTGTGACTACCCAAGGCAAGGCAGACGCCTGCATCGCCAGTTTTTCGCGGAGATGCGTCGAGGAAGACGTCTGTCATCTGTTCGAAGCAGCGGTCGGTTTGCCACTTTTGTGCCCACACGGGGTTGGGCCAGCCGTTGAGTTCGCTCTTGATCGTTTCGGCGTCCCAGTATGCACCCTTTACGAGGCGAACGGTCACTTTGCGTTTACTACGAATTGCCCATTCGCACATCCGGCGTGCATCATCAACGCCGCTGCGGATGTAGGCTTGCATCGCGAGTCCCGCGTTGAAGTTGACCTGCATGACGCATCGCTGAAAGAGTTCGATGGTGAAGTCTTTGAGTGCGTGATGCTCCATGTCGAAGTTCACGAAGACGCCTTTGTCGCGGGCAGCTTCGAGAATCGGCACGAGTCGCTTCATCAGTTCTCGCATCGCTCCTTCGCTATCGATTGGATCGGTGCGAGCACTGAGGGCACTGATTTTCACGCTGACGTTGCAGCGAGGGATAGCTCCGAGGTGATCGCTTTCGAGTCGCGGCTGGGCCTTCCATGCTGCCATTGCGGCGGGGAGGTTGTTGATGAGATCGAGATATTTCGCCGCGTAGCTGTCGGCTTCTTCGTCGCTCACGCATGTTTCACCCAACAAGTCCACGCTGCTGGCGATGCCGTCGTCCCAGAGTTGCTTGAGCCCGGGCAGCGCACTCGCGGCGTCTTGCCCAGCGATGAACTTGCTGGCCATGCCCTTGATTTGCGAGCCGATGGTGGCGGTGGCGATGCCTTTAGCGACGGTGCCAGTTTTGATTGCAGTCGCGATGACGGCGGGAACGGTCACACCTTCTTGGCCCAAGTAGTCGGTCAAGTGGTCGTAGATCGCTTCGGGCGTTTTGAGCATCGGATAGGCATCAACAAATCGGAACATCTGGACTTTGAAGTTGGGGTCCTTCATGCTCCATTCCATGAGTGCGTCGCTGTAGAACTTCGCGCTCAGGATGCCGGTTTTGTGATTCCGCGCTCGTGCGAGGAAGTCGCCGCCGATTTCGAAGATGCGTTTCTCACGAGCGTCTGATGTCGTTGCGGGCGCAACGACATCAGACGACGTGGAACCGGATGGAATGATGACCGTTTGAGCGGGTGATTTGGGCTTCCGCGAGAACAAACCCATGAGAGACTGCCTCCGTGCGAGTGGATTCGCTCATGAGTGTAGTTCAGACGCGAACGCGGATCATTCGCGTTTTTCAGGGGAGTTGTCGGCAGTAGTTGATGTAGTTTTGCGTCTCGTATGTTGCGTCCCAAACACCCAGCCGTCGCGTGGTGAGGTGGTCCCAGCCGACGTCTGGACGCTGATCGGTCGCCCACTCAGAGACAGGAATCTGAATGCTCTCGCCACTGGAAAGTGGGCCGGAGTTGTTTGCGAAAGTCAGTCCCCAGCCGCGCACTTCGTTGCTGTAGATATTGGCGCAGATGCTGCCAGCTTGTCGAACGAAGGCTTGTCCCTCCGAGGAGTTGGAGAAGAAAATGTTGTTGTATACGTTCGCGCAGTTCATTCGCTGCACGGCGACACCCCAGCCGGGATACACAGGCGATGCGATGAGATTGTTGGCGAAAGTGCCTGATGTCCAGATGCCGGCGCTGGCTGACATGGGGTGGCCAATGCCTATGGCATTGCCGCAACGTTCGAAGACGTTGCCGGTGATTTCAAAGTTCCCTCCTCGGGCTTGGATCCCTGCAAAGCCAGGATCGCCGAACCAGCAATTTCGCGCGGCGCGGTTGTAGTTTCCGTGAACGAAGTAGATGCCTTGGCAGAACGTGTCGCGGTTGCCATTGTTGTAGAAGACACAGTCTTCGAAGACAACATTCTCACTCGCCGAGACGTATGCACCTTGCGAGTGCGAATCAGGGTTGCGTTGATCCTTGATGATCGTGCGTTTGACGAGAACATCACGCACAATTTGGCCATCGAGGCCTTGCAGGCTCACGCCGTTGGCACCTCCGACCAAGACGCAGTCATCGACTACCAGCCCGTGTGCAGTACCTATGGCCGCGATAATCGCTTGATGGTTGGGTGTGGCGCGAAATTCCAATCCTCTCACTTGAACGAAGTTCGTGTCGTTCACGAGCCGTAAGCCCGCCGAAACTGTGTTCGGAACGTTGAGAATTGGGCGCGTCGTACTGCCCGGAGCGGCACCAATGACCAGCGGCCGATCAGCGGATTCTCCTCCAAATCCGATGCTGTCATACTGCCACTGAATAGCCATCGTGTACTCGCCGGGCATGATGTAAATCGTGCCAAATGAGCTGCGATTGGAGCGAAGCAGTGCGCCTTGCACCGTCGCGAAAGGTTGAGACTGTGTTCCTGGGTTCGCGTTGTCGCCCCACGGAGCGACCCATCGGATCCATGTTGGAGGTTCAGTTTCTGCAACTTGCGCCACGACTTGCATGGAGCTGTTGTCACGAGGCTTGATCGCAGGCGATTCGCCATCGCATGAATTTGTTGCCATGCGCTGAAGAAAAATCAGTGCGTCAATCGTTTCTGGGTAGGCTCCGTCGTTGTTGATATCTATGTCGTCGCACGTTGGGCACATGGCACCAGCGAACACCTGGAAAAACGTGGTCGTGTCAAGATCGCTTGGAAATACCCCGTCGTTGTTGAAGTCCAAGTCACAGGGTTGCGAAGCCTGCACAGGGAAAGCAAGCAACGAGCAGATAGTCCCGGCCAGCAAAACAAGAGCGTTTCGTCGCATTTAGCGATACCTCCAAAGTCGTTGTGACCGCTCACGTCCTATGACGCTTCGCGGATCCCTCCCAAAATGTGTTGTCCGCTGCTGACTCGAGCAATCATGCGATATCGCTGACAAGAACTGCCAAACTCGCACAACGTTCAAGAGTCACAAGAACCACGTGGACTATTCCCAACCGTGGATGCAGTACACGCTCAGAATACGTCGGTCCTTTCGCGTCGGCTGCATGATGATTGGTGTTTCCATAAAAATCATCGGAATAGCAGGTATTTGGGAGGATGGCTTTGTGGCCAGCCTTGTCTGCTTTCTAGAAGCTATCCCAAAACACATCCAAGCGATCTGTTGCGTATCCACTGGCAAAGTTCAATCAAGTTTTCACGCTCCTTTCTTCTTTGCGATCTTTGCGTGCTTTGTAGTGAACCGCTTTTGCGAGAGCCTCTACTCTTCCGTGTGAACTCAATTCCCCACACGCAGCCCGCTCACTGGCCCAGCGAAATGCCTGCATCACGATTTGCAGCGCACATCCAGCAAGCGATGCCCACCGCTTGCAAAGTCGCAATTTTGGGCCTGCCAGACGACTTTGGCGTGCGACTCAATCATGGCAGACCTGGCGCGTCGCAAGGTCCCCGTGCGTTTCGCGATGCTCTTGCCAAGTACGGCGCTGCGCATCCTGCAAGTGGACCGCTGCCGCGCGTGTTTGATGCAGGTGATGTGATCCCTGCCTCTGAAACCGCTGCCGATGCACTCGGAGAAACACACAAGCGAGTGACAACCGCGACCCGTGCATTGCTCGATGTGGGCTTGTTTCCTATCGCAATCGGGGGTGGGCACGATCTCACGTTTGCGTTCGCGCGGGGCGTGCTTGAGCATTTGCGAGAGAAGATCATGCCGACGCGCACGGCGGCGACGGCCCCGCATGTGCTGTATTTTGATGCGCACCTTGATGTACGCGATACACCTGGCAGTGGCATGCCGTTCCGTCGGATCGTGGAAGATTGCGGCGTGCGAAGTTTGGCGGTGGTGGGGGCCAAGCCCAGCGTGAATAGCGCGGAGCATGCGGCGTACTTCACCAAAGTCGGTGGCGCGGTGGTGGTGTCGCAGGCGCAGGCGGTGCCGGCGGGCGCGACGGACGTGCTCGTGAGTCTTGATCTTGATGTGCTTGATGCAGCGCACGCGCCGGGCGTGAGCGCGATGAACCCGGCGGGGATGAGTTCAGCGAGCGTGGAGTCGTGGATCGCGTGGTGCGGCGCGCATCCGCTGGTGCGATGCTTTGACATCATGGAGCTCAACCCAGTGCATGATGAGAACGGTCGCACGGCTCGGCTGGCGGCCCACATGTTCTATACGTTTTTGCAAGGCCTTGCGAAGCGGCCTGGTTTTGCGTACACCGGAGGCATGTTGTGAATGTACTCATCACGGGCGCGCGGGTTGTTACGCCAACTGACACGGTGGGGCCACGTCGCGGGCGGGCGATGGAGTTGCTGTACGTGATGGACGAGGCGGATGTGTTAGTGCGCGAGGGGCGAATTGTCGCGGTCGAGCCTGCGAGCAGCGGGCTTGCACTTTCGCGCGATGTGCCCAAGGGTGCGACGGTCATTGAGGCCCAGGGACGTGTGCTCATGCCTGGGTTCGTGGATTGCCACACGCATGCGTGCTGGGCCGGTTCGCGGCTGGACGAGTGGCAGATGAAACTGCAAGGCGCGACCTACCAGCAAATCATGGCGAGCGGCGGCGGCATCATGAGCACTGTGCGTGCCACGCGCGAAGCGACGCGCGAGGAACTTGCGGCGTCGCTGACAACTCGGCTGCGGGCCATGCTTCGCCACGGCACGACGACTGTTGAAGTCAAAAGCGGCTACGGGCTTTCGTGGGAAGCCGAAAGCAAGATGCTGGGTGCGATTGCGGATGCTTCGCGAGCGGATGGTGTGCCGCATGTGACGCCTACTGCGCTGCTGGGGCATGTGATCGATCCGGAGGTGCCGGGTTTTGTTGCGGCGACTTGCGGGCGCACGCTGCATGAAGTTGCGACGCATCATCGTCGGCTTGATGGCGGGCCGCTGGCGGTCGATGCGTATTGCGAGAAGGGCTCGTGGAGCGTGGAAGATTGCGTGCGGCTGTTTGAAGCGGCGAAGGCACGCGGCATGCCGATTCGGGTGCATACGGATCAGTTCAACGCGCTGGGCATGGTGCAAGAAGCGATCCAACTCGGTGCGGTTTCTTGCGATCACTTGGAAGCGAGCGGGCCAGCGGAATTTGAGGCTTTGGGCAAGTCAGAGACAATGGCCGTCATCTTGCCGGCGTGTGGTTTTCATCTTGATGGGCGATATGCCAACGGGCGGGCGCTGATTGATGCGGGTGCGGCGCTTGCGATGGCGACCAACTGCAATCCGGGAAGCGCGCCGACCGTGAGTATGGCGATGATCGTCGCGCTCGCGGTGCGGCATTGTGGCCTGCGGGTGCCGGAGGCGATTCATGCGGCGACGGCCAACGCGGCCGCGGTGCTGGGCCTGCGAGATCGCGGCAGCATTGCACCGGGCAAGCGTGCAGACATGATGCTGCTGCGACATCGCGATGAACGCGAACTGGCGTACGAATTCGGCGGCAATTCAGTGGATATGGTGATTGCGAATGGGCGGGTTGTTGGCGCGTAAGGCCGCGATGCCCCGCGCGAAGCGATTAGTCTTCTGCGAGTGCCGTGACAACGCCAGCGTCTTCGTCGAAGTAACTGGCGTAGAGCGTGAGGTCGGCTTCGTTCCATACCCAGCCGAAGTCTACATGGCCGCGTTCGCCTGCGCCGGTGGTGGTCGTGATTGCGAAGCGTTCGGGTGCAGACGCATCAGGCCACGCCGCATTGACGGGGGCCATTTTGATGTATTGGCCGCCGACGAGTGTGTCGGGTTCGCTTTCGGTGCCCCAGCCGGTATCGAAAGTGGGGTAGCCGTTGTTCTTGGCCCGGTAGAGTTCGATCTGGCGTTGCAGCGTGCCCAGTTGGCTCTTGAGGTTGCCGGCTTTGCTGTCTTGCGTCGCGCTGGCAAACTGCGGCACCACGATGGCGGCGAGAATGCCGAGGATGACGACGACGATGAGAATCTCAACGAGGGTGAAGGCGCGTCGAATGGAGATGCGGGAGAACTTGGGCATGGGTGAACCTCAGACACGCGGTGTCAGTCAGAGGTATCGGCGTGGGTATGGTGAAGATTTGCGGATAGTGTGGTGAAGTTGCTTATCGCACCCGAACACGCCTGCGTAAATCAACAACGCACGCTTTCGCGTGCGTCGTTGAAGAGATTGAAGGTTAAGTCAGTTCATTCCCGGGTCGTAGCAGGAGCGCCCGTGTAGACCCTATTCCACAACGCCGCGTTAGCAGTGGTGTTGTTTGCAGGGTCATCCATGAAGTAGCTGGCGTAGATTTGATTGTTGGTGGTGTGCCAGCACCAGCCAGCGCTCGTGCTACCGAAGGCAGTGCCCGATGCGACGCGTGAAGCTTCGTCGACCGATTGGTCAGGCCAAGCGGGGTTCTTCGGAGGGTTCTTGATGAAGCCACCGGCGATCATCGGAGCCCAGTTCACAGTGGAAGCACCGGTTGCAAACGTGGGATACTGATTGTTCTTGGCTTGGAACAGCTCAATCTGGCGCTGCAAGGTGCCGAGCTGGCTCTTGATGTTGCCGGCTTGGCTGTCTTGCGTGGCGCTGGTGAACTGGGGCACCACGATGGCGGCCAGAATACCGAGGATGACGACGACGATCAGAATTTCAACGAGGGTAAAGGCCTTACGAATGGTCGACTTACGCATGCGAATCGCTCCTGCCCATCAAACCGTTGGCATCGTGTTTCCCGCACGAGGCCTTCGAGTGCTGCCAAGAGAATCGAGCGATGGGCGAATGCTCGGTCCTTGGTCCGTCGCCGCCGCGAGTAGCCTGCCGGACCACCCGGCGGACTGCGACGCGAACGCAAACCTGCAAGCCGCGATTTCTCGCGACTGCGGTGAATGAATCGGTTTCAATCGGTAGCGGTGTAAGTCATTGTGGCAGAAGTTTCGGCGAAGTAGCTGGCACAAAGCTCACGGGCGGTGCTATTCCACACCCAGGCAGCCGTTGCATGGCCGCGCACGGTGCCGGTAACAACTTGCACCGCTGTTGCGTTCGCGTCGCCCGTGGGGTAGCGCGGGTGGCGCGGAGCTTCTTTGATATAGCGCAGGCCAATGAGCGTGCGCGTGGTAGGGTCGGTGGTGTCGGCCTGTGTGCCCCAGCCGTCAGCGGCGAAGTTGGGGAACGCGCCGCGTCGCTGGCTCTTGTAAAGCTCGATGGTGTTGTTGAGCGATTGAAGCTGAGCTTGGATGTTGCGCTGCTGACTTTCGCTGGTTGCGCTGGAGAACTGCGGGATAACCATCGCGCTGAGAATGCCGAGGATGAAAACGACGATAAGGATCTCGACGAGCGAGAAGCCGGAACGTCGTGGTTTGTGGAGCCTGGGCGTGGGCATGGGAATCTCCGGGCGACGGTCGCCGAAAGGGAGATCGGTGGAATGGGTGATGCGAGTGAGTGCAGGTGCGTGCGTGTGCGGCGGGTGCGTGGTGGGCGGGCCGCGCAGGTGGAATAAACGGAACAGGTTGCGGCGACTGGGGGTGTTTGAGGACGGAAATGAAAAAAGGCACAGGTTGGAGCCTGTGCCGAGTGGTGGGTTGTTGGAACTTGGAGGTAAGGTAGAAGAGGCAGGAGGGGTAGCCGCCTGGGAAAGGCTGGCCACCAAAGGCCGTCCACCAAAGGCCGTCCACCAAAGACTACTACTTCGCGCTGCCGCGTTCTTTGAGGGCGCGGATGCGTTCGGGCAGGCTGAGCAAGCGAATGAAGCCGCCGGCGTCCTTCTGGCTGTAGACGTCTTCGCCTTCGAAGCTGACCATCTTCTCGGCGTACAGGCTGTAGGGACTCTTGCGTTGCACGGCGGTTGCGTGACCTTTGAACAGACGCACGACAACTTCGCCCGTGATGCGCTCGCTCATCTTGGCGGCGCAGGCCCAGAGGCTTTCGCGCAGCGGCGTGAACCAGCGGCCGTCGTAGACGAGTTCGGCGAAGGTGAGACCCAGGTGTTCGCGGTAGTGGAGGGTTTCGCGGTCGAGAACGAGTTCTTCGAGGGCGCGGAGTCCTTCGACGATGGTTGTGCCGCCGGGCGTTTCGTAGAGGCCGCGGCTCTTCATGCCGACGCGGCGATTTTCGACAAGGTCAACGCGACCCACGCCGTGCTTGCCGGCGATGTCGTTGAGTTCGGTGATGATCTGCCAGGCTTCGAGCTTCTTGCCGTTGAGGGCGACGGGGCGGCCCTTTTCGAAGACGAGCGTGACATCGGTGTGCGTGTTTGGAGCCTGCGAAACGGGCACGGTGAGCATGTACGCGTCTTCGGGCGGCGCGTTCCAGGGGTCTTCAATCGTGCCGCCTTCGTGGCTGATGTGCCATAGGTTGCGATCGCGCGAGTAGATCTTGGTCGCGCTGGCGGTGGTCGGGACGTTGCGGGCTTTGAGATAATCGAGCATCGCGATGCGGCCGCTGAGCTTCCATTGGTCCATGCGCCACGGAGCGATGACTTCGAGTTCGGGCGCGAGCGCGGCGTAGGCACTTTCAAAGCGAACTTGATCGTTGCCCTTGCCCGTGCAGCCGTGGGCGAGTGCGGTGCAGCCGGTTTGCTTGGCGACGATGACTTGACCTCGCGCGAGCACAGGGCGGGCGATTGCGGTGCCGAGTAGGTAGCGGCCTTCGTACTTTGCGCCGGCGATCATGGTGGGCATGACGAATTCGTCGACGAATTCTTTCTTGAGATCGACGATGTGGCACTCGACAGCGCCGGAGTCTTTCGCCTTTTTGTCAACGCCCGCGAGTTCGTCGGAGCCTTGGCCAACGTCGCCCACTACGCAGACAACTTCCGCGCCGGGGATGTTTTCTTTGAGCCATGGGACGATGCAGGACGTGTCAAGACCGCCGGAATATGCGAGAGCGATGCGTTTTGTGGACATGGGGACCTTTCTTGATGTGATACGTGCTCGATCACCACAAAGACACAGAGGCACAGAGAGTCGAGTTGCATAGAAAATGGAAAGAAGTGTTCGGCGATTTAGAGTGAGACGGAGAGTCTGCGACAACGCATGTGCTCACCTGCTCTGCCCGGTCTGGTTCCTCTGGTCTTCTCCCGTGTCTCTGTGTCTCTGTGCCTCTGTGGTGATGATTGCTTCAATGATTTACGCTGCCAAGGATCGCCGCCAGCAGCGCGTTCTGCGCGTGCAGCCGGTTTTCTGCTTGAGCGTACACAATGCTGCTGGGTGCGTCGATGACTTCATCAGTCACTTCGACACCTCGCCGAGCCGGAAGGCAGTGCATGAATTTGGCTGGGCCCCAGCTTGAGGCAAGACCTTTTGAAGCAGTTGCCATCAGATCAGCATCGATCTGGTAGTCGCTAAAGACCTTCAGGCGTTTGCCGGCTTCGTCAGCCTGACCCATGCTCACCCAGACATCGGTGTAAACCGCGTGATGGCCTTCGACAGCGCTGAGTTTGTTCGTCACGTTGAGCGTCGAGCCGGTTGCTTCCGCGATGTTTGTGGTTTCATCAACAAACGCTTCGAGCGGCTCGTACTTCTTGGGCGTGATGACGGTGATGTCACAGCCGCACAATGCAGCAGCGTGCATAAGCGAGTGTGCAACGTTGTTGCCATCGCCGACGTATGCGATGCGAAGACGCTTGCCGTGAGCACGGAAGTCGGGCGCGTGTTCCCAAAGCGTCATGAGATCGGCGAGCCCCTGACAAGGATGCTCGCGCTCGCTGAGCGCGTTGATGACGGGAACGCTCGCGTGCTCGGCGAGTTCCTCAACGATTGCCTGGCTGTACACTCGCGCGACGATGCAGTGCAGCCAGCGCTCGAGGTTTTTGGCGTAGTCTTTCACGGCTTCGCGCTCGCCAAGCCGTTGCACGCTGTGATCCATGTAAATCGCGTGTGCGCCGAGCATGTTGAAGCCGGTTTCGAACGTGATGCGGGTGCGCAGGCTGGCTTTCTCGAAGATGAGAATGGCGTGTTTGCCCGTTAAATGCTGCGAGTATGCAACGCGGTTGCTTTTGATCGTTGCCGCGAGGGTGAAGAGCTCGCGTACGCACACAGGCGAGAGTTGCGTGAGCGAGAGCAAGTCCTTGCCAGCTAGCTCGCGCACGCTTGCGTAGGGCTCGTGATCGAGCACGGCGTTTGGAACATAGGGTTGGTGAGTGGATGGTGTCATCGTGATGCAATCATTCGTGAAAGCGGCGGCGAGTTTCAGGGCATTGCTTGATAGCGAGTTGGATTTGGAAATCTAGATTGGCAGAATACTCGTGCCGACTTGCTCGCCGGTTGCCCAGCGTTCAAGATCGCTCGTCAGGGAGCCGGACATGATCGTGACAGGAGCGTTCAGAGCCATCGCAGTGCTTGCGGCGGCGAGGACTTTGATGCTCATGCCGCCCGCGATGGTGCCGTCTTGCACAAGCTCGCGCACTTGTGACTGCGAAAGCGATGGCAAAACGCGTTTGGACTTGTCCATCACTCCCGGCACGTCTGTCAGCAGCACGAGCGACTTGGCACCAAGTGCGCGTGCGACGCCAGCAGCCGCATCGTCACCATTGATGTTCAGCAGCGAGCCGTCGTGATCAATGCCAACACACGCGACAACGGGAAGATAGTTGCGAACAAGCAGATCTTTGAGAAGCTGGGCGTCGCCGCCGGTGACGTCGCCGACGCAACCAAGATCGATAGGAAAACCGGTTTGCCGCGGGGTTGTCAACGCTGCGCCGTCTCCCAAGCACAGGCCAACCGCACGCGCTGAGCCATCAGCGCGAGCGGCGTTAATGCAGCCGACGAGCTGTTTGTTGAGCGTGCCTGCAAGCACGCCTGCGATGACATCCATCTGATCTGGCGGCGTAATGCGCAGGCCCTCGAAACGTTTGGTCTGCATGCCAAGCTGCGCGAGAAGGCGATCAACAGCTTTGCCGCCGCCGTGAACGAGTACGAGTCCACCGTCGTTGGTGCGGGCAAGGTCGATGAGACGCTCCCATAACACGGGCGATGCGCTTTGCTGTTCGAGGGCGACGCCGCCGATTTTGATGACGATTGGAGGCATGTGGAGGGTCGGTGTGAGCAGGGGGATGAATCGTTATAAGTGAGAGGTGGATGGGAACAACGCTGAAGAGTCAAGCAATGGGCAACGCTGTTACTTCCGGAAGGCCCAGTCGAATATTCATGCACTGCACGGCTTGTCCTGCTGCACCCTTCGTCAGGTTGTCAATTGCGCTCGAGATGATGCAGTGCCCGCGAGCGTCGACTGCGAGTGCAATGTCGACTCGATTGGTATGCGCAACATCCTTCACGGCTGGCCATACGCCAGCCTTGCACAGGTGGATGAACGGTTCGCGGCCATACGCCGAGTGGAGCGTTTCGCGTACCCGTTGCTCGGTCCATCCTTCGGAAAGTTCAATGTGAATAGTGCTGAGAATGCCGCGATCGTACGGACCCAGGTGCGGCGTGAAGTATGTGGAAATGCCTGCGTACGCGTCAATTTCCGGTTGGTGGCGGTGCTTGAAGACGCCGTAGGCCTGCTGCGAAACTTCACAGAAGAGCAAACGTTGCTCGGCCTTGCGACCGGCACCGCTGACGCCGCTGGTCGCGTCGATGATCGGCCTGCGAAATGAACCATCAGCATCCTTGGCGATCGCTCCAGCGCGAACAAGCGGCGCGAGCGGTAGGATGATGCTTGTGGGATAGCAGCCCGCGACCGCGATGAGATTAGCGGTCGCAATCTGCTTGCGATGCAACTCGGCAAGCCCGTAAACTGATGTCTCAAGCAACTGAGTATGTGTGTGAGTGAAGCCGTAAAAGGTGGTGTATGCACTTGCGTCGCGCAGCCGAAAGGCTGCTGACAGATCGAAGACTGTGAGCCCACGAGCCAGTAACTGTGGTGCAAGTTCCAGACTCGCTTCGTGCGGCGTGCACAAAAAAACTGCACCAGGTTTGAGTCTGGCTATAACATCGACGTCGCTTGTGTGCACGGGCAACTGCAACGCGTTGCGGAAGTTGGCGAAGACTTCGTCGAACGTCGGCGGCAAGCCGCCGGACTTCTCGCTCTTGCCGCTTCCGAAGAGACCAGCGATGCGCACGTGCGGATGTGCAAGCAGCAAACTTGCGAGTTCAGCGCCGCTGTAACCTGATGCGCCGATGATGGCAACTGGGATGGGATTGGTTGCAGTCAATGCAGTCCTTTGTTCTAACCTCTGAGTCTTTGCAGAATTCGTGTGAGTTTCGCCGCGTGTGTGCCACTTGTGCAAGCGATAAAAATCGTATCATCGCCAGCGACGGTGCCAGCAACGCCTGAGAGGTTGGCGTGATCAAGTTCGTTCGCAAGCGCGGATGCTTCGCCCGGACCGGTGTGCAGAACGACGATACTCGCCGCAAGCGTGACTTTACGGCAATAGTCGCGTATCGCATTTGTCAGCGATTCGCGTGTTGCGTCGATCGTCGCCGTGACCGAAGCAGCCGCGACCTGCTCGGGCAGGCGATAGCCTTCAGGACCCTTGAACACGCCCAGTTCGCGCAAATCACGTGACAACGTCGCCTGCGTTGCGCTGAACCCTTCACGGTTCAGCAAGCCAGCAAGTTCGTCTTGGCTGTGGAGCGGCTTGCGTTGCAGCAGGTCGCGAATGCGGGCGTGTCTGGTGGACTTGTCAGTCATGCATGATTATTCGTATCATGCATGAATATGTCAAGCAATCAAGGCTGACGACTTTACTTGAGCAGCGGAGCGAGATATCGGCCTGTGTGGCTTGCTTTCACCTTTGCCACTTCTTCGGGCGTGCCCTTCGCCACGACAATACCGCCGTTGTCGCCGCCTTCTGGGCCCATATCAATGATGTAGTCGGCACACTTGATGACATCCAAATTGTGTTCGATCACGATGAGCGTGTTGCCAGCATCCGCAAGGCGATGCATGACGCCCACGAGCTTGCGAATGTCTTCGAAGTGAAGCCCCGTCGTCGGCTCGTCGAGCACATACAGCGTGGGTGCCGAGGGAGATACGCGGCCAGGAGTTCGCCGATGTTCCGCTGGCGATTCTTCAGTTTCTCCATCATCGAGCCCGTCGGACTCCGCGGCTGTCGCGGCTCGCTTCGTTGCCTGATGCTTGCGAATCTCGTCCTGTTTGAGGCCATCCCAGCCGCCGAAGATGCTTGTGCCGCGTGCAAGTTCGGTCGCGAGTTTGATGCGTTGTGCTTCACCGCCTGAAAGCTGCGTGCTGGGTTGTCCCAGCGTCACATAGTCAAGACCCACGTCGTGCAGGCATTGCAGCACGCGTTGGACTTTGTTGTGGTTCTCGAAGAATCCGATCGCGTTCTCGACAGTCATGTCGAGGACATCGCTGATGTTCTTGCCGCGATACGTGACTTCGAGGGTCTCGCGGTTGTATCGCTTGCCTCGGCAAACTTCGCACTCAACAAAAACGTCGGGCAGGAAGTGCATCTCGATCTTCTTGAGGCCCTGGCCCTGGCAGGCTTCGCAGCGACCGCCACCAGATTGTCCGGGGACGTTGAAACTAAAGCGTCCGGGCTTGTAGCCGCGAACTTTCGCTTCCTTTGTTTGCACGAAAATCTTTCGAATGTCGTCAAAAAAACCGGTGTACGTCGCAGGATTGCTCCGCGGCGTGCGACCAATGGGCGTCTGATCAACCTCGATCACACGATCAATCGTCGAACTCATCTTGAAGCTTGTGTGCTCGCCTGGTGTCTCACGCGTGCCAAGCAATGCGTTCTTGACTGCACGCAAAACAATGTCGTTGACCAGCGTGCTCTTGCCACTGCCCGAGACGCCAGTCACGCAAATCAATCCACCCACCGGAAACGCAACGTCAACGCCTTTGAGATTGTTCTCGCGAGCACCCTTCACCACAATGGCTTGTTTCTCGTTGAGTTTCCGACGCTGTCTCGGCAACTCGATCTTCCGCCGACCTGCGAGATAGTCACCGGTGATGCTGGCCGGCACGCTCATGATGTGCTCAACCGAGCCTTGTGCCACGATCGTGCCGCCATGCACCCCCGGCCCTGGTCCTACGTCAACCACATGATCAGCGGCACGAATCATGTCTTCATCATGCTCAACGACAAGCACCGTATTGCCGATATCCGTCAGGTGTCGCAGTGTTTCTATGAGGCGAGCGTTGTCGCGTTGGTGCAAACCAATGGTGGGCTCATCGAGAACGTAACACGCACCCACAAGCCCACTACCGACTTGCGAGGCAAGGCGGATGCGCTGTGCCTCGCCACCAGAAAGCGTCGCCGTTTTGCGGGACAAATTAAGATACTCAAGCCCGACTCCAGCGAGGAAGCGCAGGCGGTTGTTGATTTCCTTGAGGATCGGTTCGGCGATGATTCGCTGTTCCTGGCTCAGCTTGAGCTTCAACGCAAAGCTGATCGCATCGGTAATGTTCAGCCTAGAAAACTCCGCGATGTTGAGGTATGTCAGTGCTTGCGAGTCATACGCACCAGCAGTCGCTCCCGACTTCGACTTTGTTTTCAGTCGCGGCGTTTGAGACTTCGCGATGGATGCCGTCTGCGGCGGCCTGCCGATCACATTGGTTGATGCAACCTCCGACGTTGCGACGGCGTGCTCACTTTCGATGAGTACGTGCAATGCTTCGATTCGCAATCGATCGCCACAGCAAGTGGTGCAAGGTTTGTCGGTGAAGAACTTGCTCAGCCATTCTTTGACGGATTCATTATCGGTTTTCTTCCACCACTCCGTCAGTTCCGGAATGACGCCCTGCCATTTCATCCCAAACTTGCGGGCGTCTTCCGCGGACGCTCCGTGCAGCAGGGTTCGTTGCTGCTCACTCGTAAGCGTTGCTACAGGTGCGTCGATGTTGATTTTGTAGTATTTGCAGAATTTGCGAATGCCCCGATTGAACCAGCTCTTGACCATTACGTTTTTTGCATACGCCTCGATGGCGCCTTCACTCAGCGCCTTTGACGGGTCGGGCATCACCATTTGCTCATCAAGTTCAAGCAGCGTGCCCAGCCCATTGCATGCTGGGCAAGCGCCGAACGGACTATTGAAGCTGAACAAACGCGGCTCAAGTTCCTCGAGTGCAACATCAGGATGCTCAGGGTCAGCAAAAAGTGTGCTGAATGAGCGATCAACGAACGTACCGGGCTTCGCCGCGTCTTCGATACTCGCGATGACGATGCCGCGAGTCAAGCGAATCGCTGATTCCACGCTCTCTGCAACGCGCTGGCGATTCTCAGCATCAAGCGTCAGACGATCAATCACAGCTTCGATCGTGTGCTTTTCGTGCCGACCAAGCTTCAGCGGATTCTCGCCCGTTTCCTTCAGCACATCCCGCAAATCCTTGATCTCGCCATTCACGCGCACTCGCGTCCAGCCTTGTTGGCTCAGGTCCTCAAGCACTTCACGGTGAAAGCCCTTCTTGCCACGCACAACGGGTGCAAGTATCAACGCGCGAGGCGCGGCATTCGAGCTTGCCGCGCGATTGACAAGGGCATCCACGATCTGCGAACTGCTGGTTGCACTGATCGGCTTGCCGCTTCGTTCAAGAACCGTTCCATCCTTCTTCAGCTTTGTGGCCGCCCACGAATAAGGCCTACCGCAGCGTGCAAACAGCAATCGCAGATAGTCGTATATTTCCGTCGTCGTCGCAACGGTCGATCGCGGATTGCTGCCGCTGCTGCGCTGTTCGATAGCGATCGTCGGCGGGATGCCCTCGACTTCATCGACATCTGGCTTCTTGAGCTGATCGAGAAATTGCCGGGCATATGCCGACAAGCTTTCCATGTACTTGCGTTGGCCTTCAGCGAAGATCGTGTCAAACGCAAGGCTGCTCTTGCCGCTGCCTGACAAGCCAGTCATCACAATGAGCTTGTCGCGCGGAATCTCAACACTGATGTTCTTGAGATTGTGTTCACGCGCGCCGCGCACGCGAATTGCTCGCAGATACGCGGGGGCATTCGGCGAGTGATTGGGAGCAGTTGACGATGAAGTGACTGGTTGCGACATAGCAGGTGCTGCGGCCGATGCGACACGCGACATGACATCTACTTTGGGGAGAGTCGATGTATTGGAAAGTGTGGGGTTGGGCATGTGAAAGCGAACCGAGAAACATGAGCGAGACGAAGAAACTGGATGCTTCCTTGGGCGTTGCGTTCGCGCATGCTACTTCGCTGGCGGAACCGTATTGGGCGCAGGTGCAGGGCTCGTAGCCGAAGGCACAATGTCTACTGCCGGCTCTGCTGCCGGTGGCGGCGGAAACTCCGACGAACTCTGCTTGGGAGCCAACTGCTTGGCAGCTTCATCCTGCTTCTGCTGCAGCATGCGCTGCTTCTTCGCGTTATTAACCACGCCCAGCGCCATGAAGCCGATAGCGAAGCCACTGATGTAGTAAGTCAGCTTGCGAAAGAACTGCGCGCGCGTTTGCTTCTGATCGTCGTAGGGCATCGACTCTATGGTAGTGGGTCGGTCTTGCACCCTCTGCTCATCCGCGGCGACCTTTCTTCTTGCCTGCTTTCGTTCCCGGTGCCCCGGGCGGGTCAGTTTTGCCGCCTCGCCGTGATTTACCCTTGCCGGTTTGCTCAACATCGCTGCGTCGAATCTTCGCGGGCGACTCGCCTTTGCTCGCCGATTGCCGCTGCTTGAGCTTGTTGACTTGATCTCGCAGGTGAGCCGCCCGTTCAAACTCCAGGCTGTTGGCAGCTTGCAACATCTCTTCATCGAGCATGCGAATCATCTCGCTAATCTCAAACTCGGGCTCGTTGCTCTTGGTCGCTTCGCGAGCTGTTTTGCGAGCCTGCAAGTCATGGGCAAGGCCTCTGCGAATGGCCTTCTGAATAGTCAGTGGCGTGATGTTGTTCGCGGCGTTGTACGCGCGCTGCTTGGTCCGTCTGCGCTCAGTCTCGTCGATTGCGTGCTGCATCGCAGGCGTCATCTTGTCGGCGTACATAATCACGCGTCCGTTGATGTTGCGTGCCGCTCGGCCCATGAGCTGAATGAGCGATGTCGGCGAACGAAGAAAGCCTTCCTTGTCGGCATCGAGGATCGCAACAAGCGAAACTTCTGGCAAATCAAGCCCTTCGCGCAGCAAGTTCACGCCAACAAGCACATCAAAGTTGCCCATCCGCAGATCAACCAGAATCTCCACGCGGTCCAGCGTCTCTATGTCGCTATGCAAGTAGCGAACCTTCAGGCCCTTCTCGTTGAGGTAGTTCGCAAGGTCTTCGCACAGCCGCTTCGTGAGGGCAGTCACCAGCACGCGCTCGCCGCGTGAAATGCGAAGTTGGCATTGCTCGAGCAGGTCAGGCACCTGTCCCTTCGTCGGCTTGATTTCAATTTCAGGGTCAAGCAAACCAGTGGGTCGAATGACTTGCTCGGCAATCACGCCGCCGGTTTTCTCCAATTCATACGCCGCTGGCGTTGCACTCACGAACATCAGCTGCGGCACAATTGCCTCAAACTCTTCAAATCGCAAAGGCCGGTTGTCCATCGCGCTCGGTAGACGAAAGCCGTGATCAACCAGTACCGTCTTGCGAGCCTTATCGCCATTGAACATCGCGCGAATCTGCGGCATCGTGACGTGCGACTCATCGATAATCAGCAGCCAATCGCGATAATTGGGACGCAAAATGCGTTCGCGGGCTGGAGACTCAAGACCAGGTGTCCGCATCCCAAGCGTGCCACGCTGGGCAAGTGCTTCGGCGCTCGCTGCAGTTCCTACCGACTCCTCGCGTGTGTTATCTTCGTTCCGCGCAGCGTGCTGACCAAACGCCGCGTTGCCCTGCGCGGGCGGCGCAAAGTCAAAGTAATCCAGCAACGTGTACGGTCGCTCGCCTGGCATGCGACCATCCATGAATCGCGAGTAATTCTCGATGCCCGGACATGTGCCAGTCTCGGCAAGCAGTTCGAGATCATACTTCGTACGAGAAATCAACCGCTGTGCTTCGAGCAGTTTGCCCTCACTGCGAAACTGCAACACGCGTGCGTCAAGTTCCTCGCGAATCATCGCGAGCGCCGTCTGCAACTGCTCCTCGGGCATCACATAGTGAACTGCCGGAAACAGAAAAAACTGATTCTCATCTGCAAGCACCTCGCCGCTTGTGGGGTTCACGAGTTCAATGCGATCAATCTCATCGCCAAATAATTCAACGTGCACCGCAAACTTCTCGTAGGCAGGCCAGATATCCAGCGAATCGCCGCGCACGCGAAACTGCCCGCGTTTCCACTCCAGTTCGCTGCGGTTGTACTGCATCGCCGTAAGCGCCCCAAGAAACGCCCGTCGATTGACGCGTGAGCCCTTCGTGATCGTCAGCACGCGCTGGCCGTAAGCCTCGGGGCTGCCCAAGCCGAAGATGCACGACACGCTCGCGACCACAATCGTGTCACGACGCGAGAGAATGTTGCTGGTTGCAGCCAGCCGCAACTGGTCCAAGTCGTCGTTGCGCGATGAGTCCTTCTCAATGTAAATATCGCGCTGCGGGATGTACGCCTCGGGCTGGTAGTAGTCGTAGTAACTCACAAAATAGTTCACACTGTTCTTGGGAAACAGCTCGCGCATCTCCTCAAACAGCTGCGCTGCCAACGTCTTGTTGTGGCTCAAAATCAGCGTCGGCTTGCCCAGCCGCGCAATCACATGGGCCATCGTGAACGTCTTGCCCGTGCCCGTCGCTCCCAGCAACACCGCCGCAGGCTTGCCCGCGCGAAGCTCTGACTCAAGCTGCACAATCGCCGTGGGCTGGTCGCCGGTTGGAGAGAACTCTGAAACAAGATCGAAGGGGCGCGACATGCATGAGCGTACGAGCGACGCGAGCGGTCGTTCTACGTCCGCTTCGCCACAATCACTCGCTGCAACCCATCATTATCCCGCAGAATCCGTGCATCCACCAGCAACGTGTTCGCCTGCGCAATCGCCAGAGCCTCACTCGCCCGCGCATCAGCAATCTCCACTAGCATGAGCCCGCCCGGCTTGAGCAGCTTCGCGCCATCTTGCAGAATTGGCCTCGCAAATTGCAATCCATCCGGCCCGCCGCGCAGCGCCATCGTCGGCTCAAACTCCCGCACGTTCACATCAACCTTGTCAGGCCATTCATCATCCGGTATGTAAGGCGGATTGCTCACGAGGTAATCCAGGCTTCCGTCGCCCGCCGTCGGCGGATACGCACGCAGCGGCTCGAGCAAGTTTCCCGCCACAAAATCAATCCGCTCCCGCATCCCATGCTTCTGCGCATTCAGCGTCGCAACCGCAAGTGCGTCCTTCGACAAATCACTCGCAACCGCCCGCGCACCCGGCAACTGCTTCAGCAGCGCTAGTGCAATCGCTCCGCTGCCCGTACACACATCTGCAATCAGCACGCCCTCACCACGCGCCAAACTCGTCGCCTGGCTCGGCCCATGCACCGCGCGATGGTGCTGCAACACATACTCCACAATTGTCTCAGTCGCAGGCCGAGGTATAAGCACCCGCTTATCAACGATGAAAGGCATGCCGAAAAACCACGCTTCACTCACCAGATACTGCACCGGTTCGTGCTTCAAGGCCCGCCCCACCAAGTCGCGCAGCGTCTGCCGCTCCAGCGGATTCGCAGGCCTGTCCGGATCAAGATACAACTTGAGCCGATCACACCCCAGCACATGCGACATCAGTAACTCTGCGAGCAACCGCGGCGAATCCAAATCCTTCTGAAAAAACGCCTGCTGCATCCACGCCAGCAGCGTGCGCGTGGTCCAGTTCTTGGGAGATGACGAAGTCTGCGTCACGCCCGGAGCGTACGCGCGGAGAGCCGCCCAGCGGCGTTCTACGCTTGCACACGATGTCAGACCTCTTCGCCCGCATGAACAATTGGAAGCCCTTCACCGCGCTGGTCGTGGGGGACTTCATTCTCGACGAAATGGTCTATGGCGACGCCGAACGCCTCAGCCCCGATGCTCCCGTGCCCGTCCTGCTCGTCAAGCGCCGCGAAGTCATGCCGGGCGGCGCGGCGAATGTCTGCATGGACCTCGCCGCGCTTCACGGCAAAGTCATCGCATTCGGCGTGTTAGGTGCCGACGCAACAGCTCGCAATATGCGCGATGCTCTCGCGAAGGCTGGCATCGATGCTCGTGGCCTAATCGAGGATGCCGCAAGGCCCACCACACTCAAGCAAAATCTCATCGGTCTCGCGCAATCACGCCACCCGCAAAAAATGTTCCGCGTCGATGAAGAGTCGCGCGATCCGATTTGTGATGCGACACAAGCCAAGCTCGTCTCGGCCTTCACCGCGGCCCTCGCCAACGCAGATGTCGTCATCATCGAAGACTACGCCAAGGGTGTCTGCACGCCCGAGTTGTGCCAGCAGATCATCGCCGCCAGCAAACGTGCCGGTAAACCCGTCTTCGTTGATCCCGCTCGCGGCGTTGATCCGCTGCGATACAAAGGTGCAACCACGATCACGCCCAATCGCACCGAGGCCGAACTCGCCGCAGGCGTTGCAACCAGCAAAGACAATGACGCCGCGCACAATGCAGCACTCGCCAGGCGACTGCTCACCACGCTCGATCTCGAATGCGTCGTTCTCACGCTCGATAAACACGGCGCTCTGCTGCTCGGTCGCGACAGCACACCCGAAGCTTCACCCATCAGCATTCCCACGCAAGCCCGCGAGGTCTACGACGTCAGCGGCGCAGGCGACATGTTCCTCGCTGGTCTTGCCGCCGCACGCGCCAATGCGTGTACTTGGAGCGACAGCGTGCGTTTCGCCAATGCCGCCGCCGGCCTCGAAGTTGAAGTCTTCGGCGTGCAGCCCATCCCGTTTGATCAAATTCGCGACAGCCTTTTGCGAATTGCTGGCAAGCTAAAGCCCGGCAAACTTCGCACCGCTGATGAACTCCGCGCTCAGCTCGATGACCTCAAGCGTCGCAACAAGAAAGTTGTCTTCACCAACGGCTGCTTCGACGTCCTCCACAGCGGCCACGTCACACTCCTCGAAAAGGCCGCGGCATTCGGCGACTTTCTGGTCGTCGGTCTCAACAGCGACGAAAGCGTCCGCCGGCTCAAGGGTCCTACACGTCCGATCAACAACGAACAGGATCGCGCTCGCGTGCTGGGCGCACTCGAATCTGTGGGAGCCGTCGCGCTTTTCACACAGGACACGCCCATCGATCTGATTCGTCTGGTTCGACCAGATACCTTGGTGAAGGGGGCCGACTATACAAAGGACAAAGTTGTTGGTGCAGACATCGTCGAGAGCTACGGTGGCCGGGTAGAACTGGTCGATCTTGTTGCGGGCAAGAGTACAACTGCAACGCTCGCACGCATGACATGAAGCGTGCCGCCAATAGCAATCAGAGGGGAACTGCAATCTCTCGCACACAAGCCGCACAACAAGTGCAAGCCGGTAGACTCGCTCGACCGACCAAGCGACCACGCCGCGAAGCGATCCGTGAGCACTTCGCCATCGTACTTCCGCGATATCTCGATCGTATCGCGTCAGGCGTCAAGAACGTACAGTGTCGCCTCAAACTTACTCGGCGCGAACCACTCGGGCTCGTTCGCGCAGGCGATCACCTTTTTTCGTCGGCGAAGGCGGCAAAGGTTGCGTCTGCTGCGAAGTCTCTCGCGTGACAACGCACGAAAGCCTCGATCGCGACAGCGTGCTCGACCTTCACGAACACCACAACGCCGCTATTTGCGGTACCGATGAATCGTGGCTCGGAAAAATCAACAGCCGCTACGCGACTCTCATGTGGCTCGCGAATCCGCAGCCTTGGGGATGCATTCAGCCCTCCCGCGAGTTGCCAAGGTGGACGCCAGGACGTGCATGGTTTGTGATGGAGTAGGGAAGAAAAGTGCGGAGTGCAGAGTGCGAAGTTCGCAGTCACGGTGTTTGCAACATGTGACGCGCTATGTACTCAATTCAAATTGCTGCGAATTCACACGCGTTCAATGGCATCCATGTACGCCGCCACCTCACCCGTCATCGAGCCATGCAGCGTTGTCTCCATGCGAAGCATCTGCTTGCGCATCCACTGCTTGTGCGCCGCCGTAATCGCCGCGACATCAAGCGGCTTGCCCCACAACTGCACCGTTTTCGCTCCGCTCGCGAGCTGCTTGTTGATATCCAGCATCAGCGAACTATCGCCGCCGATGTGCTCGTAATACGGAATCATCAGCAAGTTGTTATTCGTCGGCACCCGCCCGCGAGCCGCGTTGAAGTCCACATACTGGCAGATCATCTGGCTCGGGTGAACCATCTCCTCTTCCGCCAGCGGCATCACGCTTGTCGTCCCCGCCCGATGCTGCGCATTGAGAAACGTATCAAATTCCACCCGCCGGCCAGCGATGCTCTTCATCGTGTTGAACAGCTCAATCGGCTTGAAGGTCCGCCGCACAAACGAGCAGTCAAACATCAACTCGAACGTGCGCACGAGTTTGTCGTCTTCAACAACACCGCCGCCCGTGTGGTTGGCAATACCCAAAAACTCCACGCCTCGCTGCTGCACCTGCAGGTAGCGATCTTCAAGCACATCTGGATTGAGCAAAAGTGCATCAAAGTCGTGCAGCATCGCGTAACGCGTCTTGCACTCGCGAATCCCAATGCTCCAACTCAGCCACGCATAAATCCAGCCCCAATCAACCATCCGCGTAATGCTGATCTGCTTCGCGTTGTAGTGCACAAATCGAATCGGCATGTCGCCGCTTATCGCCTTCGCCCGCTCGATGATCTTTGCCCCAAGCTCATCGGGCGATCCATCAATCGCAAGAATCACTTCCTTGCAGTTGGTCCGCTTCTGCCGGGTCAGCAGCCGCAAATTCGCCAGCAGCATGGGCCCCAAATTGCGATTGCATCCAATCAGCAGCGAGTAGCCGCTCTCAGGCTCGCGCATCGGCTCCCAAGAAATCAGCGGCGCAATCAGCGCAGCCATTCCGCGACGCGAAATGCTCTTACGTACATACTGAGACAATGTGTGCGGCTGTGATCCCATGCGTATCGACACCAATTATCGGCAAGCCACCCATCACGGGCACCACTCCGATGCCACAATCGTGCGAACGCTTCCCGACTGCGTTCCATTTACGCCGCCGCGGCGAGTCGTCGGGCCATCATTCGGGTTTTCCCACTGCATTTCACCGTCCTGTAATGAATCCGCGCACGAATCGGTTATCGCCTTGAGAACTTCGCCGTTATCCTTTATGCATGCTTGACCGCGCCCTGTTTGCCATCGCTGGGTTCGCTGCCGTCGCCCTTGCCCAGTCGCGAGAGACCGTCGTCTTCTCGACCAACCAAACCACCGTCGTCGGTGAGAGCATCTATGTCTTGGGTGACCTGCCGGAACTCGGCGCAGGCGACTTGACCCGCGCCCTCAAGCTCGAGCCTTCGCAGTATCCAACGTGGCGACTCCCAGTCAGTCTGCCCACCGGACGCACTTACACCTATCGCTACGTCAAACGCACCGACAGCGCGGCCACCGCGCGTGTGCCCACCAATGGCACCACCGTCGCAGGCCCGTTCAACGCTTCCACCACACCAACCAACCCCGCTACCAAAGCCATCCTCTATCATTCCGGCTGGAGTGCTCCTCAGATCTGGTTCCGCACCGACACTGCCGCCGCGTTCTCGCCCGTCACCATGATCGACCTCGGCCCCGGTCGCGGCCCAACCGAACGCCGCTGGGCCGCAACCAACCTTCCCCTCGCGCAACGCACCATCGAGTTCTATATCACCCCAAGCTCGGGCACCGGTCGCGATCCCGCGAGCGGCACCTACTCCACCCAGCTCGACAGCGCGCTCCTGCAAGACGGCCAGTTGTACAACTACATGCCCGCCGCGACAGTGGGGGCGGCCGTCCGCAACTACAGCACCGCCGCCTTGCCGTTCATCGATTCAATCCCGAGCAATCTCAACGAACGCCGGTTCTACCGCATCTGGCTCCCTCGCGGCTACAGCCAGCACACCACCAAACGCTACCCCGTGCTCTACCTCCACGATGGCCAAAACTGCTTCGAGCCCGGTGCGTTCGGCACATGGAATGCCGACATCGCCGCGAACTTGCAGATGGCTCGCGGCGCGATGCGTGAAGTCATCATCGTTGCCGCCGACAGCAACAACAACCGTTTCGTCAATTACGTACCCTCGGGCGATCTCACGCCGAGTGCCCAGCCCGGCAATGCCAACGCTTACCTGCGTTTCATGCGTGACGAACTCAAGCCCGTCATCGACACCCAATATCGCACGCTGCCCGACGCCGCCAACACAGGCACCATGGGCAGCAGCATGGGTGGCCAGGTCAGCATGGTCTTCGGCTGGGACGCAACCAACACCTACACCCGCATCGGCGCTCTGAGCAACTACTGGAGCACCAACTTCCGCAATCGCGTTACTTCCACCGCAAAACCCGCCATCAAACTCTACATGGACAGCGGCGACAGCGGCACCGCCAGCGATAACTTCACCCCCACGTTCAACGTGCGCGACGCGCTCATCAACAATTCCCGCATCGGCGGACCTTTCCTGAGCGAGCTCGACTTCCGCCACACCATCGGCTTCAACCAGCAGCACAACGAAGCCGCGTGGGCCCAGCGCGTGGGTCCGGCGATGAGCTTCTTGTTCCCCGTCACTGAAGAAGCCAACGCGTTCGTCGCCTTCGCCAACGGTGCCCAGTTCGACCTTACGTCCGACGCGCGAGCGACCGTCGAAGACGCCTATCGCCAGGTCGCCGAGTCCTTGCGTGACGTCAATCTGTCAGGCTCTGTCGATACTGACGACGCGCGAGCCGTCGCCAACGCATCGCGAAGCACCGAGCGAACCAACTTGCTTCGCTAACACGTCAACATTTTCTTTTTTCATTTTCCGAAACTTCGGCTGGCGTCCCGCGAAATTGTCGATAGCATGTACTTCATCGGTCGCTTTGGCATCCGTTTGGACTCGCACTCACTTTCCTCGGCAGACCCTCACCGCGATCACAGCATCACCGCTCGCGATAGGAGGCACACATGCGGACTGGCAGCTCGCTTTCGGCACTCACCCTTACGCTTCGCGCCGGCCTACTGAGTATCCCCGCGCTTGTGCCATGCGTCGCTTCTGCCCAGCTCGTTCCGCCGCCTCTGGCGTCTGCCCCCGTGCAGCAGCCCGCCCCCGCAGCCATCGCGCCGCCACCCGCCAAGCCCAGCATTCCCGATCAATCTGGCCCAACCATCACCCTCACGCTCACCAGCGGCGAGACCATGCGCGGCGTCGTCAAGACCATCGATAACGACGCCATCACCATCATCCATCCCGTCTTGGGCCTCGTGCGAATCCCCCGCGTTGGCATCTCAACCAGCGAGCCCACGCTCGACAAATTGCCCTCGCCGCCGTCCGCCGCTGAGGCACCTGCCCCCAAGCCAGAATCAAAACCAGAACCGAAACCAGAATCCAAACCTGCCCCAAAGCCCGCTCCAGGGCCCGACCCACACGCCGCGCAGGTCAAGCTCGAACCCAAGCAGCCCGTCGCTCCCACCAACCCCATCGAGGCGTTGCTTGCCGATGACGAAAAGTCCTTCTGGGATGGCTGGAAGCGTCAGATCGAGCTAGGCGTCAACGGCACTACCGGCCCCATCGACTCGCAAAACTACCGCGCGTACGTGAACCTCACGCGCGCAACGCTCCTGCAAAACACCGTCGCCACCATTGTCTACGTCCGCGGCGAGAACAACTTCGGCACCACCCAAGACCGCAGCGAATTCTCTGCCCGCAACGACTGGAAAATCGCTGGCGGCAAATGGAGCATGTGGGCCAGTGCTCGCATGGAGTGGGATAACCGCCAACGCTGGGACGGCCGAGTCTCCGCCGCCGGCGGCTTGGGCTATGTCTTCGAGAAAAACGACAAGTGGAACGTCGTCGGTCGCCTAGGCGCCGGCCTCGCTCGCGAAATCAACGGCGACAACGCCATCATCCCCGAAGTCGGCATCGCCGCCTTCAGCGTTGATTACAAAATCAACGATAAGTGGACTGCCTACGCCAACTCCGAATACTTCCCTGATAGCAAAACCTGGGGCGACTACCGCACTATCTCACGAGCCGGCTTCAACCTCGTGATCGACCCCGAACTCAAAATGAACCTGCGTCTGGGCACCGAATACCGCTTCGACAGCGACGCACCCACCGACCGCGCGAGCGTGCTGGACTACTTCGCGGTGCTCGGGTTTGCGTTTTGAAGCCCCCGATGCGAGACTTCTCCGGCTGGTTCGGTTTTCACTGATGCCCAGTGCCCAATCCCTAGTGCCTGTTCCTCACAACCCCAACCTCTCCAGAATCCCATCGAGCGTACTCCGGCAACTCGCCTCATCTCCCCACGGCGAATGCTCAACCGTCACCCGCGTGCCGCTCGCCGCGCGTTGTGCAGTCACAATCACCCGCGGAAACCCGCTGCTTCGTGGCGGCCTTGCCACAATCTTTCCCATCTCCTCAGTCTCTTCGCGGCTCGCCACGCTGTACGCCCGCGCGGCGAACGTTTGATCCGCCGCCGCCATGACCGCTTGCACGCGGGCCTGTTCAGGCAACGTCGCCGTCAGTTCGCCCACGGAATACGTCGCCATCACCATGCTGCGTCCCTGCGGCAGCGCAAGCGGCTTGCTCGCGCACGCAGTCAGCATTGCGCTTGCAGCGAGCAACGTCGCTACCGCCGCTTGCCGCGCGATGTGGCTCGCCCCTTTGGCGCGTTTGCCTTGCCCGAACTCTCCGCCGGAAATTGCTTGAGCCATAGTTCCATGTCCAAATCTGAAGGATGCAACTCACTCAAACTGCGAACGCCATCATGCAGTGATGACAATGACGCGAGCGACGCCGACTGGCAATCAATCGGCGTTGCTCCAGTCTCTTCATCATCAGTTTGCACTTGCTTGCGTGCCCCACGCTTGGACTTGGGTTTTCCAAGCGAAGCACCCGGCCGCTCCGCCAGCGGCGACCTGCCAACCGGCCCGCGCGCCTGCAATCCAGTCGCCAAGTCAATCCCGAAGTACGCCGCCCAGGCCTTCGCCGAGATGTGGTCACTCCCGCGCTCGTCGGGCACGACAAACGCCCGCCGACGAGCATCATCATGCAGATGTTCAGCAAACTCTTCACTTCGCAGACTTTTCGCCCCCACCCGCCGAGCCGCCTCCCGCAGCCGCCGATCACTCGACACCACCAGTACGCCAGTGGGTGCCGTTGCCGCCGCTAAGAGCTGCTCCACCACATCATCCGCCTGCTGGTCAGGCCCCGAGTAGAGCAGTTGCCGGGTATTGCCCGACGACGCCAACGCCGCCACCACGCTATCGCGCAACCCACTGGCCCGCATGGGGTTGCCATCGCACACCAGCGTCAGTTCCTGCTTGCTGTATCTGCTGCTTGTCAGCCAGCCGACCAGTTCCAGCACGTCGCTATCGCCGGGCGTTTTCCCCCGGGTCAGCACGTGCAGAATATTGGCAACGTCCAAAACAATCATGACAGACACTTTGCCCAATCAAGCCGCATATCCAAGCATTCGCCAACCAAACCGAACAAGAAGCGTGCCCCTAGTTTATTTTCGGCTTGAATCTCGCCCGGACCAAGCCTTTACTACAGGCCCGTCCGAGCGTGAGCCCGGCGGCTGTTCTATCGAAACACGTATGAGGTGTCTATGTCGATTCGGGTCAAAGCCCGCAGTGGCGAAAGTGTCGAAGGCTTGGTTCGCCGCTTCAAGAAGCTGTGCGAGAAGGAAGGCCTCACCAAGGACGTCAAGCGCAAGGAGTTCTTCGAGAAGCCTTCCGAGCGCATGCGTCGCGCAGCTCGCAAGAGCGTTTCTCGCCGCATGAAGGAAGACGGCACGTTCGTTCCCAAGGGCCCCCTCAAGGGTCTCAAGGGCGCGAAGGGTGCCAAGGCTGGCGCGGGCAAGGGTGGCCCGGGCGGCCCTGGTGGTTACGGTGGCGGCGGCGGTCGCGACTGATTCTGCTTCATGACTCACCGCAAGGCGAGCCTCTTCGGCTCGCCTTGTTTTTCATAGGATTTTCATTCGGGGCGCCAGTCGGGGTGCCCGACCGCGCAGTTCATGCCAAGTCCGCACGAACGCCGATTTATCGCCCCTCGTCTTCCTAGATTGTGCCTTCACGCCACCTTGACGAATGGCTTGAGCAGGCACACCCTAGGGACCTTTCTCGCCGGGGCTGGCGATGTGTGCAGATGGTCCCGGTTGGTTGAAGCCTGGCGTTTGGAGAGTGGCGTTGCCACTGCCAGGGTTTTCAACATCCAGTTCTCGAAATCAAGTTCTCGAAATCAGGTTCTCGACATCAGGAGGCAGTCGCGTGCGACCAACCGCTTTCACTCTCGACAGAATCAAACAATGTGCCGGACACACGAAGGGTGGCCTCCTGACGGGGCTCGCCAGCGTGCTCGCTCTGGCTCTCACCGCAACGACTTCGCTCGCCGCAGGCGTGCAAGGCGCCGACGTCCCGGTTTTCCAAAAGCCAGGTGGCGAAGCCAACTTGGTCATTCCTGACCTTAACATGGTCAAGTTCTTCGGCCTGGGCGGGCACGATCTGCTCCTGGTCGGTTTCTTGGTTTCGCTCGCGGGGCTGGCCTTCGGCTTCATGATCTACTCGCAGCTCAAGAACATGCCCGTCCACAAGAGCATGCTTGAAGTCAGCGAACTCATCTACACCACCTGCAAAGCCTACATGATTCAGCAGGGTAAGTTCCTTGCCAAGCTCTTCCTCTTCATTGGCACCATCGCCGCCGTCTACTTCGGCGTCTTTGCACCAACTCCGATCATCGACACTACAACCGGCCAGTTCAAGTCAGGCTTTGACGTCGGCACCGTTGCCATCATCGTCCTCTTCGCCATCATCGGCGTGCTTGGCTCCTACGCCGTGGCGTGGTACGGCATCCGCGTCAACACCTTCGCCAACAGCCGAGCCGCCTTCGCCAGCCTCAAAGGCAAGCCCTTCCCCTGCTACGCCATTCCGCTCAAGGCCGGCATGTCCATCGGCATGATGCTCATCAGCGTTGAGCTGTTCATCATGCTCGCCATTCTGCTCCTTCTGCCTGCCCACCTCGCCGGCGCCTGCCTCATCGGCTTCGCGATTGGTGAGTCACTCGGCGCGGCTGCTCTGCGTATCGCAGGCGGCATTTTCACCAAGATCGCCGACATCGGCAGCGACTTGATGAAGATCGTTTTCAAGATCAAGGAAGACGATGCTCGTAACCCCGGCGTTATCGCCGACTGCGTGGGTGACAACGCTGGCGACAGCGTCGGTCCCTCTGCCGACGGCTTCGAAACCTACGGCGTGACGGGCGTTGCCCTCATCGTCTTCACGATGATCGCCGTGACGCCCAGCATCTTCGCTCCCAAGATGGTCGATATCGACCCCGGCCAAGGCGTTCGCGAAGTTTCTTACGCCTACGCCACCAGCATCGTGGACGTTGGCGGCAAGAACGACAAGGGCGAGCTCGTCAACCCCAGCTACCTGCCCGCTCTTGACACGCGTCTCGCCAAGTCAACCGATGCCGAGCAGAAGGCCAAGCTCAGCGCCCTGAAGGTTGACGCCACCAATGCAGAAACCGTCACCGCTGCCAGCGCTGTCGTGACGAAGGCTCAAACCACCACGCAGTTGATCCAAGTGAAGCTGCTGGTTTGGCTCTTCGCCATGCGCATCATCATGGTGCTCGCCAGCGCATTCAGCTACTTCATCAACGAAGCCATGGCCAAGGCCAAGTACGCCGCCGCCAACAAGATGGACTTTGAGCACCCGCTCACGGTTCTGGTCGTGCTGACGTCGGTTGTCTCCGTCATCCTCACCTACGCCGCAAGCTGGCTCATGCTGGGCGAAGGCAAGTGGGAGTCGGTCGTCGCCAACTACCCCGGCAACGAACTGCTCGCAGGCCTTGCCAAGAACGCCTGGTGGGTTCTCGCCAGCATCATCTCCTGCGGCACCGCCGCCGGGGCCATCATTCCCGAACTCGTGAAGGCCTTCACCAGCGTGAACAGCCGGCACGTGCGCGAAGTGGTCAAGAGCAGCGAACAAGGCGGCGCATCGCTCAACATTCTCTCGGGTCTTGTCGCCGGTAACTTCTCCGCGTACTGGCTGGGCATGGCCATCATCCTGCTCATGGGCCTTGCGTACGCCTTCAGCACGCTGGGCCTGGGCAGCATCATGCTGGCTCCCGCCGTCTTCGCCTTCGGCCTCGTGGCCTTCGGCTTCCTCAGCATGGGCCCGGTCACTATCGCCGTCGACAGCTACGGCCCCGTGACCGACAACGCCCAAAGCGTCTACGAACTCTCAACCATCGAAACCATTCCCGGCATCGAGAAGGAAATCGAGCAGCAGTTCGGCTTCAAGCCCGACTTCGAAAAGGGCAAGGAGTTCCTCGAAGAGAACGACGGGGCTGGCAACACCTTCAAAGCCACCGCCAAGCCCGTGCTCATCGGCACCGCCGTCGTCGGCGCAACCACCATGATCTTCTCGATCATCGTTGTTCTCACCGGCGGCCTGCAAACCAACCTCGACAAGCTCAGCCTGCTCCACGCACCGTTCCTGCTTGGCCTCATCACCGGCGGCGCAGTCATCTACTGGTTCACGGGCGCAAGCACGCAGGCTGTTACTACCGGTGCGTACCGCGCAGTCGAATTCATCAAGGCCAACATCAAGCTTGATGGCAACACCAAAGCCAGCGTCGAAGACTCAAAAAAGGTCGTGACCATCTGCACCGAATACGCGCAGAAGGGCATGTTCAACATCTTCCTGGGCGTCTTCTTCGGCACCCTCGCCTTCGCCTTCTTCGAGCCCTTCTTCTTCATCGGCTACCTCATCTCCATCGCGCTCTTCGGCCTGTACCAAGCCATGTTCATGGCCAACGCCGGCGGCGCATGGGACAACGCCAAGAAGATCGTCGAAACCGACCCCGAATTCAAGGGCACCGGCCGTGGCAAGGGCAGCGACCTCCACGCCGCGTGCGTCGTGGGCGACACCGTGGGCGATCCCTTCAAGGACACCAGCTCGGTTGCCCTCAATCCGGTCATCAAGTTCACCACACTGTTCGGCCTGCTCGCCGTCGAGCTCGCCATCCACGTGAAAGAACCCGGCTTCGTCCACACACCCATCACCATCGCCCTCTCGGTCATCTTCTTCCTCATCAGCATGTTCTTCGTCTACCGCTCCTTCTACGGCATGATGATCCGCGCCGACGGCAAGTAAAAAATCAACCCGGCTTCAAGCACCCCCAACCCCCAAAGCCCCTCCCTCGCCGCTCATCGCCGCGATGGAGCCGCACCTGGCGGAGGCGATGGGTCCGTGGGAGGATCGGCTGAGGTAAATTTCCGAATGAAACTATCAAGAGTTCGCCGCGATGTTGCGAGGGTTTATTGATTCGTTGCCAGAGGAGTGAGATCCTGCGCGATCGCGGTAAATGCGTGCGGAGCGGGTGGTGCGACAGTCATGGATTAAAAGAGCGGTGAACGAAGTTCGAGACACACAGATGCATAGGTGTTCGCTCGATGGCGAGGATCAAGAATCAAGTCCTTGTAGTAGGATGCGACTGCTTCGGGCGTACTCATGCGCGGCGGAATGACGGCAAAGTCATTCGTGGGCTGAACGACCGCAAAGGCTTTTCTTTCACACTGTCGGCGACAGAGCTCTGTTTGAAACGTCTTTGAAATTGAGACATTGGAATTCCTGCGGTGGTCAAGCCGTGCGTTGCATCGAACTGGTGTCTTGATGACCTAGTCCTTCGTGTCGCGCACTCACGCATACGCACTCATGGGCGGGCAGGTGCAGACCAGGTTGCGGTCGCCGAAGGGGTTGTCGACGCGGCCGACGCTGGGCCAGAATTTGTGGCCCTTCGTGTACGCGAGGGGGAAGGCGGCTTGTTCGCGGGTGTAGGGGTGTTTCCAGTCGTTGCTGGTGACGACGTGGACGGTGTGGGGGGCGTTCTTGAGGGGGTTGTCGGTTTTGCTGATCGTGCCGGTTTCGATGGCGCGGATTTCTTCTCGGATGGCGATCATGGCATCGCTGAAGCGATCGAGTTCGGCTTTGCTTTCGCTTTCGGTGGGTTCGATCATGAGCGTGCCGGGGACGGGCCAGCTCATCGTTGGGGCGTGGTAGCCGTAGTCCATGAGGCGCTTGGCGATGTCGTCGGTTTTGATGCCGGCGGATTTGTCGAAGGGACGCACGTCGATGATGTACTCGTGGGCGCACATGCCTTGCTTGCCTTTGAAGAGGACTTCGTAGTGGCCCTTCATGCGGGCGGCCATGTAGTTGGCGTTCAAGATGGCGACTTGCGTGGCTTTCTTGAGGCCTGCGGCGCCCATCATGTGGATGTACATCCAGCTGATGACGAGGATGCTGGGGCTGCCGTACGGAGCCGCGCTCACGGGGCCGATGGCGTGTTCGCCAGCGCCTTGGGCTTTGAGCGTTTCGGGGAAGCTGACGGGGTGGCCGGGGAGGAATGGTGCGAGGGCTTTGGTGACGCCGATGGGGCCCATGCCGGGGCCGCCGCCGCCGTGGGGAATGCAGAAGGTTTTGTGGAGGTTGAGGTGGCAGACGTCGGCGCCGATTTCTCCGGGGCTGCACAGGCCCACCTGTGCGTTCATGTTTGCGCCGTCCATGTAAACGAGGCCACCATTGGCGTGGATGATTTCGCAGATTTGCTTCACGCCTTCTTCGAAGACGCCGTAGGTGCTGGGGTAGGTGACCATGCACGCGGCGAGCGTGTCTTTGTATTGCTCGGCTTTGGCTGCAAGGTCGGCGATGTCAACGTCGCCAGTGGGCGTGTTGTTGACGGGCACGACTTCCATGCCTGCGACTACCGCACTGGCGGGGTTGGTGCCGTGGGCAGACTCAGGAATGAGGCAGACGGTGCGCTTGGTGTCGCCGCGTGCGTGGTGATAGGCGCGGATGACCATGAGGCCTGTGTATTCACCTTGAGCACCGGCGTTGGGCTGGAGGCTCATGGCGGCGAAGCCGGTGACATCGCAGAGCCACTTTTCAAGGTCGCGGAACATGAGTTCGTAACCCTTGGTTTGCTCGCGCGGGGCGAAGGGGTGCAGGCCGCCGAATGATTTCCAGGTGACGGGAATCATTTCGCTGGTGGCGTTGAGCTTCATGGTGCAGGAGCCCAGGGGGATCATGCTGTGGGCGAGGCTGAGGTCGCGGCCCATGAGCTTGAAGATGTAGCGGAGCATTTCGTGCTCGCTGTGGTAGCTGTTGAAGACGGGGTGGGTGAGGTAGCCGGATTGGCGGGCGAACTTGGCGGGCAGGTCGCGCTGCGAGGCTTTGGCGAGGCCGTCGATGTCTTCATTGGCAGTGCCGCCGAAGCAGGCGAGGATGTGTTGGATGTCTTCGCGCGTGGTGGTTTCGTCGACGCTGATGCTGATCTTGCCGTCGGCGTGGGCGCGGAGATTCATGGACTTGGCGCGGGAGGCGTCAAGGACTTGAGCCTGCGTTTTGCCTTTGGGGGTGACGGTGATGGTGTCGAAGACGAAGTCAGAGTCGCTGACGCCTTGGGTGAGCTTGAGCAGGCCCGCGCGCAGGGACTGGGCGTAGGTGTGGACACGCAGGGCGATGCGCCGGAGGCCTTCGGGGCCGTGGTAGCACGCGTACATGCCGGCCATGATGGCGAGCAAGGCTTGTGCGGTGCAGATGTTGCTGGTGGCTTTGTCGCGGCGGATGTGTTGCTCGCGCGTTTGGATGGCCATGCGCAGGGCGGGGTTGCCTTGCATGTCGCGGCTGACGCCGATGATGCGGCCGGGCATTTTTCGGACGAATTCGGCCTTGGTGGCGATGAAGGCGGCGTGCGGGCCGCCGAAGCCCATGGGGACGCCAAAGCGCTGGGCGCAGCCGACAGCGACGTCTGCGCCCCATTCGCCCGGTGGCTTGAGGAGCGTCATCGCGAGCAGGTCGGTAGCGGCAACAACCAGTGCGCCGGCAGCGTGGGCCTTGGCGGCGAAGGCTTCGTAGCACTCAACGCGGCCGTCGGTGGTGGGGTATTGCACGAGCGCGCCGCACATGCGATCGGTGGGCGCGAACTTGGCGGGATCGTCGATGATGAGTTTGATGCTCAGGCCATCGGCGCGGGTCTTGACGACGGCGATGGTTTGCGGGTGGCAATCGTTGGCGATGAAGAACTCAGGGCGAGCATGATCGCTGAGGGCGTAGCACATGCTCATGGCTTCGGCGGCGGCGGTGCCTTCGTCGAGCAGGCTTGCGCCGGCGAGGGGCAGGCCGACGAGATCACTGACCATGGTTTGGAAGTTGAGGAGAGCTTCGAGCCGGCCTTGCGCGATTTCGGCTTGATAGGGCGTGTACTGCGTGTACCAGCCTGGGTTCTCCATGATGTTGCGGAGGATGACGGGCGGCGTGATGGTGTCGTAGTAGCCGCAGCCGATGTAGGACTTGAAGACTTTGTTTTGTGCGGCGTAGCCAGCGAGTTTGGCGAGGGTGGCGCTTTCGCCCAAGCCTTGCTCAGGCACGCCTTCGAGTTTGAGCGTGCGGTGGTTGCGGATGTTGGCGGGGACGGTCTTCGCGGTGAGGTCTTCAAGTGATGAGCATCCCACGAACTCGAGCATTTCGGCAACTTCGGCTTCGCTGGGGCCGAGGTGGCGATGGTGGAAGGTATCGCTGGCGTCAAGCACGCTGGTGTGCGTGCGCGTGGAGCCGTTGACTGCATCGAGCGATCCGGGGCGAGAGGTGGTGGTGCTCATGGTGGTGGGAGTTGGTGCGAGGTGCGGGGCGAGCCGCCCGACAGTGGGATGCTCGAAGTGCGAGGGTGAAAAAGGGTAGGTCGAAAGTGTTCGTTTTTGGTCACGTGAACGATTTGAAACGCGAACAATCCGCAGCCCGCGAAACCGTGGGCGTTTTCTGTTTGGTTGGTTGTGTCATTTAATCTGGTGGTCGCTGGTTGCCGGCGGCCTTTTTCTTCAGCAAGGAGTCGTTTGTGATTCATCTCGCCCGTGTTCGCGTTGCTTCGTGGGGTTTGGTGTTGTTTTGTGCCGCGGGTGGGGCAATTGGGCAGCAGGCAGAGGGGCATGGCGGGGCGGATGGGGGTGGAAATCACGGGGGTCAGGCGACTGAAGTTGCGGCTCAGCCAGCGGCGACGGGATCGGCATGGTCTGCAACATCGAGCAGCGCCGCGACGCCTGTGACAACGGACGGCAAGACGCTGGCGAGTTTGATGACGACGTATCGGCAGCACATTTACACGCTGACGACGCCTTGGATGGAAGGTCGCGCGCCGGGGACGGATGGCAATCGGCGGGCGGCGGATTATTTGGAGTTCAACTTCAAGCAGATGGGGATGAAGCCGGCGTTCCCGGCGAGTGACAAGGCGTTTGCGACCTATCGGCAGGAGTTTGTTGCGCCGCCAAGCTTGCGGCCTGGTGATAGCGTGGCGGTGGTGGCGCAGGCGATGAGCTATGTGACGGCGGGCGGCGCGAGTGTGGGACTTGTTGGTGGGAAGGACTTCAATGCGCTGGGATATAGCGCAGATGGTGACGTGAAGGGCGAGGTTGTTTTTATCGGTTACGGCATTGATGAGGGCGAAGAGGGGTATACGAGTCTGCCGTTTGATAGTGATGGCAAGCGGGCGGACCTGAGCGGCAAGATCGCGATGGTGTTGCGATTTGAGCCCATGAATGAGAATGGGAAGAGCAAGTGGGCGAGTGTGAGGTGGAGTGCGAACGCTGACCTGCGCAGCAAACTCGATTTTGCGATTGACAAAGGCGCGAGCGCGGTGATTTTGGTGAACCCTCCAGGAGCCGAAGATCCGCGTGCGACGCAGTTGGGCGATGTGTCAATGGGATTTGGAACGCGGTCGCTGAAGGTACCCGTGCTGATGATGAACACCGACGCGGCGGATGCGTTTGTTCGCGCGAGTGATGCGCAGGGCAGGAGCTTGCTTGATCTGCGGAAAATCGTTGACGAGAAGGGCGAGGTGATTGCACTCTCGAAGGCGACGATGGATGCGAATGTTGATCTTGATCGCAAGCCGCTGTATGCGGACAACGTGGGCGCGGTGCTTGAGGGCGTGGGTGAGTTGGCGAAGCAGTACATCGTGATTGGCAGTCACTACGACCACTTGGGGTATGGGTATTTCGGTAGTCGCGATGGCGAAGACGGTCGCGGCAAGTTGCACGCGGGCGCTGATGACAACGCCAGCGGCACGAGCGGGAATTTGCTGGTTGCCAAGCGCATCGCGGAGGCGTATGCGGCGATGCCTGCGGATCAGCCCCGGCGCAGCGTGTTGTTTTTGATGTTCTGTGCGGAAGAGTCGGGACTCAATGGCAGCAGGCACTATGTGAGCAATCCGATTGTGCCCATTGAGCAGCATGTGTTCATGACGAACATGGACATGATTGGTCGGCTGCGCGAAGGCAAACTTGAACTGGGCGGGACGGGTACGGGCGAGGGACTTGCGGAGTTTTTGCAGCCTTATGTTGACTCGAGCGGGATGGCGATTGCGATGAAGAAGTCAGGGCTTGGTCCCAGCGATCACGACACGTTTGCTCGCGCGGGGATGCCGGTGTTGTTTGCGTTTACAGGGTTGCACGAGGAATACCACCGTCCGTCGGACACAATTGACACGGTCAACTTGGATGGTGCGTTGCAGGTGACGGATTTTGTGTATCGCATTACGCTGGATATGGCGACGCGGACTGAGCCGTTCAAGTTCACGACGCCTACGGGTGTTGCGCCGGGGGCGACGGAGCCGCAGCAGGCGCAGGGTCAAGGACAGGGCATGGGTCGCATGCGCGTGCGATTTGGCATTGCGCCGGGTGACTATTCGGGCGAGGTGAAGGGGATTCTGATCGACTCGGTGACGGAAGGCTTGCCGGCGGCGAAGGCGGGGCTGAAGAAGGGGGACATCATGACGAAGTGGAACGAGCATGAACTCGTGGATGTGGAGCAGTGGATGACGCATCTGACGAAGGCGAAGCCGGGTGATAAGGTGACGGTGACGTACTTGCGTGATGGGCAGACGCAGACGACGGAGGCGACGTTGGTGGAGCGGACGCGGAATAGTCAGTGATTGGTTGCGGCGGAGCCCGGCGATGAATCGAAAAGCTTCGCGGCGAACGACTGTCGTTTTTGGAACGTTGATTCTGCTTTCCGTTGTGTTGGTCGTGTGGCTACGACTGCACGCTAAGCCGGTGCGGTTGTGGCTTGGCAATGTTGGCTTCATCACTTCGCCTGCGGTGGGCGTTGCGATTGTGACCTGGAGTGCACGTCAGCCTGGAACTGGAATGGAGTTCAATCAGCCAGGAATCGTAACAACACTGAACTTTGCGATGGTGACGGGCAACCCGCACATTCGTGCCAAGGTACAGTCGCCGCGAGACGCAATTCGTTGGCATCCGCAGTGGTATGAACGTGGCGGGACGGTTACCAGCAATGGCGTGGCATCACGGATTGGCACGGCTTATGTGCCGCTTTGGTGGCTTCCGCTGCTGCCTGCGGGTGTGTGGCATTACGTTGTGAGACGGGCTCGACGTTTGGCGACGTTGCGACTATGTCCACGATGCCGATATGACCTTTCAGGCTTGAGCAGCGATACGACTTGTCCGGAGTGCGGCAAATGTCCAGCACCGTCTTCGGGGCAGTCTTGAGAGAGCTACTTCACGCCACTTGGCACAAACCACACCAGCCGATACTCGCCGCGTTCCATGACCATGTCCATGCCGACGAGTTTCATGTGCTGGGCTTGCAAGCCGCTGACGCGGATGCGTTGGATTTTGTCGCCGCGATGTTCGACGAAGAGGCCTGGCGTGCGTTCGGCGAAGGGCATGGCGTTGAAGAGGTCGATGACGTCGTCTTCCATCGCGAGGAGCATGTCGAATGCTTCGGCGGGGTCTTTGCCGCGGGCGAGGAACTCTTGCTTGGTGCGGCTGCTCAGAATTTGCTGCGTGAAGATATCGCGTTGTTCTTCGGCGAGGGCGTTGTAGATGTGGATCATCAGGTGTCGGCCGTTGCGGGCGTGGAGTTTGACGATGCCGTCGGGTTCTTCCTGAACGATCTGATCTTCGGGCATGTCGAGGTAGGTGGCCTGGCGGTTGGGCTCAATCGCCTTTGCGTTTCCTTCGGCACCGGGCAGGCCTGCGAACCAGGGCTTGTAGCGGACGACGCGAGTTTCGGGCGCGCAGCCGGAAGCGAGCAAGCAGAAGATCGCTGCGAGGCTGACGCAGGCGGCGAAACGCAAGCAGTTGGAAGCAGAGGCTGGCACGACTGAGGGTACGAGCCAGAGGGGTGTGGGGTTGCGGAGGCTTGATAGCTTCGTGGGGGCGTCAGGGGCGGTCAGGACGATCGCGGCCGGGGCCAGCAGGGCGGTCGTCGTCTTGCGGCGGCAGGCCCAGTTTCATGCGATCAAGCAAGTTGTCGACGAACTGCTCTTTGCGTTCGCCTTTCTTGGCGATGTCGGTTCGCAGGTCTTCGAGCCGGCGGGCGAGCATGTCGGCTTCGCGCGTTTGCACGGCGAGGCGCTGGTCGAAGTTGCGAGCGATGGCATCACGCAGGTTCGTGGTGGCTTGCGTGATCGCGGCGGCGCGATTGGCGTCGGTTTCGGGCAGTGCGAGCGTTTCGCGATATGCACGCGTTTTGCGCATGACATCGACGCTGCCGCGAATGTCTTCAAGGCGCAGGTCGGCGAGTTGTGGATCGATGCGGCGAGCCTCGCGAGCTTCGAAGTAGCGCTGGCCAAGCCGCTTGAAAATCATGTCGGCCATTTCGACTTTGGTTTTGCGGAGCAGTTCGAGGTCCGCGGCGACGTCGGGCAAGTCGTTGCGGAAGTCTTGCATCAACTGCTCGCGCTCGGCGGCGTTGAGCTTGGCGAAGCCGCCTGGGCGAGTGAAGCGAGCACCGTCGGGACCACCAGGACCATCCAAGCCGTCATGGCCATTTGGGCCGCCGGGGCCACGACGTTGTTCATCGGGGCGAGGCCGGTCGCGGTCGCCGGGGCGTTCGGGCATGCGATCACCAAGGCGTTCACCTATGCGATCGGCAACACGTTCGCGGATGCCTTCGCGAGCGGTTTGGCGCTGGTCCAGCAGGTCGCGAGCGACGTCGCGAGTTGCTTCGCCATTTTCGATGCGGTCGAGGCCCGCTTGCAATTGCTCTTGCAGGATGCGAGCTTCGGCAAGCATGTCGGCGAGCATTTTCTTGGCGCGCTGGGGATCAGTTTCGTTTTGCAGAGCGCGCAAAGCGGCCTGCGGTGTGATAGGTTCGCGGCGGGGAGGAGGGCCATCCTCAGGCTGCGCGAGGACGGGTGTCACGATGATCGCGGATGCAACGAGTGTTGCGGCCAGCGAGATGCCCCAATGCGTGGCGGATTTCATTTCAGCTGGCTCCTTGCGTCGTGCCGACGTCCGTGTCGGGTGATAGCCAATCGTCGCCGGTTGAGAGCGAGTCGAAGCTGTCTTGCAAATCGCTGGCATCTTGTGTGAAAGCGTCAAGCTCGCTGCGGTTTTCGTCGGCGAGGGCGAGGTAGGTATCAAAGAGCGTGAGATCGGTGGCGTCGGCTGTTGCGAAGGTGCGGGACTGCTGAGGCTGGGGAGCGGGTGAGGCAACTGGTGCGCGGGCCAATGTGCGTGATGATGAGCTGGGCGAGGTTCGCAGAGCGGCGACGCTGGTGAGCAGACTTGCGCCTATGGCGAGCATGGCTGCCATGCGCAGCGGGGTGAAGAAGGGCTGAGCGGCGGGTGTGAATGCGAGTGGGGCTGGTGCCGGTTCGGCAGCGAGCCACGATGCGCGAGCCATGCGATCAAGACGATCAGCCGATGCGCCGGCGCGGGACGCGAGTGCCGACGCGCGGAGAGCTTGCTCCAAGTCGAGCAAGTCGGCGGGGGTGGTTGAGTCGAGTTGGCTGGGGCTGGTGTTCATCGGATTGGCGTGTGGAGCGTTTGTCATGGTGTACCTCGCAGGGAGGCTGTCTGCTTGTTCAACGTTTGACCGGGCGGGTTCATTGCAGAATCCATCAGTTGCTTCAGTTTTCGCAGGGCCCGGTGGTGGCGGGCCAATAACGTGCCGAGGGGTTCTTCGAGGAGTTCGGCTATCTGTTTGAAGCTCAAGTCGCCATGATGTCGCAATTCGATAACTTCGCGGTCGATTTCGGGGAGTTGTTCGAGGGCTTGCCGGAGTGTCGAGAGTTGTTCGTTGTCTGTGGGGGTTGCGTTTCGCGAATCGGCGGTGGCGGCGGTTTCTTCGTGGTCGTTGTGGAAAAGCTGGCTACTGCGCTTGCGGCTGCGGGCGAAGTCGCGGACGCGGTTCATGGCGACGCGGAAGAGCCAGGCCTCGAACTTGCCGTGTTCGATGTAGGCGCCTGCTCGGACTTTGATGGCGACGGTGGCGAGGACGGACTGGGTGATTTCCTCAGCGATGTCGAGATTGTGGCAGCGGGACTGGGCGAGAGCGAAGATTCGCGGGCCGTAGCTGCCCACGAGTTCGCGCCAGGCACGTTCATCGCCAGCGACGGCGCGAGACAGCAGACCTGCGAGGATGGCAGGGTCAGGGGGAGGCGTTTCGTGCGAGGGCGAGGTGGGCATTTGCTAAGCCGGCACACGCCGGCCCCGATGCATCGGCTAACGCATGAGGGATGCTTGTATTGCTATGCTGGGTCATGATCTTGTATGCCGTGATTGCGACGTTGCCGGATGAAGCTTTGCGTGAGCGTTATGCAGCATGGCTGGTTGGGGGGCATGTGCAACAAGTGTGCGCGGGAGGGGCGAGTCGTGCGTCGGTGGTGAAGCTGGACGGGCAACCTTTGCGCGTGATGGCGAGGTACGAGTTTGCGACGAGGGGCGGGTTGGAGCGATACCTTGCGGAGCATGCGCCGCGGCTGCGAGCCGAGGGGCTTGCACTTTTCGGGCCTGAGACGGGCGTGACTTTTGAACGGTTGACGGGCGAGGTGGTAGGAGAGTTTGGAAGTTAGCCGAACGTTTGCGTGATAAGGCCGTATACGGAGCGTGCAATTGGCGGAAGGGATCAGCGACGAGGTACTTTTCGAGCGATATCGCGGGGGCGATACCGGGGCACTGCGCACGCTGGTGGAGCGATATCACGGGGAACTGATTCGGTTTCTTTACCGGTTAGTGGGGGATCAGGCGGGGGCTGAGGACGTTTTTCAGGAGGCGTTTCTCCAGGTTCACTTGTCGGCGGCGAGTTTTGACGCGACGCGGCGTTTTCGGCCTTGGCTTTTTACGATTGCAGCGAACAAAGGGCGGGACCACCTCCGTAAGAAGGGCCGCAGGCGAACGCTTGAGTTGTCGGCGCCCGTGGGCGGTGATGATGGCGAGACGTTTGTGGATTTGCTGGAAATGGACATCGCGCAGCCTGATGCGAAGATGGACACGGAGGAGATGAACAAGAAAGTGCAGCGTGCGGTTGAGATGTTGAGCCCGACGCTGCGGGAGATTTTGCTGCTGGCGTACTTCAATCGCCTGAGTTACGCGGCAATTTCTGATGAACTAGAAATTCCGTTGGGGACCGTGAAGAGCCGACTGCATGCGGCGGTGGCGAGCTTCGCGAAGGCGTGGGAACGGGTGCAGGCGGAGGGGATGGCGGAGTAGGCGTGGGGTGGGTTGGGGGCGGATTGGGTCAGGTTGGATTTGGTTGACGGATTTGGTTGACGGATTTGGTTTACGAACAGGCTTCAAGCAATTTGTTTTCAAGGAATTGACGCACGTATGGCTTTACCGGAACCACATGAGCCCGAGGACGCGATGGCTGCCGAGCAGCGATTTGTGCTGTCGCAGGGCGACCAGCGGGCATTGGATGCGTTGATTGAAAGCGGATTTGTGTCGGCTCGTGAAGATGAGCGGCAGCGGCGCGTGAGTGAGCTCTTGAGCCGGTTGGATGCTGGGCCAGCGGCGGATGCGGCGCTGGTTGATGCGACGCTGGCGAGAATTTTGCGAGCGGATGCGGCGCGGCAGGCTGTTGAGACGCGTGCGGCGAGAGCGAACGGCGGCGAGCATGCGGCTGCGAAGCAACTGAGTTTGCATGATGGTGAAGCGCTGGACTCGTATATCAATAGCGGGCACAGTTTGCGGAGTGTGCCCTCGTCGCTGCGGGGGCGGGCGGAGCGGGTTGAGCAACTGGGTGCGTTGCTGACGAACACGCAGGTTCCGTCGGCGGGGCGCGAGTTGCTGATTGAGCGCACGTTGGCGGGCGTTGCGGCGGCGCGAGCGGTGCGGCCTGTTGAGGTGCCGCAGCGGCGCGGGACGTGGCGATGGGCTGACTTTGTGAGCGTGGCGGCGACGCTGCTGGTTGGGGCGTCGGTCATGTGGCCTTTGATGAGTGCGTGGGGCAAGCGCAGTAGTCGGGTGAATTGTGCGGGGAATATGAATTCGGTTGCGCAGGCGATGGGCGTGTATACGGGTGACCAGCGGGGTAGTCTGCCGCTTGCTTCAGCGAGTTTGGCGGGGCTGCCTTGGTGGGAGACGGGGCGGAACGTTGAGCACAGCAACTCGGCGAATTTGTTTACGTTGCGGCGGGCGCAGTATGCGACGATGGAGCAACTGCGATGCGGCGGGAATGCGACGTGCCGGGGTGAAGAACTGCCTCTGGATGCGCGCGATTGGAGCGACATCAATCAGGTTTCGTATTCGTATTTTGTGATGTTTGGTGATCGCAAGCCGCAGTGGAGTGATCCGAGTTCGACGGTGGTGCTTGCGGATGCGTCGCCTGTGGTGCGGCGAGCGGTGTTGGGCAACGTGGTGTATGCGAATGAGAATTCGTGGAACCATGGCGGCGAGGGGCAGTGGGCTCTGCGTGTTGATGGCTCGGCGATTTGGCTGCGGACGCCCATGCACACGGCGGCGAACGGGCAGCAGGACAATATCTGGTTGCCGGCGAACGTTGAGGAAGCGTTGGCGGCTTCGGACAAGCAGTGGCGCGAGACGCAATCGAGTGAGCCGATTCGGGTGCGGTCGCGGCGAGATGCGGCGGATACGCGGGCGAGCTTTACGCTTGACGGGCGCGAGACGCCGCAGGGGGCAGATGATTCGTTTTTGGGGCCGTGAAGTTCTGCGTGGGTGGGCGCAGTTGGTGGGCGATCCGGGCCTTCGCAAAGCCCTGGGTCCGGCGTCGGGGGTTAGCCTTCGACGGGGATGAGTTCAATGAGCAACTTGAAGAGTTGACGCGCGTCGTCGGTGATGAAGACGCGGTAGATGTTGCCTGCGCGGATGACGACGCCGGAGACGGTTTTGCCTTGGGCGTCGGTGGCGGCGGCGGGGACTTCGCCTATGCCGAGGACATCGAGAGGTGCGCCGGCGGGTGAGCGGAGTGTGAGCAGCGCGAGGCTGGTGGTGCCTTGCGGGGCTGAGGTGAAGACTTTGTCGGCGGGAGTATCGCAGAGCAAACGCAGCAGGTTGGTGGCGAGTGCGCCTTGCGGTGGGCTGGTGGGCTGGGGTGATGCTTCGCCTCGCGCGAGGGTCCAGGTTTGGTCGCGACGCGCGAGGAGTGCATCGCGGGCGGCGGGTTTGCTTTGGGGCTGGGGTGATGGGCCAGTGAGGCACGCATCGCAGCGAGCGATGAGCAGTGAGCCGACGTCGGCGGCGGGGATTTGAGAATTGCGAAGGGCGATGTAGCTCGCGCTGTCGGCGACGAGGCTGGACATGGCTTCGCGCGGGAGGGTCAGGACTTGTGGGCCCCAGAGGATGGTTCCGGTGGCGTCTTTAGTTTGTGATGACGCGAAGAAGCTGTTGCCGGATGCGTCAGATGCGCTGCCGAGGGTGAGTTCTTGTTCGATGATGCGAGGGGCGTCGCCTGGTTTGGTTGCGGGGACGGTGGTGGTGAGGCGGATGATGGCGACGGGGTTGGTGAGGCCCATGTTGGCGTCGGATGTGTTGGAATTGGTTGCGGTTGAATCGAGCAGCCGTAGCGCGGTGAGGCGAGCGATGCCTTGGGTGAGGGCGTCGACGCGGGCGCGTTCGGCGGGGGCTTTGACGGGGGTTTGCAGATTCCAGCGATCTTGGAGGCGGGCGAGTTCGAGGCGTTTGCCGGATGCGTCGACGACGATGCGCGAGGGTTGGCCCGCGAGATTGGTGAGGGGCTGGGTGCTGCGCCAGAGCGGGAGAGATTCAGGTGCGAAGAGTGTGGCGAGGCCGGCTTCGGCGAGGCGGGTGATTTTGGTGGATTCGTCGAAGACGGCGACGCGGCCGCCGACGACGGTGGCGGCGATGTGCAGGCGAATCGTCGTGCTGTCGTCGCGCGTGAGGACGATGATGGTGCCAGCAGCAGGCGGCGTGGTTGCGGGGTCGATGGGTTGGCGGGCGAGTTGTGAGATGAGGCGGAGGAAGCCGCGGAGCTGGGCGTCGCCTGCGGGCCAGGTGCGGGAGGCGTCGCGAATAAGCCAGAGATCAAGCGATGCGTCGCGAGAGAGGGTGGCGAGAGGTGCTGCCGAACCGATGGGGGTGATGGTGACTTCGCGGATACGGGTCGTATCGAGTGCGGCGAGGGCGTCGGTTTGTGTGGCGGTGGGCGCGGTGCGCTGGGGCGCGAGGGCGAAGAACGTGATGACCGCGAGCAGCAGGGTGAAGGTGAGTGAGGCGATGGCGATGCGAGGGGACATGGGGCAAAGGTACACAACAGCATCGGGCGGGGATTGGTCACATCAACGAGACGGGATCGACGTCGACGGCGGTGGTAGAGTCGCTTTTGAGGAGGCCTTCGCGGCGGACGCTGGTCAAGACGTCGCGCAGCAGGCTGGCGTTGGCGGCGTTGATGTCGATGGCGAAGCGGAAGTGCTTGGCGATGCGCGCGAGGGCGCAGGGGGCGGGGCCAGTGATGATGATTCCCGTGGGGGAGAGTTGTTGGGCGTGGGTGCGAAGGCTTTCTGCGACGATGCCCGCGTGTTGCTTGGCTTTGCTGGATTGTTCATCGCGGCAGACGATGCGGGCCATGCGGGTAAAGGGCGGGAGGCCGACGTTTTTGCGAGTGGCGAGTTCTTCGGTGGCGAAGCCGGTGTAGTCGTGGCTGGCGGCGAAGCGGATGGCACTGACGTGGGGGCAGTAGGACTGAATGATGACGCGGCCTGTGTCGCTGGCGCGGCCGGCGCGGCCTGCGGCTTGGCTGACGAGTTGGAAGGTGCGCTCGCTTGCGCGGAAGTCGGGGATGTTGAGGGCGGTGTCGGCGTCGACGATGCCGACGAGGGTGACGCCCGGGAAATCGAGGCCTTTTGCGATCATTTGTGTGCCGACGAGGACGCGGGCTTCGCCAGAGGCGAACTTGCCGAGGGTGTCGAAGTATTCGCGGGCGCTGTGCATGGTGTCGCTATCGACGCGGAGTAGGGTGGTGCCGGCGCGGATGCCCAGGGCGGCAAATTTGCGTTCGACTTCTTCGGTAAGGCGCTGGGTGCCGCCAGCGATGCTGGCGAGGGGCTTGCCGCAGGTTGGGCAGACTTTGGGCACGACTTGTTCGAGTTGGCAGTGGTGGCATTTGACGACGTTGCCGGCGGGGGAGAGAACGTCGCGGTGCATGACGAGGGCGCTGTCGCAATCTTCGCACATGACGACGAAGCCGCAGGCGGGAGTTGAGCAGGAGAGGTAGTAAGCGACGCCACGGCGGTTGAGAAGGAGCATGGCTTGGTTGCCAGCTTGCAACGTTCGCTCAAGTTCGGCTTCGAGTGTGGGGCCTAGGAGGTGCTGCTCGCGCGGATTGAAGAGTGGTTGGCTTGCGCGGAGTTTGCGTTCTTCGCGCATGTCGACGATGCGGGTTGGTGGTAGCCTGCCGCCGCCAGCTCGCTGGGTGAGTTCCCAGAGGGTGTAGCGCGGGGGTTTGCCGTCGTGGGAGGTGGTGTGCGAGTAGCTTTCGAGGCTGGGGGTTGCGCTGCCCAGGACGATGCAGGCGTTGCAACTGTGGGCGAGTTTGATGGCGACGTCGCGGGCGTTGTAACGCGGGAGTTGGTCTTGTTTGTAGCTGCCGTCGTGTTCTTCGTCAACGACGATGAGCGAGAGATTGTGGACGGGTGCGAAGATGGCACTGCGAGCGCCGACGACGACGGTGGCTTCACCTTTGCGGACGCGTTCCCACTCGCGGTGGCGCTGCGAAGCGGTGAGGCCTGAGTGGAGCACAGCGACGCGGGTTGCGCCAAAGCGAGAGACGAATCGCTGGCTGGTTTGGGGAGTCAAGGCGATTTCGGGGACGAGGACGATTGCGCCTTTGTTTTGTTCGAGCACTTTGGCGATGAGGCGCAGGTAGACTTCAGTTTTGCCGCTGCCGGTTATGCCGCGGAGGAGATCGACGTGGAAGGTGGCGATGGTGGGGGCGATGGCGTCGATGATGCGTTGTTGGTCGGGGGTTGGGGTGGGCGCGGCGGCAGGTGAAGGAGTTGCGGCGAAGCCCGGCATGGCGGTTGCGCGGACGTGGGAAGTTTCTTCGAGGCGGAGCAGATCGAGCGCGGCGAGGCGTTCGAGGGTTTTGAGGCTGGCGATGCCGGTTTGCTCGAGCAGTTGCGGGGCGAGCATGGGGAGTGATTCGCGCGGGAGGGTTGCGAGGGCGGCCCAGGCTTTTTTGGTGGCGCGGGTGAGGGTTGCGGCGATGGCGGGTTCGTCGGCCGTCGATGCTTTGGTGCCCCAAGAGACGCGCAGAACAGTTCGCTCGCCTGTGCGTTTTTTGACGGCGGCGGGCAACATGCTGGCGATGACCATGCCAAGCGGACAGACGTAGTAGCTGCTCATCCAGCGGGCGAGATCGAGCAGGCGCGGGTGCAGCGCGGGGCCGAGGTAAGTGGTGATGGATTTGATTTGGCGCATGCCGGCGGCGAGGGAGCCATCGCCGGTTGCGGTGACGGTTGCGCCGACGGTTTTGCCGGTTTTGCCCAGTGGCACTTCGACGCGGTCGCCCGGGTTTGCGCGGATGCCATCGGGCAGGCGATAGGTGAGGCCTTCGTCGCGAGAGTCGCCGAATTGGGCGATGCCGCGATCGACGATGACGCGGACGAACGCGCCGTCGGGAATGGGCATGGGCTTGAGAGGTTGTGACGCGAAGAGGGACACGCGGGACGGTACGTGGCATTGCGGCGGGTATGTGCTGAGGGCGTGCAGCGTGTTCTATGCTTGCGTCTTGCCTTCGCAACCACGCAAACCGGCATTACTCTTTACAGCGTTTGAGCCTAGCGGCGACGATCACGCGAGCGCGGTCATTGCGGAGTTGAAGCGGCGCGATCCGACGCATCCGATTTATGCGTGGGGCGGACCCAAGATGCATCGCGCGGGGGCGACGGTGATTGAGCGCACGGGCGATGACGCGGTGATGGGCATGCCTGGGGCGGCGAAGATCATTGAGCATTACCGCATCAACAAGCGGATTGAAGCGTGGCTGCGTGAGAATGCGCAGAGTGACACGCCGGTGGTTGCGCATATTCCGGTTGACTCGCCCGCGGCGAATGGGCCGATTTGTGATATCACGAAGGCAGCGGGGAAGAAGGTGATTCACTTGGTTGCGCCGCAGGTGTGGGCGTGGGGACGGTGGCGGATTCACAAGCTGCGGCGGCGGACGGACATGCTTTTGTGCATGCTGCCGTTTGAGATTGAGTTTTTCAAACAGAGGAATGTGCCGGCGCTATTTGTGGGGCACTTTTTGTTTGATCATCCGCTGGATACGCAGGCGATTGATATGCGGGCGGCGACGTTTGGCGATGGGCACCCGCGGATTGCGATGATGCCTGGGTCGAGGCCTGATGAGCTGAATAGACACTTTCCGATTTTGCTGGAAGCGTTTTTGCAACTGCGGCAGAAGTTTCCGGGGGCGGTGGGTGTGGTTGCGGCGACGAATGATGAGGTCGCGAATAGATTGCGGCGGGCGGGGGATGCGAGTGTGCACGGATGGCCTGAGAGTTTGCGGATTGTGACGGCGGATACGGATGCGGTGATTCGCTGGTGTGATATTGCGCTGGTGAAGAGCGGGACGGTGACGCTGCAGGTTGCGAAGCAGCTCAAGCCCATGGTGATATTTTATAAGAAGAGCAATCCGCTGCTGTTTTTGATCGCGAGAACGGTGCTGACGACGCGGTATTTTGCGTTGCCCAACTTGCTGGCGAATCGGCGGATTATTCCGGAGCTCATTCCGCATTATGGCGGGCCTGGGCCGATTGTGGCGTTGGCAGAGCGATTGATTCGTGATCCGCTGGAGCGCGACGCGCAGATTGCGGGGATGCAGGAAGTCATCAATAGCTTTGGCGAAACCAGCGCGAGCAAGGCTGCGGCGGATGCGATTGAAGAACTCACGCGGTGATGCCTTACGCTTGGCGCATGAAGTTTGTCATCATCATTCCAGACGGCGGCGGTGACTTGGCGTTGGCGCAATTGCAGGGCAAGACTGCGATGCAGGCGGCGAGGCAGCCCAATACGTGCGAACTCGCGACAAGGGCGGTGGTGGGGACGGCGAAGACGACGCCTGATGGATTTGAGGCAGGTAGTGATGTGTGCAGCATGAGTCTGCTGGGGTATGACCCGCGGAAGTATCACACGGGGCGGGCACCGCTCGAGGCGGCGGCGCTGGGGTTGACGCTTACGTCGCGTGATTGGATTTTTCGGCTGAACTTTGTGACAACGGGGCTTGAGGGCGGTGATGGGGGCGATGCGGGCAAGATGCTGGACCATTCGGCGGGCGCGATTAGTGATGGCGAGGCGAGGGAATTGCTGCGGGATTTGCTGGTTTGTTTGCAGCAGCGTGAGCCGGCATTGCTCGCGGGGCTTGCGCTGCATCCGGGGGTGAGCTATCGCAACATCATGGTTGATTCTTCGGGGGTGAGTTATGCGAAGGTTGCGACCACGCCGCCACATGCGGTGCCGGGTGAGCCTTGGCGCGAGCATTTGCCCAAGGGTGATGCGGCGGCGGAGAAGCTGAAGCGGATCATGTTGTTGTCAAGCGAGTTCCTGCCGGGGCATCGGGTGAATATGGCGAGGAAGGCGGCGGGCAAGCGGATGGCGACGATGGCGTGGATTTGGGGGCAGGGGACCCAGCCCACGGTGCCGAGTTTTGAGTCGCGGTTTGGGTTGCGCGGGTGCATGATTACGAGCGTTGATTTGCTGCGTGGCATTGCGGCGTATATCGGGTGGGATCGGCTCGAGGTGCCTGGGCTTACGAGCTATCACGATACGGATTATGCGGCGCAGGGGCGGGCAACGATTGCGGCGCTGGATTCGTATGACGTGGTGTGCTGCCATGTTGAGAGCCCGGACGAGGCGAGCCACCAGGGGGACTTTGCGACCAAGGTGGCGGCGCTGGAAGCGATTGATGAGAAGATTGTGGGGCCGCTTGTGCGAGAGTTGGAGAGGCGAGGGGAACATCGGCTGCTGATGATGCCGGATCACTACACGCTTTGCAGCACGCGAAAGCATGATGCGACGCCGGTGCCGTTTTTGCTTGCGGGGAGCGGCGTGAAGGCGACGACGCAGCGCGAGTTCACAGAGGCGGCTGCGCAGGCGAGTGGGGTTCGCGTGGCGGAAGGGCATGAACTGATGGACTGGTTTGTTCGGGGTGTGCGGTAGCGTGAGGCGGTGGGGCAGTATGGCTTGTAGCAGTTGTTTGGGCTTGAGCAGGCCGCGAAAGGCATGAGGCACTTGGCAAACTTCATGTTGTGGGACGTGCGAGTGCCGATGAAGGGTTGTGATGAATGAAGAGTTGAGCAATCCTGCGGATGGGACCAAGGTTGGTGGCGATGCGGATGCGAATCCGGGCGCGCCGGTGAAGTCGGACGCGGATGTTGCGTTTGAGCTTGAACCTGCGCCGGAGGTTGTGCATTCGCCGCCGCCAAAGAGTGAGGCGGTGAAGCGGGCGATTGAACTTGAGCGCGAGCAGATGACGCGGAAGTCGTCGCTACATGATGACGACGATGACGAAGAAGATGTGCAGCCTTTGACTGAGCCGCTTTTGCGTGCGAATTTGCAGAATAGCAATTTCTACTTTGGCTTGGCAGGCGTGTTACTGGTTGCGGCGGCGTATTTTGGCGCGGCGAATACGAAGCCGAATCAAGAGGCTCTGCCGATTGTCATTTCTACGGTGTACAACGCGGCGCTGCACTCGGGTACGGGGCTTGTTGCGGCGTGGTGTTGGAGCAAGATTGAGGCGAGGCCTTTGGGCTCGTGGCGTGATGTGCTGGCGCGGATGAGCGTTGGTGTGTGCGCGGCGTGGTTTTTCTTCAACATGCAACTGGGACTTGAGCTTAAGTTGGAAGAGCCGTTATTGGGCCTTGCGGCGTATCTGTGTGTGCTCATCGTGCTGATGAGATGGACGCCCAAGCGTGCGTTCCGCGTGGCGTGCGTGCATTTTGCGTTGATTCTGGTCTTCTTTCTGGCGATGGTGTTACACGTGTGGGCGAGCACGGGCAATTAGCCTGGCCCTGTCCGCAGCGGAGTTGAACATGGGTCCGGAAGCTCAGGCTCCAAATCGTGAAGCTGTGTCAGGATCATCGGCTGCGCCGGGTTCGCCCAGTGCGCCGCGGGTGCATGGACCTGCGCTGCGGCGTGGAGTCGCGATGTTTGTGCAGCAGTTCAATCGCAAGCCGCGATGGATCACGGCGGCACCGGGGCGCGTGAATTTGATTGGTGAACACACGGATTACACAGGCGGCTTTGTGTTGCCATTTACGATTGATCGCGACTGTTATGTGATTGCGGCTCCGGGTGAGATTGCGGGGATGAGTCGGATTTTCGCGGCTGATATGGGCACGGCTGAGGTTGGAGCGGCACATGGGGAACTGTGGCTGGCTGATATTCGCAAGGGGCTTTATCCGCTGGTTGGAGGCAAGCCGCCGAGCGGATTTGCGCGGGGGAGTTGGAAGAGTTACGTGGGCGGGGCGATTGATCGCACGCGTGAGCTGACGACCAAGGCTGGCGGCAAGGCGCTGGCGAACGTGGACATGGTGATTGCGAGTGATGTGCCTGCGGGCGGCGGGTTGGCGAGCAGTGCGGCTTTGGAAATTGCGCTGGCGATGTGGGTGCAGGCGACCAGTGGTGTTGAGCTCGCGCCGTGGGATGTGATCAAGGCTTGCCGGGAAGCGGAGCATAGTTTTGCGGGCGTGCCTTGTGGGGTGATGGATCAGGCGGTGGTGACGCTAGCGCAGGAAAATCATGCGATCATGATGCGTTGCCGGGAGCCATACAAGCCTGTGCAGGTGCCGATGCCTGCGAGTGACAAGCTGGCGATATTGGTGGTGAACAGCAATGTGCGACATGCGCTGGCGGCGGGTGAGTATGCAAGTCGCGTGGAGGCTTGCAAACAGCTTGAGACGCTGCTGGGGGCTTTGTATTTGAGCGATGTTGATCTGGCGAGTGTTGAGAATCGGCGCTCGGAGATCAGCGAGGACCAATTCAATATCGCGACGCACGTGATGGAAGAGAACACACGCGTGCATGCGGCTGTGGACTGTCTAAAGCGAGGTGATCTGTGCGGGCTTGGACAGTTGCTGACGCGCAGCCATGATTCGCTGCGGGATTTTTACCGGGTGAGTTGTCAGGAGCTAGACGCGATTGTCGCGACGGCGATTACACACTCGGGTGTGTTTGGTGCGAGAATGGTTGGGGGCGGGTTTGGTGGATGCGCGATTGTGTTGTGCATGCCTGAGGTAGTTGAGAGCGTGTCGCGGACGCTGCGGGATATGTACCGTGCGAAGTTCTCGCGAGATTGCTCGATGACGCGGGTGAATCCGGCTGGTGGCGCGGCTGTGATTGTGAAGTGACGGGCGCTAGCAATCCGTGAAGAACAATCAGCGCGAAGTGATGTCAAGATCGCTGACGGCGACGACTTCCACCGGCATGCGGATGATGCGTGAGAGCAGGTCGGCTTTCTTCGTGGTCGCTTTGAGTTCTTCGGTTGCGTCGATGCTTGCGTGTGATTCGATGCGAATAGCTTGACGCGAGAAGCGGACTTTGGCTGCGGAGATGATTTGGCCGTGCGTGCGATCGAGGCCGTCGGCGACTCGCAGAATCGCGGCGAGGCGTGAGACGAGCTGCTGGTCTTTGGCGGGCAATGCAGCGAATGCAGCGTGCGAATCTTTGGGCAGGGCTTTGCGGTGGTAGCGAGCGATTTGTGCGACGAGTTCGAGTTGGCGGGGCGTGAGTGAATCTATCGCCGCGTGGCGGATCATGGTTGCGCTGTGCTTGTGGTGCTTGTCGTAGGCGACGAGGATGCCCACATCGTGCAGAATCGCGGCGGCACCGAGCAGTTCGCGTTCGCCTGGTTCGCTGGCGAGGCGCGGGATCAAGTCGCTTTCTTCGCGGAATTGGTCAAAGAGCGAGAGGGCAAGCGCGGCGACGTGTTCGCTGTGGCTCTTCTCGTAGCGGGCTTGGCCTGCGAAGGTGCGGACTTCTCGCAGGACGCTGGCGGCGTTGAGAGACTGAGGGCTTTGGTTTGCGCTGTTGCTGATCATGTCGCTGATCATGCGGAGCAGCAAACCTTCACGCACGCCGCCTGCGAAGCAGTGGATGCGGGTTGCGCCGGTTTGCTTCATGAGGCGTTCGACGGCGACCAGGCCTGCGATGATGATGTCGGCGCGGTCGCTGGGCAAGCCGGGCTTGCGGAGTCTTTCGGCGAGGGAGACGCTGCGGAGTTCGTCGATGAGGGCGGCGAGTTGTTCGTGCGAAATCGGGCCCATTTCTCGCAGGGCGGGGCTGTTGCGGTCGATCATTACGCCGCGAGAAGCGGCAGCGAGGGTGGCGAGCGTGTTGAAGGTGCCGCCGCAGCCAACGAGCATGGCGGGAGGGGTTGCATGGTCGCGCACGTTGTCGGCGATGGTGCGTTTGACGTGGCGGCGGAGATGTTTGAAGTTCTCGCCTGCCGCGAGTTCGGGGCCGCCGAAGGCTTCGGTAAGGCGAACAGCACCGAGGGGCATGGTTGTGCTTTCGGTGATGACGCCATCGATGCTGAAGACGACTTCCATGGAGCCGCCGCCGATATCAACGACGGCGCAGAGGCCGTGGGAGAGATCGAGGGAGCGAGCGACGGCGCGGTAAGTATGTTTACCTTCGTCAAGGCCTGAGATGACTTCGACACGGAGGCCCGTTCGGTCTTTGACGAGGCTGAGGAAGTCGCCTTGATTGCTGGCGTCACGCACGGCGGCGGTGGCAAAGGCGCGCGAGACGGCGTTGTGTTTCTGGGCGATTGCGGTAAAGCGCACGACGGCTTCGACGCTGCGGGCGAGGGAATCGGGAGCGATTGCGCCGGTTTCGGAAAGGCCATGCGCGAGGCGGGTCATGGCCCGTTCTTCGTGCAGCAGTTTCCAGTGCGAGCTATCGATGAGTTCGACGACGAGCAGGCGGATGGAGTTGCTGCCGATATCGATGACGGCGAGGCGCTTGCCGGCGAGGAAGAGTTCGGCCTGATTGGGCTGGGTGAAGGTCCCCAGCGAGGCGAGGACTTGTTTGGGTTCGACGAATTGCGTGGCGCTCTGCGTCATGATGAATGATCGTATACGCGGGACAAAATGACAAGAGGCCCCGCGTGTGCGAGGCCTCTTTTTCACAGTTATCTTGACTGGAATTGTTGTGGGCGCGTCAGCTTATTGGCTGATGCGGGGGCCGCCTTGGCGGTTGCCGAGGTTGATTTCGCCCGCGCGCTCTTCGTACTGGCGAACGACTTGGCCCAGGCTGATGGCGAGGCGCTTGGCGCCTTGCCAGTTCATGACGACGCGGCTGCCGACGCCGAAGACGAGGGCGGGCTGGTTGTCAGGACCGGGAACGGGGAGGTTCATGCCGAAGTCGAGGACGACTTCGTCTTGGGTGGTGGAGGTGCGGATGGTGTTGGCGTAGGTGGTCTGCATCTTGCTTTCGTCGATGCGGAGCTGAATCTGACGCTGTTCGCCTTGGGGTTGATCGCCCATGTCAATGTCCTTTCCCGACTGGTGCGGGTGTTGTCTCGTCGTGTTTGCTAGGCGGAACGGCCCGCAGCCCCCGGTACCGAAAGACTCCTGCGAGCCACGGCGAGTGCGATGCGATTCATCCGGGCGACGCGCCCGTGTCCGGTCCACAAACAGGACGTGAGTCTAGCCGACCATCCGCCAATAAAGGCGACACGGTTGCGGCAAGTGCCGGAGGAGGGACTTGAACCCACACTCCTTTAGGGGGAACTGGATTTTGAATCCAGCGCGTCTGCCAATTCCGCCACTCCGGCAATTCGGGGAGGGGAGCATAGCACCCTTGCGGGCAAGTTTCGATTGTTTGGACTTCGTTGCCTTGTGAACTCAGGCGGCTATCCTTGCCGCTTCCCGTCACGCCCCCCATTTCGTGCGCTGGATCTGTTCTGTTCCAGTGCATGAGGCGTGCGTTTGTGCAATGCACGGGTGTCTTTACCTGTTCTTGAACAAATGCGCGTCGGACTTGTCAAAGGTTGCACGAATCATGTCCACTACCAACAAAGTCAACGTCATTGATGCAGGCCCCAACCTCAAGAAACTCACGATCGAGGTTCCTGCGGCGGTCGTTGAAGAAAAACTCAAGACCAGCATTGACATGCTGACCAGCCAGGTCACGCTGCCGGGCTTCCGTCAGGGCCGGGCTCCTCGCCAGTACGTCGAGAAGAAGTTCGGCGCCAATGTCCGTCGCGATGCGAAGGCTGAGCTGGCGAGCAAGGCTTTCCAAGATGCCGTTGCGGACCTGAAGCTCAAGATCGTCGGCGATCCCTCAGGCGGCAATCTGGACAAGGTTGATCTGCAAGACGGCAAGCCCTTCAGCTTTGAAGTTGAAGTTGAAATTTTGCCCGAGTTTGAATTGCCCAGCCTCGAAGGCATCGAGATCAAGAAGCCGATGCTCGAAGTCACCGAAGATGTGGTGAACGAGGAAATCAAGAAGATTTGTATCAACGAAGGTGCGCTGGAAAGCCGCGATGCTGCGGAAGCTGGCGATTACCTGACTGGCCATGCGAAGATGGTCGGTCCCAAGGGCGAGACGTTCTATGACCTGCAAGGCGCTGTTGTGCAGAAGCCCAGCAAGGACAAAAACGGCAAGGGCATGATTCTTGGAATCATGGTGGAAGACTTTGACAAGCAGATGGCCAAGGCTGGCGTCGGCGATGAGTTCACGATCAAGGCCAAGGGTCCTGAGCAGCACGAAGTCGAAGGCATTCGCAATGCCGATCTGACGATGACGTTCAAGATTGACCGCATCGACCGCATCATCGCCGCGAAAATCGAAGATGTCGTCAAGGCGTTTGGCCTTGAGTCTGAGCAGCAGATGAAGGACGCCATCAAGCAGCGTCTGGGCGTGAATGTGCAGATTCAGCAGCAGTCGGCGATGCACAGCCAAGTTGCCAAGTATCTTGCGGATACGACCAAGGTAGACTTGCCCGCTCGCGTGACGGCTCAGCAAGCCGCTCGCACGCTTGAGCGTCGCCGGCTTGAGCTCATGTACCGCGGCATCGAGCCGCACAAGATTGAAGAGCACATGGCTGAGCTTCGCGCTGCCAGCAGCGTTGCGGCTCAGCGCGACCTCAAGATGTTCTTCGTGATGTTCCGCGTGGCAGAGCAACTGAACACGCAGGTGACGCAGCAGGAGGTGAACCAGCGCATCACGCAGATGGCGATGCAGCGCAACGTTCGCCCTGACCAGATGGCTCAGGAACTTCGCCGCACCAACCAGGTGAACGCGCTCGTGACGCAGATTCGCGACCACAAGAGCATGGACGCGATCATCGCGAAGGCGAAGATCAGCGAAATGAAGGCGGAAGAGTTCAACGAGTGGGCGAAGAAGCAGGGCTAAGGCTCAAGCTTCTGCTTTTCACGACAAGTGATGATCGGCGCCCGCGTGATTGCGGGCGTTTTTCTTTGGCCGTGGTGTCTGTTAGACATCGCAAACTCTTCGCGACCAGTGTTTTTCCCTCGGTTTGCCGCTATTATGATGCTCAACACCCAACTCGCAGGTCGGCCGGCTTGCGTGGTTTGGTGTTGATCTGAATAGTCGTAACGAACAATCGGCCGCAAGCATCCTACCCGCATGACACGTGATGACATTTTCAAGAAGGTGCAGACCATTCTCGTTGACGCTTTGGCGGTCGACGACGACGAGGTGACCATGAGCAGCGTGCTCACCAAGGACCTCGGGGCTGAGTCAATTGACTTCCTCGACATCGTCTTCAAGATCGAGCAGGCCTTTGGCATCAAGATCGCTCAGGGCGAGCTGTTTCCGGAGGGTGGTGCGCAGGACCCTAAGTTCGTGCAGAACGGCAAGATCACGGCGGACGGACTCGTGAGCCTCAAGGGCCGCATGCCGCACGTGGACTTTTCGGCGTTTGAGAAAGACCCGCAGATTGCGAAGGTCGGCGAGTTGTTCACGGTGGAGACGCTTGTGAAGTTTGTTGAGATGAAGTTGAAGAAGTAGGGACGAGGAACTAGGGACTAGGGACTAGGCATTGGTAAGCCGTGGGGTTCATGCATGCGTTGGATGTGGATTGATCGCATCATCGAACTCGTTCCCCGCCAGCGGCTGGTTGCAATCAAGCACGTCAGCTTGGCGGAAGAGCATCTGCAGGATCATTTTCAAGCAACCGCGAGCAAGCCCGCGCTGCCTGTGATGCCTATGAGTCTGATCGTTGAAGGCATGGCGCAGTCTGCAGGCATTCTGGTTGGGCATGCTGACAGCTTTCGGCACAAGGTCATTCTGGCCAAGGTGAGCAAAGCTGAGATGAACGCCGATGCCGGGCCCGGTTGCACGCTGCGATACATCGCGACGGTGCAGCAACTGGACGCACAAGGCGCGGCGACCACGGGCGTGGTTGAACTCATCGAGCCGTCTATGAACCCCACGCCGCGTGTGGTGGGGCAGATTGATCTGATGTTCAGCAACATCGACAACAACATGCAGGGCATCGCGTTCCCCGCGCACAACTTTGTGTTTGGCGAGGGCTTCAAGATATTGCTGCGAACAAGCGGCGTGGCATGGGGCGACAGCGATCAGGTGTGATCGTGCCGCGCATGCTTGATGCGATGTGATGCGAATTGATGCTTCTTGTGCAAGACGTAGCGAACTTCAAACTCGCAGTTCAGCGAATAGCAGCAGCTGGATCAACCGGCGCGAAGGACAAGTCCGTCGGCTCGGTCAATGAAGCGCCGCGCGTTTCCATCACGCGTTTGTACCAATATGCCGAGAGTTTGGGCGTGCGCTTCTGCGTGGCGTAATCAACGTGCACGAGACCAAACCGCTGCTTGTAGCCTTCGGCCCACTCGAAGTTGTCCATGAAGCTCCAGTGGAAGTAGCCGCGGACGTTCGTGCCTTGGGCGATGGCTTCGTGCAAGGCGAGCAGGTAGCGACGCGTGTAATCAACGCGCTGGGGATCAAGCACACGGCCGTGCATGTCGGTCCAGTCGGTGCTGCACGTGCCGTTCTCGGTGATGACGATGGGCAGGCGGTAACGATCAAACAGGAAACGCGGGCCAAAGTGCAGGGCCTGCGGGGCCATGTTCCAATCCATGGTGTTGCGCGGGTTGCCGGGCTGGGGGTTGACAGCTTCCCATGAAGGACCACCAGCCGCTGCGGGCGTGGCCGCTTTGACGCACGCGCCTGAATAAATATTCACGCCGTAGAAGTCGAGCTTCTGGTGGATGAGGTCCATGTCGCTGACGGGATGCGAGGGGACGTTGTTGCCGTAGACGCGCAGACCATCTTCTGGATAGCAACCCAGGCAGACCGGATCAGCAAACCACGTGTTGTTCCACAGGTGGGGCTGCTGAATCGCGAAGGTTGCCGCGCGGGCAGCGTCGATGTTCGCGGGGTCATTGTCAACGGGATAACTGACGTGGCCCACTGGCGCCCAGCCCACGCGAGCGGGCTTCTTGGCAGCAGCGCGGATGGCTTGCACGCTACGGCCGTGAGCGCGCAGCGCATTGTGCGCGGCGAGCAGTGTTTCTCGCAAAGGCAATTGCACGCCGGGTGCGTGCTTGCCATCAGCGTGACCAAGTTGCAGGAAGACTTGCGGCTCGTTGATGGTCATCCAGTTGGTGACGCGATCAGAGAGGCGCTCGACAACCTTGGTCGTGTACTCGCCGAACCACTCTGCGCTATCGCGATTGAGCCAGCCACCGCGGTGGTAGAGGGCGAGGGGGAAGTCCCAATGAAAGAGCGTGACCCATGGCTCAACGCCGTGTGCGAGGAGTGAGTCGACGAGTTTGTCGTAGAAGTCAAGGCCAATGGCGTTGACAGCACCGACGCCTTCTTTCATCACGCGCGGCCACATGACCGAGAGGCGATAGGCCTTGGCGCCAAGGCTCGCCATGAGGGCAGCGTCAGCGTCGTAGCGGTTGTAGTGGTCGCACGCGAAGCCGCCTTGATGATTCTCAAAAACTGCACCGTTTTTGCGGCAAAATGCGTCCCAAACGCTTTCGCCACGAAGATCGGGCGAGGAGCCGCCTTCGATCTGATAGCTGGATGCGGCAACGCCCCACGTGAAGTTGGCGGGGAATTGAACAGGGGCGGGAGGCTGGGTTGAAGGTGAGGGCATCGTCGATCCTTTCACTTCGATAAGCATGCAGGCTATCCCTTGACCGCGCCGCTGGTGAGACCAGCGACAAAGTCACGTTGAAGAAGCATGAACAAGCCTGCAACCGGCAGGATAGAGAGCATTGTGCCCGCCATCATGAGGCCGTAGTCTTGCGAGTAGACATCTTTGAGTTGTGCGATCATAACGGCGAGCGGGAACTTTTCAGCAGACTGGAGCACAACCTGCGGATTAATAAAGTTGTTCCACACGCTCAGGAATGTGATGAGCATGAAGGCCGCGATCATGGGCTGCAAGAGCGGCAACGCCACGCGCCAGAAAATGCGAAACTCTGAGCAGCCATCCATGCGTGCTGCTTCGAGCAGTTCGGGAGGCACGCTTGAGACTGTGGCTTGCCTGAAAAGATACACGCCGAAAGCCGGGCCGATTGCAGGCAAGATCAGGCCCATGAATGTGTCGAGCAAACTGAGGTGATAAAGCACTTGGAAGCCCGGCGAAAGCAGCAGGGGGCCAGGGATGATGAGGCACGCGAGCACGAGCCACGTCACGCCGCGCTTGCCGCGGAAGTGCAGGCGAGCGAGTGCGTAGCCGGCCGCTGCGCAGATGAGTGTTGCGAGCGTTGCCGTGACGGAGGCGAGCAGTGAACTTGCGAGCAGCGAACGGGCGAAGCCAGTTTTGCTGAGCAAGTTGCGGAAGTTGTCGAGCGTCAGGCGGTCCCAAGCGATGCCCAAGAAGCCATCGCCGCGAGGCAGAAATGGAGAAGTGAAAAAGTCTTCACTGCTTTTGAGCGATGCGATAAGCAGCCAGACAAGCGGCAGTGCGATGACGATGCAAGCGGGCACGACGATGCAGTAGGTTGCAATTGCGCGAGGTTTCATTTGGCACCTCCGCCGCGAGCAACTTTGCCACCGCGAGAAACTTCGCTGCCTGCGGAGAGCAAACGCTGAAGACCTGCGCAGACTGCGAGGACGATTGCGATGGTCCAGCCGATCGCGCTGGCGTAACCCAGATCACCAGATTGGAAGCCGGTTTGATAGAGATAGCCGACGATGGTGAGACCTTTGTTGTCGACACCTGTGCTGCCTTGCAACAGCAGGAACGGCAGTTCAAAAACTTGGAACGAGCCGATGATGGAGAGCAACACGACGAAGCTACCGACAGGGGTGATGGCAGGCAGCGTCACGTGGCGAAACCGTTTCCACCAGTTTGCGCCGTCCATCTTCGCGGCTTCGTTGAGTTCTTTGGGCACGTTCTGCAATGCCGCGAGGAAGTAGACCATGTTGAAGCCCATGTACTGCCACAGGGTGGCGAGAATGAGCGCGAGCATGATGTATTGATCGAGCCATGCGAAGCCGACGTCCCATGATGGGAGGATTCCCGCGAGAAGTTGGTTGATGAGGCCTGTGCGTTTTTGGAAGAGCACGAAGAAGATCATCGCGACGTAGACAACACCAACGAGAACTGGCGAAAAGAGAATCAGGCGGAAGAAAGTCTTGCCGCGGATGCCGGGTTGGTTGAGCAGCATCGCGAAGCACAGCGCGAGCGGCAACTGCACGCAGACGCTGCCGAGCGTGAAGACGAAGGTGTTCTTGAAGGCGGTCCAGAAGAGTGGATCACTCAATACGCCGCGAAAGTTGGAGAGGCCGACGAAGCGCGAGGTGCCGGGGCCGAAGGTTTGCTGCGTGGAGAGCACCGTTGCGCCAAAGAGCGGCACAATGGTGAAAACCAGTACGAGCAGCAGGAACGGCGCGAGCAGCAGCCACGGGAAGACCGAGCGTGATCGATCTGCCGAAGCCGATGTTGACGCTGGCGCTGGCGATGACGAGCCCGGCAACGTTGCGGGCGCGGCGAGGCTGCTCATGGCGTCACCTCGGCTGCTTTCTGAGAATCTGCGAAGAAAACGTTGCGATTGACGTGCCGCATCGCATCTTCCTGAGCGGCGGCGAGGAACTCGCGAGCTTTCGGCATGAGTTGATCGATGTTCGTCGCTTTGGTATCGCGAGCGACTTTGCAAAGTTGGCTCACGGCACTCTGCGTGCGGGCCAGCGCGATTGCACCAAAGGGCGAGCTAAAGCGGTCGGGCACCTGCGGCGCGAGATTGATGTACATGCGGCCCTTGGGTTGGCCCATGAAAAACGGATCAGGCTTGTCGTAGATGTCGTCTTGCCAGAATTCGCTGACGGGTGTCACGATATCGCCGCGTTCGTAGAGTTTGTGTGCAAGATCGCGCGACAGGTACAAGTGTTTGGCGATTTGCCACAACTTTTCAGGGTCTTTCGCGGTGCGAGGAATGCCCAGCATCGTGCCGCCCCACACGCTGGTGCGCCGGCCGCCTTTATCCCACGCCGGAAGCGGCATGAGTTTCATGGTGCCAGAAAGCTGAGGCACTTCTTTGCGCCAGTAGTTGCACATCCAGTCAGGTGCGAACGTCGCGATCACGAAGCCGTCGCGCATCAGTTGGTGGCCCGTTGCATCCCAGAAACTGACTTCAGCGGCAATCGGTTCGGCTCCGCTCGTCCACAGGGCAATTTGCGAGATGACGCGAGCGTTGGCTTCGTTGTCGATGACCGGCACGCCTGACGCATCAATCACGCCGCCGCCACCTTGCAGCAACATCGCTTCGATGAGATCGATCTGGGTTTCCCAAATGTTCAGCAAGTAGCGATCAGTTCGGCGTTCGCCGTTTTCTTTGAAAAGCAGCGGCCGCATGACGCGAACGAAGTCATCCCACGTTTCGATCTTGCTAACATCGATGCCGGCTGCCTCAACGATGTCCGCGCGATACGCGAGCATCATCGGATGGACGTCATGCGGCAAGCCGAAGATGCGGCCATCTTTGGTCCAAGGTTTGAAGCTGGCGGCGTTCACGCGATTCATGATGCCATCGCGTTCGACGTAAGGCGTGAGATCGAGAAATCCGACACTTTCAAGCGGACCAGCGAAGGCCCGCGCGGCATTTCGCCGCTCGGCTTCGATCAGGTCTGCACTGGGCAAGCCCGCGAGGAACGCCGACATCATGCGTTGTTCCATCGCTTGCACGCCGATAAGCGAAAGTTCGACGCGGCGCGACGAATCTGTCTGCTCATCATTCCAAGCCTCAATCTCAGGGCGATAGAGGTCGGCGTGCATGCGTGCGAACGTCCACATCGTGACGCTTTCACGCTTTGGCGCGGGCATGACAAGGGCGATTGCTGCCGACAGCACTGCGATAGCAGCGATGAGCGCAGGGCCAAGCCATGCCAACCGCCGTCGGCTCTGCGTCGCTTTCGTCGAGCGAGCCGACGTGGGAGATTGTGTCGTTGCGTCAGTCATTCACGAGAAGCCGACAATGTCTTACTGGAAGTTGGTGTACTCGGGGTCTTTGGGAGACCAAAGTGCCTTCAGCGTGCTGCGACTTTGTGCGCCTTGCACCTCGGCTACGTCTGCGGGCTTGAGTCCACTGACGTGGCCGTCAACGAACGCAAAGTTCGCACCGCCGTTCTTCGTCACAGGGTTGCTGTCCTTGGACCTGGGGTGACGGTACCACGGCACGTAGATATTGAGGTCAGAAGCGGTCGCGAGGCTCAAGAGTTCAGGTGCGCTGCCAGCCCAGTCGCCCGGGAAGACATCGGTTGTTGCAGTCATGCCGAGGCCGCCGACGAAACGCGAACCGGGGAAGCCGAAGCGGCCAACGTCAGCGATTGCAAACCAGTTGCGCCTACCTTCATTGACCTGGCCTGGACCACTTTGATCCGTAGAGAAGAGCCCCCACGCCTCGGAAAGCAGAATCATCTTGTCGCCGAAGTTGACAGTTGAGTCAAACGGCGTGCCCTGCAGTGCGAGATTTTGAGCGCCAGTGTTCGTCAATCCAGGTTTGAAGCCGCGTAGAGAGCCCGTGATAAATGACCACTGATCGGCAGAAGCTGCCCAGTGATTCATCGCGTAGGAGCGTCCGCCGCTCGCATGGTTCGGACAGACCATGCTACCGCCACCGACTGTTGGGCTGCGTGTGTTTGTTTCAAAGATGTTGCTAGGGTCAAAGTTGGGCAAGTACGAGCCGATGCGAGCGACGTCGTGCCACATGATGCTCAGCTTGCCGGGCGTAGCAGGGTCTGGCGCGTTGAACATAATGGGGGGGTATTTGCCGTTGTAGTCGTTGGTGTACATCGCCAGAGCCTGCGCGGTACCGCGAATGTTGGCCTTGCACTTCACGTCGCGTGCGGTCTCGCGTGCCCGGCCCAGGGCTGGCAGCAGAATGCCAATCAGCAGAGCGATGATGGCGATGACGACGAGCAGTTCAATCAGCGTGAAAGCTCGACGACATGCATGGGGAGCGAGATGGCTGCGAATGTTCATTGACTAGTTCCTCTCGAATGTGCTCTTGATGTGGGTCTCTGACTGATGTGCTTGCGAATGTCTGCGTCATGTCGCGGCGAACGCACTTGCGACGGATGGTTCTGCGTTGCTCGTTTCGCTCCAGTTGCCGCAAACGCGGAGACCGAAGGGGCCTTGTTGAAAAATGTGTGTGCCGATTGGGTCGCACGAAACTCGGATCGTGTCGCCTTCGCGAACATCAACGCGTGACGACACGCGAGCCACGACGGGCGTGTTGCCCGGCCCCAGCGTGTGCAGGTCCATTTGGTCGCCCAGCAGTTCTGCTCCGCGGACACGCAGCGACATGCCCACGCCGCTTTGTGTCAGCCGCATTGCAGTGGGGCGAACTGCGAGTGTGAGTGGCGTGCCGATGTGCGAGCGAAGTGCTTCGCCCCAGTTACGCGGCAGTGGCAGGAGATTTCCTTCGCACACGAAGTTCACGCCCGAGGCGTCAATGGCGACGCGACCTTCAAGGAAGTTCATCGCAGGAACACCCACAAAGCCAGCGACAAATCGATCTGCCGGGGCGTTGTAGACGTCCATTGGCGCACCGATCTGCCGCACCTCGCCCGCCGACATCACAACGATCTGATCAGCCAGCGCCATCGCTTCTTCTTGATCGTGTGTGACATAAATGCTCGTCACTCCCAGCCGCCTGTGCAGCATGCGAAGCTCGGCTCGCATGGATTGCCGCATCTTCGCGTCGAGGTTTGAAAGCGGCTCGTCAAACAAGAACGCTTTGGGTTCACGAATGATCGCGCGGGCCAGTGCAACGCGTTGCCGTTGTCCGCCGGATAGTTCGGCGGGCTTGCGTTCAAGCAATCCATCAAGCTGAACGCTCGAGCCAACCTTCGCCGCACGATCGCGACGCTCCTTGCGACCAACGCCGCGAGCTTCGAGCGGGAAGGCGATGTTGTCGAGCACGCTCAGATGCGGATACAGGGCGTAGTTCTGGAAGACCATCGCGATGTCGCGGTCTTTGGGGCTGCGATCATTCACGCGAGCATCGCCGACGAAAACATCGCCCCGCGTGATGGCTTCGAGACCAGCGAGCATGCGCAGCAGTGTGCTCTTGCCGCAGCCTGAAGGACCAAGCAACACGCAGAACGCGCCGTCTGCGACGTCAAACGACACGTCATCGACGGCGAGTGCGCCGTTTTCGTATCGCTTGATGATGTTCTTGAAGCGAATGCTTGCCACGCGTGACCTTTCCTTAGTCGCACGAACCGCCAGCCAGAACATTGAAGAAGTCAACAACATCTTGGTCTTCGGGGAAGACGCCGTTGTTGTTGAAATCCATATCGCCGCACGATGCGCACTGGGCGCCTGCCATGACGTTGAAGAAGGCTGTCACGTCTGCGTCATCAGGGAAGACGCCGTCACGGTTGAAGTCGACGGTGTCGCACGCGCTTTGCGGCGTGAAAGCAACGTCGTCCCACCATGCTGCGCCGCTGGCCAACTGCGAGCCTTGCTGGAAGGTGAGGACAACGCGAGCGGTCGTCGTATTCGCCGGCGCGGTTGCCGTGAATGCGGTTTCGATCCACGTATCAGGCGCGGCTGTTGACGTGAGCACGGTTCGGACCGCGCTGCCAACGACTGCGCCGGTTTGATTGCGGAACTCGATGCTCATGCGAGCCTGATTGCCGGCTCCCATGCGATCCCACGACGGCGTTTGCGCCTTGCCTGAGGCATTGAAGACTTGTCCGGGCGAAGCTGGCATGTCTTGGAAGAAGCCCGAGGTGTTGTTGGGCGTGTTGAAGTTGCCGTACATCTTGCCTGCGCCAACGCCGGAGAGTTTCAAGGCTTCGCTGTACTCAGCGTTGCCCCAGTTCTGCCAGTACCACACGCGCTGACCCGAGTTCGCAGGGCCTGGCCATTCAAAGCCGGGGTTCATGAGCTTGGGACCGGGCAACTGCGAGACGCGAATCCATTCCATTTCAAAGCGCTGCGGGAACGCAGTCGTCGCGTTGGGGTAGCCGGGCCAGAATCCACCGACGGCGGTATTCACAATGATGTACATCGGCTCTTGCGGCACGCGCGAACGATGCGTGGCATAGAGATTTCCGTTCACGTAGAAGTCGATGCGATCAGGCATCCAGTCGCACGAGAACGTGTTGTACGTCGTCGCGAAATTGGGATTAGTGGTTGTCAGCTGATAAGGCGTTGTTTGATACGTTGACGTCGGTGGATTGCCCCAGTGGTTCGAGCCATACACGCGGTTGGGCTCGTGGCCGAGCATCTCCATGATGTCAATCTCGGGCGGCCACTGGTCAGCGGCAGGCAGCAACCAGAAAGCCGGCCACAATCCTTGCGTGCGAGGCAAACGGGCACGCATCTCGAAGCGGCCGAAAAGAAACTCGCGCTTGCCGTTGGTGTCCATGCGGCCTGACGTATACAACCGGCCACCTTGCGGCACATTGGTGCTGGTGATGGTGCCGCGACCGTTGGCGACGGTGATCGCGGATGCGCTGTAGTACTGCCGCTCGTCGTTGTAAGGCCAAGGTCCGACGATGGGCGTCCAACTGGTCGCGTCGAGCGAGGTGCCGTTGAACTCTTCCTGCCACACAAGATTCCACGATTGAGCCAGGCTGCTTGCCGCGAAGATGCTGGCAGCCGCTGAAGCCGAGAGCAAGCGAAGGACGTGGTGTTGTGCTGCGTGCGTCATGCGTTCAATCATCCTTGTGCATTATGCACCAATATCCCTACCGAAGCGCTTGGTCGGACTTTCGTCCGACCCAAGCGTGAAAGCTCAAAACCTACTCAAAGGCTTAGCCGCCGCAGGTGGCGGGAGTGCCGCCAGCCAGAACGTCGAAGAAGTCAATCACGTCTTGATCTTCAGGGAATACACCGTTGTTGTTGAAGTCGATGTCTTGGCAGCCGAGGGTTGCGTCACAGGTGGCAGGGGTGCCGCCGGCGAGGACGTCGAAGAAGTCAATCACGTCTTGATCTTCGGGGAAGACGCCGTTCTGGTTGAAGTCGATCGAGTTGCAGCCTGCGGGAACGTTCTCGACGAAAGTGATGTCATCGAACCAGGTCGAGCCGCCACCAGCGGTGGGGCTGGCTTGGATGTGCAGCAGAACAACACGCACCTTGGCGGCGTTTAGAGGCATGACGGTGGTGTTGAACACCTGCGTGTAAACACCCGGGGTCGCGGTTGTGGGCACAGCCTCAACGCTCGTGAAGTTAACCAGCGCGCCGCCTGGGTTGTTGGGGTCTTGGAATGCATTGATTGGCGCACCTGCGGCATCAAACACTTCCATGTTCAATACAGCAAAGTCGCCGCCGCGAATAGCGTCTGCGACGGGCGTGCCAGCCCAAGCGCCGACGGTGTAGCTCTGCGTAGGCTGAACGCAGAACGTTTGGAACGCACCCGAAACGTTGAAGGGTGCGTTGAAGTTGCCGAAGAACTTGATCGCGCCGTTGCCCGTGTGCGTGAATTGGAATTCGCGGAATGCATTGCCGAACGTGACCCAGCCTGGGAGGTAGCCTTCGACTTCGAAGCCAGCGTTCTGCACCACTTGCACGTTGCTGCTGCCGTTGGGGGCGAGCGTTGCAGTGTCAACCAAGACCGAGCCCGACGCGAAGAACGCGCCTTGCACATAGAGAGGAACGATGCGGGCCGAAGCGGTGTCGCAGGGGGCGACCGCGCTGTTGGTCACTTGACGCCACACGCCGATGGGCGAGTTGACGTCGGCTGCACGCATTTCCTTCACTGAGATCTGTTGATTCGCGGCGTTGTAGAACTCGATGTTCAGCACGGCGAAGTTGTCGGCGAGGATCGGGTCGCTGGCCGGGTTCTGGAAGAACGCGGTAGCTTCGATGATCTGGCCAACGCTGGCAGGCACGCCTTGATAGATGCCTGAGACGTTGAACGGACCAGTGAAGTTGCCGCCGAGGCGAGCACTGCGCGTGCCAGACTGCGCGATCGAGGACTCGACGAGGACGTTGTTGAACGTCGTCCAGTTCGTCCAGCCCGTACCGCCACCGTTCAAGGTTTCAAAACTGGGATCGAGCAGTTGCGCCTGCGCAACGCTGCAACATGCCAAACCGGCCAACGCGACGAGAACTTGCTTGCGAATCATGATACCTCTCCTGTTCGTGTTTGAACTTAAAAACACTCTTCCTCGGGAATAAACACTGGCTCCATCAACTGCGACTGGGTGTGAGCGGTCGGACATTGGACGCAATGTCGATTGCTTCACCTCCGGGCGCTGCTGTTGTGCCGTTGACTTCAAAAGTTGTTGGCAAGTGCAGCCGCATGCTTGCGGTTGCATTCGCACGATCGCTTGACTGCAGGCGCCGCGTGAGCCAGTTGGCCGCTTCGTAACCCAGCATGGTCGCGTCTTGGCAGACGGCAGTCATGCGAGGCCAGGTGTGCAGGCGCGTATCGCTATCGTCCATACCCAGCAGCGAAAGATCGCGCGGGATCGACACGCCGCGTTCTTGGGCGCGACGCATAACGCCCAAGGCCGTCATCGGGTTTGTCGCAAAGACAGCGGTGGGGCGGGCCTTGCTGGGCATAGTGAGAATGCTGTCAAGCACCTGCTCACCAGCATTGAAACCTGCGGAAACTTCGAAAATCATCCGCGGATCAATCTTGATGCCAGCATTGACAATCGCGTCGTCGTACGCGCGGCGACGGTCCATATGGTCGCCGTCCGAAACGTGGTGAATCGCAAGCGCGATGCGACAATGGCCCACCGCGATCAGATGCTCCATCGCCCGGCGGCTGCTGGGGTACGAATCTGACCGAATGAAGTTGACTTCCGGATCATCAAACTGCTCGGCGACAACCACGCAAGGAAATCGCTCGCTCGCGATACGTGAGATCAACGCTCGGTTATGCCGGAATACACGCATGATGACGCCACGAACGCCCTTGCGCATGAAGAACTGCGTGTAGGTTTCATCAGGCGTTTTATCACGACGAATGCTCAGCAGTTTGAGATCGAACTGGTGCTCGTCAAGCCCACGCATGATGCCCGAGAGCAGCGCCGGTTCGAATGAACCGTACTCAGTTTTGACCGGATCATCGGGATACGCGAGCGCGAGCACGTTGGTCTGCAAACGGCCAGTGCTTGGGAAGTAGCCAGATTGATTGATTGCCGCCAGAACACGTTCGCGCGTGGTTTCATCAACGTCGGGGTGATTGTTGATCACCCGCGATACCGTTGCCGCAGAGAGTTTGAGTTGTTGCGCAATTGCGCGAACAGACGACATTCAGAACTCCAAGGCACATGAACCCTTGACAAACGGTCTGTGAAACAGTTTCAGTAATGTAGCAGAAACACCCATCCACGCAAGGGGCCTTGCTGTATTTTTGACGGTATTTTTGTGAAGTGGCGTAATTGCATCAAATCCAGTGTTTTAGGATACACAAACTTTGAAAAACCGTGGCCTTCCCTTGCCCCGATCGAGGCGATTTTAACGCTGGAACAGTTGCATTCCAATACGCTCTCCTGTATATTGCCGCACCCATCCACCCTCAAAGGAGTGCAGTTCCATGCGTTGGTACACATTGCTCGCGGTTGCTCTCACACTTTGCACAGTTTTGCTTGGCTGTGCGCCTCATCGCCAGTCCGATACGCAGGCGGCTGCCGCCGGTTCTCGGCGTCCGTTCCCGGTGACGCTCAATAACGACCGGGCGGGCGCGGCGATCTGCTACGGGCCCCATCGTGACGGACAAGAGCCAAACAAAGGCCCGCAGCCGACGCGCGAGCAGGTCGCCGAGGACGCGCGGATCATGGCGAAGACGTGGCGGTACGTCCGCATGTATGGCGCGGGCGAACAGACCGAGTATCTGCTTGAGACCATCCGCGATGAAAAGCTGCCGCTTCGGCTGATGTTGGGCGTTTGGATCGCGCCCGAAACCCAGTTGGATCAAGGCGGCAATGTCATTGCGCGCAGCGAAGCCAACGCGGAGTTGAATCGCCAGCAAGTTGCCGAGGGCATTCGCCTGGCGAACAAGTATCGCAACGAAGTCGTGGCAATCGGCGTGGGCAACGAGACGCAGGTGTTTTGGAGCGCGTATCGATGCACGACGGATTCGCTGATTCAGCACATTCGCACGGTGCGCAACAACGTGAGCCAGCCCGTGACCACGTGCGATGGGTATGAGTTCTGGCTGTCAGCCGACAGCGACCGTGTTGCCAAAGAAGTTGATTTTGGTGCCGTGCACATTTATGCGATGTGGAACAAGCAGCAACTTGAGGATGCCCTTGCGTGGTCGCGCGATCGCTGGAATGAAGTGACCAAGAAGCACGCGGGCCTGCCGTTCGCGATCACTGAAATCGGCTGGGCAACGGACCGCGGCATGAACGGCTATCAAGCCGAGGGCGTGCTGGGCAAATGGGGCGAACTGCCGCAAGAGGTCTTCTTCCGCACCTTCCGCGACTGGGCAACCACGCACAAGGTTCCGTACTTCTGGTTCCAGGCCTTTGATGAAAAGTGGAAGGGCGGCACCGAGCCCAACGAGGTTGAGAAGCACTGGGGCGTCTACTTCTCAAATCGCAAGCCCAAGCTGGTCATGCAGAATGAACCCTCGGCAAATGCCAAGTAATCTGCGGCGAAATCGACAATTCACGACGTGAAGACACAAATGAAAAACGCCGCCGAGCAAGCTCGACGGCGTTTTTCCTAGAGGGAAGGGAAACTCAGTTGCGACGACGACGGAGTGCAGCCGCGCCGACGAAACCAGCAAGAGCCAGAGCGCCGGGGGTGGGAACTGAAGAGTACGTGATGCTGCCGAAGGGAGCCGTGTCGGTAGCCCACACGTTCACGCCCTTGAGCTGCATGCCCCATTGGACGTTGCGGCCTGCGCCGGGAAGCGTGACCAGCGAGAGGCTGAACGCGCCGCTGGCGGGAGCGGAAACGATCGTTTCGTTGAACGAAGAGAAGTCAGGAGCGAAGTCGCGAATGAACAGGCGTGCTTCGTGCGCGGCCGTGAGCGTGTTGGCCGTCACGAAACCGTTGAAGGTCACCGTGGTACCCGACAGCGAGCCATCGCTGAGCTGTTGATAGAGGTTGGCTTCCATGATCTTGTTGCCAGCCGCACCGGGGCCACCGCCACCGATGTACCAGTAGCCGTTGGGGTCGTTGATGGTGTTGGGCAACATCGTGACTTGTTGCGAAGGATCGTTGAAGGTCGTGCGCAGATCGGGCACGCCCCAGCCGGAAGCGAACTGGAACGCACCACCCGCCGAGGGCAGGTTGAACACGTTCATGAATCCCTGCCAGGGGGCTGAGGAACCATCAACACCGACAACCACCGCCTGGGCGGACGCAGCGCTCATAAGAGCGACAACCGACGCAACTGCAGCAAACTTGATCGACATACATCTCTCCTTGTTAGCCCTTTCAGGCTGAAACAGTTTCATCCCGATCGCGTTAACATACCACACTATCCGAAGCGTGTCTAGAACACATGCGCGAAAATTGCAGAATTTCTTGCGCTGGCTGGCGATAACATTGCGTCAACCGGGGCGGATTGCGCCCGTGTAATCCTGGGTCTGTTCCAGAGGAGTAGGGCTGATTTCAAAGATGTTTGAACAGGTTTCAGTCCTCCGGCGTTCGGCTCAACGATTCGGAAACCTGTACGGTCCCAAAGCGACAACGCCGACACAGATGTGTCGGCGTCGCGTGGTAATCTATCAATTGCCGTCTGACTTACACCATCGCCTTGAGGGCTTTGAGGGGGCGGATCTTCAGGCGGGTGCTGGCGGGCTTGGCCTTGAACATCTTTTCCGTCTTGGTGAACGGATCGATGCCCTTGCGAGCCGGGACGGCGGCCTTGAACTCGGCCTTGATGCGCATCATGCCGGGGACGACGAACATCTTGGGCTTGCCGGCAGCGGGCTTGGCCAGATCGACGGCCATGACCTTGCCCATCGCATCGAAGACGCCAGCGACTTGCTTGCGGCTGATGCCCGCATGATCAGCGATGATCGTGAAGAGCTCGCTCTTCTTGCGGGGCTTGGCGGCGGCGGTGAGTTTGGTGGGCTTGGGTGCTGCTTTGGCGGCGGGTGCGGCTTTCTTTGCCATGTTTTCGTTCTCCATTCCTAACGCCGAAGATTCTCCGAATCTTCGAGGGCCCAACACGCTGGCCCAGGGCGACGCACCTCACACGGGTGCAACAGGACGTGTATGTGTATCACATTCACACGAACTCTGCAAGTCCTGATGGTACAAATCCACCGGGAATTACGCACTTTTTCGGCTGAGCGACGCGCAACGCTACACAGTTTTGCACATTTTCACAAGCTTGATTCGGGCGGTAACGGCGAGTTTTGGTGACTTATCCACATTCTGGGCGGTGCGATTTTGACGCTGAAAACCGCATGATCTGACAACCCTTGCGTGACGCAAGTCGTGTCGTACACGGGGTTTTCGGCACATTTGTGGAGCTGGTCGCTAACGAAAATACCATCGAGCCGATGCCGCTCGCCCATGGGGCCGGCCCAGCTCCACGTGCCGGGCGAAGAATTTTCGGCGGAAATCCATACATCGCGGTATCCCAGGCTGCAAAGTGTGCCCATATGCCGCTCGCAGGTTTGGCCTTGGCGGGCCGGATCGATGCCGCGCCGACTGGTGTTGAAGTCGCCCGCAATGAGGGCGGGACGGTCGCGATGCTCGCGGGCGAGCGCGAGCAAGCCGTGCCAGAGATCGGCCCGGGCGCGGGGGTTTGACTCATCAGGAATATGCGCGGCGATGATGGGGAGTTCACCCACGCGAGCGGTGAGCAGTCTCGGCGAAGTTGATGCAACGCTGTGAAGCGGTTCGCGACTCACAATGGCGACACGATTTATTCTGTCACTCGAGGCGGGTGCAATCGCGTGATGCATGAGCCCTTGCTCGGCCAGCATCGTGAGAAGTTGGCTACCGCGCGATGCACGAAGTTCAGCGAGGATGATGATGTCAGGTTGATACTCAAGCAGATGTAACGCTTGCTCGGGCGTGCGTGTGTTGCTGCCGCCGTGGCGCAGGTTCCACAGCAGGACAGTTTGGGTTGCGGGAGCAACGGGCGGAGGCTTCGCGCTGGGTGAGAAGAGGTGCATCGTGCAATTCCGCGAAGCGAGCGGTGTTCATGAGCGAAGGATTACTCGGTGCAGGCTTCGTAATCCACGTACCAGCGAACTTCAGCGGCATCGATTGGCGGCAGCGGGCCGGCTTTGCGAACGCTGAATGAGCCGCGCCAATGGCCGATGCCCGCTGCGGCTGGCTTGCCGATCGCGACAATGGCGAGCAGCCGAGCACTGCGGACGGCGTTGCCCGTCATGCAGATACGAGCCGGCGCATCGTGCTGCACAGGCATGGTGACGACTAAATCGTCGCTGCCGGGGGCATCGACCACCCCTGACCATGATCCATCGCTCATCTGTTCGACAAGAACGACGTCCAAACGATCCTGGCCCTTCTCGCGCCAACCCAAGTGTTCGCGAAGTTGAGCGGCATATGCACTCGCAGCATCGGGACGTGAGATGTCGATGCGATGCGCTTGCTCGATGGGCATGCCCGAGCCTTCAACAACAAGTCCATCGAGAATCGACGCGCGGTGTTGCGGATCGTCTTCGCTCACGATCGCTTCGTCGACAAGCCACACTCGCGTTCGCGACCACGGGAACTCGCGGTAGAGTGGATCAGTCATCATGCGGCGCAGAATCGGTACAACTGCGGGCGAAAAACTGATGGCCAGTTGGAAATCGCCAAAGGAGCGAATGCAATTGCGCGCGTGGATATTGATGTCCGCGAGCAACGCGTCGTGTACGGCGTCACGATCTTGGCGCATGACGACGCCCCCGGGCAGGCTGGGGAGTTTCGGCGGGTTTCCGCCGACGAGATCGAAAGTGGGGCGGTCTTCCACGGTGGTGAGCGTAGTGATGGACAAAGCGATGGATGTCGCCCGCGCGGACGGAAATGTTGCGCAAGTCGTGGCGAACAGGCTACGGTTTATTGTGGATGTCGTACTGCGGATACTGGATGCCAATCTCAACCGCGCCCGCGAAGGGCTGCGTGTGCTTGAGGACACGGCGCGGTTCGGTTGCAATGACGCTGCCATTTCGCGGGAGCTAAAGGGGCTCCGGCACGAGCTGAGCGAGGTCGTTGCGATACTGAGCGTGACGCCCAGCGAGTTGCTCGACGCTCGCGACACCACAGGGGATGTCGGCACGGCGATCTCAACCACGGGCGAACAACGCCGGCAGGATTTGGACGCGATTGTGCACGCCGCGGCGGGAAGGCTGGCGGAGGCACTGCGGTCTATAGAGGAATGCTGCAAGGCGATGGGGAAGATCGACGCGGCCAAACGCGTCGAGGCGATGCGGTACGCGAGTTACACCCTGCATCAGCGACTCGCCGGTGGGCTGGAGCGAAACGCCACGCAATATGCGTTGTGCGTGTTGATCACGGAGCGATTATGTTCGCAGCCTTGGCAAGCGGTGGCAGAAGCGGCGGTTGCAGGCGGTGCGGACTGCTTGCAACTGCGAGAGAAGGAACTTGCGGACGCCGAACTGCTGCGCCGGGCACAATGGTTAGTTTCGCTGGCAGGCTCGCGCGCCGCGGTGTTTGTGAATGATCGTGTTGATATTGCGATGCTCGCCTGCGCGAGCGGCGTGCACCTGGGGCAGACGGATTTGCCAGTGCGCGACGCGCGCAAATTGGCCGGGTCGCGGTTGCTCGTGGGCGTATCGACTGAGAACATCGTGCAGGCTCGTCAGGCAGTTGCGGACGGTGCGGACCTGTGCGGCGTGGGACCCATGTTTGCGACCACGACCAAGGATAAGCCGCGTCTCGCTGGGCCTGCGTATTTGCGCGAGTATCTGCGAGATGAGATGACGGGGAACGTGCCATATCTTGCAATTGGCGGGATTTCGCCGATGAATGTGGTGGAATTGGTGGCCAGCGGATGCCGAGGGATTGCGGTATCAAGCGTGGTGTGCAACGCGAGCAACCCGCGAAAGATTTGTGAGGAATTGCGAACGTGCATGCAAGCGGGCGCGACGAAAGTACAGTGACGAAACTTGATTGGCAAAGAAAAATCGACGACGGCTAGTTGAAGAAAAGAGGCTGAGGAATCCATGGCGTACACATTTCATCAAGCAACGCTCGCCAACGGTTTGACGATAGTCGCCGAAGTTGATCCACTGGCACATTCGGCGGCGGCTGGGTTCTTCGTCAAGACTGGAGCACGCGACGAAGCGACTCCCGTCATGGGCGTGAGTCACTTTCTTGAACACATGATGTTCAAGGGTACGGGCGACATAACCGCTGAAGAATTGAACCAGCGGTTTGATGCGATGGGCGCGAAGAACAACGCGTACACGAGCAACGAAATCACGTGCTTTTACGCACATCTGCTGCCGGAACTGGCGGGCGAGGGGCTTGATTTGCTCTCTCGCATGATGCGGCCCGCGCTGCGGCAGAGCGATTTTGATACGGAAAAGGGCGTCATTCTCGAAGAAATCGCGATGTATGACGACAACCCGTTTTTCATTTTGTATGAGGCGGTGTTGGAGAAGCACTTTGGTGCCCACACGCTGAGCCACAGAGTGTTGGGCACCAATCAGTCGATCACCAATCTCACGCGCGACCAGATGCAGTCGTATTTCGACAACCGCTACAGCGCGGACAACACGGTGGTTGCACTTGCGGGCAAGGTTGATTTTCAATCGGCGGTCTCCCAGATTGACGCACTGTGCGGGTCGTGGCGCAAGACCAGCGCGTCACGCAACAACGCATCGCCCAAACTCGCGGGAGAAGAGTTCACGATGCGCAGCGAGAAAGTCAATCGCGGCTACTTGCTTGCTATGTGTCCCGCGCCGGCGTTCGATGATGATCGTCGCTATGCGGCTGGGCTGGTTTCGCAGGTGCTGGGCATGCCTGACAACAGTTTGCTGCACTGGGCACTGATTGAGCCGGGTCTAGCCGAAGATGCGCAGGCGGTCTACGACGGCAACGACGGCAGCGGGCAATGCTTTGTATTTGCGGCGTGCGACCCCGAGCGCATTGATGAAGTGTGGGAAGTCACGCAGCAAGCGATGCAGAGCGTGCGCGATTCACTGAAGCAAGAAGATCTGGATCGACTGCTGGCGAAGACCGTGACGGGCGCGACGATTTCGGGCGAACGTCCGCATGATCGCATGCATCGCTTGGGACGCGTGTTTACTTACTTGCGGAAATACTGGCCTTTGGAAGAAGAACTCGATCGCCTCTCGCGCGTTTCGCTTGCGGACATGCGGGCGTATTGCGATGCATTCCCGCTCAAGCCCGTGACGGTGGGCCGGCTGCTACCCAAAGCGTGATGCGGCTCGTCATTCGTGAGTGCTTCACTCGTCTTTCAGCAAGTACCGAATACGAAACGAGATCGTCTCCTTCGAATTCGCCGGCAATCTATTGAGTTGCTCGCCCACGGCAGTCCAGCGATACACAGCGTCCAGCAGCGGCTCATCAATGCCGCTGTACCCGGTGCCTTCGAGGCCTTCAAACTCAGCTTTCACCACGCGGCCCGCGCGATTGAATCGAATCACGATCACCGGGTTGCGAGGCATCGCAGTCAGTTGCGTGGTGGTACTAAATCGCGGCACAACCGTGCGAATGCGAATGCCCTTGCCCGTGAGCGGCATGCCCGGTTTGAAGTCAATGAGTGGTTGCGTGGAGACTGCGGTGCTTTCAGCATCACTGGTGGTGCCTGGCAGTCGCGAGTCGCCGCCTGCGGTTGCCGGACTGCCCGCTGCGCCCGGAGCGGCGGAGGTTGCGGCAGGTGATGTACTCGCTGGTTCGACCGGCACGGGCGATAGCGCGAGGCGAGCTTGGTCTTTGGCGGGCGGCTCGCTCTTGGGTTTCGCAGGAAGCTCGACAGCCGCGGGCTTCACTTCAGCGGGCGCAGCTTCGGGCGGCACAACGACCGGCACTTCCTTGCCCGCGACCGCCGGAGCAGCTTGCTGACCAAACTCATCCACAGCCGTGATCTTTTGAGGCTGCGGAATCGCGAACACGTTTTCTTGTGAATCAGTTTCGACGCCGTTGGCTTGCTCGAAAATCGAAGGCTCGTCCGTGGCCCGAACTTCGACCTCGGGCGAAACTTCGTTCTTGACTGGTTCTGATTGCTGCGCGGGTGTGGGCTGCTGACTAGCAACTGACACATCAGTTTTCAGGGACGCATCAACCTGCTCGGCCAGATCAATCTTGGTTTCGGGCGCTGGCTCGGCGGCAGGAGTTTGTGGTTGTTCCGGCTGCGCAGGTTGAGGATTCGCATCGACAGATGCTTGCGGCGAGGCCGGCTGCACCTGCGAACTGCCGCCGGTTTGTCCATTCGCGCCGCCTTCGCCGGCATCGCTCGCATCACTGCTGCGCTCCGGAGCACCCGCACCCGACGGACCTGGCAATCCCGGCGCCAGCGTAAGAGCAGGTTGGTCCACGCTTCCAATGATCGCACTGTGCGGCGTAGCTTGTGCTGCACCCAGCATGTTGTCGGTGCGGCCCACGCCGTCGTCGGTGCCGATTCGTACGAGGTCTTCTTCGGGCCCAGGCTCGGGTGGTGGTTGTGGCTCAATTCGCAAAAGTTCCAGCGGCGCGACAGGCATCACGGGCACGACTTGCGATGGATCTACTTTCGCCGCAGTCTCAGTTGAAGACAACTGCGAACTTTGTGGCGACTGCTGCGCCGCGAGTCCCGTCCCGTCGGCTGGGAGGAGTATCTCCACGCCCAGGTCCATGTCGCCTTGCCCTGCAGAGGTCGGCACGCCGTAGTTTGCGAGTCCGAGTCCTAAACCAGCGTGAATCAGCACGCTCACAACACCCGCCGCAAGGATGGCTGGATTTGTCGTTCGTGATGGGACCGGGAACTGTGTCATTGCGATTGCGAATTGTAAGAGGCTTGTGCTTTTCTGTCTTATTGACGATGCAGCGATGCAGAATGTTCGATCCTTCAGCAACCACCCGGCAGTTTGTTCGTCCTAAGGGCAGGCTCGATACTGTAATTCTGCAATCGGCATCGGCAGTGCGACTGCAACGCCGACTTCATTGGAGCTTTTATGCGTCACGCGATTCAATTGTGGTCTGTATCTTTGTTGTTCGCCGCGGGGGTATGCGCGCAGTATTCGAATAAGGACGTGACGCCTGCGGTCGCCAAGCCCGCGGCCCAACCGGCACAGACGCAGCCTCAAACGCAGCCCGCAGAGCAGCCCCAAGTTGTTGAGGCTCCGCCGCAGACAGACCCAAGCCCGGATGCCTTCCGGCCCATCACCGTGGGCGATGCTGCGCCAACGCTCACAGGAGCGAAGTGGATTCAAGGCGAGCCGATCACCAAATTTGAGGAAGGCACGATCTACGTCGTCGATTTCTGGGCGACCTGGTGCGGACCCTGCATCGCGTTCATTCCTGAACTCAACGCGATCCACAATGACTACCAAAGCAAGAACGTGCGCGTCATCGGCATGTCGATTTGGGAGAACGCGCGTAACAGCGATGCGGGCGTGGACTTCGTCAAGCGGGTGACCGACTTTGCCAAGAGCCGGCGCGACATGAATTACACGATCGCGTATGGCGGCGATGATGGCGTCATCTCGCAGCGATGGATGAACGCCGCAGGACGCGTCAGCATTCCAACTGTCTTCCTGATTGACGGCAAAGGCCGAGTCGCGTGGTTTGGACACCCACGCATGGGCCTCAAAGACAAACTCGATGAACTGCTTGCGGGAAAACTCGACGGTGCAACCGCGCAGGCAGAATCGCAGGCCCGCGAAGACCTTCGTCGGCGTGCCTTCAAACTCGCGACGCCTTTGCAGAAAGCCATCGAGTCCAAGAAATGGGACGAGGCCATTGGCTACCTCGATGAAATCATCGAACTCGACAGCCAGATGTTTGCGCCCAGCGCAGTCGCAAAGATGCGGCTGCTCGTGACGGGCAAGCAAGACCTGCAAGCCGCAAGTGATTTTGCCTTGAACTCGCTGGAAGGTGCGTTCAAAGACGATCATCGCACGCTAGCGAACATGGCTCTGGTGATGCTGACGCAAGGCGATGCTGCGACACGCAATGTCGAAGCAGCGGACAAACTTGCATCACGCGCGTTCGAGCTCGCGCCCGAGCAGCCTCGCGTCATGCTCGCGATGGCGGAAGCTCACTGGGCAGGGGGTCGGCAGGACGAAGCGCGAGCGATCATCACCAAAGCAGTGGGCGCGGCGACGACCGATGATCGAGCCGAGATTGCCGCCGCGGCCGAACGCATGAAGTAAAACTCGTCGAGACGAATTTGCAACCCGGAACGCAAACACCATGAACTTCCCCGCACTTCACCGAATTGATCCGGGTTCCAATTTCGTTATCGCTAAGGCCGACACGGCCGCGACGACCGGCTTGGTACCGAACAAAGGCGAAAAGAACGGTGACTTGAAAGCGAGAGCTGAGCAAGAACTCGCAGCCGATGTCAAGCAGATCGCAAAGTTGCAAGAAGTGCTGTACGCCGAGAATCAAACGTCGGTGTTGGTCGTGCTGCAAGGCATGGACACCAGCGGCAAAGACGGCGTCATCCGCCATGTTTTTTCAGGCGTGAATCCCCAAGGTTGCCACGTGACGAGCTTCAAGAAGCCCAGCGAGGCCGAGGCTGATCGCGATTATCTCTGGCGCATCCACGCGGCGGTGCCCGCAAAAGGCGAGATCGGAGTTTTCAATCGCGCTCATTACGAAGATGTGCTGATAGTGCGCGTGCATGACTTTGTGCCCGAATCGATGTGGAAGCAACGGTACGAGCAGATCAACAACTGCGAGCATTACCTCACGAGCAATCACATGGTGATTCTCAAATTCATGCTGCACATTAGCAAAGATGAACAGCGCGAGCGCTTGCAAGCCCGGCTTGATGACCCCGAAAAGCGTTGGAAGTTCCAGCCGGGCGATCTTGCCGAGCGGAAGTTCTGGGACAAATACCAAGAGGCCTACGAAGTTGCGATCAATCGCTGCAGCACGGCGTGGGCCCCGTGGTACGTGGTCCCCGCCGACCGCAAGTGGTACGCGCGCTGGGCGATTGCTCGCGTGGTGCGCGAGACGCTGGAAGCGATTGATCCGAAGTATCCGAAAGCGGCTGGCGATCTTGCGGGCGTGCGCGTGGAGTAGTTGATTGCTCCAAAAATGAAGCCGCCATGGAATGGCGGCCCACCCAACATCATCACACCAAAAACCGCTTCGTCAAATCCCCATACGCATCAATCCGGCGATCTCGCAGAAATGGCCAATGCGTGCGAGCAAACTCGACTTTGTCGAGTTCGCAATCGACGATGCAGACTTCCTCTTTGTCAATGCTTGCACGATGAACAACGTGGCCATTGGGTTGCGAGACAAAACCCTGCCCCCAGAATTGCAGGCCATCTTCGCTCACTCGCTTGCCATTCGCATCGGTGATGTATTCATGGCCCACGCGATTCGGCGCGCACACGTAGCAGCCGTTGGCGACAGCATGTGCCCGCATCGAAAGCTCCCAACTGTCGTGCTGTGCGACGCCGTACTCCTTCTTCTCACTGGGATGCCAACCAATTGCAGTCGGATAGAAGAGAATCTCGGCACCTTGCATCGCCGTGAGCCGAGCACCTTCAGGATACCACTGATCCCAGCAAATCAACACGCCGATAGTCGCGTGCTTGGTCTTCCACGCCTTGAAACCCAGATCGCCGGGCGTGAAGTAGAACTTCTCATAGAACAGCGGATCATCGGGAATGTGCATCTTGCGATAGATGCCCATGAGCGAGCCATCAGCGTCGATGACCGCCGCGGTGTTGTGATACAGCCCCGCAGCACGCCGCTCAAACAACGCCGCGACGATCACCATGTTGTACTTTTTCGCGATCTTCGCGAAGGCATCCGTACTCGGGCCGGGAATCGACTCAGCCAGCTTGAAAAAACGGTGGTCTTCGATCTGACAGAAATACTGCGTGGTACACATTTCTTGCGTGCAGAAGATTTTCGCACCCTGTTTGCCAGACTGCTCCGCCAGCGCAATCTGCTTGGCGCGGTTTCCGGCCACATCCTCGACGCTGGCAAATTGCGAATATCCCACCGGAACGGCGGAGCTTGAAACACGCTTGGATAGTTGCTTCTTGGCCATGTTCCGCTAGCGTATGCGAAACCTTGGCCTTGTCAGCCCTACATATTCTGTACACGCCCGCCAACTCGCCCGCGTGACATGCCGTCCTATCCTCTCTATCCGCATCCGCAGACCCTCTCTCAGGAGCTCGCCTTGGCGTTTTTCTTCGGCAAAAAGAAGGATGAGTCTAACCCGCAGCCCGGTGCCAACGGTGCCACGCCCAGCGACGCGCCCAAGCCAGGCGAGAAGCCCAATAGCAATTCGATTGTTTTCGACGAAGGCAAAGCGTCCAAGTTCTTCCAGCACGCCAAGACCGTGCAAGAGACCGGCAATTACGAATACGCCATGCAGCTTTGGCTCTCAGGTGTCCGGCTGCATCCCAACGGCGTCGCAGGCCTCGAAAGTTTCTTCGCCGCAACCGCGCAGTACCTCAACGATCCTGCGAGTAAAAAAGGCCCCGGCAAGGACATCGTCAAAAGCGTCTCAGGCGGAAACGATGTCGACAAGTATCTTCGCAGTCTGCTCGAATGGGGCATGAAGCCCGCCGAAGCGTTCCTCTCGCTCAAAGCACTCGAGAGCGCCGCAAGCTTGGGTCTACGCGAAGCAGGATTGTGGATCGGTGAACGCAGCTTCGCGCTCTGCCTGCGTGAGAAAAACGACAAACGCCGCAAAGAACTGCTGATGAAAGTCGCGCAAGCGTTCGTCAAGATCGAAGCGGCTGACCGCGCCGTGCAAGCCGCCGAAGCCGCGCTCAAGGCCGACCCCAGCGATGGCGAAGTGAGTGCGTGGGTGCGTGACCTTGCGGCGACTGCGACCATGACTCGCGGCGGTTACGGCAACAGCGGCAAAGAAGGCGGTTTCCGCGACAACATTCGCGATGCCACCAAACAGCGCCAGCTCGAAGAAGGCGACCGCATCGTCAAGACCGAAGAAACAGTTGATCGCCTCGTAAGCCAAGCCGAAGACGAGTTCATCAAGCGGCCCAACGACATGCCGACGATCGAGGTGCTCGCGAAGCGCCTGCTCGAACGCAGCAAGCCCGGCGATGAACAAAAAGCGCACGACCTGTACATGCAGATGTACACGCAGTTCAGTACGTTCCGCTTCCGCGAACTTGCTGGTGATATTCGCATTCGCCAGCAAGCCCGAAAAGTGCGCGAACTTGAGCGCATGGTCGAGAAAGCAAGCGAAGGCGAGAAGGGCCTGGTGCATAGCATGCTCCAGAACGAAGTTGACGCCCTGCTCAAACTCGAAACCGCAGAGTTCAAAGCCCGTGTCGCCGCGTATCCCACCGATCTTGGCAAAAAGTACGAACTCGGCAAGCGGTACTACCAAGCCGGCAACTACGACGAAGCGATCGCCCTCTTCCAGCAAAGCCAGATCGACGCGAAGATGCGCGTGATGAGCCTCACGTTCCTCGGTCGTAGCTTCCTCAAGATCAATTACTTTGACGAAGCCGTGCACACGCTGCGCGGAGCGCTCACTGCTGGCGACATGCCCGCCGAGATGAACCTTGAATTGCAGTACGACCTGATGATCTCGCTGGTTGAGCAAGGCAAAGCTGCCAAGAACGCCGAAGCGATCCGCGAAGCCGACAAGATCGCCAGCAGCATCGCCATGAAGCAATTCAACTACCGCGATGTTCGCCAGAAGCGCGACGAGATCAAGAAGGTTCTCGCCGAGATGGTGTAAGGCATCGCCGCAATAGATGCACACGCGTCGCGAAGTTGCTCAACGAAACTCAACGGGTACACACATGTTCACCGGCCTCATCGAGCAACTCGGCGTCATTCGTTCACGAGTAGCAACCCCATCGGGCGAGCGCCTGCTCGTTGATGCTTCCGGCTGGTATCACAAGCCAGCAGTGGGGGAGTCGATCACCATCAACGGCTGCTGCGTCACGCTCGCCGCAGACACGCAATCAACCGGCGGCCTGCTCGCCTTCGATACCGTTCCCGAAACACTCGCGAAAACAACGCTGGGCCAGTTGCAGCCAGGCGACCGCGTGCATCTCGAACAATCCGCCACGCTCGCCACTCTCCTGGGCGGCCATCTGGTCCAAGGCCACGTCGATGGCGTGGGCGTTGTGCAACACATCATCACCGACGGCGAATGGCGAGTTCGCATTGCGCCGCCGCGAGAGCTCATGGAGTTCTTCGCTCCCAAAGGCAGCATCTGCGTGCAAGGCGTCAGCCTCACTGTCGCAGCGCTGCACCCCCAAGACTGCTGGTTCGAAATCGCACTGATTCCCACAACGCTCGCAAAGACCACGTTGGGTGAACTGCGCGCGGGCAGCCGCGTCAATCTCGAATGCGATCTGATCGGCAAGCAAGTGGTGCATTGGATCAAGCACTTTGGTACCACTACTCGGGCATAGGCCACAGGACGTCGTCTGAATTACGCGGCGCTTCAAATCCCGATTTTGCTGACCACTTCGGGACAACGCTGCTTGCCGCACCGTCGTCGATAAGGTCCGGGCCCACGGAGTAAATGACGATGCCCGTGGGAGCAACTCGCCACCGAAGCGGATCGCCGGACATTCGATCAAGCGGAACCGGGATAGAAGTTCCAGCTAAAGCATCTTCGAGTGACTGAGGGTATGAACCCGTTGTCCGTTTGAATCTCTCAGCTTTTGCCGCAGTAATGGCTGCGATCTGCATTGAACTTGCACGGTCGCTTGCCGTGACGAAAGTTGTGTACGACTCCCACACCGCGCACGTCGCCGCGAATACTTGCATTTCCTGTGGGAGCTGATTTGCTGTGGCGCGGATCGCCGTCGGCAATCCGCGATCCCAAGCCGGCGTTCTCGCCCACTCGTCTAATGCCGCGATCATCCGCTCGTTGGTCCTTTCAGCCGAAGCACGATCAATCTTGGTTCTGAGCAACGGCATGGCCCAGCGAGAACGCTTCCACTGAGACCCGTCGTCCGACATGGCTTGAAGAAAGCTGATTCCATCTGCACAAATATCGCCGGTTCCATCGCCCTTGTCACTAAATATTCGTTGCGTCACATCACGCGCGTCGTCTCGAAGGAGATTCGCTGCCAGCGTCGGATCCGCACTGATGTTGACACTAAGTGCATTTTCAACTGATTCGAGGGAGTGATCGGGCAACTGAGTGACGTTGCTGGAAGCGACTTGTACTGCAACAGAATAAATCGCTTGTCCAACCAGAATACCAAAGGTGTCGTGATTCTTCGAGACGAGTGCACTCAATCTGCAAAGCGCAACAACGTTATCTGCAACACGCGCGAAGTCCCCTTCCTCTGCCGCTAGAAGCGAATCGGCTCGAAGGAGTCGAGCCGCCTGTCGACATACGTTCAAATACGCATGAGGTGCGAACATCCGAGGCGGATTTTGATCTTGACTCGGAAAGTCATACCCCATGACTGGACGTTTTGCAGCTTCACGAATACTTGCGAACACGTCATGACGTTCCGCCAACCACGCTTTGCAAGCCATCCATTCCGGGTCTCGTGGGCCCTTCGCTAAAGCGCTATGCAACGGCGAAGCATCGTCCAGAGCCCATCGTTCTCTATTAGAAGCTAGTTGTTCGAGGATAATCCAAGCTCGCTCGGATTCAGCGTGTGTGCGATATTCCACCCGCCACTCTTCGACAGGGTTGTACTTCAATACAACACGCTCGTCTCGGTACGGGCGAAAATGTCCCCACAAAGTAATTGCAAAGTAGACAAAGTGACTCAACGTCGCAAACATGAGCCCACCGCCGACGATGATCAAGACCTTTCTTGTTTTGTTCGACAGTTTCATCACACGTCCTTTTCTGCTAGCGTACGGATCAAGCAATACCCTAGCTCATGCGTGTCCTCGGCATCGATCCCGGCTTGCGACTCACCGGTTACGGCTGCGTCGAACTCGCACGCATCGGCAACCACGCCCTCATCGAAGCTGGCGTCTTCCGTCTGCGTCGCACCGATAGCGAGACTGGCGATGCCGCAAGTGTCAGCCAGCGTCTCAAAGAACTCGATCACGACTTTCGCGAACTACTCGATCGCGTCAAGCCCCACGCCGTCGCCGTCGAAGGCCTCTTCGCGCACCCCGCTCACCCCAACACGGCCACCATCATGGCCCACGCTCGCGGCGTGCTGCTTCTCGCCATCGCGCAGCGAGATTACACCCTGCTCGAACTCAAACCCGCACTCGTCAAAAAGTTCCTCACCGGCAGCGGCCGAGCCGAAAAACATCAAATGCAACGCGGCGTGCAGGATTACTTCCGCTTGCCAGAGCCGCCCAGTCCGCCCGACGTTGCCGACGCACTCGCGATAGCCATCTGCGGCGCCGAACGCCTGCGATTTGCAGAAACAGCAGAATTCGCGCCAGCTCTCACGGGCAAAAAATCTCGCAAACGCACGCTGCCGCGAGATGTACTCGAACGCTAATCTCGCCCGCTGATCTCACCCGCGAATCGTCGCGAGCAGTTCACGCGTGCTGCGTCTCGTCAGTCGAATAACCGCAGGCGTCGCCGCACCCACACACATCACGATGACGACCATATAGCCCCACAGCATGGGCACCACAGGCGGCTTGACGCGAAGATCAATGCCCCAGATAAGCGCATTAAGCCGCATGCCACCAAACGCGCCTTGCAAACCCATCAGCGATCCCAGAATAATCGCAGCCAATGCGATGAGCAACGACTCGGCCAGCACGATGCGAGCGAGCTGCCCGCGCGTGCCGCCAACCGCACGGAACACGCCAAACTCAAACTGCCGCGCATGAATGCCCGCGATGATCAGATTCGCCACGCCCAAGCACGCCACCAGCATCGCAAAAACCGCGACCAGCGATGCTGTGACAAGCGTGGTTTGCACAAACTGATTGATGACTTGCTTCATTCCCTGCGAACTTGCAGCGTTGAGAATGCCGTACGGGAGCAACGCCGCTCGCACCGCCTCGGAAACCGCAAAGCCGTCCGCCCCTTCACGAATGTTGTATTGCAGCAGCCCGATGGAATCGCTGTTGAACTTCTCCCGCAGGTCCTTGCGACTGCCAAAAACCGCGTGAATGCGCTGCTCGCTGAAATCCTGTCCGCCGATGTCAAAGTAGTTGTTTGCAACCTCAAGTCCAGGACTCGTCACCACGCCCGCGATTTCAAAGCGATGCTCCTGGCCTGAATCATCCCAGCAAAAAAAATCATCGCCCACTTTCAAATCGCGCGCAGTCTTGAACTCACGCGTCACGATGACCGCGCCACCCGCTTCCAGCTTCGCGCGAGCCGTCTTCTCATCACCCTCAACCCATTCAATCGTGCTCATGCGAAAGAACGGCTCAGGCTCAAACGCGAAGAAGTACGTCTTCACCCGCGTCATGCCCTTGATGCCAAACGCCGTCGTCTCGACCGGATGCATCGAAATCGCGCACGTATCCGTCACGTTCGGCACCGCCCGCAGGGCCTCCTGAGCTTCCGCCGGCATGTTCAGCCCCACAACCACGCCATCGGGAAAGTTGATGCGATTGATCCAGTCGCGCATCGCTGCTCCGCCTTGCGTCCAGATCGCAACCAGCAACGCGAGCCCCGCCATCATCGCGCCAGCAGTAAACCCAAACCGATACGGCGTTGCCGCAATGCTCCGCCGCACAATGTTCGTCGGCAGGTTGAGGAGTTTCTCCAGCGGGTTCGCAAACAGCTTTGCAACTAGCTGCATCGCTGGCACACCAAGCAGAAAGTACCCGAGCATCAACGCTGGCAACCCCAGCGCAACATACGTAAAGAACACCGTCGTCCCATCGCGAATGAGCGTGAAGTTCGCAAGATGAATCAAGACGCCCGCCACACCCGCGATAGTGATGATGACCAGCGTCCGCCGTTTCGCCGGCTGCGCCCGACTCGCAAGAGCTTGCAAGGGCGACACCCGCATCGCTTGAATCGCAGGCAGCGTCGCGCCGACAAGTCCCGCGAAAATCGCTCCAACAAACGACCACACCACACGATCTGCCAAAATGATGGGCGGTGCCTGCAATCGCTCCTGAAAATGGTCAAGCATGAACCACGCGGCAAACACGCCAATAGGCACGCCCACCGCCGCGCCCGCCAACCCAACCAACGCACCATGAAACAACTGCGCCATCGCAAGCTGCCAAGGCGTCGCGCCAATGCACCGCAAGATCGCCAATTCCCGCCGTCTTTCGACGATCCCCACACTCATGCCGGTGGTGATGATGAAGCCCGCCGCGATAAACGCCATGAGCGTGCCCACCGTGAACGCCAGCTGGTTCGCCTTCGCGTTGCGATCAATGCCGCTGGTGATCTTCGCCGTGGTTTGCAACGCCGCATTCGCCGGCAGCACCGCCCCGCGCGACTCCGCAAACGCTTCCGCATCAACGCCTTCACGCAGTGTGATGTCAATGCGCGACACCTTACCCGCCTGATCCGTTGCATTCGCCAGCGCCTGCATCGTCATGTACGCTTGCGGCGTGTCACCCAGCGAAGGCTGCTTCGCGACGCCGACGATCGTCAGTTTCGTCGCGGGCTTCCCGAATCGCACAAACTCAACCCAGTCGCCAATCACAGGCTTCGCCGCTGCATTCAGTGCATCAGCCTCGACTTGCGTTGCAGCTTGCGCGGGCCCAATGTCTTGCTTCGTAATGCCGCCACTGCCGCGTGCAAAGAGCGAGATACCGATGTTGCTAAGCAAGCCTTTGCTGTTCGACGTCGACAGCAGCGTGACCACACCCTCATCGATCACGACTTCATTGTCACTGGTTGGCAGTCGCCCACTCGCAAGCGCAACCCGTTCGACCGCGTCGCCCGTAATGCTTGCATCCGCAAGCCCAACCACGCGTGCACTGGTTTGAAATAGCTTAGTTTCTCTGCGAAAAACGCCACCACTCGCCGAAGTTGCTTCAGTTCCGCCACCACTCGCCTCGCCCAATGCATCCGGTTTTACCCACTGCGGCGCACCAAACCGCAGCGCTAGCGTTCCCGTCAGCCTTGCCGACGCTCTCTCAACTTCAGGCCACTGCTTGACCGTGCTCAGCAGCGTCAAATCGAGCGATGCCCCCGTTCCACGCGGCTGCACGCGTGCGTCTGCATCTCCCACCAGCGTGAGGATGCGCTGCCCAATTGCTTCACGAATCGATCCCATCGCCACGCCCACCGCAGAGATGAGAATCGCGCTGAGTGCTACCACTGCTACCAGCAAGACCGTGCGACTACGCCGCTCGGACAGATTGCTGATAGCGAGCCGCCACGCCGCTCGCATCAAGTCCCTCCGTGTCGATGGTGTCGTTCACGATGCCATCGCGAATGACGAAAATGCGTTTGCAGTAGACCGCCGCAGCGGGCTCGTGCGTGACCATGACCACCAGCATTCGCTGCTCTTTGGCAATGTCAGCTAGAAGCGTCCACAATTTCGCGCTGCTGGCGCTATCCAGATTACCCGTCGGCTCATCCGCTAGCAAAATTGGCGGGCTGTATAACAACGCCCGCGCGATAGCCACGCGTTGCTGCTCCCCGCCAGACAGTGCATCAGGCCGATGCTCCGCCCTCGCGGAAATACCCAGCTTCTCCAAAAGGTCACTGCTGCGTTTGTGCAACTTCTCAGCACGATCACCCGCAAGCAAGCCTGGCAACTCAATATTCTCGCGCGCAGTCAGCGTCGGTATCAAATTGAACTGTTGAAACACAATCCCCAGCCCCGTTCGCCGAAACGCCGTCGCGGCTTTGTCATCCATCGCATGAATCGTCTTGCCAGCAATCACGATCTCGCCGCTATCAGGCTTATCAAGCGCGCCTAGTAAGTGCAACAGCGTGCTCTTCCCGCTACCGCTTTGCCCCATGATCGCATAAAAACCCGGCTCAGCAATACTCAGCGAAGCCCCACGCAGAGCCTGCACAACGCGATCGCCGGTGGTGTATGACTTGTGAACGTTTGAGACGGTGAGCATGGGAAGTGAGGAAACCAGCAAACTCCATAAACATCAACGCAGCATGTTTGAAGGCTCGAGCCTGCTACGCAGCACCAACGCCAACTGTTCGTCGCAAACCCCGCACTAGATGAGCACGAGATAAACAACAAAGCAATCGCTCACGCGCAATCGATCGCAAATGTGAACACCTGCCGCCGTGATCCGTGATCCACAACCGCGTCAGACGCTTCCGCTGCCTTGCTGCCCTCTCTTAGCCGTGCTGCTTCGCATACGTCGCCGCATCCACGCACTCGCCCAACTTGCCCTTGCCCGACATCTTCACCTTGATCAGCCAGCCCTTGCCATAGGGATCGCTGTTCAGCAAACTCGGGTCATCAGCAACCGCTTTATTCGTTTCCACAATCGCGCCATCCACAAAGCAGTAAATGTCGCTCGTTGTCTTCACGCTCTCCACTTCGCCCACGATGTCCCCCGCCTTGAACGCGAAGCCCGGCTTCTTCATCTCGGCGTACGTCACGTCTGTCAGTTGGTCTACCGCAAACTGCGTGAGTCCCAACGTCACCATGTCGTCTTCGATCTTGTGCCATTCGTGCGACTGTGAATAAACGCGATCGGCAGGAGGGGTAGCCATGTGCAAACTCCAAGCGGCAAAGGGTGCGTGCGGGGGGTGCGTAAGTCGTGCGTCGATTGAAACTCAATCAGTACCATTCGCAGCGACACCGCCGCCGCGATGCAGACGGTAGCGGCCCAACTCGGCTTGCTCAACTCGCAGCTTCGCCAACTCAAGTCCACGCCCCGCGCTGACCGAAAACCATCCTGCAGGGGAAAGCACAATTCTCGCCCACGCGTAAGCGCGAACGGGTGTACAGTCGGACGAACCATGATTCTCACGCTATCGGCTCGATGCTTGCGTTCAATGCTCGCGCCTGTGGGTAAGGGTAAAAAACCCTCACTCGACATGCTCGATTTGCCACGTCACACCCGCGAAGTGCTGGGCCTCTCAGGCCTCACGCTCTCGACGGACCTTCTCGCTGGCGCCGATCGCGCCCGGCTTGAAGCCATTCGCGAACGCGCAGACCGCGCTGGCGCCGCGTGCCTGCTGCTCATCGAATACGACCCGCAAAACTTCGGCAGTAACAAGGAAGCCGACGTGCTCGCAGCTACCACGCGCGCCCGCAAGGTTGTGGAAGCCGCGCAAATACTTGGTTGCTCCGCAGCCGCCATCAAAGTCATGGCACCAAATGACGACGCAGTCCTCGCCCGCGTCGCTCTCGCCCTCAAGCCCGTGGTCGATCGCGCCGAAAAGCTCGACATAAACCTTCTCATCTCGCCCCATGACGGCCTGACCGGCACCAGCGAACGCGTCACCGAACTGCTCAAGAAAGTCGGCGGATTCCGCATCGGAACCTACCCCGACTTCCAAACCGCCGCAGGCACCGCCAAACCCGTCGATTACCTCCACCGCCTGACGCCCTACGCCACCGGCGTCTGCGCTGCAACCGTCAAGCTAACCGACCCGCTCACCGACGAGCCGCCCAAGTCCAGCAAAAAGGTCGCCGAACCCGCCGCTGCAGGTAAGCCAGCCAAAGGCAAAGCCGCCAAGATCGAAGAAGAAGAAGCCGCAACACCAGGCGGCGCCGCCCCCAAGAAGGGCAAGAAGGGTGCCGTCCCCGTTCCACCGCCAGTCGAACTCATCGCAGACGAAGACGAAATCGACGAAATCGACGACGCCGAGCTTGATGCCGAGATCGCCGCACTGATGGGCGAAGCCATCGACGACGACCTGCCCCCCAAACTCGTCGCACTCCGCCATGAACCCTACGACCTGTACCCACTCGTCGAGGCCATCGCCGCCGTAGGTTACGACGGGCCCCTCTCCGTCGACTACCGCGGTACGGGCGACATCACCGAAGGCATTCTCAAGAGCCGCGACACGCTGCTGGCTCTCATCGCCCGGGCCAAGGACAAAACCGCCGGCTGATGCCCTAGTGCGCTTTTGACTGCGTCAAGCTATCTGCGATCGAGTGGTAGCTGCGGGTGTAGCTGGCTGCCAAACTTCGCACACACCGTGCGAAACGTCGAATCAAGATCGATGTAAAAACAGTGCTATGACTTTCCCTCGACGCATGCTGCCCTGGCTCATACCAGTTCTCGCGCTGCCCGCGCTCGTAGTCTTCACTGTCCTTGCATTTCAATCTCGCTCGTGGCTCCCGTTCGTGCCGCTGGGGCTTTGCGTGGTGGCCGTGCCACTCGTCATCGTGCGCCCGCTCATTGGCTTCGCAGGCTGGGACAAACTCGCCCGCGCCTTCCCCGCCACACCTCAGCAACTCGCCGATGCCAACTGGCACGAAAACCTCACCACCATCGCGCTCAAGCGGCCGTGGATGAGCCTCAACAACTGCATCATCTGGTCAAGCAACGACGACCGCCTGCTGCTTGCTATCGCCCCGCCCTTCAACTACTTCTTCCCGGCCCGAGCCATCTGCATTCCGTGGAATCAACTCGACTCGCTCAAGCCCCTCTCACGGACCGGCGATTCCTTCGAAATAGTCACTACCGCATCAAGACCGTTGCCAGTTTCGCTGTTCGTCATGCGAGACATTGTCATTCCCTGCGACATGCTTTCGCAAACCAGCACCGCGTCGGCGTAACGACTCTAATGGACTTCACAACGCCCGCCGCTGAAAGAACGGCGGCGCAATCGTCGCCATCGTGTGCAGCCCGGGCTTGGCCTCCATAATCCGCGGAATGCTATTGATCACGATGCTGCTGGTTGCAACATCACCATGCACGCCGCCAGGAATAATCACATCCATGGGCGGCTCGCCTTCAACGACAATCCGATCAAACGACTCTTGGTGCCCAACCGCCGCGATGAACTCAAGGTGAACCACCACGCGCTCGTCGTGATACCCGCGAGCAACCTGCCGCACGCCAGCAATCTTGCCGCGAGCAATCGGCCCAAGCCCGCTCACGACATCTCTATCCGCACGCACCGGCGCAAGGTCTTCATCCCACCGTTCAATCGTCAATCCCAAGTAGTGCGACAAGAAGTGCAGACTTTCGCCCAGCCCCACATGCCGCAGCGACCCATCGCGAACTTTCGCGTTGAACGCGGCGTCATCCAGCCCCGCACCAATCTTCTGCTGGAACGGAATGCGTCGCACGCTCGCATCTTGAATGCGCTGCACCTTCACGCTGCGCACGCTCTTGCTGACACACGTAATAAACGCTGGCAACGCATCCATGAGAAACCCAGGGTTCACGCCCGTACCTAGCAAACGTCCGCCGTGCGCAACGGCAAGATCATCAAGCTCCTCGGCCAGTGCCACATGCCGCAACCACGGATACACAAGTTCCTCGCACGTGCTCACCACCGGTTTGCCCTTCTTGAGCAAGAACCGCAGCGTGTCCGCACAACTCACAAGGTCGCTCGCCGTCGTCACAATCACGCAGTCAATCTGCGACCAGTTGTCAACATGCTCCAGCGAACCGGCAATCTTCATCTCCGGGTTCACGCCTGGAATCAGCTTCGCCAGGCTCGTGCCCGCCAGCGCTGGGCTGCTATCAACCGCCGCCACGACATGGCCCACCTCGCGCTCATGCAAATCCTGAACGATGCGAACACCCAAAGGACCCATGCCGACGTGAAGAATGCGTTTCATGCGGCGGAATGTAGCACGCCCAAACCCAAAATCGAGCAAGAACTTGCGCGACGTACTTCGCTCACGCCGCCACCACGCAACCATCGAGCCAACAGCCAAGCATCCACCGTGGTAAACTACATAATGATAACGCGCACGGCAATCTCCCTGGCACTCCTCGCAGCCGCAAGCATCTCCCTCCAAGCCTGCGAGAAGAAATCCGAAACTCCCAAGCCCGCAGTTTCGCCAACACCCGCTCCCGCCGCCAAGCCCGCCGCGCCGAAACCCGAACCCACCAAGCCTGCCGCCCCCGACACCGCCAAGCCCGCCACCACCGAACTCCGCGCAGGCGGCCTCACTTTCACGCTCCCCGCCGGCTGGGAAACCCGCGAGCCATCCAGCAAGATGCGCCTCGCCGAAGCTCGCCTGCCAGGCACCACAGCCGACGGCTCGCAAGACTGCATCGCCGCATGGTTCCAACTCGGAGGTGACGTCGACAGCAACATGACCCGCTGGAAAGGCATGGTCACCAAGGCCGAGGGCACCCCCGCCGACGCCACGGTCGAAGTCACCGAAGTCTCCGGTGTCAAAGTCCACACCATCGAGATGACCGGTGCCTACGTCGATGGCGGCATGAGCGGTGCCGGCACAAAACGCGACAACTGGACCTTCCGCGGCGCGATCATCGAAACACCAGGCCAACTTACATTCATCCGCATGACCGGCCCGGCGGATATCATGGAAGGTCAGAATACGGCATGGAACGAGATCGTTAAAAGCATGCGATAAGCTTGTGCTTGCCCAATGCACATCGCGATTGGGAAAACCGACAGTTGCAAAAAAAGACAAACGGGGTACCCCCTCTGCACGTGGTAACCCCGCTGTCCTGAAGAAGTCTGGTTGCGTCCTGATAATTATGACACTGGGGACTCACGAATCTATTCACCTGTACAGGGTAATACCGACATATCGAACTAATCTCTTAGTGCGAGGTTCAACGGTCGCCAATGCGCGGTTGTTTCTGCTCCGCACGCTTAAAATCTTTCATCGCTCGTTTTGCGCTATTTCCATGTCGAAGTGGCTTCACGTTACCCGACAAACTCTCGACGCTCTCGGGTGTGATTCGAGCCGATTGGCAAGCGGAGAGCAGCTCGCCACGCGAGGCGACTTGGAACAGCTTGTGCAGTCGCTTGATGTGTTCGTGTACCGTGTGAATACTGATGCTCAACTCAGCCGCGACGGTCTTCTCGCTGCCTCCGCGAAGCAAACCTGCAAGGGTTTGTCGCAAGCGGGGCGGAGCGTCAGCGAGAAGATCAAGTCCCTTTCGTTCGCGAAGTTTCGTTTCGAAAACGTCACCGATATTTTCGATGATGATGCGTGCGACAGCCACATCACGGTCGGAGAAGAGTGGTTTGTCGATGGCACGGTGTAGTGTGATTCCCGCCCATATGTCGGGTTTGCACATTCGACGGGCAAGGAAGAACTCCCCATCAAGACCGCACGGGTGACGCACGGTTCGCGCGTGATGCTGCCAAGCGGGCCCATCGTGGGCCACAATGTCTTGGTGCCGAAGGACGAGAATGTTCTCGTGACTGTTCGCGAATGCACTGACCACCGCAACGTGTGCAGGGTCAGGGTTCGACAGCATGTCCGCAAAATAAGCGTACATGGCAGCCTGTTCTTGCGGCGTAAGTTTTCCGGCGTGGCATCCATCGTGGATGTGAACGGTGTTGGGTTTGTCCTGAGCGATGATTGGACTAAACATGCCCGCCGTTACAAGCTTGGCATCAAACAACTCCAAGAGCCCAGCGAGTAAAACTTCCATTCGTATTGCATAAAGATGCGACACGAGCATCGTGCGAGTGAGCAACGACGCAACGCGTGATGCGTCTTCAACAGAAAGATCTAGACCTAATCGCACTTTATACCCCCTTCATTGCGACCGACTATAGCCGCTCATTTATCTTTGCACTTTGACTTTACGATTTCTACTTCAAGCGGCTTGCATTTTGGCCATAGCTTTTTGCCAACACCCGGATGAACCACGCGTGCCGAAGTTTGAATTTCGATTGGCATACGTAACTTGAAATGACGAGCGGGTTCCCCTCTCTTGTGGCAACCCCGCCGTCATGAAAAATATGGGCGACTTAAAACCTACGTAACACATATTTGTGTTTTTCTGACATACGGAAACACGCTTTTGAACTTCTCCGCGAACCCCTGCGTCAACGACACCGCGAGGTCAGCTTTCGCCGAAGCGCCTGAAGGATTTTTCAACACGGCTGATGGATAATTTACAGCCATATAGTCCGACTCCGACAATGTCTGACGTTCTTTTGACATGACTGTGAATTCTTCACAATCGCCGCAATCGAGGGGAATATGTCGAGTTCTGATCCATCTCATTCGCCGGATGAACTGATAGATCTCACGACCTCGCCGCTGTCGCGCCCCAAGCCGCCGCCGGTGCCTTTTCTCCAGAGACAACCTGAGCCATCCGTCGCACCGCCCATCACGCCCCAGCCCGTGCCGCGAGACGTCGATCTCTCGTCGCTTCCGCCCGAACTGGCCGAACGAGCCGAGATTGAACTGCGAGCCCTGCGCGAAGCTTCCGCGCAAACTTCCGCACCCGCCGCGTGGCAAGCCAAAACCATCGTCACCGGCTCCGGTCTTGGTCGCCGGGTCACGCATCACGTCACCGATCCCAGCGGCGTCGAACGCACCTACGAAGACATTCACGACGTGCCCGAGCCTGCTCGCACTATGTTGCTCAGCGACGATGCCAAAACGCTCTGGCTGCGCGAACCGCCACCATCCGCAGATGGCGAGCCGCACCACTGGTGGCTGCCCAAGTTGATGACCCTGAAAAACCTGCTCATCGGCTTTGGGGTCATTCTTCTGGTGATGTATTCACTCGCCCGGCTCATGCTCGGCAGGTCCTTCTAGCCGGCTTTCCGCGCCAGAAGCCCTTGTAGCCCAAGGAAAACTGGCCAACCATGACTACCCTTGGTTCGTTCGCGACACGTTCGCGATTGTGTTGCAACCAAGGAGTCATCATGCCTCAAGCCGTTATTCTCGCAGCCAAGCGCACGCCAGTTGGAAAGTTCTTCGGATCGCTCAAGGGCGTGCATTCGCCACTGCTGGGCAGCTACGCGGCTCAGGGCATCTTCGCCGAGAACGCGGCCCTCGCGGCAGCAGCCAAAAGCGGCGGCTTCGACGAAGCAATCTTCGGCAACGTGCTGCAAGCGGGCCTTGGTCAAAACCCCGCTCGCCAAGCAGCTCTCAAAGCTGGCCTGCCCGACACCACAAACTGCCAAACCATTAACAAAGTCTGCGGCAGCGGGTTGCAAGCCGTCATGCTCGCGGCCCAAAGCATCAAAGCTGGCGACAACAACCTCGTCCTCGCTGGCGGCTTCGAGAACATGACCGCCGCTCCGTACTTCGCCCGCGTTCGCGACGGTGCAGGCGGTCCCAAGTATGGCCCAACGCCATTCGAAGATCACATGCAGTACGACGGCCTGCGCTGCGCGTTTGAAAATTGCCTCATGGGCAACAGCGCCGACTTCATCGCCAAGAAGTACGACATCACGCGCGAAGCCCAAGACCGCTGGGCCGTCCGCAGCCACGTCAAGGCCGCCGAAGCCGCCAAGAACGGCTGGTTCAAGAACGAAATCGTTGCACTCACGGGCGAACAACTCTTCGACAAGAAGAGCCCCGGCTGCGGTGCCGACGAAGGCGTACGCGCCGACTCATCCATGGAGAGCCTCGCAAAACTCCGCCCCGCCTTTGAGAAAGACGGAAGCGTGACGGCCGGTAACGCCAGCCAAATCAGCGACGGCGGCGCAGCAGTTGTCGTCGCGAGTGATGCCGCCGCAAGCAAACTGGGTGTCAAGCCCATCGCCAAGATCATCGCCTATCACACCAGCGGCGTTGCTCCCAAAGAAATCTTCCGCGCCCCCAGCTTGGTCGTCCCCGCCGTCATCGCCAAAGCCGGCCTCAAGATGAGCGACATCGACCTCTTCGAACTCAACGAAGCCTTCGCCGCTCAAACGCTGCAGAACATCAAAGAAGGCGGCGTCCCCGAAGAGAAGGTCAACATTTGCGGCGGCGCAATCGCCATCGGCCACCCCATCGGCGGCAGCGGCACCCGCTGCTTGGTCACGCTGCTGCACCAACTGCACCGCACAGGCGGCAAACGCGGCGTTGTCGCGTTGTGCCTGGGCGGCGGCAACGCCGTGGGCATGGTTGTTGAAATTGCCTAACCGAGTCGCAACAACTCGCTGACGTGTTGACATTCGCTGGAAACACAAACCGAGGACAAACCGCAAAACTCGCGCGGTTTGTCCTCGGCTTTCCTTTGTCGCCAACGCGTAGTGCATCGCCGCCCGCTTACTTCTTGATCGCCGCACTCTTCACCCGCCCAGCCTCCAACTCCATCACCAACATCGCATTCTCCCGATCCGCCAACTGCACCGCAGGTTTCGGAGGCGATCCATCAATCGAAATAATCTCGCCCTCCAGCAGAGGCTGCGCTTCTTCCAGACTCAACCCAATCAACCGCTTGCTGCGAACCAGAAAGTCCGCCTCGCGAAACGTGAGCTTGTCATCCCGCACCGCTGGTTTGTTCACTATCACAACGCCATACCACGCAAGCACCAAAACCGCAACGAACCCCACGCCCGCAAGCGGAAGCAAAAAACGCGACTCCACCGACCGCAGTTTCTCGGGAAGAGGTACTGCGACCGGTGGGGTCGTTGAATCGTCCTGTTGCGTCGGTGCTGGGGGCATCCGACAAGAGTTTAGCGTCCGCCGGTCGGGGCTTTCGGAGCTTCGTCCGCCGGTGCGTCCGTCTCGGGCGGCACCGGCGCATCAGCCGGGTTCGTTGGCGCGAGTGGCGTCAGCGGCAAGTCCGTCACCTTGCGAAGCTGTGGGAACTGCGGATTTGGATTTTGGTCCTGGAGCAGAGCCGCACCAATGTCTATGTCGTCGCTCGTCCCCGCCGTCTTGTCAGGCCCAGCCGACTCAATGGTGAACGTGCCGTCACCACGCGGCGTGTAGATAAAGGGCGTTCCCCAATTGTCGTTCAGGAAGAAAGGCGGCAGCCCGGTAACGCTCAAATCGGCCGGCAACGTACCGCCATTGGCCTTCGCAGTTTCAGTCACCTGGCCAACGACCGCGCCGCTCTTCACCATGTCAAAGAGCTGCAGTCCGCCAATAGCCTTGGGAACGGCCATGATGATGAAAAGATAAATCAACGCCAGGATCGCCGTGATCGCAGCAATGATCGTCCCCGCAATCGCCAATCCCTTCTTCGGATGAAACAGCCCGATGATGCTCAGAATGAGCGCAGGGATCGACAGCAAGCCAACATACGGGAAGCAGCACAACACGAGGCTCAGAATGCTCAGCGAAAACCCAATGATCCCGGCAATATTGCTGCCGCGCTTTTGCGGAGGCTGCTCAGGAACGCCAAATGTACCGCCGGGGGCTTGAAACGTGCTCATGGTTGATCCTCTTCAAAATACCGCTGGGCATGGGCCCGCCGACCACTGACAGAAACGATGTCCACATCCTATCGGCTTGGCGGCTGTTTGTGTTACAAAGGTTGGGAGGCGAGGGGTGATAGTTTCACGATCTGAAGTCCAGCGACTTGCCGCGGATGGCCCGTGCAGACACCATTCCTCTCACATCGCTCCTCCATCGAAACGCACGCGCTGCTTCTTCTTCGTCGGATCAGCAATCGGCACAGCACTCAGCAGGCTTTGTGTGTACTTGTGCTGGGGTTCAAACAGAATCTGGTCGCGCGAGCCCATTTCGACGATTTTGCCCTTGTACATCACCGCGATGCGCTTGCACACGTGCTGGATGACGCTCATGTCGTGGCTGATGAACAGGTACGACAGGCCGAACTCTTTCTGCAAATCCATGAGCAGGTTGATGATTTGGGCCTGGATGCTCACGTCGAGCGCGCTGGTCGGCTCGTCGCACACGATGAACTTGGGTTCGAGCGAAAGGGCGCGGGCGATGCCGATGCGTTGGCGCTGGCCGCCTGAGAATTCGTGCGGGTAGCGGTCAGCCGCAGCTTTGGGCATGCCGCAGCGGACGAGCAGCGTCTCGACGCGTTCGCGAAGTTCGCTCTTGTCTGTCACCAAGTTGTGCACCAGCAGCGGCTCTTGCAGAATCGTCCCGATGCGCATGCGCGGGTTCAGGCTGCTCGCGGGGTCTTGAAAAATGATCTGCATGTCGCGCCGCAGCCGTTTGAGCGTGTCGCCTCTGGCTGTCACCATGTCGCGGCCTTCAAACATGACGCGACCGCCTGTGGGTGGAATGAGCCGCAGCAGCGTTCGACCCACGGTGGTCTTGCCGCAGCCAGATTCGCCCACCAGCCCGAGCGTTTCGCCTTTGGCGATATCAAACGAAACGCCGTCGACGGCTTTGACGTGACCGGTCACTCGCTGCAGCAGGCCCGAACGAATGGGAAAGTATGTCTGCAAGTTTTCGACCTGCAAGATCGGTGCGGCAGCAGCGGCGGGGGAGGCAGGAGCGGGCTGAGTCATCGTGGTCATGTCTGCGATGGTACGACCCTGCAAGCAACGTCCGGTTTTGATTGGGGATACGAAGGTCTTTCACAGAGGTCCTTCAACTGTCGGGACCGGCAACCCTTTGCCATCGGGGGGGTGCCCGCCTAAAGTCTCCTCCCACGTCGGCTGCCGCTGGTGTGGTCGTTCTCGGCTGGGTAGCTCAGTTGGTAGAGCACCGCATTGAAAATGCGGGTGTCGCCGGTTCAAGTCCGGCTCCAGCCATTGTCGCGAAGCGTCGGTCGATTGCGGAGCGCTGCCCGCTTTCAGACCCCAAGACTGCTTCTTGACCAGTTCTACACTCCATCTGTTTGTGTCGGCCGGGCCGCGTGGGCGAACGGGTTTTCTCATGGTTATTTGCCTTGACGAGGGGCTTATCCTGTTTATGCGTGTCTGATTCGTCCACCAACTTTGACGCACTGCTCGAAGCGGCAGCCGCTGGCGATCCGGAAGTTGCATCGCAGCTCTTGCCATTGGTGTATGACCACCTGCGTGAGCTCGCCCGCCGCAAACTTGCGACGGAAAGTCCCGGCCAAACTTTGCAACCCACTGCACTTGTGCATGAAGCGTACATGCGGCTGGTCAGCAGCCCGCAAACCAGCTGGAATGGTCGCAAGCACTTTTTCGCGGCAGCCGCTCTGGCCATGCGGCGAATTCTGGTTGAGCGAGCCCGCGCAAAGCGTGGACCAAAACGTGGCGGCGATCGCATGCGATTCTCGCTTGATGCAGTAGAGCCTGCTGGCGATGTGCCGGTGGACGAACTGGATTGGGTTGCCTTGGACGGTGCACTTGACGCTCTGCAAGCCCACGACGCGGACCTCGCGGATGTGGTACATCTGCGTTATTTCGCGGGGTTGGGCGTTGAAGAAATCGGCCAGGCATTGGGTCGCAGTGAGCGGAGCATTCAGCGCGATTGGAACATCGCGCGGGCGTGGTTGCTGCGACGCATGGAAGAAACTTCGGCTGAGTGATTTTCGTTGGGCACGCGCATCGCAGACACGCAGGAGACTAAGTCCTTGGACGCCGCCAGATGGGCCAAAGTGAAGGACGTGACGGCGGACGCGATGGAATTGCCATCGGCGGATCAAGCCGCGTTTGTCACTCGCGCGTGCGAAGGCGATGCGGAGATTGAGCGTGAAGTTCGCAGTTTGATGAACATGCATACGCGCGTGCCTGATGCTGTGCTCTCCGCGAGCGGGCCGCGGGGTCACACGCTGGTTGATGCGATCGTGGGCAGCAGCAGCGGCGATGCCGTTGAGGGTGTACAGACCATTGGTCGCTATCAGGTTGTTCGCCGACTGGGTACTGGCGGCATGGGGAGCGTCTTTGAAGCAACAGATCCGGCATTGGGCCGGGCTGTTGCGATCAAGGTTCTGCACGCGGGATTAAGCGCGGCAGTGGGCGTGAGTGGAGGCCTCAAACGCAGGTTTGACGCCGAAGCTCAGGTGCTTGCACGTTTGCAGCATCCATCGATTGCACAGGTGTATGAAACAGGCATCGCGAAAGGGCCTGGTGGAATTGACCTGCCGTTTATCGCGATGGAACTCGTGCGCGGCGGCCGGACGATTGATCGATTCGTGATCGACAAGCAACTGGCGACCAATGCAACGCTTACACTTTTTGCGAGTGTGTGTGATGCTGTGCATCATGGTCACGTCAAGGGCGTCATTCATCGCGATATCAAGCCCGCCAATGTGCTGATTGACGAGGATGGCAAGCCCAGGGTGATTGACTTTGGCGTTGCGAGAATCCTTGAAGGAGCCGATGGCTCGACTACTCGCTCACGCAGCACTCGCACGCTCGATATGGTGGGCACGCCCAACTACATGGCGCCCGAGGCGCTCGAGCATGGCACGAGCACGGTCGATGCTCGCGGCGATGTGTATTCGCTAGGCGTCATGCTCTTTGAATTGCTTGCACGCGATGTGCCGTATCGGCTCAACGAAGTCACGCCTGCGAAGATTGTTGCCGCGTTCAAACAGATGCACGCGCCCAAACTGGGCACGCTGCGAAGCGATTGCGAAGGCGATGTGGAAACTGTCGTCGAAAAGGCGATGGCTCGGCATGCCGACGATCGGTATCAGTCCGTGAGCGAATTCGCCGCAGACATCCGTCGGTACTTGGCAAGTGAACCAATTGTCGCTCGCCCGCCAACCACGTGGCGACAGTTTGCATTGTTTGCGAAGCGGCGGCGTGATCTGGTCGCTACGGCGGCTGTGGTCTGTGTCGCGGCTGTTGTTGCTATCGCTGGGCTTGGCGTGGGCATTGCCAAGGCCCGCGAAGGTGAACGAATGGCTCGTGAGCAGGCCCAGCGTGCCGAGCGCACGAGTGACTTCTTGAAGGCTCTCATTACATCAACCGTGCCGGATGCCGCGGCAGTTGGCGCGAAAGATACGTTGACCGGCCCGCGATGGCGAGCACGCCAGGAAGGCGGAAACGTCACGCTGAACGACGTTTTGTACAGCGCGAGCGAGCAGATTCCGGTTTGGTTCGAGCACGACAAACCGATGGCGGCGGAAATGGCCCAGCTCCTTGCAAGCAGCGGCTCATATGTCGAAACCAACTCGCGAGCTGGTGACATGTACGAACGTGCGGTCACGGCGTACCGCGATGCGTACGGGAGCGAGTCTCCAAACACTCTGGAGATCATGCTGCGCCAGTCAGCATCGCTAACGCTTACGAACTCAAAACCGGATCACGCTCAAAGTTTGGCGAAAGAGGCGTATGAGACATCGAAGCGGATAGTGGGGCCTGCCGATCCGCTGACCTTGCGAGCTGCGGCCGCCGTCGTCAACGCCGTGTCGCGCGATCAGCAGCATGCGTTTTTAGAGGGAGTTCGCAAGACGATACCGGCGGACAATGAACGGGCTCAGCTCGTGCTCGAGTTGATTGATCGCGTGCAAGTTCGACCTGGGCTTTCGGATGCAGATCGGGACACTGCCGAAATGGAGCGACTGGTTGCGCGTGCACGCGAGGTGCTAGGGTCATCAGACGGGAGTTATCACGGAGCGATGCTCGACCTTTGCATCGTCTACAACTCGCGTGAAGACCATGCGAATGCCGTACGAACTGCGATGCAGTTGTTGGCAGACGTCGGCGAACCGCAAGATTCTCGTTCGTTTCAGACCGTCTACGAAGCATTGTCCGCACTTTACTTATCGTACAACACGAGCGGGAACGTTGTCAAAGCCGCTGAGGTCGCACAGCGACAAGCATCGCTTGCCGACCAGTACATGCCCGCTGCCAACCTGAACAACGCTCGCGCCCACGCTCGCGCGGCTCGCATGATGCTTGAAGCGGGGCTAAACATCGACGACGCGATGCAACACGCCGTGAAGGCCGCAACCAGCACGCCCACACTGCTTGCTGAAAACGACGGTTGGGCGACTTTTCACGAATCGATCTACGCGTGGGCGATGCGAGTGAAGGGTCAGCCACGAGTGGCGCTCGAACTGCTCGAAGCCCGCATTCGCCGCGAACAAGCGATGAATTCGCCCGTCATGCCTTGGGTGGTCATGCAGCGCAACGTCGTGCTGGCCGATGCCAAGATGGACCTTGGCGACCTGACCGGCGTTGAGGAGTTGCTCGCGGGTGCGTGGAAGGCTCTTGAAGAGTGGCAGCAACCAAACTGGCCGACAGTGCGCGTGATTCGCAAAGCACAGGCACGCTACGACGCGCTCCGCACGAAGCAGTAGTGCAGCCCGCAAGCAGCGGTGTCAGCGCTTCGGTCAGCCCTTCAGCACGTCCATCGCCTTGAACTTGCCATCAAGTACCTTGTTCGCATCAGCCTTGAGCCATTGACCCAGCACTCCCGCGTACACGTTGCGGAAATCCATCGTGAACTTCAAGTCGCCCTCATCAAGGTCGCGCATACTCGGGTGCTCGTTCATCACGCCCGCACGCACCATGGGGCCAAACAACATCATCGGAGCGGCGGTGCCGTGATCGGTGCCTTGGCTGGCGTTCTGGCCCACGCGGCGACCAAACTCGCTGAAATTCATCGTCATCACGCGACTGTCATTGCCCTGTGCTTTGAGTTCGGTGTAAAACGCCTTCATTGCATCGCCGAACTGCTTCAGCAACTGCGCATGTCTGCCATTCGTACCGCCTTGACCCGCGTGCGTATCGAATGAGCCAAAGCTGGTGTAATACACGCGCGTCTTGAGGCCTGCCTTGATCATGCTGGCGACCATGGACAACTGCCGACCAAGGTCGGTTTGCGGAAAAGTCGTTACTGGCTTCTTGGCAACTGCTTTGCGAATCAGATCGCTGGAAACTTGAGCATCAAGCGAAGTTCGCACCAGGAACTCGGCGTTGGTCTGCTTCTTCTTCGAGGGAACAGCACCGCCAGCGATCATGTCATCGCGACGATTGAGTTCGTCGTACGCCGATGCGAGATTCTTGTCCATCTCGCCCGCGCTCCACTTGAACAACGACGGATCTTCAAACGCGACGGGCTTGATCACACCGCCTTCCATCGCCAGCGGTGCCGTGCGACCAATCGCAATTCCCGGCGGGCCAGCCTGCGAGTTGCTCTCTGGCGTTCCGCTCTCGCCTTTGCCTTCGCCGCAGCATTCAGCGTCAAAGTATCTTCCCAGCCATCCGTTGCCCGTCGCTGTCACGTCGGCAGTGTGCCACACATCCATGCTCTTAAAGTGCGAGCGATTGGGGTTGGGATATCCCACGCCTTGAATCAACGAGACGAGCCCTGCATCAAACAAATCTTTCACGCCTGTGAGTGCCGGATGCAAGCCAATGCCCTGCTTCTTATCGAGCGACAACGCTTCCTTATCCGCGATCGCGATTCCTTGCCGCAATCGGTAGTACTCCGGACTGAACGCCGGCACCACCGTATTGAGTCCGTCGTTTCCGCCCGACATCTGCACGACAACCAAAACGTGCTCATCAGGCACGCCCGGCACGCTGGACAAATCGCCGAGCATCTCGCCCATCGCAAGGGCCGAGCGATCTAGAAACGCCGGGATCGCCACGCTTGCTGACGCCATGAGCAGGCCGTGTTTGATAAGTGATCGGCGTGTGAAGGCAGCGTTGGTCATGGCGTCATCTCCGGACAGGGCGGGCAATCCTTGAGCGTGTGGAATAGGAACACTTCACTCAGCACAACTTCATCATACAGCTTGCATCAGCACAGTTGATACTCGGGCATCGCGGTAATCAGCAGCAAACAACCAGTAAGCGTGTCTTGATCGATCTTGTTCTCGCGAGACTTCATGAACGCTTGCAACGCCGCAACGCCGTGGTCGGGCGCGGACCCCAGCGACAGTTTGAGCAAGTGCATCGCGACAGCGGCTGGATCGCGTTTGGCAACGAGGCTGTCCTCGGGCACGCCCGCGAACAACGCGTCCGTGTCGAAGCGGTCGGTATTCGCACTCGCATCAAAGCCTTGCGGCTTCTTGCCCGCAATCAGGAACGCCAGAATGTTCTGCCGCACAAACAGCGTGCTGGTATTCATCCACGTGCGCCCGCCGTCCCAACCCTTGACGCTGGGCGGAAAGAAAATCCGCTGACCCATCAGATCCAACGCATCGTTGAGAATCGTCAAATCACGCACGGGTGTATTCAAACTGCGAACCGCGCCCACCACAAGCTGCACCGGACTCTTGATCTGCTGCCCCATGATCGTTTCGTCATAAAAGTGCTTGCTCAGCAGCAGCCGACGCAGGACAGGCTGCAAGTTGTACTTTCGGCTGTACAGCATGTCACCAAGTTCGCGCAGCACTTTCTGCTGTGCACCGTCCAGGTTCTTGTCGCCGCCGCGTTCATCAGGAGGCACATCTGCAACCAGAAAGTGATACATCCGCCGCATGATGTACCGGGCGCAAGCCTTCTTGCTCAAGATGATCTTGACGAAATCGTCGCCGTCCCACGTGCCGGTTTGACCCAGAATGTTTTTCGCGCTGTTGTCGTGATTGGTCTTGCGAAAAACAAAAGTGTCATCTTCGAACGTGTATCCCGTCAGGGCCTTTGCACCTTCCTTGATGTCATCTTCGCTGTAGTTTCCCAGCCCCAGCGCGAACAGTTCCATGATCTCGCGGGCGAGATTCTCATTCGCCTGACCTTTGCGACTGTCGTTGTTGTCTAGATACGCGATCATTGCCGGATCACGAATGATGCCAGCCAGCATGACGCCAAAGTTGCCCGCGGCTTCGTTGCGGAGCAACTGGTTCTGCATGAACATGTGGTAGCTGTTTTCGATAGTGCGGTAGTTGGTCGCAAAGTGCCCGTGCCAGAAGAGCGTGAGCTTCTCTTGCATCGGGTGTCGCGTTTCGATCATCCGCGTGAGCCACCACTTTTGCATTTCGCCCACTTGTGTGCGATCAAGCCGCTCGCGACTTTGTCGCTCCTCGCGAAACTTTGCGAGCGTGTCTTCATCTTGCGCCTGCTGCGCCCGCCGCTGCTCGCGCCGCTCGTCTTCAGTCAAAGGCCGCATGATGTCTTTATCAAACTGATCGGGCTTGATGGGGTCAAACTCACCCGTCCCGCCTCGCTTGGCGGCGTCAACAAAGCCCAGCAGCGTGTCAACGGATTTGTCAGGCCCCCAGCTCACGAGCTTGTTGATCTGCGCGTCCGTACCGCCGAAGCCCGCTCGCCACAGTAAGTGACGAGCCTGCGTGTATCCGAAGTCTTCACGCCGAATCGGAAGCAGCGAGGGCGTGATCTCGTCTTCGCGAGGGGCAGCATCGTCCGTCGATTTATTCTTAACGACTTGCATGTGCTCTCCAACGGCTGAAGAAAACGACAACCACTCGGCGGCGAACCAACAGAGGCGAGGCAGTCACGTGATTGTCTGTACGCAGGGATAACGAGCGAATTGCCACCTTATTGCAATCTATCGGTTGTTCGTGATCCGGTCAATTCAATTCCGCCAACTGGTTCTCGCACCAGGGTTCTGGCCCCCCCCACGCCAGGTCTGAGGCTCTGCGAAGACCCGGATTTCTCCCGCGACCAACGTCGGAAATAACGAATTCCTTGCTATCCCATTTGGAATCACGTCGCAATTACAGTGCGACAGGTTGTACGTTCGACGTTTGGACCCGCCTTCGCGGACTCAACCTCATCGCGATTGTGTACACAACGGTGACCAATCCCAGCATCGCCGCACCGTTCGCCTGGTGAGCGGTACGCGTGAGTGCCTGCGCCACGGTCGCAGCTTCCGCTCCGCCGCCCACCAGGAACGCAACCCAGCCAAGCGTGAACTGCAACGCGACAACTAGCGAGAGTGCCCAGCCCAGTGGCCCGATCATCGCGGGCAGCGAGCCTTTCGCTTCCTCATGTTTCTTGCCAAACGCCATGGCCTTGAACCCCACGAACGCAACCAAGATCGCGACGATGAACGAGAAACCAATGTGCACATACAACGCGTGCGGACTGCGAGTGTGCCGGTACAACGCGCCGAAGATCAGTTGCAGCAAAGTTGTGTGCAACGCCGCGGTGGCCATCGCACGTATGACGCGCGAGCCGTCAAGCTGCGACAATGGGTTCCACGCTCGAAATCTGGGTGACAAATACACCGTGCACGCACAAATCGTCGCGAATGTCGCTTGTCCCAGAATGCCGTGCGCCATACTGAACCAGCGGTTGTCAGACGCGACATCAGCCGAGCCTTGCAGTACACGCACACCGCCGAGAATGCCTTGGGCCAGCACCGTGCCGAAGACGACTGTCGTAAAAATGCGCACGCCGCGAGACTGAGGCGTGAGCAGTGACCACAACCACAATGTGAGCGTGACCAGACCCACGAGCGTGCCGAAAAGCCGGTGCGTGTGCTCGTAGTAAATCTTCGTCTGCGCAGCTTGCGCGATGAACTTCGCTTTCTCCGCGCCGCTCAACTTCTCAGCTTCCGCGATCTGGCCCTTGTTGAGCAGTTTGTTCCACATCTCCGGCTGGTCGGTCACGCTGGCGTCCATCGCCATGCGATTGCCCAGCGGATAGAAGAACATATTTGTGCCGTAGCTGTTGGGCCAGTCAGGCACCGCCATGCCCGACTGCGTACTCGTCACGAGCCCGCCAATAAACAGCAGTGGGGCGGTACAGACAATTGCTGCAATCGCGAACCGTGGCATCCATGACGAAGCAACTGGCAAGGTCTGACCTCGCACCGCACCGGCAATACCGCCAGCAACCGCGCCCAAAGCCGCACCAAGCGCGACAAACCCGACCAGGATCAGCATCGCGTTGGGCTTGAGCGTCGCGGCTTGCATCGCGTCGTGAGCCGCGACCGACTTTTCCGACAACTTACTCCCAAGCACCAACAACCCCGCGAGTGCCGAGACCACGCCGCTGCCCAGGCCCACCCGCCAGCCATCGCGCTTGCCCACCAAGAAACCGGCAAACGCCAGCGCGATTGCCCAAACCGCGAGCAGGATCGGCAGTGCGACCTGCTGATCGAGGTTGAAAATCGGCAAATGCGTGACGAACCACGCCGTCCAAAGACAGAACGCAGCGAAGAATCCGCCGACGAGCACAGGTCCGAAAAGTCGGCGAAGTGAGTTAGGGTCGGTGACAGCGGTCGATACGGCAGGCATACGGGGGCCTCCGAGGCAGTGGTGGCGTTCTTGCGAATGAGTCTCAATTACGGTCAGACAAGAATTATCTGCCTTTATGCTATGTCAGATGCCACAATTTTGCTGTCAGACAGCAAACGTTCCAAAATTGTGCTATGCTAACGGCTCCCGTCAGGTGCATTCCCACCCTGATGGGCTGTTGAAGTGATGTCTTTCACCGGGTTCGTGAGTGTGGCCGCACGTGCGAACCTTGATTGTGATAGGACCAGAGGAGCCGACACGTGTCCGTTCTTTTTCCGAAGTGGTCCAACGCGTTTCCAACCATCTTTGCTATCGCTGCCTTGGGCGGCGTAACCACTGCCGTGGGCGGCTTTTGGTATTACGCCACGCCCAAGTTCTGGCGCGTGGGCTACATGCCAACGCAGCCCGGCGGCGGCTTTAACCACCAGATTCACGCGGGCAAACTGGGCATGGACTGCCGGTATTGCCACACGAAGGTGGAAAAGAGCTACGAAGCAAACATTCCCAACGTCGCGACGTGTTTTGGTTGCCACGCAGATGGCAAGCTGAACAAGCTGGCGGAAGGGACCGAGACTTACAGCCCCTCGCACAAGACCAAGACGCAATTCGTGCGTGACGCATACGCACAAGACGCGAGCATCCCATGGCGCCGCGTGCACAAAGTGCCTGACTACGTCCATAACTTTCCGCACCACGTTCACGTTGCTGCTGGCGTTTCCTGCTATTCGTGCCACGGCCGGATTGACACGATGCCCATCGTGCACCATGCTGAACCGATGAGCATGAGCTGGTGTCTTGATTGCCACCGCGCTCCTGAAAAGGTGCTCGTGCCCGTTGACAAGGTTACAGACCTGCGCTGGGTGCAGGACGATCTGACTGAGCGTGCGAACGCTGGCGTGATTACGCCGGCTGCACAAAAAGTTCTTGATGCGATTCAGAAAGCACCGCCTGAAAACTGCGGCGCGTGTCACTACTAAGGCAGGCGCTGGGGACTGGGCACTAGGCACTAGTGCTGGCAGTCTTCATGCGTGTGATGGAATGTTTGCTTATCGCCTAGTGCCTAGTTTCTAGTCCCTAGTGCCTTCGAGACGATCCCATGGCCCACGATCAATGCCCCAGCACGGTTCACGGTGAGAAGGCCAAGCCTTCCGCTGCCGCTCTTGCCGCAACGCCTCGCGCGTTGCAGCGCATCAACGGTAAAGCGGCGTGGCGCAGCTTCGACGAAGTTGTGGACACGCCCGAGTTTCGCGACCATCTCGAGCGAGAGTTCCCACGCGGCATGGCGGAACTGGTCACGCGTGAACGCATGGACCTGAGCGATCCGACTGTCGCCACGGGCAAGAGTGGCGAAAGCCGTCGCGACTTCATGAAGCTGATGGGCGCAAGCATGGCCTTGGCGGGTGTCGCCGCGACGGTGCCTGGTTGCCGGCGGCCCGATCACAAGATTTATACGTACAGCCAGAAGGTCCCCGAGGACATGATTCCCGGCAAGCCTCTGTACTACGTCACGAGCATGCCGCGGTTTGATGGCGGGGCTGAAGGTTTGCTGGTAGAGTGCCACGAAGGTCGGCCCACCAAGATTGAAGGCAACCCGTTGCATTCGTACAACCAAGGCAAGGTCAGTAGCTGGGCGCAGAGCAGCATCATGGCGCTCTATGACCCGGACCGCCTGTGGAGTCCGTCGCTTTTGCAGGGCGAGGTGCGGGCTGATCGAACTTGGGATGATTTCCGACTGTGGGCCAGCACGCACTTTGCGACGTATGACGCGAAGGAAGGCGCGGGTCTGGCGTTCCTTGTTGAAAAGAACAGCAGCCCATCGCGTGCGTTCGTGCGTGATCGCCTGATGAAGAAGTGGCCCAAGGCTCGCTGGGTGGCGTACGCCGCTGGCGATACGGCGGGCAATGAACTTGCGGGTACGGCCCTTGCGTTTGGTGCGCCCAAGCGTGCGATGCTGAACATTACGAAGCAGACGCGCATCGTCGTTTCGCTTGATCGCGATTTCTTGTCGCACGAAGCGGGCGAACTGGCGCATGCTCGCCAATTGGCTGCGGCTCGTATCGTCAACACCGTTGATGATGACATGACCCGGCTGTACGTTGTTGAGAGCAACTTGACGGCGACGGGCGGACAGGCCGATCACCGGTTGCCGCTGAGCAGTGGTCGCGTGGCGGCGTTTGCGGTTGCACTGGCGAAGGCTGTACTGCCCAAACTCGCGGAGCCTGATGCGAAGGTGCTTGAAGCCGCGGTTGCGAGCGCCAGTGTGTCGGGCGAAGACCTCGCTGCGAACAACGGCGTGGCATTCCTCGAAGAACTCGCGAAGGACTTGCTTGACAGCGCGAACCGAGATAAGTCGCTGATCGTTGCGGGCCATGCGCAGACGCCCGCGGTGCACGCCATCGTTGCGGCTCTCAACCAAGCTCTCGGTAATGTTGGTCGCGCGGTGTCGTATGTGCCGGTTGATGCGGAGACGGCGAGCGACAGCCTTGCGAACATCGCGTCACTCGCGAAGGCGATGAACGAAGGCGCAATCTCGACGCTGGTGTGCGTGGGGGTGAACCCTGCGTACGACGCGCCTGGTGATGTGAACTTTATTGAAGGCTGGAAGAAGGTCGCTGCGACCATCACGCTGAGCGTGGGCAAGAGCGAGACGACTGCTGCCAGCACGTGGGCACTCAACGAGTCGCACTATCTTGAATCATGGGGCGACACAAAGGCTCTCGATGGCACGATTGCGCCGATGCAGCCGATGATTGCGCCGCTGTATGAACCTTCGATGAGTGAGATCGAGTTCCTGGCGTTGCTCGCGGGCAAGGACATGAACGCGAAGGTTGACGGCTACGAGATCGTGCGTGAATCGTGGCGCGGCAGTGCGGCGGCATTGTTTGGCGCAGCGACGGACTTCGATACCAACTGGCGGCGCACGCTGCACGACGGCGTGGTGAAGAACAGTGCAGTGAAAGCTGAAACGTCCAAGGTGAAGTTTGATGCAGTTGCAACGGTTCTTGGCGCGATGAAGATTCCGGCGGCACCTACCAAGGACGCGCTGGATGTGACGTTCATGCTGGGCAATCTGGCTGATGGTCGCTTCGCGAACGTGGGCTGGCTGCAAGAACTGCCCGCGTACGGCACGCGCGTGGTGTGGGACAACCCGCTCATCATGAGCCCGAAGACCGCGGCGGCTCTTGATGTGCTGCCTGATGGCTGGACGGACAAAGACCCCAACACAATTTACACCAAGCCCAAGTATCCGCATGGCCGAGTGGCGGAACTGACGCTTAATGGTAAGACGGTGAAGGCGGCTGTGTGGATTTGCCCGGGCATTGCTGACAACACGGTGATTGCGATGCTGGGTTACGGCCGGACGAACGTCGGTTTGGTGGGCGATGGCGTGGGCTTCAATCTGTATCCGCTTCGCAGCAGCGCGAATGCGTTTTCTGGTAGCGGTGCGAAGATCGTGAAGACCGGCGATGAGCACATGGTGGTCAGCACGCAGATTCACTGGAGCATGGAAGGACGCACGGGCATAGTGCGTGCGGTTGATCTGCCAGCATGGAAAAAGCACGGCAAGGACACGCAGAAGATTGTCGATGAGTTCTACAGCACGCAGTGGGAACTAAACTTTGCAGAGCGTTTGGGTGAGCTTGATCACACGCCGCCGAACATCGGCGCGTATGAGAACCCGTACAACCGCAGCCTTGCGGAACCTGATCCGAACAACATCAAGAAGGGCGATCCGAACAAGGGCAAGTATCAGCAGGACCAGCCGCCCAAGTTCACGGAAGGTCCGCAGTGGGGCATGACAATCGATCAGACCACGTGCACGGGCTGCGGCGCATGCACGATTGCCTGTCAAGCAGAAAATAACATCGCCGTTGTGGGCAAGAAGGAAACCGCGAAGGGCCGCGAAATGGCCTGGATTCGCGTGGACCGTTACTTCACGGGCGATGACTTCAACAACCCTGCGGCGATTCACCATCAGCCGGTTGCGTGCGTGCACTGCGAAAACGCGCCGTGCGAAGTGGTGTGCCCCGTCAACGCCACGGTGCACGGCCCGGAAGGTCTCAACTACATGACGTACAACCGCTGCATCGGCACGCGGTATTGCGCCAACAACTGCCCGTACAAGGTTCGCCGGTACAACTGGTTTGATTATGGCGTGACCAAGTTCAATGGCGGCTACTTCGGCAAGGAAATCATCGACCCCATCGGCGAGAAGATTCCGGGCCAGGAAGGCGTGAACGGTTCGACCACGCACAACAGCATCAATCCGAATCTCATTCCGCCGCGTCTGCGCGACAAGTTGGATGAGATCACGCGGATGCAGAAGAATCCTGACGTCACGGTGCGCAGCCGCGGCGTGATGGAAAAGTGCACGTACTGCGTACAGCGCATCAACGCGGCGAAGATTGATTGCAAGCTCTCGGACGTGCGAGATTCCAAGGGCAATTACGTTGTACCCGATGGGTTCTTCCAAGCGGCTTGCCAACAAGCGTGCCCGAGCAACGCGATCATCTTCGGCGACATTCTTGATACCAAGAGCAAGGTTCACGCAAGTCGAGCGAACGCTCGCAGCTATGCCTTGCTTGGGTATCTGAACACGCGTCCGCGCACCAGCCACATGGTGCGGGTGATGAACCCCAATGAAGCGCTCTTGGCTCGCATCGATCCTGAGCGGCTCAAGCACATCGATTCGCCCTTCCACGGCGTGCCCCACGCGCCGCACAGCGAGGGTGATGGCCATGATCACTCTCATGGCGAAGATGGCAAGCATTCGTTCTTTGACAAGTCCAAGCGTTACGAAGACTCCGGCTACGCGCTCAGCTTGCGCGTGCTTGGTGGAGGCAGGGCATGACTTCTATTCACCCCGATCAAGCAACGGCACAGCGTCTGGCGGGCTTGGCCCGTCAAGCGACCCCGCCGCCCGTTTTGGATCCCAAGACCGGCGACGGCACGCTTATTGACGATCCGGCCGTGCGTCCGCCACTGGTGCTGAACAATCGCAGCTTCGGTGAGATCACCGACATCGTGTGCGGTTATGCCGAGAACAAGCCGCCGCGTTGGTGGCTGCCGGTCTTCTTGCATGCGTTCGGCCTTGCACAGCTTGGCGGTCTGTTCATTCTGTATCTGGTCATCACGGGCATCGGCACGTGGGGCCTGAACAACCAGGTCGACTGGGCGTGGGACATCACCAACTTCGTTTTCTGGATCGGCATCGGCCACGCTGGCACGCTGATCAGCGCGATTCTTTGCTTGCTCAAGCAGAAGTGGCGCACGGCCGTCAACCGCGCTGCCGAAGCGATGACGATCTTCGCCGTTATCTGTGCGGCAACGTTCCCGGGCATTCACATCGGTCGGCAATGGATGGCGTGGTTCTTGCCGCCCATTCCCAATGCGAATGCGATCTGGCCCAACTTCAAGAGCCCGTTGCTGTGGGACGTGTTCGCGGTTTCAACCTACGGCACTGTCTCGGCATTGTTCTGGTTCATGGGCATGATTCCCGATTTCGCAACGCTGCGCGATCGTGCGGATCGTCGTCTGCGGCTCAATCCTGAAGGCAGCCCGTACATTCTGCCGTTCGTCAAGATTCGTGCTGACCAAGCCCGCGCTTACATCTATGGCGTCTTCGCCATGGGCTGGCGCATGAGCAGCCGCCACTGGCACCGCTACGAAGCGGCCTATCTGATTCTGGCTGGTATCTCAACGCCTCTGGTGCTCAGCGTGCACAGCATCGTGTCGTTTGACTTTGCAACCTCGATTCTTCCCGGCTGGCACACGACCATCTTCCCGCCTTACTTCGTCGCAGGCGCCATCTTCGGCGGCTTCGCCATGGTGCTGTTGCTTCTCATTCCCGCTCGCGAGCTTTATCCGAACATGAAAGATCTGCTCACGCTGCGGCACATCGAGAACATGGCCAAGATTCTGCTCACCACGGGCATGATGGTCGGCTTTGCGTACTCGATGGAGTTCTTCATCGCTTGGTATGGCGGCAACAAGTACGAAGTCGCGGCGTTCGTCAACCGTGCAACTGGGCCTTACTGGTGGGCCTACTGGACGATGATTACGTGCAACGTCATCAGTCCGCAGTTCTTCTGGAGCAAGAAGCTGCGCACGAATGTTGTTGCGGTGTGGCTGGTTGCACTCGCCGTCACCATCGGCATGTGGTTTGAACGCTTTGTGATCATCGTCACGAGCTTGCACCGCGCGTTCCTGCCCGGTGAGTACCACATGTTCCACCCAACCCTTGTGGACATCATGGTCTTTGCGGGTTCGTTTGGCGTCTTCCTCACGCTCTTCCTGCTCTTCCTGCGGTTCTTGCCGGTCTTCCCGATTGCGGAAATCAAGGCCGTCTTGCCGCAAGCCAGCCCGCACGCGCATGGTCACGGCGAGCATGATTCGCATGGGTCAGCCGGTGCTCATGGGTCAGCCGGTGCGCATGGTCATGGCGACGCAGGTCAAGCAACTCACGCAAAGGGAGGCCACTAATGGCAGTCTCAGTTGCCGCTCAGAAAACGGTCTACATGACCGAGAACAACGAGCAGGTTCACGGTATTCTCGCGGAGTTTGCCAGCCCTGCTGATCTGTACCACGCCGCCGAGAAAGTCCGCGATGCGGGCTACGACAAGTGGGACACCTACACACCCTTTCCTATCCACGGCATGGAAGAAGCGATGGGCATCAAACGCACCATCCTTCCTGTGTTCGTGTTCTTCGGCGGCATGACGGGCGCGGGCCTTGGCTTCCTGATGCAGTGGTGGATCAGCACGCAGGAATATCAGATGATGGTGCAAGGCAAGCCCTTTGGCGATTTTGCCTCAGGCGGCTGGCAGAACTTCGTGCCCATCACGTTTGAACTTGGCATTCTGCTCAGTGCATTCACGGCCATCATCGGCATGTTCGCGCTGAATGGTCTGCCGCGGCACAACCACCCGCTGATGAAGAAGGAACGCTTCCTCGCGAGCAGCGACGACAAGTTCTTCATCTGCATCGAGGCTGGTGATGCGAAGTTCAACCCCGAGAAGACGCGCGACTTGCTCGAGCGTGCGGGGGCGACGAGCATTGAACTGGTGGAAGAGTGAAAAAGGCACTGAGGACTGGGCACTAGGCACTAGGGTCAGGACAGAGGTCAAGACAGTAAACCAAGTTGGTGAATCGATGAACACCATGAACACGCAACATTCCGCCTTCTCTCTCGTCAGCGCCCTCGTGCTGGCGGCGAGCGTGGGCACACTTTCGGGCTGCCGGGGCGAGCGTGAAGACAAGCCGCCTCACCAGTTCTTCCCTGACCTTGACGACGCGCCCAAGTGGGAGCCGCAAGGCCAGAGCGATTTCTACACCGATGGTCGGCAGATGCGTTTGCCTCCCAGCAACACGGTTGCGTTCGGTCGCCAGGGCTTTGTCACGCAAGATGACTGGGCCGATGGCTTCATGCAGCAGCGCGAAGACTTGCTGAAGGAAGACAACGGCTATTACGAAGGCAAGGCCAAAGACGGAACGTACCTCGCGGTCGCGCCGGTGCGTTTCAATAAGGAAGATTTGCTTCGCGGCCAGGAGCGATTCAATATCTATTGCTCAGCGTGCCACAACTACAACGGCGATGGCCTTGGCATGGTGGGTGTGCAGTGGTCTTACACGTTGCCCAACTTCCACGATGCCAAGTACAAGGACCCCAAGGCTGACCAAGGTCGCGATGGATATCTCTTCCACATTGCTCGTTACGGCGTGCCCGGCGGCAGCGCGGAAACTCCCGATTACGTGAATCACAAGATGCCAGGCTACAAGCACGCGCTGACAGTTGATGATTCGTGGCGCATCGTCGCCTACATCCGCGCGTTGCAAGCCAGCAAGTCAGGCACGATTGACGATGTGCCTGAGAACCTGCGTGAGAAGGTCCGCGAGCAGATGCGCGAACTGCCCAAGCCCACCGCCGACGCGAACACGCCCGGCAGTGTCGTCTCCAGCACTGGAGGTGCGAAGTGACTGCTCTTCCGACTTCTCTTCCTCATGATGCACATCAACATGGCCACGAACATCGTCATGCTCCGGTTGAAGGCGGCTTGCCCCAGCGCCTGCGCGGCGACAACATCAACTTCCCCCAAGGCGCGGGCGGCGGCATCTCGATGGCGCTGATGGTGCTGGGTGTGTTACTGGTTGCTGGCGGGCTTGCGGCTGCGTTCAGCGGCGCAGGTGGCGTCAGCCTCAAGCACGGCATCGCGGCCTACTTGGTGGGCGCGTTCACGGTGCTGGCGATTTGCATCGGCGCCACGTTCTTCGTCATGGTCAATTACCTCGTGAACTCGGGGTGGACATCAACGATTCGTCGGCAGGTTGAAAACATCATGGCGTTCTTGCCTTATGCGTGGCTGCTCCTGCTGCCCGCACTGGCGATTGAAATTGCCAAAGGCGGCGTGCTCTTCACGTGGATGAACAAGGAAAACGCGACCGACTACCTGCTGAACAAGAAGGCCACGTACTTCTTCTTCCCGCTGCATGTCGGTGAGTTTCCGGCGTTCTTTGTGGTTCGCACGCTTTTTTACGGCTTGTTCTGGTGGTTCATTACCAGTTCGCTTATTCGCCTCAGCAACGAGCAGGATCGCACGGGCGATCGCTGGCTGACCGCGAAAGCTGTTCGGCTGTGCTCATGGGGCTTGCCGGTTTTCGCACTCACCATCGCGTTCTCAGGCTTTGACTACCTGATGAGCCCGGACTTCAAGTTCTTCAGCACGATGTGGGGCGTGTACTTCTTCGCGGGTGCGGTCTTCAGTGCCATCGCGACGATCACGCTGGTCATCAACGTGCTGCTTCGCAAGGGCAAGCTCAAGGGCTGCGTGAGCGAAGAACACTTCCATGATCTTGGCAAGTTCCAGTTTGCGTTCACAGTTTTCTGGGCGTACATCGGCTTCAGCCAGTACTTCCTGATTTACTACGCCAACATCCCCGAAGAAACCGCGTTCTACAACCACCGCAATGCATTCGGCTGGGACAAGCTGGGCATCTTGCTGATGGTGGGGCACTTCATCGCGCCGTTCTTCATTCTGCTTTCGCGCCACGTCAAGAAGCACTTCAATCTGATGATCCCGATTTCGCTGTGGTGCATCGCGATGCAAGTTGCGGACATGTTCTGGATTCTCCGGCCCATGGCATACACGCCCACGCCGCTCAAGGATGCGAATGGCGTGCTCATCGCGGTGCAAGAAGCAACATCGGTGGGTCCGGGCTTGGCGGGTGGCTATCTCGATGCGTTGCTCATCTTCGGCATGTTCGCGATCTTCGCCGGGTACCTCATCCGCAAGGTTGCAAGCGGCCCGCTGGTGGCAGTGAATGACCCGAGGATTCACGAGGCTGTTGGGCACAAGAACTACGTGTGATTACTCAGTGATCGAAGTTGCAAGCCCTTGGAAACACGGGCTTGTGGACAAAAGTCAGGTTTATTCTCAGGTTTCACGACAGGTTTGGGCGAATACGGTTTGGCAGTAATCTATCCGGTCTGGCAGGACGAACTCACTAGCGGTTTGTCTCATCAGAACGGAGTTTGTGAGGCGGCAATGGCCAGCGACGACAAGAACATCCTGCTTTCGCACACCGCTCACGCGGATACCAGCGACGCTGAGGGCACGCCTCAGGCGGAGCACACCCATTCCATCAACACGTGGATGTTGGTGAAGTGGCTTGTTGGCATCATTTTGGTGCTGATCGTGGCGGTGGGCGGCATTATTCAGTTGTTCCAGGTCGTCAAGCTGCACCAACTTAAAACGACGGTCGAAGTCGACACGCTGAGCCACGCCGAGTACTTGAAGCACCGCCAGAACATGCGAAACGAGCTGAGCTGGGGTACGGAGAAGGCTGAGTATCGCGCAATCTCGCCAGAAAATGTGCAACTGCCCATCGGCACTGCGATGGATGAAATCGTCAACAACTACAACAAGCAAAGTGGCAACCTTGATGGCACACTCAAGCACTGGGCAAACCCAGTTGGTGGGCGCGGCAGTCAGAGCGAGCCGGCCGCTCCGAAGAAGCCTTGATTTTTTCGTGTTTGCGTCGTCGTCGGTGGTTGAACGTGGTCGAATGTGTTTGAATCGTGTTTCGAGTCGGTTGTTTGATCCATGAACTGCACCTTCCGCACAACTTCGCTTCTCGCTCGCTCGCTGGCTGTTGCCGGCGCGTGTGCTGCGTTGTCAAGCGGAGTTGCGATGGCACAGTCGCTCGATAAGGGCTACACGCCCAACCCCGCACCGGCGAAGGTTCCATTCGAGGAACGCGGCATTGGTGTGGAGGAACGCGTGGGGTTGTCGCTGCCGCTTGATTTGGAATTGACAAATCAAGATGGCAAGAAGGTGCAACTCAGCAAGTACTTCCCGGGTGATGGCAAGCCGGTGATGTTGATGCTGGTGTACTACCGCTGCCCGGTGGTGTGCGATGTTTTCCGCGAGAAGACCTTCCAAACGCTCTCCGAAGTTGACGCCAAGGGCGACTATCAGATGGGCAAGGATTACCGCGTTGTCGTGGTGAGCTTTGATCCGACGGAAACCGTTGAAACCGCTCAAGGCGTGCGCGAGGCGGACCTGCGTGATGCGTATGTTCGCGAGATGCCCGCGGGCGCAATCGACGGCGTTGCCTTCCATGTTGCAACTGACAACGCCGCGAAGATGCTGGCGGATGGCGTTGGCTTCCAATACAAGCGTCTCGAAAACGGCGAGTACAGCCACCCGGTTGTCGCGTTTGTCGCAACTCCTGACGGTAAGGTCAGTCGATACCTCTACGGCTATCCCTCTGCGCGCGACAACGACACGGTGCGCAACTATCGGCTTGCCTTGCTCGAAGCGAGCGAAGGCAAAATGGTCAAGACCGTGGGCGAACGCATCTTGATGTTCTGCTACATGTTTGATCCCACCCGGGGCACGTACACGATTCAAGCTTTCCGCGTCATGCAGATCGGCGGCGGCATCACGATTGTGCTGCTGGGCGGATTGATCGGCGGCTTGCTGCTGACTGAACGCATCCGCAAACGACGACGGGCAAGCCAGCCGGCGCCGCCGCCGAGCACTGAGTCAGTTTCGGTGCAAGCCAGCGGATGAAAGAGTTCAACACACAAAGCGCGACGAATCATTCCGAATCAGGACTAATCACGACCACGCGGACCCATCAGAAGTTGAGTAGCACATGCTGACGAGTTTTCTTGCACAAGCCATGGTGACGACGCACGCGACGCTCGCGACTGCTTCGGCATCCACTTCGGGATCGGGCTTCTTCCAATTCTGGGATCGTCTGTGGCTGCGCGAGCCGGCGATGACGGAAGCGGCGAAGGACACCGACTACATGTTCATGTGGTTGTGGTGGTTCTGCGTCATTTGGTTTGTGGGCCTCATGGGCATCATGGCGTACTTCTGCATCAAGTATCGCCGCAAGCCGGGCAAGATCGCAGAGCGCAGCCCCAGCCACCACCTGGGCATCGAACTGGCTTGGACGATCATTCCCACCCTGTTCCTTGTGTGGATTTTCTTCAAGGGCTTTTGGGGCTACATGGAGAAGATGGTGCCCACCGGCACGGCGATGGAACTCAAGCTGACGGGTTATAAGTGGTCGTGGAACATGGAGTATCCCAACGGCCTCGTCGTTGACCGCGGCTTCATGAACACCAGCTTTGGTGCGGAGTTGGTGCCGGTGTTTTATGTGCCGGCTGACATGCCCATCACGCTGCGGATGAATTCCAACGACGTCATGCACTCGTTCTGGGTGCCTGATTTCCGCATCAAGCAAGACCTGATGCCCAATCGCTACACGGGCATGACCTTTACGGCAATTGGCCCCAAAGACGGTGAGCCGGGCATTCACACGCATCCGATGAACGAGGAAGAAGCCAAGCGCAATCGCAGTCCGGGCGCAACGCCTGGCGCGCCAAGTGCGAGCCGCATCGCACCAGAGTTCATCCCCGAGCTTGCGGGTGTGAAGTACACCGACCACTGGGTCTTCTGCGCCGAGTATTGCGGCACGTATCACAGCGAGATGGCGGCGGTCATTCGCGTGGTGAGCAAGGAAGATTTCAACAAATGGCTGGTGTGGGCCGCAAAGAAGAGCACGCCCACTGATCCGGTGGAGTGGGGAAAGCTGCTCTATAAGGGCAAGTGCGCAAGCTGCCACACCGTAGACGGCGGCAAGAACACTGGCCCAACGTGGCAAAACCTGTATGGCTACGAGCACGATTACACCGATGGCTCCAAGATTGTGGCAGATGACAACCACATCGTGGAGTCGATTCGCAATCCGGGCAAGCGCGTCCGAGTGGGCTATGCAAACAACATGAATGCGTTTAGCGAAGCGCAGCTGAACCCCAAGCAAACAGAAGCAATCATCAGCTACATGAAGAGCCTGTCAGATAAAGCTCCCAAGGTAACTCCTAGCGAGGGCGACAAGCCGGCGGAGAAGTCGAAAGAGCAGGCAAGTGCAAAGTGACACTGAACACGTTTGAGTGACGAATCGATTGAGTACAAATCCAGCTCCGGCACATCTCGCGAGCTGACAACTGACGCAGGAGTAGAAGCAAATGGCATCCGCACACGCACAAGGTCACTCGCATGATCACGCACATGGGAGTTACCTGACTCCCAAGGGCGGCTTCTGGACGACAGTCCTTGATTGGGCGACCACGGTCGATCACAAAAAGATCGGCATGATGTATCTGGTCGCGATTTTGTTCATGTTCTTCCTGGGCGGCCTTGCGGCCTTGGCTGTGCGCACGGAACTGTTCCAGCCGGTGCGGGTTGATGCCCAAACCGGCGCGATCACCGGGCAATTGCTCGCCAACTGGTTCTATGCCGAACCGACGATGGCGCAAGGCAACGATGTTTACAACATCGCCTTCACGCTGCACGGCGCGATCATGGTGTTCATGGTCATTGTTCCCAGCATTCCCGCCAGTTTGGGCAACTTCCTGCTGCCCATCATGCTCGGCACGAAAGACGTCGCGTTCCCGCGGCTGAACCTGCTGAGTTGGTACATCTACGTCATTGGCTCGATGTTCGCCGTCGGAGCGATCTTGCTGGGAGGCGTGGATACGGGGTGGACGTTCTACACGCCTTACTCGACAAGTACAGGCAATGAATTCGGCAAGTTGACGCTCATGGTCATGGCCGCGTTTATCTTGGGCTTCTCGTCGATTCTCACGGGTCTGAACTTCATTGTGACGGTGCACAAGCTGCGTGCACCGGGCATGGGCTGGTTTGATATGCCGCTGTTTGTGTGGGCTGTGTATAGCAGCGCCATCATTCAGGTGCTCGCAACGCCCGTCATCGGCATTACGCTGCTGCTGCTGGTGTTCGAACGCACGTTCAACGTTGGCATCTTCGATCCGTCATTGGGCGGCGATCCGGTTCTTTATCAACACTTCTTCTGGTTCTATAGCCACCCCGTGGTGTACGTGATGATCTTGCCTGGCATGGGCATTATCAGCGATGTGCTTGCAGTGCACAGCCACAAGAAGATCTTCGGCTACCGCGCAATTGCTTACTCATCCCTGGGCATCGCCGCCGTGAGCTTCATCGTGTGGGGCCATCATATGTTCACGAGCATGAGTGAACTGGCCAGCGCGGTCTTTAGCGGCCTGACGTTCCTCGTGGCCATTCCTACCGCCGTCAAGGTTTTTAACTGGATTTCGACGCTCTACAAGGGTTCCATCGCGTTCACGACGCCCATGGTGTACGCCCTGATCTTCCTGTTTCTATTCTCCATCGGTGGTCTGACAGGTCTGCCTCTGGGCACGCTCAGCACCGACTTGCACTTGCACGACAGCTACTTCGTCGTCGCGCACTTCCACTACGTCATGATGGGCGGCACGATCATGGCGCTCATGGCTGGACTACACCACTGGTGGCCCAAGTTCTTTGGCCGGATGTACAACGAGAACGCTGCGTTGTTTTGTGCCCTGATCGTGTTCGTGGGTTTCAACCTTACCTTCTTCACGCAGTTCTACCTCGGCAGCCAGGGCATGCCTCGCCGATACGCCAGCTACATCGACGAGTTCACCTCGCTGCACCAGATCAGCACCTACGGCAGCTACTTGCTGGGTCTGGGCTTCCTTGGTCACTTGTTCGTTTTCCTGCACAGTCTCGCTGCTGGCCGAGTTGCGCCGCAGAACCCTTGGGGCGGTCTGACGCTTGAGTGGGTTGCTGCCAGCCCGCCGGTTGAGCACAACTTCGATCACGATCCGGTCGTCAAGCACGGGCCGTATGACTTCGAAACCACGGTCCCGCCTGGCTGGACTCCTGATGAATACCCAATCCCTGCGGAGAATCTCCGTACGGCAGGTAGCCACTAACTGATTCGAATGACACAGGCCAATCGCCTGTGTCATTCTTTGACTTTGCGACTCGAAGGTTGAAGCGACTGTTTACGCGACTGATTTGGCAACTAGGGAATGGAAAGGGTGAGCTGGTTGGCTAGCGCCGATAAGCTCAAGCACGAAACATGACCACTATCGATCACAAAACCGGACAGCTCGACGACGCGAGCAAGCCCCTATGGGCTCGCTATCGTCCGGGCCACCACTGGAAGAACGCCGCCGAGGAGTTCGATGGCTGCAAGCTGGGCTTTTGGCTATTTCTTGCGACGGAAGTGCTGCTGTTCGCGGGCATTTTCGTTGCGTACGCGATCTTCCGCGCCAAGTACCCCGCCGCATGGGTCGAAGGAAGCAGCCAGCTTGACTGGAAGATCGGTGGGCTCAATACCGTCGTTCTGCTGGTCAGCAGCTTCACGATGGCCTATTCCATCTACTGCTTCCAGACTGACAAGATCAAAAAGGGGCAGCAAATGCTCCTCGCGACTTTCGTCATGGGCGGCATGTTTCTCGTGCTCAAGCTGTGCCTTGAGTACATGCCGAAGATGACCGGTTACTTCCTCGCGTTTGACCCTGCCCTTTCGCACTACACCGACTTGATCGTCCATGATCATGCGAAGTTGGGCGGCCTGCTGCAGTATGTTGAGGGTTACGGCGGCAAAGCACCCGGCAAGTACTTCACGCATGGCTTTGCGTCTGACGTCAACATTCCGCTCTGGTGGAGCGTCTATTACTCGGGTACAGCCATTCACGCGTTGCACGTCGTCATCGGCATGACGATGATCGCCCGCACCTACTTCCGTAGCTTCAAGGGCCACTATGGCTCGGGTCATTACACGTTTGTCGAAATGACCGGCCTCTACTGGCACTTGGTTGACTTGGTGTGGATCTTCCTGTTCCCGCTGTTGTACTTGATCCACTGATCGGGCCCAGTCGCTGGACTGACTCGCAGTTGAACAAACACGGCACTTCACATCCGTAGATTTCACGACCTTCCACACAACTCCCGATTCCGCAAGGACTCTGACTCATGGCACACGCCGCTCACGCAGAAGATTCTCACGCCGCTGGTCATGCTGGCCACGACGGCCACGGCGAACACCACGCGCACGTTATCGTGCCGCCCATCACGCTCAAGCTTGTGCTGGGCATTTTGCTCGCGCTGACTGTGCTGACGGTCGCGACGGCTCAGGCTGAAGTGTGGGCAATGAACTACTTTGGCATTGTGCTGCCCCACTGGATTAATGTGGTTGGCGCGATGGTCATCGCAACTATCAAGGCCGTGCTGGTCATGGCGTACTTCATGCAGCTTCGGTATGACAATCCGATGAACACGATTGTCATGTTGTTCACGTTCTTCGCGGTGGGGCTCTTTCTCTTCTTTACCAGCCTCGATCTCTTCACGCGAGATCGCGTGTATGACTTCAAGTCAACGATCGTCGTCGCAGGCGGCACGGGCGAACGCATTGGCGGCGTGGGCCCGCTTGTTCTTTCCAACCGCGAACGCGTGATGAAGGAACTGGGCGGCCCGGAAGAATTCAATCGCGTCGAAGGCTTGCTTCACCACGCCAAGCACGGCCACGGCGGCGAAGACACGAGCGTGAGCAGCGCGAATCGCAGTCGCCCTCGCGTGGGGCTGACCATGCCCGTAAAGGCTCACGATGAGCACGGCTCGCACGGCGAATCACACGACTCGAAGAAGCCCGAAACTGGCGACAAGTCTGGCCACTAAGTTTCCGCTTCGCTCTATCTGCCTCGGTGGAGTTTCAATCATGTTCATGACACTCATTGCGTCGCAAGTTACTGCCGGTTCGGCGACGTTCACGCCCACATTCACGCTGGCCTTTTTCAACTTCACCGGCTGGGAAATGCTGCTGATTGCGGGCATTGGCCTACTCGTATTTGGCAGCCGACTGCCGACGGTGGGTCGCAACTTGGGCAGGGGCATCACCGAGTTCAAGAAGGGCTTGAAAGACGCCGGCGAGGAAATCAATCGCGACGAGGACATGCGGCCGGCAATTACCGAACGCGGCTATCGCGCTCCACTCACTGCCGCTGGCGAGGACCGCCGGGTGGTGCAGGGGGAGCAGATGAAGAGCGAACAATGAGGCATAAACGAGCATGCAACAGCATCACAGTTACCGGATTGCCTGCTAGCCGCTTCCTGAAAAGCCTCGCAAGAGCTTAGAAGAACTCCAACGCCGATTCGCCCTAACGTGGCTTGTCGGCGTTGTGTCGTTTTGCGGTACATGTGCCGATGACTGTACCAAAGTGCGAGAAATTGCTCCGGAGGTCGAAACGAAAGTTTTCACCATCCGAACAACGAACGCAGTCTCGCAAAATCGGTGACGAAACTGCGATTGAGAACACTTATGACCACACTGCCCTGGGCCATTGATCTCACAAACGTCGAAAAGGTCTACAAAGGGAAAGTGCATGCGCTTCGCGGCATTGAGATGAAAGTCGCTCGCGGGGAGATTTTTGGTTTGCTCGGCCCCAACGGCGCGGGCAAGAGCACACTGGTGAAGATTCTCATGACGGTGATTAGTCCGACGCAGGCGAATGGATCGGTGCTTGGCCAGCCGGTGGGGCACAAACCAACGCTTGCGAAAGTTGGATACTTGCCCGAGCACCATCGCTTTCCGGAATACTTGACGGGCGCGCAGGTGGTTGATTTTTATGCGGCGCTCGCTGGTGTGCCGCGGGCAGAACGCAAACGACGCACGCCGGAACTGCTTGAACTTGTTGGCATGAAGGATTGGGGTTCAACCAAGGTTCGCGGCTATAGCAAAGGCATGCGGCAGCGCGTGGGCATTGCGCAGGCACTCGCTTGCGATCCGGATTTAGTGGTGCTCGATGAGCCCACGGACGGCGTTGATCCCGTGGGACGCCGAGAAATTCGCGAGATGCTTATGCGAATCAAGGAGCAGGGAAAAACCGTCTTCTTGAACAGCCATCTGCTCAGCGAACTCGAGATGGTGTGCGATCGCGTGGCGATTTTGGTGCAAGGCAAGGTCAAGAGTCAGGGGACGATCAACGAGTTGACGATTGATCGGCAGGTGTATGAAGTTGAAGTGGCGTCGCTCGCCGGCGAAGAGAATGCAGATGCGCTGGCGGGCGTGTTGACGTCGCGAACCGGCGCGAGATTGCTTGCGGGTCGTGCGGAAGAGACTTCTGTCGTGACGCGGGCGCGGCGAGTGGGCGTGACCGGCGAACTCGCGAGCGGCGAGGCGTTTGAGATCGATCACAACATGATTCGTGTGAAGTCAACCGATGCGAATGTGATGCAGCCGATTATCGACGCGCTGCGCGAGCGGGCATATGTGATTCGCGGCGTGCGGATGGTGCGGCCCAGCTTGGAGGATTTGTTCATGGAAGCCGTCACGGATCCGAGCACGGGTGCTGCGCTGGGGCCTGGAGCGAGTCGCAACTGAATAGCTGGCAGCAAACGTCCGTGAACAAGGCAATCTCAACCGAGCAACTCGATGCAACAAACAATCGCCCTTTTCCTCGATGCGTATCGCGAACTCAACAGCAAGAAGCTGTTTTGGATCACGATGGTTCTTTCGGTCATGATCGTCGCGGGCTTCGCGACGGTCGGGCTGAACGAGAAGGGACTGACGCTGCTGTGGTGGGAGTTTGAGTTTCCGGTGCTCAATACCACGTTTATTCCCACGGAACTGTTCTACAAGTTTATGTTCGCGCAGCTTGGTGTGCCGATTTGGTTGACGTGGGTCGCCACGATTTTGGCGCTGGTTTCGACGGCAAGTATTTTTCCCGACTTTCTCGCGAGTGGCAGTATTGAACTCACGCTTAGCAAGCCGATTTCGCGAACGCGATTATTTCTGACGAAGTTTGCGACGGGGCTGTTGTTCGTCGCGATGCAAGTGTTCGTGTTTACGTTTGCGTGTTTCCTGCTGATCGGCTTTCGCGGCGGTGCCTGGGAATGGCGATTGTTCTTTGCCGTGCCGATCGTGTTGTTGTTCTTTTCGTATCTCTTCAGCATTCAATCGCTGCTCGGACTGTTGACGCGCAGCACGATCGCGAGTCTGCTGCTGACGATGCTCATCTGGTTCGCATTGTTTCTGCTCAACACGACCGAAGGGATTTTTCTCGGGCAGCGCGAGGCAGCCGTGTTGACGCTTGAACGAACGAACGCGAGATTAGAAGTCGAGGAGAAGAAGGCGGCGGAAGTGCTCGCGAAACGCAAAGCCGCTGGCGAAGATTTGCTGGTTGACGGCAAACTGCCGGATGGTGCCGCGGACGAGCTTGAGGCTGCGAGCTATCCGCTGCGAATTGTGCGGCAGAGCCAGAAAGATGCAGTGAAAGCTGCGGCGGACTGGAAAAGGTATTACAGCTTTGCGTTCGCAGCCAAGACGGTTTTCCCCAAGACATCCGAGACTATCGGGTTGCTCGATCGGCATGTGATCAACGACGAGGATCGTGCAATACTCCGGCGATTCTCGGAGGAGGTTGACGGCAGGCCACGAGGCGAGCGAGAAGATGGAAAAGCTCGCAGAGGTGACATCGACGTGGAAACTCGCGTTGAAGATGTTTTGCTGACGCGTTCTACAGGATGGATATTGGGAACGTCAATCGCATTTACAGGCATCGTGCTGCTGGCATGCTGTGTTATCTTCTCGCGCCGCGACTTCTGAGTTTCTAGTTGGACTCGGCGGGTTGATGTACGCGGGGCTTCTACGCTCCCATCATGCTCGCTTCACATCGCTCATCAGCGGCTCGCAAAGCCATTAGCAAACCACCGGCATGGTGGGACAAGTTCTTGATGTATGAGATATCAGTAACCAACGCGCAGAGCCTCGCGACCTTCTTTGGGAGCTTGGCTCCAACTGCCCGCGTCATGCGCGAGGATTTTTCGGGTACTGCCGCATTGGCGCGGGCTTGGGTCGCGCAGAGTGTTGATCCGGCGACTGATGTGATGACAGCAGCGTGGAAGAAGACTCAGTCGACCAGAACATCGCGCCTTCGCGAGGCGGTCGCGATTGACTTCGATGCAGCGGTAACCAAACGCATCGCAAAGACGCCCGGACTGAGCGTTGTAACTCGAGATGTCATGGCGTGCAAGTTGACGTGCGACATACTCGCGGCGACGAATTTCGCGGTTGGGTACTTTCACACAAGGCGCGAGCTTGTTGCCTACTTGAAGCATGCGCGGGCTTGCCTGCGAAGCAAAGGAACGTTCGTGTGCGACATGTATGTTGGTTCATCGGTGTTCATCGCCGATGAGCAGCGTGTGGTGGTGCGCGTGCCCAAGGAGATTGGCTCGGGAACGTTTGTGTATGTATGGGAGCAGCGCAGCGTGGACGTGACGACGGGAATCGTGCGTAATGCGATTCACTTTGAATTGCCGCGTGCGAAGCGCACGCCGCTGGTGATGCGCGATGCGTTTACGTATCACTGGCGGCTGTGGTCGCCCCCGGAACTGCGAGAGGCGATGCTTGAAGCGGGCTTCAAGCGTGTCGAGATGTATGACCGCGTGGGTGATGCGGTGGATCAACACGGCAACGTTTACACGAGGCCCTTGGGTGAGGGCGATGAGATTGACGATCCTGCGGTGCTGTACTTTGCCGCACGCAAGTAAGCAAAGTGCTTACCAGAGCAATCGCACCTTGATGGTCTCAGGAATATCGCGCAGCTTGGCGAGAACTTTCTCACCATCGGTGGGTTCAACGTCGAGCACGACGTACCCGATTTCTTCGTGCGTGCGGAGGTATTCGCCACTGATGTTTGCGCCAAGTCCTGCGATGATTGCATGCATTTTGCTCAGCACACCGGGTACGTTTTTGTGAAAGTGCAGGATGCGATGCCGGCGACCGGTCGCCTTGCGCGAGCCGCGAGTTTCTTCATCGCTGTCGTCACTGCCTTGGTCAGGCAGTTCCACTTGCGGCACGTTGACGGCACCGGCGGTTGAGCCCACGTTGACAAATTTGAGCAGCTTTTCAGCCACATCGATGGAGATGGTTTCCTGCGCCTCTTCCGTGCTGCCGCCGATGTGAGGCGTGAGGATGACGTTGGGCAAGCCGCAGAGCGGGCTCAGGAACGACTCACCTTTGCCCGCTGGTTCGACGGGGAAGACATCGACAGCAGCGCCGGCGATGTGTCCATCCTTCAGCGAGGCAGCGAGAGCATCAACGTTCACGACGCCGCCGCGAGCGTTGTTGATGAGGAACGCGCCGGGCTTCATGAGTTTGAGCTGCTTGGCGCCGATCATATTGAGCGTGGTGGGGTCGCTGGGCACGTGCAACGTGACGATGTCGGACTCTTTCAGTAACTCGGCGAGCGTTCGCACCGCGCGGGCGTTGCCAAGGGGCAGTTTGGATTGCACGTCAAAGTAAATGACGCGCATGCCCAGCGCTTCGGCGAGAATGCTGACCTGGCTACCAATGTGGCCATATCCCACAATACCCAGCGTGCGACCACGGACTTCGTGCGCGCCAGCGGCGGACTTGTCCCATTCCCCCTTGTGCATCTGCTGGCTCTTGACGGTGAGTTGGCGATACAGCGCGACAACTTCGCACAGCGTTAGTTCCGCGACACTGCGCGTGTTGCTGAATGGCGCGTTGAACACCGCGATGCCCTTGGCGCGAGCGGCCGCGAGATCAACTTGATCGGTCCCGATGCAAAAGCAGCCGACGGTGAGCAGGCGCGGAGCGGCGTCGAGCAGTTGCCGAGTGAGCTGGGTTTTGCTGCGCAGACCCAGCACGTGGGCGTTGGCGAGCATCTTGCGAAGCGTGGGCTCGTCGGGACTTTTCGGACTGGTCTCGACGCTGAAACCTTCGCCCTTGAACATGGCGACGCCGCGAGGGTGTACGCCCTCGAGCAGGACCACGCGAATTTTGTCTTTCGGGAAGGAAGTGGGGGAGGCGGATGGGGGCATATGCGAATCCTACAGGGCTGGAGAGAGTTGTATCGGCTGAATCGGTGTCCGCCGCGAAGCAATCGGGCCAGACTTGATGTCCGGCATACCCCAAGAATCGCTCAGCCGATCATCAACCAACCGGTACAACGTGGCATGGTCCAAACCTCTACGATGTCGGCAATGCCTACTTGGAAGCTGCAACCACTCCGCGGAAACAGCAAGCCTCTGGTTCTCTCCGACGCCAAAATCACCATCGGCCGGGGAACTGAGAATGTTGTGCCATTACTTGACGACCAGGCCAGCCGGAAACACGCGCTGGTGGAATCCGACGGCCGCGGCGGATTCCGCGTCCGCGATTTAGGAAGCCGCAACGGCACCAAACTGAACGAAATTCGTATCGAGGAAAGCCCGCTAAAGAGTGGTGATGTGTTGCGGGTTGGGCAGCATGAGTTCATGATTCATGTGGAACACTCGCCGGGCGAGAAGCCGGTGCGCAGCGTGAACGAAGTGCTGCAAGATGCACCACCTGAAGTAACGGCACAGGCCCCGCTGACCGCATCACGTGAAGTGGGGTGGATGTTTGAGATCGCGCAGGCGATTCGTGATTTGCCTCCCAAGGAGATGATGGAGGCGGTGAGTTTGATCGACGCCAACGGCGCGCCGACGGACGTGCTGACGGGAACCAGTGACGGCCCCAACGCTGTGCGCATGTTGCTGCAGTTGTCGAGCAAGAGCCGGGCAACGGATATTCACTTTGAACCCAAGGGCGATTTCTACAACATCCGCATGCGCGTGGACGGCGAGATGGTGCCGATCATCGAGTTGCCCAAGCGCGTGGGCGAACTGTCGTACGGCGTGATCAAGAGCGCGTCGCAGATGCACGTGCAGGGGCGCGACGCGGTGCAGGACGGCCACTTTTCGAGTGTTTTTCCAGATCGCCGGGTGGAGTATCGCGTGAGCTTTACGCCCAGCATGCACGGGCAGAAGCTCGTGCTGCGCATCCTCGACCAGCGAGGTTCTCCCGGCAGCATCAAGGACTTGGGCCTCGCCGGATACATGGAAGATCGCTGCCGGCAGGTGCTGAATCAAGACAGCGGTTTGATTTTGACCTGCGGCCCCACGGGTAGCGGAAAGACAACGTCGCTGTATAACTTCATCCGCGAAATTGACAGGCAAAGCCACAACGTCATCACGATTGAAGACCCGGTTGAATATCAGCTTTCGGGCGTCACGCAGATTCCGGTTGATGACATGAAGGGCAACAGCTTCGGTGCGCTGCTTCGCAGTGTGCTGCGGCAAGACCCCGACGTGATCTTGGTGGGCGAAATTCGCGACGAAGAAACCGCGCGCACAGGCATGCAAGCGGCTCTCACGGGGCACCTGGTTTTCAGCAGCGTGCACAGCAAGGACAGCATCACGGCGGTCTTCCGCTTGCTCGATTTGAAAATCGAGCCATACCTCGTCGCCAACTCGCTCAACCTGGTCCTCGCCCAACGACTGGTGCGGGCACTGTGCCCCTCCTGCCGGCGCGAGGTTGCCGTCACGCCCGGCCAAGCCACGCGCATGGGCCGATGGCTGCAAGGCAAGAGCAAAGTCTTCACGGCTACCGGCTGCGGACGCTGCTTGCGCACCGGCTACAGCGGCCGCAAGGCACTCTTTGAAATGCTCGACTTCAACGATGAGTTGCGCGACATCGTGCTCAACAAACCCAGCATCACGGCGATGAAGAAAATCATCGATCAAGGCCTCTTCACCACGCTGCAACAAAGCGGCTGGCGCATGGTGGGCGAGGGGCTGACGAGCATGGAAGAAGTTGAGCGCGTGGCGGGTATGACCTGATTCACCCTCAACGAAACGTTCGAACCGACGGGTTATCAAGACTGGTAACAGGCCTGGTGAAACGACTGGTTATCGCGTGCGGTCTTCGCAATTCCTTTGCATCACTCGCGTTGGGAAGCCGATATACTTCCATCCGGAGGTAGTTGGTCATGCAGAAGCGACCACGCCATACCGGCTCGAAGGTGCAGCCTTCGGGCAGGACGGCTAGCGGGATGAGTCCTGCCGAGCCCGACGTAGACCACGAGTTAGACTCGGGGGAGTGGTCAATCTCGCCGCAAGGCGTATTGAGCGCAACCGGCAGCGTCGAAAGCCACGAAGGACTCAATGCAAAAGTGTTAGTGCTCAACAAGGCGTTTGCCGCCACGCGCATCGTGTCGGCCAAGCGTGCCTTTTGTTTGCTTGCGCGAAACATCGCGGAAGTCATACACGTCGAGCAGGAAGAATCACAAGGTGGCATCGTCGGTGGTCGCTACGTGAACTATGACTTTGAGAGCTGGTTGGAACTCAGTCATTTGCAGCACGAACTCGAACGCGAGCGGCACGACTGGGTGAAGACGGTGCGCATGGATATCGCCGTGCCGCGGATCATCCGGCTGCTGGGCTATGACAAGCTGCCCGAGCAGGGCGTCAAGCTGAATCGCCGCAACTTGTTTGCGCGCGATCGCAACCGCTGCCAGTATTGCGGGCGGATTTATCCCACCAGCGATCTCTCCATCGATCACGTGACGCCTCGCGCGCATGGTGGGGGCGATTCATGGGAGAACTTGGTGTGCGCGTGCATTCGTTGCAATGCCAAGAAGGGTGGCCGCACGCCTGATCAAGCTGGCATGAAGCTGATTACCAAGCCTGTCAAGCCCAAGCGCAATCCGCTGATCTCGCTGAGGCTTGGCAATGAAAAGTACAGCAGTTGGAAGGCGTTCTTGGATAACGCGTACTGGAGCGTGGAGCTGGGTTGATTGAACACCGATCAGAGAATGAAAAACGCCGCGAGTGACGCGGCGTTCTTTTTTGTCAGAGTGTTCTTTGTCGGAGGGTGCTCAGCGTTTGGCGAGCTTCTTCTTCTTCGCAGGTTTCGCAGCTTTTGCCGATGACTTCGCTGCGACCTTCTTCGTCACCTTCTTCGTCAACTTCTTCGTGGGCTTCGCCTCTGCTTTTGTTGCAGGCTTTAACTTTGTTGAAGGCTTTGCTTTGCGAACGGCGGGCTTGGCAGCGGGGGCGGCCTTGTCTTCGACCTGATGGTCCGCCTTGCCGGTCATCGCGACAAGCACTTCTGCGGCGTGATCTTCTGGCTTGACTTTTTCCCACACGCATTCGATGCGACCTTCAGGATCGATGAGATATGTATTTCGCTGCACGCCCATGTACGTCTTGCCGTACATGCTCTTTTGCACCCACGACTGATACGCGTCGATCATGCGAGGCGTGCCCGATTTGGGTTCGTCAGCCAGCAAGGTGAAGTTGAGCTTGTGTTTGGTCACGAATTTGGCGTGGCTCTTAACGTCGTCTGCGCTCACGCCCAGCACCACCGCGTCAATGCCTTCAATTCTGGGCAGATTGTCGCGGAAGCTGCACGCTTGTGCTGTGCAGCCCGGGGTGTCGTCTTTGGGGTAAAAGTACAGCACGACGCGCTTGCCGCGATATTGCTTGAGCGTGTGCGTGTTGCCGGCTTGATCGGCGAGTGAGAACTCTGGGGCAATCGTTCCGACTTCGAGCATGCGAGAACTCCTTGGTTGCATGGCTTTCGTCGGAAATGCGACTTGCGATTTACGGGCGATCTGGTGGCAAATTGCGCCTGCGCGATGAGGCTTTGCGCTTGGACTTCTTCGCGATCCGTTTTGCAGAAGGTGCCTTCTTGGCCGCTTTCTTGGCCTGCTTCGCAGTCGCGGTCTTCTTCTTCGTGGGTTTTCCGCTCGCCTTCTTACCTGCCTTTTTGCTCACTTTGCGGCCAACGGGTATGGGCTCGTCTGCCTCGATTATGAACATTGGCGGGGTCTTGGCTTCGATCTCTTGCACGGGCAAACCGCGGATGACGTTCAGCACTTCAACGGAGTTGTAGACTGGATTGACCTTCTGCCACACGCGTTCGATTCGGCCCTGGGCATCAATGAGGTATGTCGTGCGGCTCACACTTTTCTTGATCCACGCACCATAAGCCGCGATCATGCTGGGCGTGCCGCCCACGCATTCGTCGGTCAGTAGCGGAAAGTTGAGCTTCAACTTGCGGGCAAACTTCTGGTGGCTGCGCTGGGTGTCGGCACTTACGCCCAGCACGACTGCGTCAAGCCCGGAGAAGTGGGGGAGCTGGTCGCGAAACCTGCACGCTTGGGCCGTGCAGCTTGGCGTGTCGTCCTTGGGGTAGAAATAAAGTACTACGCGCTTGCCGCGATATTGCGAGAGCGTGTGCGTGACACCCGCGTGGTCAGAAAGCGTGAAGTCCGGCGCGAGTGAACCGACCGTGAGCATGGACTACTCCTTCGTGCCGATAAAGAGTGATCGGCCAACTCGAGGCCAAAACTCAACCAAACGTGCCATCGGCGATAGCTTCGGCTACCAGCGTGATATCGGGTCCGGGTGGGCGGTCGCCCGTGAGTGGGGCGATGACGTTGCGGACGGCAGCATGGATCTTCTCAACGCCATCGCCGCTTCGCAGCGGGCGGTGATATTCAAGAGCCTCAGCAGCACAAAGCAACTCAGTGGCGACAACGTACATCGCAAGTTCAACCGCTCGGCGGGCCTTCATCGCAGATCGCGGGCCAAAACTGTTGTAGTCCTCGATGCCCGCGCTCGTCACGACATTGATCGGGCTCGCAGCCATGCACAGCGTGATGATCTCGTTGCAGCACGCCGCGGCCGTGTACTGAGCGATCATCAGTCCGCTGTGAACGCCAGGTTTTTTCGCTAGGTACGGGGGCAGGTGCGTTTCAGCATCGAAGGCACTGAGCATCCAGAACGTCCGACGCTCGCTGATGCCGGCGATGTGGCTGATCGCGATGGCGGCACAATCAAGTGGCACTGCGAGAGGCATGCCGTGGAAGTTGCCGGCGGAGATCAAGGCTTTTTCGAGCGGACCGTCGGCGAAAACAAGCGGGTTGTCGGTGACGGCGCCAAGCTCTTGCTCGATCTGACGTTTTACATAACTCAGGCAACCCCAGGAACCACCCAGCACTTGCGGAATGCACCGCAGGCAATAGGGGTCCTGCACACGCGGGTCGTTGACCTTGTGGCTCTCAACGATCTGACTGCCCTTGAGCATGCTGGCTACGCGGCCAGCAACCTCGATCTGAGACGGTTGATTGCGAGCAACGTGTACGCGTGGATCAAGGAACGAATGACTGGCCCTACTCGCATCAATCGCCATCGCCGCAGCACCAATAGCCGCCGCGAACAAACGGTCGCAGTCATTGACGAGCAACGCGCCGATGCCGGCCATGAGGTGCGTGCCATTGATGAGCGCGAGGCCTTCTTTGGCCTCAAGCGTGATAGGAGCAAGACCCATGGAGCGAAGAATGTTGCCGCTTGGAAGCGTGCTGCCGGCGTACGTCGCTTCGCCCTCGCCTATCAGAGCCATGGCAATTGACGCCAAGGGGGCAAGATCGCCCGAGGCCCCAACCGAGCCGACCGAAGGCACGAAAGGCGTAACCCCCCTATTCAACATTTCGATCAGCAGCGTCACCACATCCGGTCGCACGCCTGACTTGCCCCTCGACAAACTCGCGGCAAGCAGGAACATCGTCGCGCGCACAATCTCGGCGGGTAGGGGGGCTCCGACACCCGCATCATGCGAGCGAATCAGGTTGCGTTGCAGGTCGCGCAGTTCGTCGGCGTTGACGCGGGTCCGCGACAAACTGCCGAATCCGGTGTTGATGCCGTAATGAGCCAAGCCGTCTGTTAGGCACGTCTCCACGACCTTCCGGCTGGCGATCATCGTTTGGCGGGCATCGTCGGCGAGAGCAATGGGGTGGTCGTGGCGGGCGACGTCGACAACGTTTTGGATCGTGACGGGGCCGCCTGTCAGTAGAACGGTTGGCATAGGCAGCGAGTGTACCGCAACGGCTGGGAGTTGCGTTGGGGCGTGGTTGTTGGTAGACTGCGAGTGCGGAACTTTGGAGTTGTGCGATGGATAAAGGGCGATTTGGGGTTGATGAAAAACGGGATTCTGCGGCAAATCCAACGTCCTATAAGATATGTTATGTAAAACGGAGTGGTTGGCTGAGAGGTTTTGTCGCCTCGTTGCGTGCGTGGGCGTTGGTTGGTGCGTTGTGCACCGGGATTGGCGCGGCCGATCCGTCGATTGCTCGTGCTCAGAAGCAGCGTGAATCAATCCCCAACGAGGTGCGTGGGCAGGACCAATTTGAGAGCATTGGAACGGGTGGGCTCTGAACGCTACGAAGATAATTGTGCGAGCATCACACTTCGATGACTTGTCCTTCGGCGATTGCAAAAACGCGTGTGCTTGGTGTCCGCTCGAATCGGCCGCCGGAGGTGAAGTCGCAGAACGCGGGCAGAATTGCGACGCGTGCGGCTTCGTCCATGACGAAGCACCAGAGTTTGAGCGTGTCGGATGATGAACGAAGTTTGACGACAGGATGCACGTGGCCAGCCCAAGTAAACTTGCCGGCGATTTCGCGCGGGATGTGCGTGAAGGCGAACGGGCCTTCGTGATACACATCCGGAAGCACCTGCATGTTCCACCAGTTCGCGACTTTTTCGATGTGCCGGTCGTGATTGCCCGGCACGATGGCGAACGAGCACCCCTGCTGCTCGCGCCAGCGGGCGACTTCATCGATCATCAGCGGCGTGAGGCCCGCCGGTGCGTGCAGCACATCGCCCAGCATCAGCACACGCTCGCAGTGGGTCGCGGAGATGAGAGCCGACAGAGTGGCGAGTTGCGAGTGCATCATCGCGGGCAGGGGCACGCCGACGGACGCGAAGGTCTCGACCTTGCCCAGATGCAGATCACTGATGAGCAGCGTCTTGCAACGCCCCCACCACACGGCACGCTGGGGGAGCAGTGTCATGGTTTCGTTGGCGATTGTCAGCGTGATAGATGGAGCGGCGTGTGTGAACAAGACGGCGTCCTGAGTCGTGAGCGTAGCGATGCTGCGACTTGCTCTATGATTAGCGGCTTCGGCAACAAGATGAACACAACCGTCACAAATCCAGAACCCACGGTCCCCTTCCGCGTAGGTGGAAAGAAGCTTTTGTCACCGTTTTGGGGCGGCACACTTTTCGTGGTTGCGTGCGGTTTCGCAGTGCTGACCCTCGCAAGCACGATCCAGATTTATTTGAATGAGTCGCCGAGGTGGCCCATTTGGTTTTCGCCGATGATTGTGGGCAGCCAGCTCCTCGTCCTCGTGACTCACTTTCGGATGCTTCGCGGGTATGACGGTGTGCTTGGGAGATTCCGTCGGTGGAATAGATTGTTGGTTTTCGGTACAGCTAACTCAGTTGGCTTTGGAGTTATGTCGGTGTTCGTGACACTTATCGAGGACGAGAGACTATTCAATGTGTTCGGTGTTCTCTTCCTCGTCGTGTACTTTGGCATGTTTATGGGTCACATGCAATTCCTCGCTGCGCAGCAAAAGAAACTCGCCGCGCGAAGAAATCGCCTGCTTGCGAAGCGCGTCGTCGAGTAGAAGCTCGAAACACGAAGCACGAATAACTCTCGCGAGATTCGGTGGTATCTGTCATCGGCTGACGAAAAGGACGAGTGTTTACGAATTCAACGTCGCCACGCACTTGGCAACAACGTCCGCGACCGCGACAATGTCGCCCTTGCCGGTCTTGTCCCGCCGAAGCTTGAACTCCACGCCCCCAGCCGCGAGGGCTTTGTCGGCGAGGGTGACGCGAATCGGGATGCCGGTGAGATCGGCGTCTTTGAACTTGGGACCCGGGCGGTCGTCGCGGTCGTCGATGAGGACGTCAACGCCCGCCGCCGAAAGTTCGCTCGCGAGCTGCTTGCAGAGTTGCTGTTGAGCCGCGTCGGCGGGTTGCAACATGCAGAGGATGACGTGATAGGGCGCGATGGCGTTGGGCCACACGGGGCCGTTCTCGTCATGGCTCATTTCAACGCACGCCGCCATGGTGCGGCTGACGCCGATGCCGTAGCAGCCCATGATGACGGTTTGTTTCTGCTGCTTTTCATCGAGGATTTGCAGGCCCATCGCTTCGCTGTACTTGGTGCCAAGTTTGAAGATGTGACCAACTTCGATGCCTCGGCTGGCGGTGAGTTTTTCGCCCGCGAGTTTGGGAGACGGATCGCCCACCATGGCGTTGCGAATATCCGCGACGACCATGTCCTTGTCGCCGCCGCGCAGGCCGCCAACGGGAAAGCCTTTGTCAGTCGCGAAGCCTTGTGCGTCGAGCGGGTCTTTGCCAAGATCGCGTTGCCAGTTGAAGTGCTTGACGTGATAGTCTTTCTTGTCGCCGCCAGTCACCCAGAACATGGACTTGGCTTTCGCATCGTCGAAACCAACAGCGGCGTCGCGATCGACGATCATCAGCACGCCCTTCTGGCCCACGCATGCGCGCGGCGAAACGAAGCCGATGGCAAAACCTTTCGCTTCGGCTTCCTTCACGTCGGCGAGAGCGATCTTGCAGCCGCTCACGTCGCGGACTTTGCCTTCGTTCACGTCATGATCTCCGCGAACCACCGCAACCACCCACTCTTCGCCATACTTCGCGAGGTCTTCGGCGCTGCTTTGCACTTTGAAGACGATCGTCTTGAGCATGTTCTCCGGCTTGACCTTCATGAACTTTGCGACATCGTCGATGCCCGGCAAGTTGGGCGTGTGATGTTCTTCCAGCGTGCCCGTTGCTTCGCCCGCGAAGTAGCCCTTGCTGGGCCCGGGACGTGGGCCGACGTCGCACTTTTCAACGTTCGCGGCGTAACCGCTCTTGAGGCACTTGAGAATCGTGTCTTCGCCGCTCGCACAGTTGACCATGAACTCGTGACTGGCCGAGCCGCCGATGGGGCCGCTTTCGGCTTCGACCGCGCTGAAGTCGAGCTGGCAGCGCGTGAAGATGTTGGTGTACGCGCGGTACATCGCGTCGTAGGTGTCGTTGAGGCCGCCCGGACCTTCGAGGGTCGCGTGGAAGGAGTAAGCGTCCTTCATGATGAACTCGCGACAGCGCAGGAGGCCGGCACGCGGGCGGGCTTCGTCGCGGAACTTGGTTTGCACTTGATAGAGATTGAGCGGCAACTGTTTATAGCTGTTGACGCAGCCGATCATGAGGTCGGTGATGACTTCTTCGTGCGTGGGCGCGAGGGCATTCATGCGGCCTTTGCGGTCCTTCACGCGGAAGAGGTTGTCGCCATAGGCCTCGTCACGCTTGGTGTCTTTGAAGAGTTCGAAGGGCTCGAGCGCGGGCATAAGTAGTTCGCTGGCGCCAGCGGCGTTCATTTCCTCGCGCACGATGTCCGCGACCTTGTTGATGACGCGCAGGGCCAGGGGCAGGTAGTCGTAAATGCCCGCACCGACGGGGCGGATGAAGCCGCCGCGGTGCAGCAGAACGTGACTAGGCACTTCCGCGTCTTTGGGAGCCTCGCGCGTGGTGGGAATGAGCGAGCTCGACCAGCGGGCGACTGCGCCGCGGCGGACGTTGGAAATGACGATCTGCGAGCCGGTTGCCATAGGTCGCGAGGGTAGGAAGAGAGATTGAGGTTGGCGTTGCGGGTGGCTGCTTTCAGCGTCATTGGTCATTGTGGCGTCAGGGCTGTAACGCGACGCATCAGCCGCGCCAATCATCAAGCATGCGAACTGCTTCTCTTGTCGCTGCGACGCTTCTCACTATGACCACGCTTGCCACTACCGGTGTTTCGTCCGCCTTCGGGCAGGACAGTGCTTCAACATACAAGCGGCCACCCGCGGCGATTGCCGATATCGTCGAAGCCAAGCCCGCCCCGATGGTGTCGATGGATCCGTCGCGCACATGGATGATGCTGCTGCATCGCGAGGCGTTGCCGCCCGTGAGTGATTTGGCCGCTCCGATGCTGCGATTGGCGGGCGGACGGTACAACCCGCTGACGAATGGGCCGCACGGTCCTCGGCAGTTTGTCTCGCTGAGTTTGCGGAAGATGGACGCGGCGGCGAGCGAAGTTGGCGTCACGCTCAAGTTGCCGGCGGGTGCTTCGCTGGGCAGGCCCGCGTGGAACAACGACGGCTCGCGATTCATGGTCATGGTGACGTTTGCGGATCGCACCGAGCTGTGGATGGGCGAGACTTCGCAGGCAGCCAAAGACGGCAGCGTTCGCGAACTGCTTGATGGCAAGAAACTCAACGCGGCTTCGGGCAGCGCGGCGCGGTGGCTGGCGGATGGAACCAGTTTGCTCGTGCGATTAATTCCTGATGTGCGAGGCGCGATGCCAGTTGAGCCTGCTGTGCCGACAGGCCCCGTGGTGCAGGAAACGCTGGGCAAGAAGGCTCAGGTGCGGACCTATCAGGACTTGCTCAAGAATGCCTATGACGAGCAAGTGTTTGACTGGCTGATGTCAACGCAGCTTGCAGTGATCGACAGCGCGAGCGGCAAGGTTCGCACGCTTGCACAAGCGGATACGTGGACAGGCATGGACGTTTCGCCCGACGGCAAATACTTGCTCGCGTCGCGCGTGGCTCGGCCCTATTCGTACCTCGTGCCCGCGTCGCAGTTTGGCAGCGTGACGGTCGTGCTCGACATGCAAACCGGTGCGGTTGTCAAGCAACTGCGGCAAGTGGGATTGCGCGACCAAATTCCCATCGAAGGCGTCGAGACCGGCCCGCGCGGGTTCATGTGGAACGATCTCGCGCCGTCGCAGATCATGTACGCCGAAGCTCTCGACGGCGGCGACCCCAAGAACAAGGCGGACTTCCGCGATGCGATGTTCGCGTGGGACGCTCCGTTTACCAGCGAGCCGCGTCAGATGTTCAAGTTGCAATATCGCTTCAGCGGCTTGCAATTGATTGAGCCCAACCCCGCTGGAAACATGATGGCCATGGTCAGCGAGTATGACCGCGACCGCAAGTGGGAAAAGACATGGCTCTACGAACTCGACAAGCCCTCGGCAGCACCGAAGCTGATGCGAGACTTGTCGATCAACGAGCGATACAACGATCCCGGCTCGCCCGTCTCGCGACTGATGAAGAACGGTCGCAGTGCGGCTCGCGTGGATGACGGCAAGTTGTGGCTCAGCGGCGACGGCGCGACGCCAACCGGCGACCGGCCGTTCCTTGATCGCGAATCGCTCGCGGACTTCACAAAGACGCGCGTGTGGCAGTGTGATGCAGACGTGTACGAGAGTGTGATTGATGTGACGGATGACAACGCTCGCTTCATGACGAGCTATCAGAGCCCGACGGATTTTCCAAACTTCTTTGCCCGCGACCTTCAGTTGACGATTTTGCTGGGTGGTCAGCATGGTGGCAGTCCGGCACCTTCGAATGAAGCAAAGTTGAGTGCTGGCCATCGCAAACCGCTCACAAACTTCCAAGACCCAACCCCGCAGGTTCGCGAAGTAAAGAAAGAACTCATCAAGTACACACGCGATGACGGCGTAGAGCTTTCGTCGACGCTGTATCTGCCGCCTGGGTACGACAAGGATCGGGATGGCCCGCTGCCGCTGTTTATCTGGGCGTATCCATTGGAATACACCGACAAGTCCACCGCAGGCCAAGTGAGTGCAACCCCCACCACCTTTACCCGCATGGGCGGCATCAGTCACTTGTGCCTGGTTTTCGCCGGTTACGCGGTGATGGACGCGGCGACGATGCCCGTCGTTGGTGATCCCGAAACCGTGAACGACACCTTCGTCACGCAGATCGTCGCCAGTGCCAAAGCGGCCATCGATAAAGCTGCCGAGCTCGGCGTTGGCGATCCCAAGCGAGTCGCCGTCGGCGGCCACAGCTACGGCGCGTTCATGACGGCGAACCTACTCGCTCACTGCGATCTTTTCAAAGCAGGCGTTGCCCGCAGCGGAGCCTACAACCGCACGCTCACGCCCTTTGGTTTTCAAGGTGAACGCCGCACCTACTGGGAAGCCACCGACACCTACACCAAGATGAGTCCCTTCACCTACGCGGGCAATATCAAGACGCCGCTGCTCATGATTCACGGCCAGATTGATAACAACCCCGGCACTTTCCCGGTGCAAAGTGAACGCATGTTCGCGGCCATTAAGGGCCTGGGCGGCACTGCGAAGCTTGTGATGCTGCCTTACGAAAGCCACGGATATGCGAGCATGGAAAGTGCACTGCATGTGCAAGCTGAGACGGTGGAATGGCTGGATAAGTATGTGAAAAAGACGGCGGATTGACTGGCGTTCGACTCCAGACAACTACTCATCCAAACATTGCCCTGAGTTCTTGGGTATTGAATGCAACCAAACTACGTTTACCCCGCGTACGCTGCCCGATGCGAAGTGCATTCGTGATGATTGCGTTGTGTGCGTGCGTGTTGCTTTCGTCTGGCTGCCAGCTTGCGGGCGGCATGGCCGAGGCGTATCGGCGTAACTCCACGCGCCCCATTGATGCGGAGTACGAAGGGCTTGCTGGCAAGACCTTCGCGGTCGTCGCATCGGCAGATCGAGCGATTCAGTCGGAGCATCCCCAACTTGTCGAAGAGACCATGCGGCGGGCCAGCAAGGTATTGTCGAATTCGGCGAATGTGCCCAAGGCGTCGGGGTTTGTCGATGCCGATGAGGTCATTCGGTACACCTACCGCGTGCCCAGTTGGCCCGCGCGGGATGCGCTCACGATCGCCGAGGATCTGGGCGGCGTGCAGCGGCTGATTCATATCGAAATTCTGGAGTATCGCCTCAACGAGCCGGGTAATACCTATGAATGGGCTGGCATCGCGGCGGGCACGGTGTCGGTTTATGAAATTGACGGCAACGATCCCAACACGCCCGCGTTCACCACGACGTTCAACGTTGATTTTCCGGATGCCAAGGGGTTCGGCCCTGACCAGTTGCCGCGCTCGGGCGTGACCACCGCGCTGCTGCTGCGGATGATTGATCGTTCAACGTGGCCCATGTTCCGCCATGAAGAGCCGTATTACCCGGAGTACTAAGCTGCTGGCGCGACGCCGCGTGGCGAAGTGATTGGCTCAATCGTGACAGTGCAGACGCGCGGATGTGGGGAGTGATGCAGCGTGCAACCAGCAGACGAGTTTGATCCTTCGCAGCAGCCGCTGCCGATTCCGCCCACGTGGCCAACGCCCCCGCCATTGCCGCCGGATGTCATGCCGCAGGCAACGACAGTGCAGCCTCCCCCACTGCCCGCGCCAGCGATCGTGGCCGACACGCCGTGCGTGGGCTGCGGGTACAACGTGCGGTCGATGGAACTCACGGCGATGTGTCCCGAGTGCGGCACGCCAGTCGCGGCCACGCTTGATGGTGGATTGCGACACGCGCCCGAGGATTATCTTCGTCGCATGGTTCTGGCCACGCGGCTGATTCATTGGGGCATGATTGCGTACTGCGGGGGTGCGGTGTTCTTTGGCTTGCTTGGCGTGCTCTTTGGAGATTGGTTGAGTGCCGTGGGACTTCCAGCGGGGCCGATGCGAGGCTCGGGCGGGGGCATCATGTTGTGGACGCTCATCATCGTGGTGCCCGTCATCACAATGCTCCTGGGCTTTTGGATGTTCTTGACGCCGCATCCGGGTATGGCGGAGAATCGTCAGCCCAAAACCGCGAGGTTGCTCACGCGCGTCGCCGTTGGCATTGCGGCGGTAGCAGCGTTGTCTACCGCGGGCACAACTATTGTCGCGGCTACGCGCACGGGTGCGACGGCGAATGCGATGGCGGGGATGGGCGCGGTGACCGGTTGTATGGGCTGCGCTGGTGTGCCGTTGCTGCTTGGCTTGCTGCTGCCGCCGTTGGCCATTGTGACGTGGCTAGCGAATCTCGATACCGATGAGTCCAGTGCGATACTAACAAAACGTGCCAAACGGCTGTATTGGCTGTTGCCGGTGCTGGTGGTGGCTTCGCCCGCGGTTGGTTATGGACTTTTTCTTATTGGTGTGTTTGGCTCGATTGGGGCTGGTTTCGGTGGATCGGGAAGCAGACCAGATACGGGTAGTGCGGGCTTTATCATGGCGGTCGTCCTTGGCTGCGGTACGCCGCTGGTTTGCCTGATCGCTGCGATGGTTCTGATCTGGCACATTTTCTTTCACACCTACAAACTGCTGTCGAGAAGTCTGCAAGCTCGGCTGCTGACCGTTGCGGCAATTGGCACGCCAACGCCACAGGAAAATCGCGATGAGCAACTGGGCAACTCGTGATGCACTGGGGCTGCGTGGTCGCGGCATAAAGCGTGCAGTTGCGGCGGTGTGCGGCAACTGCGGCTATAGCATGCAAGGCGTGGATCACGCCGCGGTCTGCCCAGAATGCGGCACCATTCGCACCGAAGCCGTGGCAGGTGGACCGCTCGAAGATGCATCCAAAGCCTATCTGATCCGACTCAAACGCGGGGCGCGGCTGGTGTTCTGGGGATTGGTCGCTGAGATTGTCCTGCCGCTGATTTGGTTTGCCGGAGCGGTTGCCTTCTTCGCTCGCGCGGAAGACCCAAACGCGACCACCACGCCCGCAACGCAGCTCGCCTCGGACGCACTCTTTGGCGGCTTGCGAACCATGCTGCACATGATTCCACTCGCCGTGCAGCTGCTGGGCGCATGGTGGTACACATTGAGGGAAGTCGAAACAGCCGAAGTCAAAACACCCGGTGAACCCAAACAACAACGCTGGCGCATCGCAACGTTGGCGGGTTACGGATTTGCAATCGCCTGCACGCTCACGGCGGCGATTCTGGTTTGGGCTGGGTTTCCGGAGGATATCTTCGCAGACGGCTTAGACGGTACGCAGATGTTTCAGGCGGCAGCGGTCATGGCCGCAAACCTGCTCGCCGCCGTCGGCGCGCTGGTTGCACTCATGGGACTACTGGGATTCACCCAGCGACTAGCAGACCGGGCCGACGACACGCACCTGGAATCGCACGCACGCGGATTGAAGTGGGCGTTGGTATTTCTGCTGCCTTTGGGCAGCTTTCTGGCGTTTTTCACGTGGGTGGCTCTCGTGCTGTGCTGCGTCGTCATGCACACGATGCTGCGTCACGTGAAGTACGCGCTGGCTCGCAAACCCGAGTACGAGGTCGAGGAATTCGTCCACTCGCGACCGCTCCCGTGAAATGCCAACGCAGAGAAATACAAAACTTCGCACGCTTGTGGGATGATTCTACTTGCTTCCGCGCACGAATGCGTTATCTTTTTGTGGCGGTGGCGTTTGCGTCCGGTTGCAGCTTGCTGCAACCGGCTCCGCAAGGGCGCCCATCGCTCCGTGCAAGTCGCACCCGCGTTGAAGAGCGGCTTCTACGGCAACCAGTCTCGCAAATGTCCGCGGCACGTTCCCTCGACGGGAAAAGACAAACATCGATGGCGACCATCACTTCGCGCAGCGCCTTTATGCATGGTCAGTGGACAGCGAGCGACTCCGCACAGCTCTACGGCATTCCTGACTGGGGCAAGGGCTACGTCACCGTCACCGCCGCTGGCACCGTTGCCGTGATGCCCACTAAAAAAGCTGGCGCCCAGATCGACTTGCACGAAGTCATCATGGGCCTGCGCGAGCGCGGCATTCACACGCCGGTGCTTCTGCGTTTCAACGACCTGCTGACCGACCGCCTGCGCGAAATCCGCAAAGCCTTCGACGACGCCATCACCGACACGCAGTATCAAGGCCAATATGCCTGCGTCTATCCCATCAAGGTCAACCAGCAGCGCCACGTCTGCGAGCAAATCGGCCAACTGGCCGTCGAACTGGGCTTTGGACTTGAAGCCGGCAGCAAGCCGGAACTACTGGCAGTGCTGGGCTTGTCAGCAACCGCAGGCGGCCCGGGCGTGAACGGCATGCCGATCATTTGCAATGGCTTCAAAGACGAAGAGTTCATCGAGACCGTCACGCTCGCGACCAAACTCGGACGCAACATCATTCCGGTAGTCGAGAAGTGGACCGAGCTTGAGCTGATCGTCAAGCACGCCAAGCAGTACAACATTCGTCCCAAGATCGGCCTGCGTGTCAAGCTCAGCAGCCGCGGTGCAGGCCGATGGGAAGGCAGCGCGGGCATGCGCAGCAAGTTCGGCCTCTTCGTGAGCGAACTGCTGAAGGCCGTCGAGTATCTCAAGAAGCATGACATGCTCGACTGCTTGAACCTCCTCCACTGCCACGTGGGTAGCCAGCTTTACGACATTCGCGTTTTCAAAGACGCCGTGAACGAACTCACTCACGTCTACTGCGAGCTCGTTCGCCTTGGCGCGGGTCTGCAGTATCTCGACATCGGCGGCGGCATGGGTGTTGATTACGACGGCAGCCAGTCGGCCTGGTCCAGCAGCATCAACTACACCATCAGCGAATACGCGGCGGACGTTGTCTATCGCATCAAGAGCGTGTGCGACAGCGCGAAGGTCAAGCACCCCACCATAATTAGCGAAAGCGGCCGGGCAATGGTCGCATATTCCTCGATTCTCGTCATGGACGCGGTTGGCTCAAGCACGTTTGAGGCCAACCCGGACATCGCGAAGATCGAACGCATGATGAAGGAAGAGGAAACCGACGGCGACGACCACGGCGTACCACAGCCGGTGATTGATCTGCTCGATGCCTACAAGGGTCTGACCGACCGCAATCTGAAAGAGTCCTATCACGACGCAACGCAGGCTCGCGATGAAGTCATGAGCTTGTTCGGGCTTGGCTACATGAGCCTCGAGATGCGTAGTGTCGCCGAGGAACTGTTCTGGGGCATCGGCCACAAGATTCTGGAGAAGGCAAGCAAGAAGGGCGAACTGGCCGACGAGTTTGAGGCACTGCCCGAACTGCTCAGCGATATTTACTTCTGCAATTTCAGCCTTTTTCAAAGCATGCCCGACAGTTGGGCCATCGACCAGCTCTTTCCTATCTGCCCCATCCACCGCCTGAACGAAGAACCGACCCGCCGAGGCATTCTCGCAGACATCACCTGCGACAGCGACGGCAAGATCGACAACTTCGTTGACAAGCGCACCGAGAAGAAGACGCTCGAACTGCACCAACTCCGCGATTTGCCTGGAGAAGGCGAAGGTTGCGAGCCGTATTACCTGGGTGTGTTCCTGCTCGGTGCGTATCAGGAAATCCTGGGCGACTTGCACAACCTTTTGGGCGATACCCACGCCGTTCACATCTCGATTGACGAAAACGGCGAGTGGGAGATTGACGAAGTCATCGAAGGCGACACGGTCGAAGAAGTGCTGCGATATGTGCAGTACGACGTCGAAGACCTCAAGCGCGCGATGCGACTCGACATCGAAGCGGCGTGCAAACAAGGCCGGCTGACAGTCAGCGAAGGCAAGAGCCTGCTGAAGTTTTATGACGACGGGCTTGAGGGGTATACGTACCTCGAAGGCTAATCGCAGAGAACCAAACCATCACTTTCCACGAAGCACCCCGCGCACAAGCATGGTGCTGTCGCTATATCGGTCGGCCACTTCCGTCGTGAGTCGCAGCAGTTGCAGGAAGTAGTATGTGCCCATGAGCAGAATCACGTTCGCGAAGAGCATCGCTCGCTGATCGAAGATCGAAACAAGGCTCAGAACAAGTGCGACGAGAAAGACGACGGGCGCGTCCGCGAGTTTGGACTCAATCTGCAAGCGTGAAGGCTGAGGGCCTGTCGGCAGTGCGATGGCGACGAGCCAGTGCTGCACCGGAGCGAAGAAGATCATGAATGAACAGGACATACAGATCGAAAGGAAAGCACGTAGGTTTACGCCGAGGAAGATGAAGTTCGGTAGCGATCTCCATAGTGACAGTGGAGCGAGTAAAGGAGTAAGCAAGCAAACCGCTCCGCACGACCACGTTGCGACAACCAGCGTGCGCGACCAGAAAGGCTTGCTTACTCGTCCTGCCTCCATCGCTCGTAGCGACATCCCAAGCCCGACGGCCATCATCGCAAAGCCAATCGACAAGGCTATCGGCAAGATCATGAACGCCAGTAACACGCTCTTGAGAAGTCGCAAGTCCACAAGCAGCAGAATAATGAGAATGACGAACGCTGCAACAGCGGTGACAGCCGAATGAAACAAGACTCGCAACCCATGCCGAAACAGCTCGATACCTCGGCCAACTCGAACCGCATGCCCCATCGGCAACCGGCCCAAAAACTCGGCTCGCGAAGTCCAGACCGGCGTTGCACACTCCGGGCACACTGCCTGCAAATCAAGCCCGGCGACGTCGTAGCCGCAGGAAGAGCAGGGAGAGGTAACAGGAACGGACATGGAGCATCGTACAAAGTGGAATCGCTCAGCCCATCATGTCAGGCAGTACCGCGGGTTCTCCAGTAGCAGTAATCGCTTTGAGGTGTTTGCGAACTCGATCCAGTAGATTCCAATACAGGATCAGCGCAATCAGTGGGCCAACAAGAACAATCACGCCCACAGTTCCCAAAACAGGCAGCAGCCAGCGATAGGTTTTGGCGCGACGATATATCCACATATCAGGAAAGCGACCCGCCATCCACATCATGTAGTTCATCGTTGCGAAGAACTGAACGGCAAATGCGATGAGACTCGCAAATCCCAGCACCGAGCCCAAAATACCTAGCAAACCGCCGGGAACGCTGCCTGCACTGATCGAGATTCCACCCACTAAAAGTTGCAGGGCACTGATGACGATGCTCGCGATAGCAGCAACTCGAACCACCTGACGCGCAGAATCCGGTCGCTCAGTACCCGTGAACTGAGGATCGGGTGTCGTCAGCTTGAGGTATCCCAAAAAGATCCAAATACCTACTGCGAGACTGACGAAACTTGACAACAAAATCGTACCAGAAGCGAGGTTGGGTGCCACGAAAGCCGCTCCTAAACCGAGCAAGCCACCCAGAATCGCCAACACGATGGAAACGAGAATGCCGTTGAGCACCCAGGAAGTTCCGGTCAGAATTTCCTTGATGTAAGTTGGATCCGCAAATTGCAGCAAAATACCTCGAAGCGACTGAATGACCGGCGTGCCACACTCCGGGCAGTTCGCCTTGAACGGCAACCCGCGCACGTTGTACCCACATTTCACGCACCCGCGATCAGAATCAACGGTGCCCGTACCCTCTGCTGACCCGACTGTTTGTGGCGAACCGCTCGATGCTGCAGGCAATTGCTGTTCCATGCCATGAGCATAACACAGATGCGATTGATTCGCAAGGGCTGGTCGACCAACCCTGGGGTACAACCAACAAGTCATTCGCCCAGTTGCGAATCTGCCGCTATCCTGTGCCCTTCCGACAGTCCATTTGTTCCCCAGCTTTGAAGGATCGCCCATGCCTTTGACGTATCGCAAGACCGGTTTTGGCCTTTCGCTGGTTGCCTGCGCGTGCGGCCTTGCCACGCTGGCTGGCTGCGGTGGCGGTATTCGCCAGAACAATCGCCCGCAGGGCAAGTTGCCCCAGGTTGTGACCTTCGATTCTCAAGCAATAAGCGGGGAGAACTGGAAAACCGCCGGCTATCGCCTTGATTGGGTCGGCTTTCCGTTCCCGTCAACGCAGGGCGTGAACATGGTGCGCGATGTCATCGCCGCTGACGATGTCATCGTCGCTCAAGACCGCCAATCGCGCCTAGCCGTTCTCGAAGCCAACAACGGCCAGGTGCGTTGGAGCACCAGCATCGCCAACCCGCTCACCAAGTTCGTTGGTCTGACGCGCGACGCCGCCGACGCATCACGCCTGATCGTCAGCAGCGAGAGCGAAGCCTTTGTGCTTGGACTCAACAACGGCAGCTTGCTTGCCCGCGAAAGCTTTGAGCGCGTCGTCAATACTGCGCCTGTCGCCATGCCGGGGCAATTGATCTACGGCACTGGCGTTGGCGAAGTGCTCGCGCATCGCCTGGGTACCGGTCTCAAAGCTTGGGGCTTTCAAGGCAATGGCACCATCGAAGCTGATCCTGTCAAAGTCGGCGATCTTGTGGGCGTCGTCAGTCAACGCGGTGATGTCATGTTCTTCTCTCCCGATGGCGGGTCCCTTGTCGGTCGTGGGATGACCTTCGGGGGTTTGGGTAGCAACCCTGTCGCGAGCAGCGACACGCTATACGTCGCCAGCCGTGACCAATCCGTATGGGCGTTTGCCAGCAACGGCACCACCCGCTGGCGGTATCGCACGCCATCTGTGCTCACTAGCCAACCCATGCTTCACGCCAACGCCTTGTACGTGAACGTCCCCGGCGACGGTCTCACTTCGCTCAACTCACGCACAGGCGAAGTCAACTGGAAGAGCAAGGATATTGCGGGCGATGCAATCGCCGCTCGCGGCAAGAACGTGCTGGTGTTTGACGGCACAGCGCTCACAGTCGTTGATGCAGCCCGCGGCCGGGTGGTCATGCAGTTCGCAACCCCAGGCATCGTTCGTTTCATCAGCGATAAGAAAGTCGACGGCAACTTGTACGCAATCACACAGAGCAATCAGGTTGTCAAGTACATTCCGCAGTGATGCTGAATGGAGCGTGTCGCACCGAACGCTCCATTCGCACAACACGCACCGCAAACCCACCAATCACGCTCTCGCGAGCGTGATTTTTATCACCTCGGCAGGTGCATTGATGCGAAGCGGAAACCAGTTGCCCGTGCCGTTTCCAACGATGCATGCCGATCTGTCGCCGTTGGCATCGGTGCGATCATAAAGCCCCGTAATGTACTTGTAGCTGCCAGTTGCCGCGCCCACACCCTCGACAAGATTGATCTGCCCACCGTGCGTGTGTCCCGCAAGTGTCAGCGGCACGCCGTTCGCGAGAGCATTATCAAACGCATGCGGATGGTGCGAGAGCAAAACCTGAAAGGCCTGCGGATCGCGGAACTTCTCAATGCTGGCCATGTGCTCGTCGAGCATCGCGCCGCGCCCACGTGATGTGCGAATGTCCTCAACATCCGAGGGCCCCCACTGCAGCCCCAGCAACTGCAATTTGTCATTCCCCACTTGCAGCGTCACCGCATCATTCGCGATCAATCGCACGCCGCGAGCTTCCAGCCCCTTCGCAAAGCCGCTGCGACTCTCAAAGAGATCGTGATTGCCTTCCACGATGTACGTTCCCAACCTGCCACGAAAACGCGACATCATGTCGGCTGCCAGCGGCAAATCACCCAAACTGTCGTTGATCAGGTCGCCCGTGTGCAGCACGAGATCCGCATGAAGAGCATTGACGCGAGCCACGATTGTCTCAATCGTCGCCCCATGCGTGAATCGCCCCACATGCGTGTCTGTCACGTGTGCAATCGTCAAGCCTTCAAGCCCCGCCGGCAGTTGCGGCAACCTCACCGTAATCTCACGAATCCGAAACTCATCAAGCTGCGTCATCGCCTTCGCAACCGCGCCCGCCTGCAGCGCAACCGGCACACCCATAATTCCCGCCGCTAGCACCTTTCGGCGCGAGAGCGTCATCGCTTCGACGCTGGTATGACACTGGGGCGCAGACGCAGGTTCGGCAGCATCTTCAACAACCACCAGCCGCGATTGCAACTTCTTCCTGACCCACACCACCGCCTCGCCCGTCAGCAGCGTCATCGTCAGTAAAAGCATGACAGGCACAACCACCAAGTGCCACACAAAAGCTGACACCAAAAACAGGAGCGGCACTTGCGTGTGCCATCCGTACATCCGCCCGAGCAACACCCACGCAAAGCCCAACACATTCGCCGCAACCATGCCCGCGAGCACTGCCCGCTTCCAACCCGCCGATTGCAATTTGCGCAGCCGACGATCTGCCCACCACGCCCAGAGCATGCCAGTCAGCGGAATCGAAGTGACAATGGCGAGGAACACGAACATGCGTACTGCATTCGATGCCACCAAGTTCATGGAGGCACGTTGCATCCATCAAATCCCGCGTTTCCACCGACGGATCGACAGCTTCATCGAACCCACCTTATCCTCCGTTATGTCAACACCCATCGATGTCCGCTACAACTGGCGATTGCTGCGTGCAGGCGAGTTTCGCCTCGACGGCGGCAGCATGTTCGGACTCATCCCGCGCAGCGTTTGGAGCCGATCCGTCCCAACCGACGACAAAGGCCGCATCACCGTGCAGCATAACTGCCTGTTGCTCGAGCGCGTCGGCGATGCCCCGCTCGACCCCGCCGGCAAGCCACTCGACAGCCCCAAACTCATCGTCATCGAAGTCGGCACAGGCGACAAACTCGACGCGAAAAGCCGAGAGCTTTTCGCCATGGACGAAACCTCGATCCACGCCCAGCTCCGCGAGATTGGCTGCGATCCCAGAGACATCGGCGCGATTATTGTTAGTCACCTGCACTTCGATCACGCTGGAGGTTTGACGCGTTTACCTCTCGCAGGCGAAAAGCCCGACTGGACCGGCCCAGCAAGCGGCATGGCAGGCTCAAGACCCGATCACAGCGTGAAGCTGACATTTCCAAACGCCCGCGTGGTTGTGCAACGCCGCGAATGGGATGATGCAATTGCCAATCGCAGCGTGATGACGCGCACGTACTTTCGCGATCACCTTGACCCAATCGCCGATCGGCTCATGCTGATCGACGCCCCCGCGCCGTTTGTGAGTTACATCACGCCCGACAAAGCCGACGAACCGATGCTTCGGTTTGATCAGCGAGCCATCGAAGTCTTTCCGGGGCTTCGAGTTTTCCGCACGCCCGGCCATACGTGGGGCCAGCAAGCCATGTACTTCAAAGACTCCGCAGGCAACACGATTGTCTTCACGCCCGACGTGCTGCCCACCGCCGCTCATCTGGGACAGGCTTACAGCCTCGCGTATGACGTCGAGCCGTACACGAGCATGATTACCAAGACATGGTTCTTGCGACAGGCCGCCGCTGAGAACTGGCTGCTAGTCCTCGACCACGAGCCAGGCGACCCACTACGCCGCGTCCGCGCAAACGAAAAGGGCTGGTTCGACTTGGTGCCCGCTGGCTAATCCCAAGCGAGCCGTTCCTCCCCCCCGGCGCCGGGCCTGAGGCTCCGCGAAGGCTCGGATCGATAAACCCCCAGCGCACAACCGATCCAGAACCGAGTTGGCAGCTCGAAGGGTGCACACCGGCCATGCCAAAAGAGAACCCGGCCGCACTCGCGACCGGTGTTCCAATATATTGCACTTTCTACCTGCCGCAAATCACTTCAGCATCAACATCTCGCGATACGTCGGCAAAGGCCACAGGTCCTTGGGCACGCGAATTTCCAGCGCATCCGCCGCGTTGCGAAGCTCAACCATCGCAGGCCGCACCTTATCGCGCATGTGCTCAGCGTGATGATTCACATCGCCGCCTTCATGCTCAAGCGTTGCCTCCAGCAGCTTGATCGAGTTACGCAGCTTGACCACCAAGTCCGCGTACTCCTCAAGTTGCTGACGCACTTCGCTCGCATCAACATCCGCCGCTTCGGTCGCTGCAACAACTTCAGCAAGCTCAGTTTGATACCGCAGCGAAGCCGGCAAGATCGCCGTGCGTGCCATGATCGCCGCCGTATCGGCTTCGATCTGAACCTGCTTGATGTACTTCTCAAGATAGATGTGCTCACGGCTTTCAACTTCAACCTTCGTCAGCACGCGATACTTCTTGAACAGCTCAATGTTCTTCTTGAGGCCCAGTTGCTGAATCGCCGCAACGCTCTCGCGGAAGTTGGGCAAGCCGCGCTTCGCCGCGTCTTCGTGCCATTCCTTGGTGTAGCCGTCGCCATCAAAGATGACTCGCTTGTGTTGCTTGACGATCTGCTGCAGAACTTTCTTCACGCCAGCGATCATCTTGGCTTCGGTTGGGTTCTTGCCAAGTTCCTTCTCAAGCTGCGTCGCAACGTAATCAATGCTCTCCGACACAATCGTGTTCAGCACCGTCGCAGGCCACGCGACCGCGCCGCTGCTTCCCACCGCCCGGAACTCAAACTTATTGCCCGTGAACGCAAACGGACTCGTGCGGTTGCGGTCACCCGTGTGCCGCGGAATCTGCGGCAAAGTGCGTGCACCCAAGTCAAGCTTGCCACCCTTGATCGTGCTCTTGGGGTTGCCAGTCTCAAGCTGACCGATGATGTCGCTGAGCATGTCGCCCAAGAAGACGCTCATGATCGCCGGCGGAGCTTCGTTGGCGCCCAATCGGAAATCGTTCGCCGCGCTCGCCACGCTCATGCGCAGCACTTCGGGATAGGTATCCACTGCGCGAATGACAGCAACTAGGAACACCAGGAACTGCATGTTCGTGTGCGTGTCGTCGCGCGGGTCCAGCAGGTTCACGCCCGTGTTGGTCGTCATGCTCCAGTTCAGGTGCTTGCCGCTGCCATTGATGCCCGCAAAAGGCTTCTCGTGAACGATGCAGTGCATGCCATGCCGACCCGCAACGCGCTTGAGCGTTTCCATCGTGAGCATCTGGTGATCACATGCGATGTTCGCGGTTTCATAAATCGGCGCGAGCTCGAACTGCCCCGGCGCTACTTCATTGTGCCGCGTCTTGACAGGCACGCCCAAGCGATACAACTCGCGCTCAACTTCACTCATGAAGCCCAGCACGCGGGTCGGAATGCTGCCGAAGTAGTGATCTTCAAGCTGCTGACCCTTGGGCGGCTTCGCACCAAACAGCGTGCGGTCAGATGCCACCAAGTCCTCACGCTCAACATAGTGCGAACGGTCGATCAGGAAATACTCCTGCTCAGGTCCAGCCGTCGCAATCACGCGCGTCACGCCGCTGTCGGTGCCGAAGATTCTCAAAATCCGCACCGCTTGCTCGCTCAGGGCTTCCATCGAACGCAGCAATGGCGTCTTGTGGTCAAGAGCTTCGCCTGTCCAACTCACGAATGCCGTGGGAATGCAAAGTGTCGCCGTACCCGCATCGCGATTGATGAACACCGGGCTCGTGCAGTCCCAAGCGGTGTAACCACGCGCTTCAAACGTCGCACGAATGCCGCCGCTAGGAAAGCTGCTGGCATCCGGCTCGCCCTGCACCAACGCGCTGCCCGTGAATTCACTCATGCCGCCGCCAGAAGCATCGGGCGTAAAGAACGCGTCGTGCTTCTCCGCCGTCAAACCCGTGAGGGGCTGGAACCAGTGCGTGTAGTGCGTCGCGCCGCGCTCAAGCGCCCACTCCTTCATCGCCGCCGACACCACATCCGCAAGGCCGGCTTCAAGCGGCTCGCCGTGCATGATGGTGCGCTGGAGCCGCTTGAAGACTTCCTTGGGCAAGCGCTGTTGCATGACGCGCTCCGTGAAGACATCGCTCGCGAAAGACTGGTCGACGCGAAGATCCGCGTGCGAGTTGTCGCGATGATGCGTTCCGTTCGTTGATGCTGTGGCTTTGCCGTTGGAAGCGATCGTGCTGGACATAGCGGCCTTTCGTGCAAGTGACCCGACAATGAGTGAACGCTGAACCGATGCTCTGGAGTACGCACGCTCCACACGTGCGGACGGAAAACGATTCGTGAGTTGTGCTGTTGCGAATGAGCGATGTAGCGAACGCAGAGGGGCATCGTTCGTGAAGGCGAATTGTTTCACGCAAACTCAATAAAGCAACTCGGATTTATTCATTGTGTCGATTTGACACATCGCGATGTGTTGTCGATGGTTTTCACCGTCACATACGCGTCACACACGCGACACATTCGCGCCGCATCACTGCTTGCGTTCGGCGCTCTCAACTACATTCAGCAGCAACATCGCAACAGTCACGGGTCCCACACCGCCCGGCACCGGACTTATATGCCCCGCAACCTTGCTCACTTGCTCAAACGCCACATCGCCCACAGTCTTCGACTTGCCTTCCGCAGTCACCACGCGATTCACGCCCACGTCAATCACCGTCGCGCCGTGCTTCACCATCTCTTGCGTAATCAGCCCCGGTACACCCGCCGCCGCTACCAGCACATCCGCGCTGCGCGCATACGCCGGCATCTCAGGCGTCCACTTGTTGCAACTTATCACCGTCGCATCATGCCGCATCAGCATCACGGCAATGGGTTTGCCCACCACATCGCTCGCGCCAATCACCACCGCCACTTTGCCGCGCAGCAAAGGTCCCGCCGTCGGCTCACCAAAAATATGATTCGTCGGCCCGTGCACGCTCTCGACCATCTTCACCACAGCAAGTGCCGTACACGGTGCAAGGCTGCTGCGTCCATACACAATGTTCCCGATGTTCGCCGGGTTGACGCCTTCGACGTCCTTGTCGACATGAATCAGCCGCTGCACGCGATACGGATCGATTCCATCCGGCAGCGGCACATGCACCATGATCGCATGGCAAGCCTGGTTCTCGCTCAGCGAAGTCACCATCGCTGCGATTTCTTCAAAGCTCGATCCCGCAGGCATGCGATGCAAGCGATACGCGATGCCAACCTTCTCGCACGTCTTCGCCTGGTTCTCGGCGTACACCCGCGCGCCGTTGTCGCCGCTCTCAACCAGCACCGCATCAAGCTGCACCATCCGGCCGCGCTGCTTCAACACTGCCGCGCGGGAAGCAATCTGCTCGCGCAAGTTGGCAGCAAGAGCGTTACCGTCGATGATGCGGGCGGCATTGGTCATATCGGAAGTGTCTGCACCCAATCACTAAAAACGTGATCGCGAGTTGCGATCAATATCGCAATCATGCAATTCGATCACTCAACCAGCAACGTCAACTTGCCATCCACCACACGAATGATCATGTCCTTCCCCAAAGACCCCAGTTCTCCCTGGTAGCTGTCCGTATCCGCGATCACGCCCTTGGGCTTTATGCCGTCGGTCCGAATGTTCACGCTCCGCCCCTTGGCATCAAGCTTCCCGGCCGTCCCCTTGCCAAACGTCAGCGACACATCACCATTGCGCACCCGAATCAACGCGCCGTCCTTCAGCGCCTTATCCGTCCGCACATGCACGCGCCCGCCGCGCCCATCCGCCAATCCATTACTGATCTGCAAGTTCCCGCCAATGCCCGTGATCTCGATATTGCCACCACTGTTATTCACATTCACAAACGCCGTCGCGGGCACCACCACGCGCAGGTCCACGCTGCGATTCTCACCACTCGGGTCCGCCGCCAACACCTGCAACGTGTTCACGTTGTCATACTTCTCAATGCTCGCCGCCACCCACGCCGGCACCGTGCCCGACCGCCGCGACTCGCGATCATCAAGCCCATACACCTTCGCCCGCACCTCAGGCACATTCACCGACGGATCCGCAATCACAATCACACTGCCGTTGGCGTTCTCAACAATCACCCCAAACAGCGGCACGACCTTGCTGACCGGTGCGTTCACCGGCCCGCGCTCCGGCACCACCGACTCAACGTTCGCGATCGCCACCGTGCGACCCAGCACTCGCCGTTTGGTAGCTGTACAGCCCGATAGCGCAGGCACCAGCAACCCAATCAGGGCCAAAGCCGCCACCGGCAACAGAGCGACGCGAGGCAAAGTCATCATGCTCACAGGATACCCACGCCGCACCGGTCTCGGTTGGTGATTGTGTTTGCAAACCTGCACACTCACGTCGGGACCACACCCTACCATCCAATGAAGATTTGATTCGTTTCCTGTCCGGGCTTCCGGCGAGGCACGCATCGGTCATCGACAATCCGTGTGACAGCAATTCCTTCCTGACGCCGCGCTCATTCCCTTATTCGATTCATCGCGCAGTCGCCAGCAAGGTTCTCGGCGTATCTCCCCACGCGCCTCGCGATGGCTGCGCGAAGCGTGGACTCCTGCATGCAGCCACGTTCACTCTTTTTCTCCGCTCGCAACCAGTGACGTCGAGCGTCTTCCATCCAGGCACCGTTTCCGCCGATTCACATCGCGTGGATACTGACATGCTTGGATACTTGTGAACGTCGGGGCCGCGCTCGCGCCCCCACTGCCCACGCCCCTGTCGCACCCGTCGATCATCGATTCGCACCGCGCCCAAGCCCCTCACCACCCGCGTCGCCATGACGGCACGCGCTTTCAAGGGAGGCTCTTGTGCATACGTCGTTCATCCATGCAACCCCGCTCACGCTTGCCGCGTTCGAGACTGTCGAAGTCATCCTGATCTTCGTCGCCGCCGCCGTCGGCTTCCTCATTGGCTTCTTCGTGCTCCAGATGCTGACCAAACAAACGCTTTCCACGGCGAAGTCTGAGGCAAAGCGACTGGTCGACGACGCCCGCAACCAGGCACAAGTCGAAGCAGAGAAGGCCCGCGTCGAAGCCGAGAAAACGTTGCTCGAAAAGAAGTCCCGAATCGAATCCGAAATCGAAAGAGACCGCGACGAAATTCGCGAACAGGAAAAACGCCTCAGCAAGCGCGAGGATCTCGTTGATCGCAAGGAAGAAACCCTCTCCCAGCGCGATTCACAGATGAACAAGCAAACCGAGAACATCCGCCAGCGCGAAGAACTCCTCGGCAAGCGCGAAACCGAAACCCAGCGAATCTTCGAACAGCAAAAAGACCTGCTCACCAGCATCGCCGGCATGAGCCGCCACGATGCCAAGGAACTCTTGCTCAAGCGCGTCGAAGAAGATGCCCGCCACGATGTCGCCAAAGTCACCCGCAAGCTCATCGAAGACGCCGAGCACGAAGCCAAGTCCAAAGCCCGCGAAATCACCCTGATGGCCATTCAGCGCTACGCCGCCGAGCACAGCAGCGAGAGCACTGTCCGCAGCGTCGCCATTCCCAGCGACGACATGAAGGGTCGCATCATCGGCCGCGAAGGTCGCAACATTCGCGCAATCGAAAAAGCCACCGGCGTTGATATCATCGTGGACGACACGCCCGGTGTCATCGTCGTTTCATGCTTCGACAAAGTCCGCCAGGCTATCGCTGTCGAAAGCCTCGAACGCCTCATCGCCGACGGCCGCATGCACCCCACTCGAATCGAAGAAGTCGCCGAAAAGGTCAAGAGCGAAATCGGCGAGAAGATCATCAAGTTTGGCAAAGAAGCCGCCCTCGAAGTCAACCTCCGCGGCTTGCACCCCAAGGTCGTCGAGGCTATGGGCAAGTTGCACTACCGCACCAGCTACGGCCAAAACGTATTGCGTCACTCCATCGAAGTCGGATTCCTCTGCCAAATCATCGCCGAGCAACTGGGCCTCGACGGCGCAATCGCCCGCCGCTGCGGCTTCCTCCACGACATCGGCAAAGCCATGGACCACGAAATGGAAGGTGGCCACCCCAAGATCGGCATGGACTTCGCCCGCCAATTCGGCGAGAAAGACCCCGTCCTCAACGCCATCGGCGGCCACCACGCCGACATTCCGTCAACCAGTTTCTACACACCCATCGTTATGGCTGCCGACGCTGTCAGCAGCGCCCGCCCCGGTGCCCGCCGCGAAAGCCTCGAAAAGTATGTGCAGCGCCTCAACGAACTGCAAGATATCGCCATGAGCTTCAAAGGCGTCAACGAAGCCCACGCGATTCAAGCCGGCCGTGAAGTCCGCGTCATGATCGACGCCGACAAAGTGGACGACGACGAGGCATACCTCATCGCCCACCAAATCGCCAAACGCGTCAGCGAAGAAATGACCTTCCCAGGCGAAATTCGCGTGACGGTGCTGCGTGAAACGCGAGCTATTGAATACGCACGCTGAGTAAGCCTCAGCAGACTCGACCGACAATCAATCTCATGCAATAAGGCAGGCCCCCGCCTGCCTTGTTCGTTTTCCCTAATCCCTAGTTCCTAGTCCCTACTGCCTGTTCCTCCCCACAAACTCCGCATACTGCTCCGGCGTATCTATCCCCGCCCCGCCCACATCCTTCATCGTCACCACCGCAATCTGGTATCCATGCTCGAGCACGCGAAGCTGCTCCAAACTCTCAATCCGCTCAAGCGGCGTCGCAGGCAGCGCCACATACTTCCGCAAAAATCCCACGCGGTACGCGTACAGCCCCACATGCCGCAGCACGCCCACCTCACTCGCCAGCGCCCCATCGCGCGGATATGGAATGCGTGACCTGCTGAAATACATCGCCATCCCATCACGCCGCGCAATCACTTTGACAATCGCCGGATTGCTCGGATCATCACTCACCGCGAAGGGACAAGCAATTGTCGCAACTTCCGCACCCGTCCGTTCAACGGCATGCGCCGCCGCGTCAATCACCGCGGGCTCAATCTCCGGCTCATCGCCCTGAATATTCACGACAATGTCGCTATCCGTCAGCCCCAGCACATCACTCGCTTCCGCGAGACGACTGCTGCCATTAGGATGATCCTCACGCGTCATCAGCACCTGCGCACCAAACTTCTCGCACGCCGCGAACACCCGCGCGTGATCCGTCGCGATCACAACGCGCGCGAGCGATGTTGCGAGCTTCGCCCGTTCCCACACATGCTGCACCAAGGGCTTGCCCGTCGCCGCAGCCAGAACTTTCTCAGGAAATCGCGTCGAACCAAGCCGTGCTGGAATCATGCCGATGATCATGGTCTGCCACGGTAGTAGGCTTCACGCCTCGCGCATGCCCTGCGTCGCAATGCCCTCAATCAATGCACGCTGCGCGATCAAGAACATAATCACCACCGGCAGAATCACAATCGTCGTCGCCGCCATCAGCAAATTCCAAGGCGTGTTGCCCGTCTGACTCTGATACAACTGCAGCCCCAGCGCAAGCGTGTACTGATTGCGATCCGTCAAGAAAATCAGCGGCCCCAGAAAATCATTCCACGCAAACACAAACTGCAACAACGCAACCACCGTCAACGCAGGCTTGCTGATCGGCAAAATCACCCGCGTAAACGTCTGCCAGTGATTACACCCGTCAATCTTCGCCGCATCGTTCAGTTCTCGCGGAATCCCCAGGAAAAACTGCCGCAAGAGAAACACGCTAAACGCATGCCCAAACCACGCTGGCACCCAAAGCGGCTTGAACGTCCCGATCCAGCCCAGTTCCTTGAACAAAACATACAGCGGCCCCATGATCACCGGAAACGGAATCATCATCGTCGCCAGCATCACACCAAACGCCACGTTCCGCCCGCGCCACTGCACACGCGCAAACCCATACGCCACAATGGCGCTCGAGACAACCGTACCCATCACCGTCAAAATCGTGACCACCAGCGTGTTGCGAAGGTACAACGGAAAATCCACCACCGGATCTCGCAGCACTTTCCCAAAGTTCTCCGCCGCATACGCAGGCGTCTTCGAAATCGGCGAAGGCAGCACACTCAGCACGCCATCCCCCGCCAACACCGTCTGTTCGCCCGGCTTCACGCTCGTCAGAAACATCCAAATAAGCGGCAGCGCAAACGCAAACGCGAACGCAACCAGCAACAACCACGAAAGTGTGCGCCGCGCATTCATCACGCACCTCCCCGGTAGTGAACATTGCGACGCGACATGCGAAACAGCAGCCACGTCAACGCCCCCACCATCATCATCTGCACCCACGCCATCGCACACGCATACCCCATCTGCGGCCCAAACAAAAACGCGTTGTCATATAGATACATCGAGTAGAAATACGTCGCCGTCCCGGGCCCGCCATTGGTCATGATGAACGGAAACACAAACACCTGCATCGCGCCAATCACGCCGATCACCACGTTGAACAACACCACGGGCGAAATCATCGGCAGCGTCACATGCCAGAATCTTCGCAGCCCCACCAGCCCATCAAGTTCCGCCGCTTCATGCAGACTCTCAGGCACTTCTCGCAGCGCCGCTTGATAAATCAGCACACTCTGCCCCACCTGCCACAAACTCACGATCATCATCGCCGGCATCGCCCACGTTTTGTTCTGCAGCCACGCCGGCGCCGCGAGATTGAACACGCCCAGCACAGGCCCGATCATCCGGTTCAGCAACCCAACATCAGTATTCAAAATCCACAGCCACGCCATCGCCGCCGCCGCCGCTGGCACAAGCGTGGGCAACACGATAATCGCCCGCGCAAACTTCCAACCAGGCAGTTCCTTATTCAGCAGCGCAGCCAGCCCCAGCGCCAGCACCGTGCTCGCCGGCACCACAACCACACTAAAAATCAGTGTGTTCTTCAGCACAATCCAAAACGTCGGATCATTCCATAGCCGCTTGTAGTTCGCCAGCCCAATGAACACCGGCTTCTCCAACACCGGGTAATCACTCAGCGAGTAATACACGCTCATCGCCAGCGGCGTCAGCAAAAATAAAACAAAACCAAGTATCCACGGACTGATCCACAACATCCCCATCCGCACCGAATCTTCATGACGTCGCACATTCATGCCCGCAGCCTCCGCCGCTCGCGAGCCAAGTCAATCGCCGCCTGCGCCGTAGTCTGCACCTGCGTCAACGCATCACGCGCCTTCATCGAAAGCTGCCAGATATCCCGCTCAAACGTCCGCCGAAACACATTCTCATACTCGTTCCACACGCGCGTCTCCGGATATCCAAAACCGCGAGGACTCCTTGCAATCTCCTCATGCACGCGAATATACGGATTCGGATGCCGCGCGTAATACCCCTCGCTACACGCCGCCAGCGGACTGGGCTTGGCATGCTCGATGCACAACTCCTCCATGTTCTCCGCTTGTTGCACAAACGCAATGAACTCAAACGCCTCTTCCGGATGCTTGCAATTGCTCGGTATCACCAGCACATCCGTCTCCACCAATCCCGTAGGCGGCGTCGCAGCGTCAGAACCCCACTGACACGGAAACGGCGCAACCCCAAACGGAAAATCTGGCTTGAACTGCTTGATCACATTCACCAAAAACGGCCCATGCAAACACATCGCCACCCGCCCCGACAGCAGCGGCTGCTCCGCACTGCTGTAACTCCCCAGCCCGCTCTGAAACCCCATCACATCCTGCACGCCCAACTTGTCCGGATACGTCTGCACCCATTCATACGCCCGCACACAAGGATCACTCGCCGCCGTCGCCTTGTCATTCTCGCGGTCATATAGCGACCCACCAAAATGCGGAGCCCACACGTGGGGCCACCAACCCGGCTCACTGGGAGTAAACCCCAGCCGCACAAATCGCCCCGCCCCAGGCTTGCTCGCATCAATGACCGTCAACTCTTCCGCGATCAAATCAAGCTGCGCAATGCTCGTCGGCGCAACCGTCGCGTCATACCCCGCTTCCACCATCAATTGCTTGTTGTAATACAACGCCATCGTCGAGCATGTATTCGGCATGCCATACAACGTCGGCGGCCCCATCACGCTATCCCGATCACGCACGCTCACATTGCACTGCCGCCAAATCGCATCCGCATACGTCTGCTTCGTCAGCCCGCGCTTGCTCGCCATCTCCCCCAGCGGCAAAATCGCCTTGCTCTCCGCAAACAGCGGCAGATTCTTGTTATACAACCCAATAACGTCCGGCGGCGACCCACCCGCCACCGCCACCATCGCCTTCTGCTCAATCATGGTCATCGACAGATATCGAACATATATCCGATCCTGCGACTGATTGAACTTGTCGACCAGCCGCTGCATCGACAGCGCCTCGTGCCCCGTCCACTTTTCCCAATACGTCAATTGCACGCGCCCGCGCGCAAGCGGATCACGCGAACCACGAGGCCCAAACGCCGCGTACCCCACGCCCGCCGCCGCCAGAACCCCCAACGCCGCCCGTCTGGAAATGGAAGTTGAATCGTGCAAGCCATCATCCTAGAAACCCTCAGCCCCCGGCGTGCAACCGCCCCGCCACCCGCCGGTACAAACCTACGGAGGCCCTATGCATCGTTTTCAGACCATGCCCATCATCCCCGTCATCGCCGTTTCGCTGCTTGCGACTATCGCACTCGCCCAAAGTGCCACCCCGACCACAAAGAACGTCGGTGCAGACGACGCCGCGCTCGCAAATCCTCGCCACCCCACCTCCCGCCTTGAAGCCGCAACTCGCCTGCAGCGCGTTGTCAACGTCGCGTGGGAAAACGCGCCTCTCGAGCAAGTCTTTGACCAATTCGAGGAAGCCGCAGGCCTCACCATCACTCCCATGTGGATCGCCGAACCCGGTACCGTACCCGCGCGAGTCATCACCAAGCCGCGCCCCGGCACTACCGAAGCTCCAGCCGCCCAAACTCCCGTACCCACCCCTCCGCCCCCCGACGAAGAACTCTTCGGCCTGCACAAAGACACAACCATCACCTTCAAAGCCAATAGCATCACCCTGCAACACGCCCTCGAAATCGTCCTCTCGCAAGCCGACGCATCCGTCGCAGGCCTCGGCAGCACCTGGCAAATCTCTTCCGCCAACACCATCCAAGTCGGCCCGCGCGAACGCCTCAACCGCTACGTCCGCATCGAAACCTACGACGTCACCAACCTGCTCCAAGTCATCCTCGACAATCGCATCGCTAACGACGATTGGGTCAGGGCCGCTCCCAAGTCCATGTTCCCCCGCAACGCCGGCTTCGCCGACAATCGCCCCACCGCCGACCGCGCCGAAGACCTGCGCCAACTCATCATCGCCAGTTGCGAGCCCGACGCCTGGCGCGAAAACGGCGGCGACTCCACCATCACCTGGAGCCTCGCCTCACGCTGCATGGTCGTCCGCGCCCCCGACTACGTCCACCGCACCATCGACGGCTACCGCGACGACCCAGCAGCGCCCACCGACATCCTCCAACCACCCAAACCTCAACGCACAACCAAGCCCGCTCCAACAACCAAACCCGCCACCCCAGCCGGCTCCTAATCATCCCCACTACGCTCCACCACCCCACGGCCCCGTGGCGAAATGGCAGACGCAGCGGACTTAAAATCCGCAGCCCGTAACAGGGCGTGTGGGTTCAAATCCCACCGGGGCCACTTGATTTCAGGGGACTTTTGCGACTTCCCGCGAACCGCCCCACACCGCCCCAAGGCCAGCGGGCCGGGTTCCGGGCCGGAGGGCCGGTCAGACCCCGCGAGGCCCCAACAAGTCCCCTTCAAGTTCCCGCCGATTCCGCCGCTGCCCGCCATCGAGCCAACCAAAAATCAAGTGTCGGGCATGCGGCTTGATCACCGCATGAAGACTCGGGCGGGTTGGCTGGGGTTGCTGCCTCACCGCCGCCCGCTCGGGTCGCCCGGCGATTGGAGGCAGCATGAATACGAAGGTTCCAACGTTCGAAACGCTCGCACGCGTACTCGCAACGACGACGAAGCGATTGGCCCCGGCCCTTGCCAAGTGGGACGATGAAGACGAAGCCGCCGAACACATGGCAGAGGAGATCGCCGACACCCTTGCGGAGATTCTCGCACGCTCTAATCGCCTCGCGAGGGATGGCGTGGTTGGATTCACACCCTTCAAGTCGTATGCACGGCTAGAGAAGTACGTCCGCACTCTGGATCGTCGGCAGCGTGGTGCCCGCTCCGGCCCCGCTCGCACTCTCTGGGAAGGATCGTGGGCAGGCAACGATGCCGAACGTGCCCGGACACTGTGCATCTTCCTCCAGAAGATGGAAAAGAACGCCCCGCCTCAGAACCGGCGACCGCAGGGCATCACAAAGCCGCTGTCGCAAACGGAGGAGAGGCTGCGGGATCAAAGCGTTCGAGAAGCGGTCGATGAAGTAGTTCGTAATGGCCAGTTCACCCACACCGCAGTCTACAAGACTGCTCTGCAGATTCACAAGCGTTTGGCGACCGGCGGTGAGCGTGCACCCTCCCGGGCGTATGTCAGTGGCCACGAAAGGTACACACAGGTCCGTCGTCCACAAGTGCAGCGGTCTACCTCGGGCCAGTCTCGCAGAGAAGCGGACGCAGAACGTCGGCTCCGAATGATGAAGTTCGCTGTAGACCAGCGGATGTTTCCGAGTGTGGCACTAGCGGAACAAGCGTACGAACAAGACCCCAAAGAGTTCCAACGGGGGCTGGCGGCGATCGCAGCGAGCAACCCGCCAAAGCGGTGACGGCCCGCCAAAGCGGTTTGCATCGTGCCAAAGCGGTTTGAAGCGAATCTTCGGCGGGTCGGGCAAAGGTAGAGCGACCTCGTCGCTCTGCAAGGAGCCCGCCGATGACCGCCAACCAGACAACCGCCCCGCCCGTCAAGCCGATCCCACTGCCCACGCCCGCTCTCCTGACCCGACAAGAGACGGCACAACTCATCAACGTGTCCCTCGTGTCGTTGAAGCGATGGAATCGAAGCGGACGCTTCGGCCCCGCCCCGATCAAGCTTGGGAAGTGCACGCGGTTCCGACGCGATGAGGTCCTCGCGTGGGTCGCCGCCGGATGCCCCGCTCGCCGTGAGTGGCGATGGAACGGGGGTGGCAAGTGAAGTCCAAGTTCGATGGCATTCCCGAACCTCTCTATCAGTTCGTCGATCACGGAGTGGAGTTCTCATCCCATAGTGATGACCAGTGGTGCGGCACCGCCCCGTTCAGCGAGAAGGACGATCATCTCTACGTCGATCCCGCGACAGGCAAGTGGGATGAGAAGCAGCTTGGCGTGTCCGGCAATGCCTGGACTTTTCTGGAGAAGATGGCCCACCACTACCGCGAACAGTTCACGCCCGACAAGCAGAAGGCTCTCGCGGATCGGTTCGGATTGCCGGTCGATGCTGTCCTCGTTGACGACGTCGGATACGACCCCAACACCAACGCCTACACGTTCGCCAGCCGCAACGAGAAGGGCACGGTGCTTGATATCCGACGCCGCAAGCTGAACGGCAAGCCCATGAGCACGAAGGGCTGCAAGGTCCGGTTGTGGGGCCTTGATTCTCTCTCCAGAGCGAAGCCCGGCACCCGCGTCTACATCGTCGAGGGCGAGTCAGACCGGCTGGCGATGCTCTGGCTTCTGAAGAAGAACGGGCGGCTGAAGGATGTTGTCGTCAGTTGCCCCGGGGCGGGCGTGTTCAAAGACGACTGGGCCAAGCCCTTCGTCGGCATGGATGTTGCCACGTTGTTCGACAAGGACGACGCGGGACAGAGCGGGACCAAGCAAGTCCACGCGAAGCTCAGGACCGCTGGCGTCACCGCGAAAGCGTGGTGTCACGACGACGACTGGCCGGACGGTCTGGACCTTCGCGACTTCACGACGCACGCCCGGAAGACGAAGATACCCCTCACCGAATGCCTCAACAGCGGTATCATCAAGCGTCTACATCCGCTGGAACTCGAAGACGACGAACGCCCCACGCGGCCTCGGCTTGTGTTCCTCACGGCGGATCAGGTGATGAACACGGAGCCGCCGGGCTACATCGTCGATGGCGTGATGCCGCCCGGCGTGATCGTGCTTGTGGCACCACCGGCGAACGCCAAGTCGTTCCTCGCCCTAGACCTCGCCATATCCATCGCATCCGATACGCCTTGGCACGGGCGAGAAGTCGAGGCTGGGTACGTGATGCTTGTGAACGCCGAAGGGTTCGGCACGTTCGGCCAACGCATCGACGCGGCTATCTCCGCTCTTCCACCAGAAAAGCAACGTCTCGCCCTGTCGCGGCTGCTCATCACCGGCGACGCCCCAGCGATCCACCGACAGGACGACCCATCACTCATCATCGAGCGGGCACGCGCATTGGACGAACCGCCGAAGCTCGTTGTGCTTGACACCCTCGCACGCTGCATGCCGGGTGGTGACGAGAACGCCGCACAGGACATGGGCAGCTTCATCGCGGGCGTGGACAAGATTCGAGACGCCCTTGGGTGTGCGGTCCTCATCCTGCACCACACCATTAAGGACGGGACCACAGAACGCGGATCGTCCGCCCTTCGCGGGGCCTGTGACGTCATGCTGTTCTGCAAACTGCGAGACAACGCCCTGACCGTCACGTTCGACAAGTGCCGCGACTTCGCCCCGCCCGACCCGATGCACTTCGCGTTGCAGCCTCACAAGGAATCTGTCCGGCTTGTCGCCGTGGACCCTTCCGCAGCAATCGCCGCCATCTCCGACAAGCTCAAACCCGGCATGGTCCTACGTGCTCTGAAGGAAGATGGGGATTGGATGTCGCTAAGCAAGATCAAGACGAAAGCCCGTGTGGGCGACTCCACCGCTCGGCGTGCACTACGTGATCTCGTGAGGGCGGGGCTGGCGGAAAGGAAGGGGAACAAGCACGATGCGGCGTGGCGTGTGGCCGATTCAAACGGTCGTGGCAAGGGTCAAACGGTCAAGGCCGTTGACCGGAAGATTGAGGGCAAACGGTCGTTGCGGTCAACCGGGCTTGACCGTTTGAAATCGCGTGAATCCGCTGAGAAACCGGGTGTTTCCGTCAAACGGTCGTTGCGGTCAAGTTCCGCTCAACGAACTGGGCCATCAAACGGTCACACCCCCGGGGGGCCTTAGGCCCCCGGTTGACCGTTGGCCGCGACCGAAGCAACGAGCGAAGCAAGCAATGCGGGTGTGAGACCCGCAACCCGGATGCGAGAGTGACGGGTGAGAGTGTGATTCAGCAAGTGGCGGGCCTGGGAACGGGCCGTGCCTCTCTTCCAGAAAGATCCCGAGGGCAGCCACGGCACTTGTTGTGCCGGTGCTGTCGCTCGGACATAAGGAGTGTTGGAAATGTCCAAGATGAACATGAAGCCGAACGAGACCGAGTTGTTGATGCTCCAGTTGACGGGGCACGCGAGCTTCCCGTATGCAGATGCCCGCGTGGGGTCTGCTTTGCACCGATACGGGCAGGCATGGCAGGGCGTGATGGACAATCTGCTTGGGTTCCGCAACCGCGTGACCGAGATCAACGTGGATCGCTTCCTCTCCGCTGACGGCCGCAAGGCCAAGGTCGGGCAGGCCGCGGAGCAGTACCGCCAGAACATCCACCGCATGGAGTCGGCGATCCTCGTCGATATCGCCACCAAGCTCATCCCAGAAATGCGCGAGCAGATGCGCATCCGGCCCATCGAGGGTGACCCGGTGGTGAAGGCTGTGCGGGCGTCGGAGATTCGGGCGTGGTTCCGCTCGATGGACAACCTCGCCGTGGGGCAGGCCATCATCGACGACGCGAGCAACGGCGGGCAAGAGTTGCTGGAGGCGTACGTCGGTGCCCCTCGCGGCAGTGTCCCGCCCATCGACCCGGTCGTCATCAAGCAGGCCCATGACACCATCGCCCAGAGGCAGAACCCCGCCGTGGCGAAGGAACTCGCCGAGTTGGTGGATGCTGTCGAGGGCTACGCGAGTTGCTGAATCGCACGCTGGGCAAGGCCCGCGTGGCTGACAACCTCGCGAGCATCGACCTGCCCGAACTCACGACAACCAAGGACACGGTGAAAGCGAGCAACGCCATCATCGCCGCTGTCCGCAACGGCAAGCTTGGCACCGACGACGCCGCGAAGTTGGCATCGCTGGTGGACCTCGCACGCCGCAGTATCGAAACAGACCAACTGGCCGAACGTCTCGCACAGCTTGAACAGGAGATTGGACGATGAACGCGAACACCCCCGACCGCCCCGCCCCCAAGGACAAGTCGCACCGCAAGAGCCCCCGGCGGGCCGACGGCTACGACTTCATGAGCCTCTACCGCCTGTCAGACGCGGAACTTGAACGCCGCATCATGGGCATGGACGACGACGAGTACGCGGCGTTCAGCAGTTGGCACGATGCACGCATCCGCAACACGCTGCTTCACTACCGCTCCAAGCTTCCGCCCAAGGCACTAGATCGAGCTCTCGCAGCCGAACGTCGAGCCAGCCAGCCCATGAAGCTTCGCATCGAGGGCGAGCCGTCCACGCGGCTGGCCGTGTCGGTGATGGATTACCTGTCGGGCACGTTCCGCGACTGGGGCAGTGACTTCAGCGTGACCGGAGCGGAGCGGGCGTTGATCTACTCGCTCGTGCGATGGACCGGCCTACGGGCGAAGGAAGCACGCGGCATGCTGGTGAAGGACTTCCTGCTTGACGCGCCGGTCCCGCACGTCTTCGTGTCGGCGAAGTTGGCGAAGAACAAGCGAGAGAACCGCGTGCCACTGCCCGCACACCTTGTCCCAGAGTTGAAGGCGTACCTCGCCCAGAAGATGCCCGACGCGAAAGCCCTGCCCGTGCCCGAGCGAGCCGCGTACTTGCTCCGTCTCGACATGCAGGCGGGCCGCACCGCGTTCATCGCGGCGGGCACCACCCCAGAGGAACGCGAGCGGCGGGCACGCTCAACGTTTCTGCAAGTGGAAATTGAAACGGAGAAGTTCTTGCCGTTCGACTTCCACTCGCTGCGTGGCACGGCAAGCGTGTTGCTCCAGGAGCAAGGCATCCCCGTTGGCTTCGTGCAGAAGATTCTCAATCACCGTACGCCGATCATGACGCTCAACAACTACACGAACCCGCAACTTGAAACGTTGGCGAAGGCGATGGCAGGAGAGACGCCGCCGCCCGTGCGCATCGCGGCCAGCTGAGGCCGTCGCCTAAGGTTGTCTCGTGGCCGCTGCGGGCTTTGGAAGTCGCAAGGCGTCCTGCGGATGGTAAGCAAAACGCAGGATCGAGCATGCGGAAGAAGGCCTAATCACCCGGACAAGTGCTCCATCTGAACCCGCCCGGCCACGCCATTCGATTCTGATTCATCAACCCCTGTCGCCCGCGTGGCGGCGGGGGTTTTCGTTTGATTCCAGAGGCATCATCCACGCTCGCCGTGGAACCACGCTGGCGTGTCCGACGTCGAGGGCGGCGGCGTGGCGGCTCGGGCGGCGGGTCGCGTGAGAATCAGGCCAATGCGACCGGCGTCGGAACGCGGCGACGCGGGGGCCTGCGGCGGGGCCGAAGTCGGCGGGTGCGTGCTGCTGAGTTTTGTGTGTTTTCCCCGGCGATTCCGGGGCCTGCTGCGGGGCTTGGGGCCGTCTCGGGGGCCGTTCAACCGGACCCATTCAAGACCCGTCCTGACCCCTCTAGAACGCTTAGAAATGCCCCCCGAAGGACTCGAACCTTCGACCCGCTGATTAAGAGGTGATTGGGGATTCTCGCAACTGCGGCACCGGCGTCGCTTTACGCAAGCGTTGCGGAATCGCACAGCACCTAGCCCAGCACCTCGCTCTGCGGGCGGCTCGGAACAGGGACAACGCCAAGAGGAGTTCCCTCCTCGACGGTCTTGGTGCTGTTCTCCGAGCTTTCGGACGACGGAAGCTCGTCTGGACGCTTGGTCATATCGGGAAGCCGATGAACCGTCTCTGCATCCTGTCCAGGGAAGAGATGGCCGTAGGTGTCCATCGTCAACGTGATCGTCGAGTGCCGCATCAGCGTCTGAACAGCCTTGGGGTGAGCGCCGCCAAGGGCAGCCCAAGCGCCGCAGGTATGGCGGAGCGCATGGAAGTCCAAGACCTCGCCGCTGTGGTTTCGTGCCAACAAGAAGTCGCTCTCTTCCCTCTTCTTGAGCAGGATCGGACCCGTGGCGACCTGAGCCTTCCCTTTGTGTTCCTCGGAGAGAGGGGACCGCTGACGGCCAAGGGCGTCCGAGCGCTGTTCTCGAAGTACTCGGCGATCACGGGCGTCAAGGTCCACCCGCACTTGCTGCGTCACTGCTTCGGGCGGCAGTTCCTCGAAGCCAACCAGAACGATCTCGTTGCCTTGGCAGCGCTGATGGGGCATGAAAGTCTCGACACAACTAGGCGGTACGTTCAGCGAACACCGGAGCAGCTTGAGGCAGCATCGGAACGGATGGGATTCTGAGACGCCTGAAGCGATGTGAGTAGGCTGCTGCCGAATGGTTAGGATCAGAGCGGCTCAGCAGATATCCACTTGCCCGAGTCGTTGTGCGTGCGTTTCTCTCGAACGTCGTCTGGGCAAGCGAGAACCGAACCGGTCGGCAAAGCGTTGGAGAGCATCAGAATCTGCGACCTCTTGACCTGAGCCTCCACAACCACGGGGTGGCGATCCGAGGACCGAATGGCGTTCCAAACAGCCTGTCGGGCGGACAGAGACCACAACCAAGCTGCTGAGGCCGCTGCATCACGGCCCTGAAAGACCAGAACGCCTTCAGGGAGTTGAACCAGACGTTGCCGCTCGCTTGCGTCCATGAGGTTCGTTCGAGTCGCCTCCGGTCGGGTCTCAAAGAGCAGACGCCGCAGCGCCGACTTTGGGCGCTCGAAGTCGGAGAGGCAGATCAGGAGATGACGAAGGGTCCGCCAATAGTCGGCGTCCGCCATCTGATCGCAGAACGGCGGAGTCGTCGCAAGCTCTCGCAGGCGAACCAGCCGTCGCTTCTCTGGGCAGGCCATCAAAGCAGATGACCAGTCTCTGCGGGCAAGGCTCTCGGCATGAAGTTCATGGGGAAACGATGAATGAGTGTTTTTGTTCATGCACCCACATCGTCGAATCTCCGTCTCTCCGCAACGGTTTCACAGACTCGACTTTGGCGAACAGGGCCGCCCTTTCCACCGGCGCTCGGCTAAGACTGCGATTCGGTCATACGCCAAACGGGGCGTTCAGAAATGTTTGCGTGAAAGCCTGTCGCTGTTTTGGATTGATGTCGATTGACTCTTGCTGAAGCAATCGCTCAGCAGAGCAGCGAAAGGGCGACGAGTCGCTTGCTCCTATACAGTCGCCAAGGAGTACTCGCATGAGTACCGATATTTCGGGTGAGTATGTTGGCTCGCATGGTTCGAGCGTAGCGGAGTACTTGGGGGGCGTTGTCGCAGACATTATCGCCCAAGTTGAGGCGAGTCGTTCTCGCCTCAAGATCGTTGCAGAGAAGGTGGACGGGGCGGCGCTCACGCCGTCTATGCAGTCTCAGGCTAAGGCCTGCGACGCCGCCTTGGGCGGGGCCATTGTTCTGTTGACAGGCCTTGGCGAGACCGTTCGCCTACATCTGGAGTGTTTCGGCAGTCGAGTCTGCAACTCGTAGTTGCGACGAGACGAGCCGAACGTTTTTTTCATTTGGATGACGCCCAATTCGTTGTTGGGCGTTGTCTGTTTTGGGATGATCCTGCCGACAGAGACGAGTGGTGGCGAGCGTCAGTCTTCGGCTCTAGGCGTCTGGCTCGGCTTGACCTTGAGCGTCTCAATCGCCCGTTCGAGATCAGCAACGGCATAGCAAACCCGAGTGCCGATCTTGACCGCTGGGATCGGACCCCGAGGAGCCGTCATGCTGTGGAGCGTGCGCTCGGAAATCGACAAGCTCTTCGCCGCCTGTCGAGCGTTGAGCAGCATCGGCTTGGATGCCTGCTGGTTCTGGAAGCTGGCAACCTCGGAATCGTGGGCCTCTTTTGCGATGCGCCGGATCTCTGCGACAAGGCGAGAGTTGTCCACGGCCCGAAAGGTCTTCAGCAACCCCAACGTCGCCGCTGCAAAGTGGCGAACCGCTTCTTCTTCAGTCAGAATGTCCGGCATGAGCTTCTCCAGTCTTCGTGGGCCTCAGCCGAGGTGTCTCAACGACATACTCCGTCAAGCTTGAGCCGCAACTGTTTGGCTGCGATCTCGGCTTCCTCCACGGTATCGAAGAGGTCGAGCGCCCGAAGCGCCTCCGGATCACACGGTGGGTCTGAGGGCGGGTCAATCAGCCAGAACTAAACTTCTTAAACGTGGGGTCAGCGGCCATTCCGAGGGATCGGCCCAGCGAATGACTGCTGGGAGCGGTTCGTGGGAATGCGGGGCTGCCCCAGATTGCAGACGTGGGCTGCTTATCGCTCGAATAGGGACAGAGGCGTCATGGCCGAAGCTCCCGCCACTCAGACCGAAGGGAGACGCAGAATCGGCCCCCGAACGCCAACCGAGAAACCCAGCATCTGGCCCAGCATCCTGAGTACCGCTGGGTGCCGCCGGTTGCGACGGAAAGCGACAGTTTGCGAAATGCCCTTGGAGAGGCCAACGCTCAAAAGGCCTTGAATTGTGCGAGGGAAAGCGACGCTTTGCGAGAGGGTGCGTCGGATTTCGAAAATGCCCCCCGAAGGACTCGAACCTTCGACCCGCTGATTAAGAGTCGAGCCGGTGGGTGACCGCACAGAGCCACAGCGATCGCCTAAGTTATTGTGCAAACTGAGTTTACGGACTGTTCACGAACTGAACTGGGACTGGCTTCTGGCTGTTTCCCGACCCAGATTGCCACAAAACTGCCACAAATCGAGTGCCATGCCGCGAGGTTTAGGGGCAGTCCAACGCTGAACGCCGCCCACGATAGTTGAGAGGGGCCGTTTGGGCGATTAAGTCGGCTGCTCCGAACGACCGATACTCGATAGGTGAACTTGCGGGCACGCAGCCCGTATACTGTCTACTCGACCCACCATGCCGCAAACGTTGACCAATCGCCTGATCACGCTCGTCTGCCTCGTGGCCTTTGGCCTCGGGCAGACGCTGTTCACGACGATGGGAGTTCGGTGTACGGACGCTTCGGGCGATAGCCGCATTGAGTTTGCGTGCCTCAAGTCCTCAAACGGCGCGTGTCTGACCCCCTGCATCGAAGTGTCGGAACACGAGGCGGACGACGATCACTCGTCCGACCCGATCGTCCCAACGCCGTGCGAGGACGAGCCCTTGGGCTCCCAGGTTTCCGCAGCCAAGTTGATCCCTTCGAGCGTATCGCTGGACCCCGTCTTCGCGGCTCTGGTCGTGGCTGTGCTCTGGGACGTTTGGTCCGTTGATGGTGACCAGCCAGCTCGATCAGCTTCCCCGGTTCCTGATCGGGAACGTCCGCCGGATTCACTGGCGCGTCTGCGCACGATCATCCTCGTCGTCTAGGTGTGCCTAGCTCGATCTCGTTCCGCCCACGCGTGGGCAATGAGATCGCGCTGTCATTGCGCCTGGGCTTGCGCGGTTGTTTCACCGTGCGCCCACATCGCCCTCTGAGCGGCGAGCTTCAAACTCATCAATCCTGACCTCGTGACCAACCACGATCCGGAGCCGCATCGGCCCCGGACGCGGCGAGCCGCGGGGTGCCAATGGCATCCCAAACCCTCGTGTCATTCAAAGGCGACTCATGAACTCCACCACTATCCCCATCGATGAAACGCCCAGGCGGCGACTCGTCACACCCTTGGCTGTCCTTGCCGCAGCCGTGATGTTCGCGGGTTGCCAGTCCACTCCGCGGGCGGACGTGGACGCCGCGCGGAGCGCGGGCGAGGCCGCTGGACTGTCGGCACCGATCGAGTTCATCGCCGTCGGACCCGACGGCGGGCCGCTCGATGAATCGAACGCGGCCGGTGACGCGTTGACTCTGGCCGACGCGTTGCGGCGGGCCGTCACCACCGATCCCGGACTCCAGGCGGCAATGGCAAGGGTTCGGATCGCGCTCGCTGACGCGGACCAGTCTCGACTGCTGCCCAACCCCGTGCTCAACGTGGTTCTCCGGTGGGGACCGGGCAAGCCGCAGATCGAGGCATCGCTTGCACAAGACTTTGTGCAGGCACTCCAAATCCCTCGGCGTTCCAGCGCCGCTGACAATCGACTCCGCCAAACGGCCGCGGACGCGGTGACGGTGGCGATCGACGTCGCCAGCGAGGTTCAGGAGCGGTACGCGACCGCCCAGGCATCGGCCGAGCTGGTCCCCTTGTTGCGCGACCGAATGGTGCTCTTGGAGCGTCTCGCGGCGGTCGCTCAGTCGAGGCTCGACGCGAGGGAAGGCACGCGCAGTGACCTGGCAACGCTTGAAGCCCAGCTCGTCGAGCTGCAGGTCGAGGTCGATCAAGCGGTGCTCTCTGAGCGGGAGGAACGACTGCGGCTGGCCAGGCTTATCGGCGAGCCATCGTCGGCGGCGGGGTGGACTCTTGACCCTTGGACCGCGCCCGGCACCGACCTTCAGCCAGAGTCGCGCTGGGTCGATACAGCCCTCCTCAGGCGTCCAGAGATTCAGGCAATCGCGTGGAAACTCAAGGCTCTTGGCGATGACGAAGCGATTGTTCGGCTCCTGCCGTGGGAGGGTGCAAACGGCGGAGTCGACGCCACCCGCGACGATGAGTGGTTCGCTGGTCCGTCCGTCTCAACGCCGCTGCCCATCTTCGACATGGGCCAGGCCAAGCGGGCGAGGGTCACAGCGGAGCAACTGGAAGCGAGACACGAACTCACGCTGGCCAGACGGAAAGTCGTTGAGGAGGTCCGCGTCGCGTACCAGACGATGACCGCGAGCAACGCCAACCTCGCACGCATCCGCAACCAACTGATCCCGCTCCAGCAGCAACGCCGCACGCTTGCGGAGGATGCGTACCGCGCTGGCCAGAGCGATGTGACTGCACTGTTCTTGGCCGAGCAGGACCTTCAACTGACCCAGGCCAAGGCGATCGAGGTCGAGCGTCAGGCCTCGACGGCTTTCGTGCGTCTTCAGCGGGCTGTCGGTGGACCGGGCGTTGCGCTGCCCCTGATGGCCGCCCCCACGTCAGCCATGCCAGTTCAACCTGATCCGACGGCCGGAAGCGAGATCGCTTCGCCGCTGTCGGCCTTGCCCCCGCCGTCGAACCGCTAGACACCGCCACTCACACAACGCATACCTGCACGCAGGATCCCGACTCCGAGATTACCCATGAGGACAACAACGATGAGACACCCATTCCTGATTCGCTTCCGCACACCAGTGCTCGTCGCAGCACTGGCGATGCTGACCATTGCCAGCGGCTGCAAGAAGCACGCCGAGGGAGACGGTCACGACCACGGCTCAAAGCCTCCCGCGAAGGCTGACGAGCACGCTGGTCACGATCACGGCGGTAAAGGCGAGGGAGAGGGTGAGCACGCCGACGAGGTCAAGTTGACGGCGGAGGCGATCACGCGATACGGCGTCAAGGACGAGGCCGCGCAGCTCTGGGTCCTCAAGCCCACGGTGCTGACGCCCGCGCGTGTCGCGTTTAACACCGAGGCGATGGCCCATGTCGGCTCGCCCTTGCGGGGCCGCGCGGTTGAAGTGAAGGTTCGCCTTGGCGATACGGTCAAGGCCGGACAGGAACTGGTCATCATCGAGAGCCCTGAACTCGGCGAAGCACAAGCCGATTTCCTGCAGAAGAAGACCGCCGTGCTGACCGCAGGTCCTGCTGTCGAACTGAGCAAGATTGCCTGGGAGCGAGCCAAGGGTCTGCTGGAGCAGTCGCAGGGCATCTCCCTGACCGAGGTGCAACGCCGCGAGGCCGAGTACAAAGCCGCCGTTGCCAACGTCAAAGCTGCCGAGGCGGCCGTGATGGCCTCCGAAAACCGCTTGCACTTGCTTGGCATGAAGCAGGAAGAAGTTGCCACGCTCGCCGCGACGAGTGAGATTGCTCCGCGTCACGCGATCAAGGCCGCGATCGACGGCCAGGTGGTGCAGCGAGAAGTCACGCTCGGAGAACTCGTCGGCCCTGACCGCGAAGCCCTCATGATCCTGGCGGACACGCGGCTGCTGTGGGTGCTCGCCGATGTGCCCGAAGCAAAGCTCGCGGGCATCGCCGTGGGCGCGAAGGCGTGGATCACGATCGGTTCTACAACCGGCACAAGCGACGGTGCTGCGGCCCCGAAGTTTGAGGGAACGGTCTCCTTCATCGCCCCACTGGTAGACCCAACGACCCGCACCGCCCAGGTGCGGATCGACGTGCCCGCGTCGCTCGAAAATGGACCGACGCTCAAGCCCGGCATGTTCGCGCAGGCCGAGATCGTCGCTTCTCTTCCAGGCGGGGCGGACCCCGCGCCAGCAGTCGCCGTGCCCGATGAGGCCATCCAGACCGTCGAGGGCGGTCCTGCGGTCTTCGTCCCCGTCGCCAACGAACCCAACACCTTCGCCAAGCGAGCCGTCACCGTCGGCAAGCCCATCGGTGGCCTGGTTCCCATCTACAGCGGCCTTGTCGAGGGCGAGCGGTTCGTCATCGCCGGCACGTTCATCTTGAAGGCTGAGCTCGGCAAGGGCTCCGCGGCACACGAGCACTAAACCCAACTGCCGCATTAGGAGCCCAGACCCATGCTTGAAGCACTTCTTCACTTTTCGATCAAGAACCGCTGGCTTGTCGTGATCCTCACGGCGGTGGTCGCGGCGGTGGGCTTCTTTCAACTCAAGAAGCTCCCCATCGACGCCGTCCCCGACATCACCAACAACCAGGTGCAGATCAACGCCGTCGCCGCGAGCCTCTCGCCCTTCGAGGTCGAGCAGCAGGTGACGTTCCCGATGGAGAACGCCATGGCCGGGATTCCCGGCCTGCAATACACCCGCTCGCTGTCGCGCAACGGATTCTCGCAGGTCACCGTCGTCTTTGAGGACGGCGTGGACATCTACTTCGCGCGCCAGCAGGTGGGCGAGCGGCTGCGCGAGGCGGCGGGCGCGCTGCCACCGGGCGTCGAGACGATCATGGGCCCCATCGCCACTGGTCTGGGCGAGGTGTACATGTACACCGTTGAGTACGAGCACCCCCGCGGCGAGGGCGCGAAGGTGGAGGACGGCAAGGTCGGCTGGCAGTCCGATGGTTCGTACCTCTCGCCCGAGGGTCGCCGACTCGCCAACGATGTCGAACTAGCTTCCTATCTCAGGGAAGTACAGGACTGGATCATCCGGCCCCAGCTCAAGGGCGTGAAGGACGTGGCGGGCGTGGACGCCATCGGCGGGTTCGTCAAGCAGTACCACGTTCAGCCCGATCCGATGAAACTCGTCTCCTACGGGCTCACGTTCCACAACGTGATCGAGGCGCTGGAGAAGAACAACGTCTCCACCGGCGCGGGGTATGTCGAGCACAAGGGGGAGAGTTACCTCGTCCGGGCCACGGGGCGCATCCAATCCATCGAGGAGATCGAGAGCATCGTCGTGGGCACGCGCAGCGGCGTGCCGGTCTACGTGCGTGATGTCGTGGGCGTGAACGGCGTGGGGCTTGGCCGCGAGCTCCGCACCGGATCTGCCAGCGAGAATGGCGAGGACGTGGTCGTGGGCACGGCCATCATGCTCATCGGGGCCAACAGCCGCACCGTCGCCGCCGCGGTGGACGCGAAGATGACCGAGATTCAGCGCTCGCTGCCCGAGGGCATCAAGGCCAAGACGGTCCTCAACCGCACCAAACTCGTGGACGCGACCATCGCGACGGTGAAGAAGAACCTGATCGAGGGCGCGATCTTGGTGATCGTGGTTCTGCTGCTGCTGCTGGGCAACTGGCGGGCCGCATTGATTTGCGGCCTCGCGATTCCGCTGTCGATGCTCATGACCGCTACAGGAATGGTCCAGAGCGGAGTCAGCGGTAATCTCATGTCACTTGGTGCCATCGACTTCGGTCTCATCGTGGACGGGGCGGTCATCATCGTCGAGAACTGTCTGCGGCGCTTGGCTGAGGAGCAGCATCACAAAGGCAGGTTGCTCACCTTGCAGGAACGCCTGCACATCGTCTTTGACGCCAGCAAGGAAGTCCGCAAAGCCACGGCCTTCGGCGAGGCGATCATCATCACGGTCTACTTCCCCATCCTCGCCCTCTCGGGCGTTGAGGGCAAGATGTTCCACCCGATGGCCATCACGGTCATCCTTGCTCTCATCGCGGCGTTCATTCTTTCGCTGACCTTCATTCCCGCGATGGTCGCCCTGTGCATCACCGGCAAAGTCACGGAGAAGGACATGTTCCTGATCCGCTGGGCCAAGGTGATCTATGAGCCGGTTGTCCGCTGGGCGGTCAGGCTCCGCTACGCCGTCGTGGTCGGCGCGGTAGTCGCGTTCCTCGGTTCGCTGGCCCTGTTCACGCGCCTCGGGCAGGAGTTCGTTCCAACGCTCGACGAGAAGGACATCGCGATGCACGCCATGCGCATCGCCTCTACCGGCATCACGCAGTCGCAGAAGATGCAGTACGACGTGGAGAAGGCCGTGTCCGCCTTCCCCGAAGTCGCGTTCGTCTACTCCAAGACTGGCACGGCGGAACTCGCGTCCGACCCGATGCCGCCCAACGTGTCCGACACGTTCATCATTCTCAAAGACAAGACAGAGTGGCGGAGCGAGGCGGAACTCGACAATCTCATCGTCGAGAAGACCGAAGAGATGGAACGCATGGGCTCACATGGCGGCGAGGAAGAGGGCCACGCCCACGGTCCACCACCCGAAGGCCACAAGGGCAAGGTCATCAAGCTGCTCGAACTGACCCTCCAGACCGTCCCCGGGAACAACTACGAGTTCACGCAGCCAATCCAGATGCGCTTCAACGAGCTCATCTCCGGCGTGCGCGGCGATGTCGCGGTCAAGGTCTACGGAGACGACTTCGCGTCGATGCAGAAGACCGCCGCCAGCGTGCTCGCGACGTTGCAGGCCATTCCCGGCGCGGCCGATGCGAAAGTCGAGCAGACCGAGGGGTTGCCAGTCATGACCGTCGAGCCCGACCGCACGGCGTTGGCCCGCTACGGCCTCAACGTCTCGGACGTGCAGGAGGTCGTGGCGGTGGCGATGGGCGGGCGAGAAGCGGGCCTGGTCTTCGAGGGCGACCGCCGCTTCGACCTGGTTGTCCGCTTGCCCGATGCACTGCGGGGCAAGATCGACATGCTTGAACGGCTTCCGATTCCGCTGCCACGCGGCGAGAGCGAGCCCAAAGGCCTTATCCAGACCGCCAGCATCGACGGCGGCACCGGACTGTTGGAAGGGCAGGAGGAAATGGGCTTTGTCCCGCTGGGAGCGGTGGCTCGGGTGGACATCGCCGAAGGCATCAACCAGATCAGCCGCGAGAACGGCAAGCGGCGCATCGTCGTGCAGTGCAATGTGCGCGGGCGGGACCTGGGCTCGTTTGTGAACGAAGCGCAGGCGAAGATTGCGAGTGTGTCGCTCCCGGCCGGGCAGTGGCTCGTCTGGGGCGGCCAGTATGAGAATCTCGTCGCGGCCAAGGAGCGGTTGACCATCGTGGTGCCCATCTGCTTCCTGCTGATTCTGCTGCTGCTCTTCGCCACGTTTAAGAGCTTCAAGTACTCGCTGCTCGTTTTCGCGGCGGTACCGTTGGGCCTGACGGGCGGCGTGTTTGCGCTGTGGGTTCGCGGCATGCCCTTCTCGATTTCGGCTGCGGTGGGCTTCATCGCGCTGTCGGGTGTCGCCGTCCTGAACGGATTGGTCATGATCATCTTCATCAACCAGTTGCGGGAGAAGGGGGAAAAGGTCGAGGACGCGATCATCCACGGCTCGATCACCCGTCTCCGCCCGGTCCTGATGACCGCGCTAGTTGCTTCGTTGGGCTTCGTGCCGATGGCGCTGGCACGTGGCACCGGCTCGGAGGTGCAGCGGCCTCTGGCGACCGTGGTCATCGGCGGCCTGATTTCCAGCACGCTGCTGACGCTCATCGTGCTGCCAGCCCTCTATCGCATCTTCACGGGCACGAGCAAAGATGGCAAGCGGGGGCCCCGGCCCGAAGTTTGGGAAAATGGTGAGCCCGTCATGGCACTCCCGGGCGCGGGGATGGCGTTGACCACCCATGGCGATTCCGACGACGGGCACAAGGTCGCTCCGCTCTCTCCGCCACCCTCTTCAGCCCCTGTCCAGCCCAGCCCGCCATCCGCTCCAGTGACGCCGCCTCCGGCCCCCCCGAAGGCAGACACCAAGCCCGATCCCCAATCGTGATCGCAGGGACCACGGGCGCGTTGTCCGTGTCCGTCCTGTGATCGAGTCTGTTCCGTAGTTTCAGATAGGAGTCTTTCGATGAACCAGTCCACACCGCGTTCGAAGTCCGTCCTTGTCGGCCTCACCGCCGGTATCGCGCTCACCGCCCTTGCGGGCATGCTCATGGGCCAGGGAGCGTCCCAGCCCGTCAAGAGCGAGCCGCAGTACTTCGTCACCGCTGATGGCGATGGTGCGCACCTCTGGGTGCGCGAGGGCACTGCCCTGCGCGTCGTCGCACACGGGGAGTGCAAGGAGTGCGCCGCCAAGGGCCACGACGACCACGACCACAAGGAAGGCGATGGACACGACCATGCCAAGCCCGCGCCCAAGAAGTAACCAGCGGCGTGTCAGGAGATCGTCTTCTGGCATCAAGCGGCCACCGGCGCAGCAGCGCACGAAGGGGGACTCTCCGCGTGCGCTGCTGCTCGGGGCCGTTGGTTTCGCCACGCTCGCAGCGGCGCTGGATTGGCTGGTCTGTGCATACACCTTGGGCGAGTTCCGCAGGTGCGGACACCTCCACATCGACCTCATGCTGACTGGAGTGGCGATCTCACTCACCATCGGTGCAATCTTCGTATATCGCATGTGGTGGAAGGCCCACCGAGCTGCCCGGGCATTGAAGGCGGGGTCCGGCACGAAGCCGCGAATCTGATCTATAGATACGGGCGGCTCCCACCTCCAGAGCATTTCTGATTCAAAGGAGCTTTTGATGAAACGCGTACTTGTTGCAGTTGCAATGAGCATCCTCTTGGCTGGTTGTGCCTCCACCCGTACGGATTTGGTGAAGTCCGGCTATCTCTCCCTCCAACCCACACTGACCGCCGCCCTGTCGCACTCGCCGGACATTTACGAGCGAGACGGCGGCCTGGTCGTCGATGGATGGCTCGACGCTTCCGAAGTCACCAAAGGTGGACACGTCGACATTCAGGTGATCGGTCCCGACGGCGAGGTTGTCTACGACGCCGCCGTAAACTACCGCCAGCCATCGTCACTGACACCGACCGGGCCGAGAGGTTCGCAACGTGGACCGCGATCTCAAGCGGATAGTCACGCGACCTATTCGGTTCGATTCCCGGGCTTGCCCCCCGAGGGATCGATGGTCCGAGTGAAGCACCATCCCCAGCCGCACCATCCGCAGCCAGCGAAGTGACGTATGACGACAAGTAGTTTCTTCATTCCGGCGATGGACTGTCCGACCGAGGAATCGTTGATCCGGCATCGTCTCGGGAAGGTCGCAGGCATTGCCGAGATGCAGTTCGACCTCATGCAGCGGCGGTTGACCGTCGTTCACGACTTCACTGATGAAGCGGCCATCGTCGCTGCGCTCGATGACATCGGGATGTCACCCGCGCCCGCTCCGCAACCAGACCGGACCGATGCCGCTTGCGATGGTGGCCCGTGCGCGGTCATCGCGACGGACGGGCACTCTGTTTCACGACCCTGGTGGATCAAGTACGGGGTGTTTCTCTTGTCGGGCGCGCTCGCCGCGGCGTGCGAGATCGCGTACTTCGCGGGCGCGAAGGAAACCGCGTGGCCGATCGTGAGCATGTCCATTGTGTCGATGCTGCTGGGAGGCCGCGAGACGTTTGCCAAGGGCTGGGTCGCGCTGCGCACCTTCACGCTCAACATCAACTTCTTGATGTGCGTCGCGGTCATTGGCGGCGCTGTGATCGGTGCGTGGCCCGAAATCGCACTGGTGGTCTTTCTGTTCGGGCTCGCCGAACTCATTGAGAAGAAGGCCCTCGACCGCGCCCGCAACGCCGTCAAGGGGTTGATGGCGATGGCCCCGGATGTAGCGAACGTGAAGCAGCCCGATGGGTCGTGGCGAGCCACCGACGCCGGTGCCGTGCCCGTCGGCGCGGTCGTGCAGGTCAAGCCCGGCGAGCGACTCGCGCTCGACGGTGTGGTGGTCGCGGGCGAGTCCAGCGTCAATCAGGCTCCGGTCACGGGCGAGAGCGTGCCGGTGGACAAGAAGACCGGCGACAAAGTCTTTGCAGGGACCATCAACGAATCGGGTGTGCTTGAGTTCAGAACAACAGGCGGGAAGGACCAGACCACGCTCGCCAAGATCATCAAGACGGTGCAGGAGGCGCAGGGCAGCCGCGCTCCGACCCAGCGGTTCGTGGACAACTTCGCCCGGGTCTACACGCCCATCGTGTGCATCGTCGCAGTGCTGGTCGCGGTGGTGCCGTGGCTGGCGTTCGGCCAGCCCTTCTATCCGTGGCTCTACAAAGCGATGGTGCTGCTCGTGATCGCCTGTCCGTGCGCCCTGGTGATCTCGACGCCCGTGACGGTCGTGAGCGGCCTGACGGCGGCGGCCAAGCGGGGCATCCTCATCAAGGGCGGTGTATATCTGGAGAATGGACGCAAACTCAAGATCATCGCGCTCGACAAAACGGGGACGATCACCGAGGGCAAACCGCGCGTGACGGATGTTCAGCCCTTGGGAGGTGCAAGCAGGGACGAGGTGCTGCGGATCGCCGCGAGCCTTGACGCGCTCTCGCAGCACCCGGTAGCGCTCGCGGTCGTCGCAGCGTGGAGCGGTGAGCGGTCGAGCGTCGAGGCGTTCAAGTCGCTGACAGGTCGCGGCGTCGAGGGACGTATTGATGGCGCGATGCACTTTGTCGGCAATCACCGCCTCGCGGAGGAACGCAAAGTCTGCACGCCGGCGGTCGAGACGGTGCTGGCGAGTTTCGAGGTGCAGGGCAAGACGGCGGTAGTGGTCGCATCGGCAAACTCCGTGCTGGGCGTCATCGCCGTGGCAGACACACCCCGCGAAAGCAGCATCGAGGCGATCCGGTTGCTGCACGGCCTGAACGTGAAGACGCTCATGCTCTCGGGCGACAATCAGACCACCGCGTCCGCCATCGCCCAGGCCGTTGGTATCGACGAGGCTCGTGGCGGTATGCTGCCCGAGGACAAACTCGCCGAGATCGTGCGTTTGCTGAAGGAACAAGGCGACGCGGTCGGCATGGTGGGCGACGGCGTGAACGACGCACCGGCGCTCGCCCGCTCCACCATCGGATTCGCGATGGGCGCGGCGGGGACTGACACGGCGCTCGAGACGGCAGACGTCGCGCTCATGCAAGATGACCTGCGAGGGATCCCAGAGTTCATCAGGCTCTCGCGCCGTACCAGATCGATCTTGGCCCAAAACATCACGTTGGCGGTCGGCATCAAGGTAATCTTCTTCGCGCTCACCCTCGCCGGTCTGGGCACCATGTGGATGGCGGTCGTCGCCGATGTGGGAGCGAGCCTATTAGTCGTCGGCAATGGGATGAGACTGTTAGGAACCTGGAAGGGGCCGGGCCGCGTGACCAAGTCCGATCGCAGGTTCGGCCAGAGCGTAGAATAAGACTGCAACGGCTCAGGCCGATACCCCAATCACACGATGCGCCATCCCCTGCTTCGCATTCTGGTTGCTCTTCTCATCGGCGTCATCACGCCGCTGTGCTGCTGTCAGGCGGCTGCAATTGCGGGCGGCGCATGCGATCGAAGCCCAGCGGCAGCTCAGGCGGGGGACACCTGTTGCGGCGGCTGCCCAGCTGATCCGGCCTCGAATCGAACTCCGGATAACTCAGAGGACGAGCCCGGTAACGACCAGCAGCCAAACCCCGGCAACTGCAAATCCTGCCCTTCGTGCCAAGGCACCTCCGGCGGCACGGGAAACATCGCTGAGGCCCGGCTTCCGGTGCTCAAGCTGGAGTGGAACGCCCTTGCAAGCCTTGCGATTGCGATCTCATGGGCGACGGATGCTCCGGAGCCCAAACCTGCGCCACGCCCGCCGGGCTGGGCCGATAGCGCCCCGTATCTGAAAGCCAACCGCGACGCCCATCGGTGGCACTGCGCGCTCCTCGTGTAGCCCCATCCTGCGACGGACGCTGAGTCTCTCGTGCGTCCGATTCGTCCTCCGCAAGCGGTCCCGCACCGCTCATGCGCGGAGTGACCGTGTTTGACCCGCCTGCTCGCCCTTGCACGTCTCGGGCCATGCACGCATCGCAGGAACCAACTATGGCTACCACGCAGACCGATCTGCGGGCGCTCCAACGAGGCCCGCAACCCACCCAGTCTAGTTTCATACCGACGCCCGCCCCGGCGGGGAACGCCACCGTCATCGCCCGCCCCAAGGCGCGCTGGGCGACGCGCTTGCTCATCCCGGTCGCCGTGCTGCTCGCGACCGGCGGCCTTCTCGCGTACTCGGCGCGCGACGCGCTCCAATCGCGGCTGGCGGTGCGTGTCGCCGCCGCGGTCCCGAAGGCAGGCCTCGGAACGCCCGCCCCCGTCGATGGGCCTGACCAAACGAGCGGTTCGGAACCGGCCCCGTCCGATGCGCCGCTCGGCCCCGTCGCGGTGCAGGCCCCGGGGTGGATCGAGCCCGCGCCCTACGCGGTCAGCGTCCCCGCGCTGGCCGAGGGGGTGGTGCGCGAGGTGCTGGTTCTGGATGGCGAACGCATCGAGGCTGGACAGGTCGTTGCCCGGCTGATCGACGAGGATGCACGCCTGATGCAGCGCGTGGCCGAGGCAACGGTCGCGGAGCGCGACTCGGACGTCGCCCGCGCTCGCGCGGCGGTTGCGACCGCCGAATCGCAGGTCGTGTTCGAGCGCACCGGCGTCGCCGAACTGCGCGACGAGGTGACACGGAAGCGAGGCCTGGTGGCCGGGGGCGGCGTGAGCGAAGGGTCCTTTCGACGGATGGAAATACGCCTGGAGGGCCTGGAGGCGAAAGTCGCCACAGCGGAGAAGATTGTCAGCGAGGCCCGGGCTGCGCTCGCGCAGGCGGAGTCGGCCCACGCCTCCGCCCTCTTACTGCGGGACGAAGCCGCGCTGCGGATGGCAAGAATGGAAGTCCGCTCGCCTGTGGCAGGGGTCGTCCTGGCACGCTTGGTCGAGCCGGGGTCGCGCATCAGCATGGGCGGCAAAGGCGGCGACGCGGCACTCTCGAGCAGCATGGCCGGTGCGGTGCTGAGGGTCTATGACCCGGCGAAGCTTCAGGTGCGGGTCGATGTGCCACTAGCCGACGCGGCCAAGGTCGGGGTCGGTACCCGCGCGACCGTCAGCACCGAGGCGCTCGCCGATCAAACCTTCAGCGGCGTGGTCTCGCGCGTCGTGCACGAGGCCAACATCCAGCGGAACACCGTGCAGTTTAAGGTCGCCCTCGACGCGCCCTCGCCAGTACTCAAACCCGAGATGCTCACACGCGTCAAGCTCCACGCGCCCGCGACAGTCTTGCAGCGCGAGCGAGGCGCGTCAGGGATCGGCGCGGGCTCCGCGGGTGACGGAGACAGCACCATGACACTGCTGGTTCCTGTCGCCGCCGTTACAACAACCGGCGACGGAACGGGCCAGGTCTGGGTCGTGGACACGTCCACCGGGACGCCGGTCGCCCGCCGCCGCGACATCGCCACCGCGTCCTCGACAGACGAGGGATTCGTCGCGGTCACTGAGGGCCTTCGACTGACGGACCGCGTCATCCTCAACCCTCCGGCCCCGCCCGCGATCAAGGACGGCACACGCCTCAAGGTCCTGGGCGAGCACGCCAGTGACTCGGACACGCCAGCCTCGCCCACCCCGTAACGCGACGACTCCGATCCTGCATTCCACGCCAACCGCGCGAGCACGAGCCAAGCCATGACCACGAACAACACGCACTCCCGAACACTCTCCCCCGCCCCGGCACTGATCCAGTGCCGCCGGCTCACCAAGACCTACAAGAAGGGCGACAACACCATCACGCCCTTGCAGGAGCTCGACCTGGACGTTCCCGCCGGCGACTTCCTCGCGCTCATGGGCCCCTCGGGCAGCGGCAAGACCACGCTGCTCAACCTCATCGCGGGGATCGACCGCCCCAGCGGGGGCAACCTCATCATCGGTGGCACCGACATCGCCACGCTCTCGCGCTCCAAACTCGCCGACTGGCGGAGTACGCACGTCGGCTACGTCTTCCAGCTCTACAACCTCGTGCCCGTGCTCACGGCGTATGAAAACGTCGAGCTACCGCTCCTGCTCCACAGCATGTCCGCCCGCGAGCGGCACCAGAAGGTCTCCACCGCGCTCGAACTCGTCGGCATCGCCGACCGCCACGACCACTATCCGCGTCAGCTCTCTGGTGGTCAGGAACAGCGCGTCGCCATCGCGCGGGCCATCGTGACCGACCCGACCATCATCGTCGGCGATGAGCCCACCGGCGATCTCGACCAGGAGTCCGCGCAGGCCATCATGAACCTGATGACGCGGCTCTGCGAGGACCTGGGCAAGACGCTCATCATCGTGACCCACGACGCCAAGAGCGCGGCGTACGCCAAGCGGACGCTGCACCTGGAGAAGGGCCGGCTGGTCGAGGCCGCCGACCTTGCCGCCCGCCGCGAAAGCACCGTCCCCCAGCCCGTCTGACACCCACGCACCCGCGAGAAGACCATGATCGCCCCCAAGTTCATCCCCGTCGTCGTCAAGCAGCTCTGGCGGCACCGCGTCCGCAGCGTGCTCACGCTCTCGGGCGTCGCCATCGCCATGTTCCTGTTCATCGCGGTGCAGACGCTGCAGGAAGGCGTGAGCCGATCGACGCAGGCGGCCGCGGGGGACACCACGCTGGTGGTCTACCGCGCCAACCGCTTCTGCCCCGCCGCCAGCCGCCTGCCGCAGTTCTACGTGGACCGGATCGAGAAGATCCCCGGCGTGGCCAGCGCCGTGCCGGTCAAGATCGTGGTGAACAACTGCCGGGCCTCGCTCGACGTGGTCACGTTCCGCGGCGTGCCGCGAGAGGACCTGGCCGGGCCTCAGGGGTGGGCGAACAAGTGGCAACTCATCGCCGGGTCCGTCGCCGAGTGGGAGAAGCGCTCCGACTCCGCGCTTGTTGGCGAGACGCTCGCCGCGCGGCGCGGCTTCCAGGTCGGCCAGTCCTTCGACGCGTCGGGCATCACCGTGACGGTCGCTGGAATCGTGCGCTCATCCGAAGCGCAAGACCAGAACGTGGCCTATGTGCATCTGGACTTCCTGCAGCAGGCCGCGGGCAAAGGCGGCGGGCTGGGGAGCGTCACGCAGTTCACGGTGCGCGTCGATGACCCGGCGAAGATGGAGGCCGTCGCCACGGCGATCGACGACGAGTTCCGCACCGAGGCCGACCCGACGATGACCAGCCCCGAGAAGGCCTTCGTCGCGCAGGCCGGGGCGGACATCGTGGAGATCGTCAAGTTCACGCAGTGGCTCGGCTGGGGGTGCCTCGCCGCCGTACTGACGCTGGTCGCCAACGCCATCGTGTTGAGCGTGCAGGACCGCATCAAGGAGCACGCGGTCTTGCAGACGCTGGGGTTCCGCTCCGGCCTCATCGCCCGGTTGATTGTCAGCGAAGGGATGCTCATCGGCCTGCTCGGAGGCGCGATCGGCACCGGCATCGCCCTGGCGGTGGTCCACTTTGGCAACTTCAGCCTGTCGCAGGAGGGACTGTCGATCGGCGTGAGGGCATCGTGGTCGGTCCTGGCCTGGGGCCTCATCATCTCGGCGGGTGTGGGGATCGTCGCGGGCCTGGTGCCCGCGTGGCGGGCAGGGCGTCGCGAGATCGCATCGTGCTTCCGGGCGGTGTGAAAGAGGAATCTATGAGACTTCTTCCGTTTGACTATGCCGTCCGCAATCTGGGGCGTTCGCCCTCCAGGCTGTTTCTCTCCGTCGCGGGGGCGGCGATGGTGGTGCTGTTGATTCTGGTCGCGGGCGGGTTTGTGCGTGGCATGAGCCAGGCCCTGCGGGCCACCGGCGGGGAGCACAACGTCATCCTCATGGGCGCGGGGAGCGAGGAGAGCGTCGAGCGTTCGGAGATTCCCGCCGCCACGCCGGGGGTGCTCGCGGCGAGCGTGCAGGGGATTCGCACCCGTGCGGGCGTGGCGTATGTCTCGCCCGAGGTGCATGTGATGCTGCCGGTCACGGTGGGCACTGGGGGAATGGCCAAGCCGCGCCAGGTCATGCTGCGCGGCGTGTCGCCCGCGGCGGCGCTGGTGCACGAGTCGGTCTCGCTCACCGAGGGACGCTGGCCCGTAGCGGGGGGCGGGGCCGATGAAGTCATCGTCGGGCGCATGGCGGGCACGGTGCTGGGCGTTGCCGAGAGCGATGTGCAGGTCGGCAGGGCGATCACCATCGACGGACGCCCGTGGACCATCGTCGGGCGTTTCAGCGCGCCGGGGACCGTCGTCGAGGCCGAGGTCTGGCTGCCGCTGGCCGACGCAATGACCGCGACCAAACGCGACACCATCTCGTGCGTCGTCGTCACGCTCGACCCGTACAACGAAGCGACCGGCGAAGGTGCCGAGTTTGCCGATGTCGCGGCCTTCACCAAGACGCGGCCCGACCTCGAACTCGTGCCCATGACCGAGCGCGAGTACTACGGCAAACTGGCGAGTTTCTTCGGGCCGATCAAGGTCGTCGCGTGGGTGACGGCGGGGCTCATCGCCGTGGGCGGGCTGTTCGGCGGGCTCAACACGATGTACGCCGCGTTCGCGTCGCGCATCCGCGAACTGGGCACGCTGCAAGCCATCGGCTATCGGCGGCTGGCGATCGTGTGGTCGATGATTCAGGAATCAACGCTGGCGACTGCGGCGGGCGGGCTGATCGCGTGCGCCGTGGGCGTCTTTCTGCTCGACGGCGTCGCGGTGCGATTCTCAATGGGCGCGTTTGGCCTCAAGATCGACGAGGCGGTGATCGGGCTCGGGCTGCTGACGGGCCTGGCTCTTGGCGTCGTTGGCGCGTTGCCCCCGGCGATTCGATGCCTGAAGCCGACGATCCCCGTCGCGCTCAAGGCGGTGTGATGAGGAACGAGTGCGCCGCCACAGCACGTGCGGCGCGACGAGAGTCTTCCAACAATGTTCTCAAGGAGTTTCGAGATGCAGACGGTGAAGATCAAGTTGATGGCGTCGATGCGGGCGATGACACTGGCGGCGGTGCTGCTCGGCGGAGCGGCGGGCGTGGGCGTGCTCACGCCGCAGACCGCGCACGCGCAGGTCAAGAGCGTGGCGGATGTGAAGACCATGCTCAAGCCGGAGCTGCCCGCCGGTGCGCTGGAGATCACTGCGGCGATGAAGTCCGCGAAGGTCGGCGAGACCATCACAGTGCGTGGCAACGTGGCGATGTCCAAGGACGCGTTCGTCGAGAACCGCGCCATGTTCACGCTGGTTGATGAGTCCACCCGCAAGGGGTGCTGCCCGCCTTCGGAGAAGCTGCCCGACACCGCCTGCGACATCCCGGCGGAAGGGCGAGCGACGATCCAGATCGTCGGTGCGAACGGCAAGCCACTGCGCGCGGGCCTGAACGGAGAGCACGGGCTCAAGCCGGGCGCGGAGGTGTTCGTCACCGGCAAGGTCGAGTCCGCCAACGGCGCCGATGCCCTCGTTCTCACGGCGGTGTCCATGCATGTGCCGAAGGCTCCGCTGCCAAGCGGCCTTTTCGTCGAGAAGCAGCCGGAGAACGCGAAGGACGTTTCGGAGGTCAGAAAATCTGGGGCTCTTAAGGTGGGAGATGAGATCGTGCTTCGCGGACGCGTGGGTGGCAGCAAGGAGCCCTTTGTCGCAGGCCGCGCCGTCCTCACGCTCATCGGTCGCGGGCTCAAAGCCTGCAACGAGAATCCGGACGACAAGTGCGCGAAGCCGTGGGACTATTGCTGCGAGACCAAGGAGGACATCCTTGCCAACTCTGTGACAGTGCAGGTGGTGGACGCCAAGGGTCAGATCGTCCGCACCGACCTGAAGGGCCGCCGCGGATTGAAGGAACTTTCCGAGGTGGTGGTGGTCGCCAAGGTGGCCTCGGCCGATGGCAAGGGAGTGGTGGTCAACGCGACGGCGGTGCATCCCGTGCAATGATGTCGAATGAATTTTGAGGACACCACTAGGAGCATCCGACAGCGCCTTACCTCACGCACATTAGCGATTCGTGGACCCGGGATGCTGCAACTGATCGGCATTGAGCATCTTCGCGTCCGAACTGACTGATCAGGTTCTGTCCGACCAACCCCGCCGTGAAGAAGGCACTTCGGGCGGGTTCTTGCGGCTTTGGTCGAGATCGCTTCCCCTCCCCGCTCAGGAGGTCTCGGGCCTGGTCCTCGTCGACCTGTGTGATGAAACCCCATCGGCGACCGGCGAGCAGCCAAGCGAAGAGCCCGGCGGGATTCCGCGTTCCGCACCGCCGGGCGTGCATAGCCAGACCCACGAACCGCAGTCGGCCCGCCTCGCTCCGCTCGGCGAGCCCGCGCTCGCACGCCTCACGGTGCAACGCCAAGGTGCGTTCGCGGTCGATCAGGTCCGAGCGATGGACGTCCCGAAGGGATGGAGCCACGAGACTCTTCGCCGGGTCCTTCCGGACACCAGCCGGTCCGCGCCGGGCGGGGTTCTGGTGTGTGTACTCCCGAAGGGGATGCTTGTTTGATTCAGGGGGTGACAGACAAGGCTCGATCGGGGGCGACAGGGGTGACAGCCGAGAAGCCGGACGCTTCGACTCTGGGGACCTCCAGTTCAGGTTCACTTGGAACTGACCACCCCAGCGATTCATGCTCCACTGCGAGGAGCCCAACGGCCTGACCCAGCCGATGCGGACGAGCTCGCCGCGGGCGCGCTTGGCGCTCCGCTCGTCGATTCCGAACGTATCCGCGACCCAGCTCGCTTTGCAGCGACCGATCCCTGAGCATTCACCGCGTCGGATGAAGAGGCAGCGGAGCATGACCCCAAACGTGGTGGCGATGACCGAGCGAGACGTTCCGGCGGCAAGGAACCGCACCATCCGCCGCGGCATCGGTACCAGACGCCGGATGCTGATGAATGTGGTGTGGGAATCGTGTGGTCCCGGGTGCGTGACCTTCACCGAGTTGGTGCTCCATGTCACCAAACGGGCACGCTCCAACCTTCGGAGACTGCTTTTGATGCGTCCGAGTGCCGTGACGGACACCAGCCGAGCCAGCTCTTCGTGGGTGTAGTTCGCATGCTGACGATTCTGAGCGCCTTGGCGCCTCGCCACAAGTTCATGGCACGCCAGCCACACCCGCAGGTCGAGCAGCGTGATGATCTTCGCGTGGTGAAGCTCCCAGGCCCGCAGGATGTGCCCGGCCTCGACCAAGACGTAGCCGCCCTCTGGTATCCGTCGTGCGATGGTCGCCATGAAGTCCCCTCCCCTTGCGCAAGGCGAAGGACGTGCGTGCGCGTGCGCCTCCGCGTCGATGACATCGACGGTTGACGGCGCACCGTGAATCGCGGTATGACTGGACCCCTCTGGTCGTCTACAGCCGACCGCACTCCACACTCACAACACTCAGGGTCGGGCATCTTGCAACGATGCCCGGCCCCCATCCCTCATTATTCTGACCTCGCGGGTTGTTCCGTTCTCCCCTTCCGATGATGCGACCCGCCCGAGGGCTTCGCTCCCTCTGACGTTGACCGCTACACGGCAAGGGTGTGTGAACGGGTTTATCCCGAGACGACAACCACATGCAAGCGGAAAGTCACGACCCGACCTGTTCCGGACTTCGGGAGTGCCCGAACACCGGACCACGCGAGGACGGGCGGTCCCGCGTGCGGGAAGACGGGTGGACCTGTGCGCATCGCAAAAACTCCTTGCCATGACAGAGCCTTGTGCGGTATCGCTCGCGGAGAGCGTCTCACCCACGAGGGCGGGCGTGCTCGCCGTCCCGCCCTCCAGCGTGCATGCGTGCGGGGAGTCGGGAAGGCCGGAACACACAATCACAGGGAATGCCAATGAACATCGCACCTCAACTCAAACCCCTCGGCATCGCTATCGCAGTGGGGAACCAGAAGGGCGGGGTCGGGAAGACCACCAACGCCGTCCATCTCGCCGCGGCCCTCGGCCACGGCGGGTACCGCGTCCTCCTCATCGACCTTGACCCCGCGGCGGGCGCGACCAAGCACCTGGGGCTCCCGACTGGAAGCTACGCGGGATCGCTCGAACTGCTCACCAGCGATGAACGGGTCGAAGCGCTCGCCATCACCGAGGGCATGCCGCCCGGTGTGCTCCTCATCCCGGCCCGGCCTCAGTTCGCCGAACTGGACACGCTGCTCTCCAAGTTCGTGGACAAGACCCGGCTCCTCGAACGACCGATCGCCGAGGCGAGGGAACGGTTCGACTTCATCATCCTTGATACCTGTCCATCGGCGGCGGCCACCACGACCGTCGCGGCGTACGCCAGCGTGGAGTGGTTCCTGATCTCTGCGTTCCCGCACCCGCTCTCGCTCGGAGGGTTGTCCGAAGCCTTGGGCGATATCGCCGAGGTGCGCCGTCATCGCAACCCCGAACTGGAAGTGCTGGGGGTAGTGTTCTCCAACGTGGACCCGAGGGCAACCAGACTCCGCGCCGAGCTTGAGTCGGTGGTTGGGGATGCATTGCCCGGACGGCAGTTCGAGACGGTGATCTCGCAGGCCGTGGCGATCCCGGAATGCTCGGGGAGGGGACGCACGCTCTTCCAGATGCCCAAGTACCAAGAGATGCGATCGGCCCTCCAATACCTCTGCCTTGCGGCCGAGATCGAGCATCGCGTGCTGAACCGCAGAGCGTTCCTCGATGCCACCCTGATGCCGCTCGATGTCGAGCAGATGGCGTTGGAGCGAGTTCACCGGACCAGAACGCGGCGACCGGGTCTCCGCGTGCTCTCACGACCGGACCCGAGCCTCCCAGCCGTGACCGGGTGAGGTGCAGATGGCCAAGCCACTTCAACAATCAGCGAACCCAAGCCCGTTGTCCCGGTTGCTCGACCACGCGGCGGCGCTTGGGGCCAGAACGGCCGTGCCGTCATCGCCCTCGTCAAGCCCGAACGAGCCTTTCCACACACCCTCTGCAAGTTCGGGAGCGGGCACGAAGCGGGAACACACGCTCATTAAGCGAGAGTGCGTGCTCACGCAGCCAACGGACGAGATGCTCTCACGTCTCACCGAAATGGTGCGGCGAAGCACGGGCGCTCGGATCAACACGAGCTGTGCCGTCCGCAGTTTGCTGCTCACGCTCTCAGGGGCGTGGCCGCGGCTTGAGGATGAACTCCGTTCGCTCGGGGTCATCAAGCTCCCCGGGAATGCCAGAGGCAGGGAGCATGAACGCGAAGCCATGGAGCGGTTGCTTGCGCAGGCCATCCATCGCGCCCTTCGATCCTCGACCGGCCCGGGTTGAGGTGCGGTGAGGCAGGGCGCGAGTGGGTATGCCGGAGCATCGGTCACTCCCTTCGTCTGAGCATGCACGAGAAGCCCCTCGGACTCAGACCCGTCCGGCAGGGGGTGGGGGCAGTGAGGCGGGCAGATGCGGGGTGCGGTCCATCACCGGCCCGGTCATCCTCGCCGGGGCCACGGCCGGTGAGCCCCGACGACGATGCCCGAGCCGGCAGAACCAAGAAACTTCAATCCTGACAACGGGGGAAGCCTCCTGAGCGTGCGGACTCCACCGCAAAGGGAACACAGACCCGCCGTCATCGCATAACTCCTGAAGCCGGTGGAGTGGCGCTCCCCAGGTCTCCAGAAAGGAAGTTCTATGGCCAGCAATGGAAAGCACAGCAACGGGAACGGCGGGAAGGCCAAGGCCAATCCCCCCGTCCACACAGTCCGCTACGGAGCCGTCAAGGCCGTGGTCTGGGAGAACCAGACGCAGCACGGCACCATGCACAACGTCACCGTGTCTCGGTCATACCGGGACGAGCAGGGTGAGTGGCAGGAGAGTTCATCGTTCGGAGGCGACGACCTGCTCCCGCTCGCCAAGGCCCTCGATGCCGCCCACTCGTGGATCCACGAGCACCGGCAGAAGGACAAGGAGAGCGAGAAGCAGGCGGCGTAGCCCGACCATCGTTCAGAGGTTTGTTCACGAGACCATGTTCAAGGAGCCCGGAGCGCCACTCCCCGTTCCTTTGGTCTAGCCAAGATCAATCCGGCACGATCCGCGACCCTCTCAATCCCAACCCGCCCAAAGGCCGATACCATCATTGCTGCACCGGGTACTTGCTGGCACACTGTCCGCATCGGCCCCCGGTTTGAGGATCCAGCATGGCGTCGGCGGAACAGATCAAGTCCTTGGTCACGAGCTTTGCGAGCCGCGACGACGAGCGATTCCGCACCGTGGCGATGGAACTCGCCGCGGCCGCGGCCCGCGACGGCGACGCTGCGCTCGCGAAGTCCATCCAGGACATGGTGGACCGCTCCCGACGCACCACCCTGCCTTCGATTGCGCCCCGGGCCGTGCCCATCACCAGACCCGATGGCGAGCTTGCCGCTCTCCTCACCGCGAGCTTTCCCCGTGTTCACCTGAGCGAGATGGTGCTCCCAACTGAACTCCACCAACGCCTGGAGCGCGTGCTGCAAGAGAACCGTCAGGCGGAGTCGCTGCGGTCTCATGGCTTAGAGCCAAGGCGCCGCCTTTTGCTCGTTGGGCCGCCGGGGTGTGGCAAGACCATGACCGCCCAGGCCCTCGCCGGTGAGACCGGGCTCCCGTTGCTTGTCATCCAGTTCCACACCTTGATCACCCGCTACATGGGCGAGACGGCGGCGAAGCTCTTCACCGTCTTCGAAGCGATGAAGCGCACTCGGGGCGTCTATTTGTTCGACGAGTTCGACGCGTTGGGCACCAGTCGGTCCTCCACGAATGATGTGGGTGAGGCGCGTCGCATCGTCAACTCGTTCCTTCAGCTCATCGAGCGCGACGATTCCGAGAGCATCATCGTCGCCGCCACCAACCACTGCGAAACGCTCGACCACGCGCTCTTCCGCCGCTTCGATGACATCCTGACGTTCACCCGACCGACCACCCCCATGGTCCGCCAACTGATCGCCAATCGGCTTGCGATGTTCGGGGCGGCCAAGCTGGAGTGGAAGCGTGTTCTGGCGGCGTCCAAGGGACTGAGTCACGCCGAGGTGGTGCGGGGCTGCGAGGACGCGGCCAAGGACGTGGTGATGGCAGGCCGCAAGACCGTGGGAACGGCCGACCTGACTGAGGCGCTGCGTCGCCGTCGGTCGGGCACACGCTCTCGGAGATCGGCCGCGAAGCGGTGAGCCGATTCCGTCACCTCCAAATCATCGGCGGCGTGCAAGCCGAGGAATACCGGTACCCGCACAAGGTGCGTGGTGCCAAGTTCAGGTCACCCCCGCGTGACGATGAGTTGTCCCACGCCCGTGCGCTCCGAGTGCAGCTTGATGCGGCGCAGCAACAGGCCGTTCAACTCAACGGAGCCCAGCCGGTCCCGGGGCTCATCCTGACTTTTGAGAGCGAACCCACGTTCCTTTTGAAGTCGGATAGTCTCGACGACCGTCGCGCTGCCATCCGCCTGCTCTCGGTCAAGACCGAAGGAACGAAGCAACTCGCCAACGTGTTCGTGCCCCGGGATGCCTTCGCCAAGCTCATCCGCAAGATCGATGACTACGAGGACGAGCAGAAGCGAACCAAGAAGGGACACCGCAAGAACAAGCCACTGATCGATAGTATCGGCGTCGCACGTCTCGCCGTAGCACGCGATCTGTGGACCGATGCACGCCCGTTCCCCACCGCCGAAGCAGCGATTTGGTGGGAAGTGTGGCTCCGGGCCGAGCAGGGAGAACCGCGGGCCGTTCATGCCGCGTTCACCGACCAGGCGCGTGCCCTCGGGCTGGACGTCTCGACCCAGCGACTTGAGTTTCCCGAGCGGGTGGTGACGCTGCTGCGAGCCACCCCGAGCGACTGGGCCCGCTCTCGATTGCTCCTCATGGAAGTTGCCGAACTTCGATATCCCGCTGAGCCGGCGACGCCCTATCTGGACCTCACCCCTGCGGACCAGTCCGCCGTGATAGCCGAGGCCGTCACTCGCATCAGACCAGCACCCCTTGGCGCTCCCGCCGTGTGCTTGCTGGACACCGGCGTGCGGCGTGCCCATCCGCTGCTCGAAGCGTCGCTCCTCGAACAGGACATGCTGGCCGTGGACCCAGAGTGGGGCACGGCGGACCATGACGACCGTTTGCACGGCACCTGCATGGCGGGCAACGCGCTGCACGGGTGTCTCACGGAGGTCTTTCAGTCGAGGGAGACGATCGAGCTTTCGCACCGCTTGGAGTCCGTCAAGATCTTCCCGCCCCGGGCCGTGACACGGCCCGAGCTCTACGGGGAGACCGTCCGTCAAGCGGCGGCACGGGCCGAGGTCGCTGAGCCCGAACGCAGCCGGGTGCTATGCATGGCCGTCACCGACGAGCACAGGCCGATCCGCGACGGTCGCCCGACTTCATGGTCCGCAGCAATCGACCAGCTCACCTGGAACGGAGGCGCAGACACACGCCTCTTGTGCGTGTCCGCGGGTAACCTCCGTGAACAGATCACACGAGACTACACATATCCCCACGCGAATCTCGCGTCCGAGGGGGTCATCGAGGACCCGGCCCAGGCGTGGAACGCGATCACGGTGGGAGCATTCGCGGGCCGTCATCAGGTCACGTCCACCAAGTACAACGGGTGGTCGCCCGTCGCGCCGTTCGGCGGGCTGACGCCGACCAGCCGCACCACGGCGGCGTGGGAAGCGGAGGGCCGCAGCGCGTGGCCGTACAAGCCCGACATCGTGATGGACGGCGGCAACTGGGGGCGCGACGGTTCTGGGCTCATGTCGCATCTCGAAGACCTCGTGCTGCTCACGACCGGCTTTGGTCGCTCGGGCGCGATGCTGGACTTCAACGCCGACACGAGCGCCGCGACCGCGTTGGCGTCGCGAGCGTGCGCGATGATCCAAGCGGCATACCCCGCCATGCGACCTGAAACCGTGCGCTCCGTGCTGGTGCATGCGGCTCGCTGGACAAGGCAGATGGAGACGGACTGCCCCGGGACCAGCCGGGCCGACCGCATCCGTCGTCTGCGCGTGTTCGGCTACGGAGTACCAGACCTCGCAAAGGCGATCTGGAGCATTCGCAATCACGTCACGCTGGTCGCCGAAGGCGCACTCACACCATTCATCCTGACCACCGAGGGCGCCAAATCGAACCAGATGGCGGTGCACGCCCTGCCCTGGCCGAGCGAGGTGCTCGCGGGCTTGGGCGACACGCCCGTGACGCTCCGAGTCACACTCTCGTACTTCGTCGAACCCAGCCCTGGCTTCCGGGGATGGACACGTTCGTTCCGGTACGCGTCGCACGGCCTGCGCTTCGATATCAAGCGACCAGAGGAATCGCAGGCGGCGTTCCTTGGCCGGTTGTCGGCAGCGGCTCGTGATGAGGACGTGGACGCACCCACTACCGATGATTCGTCTGACCCCGGATGGATGCTCGGTCCCAAGTACCGCGTTCGTGGAAGCCTGCACAGCGACTGGTGGACGGGCAAAGCGAGCGAGCTCGCTCGACGGGACATGCTGGCTGTCTATCCCGTCACGGGTTGGTGGAGGGAGCGTCCGCACCTCGGCAAAGTCGAGACGACGGCGCCATACTCGCTCTGCCTCAGCATCGAGACACCCAGCCAGGACATCGACCTGTACACGCCCATCGTGAACCTCGCGACGATCGCGGTTCCCATCCAGGCATGACGTCGCCGGGCGGGGGCTCTGCCCACACACGGCGAGGCCGCGCCCGCTCATCATCGCACCGCAAGCTCGCAGAGCTCATCGCCGCTAACGGCTCAATGCGCACTGGTGCGCACGCCAGCAACGTGCACGCACCCATTCGATGACTCCGACGCTTCACATGGGTGATGTCATGCGTAACACTGTCCACATGAGACGTAGAAAACGAGCAATTCCCGACAAGCGTGGTGTCGCAAAGGGACCATCATCCAAGACCCGTCCCACCAAGGCCGTAAAAAGGCCGGTTCGGAAGGCTGTCGATGGTGCTTCGCGTGACCGAGACATGCTGCGCATGCTCGCGCTCCGGGTGCGCTGTTGCAGCGTCGGCCAGTTGGCGAAGGCAGCATGGAACGACACGCCAGCGGGGCTGAAGAACTGCAAAGCCCGTCTCAAGGTGCTTGCGACGAAAGGCCTTGTCGGCATCGCCACGATGCTCGCCCATCCCGAGGTCACTCTGGAAGGGCCGCTCGCCGTGTGGCAACCGGGACTGCCGGCACCCGACCTGGCCTCGATCTCGCACCGAGGGCGGAAGCGGTGGGGCGGGGCGCCGACACGCACGGAGTTTGTGTACGCCACGCAGGAGGCGGTCACGCTGGTGGGCGGGGCCCCGGGCCGCGAGCCACGTCCGAGCGAAGCCACCCACGACCTCCACCTCGCCGCGGTCTACCTCCGGATGCGGGAGGAACTGGCGACGCGCGCTGAGAGTTGGCGGTCAGAATCGCTGCTCGCGACGGACACGTCCATCAAGCGGGCCAAACCCGGAGACAAGGTGCCCGACGCGATCGTCCGCGATGGCCGGGCAAAGACCGCGATCGAGTTTGTCGGGGAGTACTCCTTGGACAAGCTCACCGCTTTCCACGCCTACTGCAAGCGCGCCAACCTGGGATACGAACTCTGGTGACACACCGCAACGACCAACGCGACGAACAGATCCTCCGGCACCTCGCCCTCTACCGGATCAGCTTTCGCGTGGTCCTGTCTCGCCAGTTCTTCGGCGGGCGCAATCCGGGGAACGTCATCACGCGGCTCCTGGCCGAGGGACGCATCCAATCCCGGGAAGGGTTGCCGCAGCGGCTCCGGTATTACCAGCTCACAGCGGCGGAGGCGGCACGTCTCGGCGTACCGCTGGGCAGGACGCGGGCTCCGAAACCGCAGGCGTTCCTCACGCATCTCGGTGCCCTCTGGCACTGCTGCGTCGATCCGGGGGTTCAAGACCGTCGGCGGCTCGAACGGAACGAACTGGCGCACTTGTTCGGCGACAACCCACCCAAGGGTGCCCACATCATCCAGTCCGTCCCGGCTCCGAGGGTGTTCCGGATACTCGTTTCGGGGCCAGCTACACCAGCCAGAACGATCTTCAAGTCCCTCCGGAAGCGGATTGAAGCCGCGAGAAGAAGCACGATCCTCGCACCGTGGCTCAAAAAGCACCAGTATGCTTTCCTCGTCCTCCTCGAAGGTGAATCCCGAATCGCAAGGGTCCAGGAGCTAATCAAGACCAATGGAATCGATCAACGAGCCGTCATTGACCTCCGACACGCACCCGACCACCGGACCGCGGCCCATTCACTCCGCGGGGCGGAACGCCGACCGCGGCGAGCGGGGAGCGGTCATGGGCGGCCCCGGCGATAACTATGACGTCTACAAGTACTCCCAGCCGGTCAGTGTTGTTCGGCGTCGCTCTCTGGACTTCGCTCCACGCTCGACAGCTCGTCACAACTTCGGCCTACTGCCCAACCTCAAGGCCATGGCGGGGATGAGTCTGGCCTACCGGCATCAGGCGTTCCGATCCGAGGAGATCGAGGGCGCGGCTCACGACCGAGTTGTCTGGCTCTTCGTCTGGTCGACGATCTTGCCGGTGGTCGCGATTGTCGCGGGACGACACTTGCCTCCAGGACCATCCTTCGGTATCGCTTGGACTATCTCAGTCGTATGGATGGCGTGGATGGTGTTCTTCAGAGTCGCAACACTTCGCGGTTTGTTCTACGCCCTTCTCGTGCCCATGACGTGCATCGCTTTGGTGAAGTTCATCGCATGGGCGTTCATGCACCGCGTGAATGGTACAGCTGGCGCCGCTCTAATCGCTGCGTACTTCATTGCGCGAAACTGGAAGCTGCCGTTCGATTTCTATCTGGACTGGCTTTACACCCACCCCCGTCTCAAGCCGTCCACGCGAGAGCGTCCGATGCGCGTCACTTCGACCGAGGCACCTGACTGGAAGCTCTTGTCCGCGATTCTGATTGTCATTGTCGCGTTGCCGCTTTTCTCAACATGGCTGACCATCGGTGTGCTCGCGCTTACACCGCTCCTCATCCTTCGTGGACCAATGACGGTGAGAGGGTTTTTCAAGCCCATGCGCGACTTGGTGCGCGGCGCGGTGCATGTGCTCAGCCCGTTCGTCACCTACGGCGGTTCCGACGCTCTTGCGCCTGGTGTGTGGCGTGCCTCGCAACCATTTGGCAGCCGCATGAAGGCGCTGACCAAGCTCTGCGTTCCCTTCATGGTGACGTTGTCGATGGGGCTCACTCTGTTCATCCCACTCGGGGACCATTACCTGAAGCGTATTGGCTCGGCAGAGTACGGGATTAACAGATTTCCATGGCATGAACGGGTCTACAACGAGCAGCCAGCGCAATGGCTGGAGTTTGTGTGGAAGGAGATTTTCGACAAGGGCAACTGGGAGTTTGCGGGCTTCGGAGTGCTCGCGATTCTGTTCGCGGCGTACCTCCCAGCAGCGCTCCTCGTGACGGTCTTTCGAAGGCCGCTCCGATTCGTTCTTCGGCTGCGGGTCGTCGTTGAAGGCGGCGTTGACCACGACGGAAAGGCTCACGTGGGGCTCGACAACGACGGTCGGACGGAGTGGCAGTGGTACGTTGACCGCATCAAGGACTCTCGCCATGTGGCGGACGGAGCGTTGTTCGGCTCGGTGCGTGAGGCCTATCACCACTTCCTTGGCGTTGAGCCACACGCGAACTTCCCGGTGCTGCTCGACAAGGCGTTGCTCACGGAGCACTGCTACATGGTCGGTGACTCGGGGAGCGGCAAGACCAGCCTTGGACTCATGCCCATGATCATCCAACTGATTCGAGGTCACACGGGCGAGGGTGGTGCGAGGACGGATTGTCCACCCATTGTCATCCTTGACCTGAAGGGCGACCCCGCCCTGTTCCAGCTCGCGAAGCGGGAAGCTGATGCACGCGGCGTTCCGTTCCGCGTGTTCACGCCAGAGAAAGGCAAGCCCTCTCACTACTTCAACCCGTTCGTGAGTCTTGAGTCCAAGTATCGGACGGACATCCAGCTTTGCAACCTGTTGATGGACGCGCTGAGCCTCAACCACGGAGAAGGCTACGGCCGAGGGTACTACGGCAGGCAGTCGCGTTCGTTGCTCCTCAAGGTGATGGAGGACGCTGCCAATGCCGAGGGCGGTGCCGATGAAGAAACCGAAACGGTGGGCCGGCGCCGTCCCAAGGCGAAGAAGAAGCCGAACTCGTTCGAAGAGTTGTATGCGAAACTCAAAGAGGTGCGAGGCGACAACGAGAAGGAGTTCAAAGACACGCTGGAACTGCTCTCCACTGTGGAGGCACTGACGAAGTACAAGATGCTCGCCAGAGCGACATCGGCCACCAGGATCGAGGATGCCATCCACATGCCCACGGTGCTGGAACAGAATCAGGTGGTGTACTTCTATCTCCCGGCCGCGGTTGAGAGCATCAGCGTGCGAGAGATCGCGAAGCTCGCTCTCTACAGCCTCCTCACCGCATGCATCGACCGGCAGCGAGAACACCCTGGTAAGCCCAAGCAGGCCTATCTCATCATCGACGAGTTCCAGCGCATCGCCGGCGAGAACTTCCGTGTCATCCTTGAGCAAGCTCGGAGCTACGGCTTGTCAGTCACACTCGCCAACCAGTCGATTGCCGACCTCAAGACACCCGACACCGACCTGCGTCCCACGGTGCGGACGAACACGCGTGTGAAACGCATCTTCTCTCTTTCGGACCCGCAAGACGTCAAGTCCATGGTGGACTCTTCAGGCGAGGAACTGATGTACGTTCGGAGTTGGACCCAGAAGGCGGGTGGATCGCACTTCGAGATGGTCTCTGCGGAATACGAAACGAAGACGGACGCACAAGCGATCAAGCCTCGCCTCACGCAGAACGATGTGATGGCGATCAGCGACCATCCGCTCGACTCGATCCTGTTGGTGTCGCGAGGCAGCGGATACACCCAGTTCGCCGGACTCCCCATCGCGGTTCGAAGCGTCTGGCCCCTCAGCGAGGCCGAAGACGCGACGCTCCGGACAGAGAAGTGGCCCGACATCGAAGACCTTGGCGGCGAAGCGTCCGCCGCAATCAACAACGATTCGCCTTTGTCCATCGACGCCGACCACGAGGAACGACTCGCGGCGGTTGCGGTGGGCTTCTGGCAGAGTAGGAATGGAAACCGTGCCTAAGACAAACACTCTCAACCCGTCGATTGTTCGGAAGGCCAAGGCGCACGCTGAGCTGTACGGAGTCGCCACACTCAGCTCACTCGTTCGAGTCGTCACGGCGCTCGACCACGGGCTGGCCCATCGGATTGCGGGAGAGTTCGTCGCGAAGAACGTCTGGTCGCCACACAAGGCGATCATCGGAGGAACGTTGACGGAGTGCTATTGCCCGGTTACCGTCAAGCGACAAGCGCCGCCACTTCAGGAGCGGCTTGCCGTGCTTCGGTTCTGCTGTTCAACCCCATCGGCCCGGCCACTCTTCGATGCCCCGCACTTCGCGAAGGTCGTTGAAGGGGTTGCCGACCGTGCCAGGCTGAAGGCGCCCCAGTGGCAACCGTGCTATCCCCATCGCAGCAATGCCACGGACCCTGAGCGGATGTCACTCATCCGGGTAGCGCCGACGCGAAGTCTCCAGAAAGCAATTGAAGACATTGACGAGTTCGTGAGCTCTGACGGGTTCAACGTCTGGCGGTGCTTCGCGCTAGGTCAGATCTTCGTGCTGACCTATCTCTTCCCGGGTGACCAGAATCAAGCGAACGAACTGAGCCGTTGGATACGCCGCCGCGTCCCTGTCTGTCGAATCGGAAAGACGCCCACGCCCGTGCCAGTGTGGATTTATCCCACACCACCCGTGGTCATCCGACCGATGGCCGCGGCATGAGTGAAGTTACCGCCGGCAAAAAAGACAAAACCCCCGCAGGGGTTTTGTCTCACTCGCCGTCGCCGGAGTCGGTCAAAGACCAGTTGCGGCGTGTGAGCTCTTGGTGTCCAGTCGCGCAATGCAGTCGGACGAGCTCGGGCGAGTTTACACGGATCGAGTCACAGGGACTGACAACCGTGAGTGTCCCACCACTTTTTTTTAGCCTTGTTGGTGGGGTACAAGGAAAGGAAACATGACCGCTAACGATACCAGTGCCGAGACTCCAACCAGGCCCGGTCTAAAAGTGCTTGCGTTCCCCCCGTGGTCTGTGATACGCAAAGTGCATGTTGACGCCCACAAAAGCACTCTCTGATCGGACACGTCGGAACCCGGCCCCATCGAGCTCGCCGATCCCACCCATCGGATTTCAGAAGACTGCGAAGAGCGCAGACGGACTCGGAGTGCCTGTGAACCATGACTCAGTGTTCCGGATTCTCACGGAAGTCGATGACCGCCCGCCCTACGCGCGGATCGGATGTGTCATGCTCCTCGCGTTGAACGTGACTCTTTGGACCGTGCGACATGCTGCAATCCCAGTACCGATACCGGAATCGCTCGCTCCGTCGAGCGATGCGGCCCGGCCCGAGGCCCCCACCAAGGGTGAGGGATGACCGGGACGCCGACTAGAAAAGTGAAGCCGCACGGTAAGGTGCGGACTTCACAGGGGACTAGAAGCTAATGAACTCGATCAACTGAGCGAGTGCAAAAGCAGATAGAACCCACAACGCCGGCAGTTCCCAACGCATTGGTGGCTGACGGAAGGACCGCAGGTAATACACAAGCTGCCGCTTGCCATCTCTGCGGACCAACACCATCGTGCCGTAGAACGGACGCCGACTGAGCTCGTTGTTGGCTTCGTCGAGCTCCACGACTTCGTCCAATCCACGCGTGAATGGTGGTTTTTGCCCGTTGCCCGGGATAAGTAGCTTGCCCATGTTTTCCTCATCATTTTATGGTTATACATAGTGAAGCCTCCTTGCTTTCCCAGGTACCCCGCAGGGCACTCGGCAAAGCCCGAACGACAGACTGCGGGGCGAACCCGCATTGCCTCCGGTATCACCACCCCGGAGGCACAGGTGGAATATTCGTGCGACAAAGTTGTCGCATGGAGTTCTACGCATCTCTGGCAGCACTGGCTTGGCACCGTTGCTGAGAATGGCGTGCTGGCGTTGCTCACGTAGTCAGCAGTGTTCAAGCTGGGCAGAAACTACGCCTTGCGGCCCGACTTGACGAGAAGCCCCTCAGACTCGGAACCGATCCGGCAGGGTTGGAGAGTCAGATATTCGGGCACGGACATCGTGTCGATTCGCTCATCATCCTCGGGGGCCCCACGGTGAGCCCCGAGGATGACGACCGAATCCGGCAGAGCAATCCAAGAGAGGAAAGCGGGAGACTGCGGCAGGTCCGCTTCTTGACCAGCCATTGCGGTTGTGGCATGGTGCCTTCGTCTTTGATGTTCAACGCCGTGTAGAAGTATCCCGGCATGCGGCATCCTGACCACAAGCCAGGACGCCGCTCCGTCGTATCCCACAAGGTTGTCAAACCAGTTGGTTCGCCGCGGGCGACGCGGTGCGTGCGATCACGCGCACCCCACTCTCCAACCCCGGTACGGGTTGTCCGCGTCGCGTGACGTGGACAGCCCGTCCTCTCTTGAAGGAGGTCCATCGTGGCCACCGCACTGAAGCTCAGCGCCGAACCCAAGCGACCCAATGTCCGCATGCTCGACATCGACCAGCTCCTCCCCACCGCCGACAACCTGCGCCGCAGGATCACCAACGGCTCGGTAGAGTCGCTGGCCAAGTCGATCGCCCGTGAGGGGTTGCTGCATCCGATTGTGGTGCGTCCGCACCCGAGCGAGGAGGGGAAGTGGGAGATCCGTGCTGGCGAACGCCGGTGGCGGGCCGCGAAGCTCGCGGGCCTCGCTCAGATTCCCGCCGTGGTCCGCCGTCTTGATGATGAAGCCGCGATGGCGATCACCATCACAGAGAACCTCCAGCGTGAGAATCTCCATCCGCTCGAAGAAGGCCGGACCATCCAGACCGCCCTTGACCAGGGACAGAATCCGAAGCAGCTTGCCGCTCGGCTGGGGAAGTCACTCGCCTTCGTGCTCCGGCGGGCATCGCTCGCAGGGCTGACCGAGGCGTGGAAGGACGCGGTCTTCGTCGCAGATAGCGACGCTTCGAGACTGAGCGTTGCCCACCTTGAACTCATTGCCCGGTTGCCCTCGGAAACACAGGATGCACTCGCAGCAGACGACTTCGCCGCGATCTTCGGGCGAGGATTCCCCACGGTTGAGGAACTCCGCCGGATCATCGACGATGGGCTCCACACGTTGGCGTCCATGCCGTGGGGGCTGAACGACGAGGGGATCGAACCCGTCGCCGGGTCGTGCCTCAACTGTCCGAAACGGTCGGGGAAACAGCCGGTGCTGTTCGACCACGAGGACCTCCCAGCCGACGGCAGCGTGTCGCCCACGGACCGGTGCCTAGACCCATCGTGCTTCGACCGCAAGCACGCGGCGTACCTCACTTCCCGAGAAGCCTCGCTTCGCAGCGACCACCCGAATCTGCGATTGGTCCAGGTCGGCTATCAGAAGATCGGCAACGCGACCACGCAGGCCGTGGGCGACCGCGTTACTCGTTTGTACCAACTCCGCGTCGTCAAGAAGTCTGATCCTTGTGGAACGCCCATCATGCAGATTGATGGACCCAAGGCGGGCGCATTGCTCCATGCAGACCTGGGAGACAAGACTCAGCGAAACGGCCCCCACGCCAACTCCGCGTCGGCAACGGAGGGCGGACAACCTGGTCGAGGAACGCTGACGCTCGCCGAGCGGGAGGACCGATTGTCCCGGCGCCGACAGGCGTTCGTGGTCAAGCGTGTCGAAGCGATGCTTCGCGAGTTCACGGCGGAAGCCGCCCGGAAAGTCATGGGCGACATGGCGGTTCGTAGCGATGAGGCGGCCCGTTCATTTGACCCGCTTTCGCTTGTGCTCAGCTTCGGTACGACCACGCGGTTCGACCGCTGCCATGACGAGGAAGCGTGGGAGCAGTTCCACAAGCGGTGTGCAAACGACCCGACGGACCGGGCCGTGGAAGCACTCATGGAGGTAGTGCAGATTTGGGCACGGCGACTGTCGGGCACGGACCTGAAGACCGCCCGTGCCCAGGCCCGCGACGCAGGCAGTATCGCCGCGATCCTCGCGATCGATCTGGCGGCCATCGAGCTGGAAGCCGAGCGTGAGATTCCAGAACCTACAAGCTGGAAGGTGCTCCGCGAGCAGCACGCGGTGGCTGAGGCCAAGAAGCCCGATTCGACAGACATGCCCGACGATGCGGCCAGTGGCGACACGGGTTCGGTGGGCTTGCCCGCACCCGACAATGAGGAGGCCAAACCGTGCAGTACGCGATCCCGACGAAGTCGCAGGAAGCGAGGCAAGCGTTCGAGATCGCGGTCATAGCAAGCGTGGTGTGCCGCCCGCCGATTCTTCGGGAGCCGCGTAGGTTCTCACAAAGGAAGGTCCTTGGCATACGACGGGCGGCGCACACGATGCACACATTCCGCACCCACATCGATCGCTCCGAGGCGATCCCCACACGCCCGCTTCATGCCTGATAAAGGACGTTATCCGGCACGAGGCAGCACCCATTCCTGACCGGCCCGCTGGGTAAACCGATACTGCGGAACGATGGAACCGTGCCATGATCTGTCACGAATAGTTGTGAACAGTTCCGGTTGGTGTACACTGAGCCCCAGGAGGTCCGACATGGCCGACATCGTCACCATCAGCGTTTCCATGCCCGCCGAGATGCAGCGCCTCGTCATGGAACGGATCAAGGCGAGATTCTTCGGGAACATCTCCGAGTACTTCAGGCACTTGGTTCGGCAAGACCTTGATAGCTCGGCCAACTCACCCGGTCCCGATGCTCCGCCCACGACAGATTTGCCTCCGACACGCACGCTGGGGTTTCGTGAATCGATCCGCGAGCAAGCCGCGGAGGCACGCCAGGCCGCTTCGAGGACGCCCGTGCAGGACGAGATCAGCGATGAGGAAGTCCAGCGATTGCGGCGCAAATACCCCATCAAGGCCATCGAACGACTCCACGCCAAGACAAGGCCGGGTACTCACGAGCGTTTGCAGTACGAGCGAATACTGAAAGTGCTCCGGGGCGAAGGCACGCCCAAGCAGCGTGGAGCGTGGTGGAGCGTGGTGGACGTCGAGTTTCTCGCCCTGATCCAAGTCCGCATCAGCCTCGGTGATGAACCAGATGAGTCGGGAGGAGCACTCGTGAAAGCACCCCGACCGCCCAAGCCGGGTTCTGATTCTGCGCGAGCAAAGCCGCCCCGAGCCAAGGATCGATGATGAACACAGCAACGCTCGTGGAGGCGCGTGGTTGACCCGACCCTAGCACTGATCCCTTCACGCGACGCAGTCCCGGTGACCGTGAGCGACGCTGGCCCCAACGCCCGGTTTGCGTACGAGGAGTTCTTTGCCGGTATCAACAGCGGGCACACTGCCCGTGCGTACGCCCACGCGGTTCACCGGTTTCTGAAACACGCCGACCAGCTCGGCTTGTCACTCCAGGAGATCCCGCCGCGTGTGGTCTCCGACTACATCCGTGGGATGCAGTGCATCGGAGCCAGTGGCACGCCACGCCCCGCGTCGAAGCCGACACGCAAGCTCCACCTCGCCGCCATCCGGCTATTCCTTGACTACTGCGTTCAGCGGCATGCCATTCTGCTCAACCCTGCCCTCTCCGTTCGTGGGCCGCGGCACTCCGTAGCGGAGGGCAAGACCCCCGCGATCGACGCTCGCCAAGCCCGGGCCTTGCTCGACTCCATCGACCTGTCGCGGCCCATCGGCATCCGTGACCGAACGATCATTGCCACGCTCGTCTTCACCGCCGCGAGGGTTGGTGCGGTCGCGAATCTCTCACGGCGTGACTACTTCAGCGACGGCCGTCAGCGGTACCTGCGGTTCGACGAGAAAGGTGACAAGCAGCGGGTGATTCCGGTGCGGCATGACCTGGAAGGCATGCTCGACCGATACCTCGCCGAGACTGTGGGGCATGATCCCGACGCCCCGTTGTTCGCGACCGCGGCGGGACACTCCGGCCGCTTATCCCAGCGGGGCATGTCGGCCAACGACATGCTCCGCATGGTCAAGCGAAGGATGCTCGCGTCCGGTCTCCCCGCCCGTGAACTCTGTTGCCATTCCTTCCGTGCGGGGACCGCGACGAATCTGTTGGAACAGGGCGTGGATGCCGCCGAAGTGCAGTTCCTGCTCGGCCACTCGGACCCGAGAACAACGCGGCTCTACGACCGGCGGCAGCTTCGCGTCAGCCGGAACATCGTCGAGCGAATCGCGGTCTGACATCTGACAACTATGGAGCGTTCAGAACGCTCGTCCTTCTAATGCCATGGCGGAGTCGACGACGTCGCGAAAAACCCCTTCCCAGCCGTCGATTATCTTTCCCGCGTCATCACGTTTCGAGATGTCCATCTCCAACATGCGTCGCAATAGAGCCTCCACGCTCCCACCGTGGGAACCAGGAATCTGACGCAAAGGTTCTAGCTCTACCGGATTTCGTATGTCCGAATAGGCCTTGTGCGGGTTTCTTCCTGTAAACAGCTCTGTCAGAACGAGGCCAAGCTGGAAGACATCGGACTTCGGAGTAGGCATTGGGCCCCCATTCAGATAGTCCACGAGGTCTGGCGTGCGGTAACGTGCGGGCATTCCGTGACCAAGACTAGCCTTCAATGATTCCATATCGTTTAGATCTCGAGCGCCTAAGTCGCTGATCCGCTTGAGCAAACCGAAATTTCCTAACACGCACGCTCCGCCTTTGATCAGGATGTTTTCGGGCTTGATGTCCCTATGCACCGCTTTGGGATTCCGACTATCAAGAAATACGAGTGCCGATAGTAACTGAATGGCGTAGCTCACTTTGGTCACCAACGAAAGTCGCCCTTCGCGCATTGCACCGCGAAGCGTTTGAGGCAGATACTCCATTACTACAAAAGGCGCGTTTTGATTATTAGTGCTGTATCCCTTGTAGCTGCCCTTATCAAAGACGCGCAGAATCGCAGGATGAAAGGGACAGGCTTGGAGGAACGCGATCTCCTCTAAAAACGCTTGGTGACGCTCCGGCTTCGTCCAGCAATCAAACACTTTGATCGCCACGAGCTCGCCCTTGGACTCTTTCGGTGTTGTGCACATCGCCAAGAAAGCCACTCCATTCCCTCCAGCTCCGAGCTTCTGGACGTAGTCGTACCAGCGACCGGTTTCGGAGGAGATTCCAGTCCACCTTTTTAGCGAGAAACGCCTTGGTGTTCCGGTCGAGTTCGTTGCAGGGGTCCCCTCGGTTGGAATGGCCATGCCGATTCTACGGCAATGGCACCGGGTGGGTGCGAGGACACATTCGCAAACAGCACACATTGGGCAGGGGCCGTCACAACTCCTTGAGGACCGGTGGCATTCACGGTTTTTCAAGGTTTCCAAACCCCCGTTTTGAAAGGAGTTCACGATGAAACAGGCACTTACCCGTGCCAGCAATGAGCTGTTCCGCCGCACGCCTGACGAGAGTTTCGCGACCCTCGACGACTTGTGGCAGAACTGCCAGGCCCAGCAGGAACGTTCACGCGACCTGTGGGAGATGCCCGACGACTTCGAAGCGTTCGCCGACGGCGGGAGGTTCGCCCTCCGCATCGGCGAAGACCGGACGTTCCGCCTCAACAGTTGGAGCTTCGGCCAACTCTGTGGCCTCGCGGGCGTCAACCGCGACACCGTCAACCGGCTCTCCGGTCCGACGGCGTCTTCGGTGTTCGCCGAGACGCTGCCGAGGGGCACCAAGCCGTTGCAGGTGTACGCGGCGGACGACCTTGTCCGCTCCGTTCACGGCGCCAGCTACACCCGCCTGCACGACATCGAGTTGCTCTCGATCGTGCGCGAGTTCGCCACGGACTTCCAGCCCCCGCAGCAGGCTGGTAGCGGCGAGTCCAAGGGCGGGACCGGACTCTATCGGGGCGAGCAGGACATGTTCTGCTTCCTGATCGACCCGACCGGATGGACGGAGATCAACGGCGAGGCGTTCGCGCCGGGGTTCTTCCTCTGGAACTCGGAGGTGGGCAAGCGGTCGGTGGGTATCCAGACGTTCTGGTTCCAGGCCGTGTGCCGCAACCACATCGTCTGGGACGCGGTCGAGGTCATCGACTTCAGCCGCAAGCACACCGCGAACGTGCGCGACGCACTCCGCGAGATCCGGGTTCTCATCAACCGGCTCGTTGAACGGCGAGACGAACGCCGCGACCGCTTCGTCGAGGTGATCAAGAAGGCGATGAACACATCGCTTGGTCATGACGAGGAAGAGGTGCTCAAGTCCCTCGCCAAGCACGGCGTCGGCAAGGCCTTGGCCAAGGAGGCACTCGAACTCGCACGGCGTCAGGGTCGGTTCACCATCTTTTCGCTGGTGGACGCGATCACCCGGATTGGCGGCAAATGCACCAATGCCGGGGACCGTATCGAGATCGATGCCAGCGCTGGGCCCCTGCTCGCCATGATGACGTAGTCTTCCCAAGGAGATTGGACCGCCACCGGTCCTTCTCTTTCCTTTAAGCCTGCATCCCTCGGCACCCTGAATCAGATACGATCTGGCTTGTTCGTCCCACGATAGGGAGGCGACCTGACCGAATCTGAATGGCAAACTCGAAAGACCCGCATCGACTCTCGGCTCATCGAGCTGGGCTGGCGACTGCTGCCCTACCGGTCTGATTTGTCGACCTCCGGATTGTCTCATCACGTTGTCACCGAGCTGGAGACAGCCCATGGGCCAGCGGACTATGCCTTCGTGCTGGACGGGCAAATCGTCGGAATCCTCGAAGCGAAACGCCGCGACATTGACCCGCAGAATGTGCTCTCCCAAGCAGAGCGGTACGCGAGAGGAGTTGACGCGAGCCCGTTCAACTTTGAGGGGCTTCGGGTTCCATTCCTATGGTCCAGCAACGGGGCAGAGATCTTCTTCAGGGATTGCCGTCACCCACTCAATCTCAGCCGGCAGGTGGCTGACTACGCAACGCCAGGTGGCATTCGGGAGCGGCTTTCCCACGATCTCTCAGCCACGCTCGCACACTTGCGATCGGCACCGAACAATCATCCGAGGGTGCGTCCCTACCAAAGGGACGCCAACATCGCAGTAGAAGCATCGATTGCGGAACGCCGTAGAGAAATGCTCGTGGCAATGGCCACCGGAACCGGAAAAACCTTTACGACGGTAAACCAGATCTACCGCTTGCTCAAGTCCGGGGTAGCGCGTCGTGTTTTGTTTCTCGTGGACCGAAGAGCTCTCGCGGCTCAGGCCGTTCAGGCATTCAATGCTTTCCGCCCAGATGGCACCACGAAGTTCACCGACCTGTATCAGCTTTTCAGTCAACGCTTTCGCCGCGACGACCTTGACGACGAGGGCAACACGGAGAAGTTTGATCCTCAAGCGTTGCCTGCGGACCACTTGCTGGACCCGCAACCCAAGCACACGTTCGTCTATGTCTGCACGGTCCAGCGCATGGCCATGAACCTGTTCGGTCGAGATGTGGCCCGCTTTGCCAACGACGAGGCCTTCGACGACGATGCAGAAGAAGGGCTGGATGTCCCGATCCACGCGTTCGATGTCGTCATTGCCGACGAGTGTCATCGTGGATATACGGCGCAGGAACTCTCGGTGTGGCGGGATACGTTGGAGCATTTCGATGCGATCCGCATCGGACTGACAGCCACTCCCGCCGCACACACGCTCGCGTACTTCAAGGACACCATATTCGAGTACGGCTACCGGCAGGCGGTGCAGCACGGTTTTCTCGTGGACTACGACGCGGTAAAGGTCCAGTCCGGTGTTCGCATCAACGGTGTCTTTCTGACCGAGAACGAAGCTGTCAAGTACATTGACCCCAAGACCGGCGAGAAGCGGCTCGACAGGCTCGAAGCCGAGCGGCAGTTCGACGCCTCCTCCATCGAGCGCGAGATCACGGTGCCGGATTCCAACCGGAAGGTCATCGAGGAACTCAAGAAGTATGCCGAGGAACACGAGCGCACTTACGGCCGCTTCCCCAAGACGCTGATCTTTGCCGTAAACGACCAGCCGTTTACGAGCCATGCCCAGTCCATCGTCGAACTGTGCCGAGAAGTCTTTGGCCGCGGCGAGGACTTCGTCGCCAAAATCACGGGCACCGTGGATAGGCCACTCCAGCGAATCAAGGAGTTCCGCAACCGACCGAACCCCGCCGTTGTTGTGTCTGTTGACCTGATGTCTACCGGCGTGGACATCCCCGACCTGGAGTTCATCGTCTTTCTCCGCCCCGTCAAGAGCCGCATTCTCTTCGAGCAGATGCTCGGTCGCGGCACACGCAAGGGGTTCCATCACCCCGACAAGTCGCACTTCACCGTCTTCGACTGCTTTGGCGGAACACTCTTCGAGTACTTCAAGACCGCCAGCGACTTCGCGGCGGACGCTCCGACTCCGGCTGGGAAAACAATTCCCGAGCTGGTTGAAGACGTTTGGCAGAACCGCGACCGCGACTACGCCACACGAGTCTTGGTCAAGAGGTTTCACCGCATCGACAAGGAGATGTCGGGCCAGGCCCGCGATCTCTTCGCCGCGTACATCCCCGAAGGGGACATGGCGAAGTTTGCCAGCGGCCTCCCCGGGGCCCTCCGAGACGATTTCAATGCGACGATGAAGTTGCTCCGAGATGCCGCGTTTCAAGACCTGCTCCAGAACTACCCGCGGGCTCCAAGGACGTTCATTGTCGCCGAGGAACAACGCGACACGGTGACAAGTGAGTGGCTCATCCGCGACGGACTCGGCAACGAGCACAAGCCCGAGGACTATCTCGCCGCGTTCGAGCGATTCGTGCGCGACAATCCGGCGAAGGTGGCTGCGATTGAGATTCTGCTCAGAAAGCCCCGCGACTGGTCCACTTCTGCTCTTCAAGAACTCCGGGACAAGCTCACGGCCACACCCGAACGATTCACAGTCGAAAACCTTCAACGAGCGCACGATGTCCGCTATCGCAAAGCGCTGGTGGACATCATCTCGATGGTCAAACACGCAGCGGACGATGGTCAACCGCTCTTCACCGCCCGTGAGCGCGTCGAGCGGGCGGTCAAGCGACTGTCCGGCGTGCTTCCGTCGCCGCTCTCGCCGCAGCAGCAACAATGGCTTGACCGGATCAAAGACCACCTCACGCAGAGCCTGTCCATCGAGCAAGATGATTTCGACGTGATCCCGGTCCTCGCCAACGCAGGCGGTTGGGGAGCGGCCGACCGTGCGTTTGACGGCAAACTGCGTACGGTCCTGAGCACATTGAACGAGGCGATCGCAGCATGAGCAGTTCCGTCGGCGACAAACTCTGGCACCTCTGTCACACCCTCCGCCACGACGGCATCGGGTACATGGACTACATCGAGCAGATCACGTATCTGCTCTTCTTGAAGATGGCCGACGAGAAGGCCGTCGAACTCCCCGAGGGTTGCCGCTGGCCCGACGTGCGAGATCTCTCTGGCGAGACGCTCACCGACACCTACATCGAGGTGCTGCGAAAGCTCGGCAAGGCAGGCGGCATCCTCACCGAAATCTACGCGGGGGCACAGTCGCGCTTCACAAAGCCGGTGAATTTGAAGGCCGTGATCAACCTCATTGACGAAGTGGAATGGACCAGCCTTGGTGTTGACGTGAAAGCTGAGGCGTACGAGCACTTGCTGGAGAAGGCCGCGAGCGAAGGCAAGAAGGGTGCAGGTCAGTACTTCACACCCCGCAAACTCATGCAGTCGATCTGCCGGTGCGTTCGCCCCGACCCGAGAGCCGCGAAGGACTTCACAGTGTCCGACCCCGCGTGCGGCACGGGTGGCTTTCTCGTCTGCGCCTACGAGTGGCTGATGGACCAAACCAAGGGCGGCGCCATCGACCGCGAACTTGCCAAACGTGTGCGGTCCAAGACGTACGTCGGCCAGGACCTCACGGCACAGCCTCGCCGTCTCGCCCTGATGAATCTTTTCCTCCACAACGTCACGCCGCACATCGGGTCGGGCGACACCATCTACGACCCTCCGCCGAACGACAAGTACGACGTGATCCTCACCAACCCGCCCTTCGGCACTAAGGGTGCGGGCCAGACGCCCAATCGCGACGACTTCACCGTTGAGACCAGCAATAAGCAGCTCAACTTCGTTCAGCACATTCTCACCGTGCTCAAGCCCGGCGGCCGGGCGGCCGTGGTCCTCCCCGACAACTGTCTCTTTGCCGACCAAGCGGGCGAAGTGTTCAAGGTGCTCACGGAAGAGTGCAACCTCCACTCGGTGCTCCGACTTCCTCGCGGCACGTTCACGCCCTACTGCCAGGGCGTAAAGGCCAACGTGGTCTTCTTTCAGAAGGGCATGCCTACCAAGCACGTGTGGATCTACGACGCTCGCACCAACGTCCCCGGCATCACCAAAAAAGACCGCCCGCTCACCAGCGAGCACTTCGCCGAGTTTGAGCGGTGCTATGGCGTCGATCCCAACGGCCGCTTCGGACCCAAGCAAGGCAAGGCTCGCGAAGAGGGCGACAGCCCCGCGGGCGACAAGGGCTGGCTTGGCGGCAACCGCTGGAAGCGGTTCAACATCGACGAGGTGAAGGAGCGAGACTTCAAGCTCGACGGTTTCAAATGGCTCAAGGATGAGTCGCTCGACGACGCCGACGACTTACCCGAGCCGGACGAACTCGCCACCGATGCCATCAGCGAACTGGAGGCCGCGGTCGAAGAACTACAGCTCGTACTCGGCTTGCTTGACACTGATGGAGTCAAGGCATGAGCCATCCAAATGCAATTGCTCACCTCATCGAGACCGCAGCGCATCTCATCGCTGATCCGGACAACTCCATCGCGTTCACACGCGACGATGAACGCGGCATCGCGCCGGTCGCCGCCGCGTGCAAGAAGGACGCTGACTCCCTCCACAAGCCCCGCTCACCGCTCAATCGAAACGCGTTCCTCTGCGGCTGCATCGAAGCCACGCACGGCGACGGCCTTGAACACCTCATTGTCGGATTCGGTCGCAGGCACGGCAAGACGACGAAGGTGGAACAGATCGCCCACAACCGCGGCACACCTGACACCGTCGCCATTCCGCCGCACATTCGCTCCGCGATGATCAACCACGTCCAATCTGGCTTCGCCAACGAAGTCATCTTGTTCCACAACCACCCACCATCCTGGATCAACGCCGTCTTCGACAACCAGCCGCTCCCTTCGCTCACCGATCGTGTCACGCTCACCGAATACCACAGCCAACCGATCATCCTGCTGAAACTTCTTTTTGGCGGCGGCCGTATCCGGTTCTACCTGGGCGAGAACGGCTTTGTGCGCGAGTTCAGAACGCCGCACCTCCGCGGCATCATGGGACACCTTCGACGCCTCGGCCTCGTGCGAGAGGAGGGGGCATCATGACCAGCTTCTACTCGCGTCGCAACGCTCCACTCCCCGCCGTGCTGCGATACGACTTGCCGGACGATGTGAAGTCACGCATTCTCGCGTCGCTCCAGGACTTTGTGGATGAACACCACGGCGGAATGCGACGCCTCTTGAACGACGTTGGCGAGGTGCTCTACAAGCAGTACGGCGGTCTGTTTCGACCCGGGTACGAGGCCGCCCGACGCAGCGATGACCCGGTAATCGAGCACTTTTTCTGTTGCGATCCTGACCACGGCCTCGACTTCATCGAGGCATGCTTTCGTGTGTTCAACTACAGCGGAGGACAGGCCGGGGTCGATGCGGTCAATGCCATCCTGCGGGAGCACGGCGTCGGCTACGAGTTCACTCGCTTCATCGAGCATCACGTCGAGAAAGAAGGCACGCTCTTTGGCAGGAAGCGCAAGGGCACGTACATCGAGCGAGAGTACCCGCGAGCCATCCGCCGCGACAATCAACTGCTCCATGCCGAGGTGACACAGCCGGCACTCGAACTGCTCGCCCACAGCGCCCTTCGTGTCGCCAACTCGGAAATCCTGTCCGCACACGCAGCGTTCCGGGCTGGCCGATACGAAGACGCGATCACGGCCTGCGGATCAGCATTTGAGAGCGTCCTCAAGACGCTCTGTGACCAAAAGAAGTGGGCCTACGACAAGGACAAGGACACCTGCTCGAAGCTGGTCGAGATTTGTCACGCGAATGGGCTGTTTCCCTCGTTCTACGTTGAACTCTTCAAGCGCGTAGGCACAGTCCGCAACAAGCTCGGCGATGCACACGGCCGCGGCCCCGTTCCCCAGCACGACGTAGAGGCCGCTCACGCCGAGCACATGCTCCACATGACCTGCTCGCACATCATCCTGCTCTGCAGATTGGCGGGACTGCATTGATGAGTGCCAAGTCGATCACTAAGTCCGAGCGCCGTTCGGCGGATCCGCTCCCGGAATGGACCGAAAGTCCATTGCGTGACCTCCTCGACGAACTGGAGACGGGGACTCGCCCCAGGGGTGGCGTTCGCGGAATCAGGTCGGGTATCCCGAGCGTGGGCGCCGAGCATCTCACGGATCGAGGCGGGTTCAACTTTGAATCGGTGAAATATGTTCCTGAGGCTTTCTATGCCGACATGAGACGTGGTCATTTGCGGCCAGGCGACGTACTGATCGTGAAAGACGGTGCCACAAGCGGAAAAGTCTGTCTGGTGCGCGAAGACTTTCCATTTGCAAAAGCAGTTATCAACGAACACGTGTTTCGCTGCTGCCCTCGGCGAGATATTGACTCGCAATATCTATTCTGGTTCTTGTGGTCTAAGCAAGGCCAATCGCGGATCTTGGAGAACTTCCAAGGATCTGCACAGGGCGGTATTAACCAACGGTTTGCCAGCAACACATTAGTGCCCATAGTGCCTCTGCCTGACCAGCGCCGTATCGTGCGAGTTATCGAGCAGCTAGCGGCACGCGTGGACGCGGCACGCGCCCGTCTCGCCGCCGTCCCCACCATCCTCAAACGCTTCCGCCAAGCCGTCCTCGCCGCCGCGTGCTCGGGGCGGCTGACGGAGGACTGGCGGAACAACAACCCAGAGATTGAGCCAGCTCGTACAGGGCTGAACCAGTTCGACCATTCGCGAAAGCAGCCCAAAGGAAAGACCACAAAGCCAAAGGCAGGCGAGCTCGATGTTGAGTCGATGCCCGATCTCCCCGAGACTTGGGTCTATCGGCGTGCGGACACGGTTGTGGCTGCCGACACCATAATTACCTATGGCATCGTGTTGCCGGGTCCTGAGGTTCCTGGTGGTGTTCCCTACGTCCGGCAACAGGACATTCAGGATGGCGGCATTCTCGTCGGGCAGCTTCGGCGTACGACTCACGACATCGCTGCAAAGCACGGTCGATCAGTTCTAGCCGAAGGAGACGTGCTCCTGTGCATCATTCGGCACCTTCGTGTAGCCACTGTTCCACGTGGCCTTGATGGCGCCAACCTGACCCAAGGAACGGTCCGGATGAGGCCGTCGGAGGTCATATCCGGGCCGTATCTCGCACGGTTCCTCGCGAGCGAGCACGCTCAGGCGTGGATGAAGCAACGACACTTCGGAATGTCGATGCCTCGCATCAATGTGGAGCACGCCCGTGCGATCCCTGTAGCCGTGCCGCCCATGGCTGAGCAGACCGAGATTGTCCGCCGCGTCGACTCGCTGATGAAGCTTGCCGACGCCATCGAACGCCGCGTCGCCCTCGCCCAGGCCCGAGCGGACAAGCTCACTCAATCCATCCTTGCCAAGGCGTTCCGTGGCGAACTGGTTCCAGCCATCGAGGCCAAACCTGAAGCCGTTGCGGACCTCGCTCGGGCGAAGTCCGTCGTGTGGCGGTTCGAGGACTTCGCTGCGGTCCAGGCCGAGATCGTCCGACGATTCCCGAAAGACCCGACCCTCGGCCGCAAGAAGTTGTTCAAACTCACCTATCTCGCCGCAGCACTCTGCAACGCGAAGACCGAGAAGCCGTTGAAGCGCGACGCGGCCGGCCCCTACGATGGCAAGTTGCAGGCCGATACCGAATCCCACGCCGCCAGCCAGAGGTGGTTCACAGCCAACAAGGCCGCCCGCGACCCGGGCGATGCACACTACCGGCCCGGCACTCAAGGCACGCAGGCTTCGGCGGCGTGTAAGGCCTTGGTCGGTGATCAATGGGCAAGGTTTGAAGCGCTGCTAACCGCGTCGAAGTCATGGGATTCCAAGGCCGCCGAGCTGCACGCGACGACCCACGCAGCATGGAACTCCCTTGTCGCGGAAGGGGTCGAAGCGACGCCCGACGCGATCGTGCGGCGGTTCTTTGAGTGGAGCAACGAGAAGGCCAAGAAGTTCTCGAAGTGGCAGGTGGAGTCAGCTCGGGAGGCTCTCGTGAAACACGGCCTCGTCCCAATAGGCCGCTCCCTCGTCGTAGATGGACTTGGAGAGCCCGAACTGTTCACCGCCTCGAACACGTGACCCCATCCGTCATGCCAGAACGCAACCATCGAAGCCGACTTTCACGCATCCAGGCCGACATCGTCAGCTGCGAGTCCTGCCAACCTTTCGACAAGGAAGATGAAGAGGTCATTTGGTGCGACGGTGATCGGGTCAGCATCGAGCATCTGCTCGACTTACATCGGATGCCGGAATCGAAGCACGAAGACACCGCCACCCGCCTGCATTGCCCCAACTGCGACGGTTCGTTCTCGCTCGGGGATGAGGTCGGCATCCGTACCAGCGAGGACCGTGAGCGAGAGCGAGTCTACCGGGACTGGGCGACGAGGCTTGCACCGCGCTTCGCAGACTTCACCGCTCATCTTGCGCGAGTGCCCTTGCTTGGCGCGACACACAGCATCGGGAAGAGAGTTCTGCGATCAATTGCGAAATTCCCGCACGCATCGCTGGACCTAACGGACAATTGGTGGCGAGCTCGCGTAATCGGCGCGAACGCGAGACCAGATATCTCCGAACTCGGACCCCCGCCAGCAAGTGAGTGCAAGAATGAAGGGCGGTTCAACCACGTTGGTCAGAGGGTGCTCTACGTCGCGTCTTCGATTGAGGTAGCGGCGGCGGAAGCCATTCGGCAGGATGAAGGCGTTGCGTGGGTGATGGCTTGGCGAGTGGGCGTTCGAGGACCAATGCTTGACCTCGCCAGCCATTTCGATGAGAGCGCTCTTCACGACGACGCCAGTTACCTCGCGGCTGGGTTGAGCTACATCCGTCCCCACCTCGCAGAGGCGAACGAGGGGCCATGGAAGCCTGAATACTTTGTTTCTCGATTCATCGCCGATGCAGCGCGTGCAGCCGGTTTCAAAGGCCTTCGCTACCCGAGCACGCGATTTCTTGGAGACTGCCTCGTGCTCTTTGACTGGGACGACGCGGCGGTCACACCGGTCGGAGAACCCCGGCAAATCGAGTGGAATCGCAAAGCAGCTGAAGCAGCGCTTCCATTTTAGCTTGAAGCGATGGAATGCTCTCCCCGTCGAGTCTCGCGTGTTGGCGTCCATTGCAAGCGCGGCACCGTGAACTGCCGCGGATCATCGAACGCCAGCGCCGGCGAGTGGTAGCTGATCAGCACCAACTCCCGCCGCGGGGAACTGAACGTGTGCAACACTCCCCGGTTGAACACCACGACATCCCCTGCCCGAACCGGCACGGAATCGATGCCGGTTCCATCGAACGAGCGCCAATCGGACGGGCTCGCATGGAACGTCCCCTCGCCCTCCAGGACGAAGAGGCAGCGGTCGGAGTGCTCATGGACGTGAGCGGGGAGATCGTTCGTCCCAGCGGCAAAGCGGAGCTTGGCGAGGCCATCCTCGCGAGGGGTGTCGAACACCTGGTCAGCAGTCCACAAACCACCGGCGATGGTCTCGCAATCCTCGAATGGCGACCGAAGCTCGATGGGTCGCGAGCGTTCCGCCAGCTCCATAGCGTGAATGAGTGGCGGGGTGTCATCGTGGGCCATGAGCCGCCCGATGGCGAAGGGGGCCTTGAGACGACCACGCCGGACCAGCCGCTCGGCCTCGTCGATGGTCTGTTGCCCGAGGTCCATGAGGACTCTCAGCACCGAGACCCCTTCGTCCGGCCCTGGCGACGTCCACAGGCCAACAGTCTCTCGCACACCCTCCGCCACTTCGAGCCGCACACTAAATCCAGGCATGACCCGCTCCAGAGACTGAGGAGGTTCATCGCGGCAGCCGGACCACCCGGACGCACCACAATGCCACCCCGAGCCATAACAGTACGGTACTTGTACGGTACTCAAAGCGTAGTTTCCACTGGCGATGGCTCAGAATCTGAAAGCGGGGCAGAGGGGGCATTCGGTTAAGGCCGAGCCGGTCGACGTGCTGATCGAGGAGTATCGAGCTCTCTATTCCGTGCTGGTGTTCAGGCTGGGCGCGATGGAGCAGCGTGTCCCAGCGACGGCGGCCATCCTTTCGGCCGCACTCGGGGGTACGACGCTCCTCCCAGAGTCCGTGCGACCAATGGTCCTGATCGCGTTGCCCTTGGTGCTGGTAGGGTTCTTCAGGTCAACCTTGGGGCACGCACGTTCAAAGCACGACGTCAAGCTACGCATCGACGAGATCGAGCGGCACATCAACAGGCTCTTCGGTCAGCGTCTCCTCACCTTCCAGTCCCAACATCCCAGCCGAGACGGGCAGGTCGCTGGACGGAGCGGTCGACAGTCCGTTCTCTCGGTCTACTTCAGCGTGCTGGCACTCTTGGCAGGCAGCGCTTTCACCGTGGCAACCAGCGAAGTCGCAAGTGCCCGAATCGACGGGTACATCCTCTACACCGCCGCCTGCGGACTGTGGGTCAGCATCGATCTCATCCGCCTCGGGCGATACCGCCGCCAACACCAGCTCGTGATGAGCGGGCAGCAAGACTCGGCTGGATAAGCACTCCCCGAAGGGTCGCATGATCTTCCGGCGGAGCCGGATGCACTCGATGGGCAGTGGTTCCAACCCCGTGAGCTTCCTGGCCCTATTGACAGCCCGCCACACCGCGATCAGTTGGCGCCGCACGGGCGCGTAGGGCTCGAACGGGGCACACCTGAACATCGCACACAACTCCGGGATGGGCGCTCGGGTTGCCCGGTCGAGCAGCTTGGCCTTGAAGTCGAGGTACGAGGCATGGTCGATGCGCACACCCGTAGTGCAGCGAACGAGGCCGCCACTGCCTTGCAGCGGCCTCGCCGGACTTCCGTCCGTTCCTACTTGCGGCACTCTCCCAGACTGCTGGGTTTGAAGCACCACGCCGACCTGGCGCGGCACCGGGGACCATCCCTTGCGGGACCCGGCCCCAACAGTCCTTCCCGAGTTAGTGATGCGCGTCATCCGAACGGTCACGTCGCCTGGAGGTTGTCCTCCGACCTGTCGCCGTATGTCCACGCTCCCGCGTGGCATAGTTTCCGAGTGTGCATCCTCGTGGAAGCACTCGCGATTTCTGCGGGTAGAAACGAGAAGCTCCCGCGTACCCATCGGCTACAAGTTTGAGCGGTTCGGCACCGTCTCCGTTCGGACTTACCGGCAAGCCCTTGTGCTCCTCTCGGAGTGTCGGGCCTCTCGTGGTTGAGCTCTTCGTCGTCGGGCAACTTGATGCCCGATCGCCGAGTCCAGTCAGAGACTCGGTCGCGTGTGTCGCCACACGCGAACTCCCCACGCCGGCTCAGGTTGAGCGGGCCACGCCAACGGCATGGCCCGAACCCCCTGGGGGGATTTGCACCCTCTTCACGCAGCACGGCCCGCAGCATCGGCGCTCCGATGCTCGGGCGTGTCCTCGTCGCCCCTTTTCGCAACTGGGGGGGGGACCCATCGGATAGAACGCCGGGATTGGACCTTGCGGAGGGAACGCCCCTCCAATGAAATCAAGGATTTGCTCCGACGAGCCTCCGTCGAACCGGACGAGCGTCTCTCGACGCATCCGGCTCTACGGGCACATACCGCGGCGGCTGGTTAGGCCGCCCCCTTATGGCCGCTGGTGAGGCGGCTTTCCCGGGTGGCATGCCCCGTCTCAATGGCGTCAGATCAGCGTTTGGCTTTCACCGACGACCCCCATCGGATACAGGGGAATGGCGTGAAAAGCAAAGAGCGTGGCTCATCGTCGAAGCAGAAGGTACAGCAGGAGAGCCGCGGCCAGACCGCCAGCAATCGCAGGCTGATGGGCCAAAAACAGGCAGGCAAGCAGGAGCGCAAGTGCTGGCATGGCCTTGATATGCGCCTCAGGAAGTCTCACGAGTCTTTGAGAACCCCAGAAAGTTCGTGCGAATGCGGGAACCCAGCATAAACTGTTAGCGAACAGTTTTGACCCGGAGACTTCATGGCCAAACGACGTCCTCCAACTGAACCCATCGGCGAGACCCTTCGAAGGCAACGGGTGGAGGTTCTGGGCAAGGGGCTTCGCGAGATGGCCGCGATACTGAGTATTGCTCCGGCGCACCTGACGGACATCGAAAAGGGGCGTCGCACGCCGTCTCAAGAACTGCTCCTGCGAATCTCGAATCACTACAAGTTGCCTGAGGCACAGCTCCGAGCTGGCTGGAATCGGGCTGACACCGTCCTGGACGAAGTCGGCACCGAGAACACCATGCTCGCGTCGAAGGCTCCTGCATTGATTCGTGCTGCTCGTGAACTTCCAGCGGAGGATTGGGATCGGCTTATCGATCAGGCGCAGCGTCTCGCGAAAAAAGCTACGGGAGAGAAGCGATCATGAGAAGCCCGCTGCCATTCCCATTCGATGAGCCGCGTCCAGAAGACCTTGCCGCGGAACTCGCGGCGCGGGATTGCCTCGAAGAGTGTCGCATCAAAGCGGGACTGAAACGGATACCCATTCCGGTGCCCGTCGAGGACTGGATCGAAGGCGAGCTTGAGATCGACTACGGATTCGAGGAACTGACGGATTGTGTGGGTTACGCGATGCCCCAAGACAGAGTGATCCGCATCGCCAACATGGTGGCGCACGACGACTGCAAAGTAAGGTGGACGGCTGCGCACGAGTTGGGACACGTGTATATCGAGAATCCAGAAGAAACGGGGATTCGTCTCGGTGATCCTCTCTACTCGTCTCTCTACGACAATGCGTCCGAACGTCAAGCCGAGCGATTCGCCGCGGCCTTCCTGATGCCCATCGAAGATCTGGTCGATTCGCTTTTCAAGATCTCTAGCGACCACGGGCTTGAGAGCTTCAAGACCATCACCTCGCTCATGCGGAGAACTTCTCGCACCGAAGATCTTTGGCGGCGTGTGTTTGTACCGGGAATGGCCCGGCACTTCAACGTGGCCATCCCCGGCGTGCTCTTCCGACTCGGCGAACTCCGATTGATCGACGGCCCTCCATTGCTCCTCCCTCGATATCTGCTGGCGCTCTCCTCAACCATGTAGTTTTTTGCCCCAAGTGTACTGTTGTCTGCTAACAAAACGAAAGTGACTTCCATGCTAACCGTGAAGACGCAAAGCCCTGCAAGCAATCCCCGCTTTCCCCAGCGGGGCACGTTCAACGCTACTGAACTTGCCCAGTTTCTCGGAATCAGCCGCGCCACAGTGTGGCGCATGAACAAGGACGGACGACTACCCCGACCGGTGAGATTCAACCGCGCTGTGCGATGGGAACGCTGGACGATCGAGGAGTGGCTCGCAACGGACGCGCCATCTCGCGCCGAGTGGGAAGCGTCTCAGTCGAAGAAGTGATCTGCCCATCGCTCTGTCTTGCCATGAGCGTTCATTCCGGCGAGAACCACTCTGCCAGCGACCAGACGCCTCCTCCAGCATGGTGTTGCGTTTTCGCTTTGCCTCGGTGCCGTTACGGCGTGCGTGTTTCATGAGCGACCGATTCTTCATCCCTGGAATCCTGCCACCCGTCTATCGGCGAGAAGCCGACGGACGTCTTGTCGAGGTGGTTCCAGCGACGCCTTGCCCCGAGCTCCTCACGGAAGAAGAAGCGATTCGATATCTGAGACTCGACATCATCGACGTTGAGAGTCCCGAGGAGACGCTCCGGCGATACCGCAAGCAGGGACTCGTTCGAGGAACGCAGGTGGGCAAGTGTGTACGGTACCGACGGCAGGAACTGGAGCGGTTTCTTGAGCGAATCACCGAGAGCAACCCGCGATGAGAGGCGGCGTTGAGAAGGGACGTGCGTCATGGCGGAGAAGCCCAAGGTCAAGCTGTCGAGCAATGGCGACTACTGGCAGGCGTGCTACTACGACAGCCTCGGTCGCAGACGGGCCAGGAGCCTCGGCCCCAAGTCGGAGATCAGCCGACGCCAAGCGCTCGTCCTGTGCGAGCGGCTCGGCATCGAACTCCTCACGCAGCCACTCAAGGCAGACGTGGGCCGTCCGCCCTCGATGGCGGAGTGGATCGAAACGTTCATCACGCTCAAACCCGATCTCGGCGACCGCGCCCAGCAGAGTTACCGCAAGGCCGCGGACAAGTTCATGGACTTCATTGGCACCACGACGCGCATCGACCGCATCACCGCGACCGTGGCCGCCGAGTGGTTCGCATCGCTGAGCGCGCCGCAAACTGTCAAGGTCGGCCAGAAGCAGGTCGAGCGCGTTCTGTCGGCCTCCACCGTGGCGCACTACTGCCGCCATGTCCGTTGCATCCTCAACGAGGCGGTCCATCAGGGTGTCCTACCCGTGAACCCATTTGCCCGCATTCGCACGCAGCCGAAGAAGATCGACCGGGGCTGGGTCTATGTGAACCGCGAGGTATTCGCATCCGTTCTCGCGGCATGCCGCAACGACGGCTGGCGATGCTTCATCGCCCTGCAGCGATTCGCTGCATTGCGGAAAGGTGAAGCGCTTGAAGCCAGATGGTTCATGATCGACTGGCAGCAGAGAACCCTTACCCTTCCGGAGAGCGTGACCAAGACCAATCAGGAACGCATGGTCCCACTTGACCCGGTCCTTTTTGACCTTCTCAAGGCATGCAGGCGCGATCGGTGCGACACCGACTTCATTGTCCCCGGGAACCAGGTTGATCGTCGAAGCGGGAGCAACCAGCACAGCCGGCTCCGTGTCGCGCTCAAGAAAGCTGGCGTGCAGCCCTGGGAAGACCTGTTTCAGACACTGCGCCGCAACGCCGTCCAGGACTTTCGCGACAAGCTCAAGGACCCGTGGGCCGTGACCGCCATCGCGGGCCACTCGGAAGAGGTCGAGCGGAAGTACTATCTGGGCCGAGTGCGGCAGACGGACATGGACCGGATCACCGGAGCATCCAAGGACGACTGTTTTGAGCGCCTCGTAGAGCGATGGAATTCGCTGCCGCAGGAGGGCAAGGACGCGATCCTCGCCATCGTGAACAAGCACGCGGACGGGGCCAAGTAGACCCGCTCACTGTCCCAGTTGACGCAGCTGGACAAGTGTCGGTTCGATCTCGGCGTCGCGAAGCTCACGCGATACATTGGCGAAGTACTCAACTCCCACGCCGACCTCGTCGCGGTTCACGCTCTCCGGTGCCGCGTCGAGGAACATGGCGCCATCCTCGAAGTCACGGTCCCACAAAACCTGATCGCTCAGGGTCTCGACGGCAATCCGCCACGCGTCGAGGTCGTCGTCCGTGTCGGACAACGCGTCCAGTCCGCGCTCGAAGCACGCCGTTCGGACCAACTGCCTTGCGTTGGTGGCGGGAGTGTCGCTATCGAGTTCGACCTCGATCAGCGTGAACAACTGGCGATAGATGGCGTGTACCGCCGCCTCGTTCGCCGAAGTGTGCGAGGGCGGGGGCACCGAGGGGTTGAGCAAAGCGCCAGCGAGGTCTACCAGGAGTGCCAGCCGCTGGCCGCACGAGAGCGCATCGAACGCCTCGACGCCGGTCGACTGGTCATGGCGCCACTCCGCCAGATCCTCAACGAGATCGCTCAGCCCGGCTTTGAATGCCGCAGCTTCACCGCCGGTCAGCACCCGTTCGCCTTGGGAGGTTCGCCACATGGCCGCAGGCTCCGAGCCCCAACTGCCACAAAATCTGCCACAAACTGGTTTCCGCCTCGCTTTGGGCTCTGGGGCGAAAGTGAAAAGAGCCTGCAAATACAGGCTCAAATCGAAATGCCCCCCGAAGGACTCGAACCTTCGACCCGCTGATTAAGAGTCAGCTGCTCTACCAACTGAGCTAGGAGGGCGATTGCGACTTTTTTTACAGAGGATAGTTTAGGACGCTCACCCCGGTTGTCCAGTCTCGGATAGCGTTTGGTCGCGACCACGTTCGGCTAGCTTCCGCGACGTGCCGACAGCTCCAGAACGTGGCTTGCCTGCGAGCGAGCGACTGTCCCAGCAATCTTTCGACGCTAATCCGAGCGAATACTCGCATCCCTGCCTCACCACAACCGATTCGGTGCCGCCTCCCCCGCAATGATCGCTCGCGCGTTCTCGCAAACCATGCGAGTCATCATGCCGCGGCTCCAGTTGCTCGCACTGCCGATATGCGGACTCAGCACGCAGTTGTCCAATTGACGCAGCCGCGGATGCACGATGGGCTCTTGCTCAAACACATCCAGCCCGGCACCCCAAATCGCTTTGCGTTCCAGAACATCAACCAGCGCACTTTCGTCCACGATCGGTCCGCGCGCGGTGTTGATGAGCATCGCATCGCGCTTCATCAGCTTCAGGTTGCTCGCGTTGATGAGCCCGCGCGTCTCCTTCGTCAGCGGCGTGTGCACGCTCACAATATCCCCGCGTGCCATGCCTTCTTCCAGCGATACGCGCTCGCCCGCAATCGGCGCCATCTCAAAATCCATGTGCCGCGATCGCGCCACATACAGCACGCGGCATCGCCACCCCAAGCTGCGCGCAGCGACCGCATACCCAATGCGACCCGCGCCGACAATCACCAGCGTCTTGCCCGTGATATCCAATCCCAAAAACTCATCAGGTCCCAGCGGCCCAATCTTCGCATATTCATCGCCGCGCGCAAAGCGATCCGCGACATTCAATCGCCGCGCAACTGCAAGCACGAGCGCCCACGCCAAGTCCGCCGTGCCTTCGGTCACAGCGTTGGGCGTGTTGGTCACCACGATCCCCCGCTCTTTGCACGTGGCCAGATCGATGTTGTCGGTGCCAACCGCGAAGTTACACACGCCTCGCAACCCCGGTCCGGCCGCGTCGAGCAACTCGCGATCCACGCGTTCGCTGACCCACGTGACGAGCACGGTGGCGTTCTTGACGTGCTCAAGCAACTGCACTCGCGGCAACGCTCGCTGCGGCCCGGTGACGACTGCGCTGCCAGGAATCTCAATCGTCGGCGGCACGCTGCGACAAAACGTTACGATGGGTGTGGCGGGGTAGATCGTCGTCATGACAGAGATTACGGCAGTCGCCACATCACGCTTTCGCGCGGTAAAAGATGTTCTTTTGATAATAATGACAGACTCGTCTGCAATTCGTCGCATGCAGTCGTGGCTCCCCCTGACGTCGTGAGCCAGTTCCCATCTCTCAACCCTGGAGGCTCTATGCGACTCCAACGTTCTCTCGCATTGGTCCCGGCGATGCTGGTCGCTTGCGCAGGCATGAATGCCCTCGCAACCGTCACCATCATCGGCGGCCTGGGCAGCTTGCAGAATGTCTGGTGAAATGGGGTACCCCGTTCGATCACGCTGTTGGATGTTGCTTAGCGAATGATCTCGACGATTGTGAAACGCTTGACGCCACGAGGGGCGTTGACGCGGATGGTTTCGCCGATTTTTGCTTTGAGCAGACTTTCGCCCATAGGGCTGGTGGCGGTAACTTCGACGTAGTCGCCGGCTTGCGCGCCTGAAGTTTCGCCAACGAGTTTGTAGTAGTCTTCGTCGCCGTCGCCTTCGTCGCGCAGTTTGACCATCGCGCCGATGAAGACGGTGTCGGTCAGGGCGGCGGTCATTTTTTCGTCGATGACGCTCATGTTTGCGAGGCGGTCTTGGAGGCGGCGGATTTCGGCTTCGTCCAGGCCTTGCTGCTCGCGAGCGGCGTGGTAATCGCCGTTTTCTTTGAGGTCACCCATGGCGCGAGCCTCGGCGATGCGCAGCGAAATCGCAGGGCGATTGGCGATGAGAGCGGCCAGACGCGCCTCGATGTTTTCTTTATCAGCCTTCGTAACCAGTTCCATAGCCGCTGCACCTTTGCACAAAGCAAGTGACACACCCAAGCCGAAAAACCCTTCCGGCTGAGCGTGCACGAGTATCTTCACCGAACGCTAAGGCTAGGCGAGCAGGCTTTGGTCGGCAGGAGACGCTTTGGACCGCAAATCAGGCCTCTTCGCGGGCGGCGAAGACGGCGAGGCCCCAGGTGAGCAGCGAACCGGCGAGCAATGACAAGACGAAGACCCAGTGTTCTTTGGTCATGGACGCGGCTGCGCCGGCGGCACTTTGGTCGGCGACGAGTTGCATCGCGCCGCCCACGGGGCTTGACATGCCGAAGAGATCGATGGCGACAGACTTGTCGGCGTATGCGCCGCTTGCGATGCTGAGAGTAGGGCCGATGCAGGCGATGAGGACGAAGGCGACCATCATGATCCAGCGCGAGGGCGCGGGGTCTTCGTCGATGGGTCCGCGGCCGAAGTACCAGGTGAGGACTGCGGCGACGAGCGCGGACCATGCAGTGAGTAGCAGCGAGAGACCGAGGCAGACTTCGGGGGGCCAGGCGGCCATCCATGCGAGGGTTTGCGGCCAGACGATTGCCCACGAGGGGATGACGACGAGTAGAAAGTCTGCGGCGAAGGCACTGACGACGCGGCGGGGTCGCTCTTGGCTGAGGCGCAGCATGGGCCAGAAAATCCAGATCGCGACGAAGGTGATGGCGATCATGAGCCGAGCGGCGGCGCGGTAGACGTCGGTCGCGACCAGACCCATGGTGCCAACGCCTAGCAGCGCGATGGCGACGCCGCCGAAGAGATAGGCGACCCATGCAGCAGCGAATGTGCGCGGCTCGCCGCGGCGATGAGCCCACTGATCGGGTGGCAAGACTCGCGGTTTTTGCGGATGCGATGACACTTGCGTGAGCGTATGGCGATGAACCAATTCTCAGAGTGAATCAGACGTCATAACTCTTGATGTGTGAGCAAGAATTCGCGGCGCGTGATTGTTTAGCCGAAGGCCTTCTTGTAGTCGGCGAGGAAGATTTCGATTCCCTTGTCGGTCAGCGGGTGCTTCATGGCGTCGGTGATGACTTTGAGCGGACAGGTTGCGACGTCGGCGCCGGAGAGGGCGCAGTGAAGCAGGTGGTTGCTGTGGCGCACGCTGGCGGCGAGGATGAGCGTCTTCATGTTGTAGTTGTCGTAGACCTGGCGGATGTCGCGGATGAGTTGCATGCCGTCTTGACCGATGTCGTCGAGGCGGCCGATGAATGGGCTGACGAGGAAGGCGCCGGCTTTGGCGACCATCATGGCTTGGAGCGGTTGGAAGCAGAGTGTGAGATTGGTTTTGATGCCGCGATCGCTGAAGGCTTTGCAGGCTTTGAGGCCATCGAGGGTGCTGGGGAGTTTGACGACGATCTGCGGCGCGATTGTGCTGTGCTCGAGGCCTTCGCGCAGCATGCCGTCAAAGTCGGTGGCGATGACTTCGGCGGAGACTGGGCCTGAGACGACTTTGCAGATTTCTGCGAGGCGCTTGGTGTAGGGGACGCCTTCTTTGGCGATGAGGCTGGGGTTGGTGGTGACGCCGTCGAGGACGCCGAGGTCGTTGGCCTTTTTGACGTCATCGAGGTTGGCGCTGTCGAGGTAGATTTGCATGGGGGTTTGATCCTACTGACGGAGATGCGAAGGCATGATTTCAATCGGAGGCAAAGACGACGGAGCGAGGATTGCCGCTGCGTATGAACAGCACGCCAAGATATCCTCTTGTTGAAGCTCAGGAAAGTCTTCGAGAATTTCTTGTGTCGTCATGCCACTGGCGAGGTACTCGAGTACGTCTTTGACGGAGATCCGCAGACCGCGGACGCACGGCTGGCCACTTCGTCTTTCAGGATCGATGACGACAATTTGGCGATAGTCCATTGCTACCCCACTTCCACCACAAACGCGATCTCCACGCTTGCACCCAGCGGCAGGGCATTGGTTCCGACGGCGGCACGGGCGTGTTTGCCAGCTTCGCCGAAAATCGCGATCATGAGTTCGCTGGCGGCGTTGGCGACTTTGGGTTGCTCGGTGAAGCCGTCGTCGCTCAAGACAAAGACATCGAGCTTGACGATTTGTTTGACGTTGGCGAGGTCACCTGCGACGGCCTTGATGGCGGCGAGGGCGTTAAGCGTGCATTGCACTGCGGCTTCGCGGGCTTGCTCAATGGAGGTTTTGCTGGGGACGGCGCCGGTTGCGAGGAGGGTGCCGGAGCGCATGGGGATTTGGCCGGCGGTGTAGATGAGGTTGCCGACGCGTTTGGCGGGGATGTAGGCGGCGACGGGGATGCTGGCGGCGGGGAGCTCAAGGCCAAGAGCGGCGAGTTTGGCTTCGGGATGATTTGCTTGAGATTGGTTGGATGCGGCAGTTTCGTTCGGCATGCGTTTGTTCCTTGGAGGCGGAGATACGCGGGAGATAACCCTATCTTACGGGAATCCTGTCGGTTCCTGCACGAATGGCATGACAATAGTGGAACTTGCGCTTGCGGTTCTCGAATGTTTGTGGTAGATTAGCTCCTCAGCCTGCCGCGAGCGGAAACCTTCGGCAGGCCTTCACGGACCGAGAAACGAGATTGGTACGAGTTTGGCACGTTCGCAGCGGCGGGGTTCATTCCCTTCTCCTAGCAGCCAGCCTATTCTCGCGACCTGTTTCGAGTTTCGATTCGTGACAGCTTGCTGTGTGTGAACGCAGCAGGAGGCAGTCGGAAATCTGAAAGTTCATCGAGCGGCTTATTGCAACTCCTGTTCTTATGCGATGGTTCACACCTCGCAGCCTTATGCCCGCCGCTTGGGCACTTTCGCTCCCCTGCCGACATTCCGGACGGATACTTGTTCCTTCGCGTCGTGCTTTGGCGATTGACGGCGATGTGGCGGAGACAAGTACCCAAGACCATGCGAAGGCTGCCTTTCGGGGCTGTGTCAGCATGTGTGTCCCGCAGTCGGCCTTGTCGCGTGTTGCGATGGGGTTCAGGGTTGAGTCGTCGGTCGCCAATGTGTTCTTTGCGTGCGAGTGAGCTTGTTGCTTTGCTTTGAGAAACGACGCGATGCGTCGCGTTGAAAAGCACAAGTCCGGCACGCGTAGGAGTTTCCCATGAATATGAATCGCAAGGGTAATTCGGGTTTCACGCTGATCGAACTGCTGGTCGTGATCGCCATCATCGCCCTGCTCATCGGCATTCTGCTCCCCGCTCTTGGTAAGGCCCGCGCCAGCGCCCGCCAGATCAAGGACAGCACCCAAGTCCGCGGCGTGCACCAAGGCATGGTGCTCTTCGCCCAGAACAACAACGACAACTACCCCATCCCCAGCCAGCTTGACCGCGGCAACACCACCCTCACCGCCACCAGCGGTAAGGATGACCTGGGTGGCATTCTGTCGGTCCTCCTGTTCAACGGCTTCTTCAGCCCTGAACTGACCGTCAGCCCCGCCGAGCAAGGCAGCTACATCAGCGCGATGACCAACTACGCCCTGAGCAACCCCGCCAACTCGCCCACCCCCGCGGGTGGTCAGCCCGGCAGCCAGGCCCTTTGGGATCCCAGCTACCGCGGTTCGTCGGCTGAGTTCGCCTTCACGGGTCTCACCGGCGGCGGCGGCAACCGTCAGGGCTACGTCGCTCCTGGCGCAACGCCCGCCAACAGCCCCTACCCCACGGGCAACAACAGCTACGCGATGATGCCCTTCTTTGGCTCACGCCGCGCCAAGTGGACCAACACCTTCCAAGCCAACGAAGCCATTCTCGGCAACCGCGGCCCGGCCTACACCGTTGCTCTTCAGAACAACAACCCCATCTCGTCGTTGGTTCCTGATACCAACACGACCCAAGGCTTTGTGAACGCTAACCCCAAGGGCACCACTTCGGCCACGCTCGCCATTCACGGCGGCCGTACCACGTGGGAAGGCAACATCGCTTACAACGACAACCACGTCAACTTCGAAACCCGCCCTGACCCCGAAAACAACCCCTTCAACTTCACTGGTCTTGTCGCTGGTCAGCGCAGCAAGCCCGACAACATGTTCGTTTCCGAGGTTGACACCAATCTTTCTGGAACTGTCACGAACATCGGTAACGTGACGGTTGCGGACACGACCGACACCAACCCGCTGAAGTTCCAGAACAACTACCTGCGTACGTGGGTGGTTGCTCAGGTTGCACAGGCGAACGGTGTGCAGACCGGTACTACGCAGATCACGATTGTTGCTGACTGAGTGCAGCGTTGAGGATGAGGACAGCTTGAATTGAGCTAAGGCACTCCGCGAGCGATCGCGGAGTGTTTTTTTTGCGTTCATTGACCGAGCCTGGGACGATCACAGGGCGTTCGACAGCACGCGTCTAAAGTGTTGAGGCGTGAAATGGTGCCGCCTCAAGCTTCCAAGAAATTGTGAGTTTTGCGAAACCAGATGATATCGGACATCGTAGAATCCAAATCGATTGTCATGGGGACAATCACGTAACGACAATGTTTGGAGGATTACAATATGCAATCGCGTCACGTTATCACATGCGCACTTTCCGCCACCATGCTTTTGCACCTTCACGCGGCAGCTATTGCGCAACCTGCGCCGCGTTACAAGGTTGTAGATACCACTGAATTCGCAAGGGTCGTCGACATTAACGCAGCCGGAGCCGTGCTGGTCAAACGAGCGTCCAGTTCACTGCTTTGGACGGAATCTTCGTCAATCACGTTTGGACAATCAGACTTCACGCCGACCAGTTCTTTAGCTGCGTTTGGCTGGCCAGCCTCAGGATGTGCCCTCGAGGATGTCACCTTTGAACCACGCCGGCTCATGAACAACAACTCAGTCTATGGAGTTTTGAGTGCAACAAACGATTGTATTAGCAACCCACCGCCTGGTGTCATAGGAGGCACAAGAGGCAATTTTCTGGCTCGTCGGAGAGGGCTACTGCCGTCTCAATCGACTTATGAGCTTCTGGATGAACTGGGCGAAGAAGCGGTCGGAGCTCCGCAAACTCCTTTTCGGGGCGGGCCAAGTCTGTTCTCGATTCAAGACGTCCCGGCTGGTCACTTGGTGGCGCATTACCGCAACCTTTGCAATAATGTCGGACCCGGCGACAACTGCGACCAATCTGTTTTTCCCCAACCTCAAACAGGTACGTCACTTCGCACTTACTCCTTGACTTCAGCTAGTTCGTCGCAAGTTCTGCTGGGTTGGAATGCACCATCATCGTGCAACGAACCTTTTGCACCGCCGTGTGACAGTTTGGGAGTGAATCCGCTCTTCCGCGCCTTCAGTAACGATTACTACGAATCCGGTAGCCCAGTCCGACAAGCTGGGGCTGGTTGCGGATTTGTTTTCAATGGTCTCAATTCATCTTTCATTCTTACCGGAAGCGGTAACCTGTTGAGGTCGCGTCAGATTGATTGCGAACCTGCCGATGGTTCAGCACCTGAACTTTGGCGTAGAGGACTCTTTGCGGTGTCGACCTCCACGCTTACTGAAACCCTCAAGGGGCAGATCGGAATCCCGACAGCCTTTGAAAGCGGTAAGCCATATCTTTGGCGTGAAACATCGACTTCAGTCAGTTCGCTGACACATCGAATCGCGCACATGAATGCTTTCGGTGACACGTATGCCCTCGCAACTTCCGTCCAAACGACAAACGACACACTGTCGCCAGTCGACGACGCCACGGCTGTCACAAACCAATGGGTCACGTTCAACAGTAGCGGAGAGCCCATTGTGTTGGGTGCCGCAGACACAATCGCGGCGCTTAGCGATAGCCGAGACTTCTATCGATTGGCTGGCAACGAGGTTTCTCCACAGCTCATCAGATTCAATCCCGCTGACGCAACAGTGAGCAAGGTGATTCTCAACAACGGATCGATCATCTGCAATTCGTTCAACGGCCAGTCGATTACGGTGCAAGGTATTTTCAATCTAGGTTTCGCTACTAACAACTTGGGCGATCTTGTCTTCGCCATTGCCACATCCGCTGGCCCGAGCGCTCTCGTCCTGTACGTCGCCAACACAGATCAGTTTTACCCACTGGTGATTGCAGGTCAGCAATGGGATTCTACACGTGCCGTCGATCAATTTGACACAGAAACACTTCTAGGCGAAGGCGGACCAATCGGCAGTGGAAACAACGGCAGGGCACAACGGATCAACGATGCTCGTCAGGTTCTCGTCAAACTCACGTTGAGTGATGCGTCTACCGTCGTCGTTCGCATCGATTTCAACGCCGGCGAGTACTGCAACGGCTGCGTCCCGCCTACGAACAACGACATTGACTTCAACAACAATGGCGTTTTCCCGGAAGACCAGGACGTGATCGACTTCTTTGATGTTATTGCTGGCGGGGAGTGCTCTGTATGCGATGATATCGACATCAACAACAACGGCGTTTTTCCGGAGGATGCGGACGTGGTCTGCTTCTTCACTCTTCTGGCTGGCGGCACATGCGACGGCGTGTGTAACTAAGCAGTTGGGATGCCTTGCAACACTACCAGAAAAGGGACCGAGCACTTGCTCGGTCCCTTTTGCATTTACAACAAGTTCCAACTCACGCCGCCAGCTTGCCTTGCGTGCTGCTGCCAGCATTGCCTGCGGTTTCGATCGTGAGCTGCCGACCCGGACCGTTGCGGCCAAAGCGAATCACGAAGATTTCGCTCAGCGGGCTGGATGAATCCGCGCGTTGGCCTTGCACCGTGTACTCCACCGTATCGGGCCCGGCCACGAAGCTGTTATCCACGAAGCGGCGTTCACCCGTCACGCCAACGAACGAGAAGTTGGCCTCCGTCGGCAAGCGGCGGCGGATGATGTAGCTGGTGCCGCTGGTACCGCTGGGGTTGTTGCTCTTCCAGCGCAGTTCGAGAGCGCCCGTGGCACTGACCAGCGAAACCGAGAGATTGCTGGGCTGGCCGGGGGGCGGGGCCACGCTTGGGTCCTGCCGCGCGGGAACTTCGGCCCGCGTGTAGACAGCCTGCGGATCAGGCTGATCTTCCGCATATTGGCGAATGTCCGAAACGGCGTTTGTCATCTGCCGCCGCATGAGGCGATAGGCGTTGTTGGCCGCATCAGTCAGCGCATCGGCTTCCTGCCGTGCTTTTTCAGCAGCGGCAATCGCCGTCGCGTATGTCTCGGTTGCCACGCCAAAATCAAGAGCCTGATCGGCCGTCAGCCCGATGGCAACCGCATTGGTGCGAAAGACATCAACGTGCGCCTCGCACCAGGCCAAAACGCTTCCGCGCGGTGAAGTGGGAATGCTTCCCATGGTTCACGCCCTTTCTTGACATGCTGGGCATGTCACATGTCGTCCAGATGCGACCCTTGCGTGCCGCAGCCTTCCATCGCGAGGTTGCAAACGACGAGCGACACTCGCCCGCTGTGCCCGCAAACCCTCTGCGGTGGCAATCGGCAACGCATCGCTAAGACCGCGTGCAGCAAGTGCAGCAATCTGCGTGCGGGCTGGTTATGGCGCGTGGCAATCGTCACAAAGCGTGCCAGCGGTTACCAAGTTCGTGCCGTCGCAGCTTTTGCTGGTGGACCAACGACTTTATTTGGTCCACGAGTTGATCAGATTGGTCCACGAAACGATCCCGTTAGTCCACGAAACGATTGCGTTGGTCCACCGATTGATCGCGTTAGTCCACGAAACGGTTGAGTTAGTCCACGAAACAGTTGGGTTGGTCCACCGATTGATTGAGTTGGTCCACCGATTCACTGCGTTGGTCCACGCGTTTGCACGCTCCATGGTCCACAACCGCACGCCGGTGCTGGCGGCTTTTGATTGGTCAAAGCCTGCCCTCCTACCTTCTATACATGCTTGAATCTGTCGCCGGTCGTCTTGCCAAGATCAATCAATCGCATGTGCTGGCCTTCTTGCCGAGTTTGGCGGCGGCGCAGCGTGATGCGCTGTTGTCGCAGCTTGATGGGATGGACTTGGAGAGTTTGCCGGAGCTGGTCAAGAGCTATGTGTTGAGCAAGCCGGTGCTGGCGCTACCGGCGGATTTGCAGCCAGCGCGGTATTTTGCGTTGGATGGGACGGTGAAGGGTGGAGGCGAGCCAGCTCGCAGCGCCGGGGGTTCACACACGTGGGACCGCGAAGCAGCGCGGGCGGCGGGTGAGAGTTTGATTCGGCGCGGCAAGGTGGCGGCGTTTGTGGTGGCGGGAGGGCAGGGGTCGCGGCTGGGGTTTGAGGGGCCCAAGGGGTGCTATCCGGCGGGGGCGGTGACGAACAAGCCGCTGTTTGCGATGTTTGCGGAGGCGATCAAAGCCACGGGGAAGAAGTATGGCGTGAGCGTGCCGTGGTATGTGATGACCAGTCCGCTGAACCACGAACAGACGGTGAGCTTTTTTCGCCAGCACAATTCGTTTGGGCTTGATCCCACGAGCATCATGTTCTTTCAGCAGGGCGTGATGCCGAGTCTGGATATGGCGACGGGCAAGATGCTGATGAGCAGCAAGCATGAGGTTGCGACCAATCCGGATGGGCACGGCGGCAGCGTGCGGGCTCTGCATGTGAGCGGCGCGCTGGCGGACATGCAGCGGCGGGGCGTGGAGCAATTGAGCTATTTTCAGGTGGATAATCCGCTGGTGCGGGTGATCGATCCGGTGTTTATTGGGTTGCATGTTGGAGCGGGGGTGAAGGGCGAGGGGTACGGGGGTTCGTCGGGCGAGATGAGCAGCAAGATGGTGGCGAAGGCGGGACCTGATGAGAAGGTGGGCGTGTTTTGCCTGGCGAATGGCAAGACGGAAGTGATTGAGTACAGCGACATGCCCAAGGATCTGTCGCAGAAGATGGATGCGCAGGGGAACGGGGGGGGGTTGGCGTTCAATGCGGGGAGCATTGCGATTCACGTGATGAGCGTGGAGTTTTTGCAGCGGCTGGCGACGAATCCGGCGTTTGCGCTGCCTTGCCACCGCGCGGAGAAGAAGATTCCGTGCATCGATGCGGCGGGAAATGCGGTGACGCCCACGGCGAACAACGGCGTGAAGCTGGAGAAGTTCATTTTCGATGCGCTGGCGATGTGCAAGCAAAGCATTGTGATGGAGACGGATCGCAACGAAGAGTTTGCGCCCATCAAGAACGCGACGGGTGTGGATAGCGTCGAGAGCAGCAAGGCGTTGCAGACGGCGCGGGCCGCGAGGTGGCTGGAAGCGGCGGGGGTGAAGGTGCCGAGGAACGTAGATGGTTCGGTGGATTGTGTGCTAGAGATTTCGGCGATGACTGCTCTTGAGGCGAGCGAGCTTGGCGGGTTGAAAGTGGAGATTGCGCCGGGAGCGAGGGTGGTTTTGTGAGGGGGTGAGCAGGTGAGGGGGTGAATGGGTGAGGAGGTGTGAGGGTGAGGAAGTTAGTTACTTCGCATCGGGAGTTGGAGGTTTGGCGGCGGGCGTTTGCGTGCTCGATGGAGATTTTTGAGCACACCAAGGGCTTTCCGAAAATCGAGACCTATTCGCTCACTGATCAGATTCGTCGCTCGTCGCGATCGGTGACGGTGAATATCGCAGAAGCATGGCGGAAGCGTCGGTATGAGGCGGCGTTTGTGAGCAAACTCAATGACGCCGAAGCTGAAGCGGCTGAGACGCAGGATTGGATTGAATACGCCGTCAAGTGTGGATATTTGGAGCGAGAACCAGCGGCGAAACTCTTTCGTGATTACGACGGCATCTTGAAAACGCTGGTGGGAATGATTACGCATTCCGAAACGTGGGTACTGCCGCGTAAAGCGAAAGAAACGCGCGTGCGGCGAGAATAGAACTCACCCACTCACCCACTCACCCACTCAATTGCTCACGTACTCTGCGTGATGCCCAACCTGCCTGATCGTTCGAATATCGACACTGAAAAACGTAACCCTCGCAGCAAGACGCTGCACACGATGTCGGTTGCGGAGATTGCTGAGCTCATCAACGGCGAGGATCGGCATGTGGTGCTGGCGCTTAAGCGGGCGCGGCCGCGGCTGGTGAAATTTATTGAGGCGGCGGAGGCTGGGTTTTTGGCGGGTGGGCGGCTGATTTATGTGGGCGCGGGGACCAGTGGGCGGCTGGGGGTTTTGGATGCGAGCGAAGCACCGCCGACGTTTTGTGTGCCGGCGACGCGGGTGGTGGGCATCATTGCGGGGGGTGATGGCTCGCTGCGCAAGAGCAGCGAAGGGGCGGAGGATGATGCGAAGGGGACGTGGGATGAACTGGAGAAACTGGAACTGACCAGTGATGACACGGTGATTGCGATTGCGGCGGGCGGGACGACGCCTTATGCAATTGGGGCGTTGACGTATTGCAAGACCAAGCGCAAGAAGGCGTCGCCATTGACGGCGCTGTTGTGTTGCACGACGATTGAGAAGCCGGAGCACGCGGACCACTTGCTGATGTTGAAGACTGGGGCGGAAGTGCTGACGGGGAGCACGCGGATGAAGGCGGGGACGGCGACCAAGCTTGCGCTCAACATGATTTCAACGACGCTGATGGTGCGAGCCGGCAAGGTGTATGAGAACTTGATGGTGGATGTGAAGGCGACCAACAACAAGCTGCGCGATCGTGCGGCGAGGATCATCGCGACGCTGACGAAGTTGGAGCGGGACGCGGCGCTTGAGTTGCTAGATGCTTGCGATGGTGAAGTGAAGACGGCGATTGTGTCGCATCGACTGAATGTGACGGCGGCGCAGGCTCGCGACAAGCTGGCGGATGCGCAGGGGCATTTGGGGCGGGTGCTGGGGTGAGTGTGATTGAGTTGGTTGTGTGGGTGTGATTGCTGGATTGATTGCTGGCGCGGGCTCGCGTGGCGGGTTATGCCTTGCCGCGAGCTTTGAGAATTGCCTGCATTTCGCGGGTGATTTCGAGTAGTCGCTCATCACTGGTATCAAGGTTGCGTTCGCGGTTGCGTTCGGCTTCTTGCACTTCCTGATAGTTGTTGAGCACGGCGCCCACGATGAGATTGATGAGCAGGAAGGTGCTGACGATGATCCAACTGACGTGGTAGAAGGTGTTTTTCCATTGCCAGGGCTGGCCTTCGGCGGCGTAGCGCAGGTCGCTCCAGTTGTCGCCCGTCAGTACGCGAAAGAGCGTGAAGAAACTCTCGTGCATCGTGCCGTATTCCTTGGGCATGTGCTGGCCAAAGAGTTTGACGCCGATGACGCCGTAGATGAAGAGGATGATGGCGGCAAGCAGCGTGATGTACTTCATGCTGACGACGCTTTTGACGAGGACGGTGACGATGAGTCGCAGTTCGGGCACGCTGCGCACGAGGCGGAAGACGCGCAGCACGCGGATGACGCGCACGAGGGCAGTCATGGTGGGATCAGCGGCGGGCAGGAATGAGCCGACGACGACGATGACGTCGAAGATGTTCCAGCCGTCTTTGAAGAACTCGGGGAGTTTGCGCGTGCTGGTGGCGGCGACGAGTTTGACGACCAGTTCGATGACGAAGATGCCCAGGCAAACGTTGAGTGCGTGCTGGATGAACTGGTTTTGCATGTCGTAGGTCTGCCAGCCCACGAGTACACCGTTGAGGACGATGACGGCGATGACGAGGCCGGCGAACCACTTGGAGTCAGCGAGGCGAACGATTGCTTGCATGTTCAATCTTGGCGGGGGTTTTGCTATTTTCTACTGCCGCGTGCATCCGGAATGCAGACTATCTTCATACATGCGCCGCGCCTTCACGCTTATCGAACTGCTGGTTGTCATTGCGATCATCGCGCTGCTCATTGGTATTTTGCTGCCCGCGCTGGGCTCGGCGCGGCTAGCGGCCCGCACGACGACGTGTGGCGCGAGGCTGCAACAGATTGGCGTGGGTTTGCAGATGTATTGGAATGACTTTGATCGACTCATGCCGCAAGCGAAAGGGCCGCTGCCGGGCGGGGGCGAGGACATCATCGGTTCGCTTTTTGGCGGAAAAAAAGGGCTATTGCCGTTTTATGGCATTGATGAAATTGGGGCAGAGCGCCGGCCGCTGAACCGGTATTTGAATACCGGTCCGGTGCCGCTTGATAGTGAAGATGGCGTGGTGCCGATGGAGGCGTTTCGCAGTCCGGTGGATAAGGGTGCGGCGAACACGGGCGTGCCGATTCCGGGGCTGGACCGTACGGATTCGATGTATGACCTTGTGGGGAGTTCATACACGCTGAACGATCACATCGTGGGCGATGAGACGGCGGCGACGCTGGTGCCGCGTGGTGGCGGGAAAATGCCGATTGTGCGTAATCCGAGCAAAACGTGGGCGATTGGAACGCACCCGATTTACAACTTCGATTCAGCGGATGCGGCGGACCGGGGCATGCAGTGGTTTGTGAAAAACCAGACGCAGGCGAATTTGTTGTACGTCGATTTGCACGTGAGACTGCGAGTGACGGTGGATCCGACGGTGAACAGCAAGCGTCCGGAGACGGCTGATTACTCGTATGTGCCGTGAAGGGGTTTTGCAAGCTGCCGAAGTTGTAATTGGTCGCAGTTGCAAGTCGAAGAAGCGGCATGTCGAAGAACCAGCATCGCACGCATCGCTTCGCGTTTACTCCGGTGGCGGCACGGGCTGCGGCTGCGGGTTCATTGGCGGTAGCGCGGGGATGTTGATTGGTACTTCGCCTGGCAACGGATCTTCGCTGGGGTTGGTTGGCTGCGGATTTGAAGGCGGCGTTGTTGGCTGAGGCGTGGGCAGGCCTGGCACTGATGGCAGCGGGTTCGGTGAAGGACTTGGTGATGGATTGGGGAAGGGGCTGGGTTGCGTTGGTTGCTGCGGCCCTGGAATCATCGGCTGGGGCTGCGTTGGGTCTTGCGGAGCGGGTGATGGCGCGGGGGTTGCTTGCTCGCCTTCTGGCACGACCGGCGCGGGATCGGTGCCGTCGGCGTTGGTCGTCCAGCGATTGTTGCGGAAGTAGCCTTTGCTCACATTGACATTGAAGAGCTTCGAGACACCTGCGATGTCGAGCGTTTGCAGCGGTTCGCCCGAATCAACGGCGAGTTGCCGGCTCCATTCACTTTCATCGCCTCGCAGCAGAAACAGTTCGGCGCGAAGCGTGGCGACATATTCGGTCGTTGAAAGCGCAGGCCCGGGCATGCCTTTGCAGGTGCCACAAAGCCGGCGTTCGTTGCCGCGACGCGTGATCAGGACGTTGGAACACTCAGGACACGGCCAATTGCGAGCGGTTCGTTCGATCCAATCGCGACCACCAGTCAGGCCGAACTGTTCGAGGATGGGCGAAGTTGCATCAGCGCGCGTCGAGACTTCGGTGCGGCGCAGCGCTTGCTGAACATACGCACCTTGGCCACTGCGAGCGTTGCCGATTGCGACGGCGATTTGGTAGTCAGTCGAGCCTGCGTTTGCAGCTTTGCGAGGCAGGTTCCAACTGACGGGAGCGAGGCGAGGTTCGAGCGCACGAGCAAGCAGTCGCAAGGCACGCCGAGCTTGCGGATCGGCGGAAGTATCGGCAAGTGCGAGGGCGGCACTGCTGGCGGTTGCGGTATCGCCCTGCGTGCTTCCGTTCGCGATCGCGAGCACAAGCAATTCGGAGGCGACGCGACGAACGCGCGGATCACTCGCGCCGTCGAGCATGTCCTCGGCGAGAAGTAAGTACGCCTCGGGCGCATCGGGCGAGAGTCCAGCCAGACGCGGTGTCCAACTGTCAATAGCGGTTGCGCTGGACGTGCGTTTTTCGGCGGCAGTCGTTAATTGATCCGTTTTCGCCGGATCGCCGGAGGGTTGGCTTGGTGCAGAATTGACCTGCACAAGAGCAATTGTGCAGGTGCCTGCGAGAACGAAGATCGAGAGATGCGTTCTCATGCGCTCTCCTTCATCCGTATGACCCACAACTGCAACTGCGCGTGTTCACTGCGTTCAATCTGTTGCAACACATGCCCTGCAAGGGCCATGTCTCGCCGCCATTGCTCCATTACCTTTTCTATCTCCGCCGCCATCGCTGGCTTCTCGCTCGCGACCGCCAGCGCAAGCAACTCGACGATTCCGGTTTCATACACAACGTATGTCTGCACGTCACCGACTGCAGCTCGCAGTCGTTCGCGCGATCGTGCGCGCAGTTGCGTCAGTTCAGCGGAAGAACCGCGGAGACGCGTGACGGCTTGGACATCGACCGTTAGTTCGTCGTAGACCCTTGCGATCACTTCGGTCGCTGGCAAGGCAGCCTTGGGTTCAACGCGCATTCGCATGCCGTATGCGGTTGCGAAATAGCTCTCGGCTGTGGTAATGTCCGTCATGCGACCATCGTCGACATGTCGCAGCAAGGTCCAGACCAACGCGCGACGGACCTCAACTCGCCAAGCGGGATTGCGTGGGCTGGGTAGAGCTCGTCCTGTCGCTTGTGCGACCAACTGCGAGACTTCACGGGTTGGAGGCATGAACGGAGCGAAGTCGAGCATTGCTTGCATGACGACTGGTGAAGTGATTGCGGGAGTCAAAGCTCGGCGAGCCTCGATGCGAATATCTTGCGTGGGCCCTCGCATGCCATCAATAACCAGCAGTTTGGCTTCCAGGGGCGACAACTCGCCCAGTATCGCTCGTAGCGCATCTCGCCGCCGAAGCAAATCGGGACCTGCTCGCAGGTAGTCCACACCCCACTTGTCGTTGCCGCGAGAGTGCAGCATCGCGAAAACCGCCGCGTTGTTGTTTGGCGTAGCTGGTGGCAACACCGGTATGGATCTTGCTTCGATGACGGCATCTCCGCGCCATGCGCGGGCGGCCGATGCGTTCAGGTACGCGAGTTGCACGCTCTTTCGCAGTGCATCGTCAACACTGGTAGGCGTGGACTCTTGCACCACATTGGTTGCCTGTTCGAGCCATGTGAGTGCCAAGTCACGGCGCACACCAACGGACTGCGTTTGCCAGAGCGATCCAAAACGATCTCGCAACTCGCCACGATCCTGATCGCTCGCGCTGGGAGAAAGTGCGAACGTGCGGTCTGCACTTGCCTCTGGCTTTCCAGCCACTACGTTCGTTAGCACGGCTAAATCTGCCGAAGAAACGTCAGCTCGCGCAAGCCACACCACGAGTGCTCCGCGTCCGCCGCCTGTTCCTGACCAATCAATCGCGGATGCAAGAGTTTGGATGCCCATAAGCACACGAGCATCCTGCGTGGGTTCTTTGCCAGTTGCCATGAGGTTGTCGAGGGCAGCAAGCAGCTGCGCTTCTTGTCGATCTGCCTCAGGTGTTGCTGCTCGTGCCGCGCTCACGAAAACTTTCCACGCTTCTTCGGGAGGTAATCGCGATGGCGGTGACGCGGCCGCGGCAAGCCCACGTCCAACTGCCGCAGTTGCGTCGTACAAGTTCTCTGCCCAGGGCCCGCGCGATGCGGACTCGTTTATGAGGCCAGCCACTGCTGCAATGCGCAGTGTCCGCCGAGCGCTCGCTGGCAAGTCTCGCTCGACTTGCAGCCTCGCAAGGAGCGAGCGTGCGAAGATGGATTGTGCCACGCGTGCTGGCTCGTCGTCGAACAGTTCACGGCTGCAACTAGCCTGCTCAACCAGCGCATCCAGCACTCGCTGCAGGGCGGTTTCATCACGCTGCACCGCGTATATCGCATCGAGGAACGAATCACCCGCCGCGACGAGGTAATCTCTGGGCATCGTGGGCCACACCGCGCCCAAGCCTGCAGTTGCAGTATTGATTGCATCGGCACCACGCGTCGCGTCGGCTCGTGCCAGCACGCTGGCTTCCCGCAGTGCAGTCACAAGTTCTTCGGGCGACTTTGCGGCTGCGACCGGCTTGCGATCGCGATCAGTCGTTGAGGCCTGCGAACCGAGTATCTTCGCGTCACTCGAAGGCGAATCACTCAAAGGCGATGCAGTCGCGGCGTCGTTCGCATTGCCCGCGTTCGCTGCGTTACCAGCCCCCACCACTGCCGCACCGCCCGCTGGAGTCGCGGGCTTCTTCTCGAAGATAATGCGGACGCCGTATGCCACGCCGCCAAGCAGCAGCAATCCACCGGCAATCACCACGGCTGCAGTGACAATCAGTCGCTTGGTCGCGTCGTCACTCGTGGCTTGTCGGAGCGGTGCGGCGATGCGATCTTCTTCGCCTCGCGAAACGCGAATCACGTTCTCGCTTGGGGCTGGCGCGTTTGCGGCTTGGCCAACCAGCAGTGGCAGCCGCACCATCACGCTTTGCAATTCATCGCCGCTTACGCCCATAGCGGCTGCTGTCTGCCGGATCATTTTGAGCGACGCGTGATTCATGCCGCCATGCATTGCGAGAAGTCGAACTGCTGCACGCTCGAAGGCACTTGCAAGAGCCGCCGGCTGGACGGGCGGCGCGACGACGGCTGGCTGTTCTGCCGGCATGAGCGGCGCGAGCAATCGCGATGCAGCGGCGTGCAACATGACTCGCACTTGTGCGGCTTCGCGCGTGCCAGCGTCTGGATGCTGCGCCACGCGCGTCAATTGCGTGCGCAGTGCGTTGATGACGTTGTCACGCGTCGCGGTTCCGGGGGCGAGACCCAGCAGAACAAACTCGTTTGCGTCGGCACCACGGACGCCAAGAAAATGCTGCGCCGCGTCAGGCTCGGGAATTCCCGATCCGCTCGCCAGCGGAATGACGTCGCTCATCGCGCACCTCCGGCAGGTGCGTTGGGTGCGGGCGTGATGCGTGGCATACGCAAACCCAGCGCGTCGATCTTCTCGCCCCATGGTTTGGGACCAGTTTGTGGATAGAGCAAGCGGAACTGCTCGTATGCAGTCGCCGCTTTGGTCGGATCAGTTTCGAGCAGCAGTCGCAGCGTTTGATACCGGGCTTCAAACCAATCAACGGAGCCTGGGTCAAGCGATGCGAGCAATTGATTCCACACATCCAGCGAGGCCGCTTCGTTCCCGGCTGCTTCACGCATGGTCGCGAGCCGGCGCAGCGTACTGACCGCGCGAGTGCCGGTCTTGACTTGCTCTTCATCCACGCTGATTGCCAGCGTGAGCATTTGCTTGTCTTGCAAGTTGATCCAGAGTGCCGCGGCAGCTTTCGCAACTTGCTCGCGAACGGCGGCGGCATTTCCCGCGCCTTTCAACTGTGCCAGCAGTGCGGAGCCGTGGCGAACAACGCCGCGAGCGGCTTCGTTGTTTTGCTCTTGCGTGCGCCACACGTCGAGGGCCGTCGAATACATCAACTGACTTGCGGCAATCGCGAACGGCCCCGCCATGCCGCGCAGTTGGTCGGCGATCTCATTCGCTTGCGCGGCTTCGTTCTTTGCGAGCGCGATTTGGAGTTTGCGATAGACGACCTCGGATTCGATTTCGCGTGTGTCGAGCGAGTAACGCAGGACCAAGCGGTCGAGCGTCGCCAACGCGGCCTGCGCGCGCGTGACATCGGGCGAGGGTTGACTCAAGAACACATCGGCGAGCTGCCTTGCTCGGACTGTTGCGGCCAGTGCGGCCTCGGTACCTTGCGTGCCTGACAGTTCCAACGCTTGTGCCGCCTCTTCATTGAGCAATGGCTCGGCAACTTCGACAAATCGCAGGGCGGCGAACGTTCGCTGGGCTGCTTGGGCCCGTCTGAACTGCTGATACAGAATGCGTGCCGCTTGCTTTCTGGCTGCGAGATAGAGCGGCTGCTGCGGCGTGACGGCGAGCAGAATATCAAGTGCCTGCTGCTCATCGATGCCATCGGCTTGCACTTGTCGAAGCAGCAACCTGGTTGCATTTTGCGAATGCGGGAACGCGCGGATGTAGACTGCTGCGAGTTGATCACGCCGCTGCCGCTGCGATGCTTGGCCTTTTTCAACCGCCGCATCCAGCGCGACCACCGCGAACCACAGCGCGTCTTGCTTGATGCTGCTGGTTGCGCGGTCTTCGGCATGAGCTTTTTCGAACATATCCGCAGCGGGCAACAGGTCGCCTGCGTAATAGAGCGACAAACCCTTTCGCAACATGACGCGCGCGGGCTCGGCATCAAACTGCTTGGCGTCGCTGGCTGTCAGCGCCGCCTCGAACAAGCCTGCCGCGTCGCGATACGCATTCACTACGGGTGCTGTGTTCGCAGGGCTTTCGTTGTCGCCATCGGCCTTGCGGTGCAGTTCTCGCGCCTGGTCGTAGCTCAGCATGCCGCGCACGTATGCGTTGACAAAACCTGCATCGCCCAGCGGCAATGTGCCGAATTGCTGCACGAGATCAACGATCTGTCCCAGTTCGCCGCGAGCGATCAAGTCAGCGAGACCTTGCTGCGCCAGTCCTTGAACACTCGTGCGAAAGTTCTCACGCAATTGCGGCTCTCGCAAAGCTCGCAGCGAAACGATTGCGAGCAGTCGGGCATCTGCGACGGTCATGGGCGTGGGCTTGCCATCCTCACCCATCACGCGCGAGCGGCGAACCAACGCTTCGACGTTGTTCCATCGCTGTCCGTGCGCAAACACGATCAGCCGGCGGGAAAAAAGCTGCTTGTCGACGTTGTCGGGCAAGTCTTCGGTGATGTTGAGTTGATCGAGCCATCGCACAGCGTTGTCTGTGTCGTTGAGTCGCGACAAGCACAACGCAACGCCCATGCACGACCGCGCCACGTGCTCGTATCGCACGGTTGATTTTGGCAGCCGCTCTAAACTAGGCACGCTGCCGGCGGCCGCGTTCAAGATGATGCCAAAGGCTTCCATCGCTTCGACGAGACCGGTATCGGTGTCTGTCAGCAGCGAGAGGTAATACCGGCTCCAGCCTTCGTAATAGGCCGCGAGCGAGCGAACACGCCGCGCATCACCAAGTGCGGCTCGAATGATCGACTCTTCGTCGGGCGCGGCTTGTTTCTCGCGTGATTCGAGTCCTGCAACGTCACGCGACAAACGCTCGCGCACTTGCGTGAGCTGCGGGATGACGTCATTGAGGATTCGTGTGGCTTCGAGCTTGTCGGCGTCGGTCGCTAATCCAAGTCGGTCGCGTTCTGCGATTTCTTCCGCACGCAAGTACGTCGCTTTCGATAAATCGATGCGAAGCTCGGCGCCGTCGGCTTCGGGAAACTCTTTCAACAGTGAGCGTGCCAACGTCTCGACATCGCGCCGCTGGGTGGAATCTGTCGAGTCGGCCAGCATCTTGGTGTACAAGCGTGCCAGTTCATTTGCGGCTAGTGCTCGTTCTTCAGGCTTTGCGGTTGCGAGTTTTTGTCGCAGGTGGGCGGCCAAAACATCCGTCAGCCCCAGGTCCGCGATGTACGCTTCGACTGTTTCGCCCGCGTCTTCATCGATGGGTTCGATTGCGACCTGCGCCAAGCCTGCTCGCGCCGTTAGCAACATCACTGCGCACGCGGCGAAACTCCATCGCAGCATTGCCTTGCGGCTTGGCATCATCGCACGCCTCCCTGCGAATCTGCACTCGCCGTCTTCTTCACTTCCGCGTTGCGCACTGCGCGCAGGCCATCCCACGCGAGTGCCGGGTGGCCGGAAAAGTCTGATTCGAGCTTCGCAAGCGTGTTTCGTGCGGCAGTAACATCGCCATCGCGCGCGAGCATGACGCTGACTTCGGCGAGTGCAATGCCCGCAAGATACGGATGTGCATCGGCCAGTCGCGCGGGCACGTGAAGCAGCATCACCACGCCCAGCCGTCGTTCTTCAACCTCCGTGCTCGCAATCATCAAGCGTCCAAGCGCGACCCGCACCCATGCCTCTTGCCATCGCGGCGGCTCCGCTGCCTGCAGCCGGGCTTGCAAGTTCTTCTTGGCGGTTGCTTTGGTTGCATCATCGCCTATGCGTGCTGCAACCACATCCCACGTCAGCGCCAAGGCCACATCGTCACTCTCGCGGGCGGGCAGCGGCGTTTTGCGGCCGAGCTCAAAGTCGGCGGCGGCGACGTAGAGCAGCATCAACTTGTCGGCGCGCGTCTCGCTCTTGGCGGGGATCGCCTGCGTCACGATTTGCAGCGACGGGGCGGGCAGAAAAATCGGCGCAAGCTGCGGCGCGAGCATGGTGCCCGCGTCAATGATCGCCGTGTCGCGTGCTTCATCGCCAGCTTTGGCTCGCGAAGCGAAGACAACTTCGCCTTGACCCGCGCGAACCACGCCCGCCCACGCGACAATTGCCGCTGATTGCGCCTGCCGATTCACGCGGCATCGCAGCAAGCCTGACCAGACCATCGCCGGGAGCGGCCCTTGCCGCTGCGCGAAAGTTGCGGCATGTTTTTCCAACAGCGGCTCCGCACCCAGCGAGTCGCCGCGTTCCAGTCGCACGCGTGCGCGCCACAGATCGTTGCTCATCGCGCGATACGGAGCGGCTTTGTCGCGCCAATTGCCTTGCACACTCGCCACGCGATCCCATGTCAGCAGTTGCATCGCGGCCCCATCGCTCTCGCCCGCGACCAGTTCCACGCCATCGGCCGTCACATCACGCACCAGCATCGCCGGCGGCGGGACTCCGTCGCGCAGCGTCAGCATACTTGAGGCCAGTTGCGCCCACGCACGTGCTGCGCTCTCGCCGCACGCAAGCACGCACACTACGCCGCAGAGTTGTCGCCTCAGCTCTCGCATGTTACTTGCTCGGAATAAACGTGTACGTGCCCTTGGTCATCGACGCGATGCGTTGCAACAGTTGCCCGCCCGCATCATCGCCGAAGCAGATGCAATGCACGGGCACGCCTCCGGCAGTCCGGCTCAAAATCGCCACGCGTTCCACCACCGTTTCCTCAAATTGCCCATCGGTCATGAAGTAAATCGCATCCGGCTTGGGACGCAGGCCCAGCACAATTTCAAACGCGGGCATGGGCACGGTTGATGGCCCCATCGCCATCGCATCCGTCTCGCTCATCACGCGCCGCCGCATCGCGGGCGAGGCTTGCCGCCACTCGACTTTGGGCCCAAGCACGCGGGCTTCGTCAGAAAACGTCACGATCAAGAACTCCGCAGTCTCGGCCATGTTGTCAACGGTTGCACGCAGCTCTTGCTTGAGCCTGCCGATGCGATTGTCGGCCTCCATCGAGCTGGAAACGTCCACGACAAATGCAAACCTGTTGCCCGAAGCCTCAACACCAAAGAAGCTCGCGCCGCCGCCGCCTCCGCCCCCGCCGCCCAGCCCGCCGCCGATGGAAATATCGCCCCCACCCGATAACGAACCGCCCAGCCCGCCCAGTTCCGAGCCGCCCGCTTCGCCACCATCACTCACGCCCGGCGCGCCGCTGCCCGCAGACGACATCGAAAGCTCAACGCTTCCCCCGCCCACGTCTTCAGGCACCGCAGGCAAGCTGGGTCCTGCCCCAACATCACTCAAGTCTGACAACGGCCCGGCCGCGCCGATGGCCATTTCGACCGGTGCCCCGCCGCTGCCGCCACCGCGCGAGCCCAGATCGCCGCGCATCGTAATAAAGTTCGCAATCACCCCGCCGCTGATGTGCACAACCAAGCTGACAATCAGCGCCAGCACCGTCAGGCTCGAGCCCCACTTAACAGCGAGCTGCCACAAGGACGGGGGCAGCGTGTCATCGCGGTCATTGGGCGGCTGGGGCGGCATCACCGTCCCATCCGCGTTCACATCAGCTTGCCTTGACCAGAAGAATTTCACGTTGCGTTCCACGCTTTCCTTCGCGAGGCCGACCTCGCGCGCCGCGATTCCGTGCGACACACTCTGAGTTTACACGATACCGCCCCGCCCCGCCGCCGGTTGCAGAATCGAATCTGCCCCCAGCAGCCTGCCGCCGCCCGCTGGGCTCGCCGACCCGCCGCTGAGCGGAGTACAGTCGCCTCCTTCACCCTTTCTTCGCACATCCACCCCCAAACGTTCCCCGTTCTACCGCGTTTCTACCCCTCACCCGCTCACCACTTCACCCCCCCCCCCCAGCACCCTTCCACCTCCCCACCCCC
>BJHL01000002.1:0-264852 GCA_014192545.1 Phycisphaerae bacterium | reverse complement strand
CCCCCGCAAACTCCCCCATGGCCAAACTCCGCCGCATCCTTCTCAAGATCTCCGGCGAGTCCTTCTGCAAGCCTGGCGGCTTTGGCATCGAGCCTGACCAGCTTGATCACATCGCCGGCGAGGTCAAGCAAGCCCACGCCGTGGGCGTCCAGCTCGCGGTCGTCGTCGGCGGCGGCAACATCATCCGCGGAGCCGAACTCGCCAAGCAAGGCCACATCCAGCAGGCCACCGCCGACCATATGGGCATGCTGGGCACCGTCATCAACGCCTTGGCCCTCAAAGAAAAACTGCTCACCATGGGCGTCGACACGCGTGTCCAGTCCGCCATCGAGATCAAAGCCGTCGCCGAGGGCTTCATCCGCAACCGCGCCATCCGACACATGGAAAAAGGCCGCGTCGTCATCCTCGCCGCCGGCACCGGCAACCCGTTCTTCACTACCGACACCTGCGCAGCCCTGCGCGCCACCGAGCTTGACTGTGATCTGCTGATGAAAGCGACCAAGGTCGACGGCGTCTACACCGCCGACCCCAAGAAAGACCCCACCGCCAAACGCTACGACTCGCTCACCTACGCCGAAGCCATGGCCAAGAACCTCCGCGTCATGGACATGACCGCCCTCGCCATGTGCAACGAACACAAGATTCCCGTGCTGGTCTTCGACTTCCGCGTGAATGGCAACATTGCAAAGGCGGCCCGCGGCGAGACGCTGGGGACGTTGCTGCATCACTGAGCGGGGCGGACGTGAGGAACCTCGCACAGTTCCTCGTGCTGGGCAGTACTGGCTTGCTGCGCGGCTTTTTTATACTCTAAGCGATGCGGAAGTTGTAGCTGTTTCCAAGGACCCTTTCCATACCTACCCTCGGCCACTATGTCGAAAAAGACCATCGCCAGCGTTGACGTTCGTTCCAAGCGTGTGCTCATGCGTGTGGATTTCAATGTGCCGATTGAAGACGGCGTGATTACGGATGATCGCCGGATTCGTGAGGCGCTGACTTCGATCAAGAGCATCGTTGATCGCGGCGGACGTGTGATTTTGATGAGTCACTTGGGCCGGCCTGAAGGCAAGGGCTATCAGGCGGAGTTCAGCCTCAAGATTGCGGCGGACAAGCTGAGCCAGCTGCTGGGCAAGCCGGTTGGATTTCCGAGCACCGACTGCACCGATGACAAGTCGGCGGCGGCGGTTGCTGCGATGAAGGACGGCGATGTGATCTTGCTGGAGAACGTGCGTTTTCAGGCGGGCGAGAAAAAGGGTGAGGCGGGGTACTGTGCCAAACTCGCGGCGTTTGGTGATGTGTATGTGAACGATGCATTTGGTACGAGCCACCGCGCTGAGGGCAGCATGGTGGGCGTGCCCAAGGCGATGGCGGGCAAGCCGCGCGTGATGGGGTTCCTGGTTGAGAAAGAAATGAAGTACCTCGCGGGCGCGGTGACGAACCCGGCGAAGCCGTTTGTGGTGGTGCTGGGCGGCGCGAAAGTCAGTGACAAGCTGGCATGCGTCGAGAATCTGATGCCCAAGGCTGACATGATCATTGTCGGTGGCGCGATGGCGTACACGTTCTTGGCGGCGCTGGGCAAGAAGGTTGGGGACAGCCGGGTTGAGCAAGATCGCTTGGCGGATGCGAAGAAGATCATCGATCACGCCGCTCGCAGCAAGTGTGAGTTGCTCTTGCCGGTTGACCATGTGTGCTCGACGGATTTCCGCGAGGATGCGGGTGATATTGAAGTCTTTGATGAGCAGATCAAGGATGGTTTCATGGGCTTGGATATTGGCCCCAAGACGCAGACGAAGTATGCGTTGGCGCTGCGTAAGGCCAAGACAATTGTGTGGAACGGCCCGATGGGCGTGTTCGAATGGGTACCTTTTGCAACTGGCACGCAGCAAGTTGCGAAGGCGATTGTGGAAGCAACCAAGAACGGTGCGACCAGCATTGTGGGCGGCGGCGACAGTGCAGCGGCGGTTGAGAAGTTCAACCTCGCGGGCGGCATGAGCCACGTGAGCACGGGCGGCGGCGCGAGTTTGGAGTTGCTTGAAGGCAAGCAGTTTGAGAGCATTGAACTTTTGGACAATGCGTGAACGGCGGCGAACGGCTGAAGAAGCTGACGCCATCGCGAACCACTTGTTTGAGTGAAAGTTGTACACAAACGCGGGCATCACCCGCGTTTTTTCGTTTCTAGAGGGGGTCAGCACCCCCAAACTCACGGGATTCTGCTAAACTCATCGGTCGCCAGCCATGATGCAAACACCCGCCTCCAGACCCATGGGCCCCGATGACTTTGCCCCCTTTGACGGCATCGAGGGATTGTGCGCGTTGGCTCGGGACCCGATGATGGTGCAGCTTTGGTGCAACAAGGAATATGCCAACCTGCACAAAACGACGCCTGAAGCGATGGTTGGGCGAAGCTTGTTTGACGTGCTGCCCAAGGCACACGCGGATGAACGCTTGAGCCTCATGCAACCGACGTTGGATGAAGGGGTTGTCAGCGAGTTTTACCAGTTGTGGCGCGGAGCACGCTGGCTCACGCGATGTTTTCCGCTGAAGGAATCGGCCTTCAAAACACGCGGATTGTTCGTCATTCTTGCTCGGCTCACGCCCGAGACACATCCGGACGAAACCGACACCCGGCCCATGGTGGTGAGTCCTGAATATGGCGAACTGCGCGTGCTTTCGCGGCGCGAGCTTGAGGTGTTGTATCTGCTTGCGAAGGGGCACGACGCGCCGGAGATTGGCAAGCGGCTGTTCCGCAGCACGCACACGATCAACGATCACATCAAGGCGATTCACCAGAAACTCAACATCGACTCGCGAGCGGCGGTTGTGAAGCTTGCGGTGGCGAAGGGGCTGCTGGGATTTGATCAGGAAGAGTGGGAGAAACTGGCGTCGCATCAGAAGCCGGTTCGAGACTAGGCACGATCTAGTTTGGCATAAATCCTCGTACTGCTTGCATTTCCGCTTCATGCGGCCTAGGGTTCCATACGCCGGTGGCCTCAGCCCCTTTCGCATCGCGCTGTTTACAGCACGACTTCACACGCGAAATCTGAGAAATCTTCGGCGGCGTTGTTCCACTCCGGGCGGTCTGTTCCTCCCGTGCATGTCAACGCTCCAGCCGATGGGCCCCGACCTGCCGCACTTGTTTTTGACTCGGTTAATTGCCGTCAAACACGCTCGCGGACGCTCTTAATCCATCGCACATCTTGTTCGGCTCGTAACGCGATGCATGATGCTTCGTGCTGCGCGATGCCGAAGCAGCCGTCGACGCCGTGAGTTCGCTTGCGCGTCGCAGGAGTTTCTCGTTTGGATATGTCTCCGTTCATGCAACCCGTTCTTGATCCCACTTCTCACTCACACAACAAGTCGCCACGCACGCTGATGCCTGATGGCCGCGAAACTCGCGGCGAGGCTCGCTCTGAAACTCGCTCTGATTCGCGCAACGAATCGGCGAGCACCGACGCCCCCACCGTCACCTTCCAGAACTTGGGACTGGCCGCACCGATTCAGGCTGCGCTGGTTGACGAGAACTACACGATTCCCACGCCCATTCAAGCCAAGGCGATTCCGACGATTTTGGAAGGTCGCGACATTTTGGGCTGTGCGCAAACTGGCACGGGCAAGACTGCGGCGTTCGCGCTGCCTGTGCTCAGCCGGTTGCTGAGTCAGCCGCTCGACAAGTCGCACAAGGGCAGTGCCCGGCCGCGCGTGCTGGTGCTGAGCCCCACGCGCGAACTTGCAACGCAAATTGGCGATAGCTTCGCGACGTATGGCAAGCACACTGGGCTGACGCACACCGTCATCTTCGGCGGCGTGAGTCAGTTTCACCAAGTTCGCGCATTGCACCGCGGCGTGGACATCATTGTCGCAACGCCAGGCCGACTGCTGGACTTGATGGAGCAGCGCCTCACCAACTTCAGCGACATTCACACGTTCATCTTGGACGAAGCTGACCGCATGCTGGACATGGGCTTTATTCAGCCCATTCGGCGCATCGCGGCGGCGGTGCCTGCGCAGCGGCAGACGCTGCTGTTCAGCGCAACCATGCCGAAAGAGATCATGCACCTTGCGGATTCGCTGCTGCGTGATCCGGTGAAGGTTTCGGTCAGTGCCGTTGCGACGGCGGCTCCGCTGATTGAGCAGTCACTCTACATGGTGCACCAAAAGAGCAAGCCCGCGCTGCTGCGGTTGCTGCTTGAAGACGAAACCATGACGCGCGTGGTGGTGTTCATTCGCACCAAGCATGGTGCCAATAAGCTTTCAACCGCACTGGAACGCGCGGGCGTTGATTCGGTTGCGATTCACGGCAATAAGAGTCAGAATCAACGCGAACGCGCGCTTGATCTGTTCCGCGCGGGTCGCTCGCGTGTGCTGGTCGCGACTGACGTCGCAGCTCGCGGGCTTGACGTTGATGGCGTGTCGCACGTGATCAACTACGACTTGCCCATGGAGCCTGAGGCGTATGTGCACCGCATCGGTCGCACAGGCCGAGCGGGCGCGACGGGCGTGGCGATTGCATTCTGTGATCGTGAAGAGCAGTCGTTGCTGAACCAGATTGAAAAGGTCATGCGTAAGCGGATTCCGCTCAAGCCCACGCCGCAACTGCCGGAAAGCACGATTGAAATCCGTCAGCCAGTGGCTCGCGGGCAAGGTGGGCACGGTGGTCGCGGCGGTCGTGACGACAACTCACGGCTGTACGACGATGCGCCGCGCCAGTCGCGTCGCGGCCCGAGCAATCCGCGCATGGAGAACACCGTTGACCCGGTGATCCCCCACCGCGAGCGTCGTTCGCCCATGCCTGACATGCACCGCGATACACGACCGGCGCATGCAACCGGACACCATGGTGATGACCACGGCAGCACGTTTGCCCCGCGCGAAGGTGCGGATGCACGGCCGACGCAGCAGCAACCCAAGCCACGTTCGGGCACGCCTCGGCATGAGATGGCCAAACGTGCCGCGCTGGACGCTCGCACGAACAAGCCGGCAACCAGTCGCCCCGCACCGCGCGGTGATCGGTCGGACCGGTCGGATCGGCCGCGGTTTGATGACCGTCCGATGCGGCCAGATTCGCGTCCGGCTCCGCGTGGTGAACGCACAGATCGGCCTCGATTTGATGATCGTCCGGCTCGGCCTGATGCTCGGCCTGCGGCGGGTTCGCCTCGCCCTGCTCCGCAAGGCGACAAGAAAATCGGCGGCAAGTTTGCCCACAAATACGGCAGTGATCGGCCTCGTCCGATGAATGCCGGCGGTGCGGCTCCGCGCGGCGATGCACGTCCAAGCCGGGACGGCCCTCGCGACGGTGCGCGGACTGGTGCAACGGGCGGCCGGAGCGATTACGCTCCGCGTCCGAACGCGGCACGTCCCAATTCGGGAGGTCCCGGCAAGCCGTTCAAGAAGTCCTTTAACAAGTCTGGTAAGCCGTCGCAGCCATTTGGTAATCGTGGCAACAGCAAACGCGGCTGATCGCTCTGACCGACGAATTCCTTGAGTGCGGGCTGCAGAGCCCGCACTTTTTTCGTTTGTGCGCGAAACTTCTTGTGGCGGCGGTGTTGGTCGCGGCTGTTTCCGCTACACTATTGACATGCGATTGCTCGACCGCATCAGAACGCGTGCATTGTGGGTTTTCGTCGGCGTTGTCACCACGATGATTGGTGTCATTGTGTGGACCACGCTGCCGGCGTGGCCCATCGTGGGCGTTGCGGTCGCGACGCTGGTGATTGCAGTGAATTCCCTTACGAGCAGACTGCAGGGCGATTCATGCTTGGGCTGCGGACAATCGCTCGCGAACCAGCCGCAGAGTGAGAACGGCACGTTCTGCCCCGGCTGCGGCTTGGTGAATCAGTCGCGACCAATGAGCCTGGCGAAGATGGATGCGATGCGCACGCTGGATGTGATGCAGGCGAGCAGCAAACCGACTGGTGACGACACGAAAGCCTGAGTAAGTATTTTCAGGCGCGAGAGCGCGTTTGTGCCCGAGCTCGATTTGCCTGTTCCGCCGCCTATATGCCACAGGTTTTCAGGTTTGCCAAACAAAATTGCGGCTTTTTCTTCACTTGCAGGCAGATTGTGAGAATTGAGAATCAATTTGCATATTCTGCGCAATAGTGAGAATCCGCTCTCACATCAACTGACGTACATCCTCGCGTTCCCATTGTGTTCGCTCGCGTCTGCTGGTTACGTGATCGCAGACTGCTCTCTCTCCGCGAGCAATGCAATGTGAATGGGCCCTTGCGTCTGGCCTCTCTCTCCCGAGACGCTTGTTGGAGGATATATGCAGATTGGTACTGTTACTGGTGCGGCTATCGCCGCTATTAGCATGGCTGGTGCCGCGCAAGCGGGCGTTCGCGTGATTCACGCTTCGCCCAACACGCCGGCGGTTGACGTGTATGTGAATACGCTGCCTGGCGCGGGTGCGCCGGCGATTGAAGACCTTGCGTTTACGCAGGGCACGAGCTATGTGCCGCTTCCCACGGGCACGTATGACTTCCGCGTGACGCCCGCGAACGCGACGACGCCCGTGGCGATCAACGCAACTGGCGTTGCTATTGACGGCAACACGGATTACACCATCGCGGCGATTGACTTTTTCAACAACATCCGCCCCCTCGTGCTCGTGGACAATCGCACGCAGAACCCCAACGCCGCTCGCATTCGCTTTGTGCACGCCGCGCCTGATGTGCCTGCGGTGGACGTTGGTCTGCTGAGCGGCGGCGTGTTGTTTGACAACACCGCATTCGGCAACGCAGCGGATGAAGGTTACATCAACGTTCCAGGCGGCACGTATGACCTGGGCGTGTTCCTTGACTCCAACAACGGCCTTGCATTGCCTTTGCCGGGCATTACCTTGCAGAACAACGTGGTGTACACGGTGTTTGCGATGGGCTCTCTGGCTGCGGGCAATGTGCAAGCCGTGATCTTTGTTGATCAGATTCCCAGCCCCGGTGCAGCAGCGATGCTGGGCATGGGCGCTCTGGTCGCAACGCGTCGGCGTCGCAAGTAATCAACCGCTTGACCTGCGACTTCGCCTGTGCAGAGGCGGCGTGACGTTCACGCGTGTCGCAAGCGAGAGCGAAACGATCCCCCTTCCCCAAGCGGACGTGCGAGAACATCGCCCGCCCGCGCTTGACAGAACGTGCGACCACACATCGCATGAGATGGGCGGACTCGCCCGACAATTTGAAAGCACACACGTCAGGATCACCCCACTCCCTTCCCACGCGAGCGATAGCCCCTTCTCCCGCGAGGCGGGGTGATTCTGTTTTGTTTCGAAAAAGGCCATTGCGCCGATGTAGCATTGTCGGAAGCGTCGCGTATGACGCGTCCCCATAGCTATGTCGTCGGGACCTTCCATCTGGCAAGCATTGCGTCACACACACTTTCGGAACGTGTGGATAGCAGCATTTGTATCAAGCATGGGCGGCTGGATGGAAGTTGTGGGCGTGCAATGGGCAATGGCCGAGTCCACGCTCGCTGAGCCGTGGGTGCAATCGGGCAAGCCTGGTGCGCCGATCATGATGGCCTACCTGGCGGTTGCGCAGCTTGCCCCGCAGCTCTTTCTGGGACTCATAGGCGGCGTGGTTGCGGACATGGTTGATCGCAAGCGATTGCTGCTATTGACGCAGTTTGCGCGCATGGTCATTGCAATCGGGCTGTTTGCGGTAGCCTTCAAGGGAAATATTTCGCCTTACATGCTCATCCTGCTGGGGTCGCTTGACGGGATCGCGATGGCGTTCAATATTCCGGCGTGGCAGGTGCTGACGCCTCGGCTGGTGCCTCGCGAGGATTTGACGAGCGCGATTACGTTGAATGGGTTGCAGTTCAACCTTGCGCGCGCACTGGGCCCGGCACTGGGCGGCATTCTGCTGGGCTTTAGCGTGATTGGTTTGGTCGATCACGTTGCGAAGATGCTGCCTGGCACGGCGAACTTTGTGAATTGGCTCAATTCGCTCTCGCCTTATGACATCAAGGGCACGGCACTTTTGTTCCTGCTGAACGCTATCAGTTATCTGGCGATTTTGATTGCGATTACGCGGACGCCGCCTTCGCCCGCGATACCAAAGGATCAGCGCGGGCACCCGTGGGCGCTGATCAAGGAGGCCGCGAAGTTTGCGTGGCAGCATCGGGGCACGCGGAATCTGATCATTGGCATCACGGTGTTCAGTTCACTCGCGACGCCGTTGCTGCGGTTTTTGCCGATTCTGGTCAAGCAGATTTATCTGCCTGATGCGGACAAGATTGCACGTGAGCGCGGGTATGGGGCACTTTTGGGCGTAATGGGTATTGGCGCAGTGGTTGGTGCGCTGACGGTGCGGTTTGTGCCTCGCTGGTATCCCAAGCATCATTTTGTGCCGCTTTCGATCACGATGTGTGGCTTGTTCCTGTGCGTTTTCAGCGCGGTGACCTCCTTGTACTTTGCGGGCATCGCAATCTTCCTGGTGGGCATCGTGTGGATGTGGTCGTTCAATAGCGCGTTCGCCGCTTTGCAACTGTTGATTGATGATCGCATTCGCGGGCGCGTGCTTGCGATTTGTAATACGGTGAGTTTTGGGTGCATGCCACTGGGTGCGCTGCTTGGTGGCGCAATTGGCGAGTATGTGGCTGGGCATAGCGCAACCAGCCCCAACGCGGAAGGGCTTGGGGCGCAGGTTGGACTTGGCGTGCTGAGCGTGATGCTGACGATCGTGGGATTTGTGATGCTCACGTGGCGCACGCCCGAGATTGATGGCGTAGCGCCGGGTGATCCTGCGTACGAAAAAAGACCGGGACTTGTGCGAGGAATCACCGCGAACGCACACCGGCCTGTTTCTACTCAATCATCCGAATCCGACGCGGCGATATAGCGTGTTCGTTCCGTTGGGCAAGCACACGCCGGGTCATGCAGCCTTTGCAACAGTCGTGACGGGTGCGGTCTTGGCATTCGCACTCACGCCGGCGGCAGGTGTTGGCGGAGCCGGGCTAGCCTTTAGGGCTTCGGTCAGGGCGGCCCGAATTTCATCGAGTACGCCGTTGATGAGCGAAAGATCGGCACCTGAGCGGACCAGCGTTTGCAGTTCGTCAACGAAAGCCTGGAGCGCAGGATACATCGCTGGCTTGCGTGGCACACTGCTCGCGCCTTGCGAAGTTGCTTCGACAAGGAATGACTCCACTGGAAAAGCGAGATCAAACTTGAGTCCAACGTCGTGGATCTGTCCCTTGACGTGTTGGCAGCGCACGACCTTGGCGTAAGCGGCTGCGACCTGTTTGCGCTTATCGTCGTAGAAACGGAAGACACAGCGGGAATTGAGGTGGACGTACGAACTGTGGAGGATGGAGATGCCACCGCGAGAGATGTCTCGCACGCTGACAACCAACTTTTGTGGGGTGCCGCCAGATTGCTCGAGTTCGCCAATAACGGAATAGCCAGGCGGCAATGTGTAACGCGTATCGCCTCGCTTCGCGGCAAGCGGACTTGCATCCGCCTTCATCGAGATAACCTTCAGCAGCGCCCTACGTTCGACTTCACTCAGCCTGACAGACGAAAACGGCTTCTCAGCAGTTCCCATAGTGTGCCCCAATCGATCGTCCTGGATCGAAGTTGTCGCCACCGAAACCCCCACGGGTTTCGCGCGTGGCGACTATGGAGTATCGATATCGCGAAGTCATGGGTTGCGAGTTTGCGGCGAGAAAAAGCAACTCGGACCATGAAGCACGTGAGAAATACCGCTATACCCTCACAATTGGTGGCAAGCTGAGCTGATTTGGGCGATGAACCGCGGTTGGGTTCTACCCGCCGTCGCTAACGAACCGGGTGTTTGTGTATACGTATACGGCAATGCTGTATGTCTACCATTACACGTGGTTATCAGGCTATTTCCGTCGCTTGAGCGACGTTATCAAGGACTCTGTTGATGCAACTGCGTCGCCCCACTCGTCAGGTCACTCTCGGAGATGCTCGCGTTGGCTTTGTGCAGATTGGCGGCGGGAAACCGAAAAGTGACGGCACGCCTACGACGCCCGCGCCGGTGACGGTACAGACGATGACAGCGGGGTATACGTACGACATCGATGCGTGCGTACGCGAGATTCACAAGCTTGCGGCGGGCGGGGCGCATGTGGTGCGAGTTGCGGTACCCGAGAAGAAAGACACCGACGCGCTCAAGCACATCATTCCGCAGGTGCAGGTGCCCATCGTGGCTGATGTTCACTTTCACTTTCAGCGGGCACTTGAAGCCGTGGAAGCCGGTGTACACAAGATTCGGCTGAATCCTGGGAATATCAATGATCGCGAACAAGTGATTGAAGTGATCAACGCGTGCAAGGCGCGCAAGCTGCCGATTCGCGTGGGCGTGAATGAGGGCTCGATCATCGAGCGGCGTGACAAGCAGAAACGCATGAAGGAGCTGGGGGCGGTTTTCAGCGATAAGAAGCACGGATATCTGCTGGCGATCATGATCGCCAAGCTCGAAGAGTATTTGGACATCTTCTACGAGCAGGACTTTTATGACATCGTGATTAGCGCAAAGAGCATGGATGCGGCGTTGGTCATCGACGCGTATACCGAGATTTCGAATCGGTTTGATCATCCGCTGCACCTTGGCGTGACGCACGCTGGACCCAAGGAAACTGGCTGCATTCGCAGTATTGCAGCGTTGTCGGGGCTGCTCATCAACGGCATCGGCGACACGATTCGCATCAGCTATGCGAACGATCCGATTTATGAAGTTGAAGATGGTCTTGAACTGCTCTACGCGCTGGGCCTTCGCGAGCGCAAGGGCGTGGACCTGATTGCGTGCCCGACGTGCGGACGCATTCAGGTGGATCTGTTCACGCTTGTGCAGGATGTTCGCAAGCAGCTTGCGGCGAAGGTGACTGTGCCCATGAAGGTTGCGGTGATGGGCTGCATCGTGAATGGTCCGGGCGAAGCTGAAGGTGCGGATGTCGCGGTGTTTGCTGGCGATCGCCGCGGCATCATTTACGTGCAAGGCGAGAAGGTCGCGAATGTGCCTGAGCCGGAGATTCTTGATCGCTTGCTCAAGGAGTGTTTGGACTTCCAAGGCAAGGTGCTTCGCGGCGAGGTGAAGTTGGGGGAGAAGAAGGTCAACATCACGCCGCCTGATCCGCTGGGTGAGTTGGGAAGCGGCTGGGAAAAGATCGCAGGCGGATTGGTAGAAAAAACGAGCAGCAAGCCGGCGCAATTGACGGTCGGCAAGACATGATTGTGCAGGGTCGAAGCTGAGGTGAGGTGCGGCTCGCACGGAAATTCCAAAGATTTACATATGTTCTGCAAGCGAGTGGGTGATTTGAACACGCTTTCTGATTCTCAGCCTCTATCATCTGACAAGGTCAGTTCGACGCCCGACTGGAACCGCTCGTTCATTGACCAAGGTTGGATTCAAGCCTCGCGATTTGTTGTCGACGCAGGCCACGTGAGGCTCATGCCCTTTACGCAGCGTGAAGTCAATCCGTCTCTGGAGGGCATGAGAGCAGCGGCGGAGGCCGATCTGGCTCGGATGCGACGTAAGCCGGCACGGTTGACAAGGCCAGTGATTCTGCTGAATGGCTATCACGCGTGGGCGGGAATCGTGGCGAGTTTGCGGCGACAGTTGATTCGGCTGACATCGCACAACCCGCGCGACTTTCTGGATGTGTCGTATTTTCTCAAGCGAGATTTTCCGAATGTGCGGTCGTACGCGATTGATGAGGTTGCCCAGCGCTTCTCGATAGAGCGCTCGTTTGACTTCGTTGGAATCTCGATGGGCGGGCTGATTGCTCGACTGGTGACGACTCCGGACGAAACCGACCAGCGCACGCTGCGTGCTGAGCGGATTTTTACAATCGCCAGCCCGCATCGCGGGGCGAATCGTGCGAAGCGCATTCACATTGATCCCGCAGCTCGTGACATGATTGCTGGCAGCAAGTTTTTGGAGCGGCTGAACCGCCATGTGCCGTCGCAACTGCGTTGTTATACGCAGATTCGTGATGAGATCGTGGGCGCGACCAACACCGCTCCTCCCGGCATGCACCCGTTCTGGATGTCGGGCACGTGGGTGATGGGTCACTTTACGGCAACGCGAAATCCGATGATTCTCGCCGATATCGCTCGCCATCTGCGCGGCGAACAGCCACTGCTGCCTGCGCATGCGGCGAGCGTGCCTGTTCGAGATTGACTTTCAACCAATCAGCGGCTGGCGCAGTACGCGGTCAAGATGTCGCGAGCGGCGTAGAGGTCCTTCTTGTCAATCATTTCCGTCACGGTGTGGATGTAGCGCGTGCCGACGGTAATGCCAACAGCCCGCGCACCTGCCGCTGCCTGCTGAGCGGCGGCGCCATCTTGACCACCGGCGGCGAGGATCGTTCGCTGATAGGCGATCTTGTTCTTCTTCGCGAGGGCTTCGACTTCGCTGACCAGCGTGTGATCGCTGATGAAACTGCTGTCCTTGATGTGCAAGCCAAAGCCGATGCCTTGCTTAGTGACGGCTTCTTCGCTGGGCACGCCGGGCGTGTCGCAACTGAGTGTGACGTCAATGCCAAAGCCGATGTCGGGCTGGACGGCGTGGCTCGCGGTTTTCGCGCCGCGCAGGCCCACTTCTTCTTGCGTGGTGAACGCAACGATTACTTCGCAGGTATGCTGGGCCTTGGTCTTTTCGAGTTTGCGAACGCTCTCGATGCCGAGCCAGCAGGCAACGCGGTTGTCAAGGGCCTTGCTCACGAACTTGTCGCCAACTTCGATGGCGGGCTCGTTCATAACGACATAGTCACCAACCTTGAACTTCTTCTTGACCACATCGGCCTTCATGCCGACATCGACGAAGAACTCCTTGACTTCCGGCACGCGTTCGCGGTCTTTGGGGCTGCTGATGTGAACAGGCCTGCCGCCTGGGTTCATGACGCCGTGGTAGTCGCCATCGTCGCCCACAACCGTGACGCGGCGGGAGAAGAGATTGCGGGTGTCAAAGCCGCCTGCGGGGTTCATCCACAGGAAACCTTTGTCGTCGATGGCGGTGACATAGAAGCCAATCTCGTCCATGTGGCAGAGCATCATGATGCGCAGAGGGCCGCCGTGTTTGCTTTCGGGAGAGCCCTTTTTGGCCTTACCACGCGGTTTGCGACGGCAGATGAGGTTGCCGAGCGCGTCGGATTCGACGGAATCGAAAAGGCCGGCGACTTCCTTCTCAATGAGCGCTCGCACGCGCTCTTCACGACCAGGGACGCCGGGGGTTTCGCACAGCCGCTTGAGGAGGTCGAGGTTTTCCATAGGGGACAAGCGTAGATGAGGTACGGGCTGGCGTCTGGGAAGTTAGGGAAAGCAGTTGCGATTTCGTCGAAACGCTGCGGGGTTGGGGCCGAACAATGCGAGGTGGGCTCTTTGGCGAGGAATCGCCGATGAAACCCTGCGACGGGTTGGTTGCCCGCACGCCAAAGTGCTTGATTGCCTCGCCCATCTGGGTCAACTTTCTGGAGCGATTCGTGAATAACTCTGCTCGTTCGATTTTGAATGTTCGCATGACGGCTTGTGGCCTGGTCGCAGCGGCGGCCTTGTTTGCAAGCCCCGCAGCGTTGTCGGCGGCGTATGCCCAAGACGGCGCGACGGCGACCAAAGCTCGTGTGGCGACAATTGAGCTCGAGGGAGCGTTGAAGGATCGGCCTTCGGAAACGGGCATGATCTTCGGCAAGAGCGACACGCACACGCTGCAGGATGTTGTTGAGGCCATCAAGGCGGCAGGTGATGATGGCAATCTCGACGGCATTGTGATTCAGGTTCGCGATGCGGAACTGGGCGCAACGCAGGTGGAAGAACTCTCGGCGGCGATCCGCGAGATTCGCGGCAAAGGCAAGAAGGTTCACCTGTTTGCGGACGCTTATGGCACTGTTGAATTGATGCTGGGTTCGGCATGTGATGAAGTGATTGCACAGACTGGCGCACCCGTGAGCATGCCCGGGTTGTACATGGAAGAGATGTTCCTGGCCGACACGCTTGCGTGGGCGGGGCTGAAGGCGGACTACGTTCAAGTGGGCGACTACAAAGGCGCGAGCGAGCAGATGGCACGCAACAGCCCCAGCCCGCAGTGGAGCCAGAACATCGATGGCTTGCTCGATAGCATGTATGCGAACATTCGCGGCCCCATGCTGCGCGGTCGCGAACTGACTGACAGGCAACTCGACGGCGCGATGGAAACGCTGTGGATGGCGGATTCGGCGGAAGCCAAGGAAGCCAAGTTGATTGACAGTGTGATTGATTTGCCGCAACTGACTGCTCACTTGAAGACCGAGTACAACAAGCCCATCAGTTGGAAGAGTGACTTGTTGGGACACGACGAAGAAACGCAGATGGATATGAGCAATCCCTTCGCGATGCTCATGAAACTGGGCGAAACGCCTGACTACACACCCACGGGCCCCACTATCGCCGTGTTGCACATTGATGGCGCGATCGTTGATGGCGAGAGCACAACGCCGGGCCTCATGGGCGGCAGTGCGAGCGTTGGCAGTCGCACGATTCGCTCGGCCCTTGAAGACATTCGCAAGGAAGATGAGATTCGCGGCGTCATCGTTCGCATCGATAGCCCGGGCGGCAGCGCGACTGCCAGCGAAGTGATTTGGCAAGGCGTGCGCCGGCTGGCTGAAAAGAAGCCGGTGTGGATCAGCGTTGGCAGCATGGCAGCCAGCGGCGGGTACTACATCGCAGTGTCGGGCGACAAGATTTATGTCAATCCGTCGAGCATCGTCGGATCCATTGGCGTGGTCGGCGGCAAGATTGCCATGGGCGAGTTGTACGACAAGCTCAAGGTCAACGTCGTTGGCCGCGGTCGTGGTCCCAAGGCAGACATTTTCGCGAGCGAGAAGACCTGGAGCGATGCGCAGCGCGAAGAAGTTCGCACGAAGATGACTGACACGTACAACCTGTTTACCAGTCGCGTGACGGCGGGTCGCAAGGGCATTGATCTGAGCAAGACGGCAGAAGGCCGGCTCTTTACGGGCGACAAGGCGCTTGGTCTGAAGATGGCTGACGCAATTGGCGGGCTGGACGTGGCACTGGGTGATCTTGCCAAGAGCCTCGATCTGGATGACTATGAAGTCATGCACTATCCCGCGCCGCGCTCGTTCGCGGATGTTCTTGAGGATGCCTTCGGTGGCATGGTGCAGGCACCGGGCGTGAAGGCCCCGATGGGTCACGCGGCGATAGGGCAGGCACAACTCATGGGCATGATTCGCACGGTCGTCGGCGAGAAGGCGTTTGCGCAGCTTGAGCCGCAGATCAACGGATACATGCAGATGCGTGAGGGCAAGGTGCTGCTGATGAGCCCGAAGGCCCTGATTTTTACCAAGTAATTGTGTAATCACGATGGCAGACGAAGCCATGTCGCTTTCAAGACAACCTGCGTGCGACGGATTGGTCTGTCGCACGCGGGTTGTTTGTGCAAGGTGTTCGAGCAGTAGTCAACCATGAACTTGTTCACTGGCGTTCATCATGTTGCGATTATCGCGAGCGACTACGCCAAGTCGCGAGAGTTTTACGTCAACACGCTCGGACTTCGCGTGGTGAGCGAGGTGTATCGCGCGGCTCGTCATTCCTGGAAGCTGAATCTGGCGTTCGCTGATGGTGTGGAGATTGAGCTGTTCAGTTTTCCGTCGCCGCCTGCGCGTGTTTCGCGTCCGGAAGCGGCGGGGCTGCGGCACTTGGCGCTTCGCACGAATCAGTTCGACCAAACGCTTCGCACGCTCGCAGAACGAAGGGCTGTACTTGAACCGACGCGGGTGGACGAACTGACTGGGAAACGGTTCGCTTTTCTTGCTGATCCGGACGGCTTGCCGATTGAGGTTTATGAGGAGTGAACGTTTGTAGCATATTTGGCTGATTTGCTAGTTTGCCACCTGTCGCTGTTCGGTTGCCAAAGATTGCTCTATGCTCTCCTTTGAAGATTGTGCAGTCGGTGGGATAGTGTCTTCTTGCAGCCTCTCTGAAAGCAGGCCTCCATATCTATGTCAGCGATCCAACTTACCAATCTCACGAAAACCTTTGGCACCAAGCTCGCCGTGGACAATCTCAACTTCGCCGTCGAGGAAGGTTCGCTTATCGGCTTGATCGGCCCCAACGGAGCCGGCAAGACGACGACCATCCGCATGATCATGTCGATCATTTTTCCCGACAGCGGACAGATCAGCGTGCTTGGCAAGGCTTCCGCAGGCGAGAGCAAGGACCTGATTGGCTATCTGCCCGAAGAACGCGGCGTGTACAAGAAGATGAAGGTCGGGGCGTTTCTCACGTATATCGCGAGGCTCAAGAATGTGCCCGAGAGCGAGGTTTCTCGTCGCGTAAATGGCTGGCTCGAACGCGTGGCTCTGGCGGACACCGCCAAGAAGCGATGCGAAGAACTCAGCAAAGGCATGCAGCAGAAAGTGCAGTTCATCGCGAGCGTTATTCACCAGCCGCGACTGGTCATTCTTGATGAACCCTTCAGCGGCCTTGATCCAGTCAATTCGCGGCTGCTGCGATCACTGGTTCATGATCTGCATACACAAGGAACGACGATCATTTTCAGCACGCACCAGATGAGCCAAGCCGAAGCGTTGTGTGATCGCATCGTGATGATACACCAGGGTAAGAAGGTGCTCGACGACACGCCTTCGCGCATTCGCAACCAGTTTGATCCGCGAGCGGTCTTCATCGAGCCAGTGGATGCCATTCCCGAGCAGGCACTCGCTGCATTGCCAGGCGTTGATCGCGTGAGGGAAGTTGGCGGCGGGTTTGAGGTCTTCGCCAAAGACAGTGAACCTGCAAGCACGATGCTCGCTCGCCTCGCAGCGGCTGTGCCTGCAACCCGGCTCGAAGTCGTCCGGCCTTCGCTCGAAGACGTTTTCATCGACATCGTCAAAGGCAGCGCGAGCAGCGACGAAGAACTCGCTGAACTCGAAGCTCTCGCGCGAGGTTCGCGGAGTGACACGAGCGGGGACTGATTTCAGCCCGATGTGCCGCACAGTTCCGTTTCGTTCTCGCGTTCACCCTCTTCACGTACCTGCAGACAAGTCCCACCATGCGAAAAATCTTCACCATCGCAGTTCGAGAGTTCCTGGCCGTCGTCGCGACCAAGGGCTTTGTGCTCGGGCTTCTCATTCCGCCGGTCATCATGGCGGTCATGGTCACGCTGCTGCCTCGGCTGATGAATCAGAAGCCGCCGACGGTGGTTGGATCCATCGCGATCATCGATCAATCGGGCTTGGTTGCACCGCGGCTGACGGATGCGTTCAGCAAAGATCAGATGGAGAAGCGGCGGGCAGACAAGTTTCGCGAAGCGAGCGCGGAAGTGACCAAACGCACGGGTGTGGCATTGCCTGACCCGACCAAAGGCGGCCCAGACGCGAACGCAGCGAATCCCATGGCGGCTGCGATGAACAACCCAATCGCGAAAGCCCAGATGGAACAGGCGATGGGAGCTGTTCCTGAGTTGACTGTCGTCACGTTGCCCGCAGACACGAACGCCGACGCGACGAAAACGCAATTGCTTGATGCCAATCCGCGCGCGGCACTGCCACTCAAGGATGATGGCACGCCTGATGAAACGAAGATCGCGACGCTGCGCAAGCAGAAGCTGATGCTGCTGGTGATTCCACGGGAAACCGTAGTTCGTGCGGCTGACGCGAAGGAAACCGACAACTTCGCTGGTTACCAACTCTTCACCGCGCCGCGACTTGATCCGGAAGTGACGGCTGACATTCGCGATCAGGCGAATCGTGCGATCATCGACGCTCGGCTGGCTTCGAATCAGTTGGATGTTGACAAGGTTCGTTCGCTCGTCGAACGACCCACCGCGGACCAACAAGTTGTGACTGCGGCGGGCGAACGCAAACAGAATGAAGCAGCGGCGATGTTGGTGCCTGGTGCGTTCATGTTCTTGCTGTGGATGAGCGTGTTTGTCGCTGGCCAGTATTTGCTTACGAGCACGATTGAGGAAAAAAGCAGTCGCGTGATGGAAGTGCTCCTGAGCGCGACCAGTCCGCTCGAACTCATGGTTGGGAAGATCATCGGCAAAGGTGCGGTGGGCCTGCTGGTGCTGGTGCTGTACGCGGGTGCGGGCATTCTCGCGCTCATCGCGGCGACCATGCTTGATCTGATCGCATGGCAGAACGTGGTTTTCCTGCTCGTCTATTTCGTCATCGCCTACTTCATTGTCGCGAGTTTGATGGCGGCCATCGGCGCGGCGGTGACGGAACTAGCGGAAGCGCAGGCACTCATGACGCCGATCAATCTTGTACTCATGATTCCGATGCTGCTGTGGCTTCCCATCATGCGGAATCCCAACGGCACCTTTGCACAGGTGTGCAGCTTTGTGCCGCTGATTAATCCGTTTGTCATGGTTCTGCGCATCAGCGGGCCCGAGCAAATACCTGGGTGGCAGATCGCGGCGAGCATTTTCATTGGCGTGCTGACGGTGGTCGCACTCGTCTGGGCGAGCGCCAAGATTTTCCGCGTGGGCGTGCTTATGTACGGCAAGCCGCCGAATTTCAGCACGCTGCTGCGGTGGGTTCGCATGGCGTAAGCACTTCCCCCGGTTACGGCAGACTCTGGGCGTCGTGCAGACCGCCAGCGCACGCAACGTCCTAGTTTTTGCAACTCGCATCAACTTGCTCACATTTCAGTGAACCTGACTTGCACGAAACGCGAATAATAACTATATTGATTCGTCGCTTGCAACGTGCATCGAGGCTCTGGCTCGCTTCACGCACGCAACTGCAAGTGACCGACCCTTCGCGGTTGTTCCGCGATACCGGCCTCCGGTGCGGGTCGCCTTGTGCCGAGCGACGGCTCGGTGGTAAGTGTCCGGCGAGCGGTTCTGTGAGCACCGCTGGCGGCTGGATGTGTTGAGCCTATCCCAAAGGAGGTGATCCAGTGATTCAAGCTGACAATACTTTGGGGCTGCGTTGCACTTGACGCAACCGACGGGCTGCGTCCAGTCCCTGCATGTGCCAGTTCACTGGTAACAAGCAAGTGACGCGAGCAGCAGCCCCAATGACCTACGGCTATCTGCCTAGATCGCCAGGGCCTCTCCGCAGGGAGGCCCTGGTTTTCGTTTCTACGCAGCACGTGTGAGATTCGTCACTCTCGCGTCGGTGTGCCTGCCGATACTTCACGCATGCAGCATCCGCATCTGGTCGTTATTGGTGGCGGCAACATGGGCAAAGCCATCGTGGTTGGCGGCGTGAATGCTGGCATTCTCTCGCCCCAGCGCGTGTGCGTGGCTGACCCGGCTGCTGAGAAACGGGCCCGCTTTGGTGCGTTGGGTGTGCAAGTGGTCGCGACGGCGTGGGATGCGGTGACATGGCTTGGCAGCAACGCTTCGCGCCCCGAAGATGGACAAGTGCTGCTCGCCATCAAGCCACAATCGCTGGTTGCGTGTGCCGAAGAGATCAAGCAACTGCGCGGAGCAATCAGTGGCCGGATCGTCATCTCGATTCTCGCTGGAGCGTCGAGTTCGCGCGTGCGAGAATGCCTCGGCGGCGATATCCACGTGATTCGCGCGATGCCCAACTTGCCCGCGGCAATCGGGAAGGGTGTCACGGCGCTTTGCGTGGGCGTGGGTGCATCGGCTGGTGACGCCGCGTTTGCTCGCAAGCTTTTCGCAGGCATCGGTCCGGCAGTCGTTGATCTTGAAGAGTCGATGATGGACGCATTCACCGCGGTCGCTGGCTCGGGGCCTGCGTACTTGTTCTATCTTGCTGAGTCGATGGTGCAAGGCGCGATGCGGGTTGGTTTCTCGCACGCCGATGCGCTAAAGATTGTTCGGGGAACGCTTGCGGGATCGGCGGCGATGCTTGAGCAAAGCGCAGATGAGCCGTCTGACTTGCGAGCGGCCGTGACGAGCAAGGGTGGCACAACTGAAGCAGCGCTGAAGGTGCTGAACAGCAAGACGGTGCTACAAGACTTTGCAGATGCGATTGAAGCCGCGCGTGATCGCGGACGCGAACTGGCGTGAGCCTTCGTAAACGTCAAGAACCGCCCGTGAGCACACAGCTACCGGCACCAACAATCAAATGATCTGCGTTCAATAAAAAACGCCGGGAAAGCGTGAGCTTTCCCGGCGTTTGTATTGCGAATTCAACGGCTCTCAGTAGCGATGCTGCCTTATGGGCACGAGCCGCCAGCAAGGACGTTGAAGAAGTCAGTCACGTCTTGATCTTCGGGGAAGACGCCATTGTTGTTGAAGTCGACGTCGCTGCAAGCCGGGCAGGCGCCGCCGGCAAGCACGTCGAAGAAGTCAACAACGTCTTGGTCCGAGGGGAACACGCCGTCGTTGTTGAAGTCGATGCTGTCACACGCCGGCACGTCGGGCACAAAGGCGAGGTTGAGGGTTGCGGCGCCGCGAGCGGTGCTGGTTGTGCCACCGACGCGGATGGTGTAGTTGTTGCCGGCGGTCACGGGAACCGTGAGGCTGGCGCGGTTTGCGCCGCAGGCACTCACGCTGCTGAAGCCCAGCAGGCGGGCGTCATAGTTGGTGCAGCCGCTGCCGCTATAGACCGCCACGATGCTGGGGAACGCGCTACCCGGGCAGGTGCTGACAGTGAGCTGTCCGTTGACCGTTGCGGGGTGGTTGAACCACACATCGTTGTGCAGTTGCGTGGTGCCATGGATGGGACCATCGGTGCTTGCGCCACTGGTGTTGAAGGCGGTATTGCCCAGCGGGATACCAGCGCGGTTTGCACAGTCGTCGTTCTGCGGTGGTGCAGTGCCGCCGCCGCCGTTGACGATCAGGTTGAAGGCACCTGTCCCGCCGTTGTAACCAGCGACGCGGACGTAGTAGGTCGTGCCTGCCGTCAGAGCACGGGTGATGCGTGAGCCGTAGTTGGCGTTGCCACCGGCAGAGCAGCCCGTGGTATCGTCGTTACAGGCGAGGGGTGTGGTCGCAGTGCACGAGGCGTACAGAGCGATTGTGGTGTCCAGTGCGCTGCCGCAGGTTTGGAAGGTCGCGTTGCCGCTGGTTGCGGGGCGGTAGCGATACCACAGGTCCGGTGCGTTGTTACCGCTGCAGCCTACGAGTGCAGGGTCGGTCACGTCAACGGTCGTACCAGTGTTGTTACCCGTGACTTGCACGCTGTCGGTCAGCCACGTTGCTGTGCTGCAGATTTCGTTCTGCGGGCCGCAGTTGGGAACAGCGACGTTCAGGGTGCCAGTGCCCGTTGCGCCTTGGAAGCCGCCCAGGCGGATCCAATAGGTCGTGTTGGAGGCAGCCGCGAACGTGATGGTTGAACCATGGCCGCTGGTGCCGCAGCCTGCAGAGTCATCGCTACATGCGAGGAACGCACCGCCGCACGCGCTGTAAACAGCCATCTTGGTATCGAACGTTGCATCGCAGATGGAGAAGGTGGTATCGCCCGCGCAGCTGCCGCTGGTGTAGGTGAACCACACATCAGAGCCGATTTGCGTGTAGTTGCTGACAACGCACTGGCCCGGCTGGTCAGGGCCGTCAGTGGTTGCACCGGTTGTGCTGATGCTGGTCGCGCCTGGGCCGATGGGCTGGGCGTTTGCGCAGTTGTCGTTGAAGGGGCCGACGTTGCCGGTGGTGCTGGGAACCAGCGTTGCGCCGCTGGCACTGGCGCCTGTTCCAGCAAGGAACAAGCCGATGTCCGCCGTGCCGTTGGCGGGCGGAATGTTGGTTTCAAACGAGAAGCCGTAGATGGTGTCCCAGCGCAGAGCGTTTTCTTGCTGGTCGTCAGCGTACAGGTTGGGCATGACCCATGTCACTGCGCCGTTGCTGAACGTGCCGGTCCAGTTGTCGCTCTTTTGCTTTTCGCCGCTGTGATAGACAACATCGCGGAACTGAATGTTGGTGACGGCGGCGGTCGCAGGCACCGGCACCGTGAAGCTGCTTGCGCCGCGGTTGCTGTTGAGGTTCTGCACCGCGTATTCGTAGCGATACTGGTTCGCACCGAGCGTGATGACCTTCACGCCGATGAAGTATCGGCCGTCGCTGGCAACATCAACCGGCGTGATGATGACGCTGTTGTCAGGAATGGCGTTGCCGCTGGCGTCAACACCACCGCCGAAGTCGCGCCAAGCTTGAATGCCGGGCTTTTGGCGCTGCGTGCTGTTGCGGAGTTCCATCGCCTTCGAGGTCGCGTTGAACGTGATTCGGCGGTAGCTCTGATTGTTGTTGTCGTTGTTCGCGGCGGCGTCTTCGGGCTGAATGTAGCTGCTGCTGATGAAGTAGAGAGCACCAGGCGTGGTGATATCCGTCTCGGGAACAACAAGACGCTTGGTCAGGACCGCACTCGCGTCGCCCGATTCGTTGACGGCAGTCCACGACGCTGTGTTCGCGGGGAATGCAATCGCACCGGTCGTTGGATTGATGTGCCACTTGGGGCCCAGGTCGCTTTGGTCGCCATTCAGCCCTGCGCTGTAGGGATCTGAGCACTGAGGCATGAGGTAGGCGCAAGCAGGCGTACTTTGCGTTGGGCATGGTCCGCAGATGGTGCCGTTGAGAGCGCAATAGCCATGCTTGAGCCAAGCCTGTGAGATTTGCTCGAAGCGGCCACTGCTCAAGCGATACAGGTTCTGGCTGATGACCGGATACTTGGCCGCGCTGTTACGAATCCAGGTCAGCGGCACAGTTCCGATGTTACAAGAAGTTGTACCGACGGCGTACGACCGCTTGCCGTTGATGGTTCCAGCGTTTGTGTACTGCGCGACGTCGTACAAGTCGCCGACGATGACGTCGACGCCTGTGGTCTGAGCCACAGCCGTAGCCGCACAACAAGCCACGAGGGCCGCTGCGCACAGAGTGCCTTTACTCTTCTGCATCTGACAATTCCTTCCCAAAGAGGCCAAGTCAAACACCAGCGCGAACGCGCACGACAGGCTCGCCCAGACCATCAGCACACGCGCGACGACAGTCCAAGCGATCCCCCTGCCGATTACCCACGAGACCCAGTCATGCCCATGAAAAAACATCCCGAGACGACTGTCCGACGAGAAAATCAGACAGTTTGGTCAGTATACTGAAATCAACGGACAATGCAAGCCCAAATAACCAAATCGAGGATTTCTAGGCCCGAGCGCGATGGTTGCAAGGAAGCGGAGCCCTAGAAATCATGGGGTCTTGAGATTGGTCCGCTTAATCTTTGCGCATCAAGAACAGGTAGTTGTACCCGCGGAGGAAAAAGTTGCCCTCCTCGGCGGCCCGCCGCCAATTGCCGCGGTCGAGCTTTTGGTTATGGCGCACGACCGAGATGATGTCGATGGGCCGCATGCGCTTTTGCATCATGCCGAAAAGTTCGAAACCGATGGGCATGAATATCCCCCCGATCGTGCCCTTCTGTTTGCGGAAACTGTCGGATACGTACAGGCCCATGTATCGCTTGGGCTTGAGCACGCGATGAATCTCGGCGATGACCTTGTCCATGGCGTCGTAATAGTGCTCCACCTTCTTCTGCGGCGTTTCCGACGCGTCGAGTTTGCCGATGCAGCGCGGGTCGTCGCTGTAATCCACGTGCGTGCTGTAGGGCGGATCGATAAAGACGAAATCCACGCTGGAGTCAGGCAGTTTGATGGTGCGGGCGTCGCCTTGCTGGATGTCCTCGCGATGGGGAGCCAAGTCAAAACCGATTCCTTTTCGGTTGATGTCTGAACAAACATCGAGGGTTGTGCCGCTGCCGCACATCGGGTCAAGCACGGTGTCGCCCTCGCGCGTGTAACGCATGAGGCATTGCCAAATGACCCATGATGGGCTGGCGCCCACGTACTCCTTGTGGCCTTGCATCGCTCCGCCGGGCTTGCTGGCAGACTTGCTCTTGATGACCTCGCCCTCTTCGCTCACAAAGGCATCGTAGTGCTGGCTGGGGTATTCCCAGAGGGTGGTAGCGAGGACGCGCAGTGGCGGCTTGCTGCCCGGACGGACGTTGGGGCGCTGACCAAATGACTTGCCGGGCTGGGGAGAAGAACCGGAGGGACGGGGCATGTGACGAGCGTAGCGAGATGCATCAAGCAAGAAACTGCGTGCAAGTTGGTGCGTTTCTGGTACACTACCCCAGCAGGTCGCGGTCGTCGTACTTCCAAAGGAGGCTCGCGCATGGATCGCTCACGACAGTTGTCGCCAGATGGATTGGGCACGCCCCAGTCAGGTTCTCTCTCGCCTTCGATCCGTCCCATGGGAGGCGGTTCACTCGGTATTCAGCCACCCGCTGAACCACCGCCGCCCAAGATTCAGTCTTTCGAGCAGAAACTGGGCATTCGCAAAAGTGGCGGAGAGACGTGGAAGCGCACGCCTACAGCAACAGGGCATGGCGCGTCGCATGTAAAAACTTTCCACAGCAAGTTGAGCGAAGATGCGTTTGGCTTTCTGGACACACAAGTCAATGAATGGCTCGACGCGCACCCGACGTATGAAGTGAAACTCGTCACCACCAGCATCGGCGAGTTTCAGGGCAAAGTTGGTAAAGAGCCGCACCTGATAATGCAAGTTTGGGTGTGAGCGAAGCACGAACGTGGGAGACCCGCTCCGACTTCGCAAAGCGGGTTGTCAACTCGGCTCAACACAAGGCGCGACTTTCTCGGTATATTCACTCCTGCGGCAAGTTCGCCGCAGGAGTTTTTCATGGCCCGTTTACAAGAAATACTCAACGTCGATCCAGAACTCGCAGCCGAACTGAAGCGGATGAATCGCGAAGGTGTGCGACTGCCTCGTGCTGCCGCCAGCGGCGTGCAACCCGAGATGGTCAAAGCCGTCATCGAACCATTGCCCGGCGGCAAGCACGCAAAGCGGCCACTGACCGAAGCAGTCATAAAGACATACGGCAGGCCCGTGCTGTACGTGCGAGATGGCAAGATCGACTTGCCTGATTCACCGATCATTCGCCAGCGTGTGTTGCAAGCTCGCTCGGCTCTTGAGCAACGTATTCCATCAGTCGGGCGCGTAGAGTTTGAAGATACCGAAGACATGTTCTACTACGGCACAGGCTGGGTCATTGCCGAGAACACGATCATCACCAACGCTCACGTAGCGGAGGAGTTTTCTCGCGGCAACAAGGGCAAATACGCGTTTCTTCGCGACGGCACCTACGGCGAACTGCGAGCACAGATCGACTTCCGCGAAGAGCATCAAGGCGACAACGAGTTTGAAGCTATCTTCGATCGCGTCGTCTTCATCGGCAATCAGAACGACCAGCCAGACATGGCGATTATCGTCGTAAAGAAGAACGCCGGGCTGCCTGATCCGATTCCGCTTGCTGATCACAACGCCAAACGAGGCGAGAACGTGAGCATCGTGGGTTATCCCGCAGCGGATGATCGCGGCGCGAACGAGGCGATGGCCAAAGCGATCTTCAAGAACGTCTTCAACGTGAAGCGTGTTGCGCCCGGACGCGTGCTTGACAACGACGGCGACTGGGCGTTCAAGCATGACGCATCAACGCTGGGCGGCAACTCGGGCAGCGTGGTGCTCAATGATGATGGGCGTGCGGTCGGGCTGCATTACGCGGGCGAATTGCTCAAAGCCAACTACGCCGTACGTGTGGAGACCGTGAAGGAATGGCTGCGCAAGTTGAAAGTGCAAGTGGCGGTGCCGGCTGTGCCCAAGCCAGAGAGCAAGAAGAAACCACCATCGGTCGCAACAAAGGAATCGGTTCCCAAGAACGCGAACGGATACGACGAGAAGTTCATCGGGCTTAAGTTTGTCGTGCCGGCACCTTCGCTGGACAAAGTGAAAACCGACGTGAACAAGCCCGCGGCTGGCGGCCCGCTGCTCGCGTACACCAACTTCTCGGTTGCAATGTGCAAGAGTCGGCGGATGTGCTTCTACAGCGCGGTGAATATCGATGGCAACAGCCGAGTGAAGATCGTGGGCGGACGCGAATCGTGGAAGATTGACAATCGCATCAGTTCCAAAGATCAGATCAAAGACGAATGCTACGGCACGGAAACAACCGGCAAGTTCAGCCGCGGCCACATGACGCGCCGCGAAGACCCGGTGTGGGGCAGCAAAGCGAAGGACGCCAACAGCGACACGTTCTTTGTCGCCAACGCGTGCCCGCAGATTCAACCTTTCAACGCCGGCATGTGGCTGGGGCTTGAGGACTACGTCTTGCAGCACGCCGACAAGGACAACATGCGGGTTTGCGTCTTCACCGGTCCGCTTTTTGATGCAAAAGCCAAGGAGCAACTTGCACGCAAGGGCCAGGCGATTCCGGCGGGGCCGCTGTCTGACGCGTTTGCGAAGGCGAACAACCTCGTCGTTGATCCGACCTACTTCGGCGTGCGTGTGCCGCTTTGGTTTTGGAAAGTCATCGCGTTCATTCACGACGACACGGGCAAACTCACGGCGTGCGGCTACACGATGTCGCAAGAAGCGATGATGCCCAAGAAGGAATTCGTATTCGGACAGTACAAGACATATCAGGAGTCGATCGCGTTCATCGAGGAGCGAACTGGTTTGTCGTTTGGCAAGCTGAAATCGCTTGACACGTTTAAAGGCGGACGCGAGAGCGTGCGCCGGCCGCTCGTGAGCTTTGAGCAGATTGATCTTGGGTAGCACAGCCGATTCCGAACGCTGTGTACTTGCGCGGTTCGCTACGCTGCTGCATGCTGCGATGGGTTGTGCTTCGGCACACGCTGAGCGACGGCACATGGCACTTTGACTGGCTGTTTGAAACAGCAGCCGACCAAGGCTTGGTGTCACTGCGCGTACAAAGCGAGCTTTGTGCGGGCGAGTTCGCTTGTGAACGCATGGGCGAACATCGCCGGGCGTATCTGACGTTTGAAGGTGACATTGGCGGCGGTCGCGGCAGCGTTGCGCGGGTGCAAGCTGGCGAGATTATCAGAATCGTTGCCGATGACATCAGCGTGCGAGCTTATCTGCAGGTGGCCACTCAGCATGACTCGCAACGATTTCACATCGACGCAACTTCGACACGCGTCGTTGTGACTGCGATGGCGCAGTGATGCATGAGCGCCGAAAAAAAGGCACACGCAGGTGCGTGTGCCTTGAAGAATCTTTGCGTGCAGTTCGTTGCGGTTTCGACGCGATCAAAGATCGCCGCCGCCAGCATTGCCACCCCCACCACCGCGACGTTGGCGACGGTTGCCGCCTTCTTCGTCGGCGTCGGGCTTGGGCAGCTTCTCGTACTGCTCGGGCGTCAGCAAATCCTTGAGCTGCGCGAGCACACCCTGATCCAACTCGCGGCGGGCACGCATCGCGGTTCGCATTTCTTCGTCATCCAGCGCACGCATGCCTTGCTCGGCGAGTTTCGCGGGCGTCAAGGCTTCTTCCATGCGGTCGCGCTGGGTTTGCAGGTTCTGATTCGCTTTGTCAGCTGCCGAGTTGAACGTAGTCCGAATGTCATCGATCTTGAGTTTTTGTTCGTCGGTCAAATCGCTCATCGCCCACGCCGCTTCCAACGCGCGAACACCCTGCGTGCGGCGGTACACATCCGGGTAGCTCGCTTCTTTGAATCGCTGGGCGAAGGCAGCCTTGGCTGTTTCGGGCAGCGTGTCTTGCACCTGGCGGGCAACGCGCTTGTTGATCTCGCGCACTTTCATCGAAGCATCGCGACGTTCGGCGAGGAACTTTTCGAGGCCCGCGTTGTCGCCTTCCATCCGCATGCGGAACATCTGGTCCATGCCGGCGGATTCCATCAGGCGATCACGCTCGGCGAGTTGACGCTCGATATCGATTTCATACTGCGTGATGACCGGCTGCAGATCAGTCTTGACCTGCTCGGGAAGTTCGATTTCGCTAATGATTTCCGCAATGTCGGCACGTTCCGCAGCGAGCAAGCCGCGACGCATGGATTGGCCGCGCTTGAGCCCGCGCTCTGCGCTGGGCCAGTTGGCTGATTGTTCAGTCGTCAAAATCGCCGACAAGTCCGTCAGCAGTTGCTGGTCCAGCTTTTTGCGCGCATCGCGGTCAGCAGCCGCAGCAGTCCGCACCGTGTCCCACACGGACTGGTCTTGATTCTCGCGAAACTTCTCCATCGCTTCGCGACGGCGCGTGCGTGATTCGTCGCTGGTCTTGCGGACAAGTTCTTCGTACCCACCGAGCAGGTTGAACGCCGCGGTCTTCTGGTCTTCGGTCAATGCGACTTGGTCGGCAAATCGCTCGATCTGTTGGCGGTTGAACGGCGGAGCTTCTTGCCCGTTGCCGCCCATGCCCATGCGACGTGCGCCGTCGGCCATGCGGCCAAACTCGCCGCGACCTTGGCCATCGCCGCGACGTGGACGTTCGCCTTCAGGCTGCGCGACGGCAAGTCCAGCAGCAAACACGAGAGCAGCAAGAGCAACGATGCGACCAGACTTGAGCATGCGAACCTCCACGGTGAGTGAACTAAGAGTGAAACGTGTACGAGCAACTGTTATTGCGTGTGTTCGTGCCACGTTCGCACTTTTTCGGCGATTTTTACGAATTTACCACGGCCGAATTTACCATGGCAATGTTCCCAGATCGACCACCACGCTGCCGGGGCCGTAGTAGTCGACGTTGAATTTACCGTCACCAAGCGGCGTGAAGAGCACGCACGCGCGGCGTTGCAGGTTTGCGTACGCCACATCGTCCTCGGCTGGGCCTGCAAGATTAACGTTGCTGGTTTCCTGGGCGTGCAGATGGAAGTGGGCGAGGGCCGTGCCGCTGGTGAGGAGCATGTCGTCGGACGGATTGAAGACCATGTCTCCCCGCCGCTGGCCCGCACGGGGTACGTACAGCACGGGCCATACTCGCTCAGTGCCCGCTTCTGTGCGCGCGACCAGAACGCCGCCGTACTCGGTGGAGCGGTCGGCTTCGTCGGCCCGGGCTTGTGGGACGAGTGCTTCGCGCACGGAAGGCGGCGTCAGCATCGTGTCGATGGTCAGGATGGTCAGAGCATCGGCCCAACTGAGACGCGACCGCTGCTCGCCAAGCGTTTCCTTGTAGGGTGGAATCGGGGCTTTCCACACGCGCAGGGCTTTTCGCCGACTTGCGATTCGACTTTCGAGCACGCTGAGCAGTTCTTCACGCGACTTGCTGAGCAGCGAAGCATCGGTGCGATTGGCAAGACGAATCGCTTCGAGATGTCGCATCGACAACTGTTCGCTTTGCGGCACTTTTGCGACGGCTTGCGTGACTTCTTGCCACCAGGCTTTATCGGCAGCGTCGGGCTTGATTGAGAGCAGCCACGTTACTTCGGAGCCGCTGCTTGCAAGCACGCGGAGATCGGTTGTCGCTCGTTTGAGCTGCGCGATGGTACTCGCGCCGGGTGCTTTCGGTTCGACGGGTTGTGCCAAGAGCGATTGGCGTTGCTGGCTTGTCGGATCGAGTTGCGCGAGCACGTCCCACGCATCAACTCGTACGCGGCTGGCGATGTCCGCCGCGACCGCGCCAGTTGCATCGCCCGTTGACGGATTGACAAACTGCTCGAACAGCAGTTCCTCGAGTGACCGGCCTTGTGCGAGCGCGGCGAGCGACTTGGCTTCGTCACGATCTCGCACTGGCGTGTCGTTGGCGCGAGCCAGGCTGCGAATCAGGGCGGGCGAAGCCTGCGTCCAGTTGCGCTCGCTGGCTGCAGCAGCGAGCATGCTAACGATGCGCGGTTCGCGTTCGGTCGGAAGAAGGTCGATGGCGAGTTTGCGGTTCGCGGCGTCGGCTTTCTCGCCCGTGCTTGCAAGCAGCGCGGTCAGTGTTGCGACTCGTGATTCTCGCGGGGAGGATTCAGATCGCACGATGGATTCAAGATCGGTGCGCACGCGCTGGGCTGCGATTTCGTTGGCTTTCGCAGCTTCGCTTAGGCGATCGATGGCGGTTGCACGCTGCTCAGCACTCGACTGCGGCGAGCGCAGCGTCTCCAGCGGGAACGTGGTGGCACGGTCGGAACCGCAGCCAGCAAGAAAGAGGAATCCAACCAGACTGCATCCGTGCACGAGCGAGCGAAACTTCATGGCTGACTGTACCGCCCGTCGCCGCAGCCCAGCGGCTACCATTCGCAGATGCCGTCTCCATCGTCCCCAACCGCCAACGCCGCTTCGCCTTCGGTCGCTGAGAAGGTCATGAAGGTGCTGAAGCTGATTCGCCCCGCGGTGCAAGCCGATGGAGGCGACCTTGAATTTGTGGATGTAACCCCCGAGGGCAAGGTGCAGATTCGTTTGCATGGGGCGTGCGTGGGGTGCCCGAGCAGTTTGATTACGCTGCAAGTGGGAATCGAGCGAAATCTCAAGGCCCATGTGCCTGAGGTGACGGGCGTTGAAGCGATCGATTGATTCGCGACATTGCGGTCCGCATTCATGGAATGAGGCCCGAATGACACATTTCTTTGTGGATAGATGGTGGAGAACTTGCGTTTCCCACTTGTAAAGGGCGTGTGAAGGCTGCGACAAAACCTTGGCGAGAAGGTAGTTGCAACAGAAGTTTTTCGGACGCTGACGCAAGAATTCATTCCAAGCAAATGTCAGAAGCTCTTGGCGATTCGCGAGATGCGCGGTATAAAGTTCACCGGTGGTTTGATCATGCCGCGCCTGTGGTGGGCTCTCCGGTGTGATCTCTGTGGTGGAGCGCCACGGTATTCGCGTCGGAAAGACGCGTGAGCGCCCAGGATGGGAGTGGTGTCATGCTGGTCATTACACGCAGGGAAGGCGAAGAAGTGGTGATTGGCGATCCGAAAAACCCGATCGGGGTTGTTCGCATCGCGAGCGTCAAGGGCGAGCGCGTACGCATCGCGTTTGATTTCCCTCGGGACGTTGAGATCAATCGCCGGGAGATTGCCGACCAGATTGCGCAGCAGCCGGCTGAGGTTATTGGGAAGATTAAGCCCGAGAGTGCGTGAGCGGTCGCTGGATGGCTACGCAAATGAGTGGTCGATCCGGACCTTCGCAGGGCCTTAGGTCCGACGTAGGGGAGTTACTGCGCTAGTTTGCGGGCGAATGCGATGAGCGCGTCGTCGTTGCCGGATTGAGCTGTGAGTTGCACGCCGATAGGTAAGCCGTTGGCGTCCTTCCCCCATGGAATGACGATAGCGGGAACGCCTGCGAGAGATGCGGGGACGCTGAGGACATCGGCGAGGTACATTGCGAGGGGATCGGTGGATTTTTCGCCGATTTTCCAGGCGGTGCTGGGCGAGACTGGCGTGAGCAGAAAGTCAGCGTGCTCGAATGCGCGGTCGAAGTCTTGCTTGATGAGTCGGCGGACTTCGCAGGCTTTGCGATAGTACTGGTCGCTGTAGCCTGCGCTGGCGGCGTAGGTACCCAGCATGATGCGGCGTTTGGCTTCGCTACCGAACGCTTCGCTGCGACTGCGGGTGATCATATCGTCGATGCTGGTGGCGTCTTTGGCGCGGTGGCCGTAGCGAACGCCGTCGTAGCGGCCCAGGTTGCTGGCGGCTTCGACGCAGGCGATGATGTAATACGTCGCGAGGGCGTGCTGCGTGGTGGCGAGAGACGTTTCAGTGAGCGAGGCCCCCACTGTTCGCGCGGTGTCGGCGGCGCTGCGCACGGCAGCGGCGACTTCGACGTTGCAGGGCGGGGCAAGGTATTCACTCACAATCGCGATGCGGGGCTGGGCGGGTGATTGCGTTTGCGCGAAATCGCGCGATGTCATGTCGTTGTCGTCACGGCCTTCGATGATGTTCAATAGCATCGCGGCGTCTTCAACGGTGGTGGCGATGGGGCCGATGGTGTCCATCGAACTGGCGTAGGCGATGAGGCCGTAGCGGGAGACGCGGCCGTAAGTTGGTCGCAAGCCGACGACGCCGCACAGGCTGGCGGGTTGGCGGACGCTGCCGCCTGTGTCGGAGCCCAAGGCCCAGGGGACGAAGCCAGCGGCGACGGCGGCGGCGGATCCGCCGCTGGTGCCGCCGGGCACGCGGGTGGGGTCGTGGGGATTTGTGGTGTGGCCGAAGGCGGAGTTTTCAGTGGACGAGCCGAAGCCATACTCGTCGGTGTTGGTTTTGCCGATGACGATGAGGCCAGCGGTGAGGAGTTTTTCGACGGCGGTTGCGTGGAAGGGGGAGACGTAGTCAGCTAGCATTTTTGAGCCCGCGGTGGCGCGCATGTTGGCGACGGCGATGTTGTCTTTTATGGCGATGGGAATGCCGGCGGTTGGTGGGAGTTTTTCGCCTGCGGCACGTCTGCGGTCAATTTCGCGGGCTTGCGCAAGAGCCTGCTCGCGCGGAACGAGTGACAAGAAAGCCTTGACGACGTTTTCGCGCTGCGCGATTGTGTCGTAGCAATTTGCGAGGATTGCTTCGCTGGTCAGCGTGCGGGCGGCGAGGCCAGCGATCATCTCCCGAACAGTGGTGGGCACTTGCATCGGGGCATCATAGAGAATTGAAAGGCGGTGGGCTGGGTTGGATGCAAGAGCATGCAGCCGTGAAAGTCGCAAGATCGGGTCAGTCACGGGCTTGCGAATGCGAGCGTGGGAGTTTGTTCTCACATTGGTTTGGGTACCATCCCTTCAGGTGTGTTGGAGTACTCGCACGCATCAGCCGCACGAAGTCACGATGTTGCTCGAGAAGCTGTCCGGCGACGACTGGTCGGCGGTTGGCCAACTGATGACGTTTTTGTATGATGAACTGCGGGCAATGGCGAACACGCAGGGATCGCACTTTGGTATTGAAGAGCAACTAGGTATTGCGACGAGCTATGTTGAGTTTGGCGAGCCCAGACAAGCGGAACGGATGCTTTACGAATGTGATAGTTCGCTCAGCGCAAGGGGACTGTCAATGTCGCCCGCACACACGGCTCGGCTGGATGAGCTTCGTTCCAAAGTCAATGCAGCTATTCTTACGAAGCAGTCGGACTTGGGTTCGCCACCGTCGCGATGATTTTGACCTCAAAGTGAATGGATGTGTCGCCGCCCTGCGGGAGGGCGGAGATTTCGCAGGTTGTACGCGTGGGCTGCGATGAACCTGGCGGAAAGTACTCGCTATAAACGCGGTTGTAGGTTTGCCAATCGCGTTTCATGTTCGTGAGGAACACGGTGACGTCAACAATGTTCTCCCAGTTGCTGCCAGCTTCTTCGAGGATCGTGCGAACGTTTTCAAAGCACGAACGCATCTCGGCTTCGATGTCGTAGTCGACGAGATTTCCGGCGGCATCGACCTTTGCACCAGGAATCTGCTTGGAACCGCGAACTCGTGGGCCGACGCCTGCCAGAAACAGTAGATCGCCCACGCGCCGTGCGTGCGAGTATGCGCCGAGAGCTTGGGCTGCATTCGCGCTGTTGATGTTTTGGTTCGCGTGGTCCATAGAGGTAGTTCCTGTCAGACACTGATGCAAACGTTTTTGGGTTCAGTGAAGAACTTGAGAGCTTCGAGACCACCCTCGCGACCGACGCCGCTTTGTTTCACGCCGCCGAATGGCGTGCGAAGATCGCGCACCATCCAGCAATTGACCCAGACGATGCCAGCATCGAGTTGGGACGCGAGAGCGTGAGCGCGACTGAGATTCTGCGTGAAGAGTGTTGCTGCGAGGCCGTAACGCGTGCAATTTGCGAGTGCGATAGCTTGTTCGTCGGTCGAGAATGTTTGGACGGTCACGACGGGGCCGAAGATTTCTTCTTGTTCAACGACGCACGAGGGCGAAAGTCCTTCGATGACTGTGGGACGAAAGAAGAAACCACTTTTGCAACGCGTGGGCAAGTCTGACTTCGCAAGTGGTGAACCGCCGCAGAGAACGCGCCCGCCTAATTCGCGTGCTTGATCGACCATCGAAACAACTTTGTGGAAATGCGCCTCGCTTGTGAGTGCGCCTTGTTGCGTGGAAGGTTCGAGTGGGTCGCCGATGCGCAGGGCTGCCACGCGTGCGACAAACTCTTTGAGAAACTCGGCGGCTATTGATTCGTGCAGCAGCAAGCGCGATCCGCAGAGGCACACCTGACCTTGGTTGGTGAAGCCAGCGCGGACAGCGGTTTCGAGAGCTTTTGGAAGGTCCGCATCTGCAAAGACAATGAACGGATTCTTGCCGCCGAGTTCGAGTGATGTTCGCTTGGATCGTGCACCGCAGTGCTCGCCGATCCACTGGCCGACACGCGTGGAACCTGTGAATGAAATGGCGGGCACGTCATCATGCTGAACGAGTGCGGCACCTGCTGAACCGCCCGTGCCGTGAACTACGTTGAGCACACCTGCAGGAATACCGGCTTGTGATGCAAGATCGCCGAGCATTGATGCCGTGACGGGTGTGACTTCGGATGGCTTGCAGACAACGGCGTTGCCAGTCGCGAGCGCGGGTGCGATCTTCCACGAAAGCAAGTACAGTGGCAGGTTCCAAGGCGAAATGAGGCCAGCGACACCACGAGGCTTTCGAAGCGTGTAGTTGATCGCTGGCACACCGCCTGGAATGCCGCCGCCATCGAAGTCGTGGAGTTCGGAAGCGGTGTGAAGGATTGCCGTTGCAAAGAACCGGAAGTTGGCCGCACTGCGCGGGATATCGATACTTCGAGCGAGCGAGAGCGGCTTGCCGGTATCGATGCTTTCGGCACGCGCGAGAGCATCGACGTTTGCGTCGATAAGGTCTGCGAGCCGCAGCAAGTGTTGCGAACGCTGGTGCGATGAGATTGCGCTCCATGCTGGAAACGCTGTTTTCGCTGCGGCGACGGCCTGGTCGACGTCGACTGCATCGCTGTCGGGCACCGTGCTGTACTGGAGTCCGGTTGCAGGCTCGATGATTGGCAAGACCTTCCGCGATGCTGCGGGCACGTGCTTGCCGTTGATGTAGTTTGCTAGTTCCAGCACGATGACCTCGCGATTCTAGAGTGACTGCGTGCGGCCACCGTCGACGGGTAGGTTGATGCCGTTGATGTACGCGGCTGCGGGCGTTGCGAGGAACGCAACTGCAGCGGCGATTTCGTGTGCGTCGCCCAAGCGTCCGGCGGGAATCGTCGCGATTGCTGCTTTTGTGACTTCATCCACTTGCTTCCCCGTCTTGTCCGCACGAGCGGCGAAGAGCGATGCAAGTCGCTGCGTGTCGGTGAACCCTGGGAGCACGTTGTTGACGGTGATGCCATGCGGACCAAGTTCGCCTGCGAATGTTTTTGCCCAGTTGGCGACTGCTGCGCGAATGGTGTTGGAGACGCCGAGATTCTCAAGCGGAGCTTTGACGCTGGTTGAGATGATATTGATAATGCGGCCGTAGCAAGCGGCTTTCATGCCCGGTGCGAGAGCCTGCACGAGGAGTTGATTGCAGATGACATGCATCTGAAATGCCGCGAGGAACTCTTCGGGTTTGGCGTCGAGAATCGGGCCGCCCTTGGGGCCACCTGTGTTGTTGATCAGAACGTGATAGGGACGCGAAGCATCGAGCGTCGCGAGTGCTTTGCTGACGTTAGCTGGATCAGCAAAGTCGGCGCAGAGCACGTCATGCTGCTGCGAGGATGTGCATGGCAGTCCTGCAAGCACGGCACGCAACTGATCAGCGTTGCGAGCCATGAGCGTCACGGACGCACCGAGCTGCGCGAGTTCAATCGCACACGCTTTCCCGATCCCTTGAGTTGATCCGCAGACGAGTGCGCGGCGGTTGGCGAGAGACAGATTCATGCGTCATGATAGAGACCTCTTCTGCCACGAATGCGTCGACTGTGCATCGGTCAGGTCGAGTCGCTATTTCATCACAATATCGGCCAACTCGTCCATGCCTTCGGTCAAGACGCGATTGCCCATCTCAGTGATGAGAACATCGTGCTCATAATGCACACTCACCGATCCATCGGCGATGTACTCGGGCCAGCGTTCGTAGGGAAGCAGTTTGGCGGGCTTTTCGGCGAGTTCGCCCGTGCCGATGGCGAGCATGGGCTCGACTGCGATGAGCGTGCCAGGTTCGCAAGGCTGCATGCTTTCGGGCCACTCGCGAGCGTTGGCTGGTTCAACGTTCGAGATGTACGGCGGCCCGTGCAGCCACGGCTTGTTGTTATCGATAAGCCCGTGGCCGCCCATTGTGCGAACCAGGTGAAAGCCGTGTTCGCGTTCGACGCAACGCTGCACTTCGCGAGCCCACGCGAGATACGTCTTGCCGGGTACGAGTTGCTTCACGCCTCGTCGCAGGCTCTCTTTGCCGGCTTCCATCAGCTTCGCGACCTGCTTGCTGGGCTTGCCGAAGACGTATGTCCAACCGGCATCGCCGATCCAGCCTTTGTGCGTAACGCCGATGTCAATCTTGAGTACATCTCCCTCGTGCATCGGGCGCTGCAGGTAACCGTGCCAGCCGTGCACGACGCACTCATTGACGCTGAGACACGCGTGACTTGGAAATGGCGGCAGCTTGCTCCGCTTCGGCGAATACCCGAGAAAGCAGCTCTTGGCTTTTTGGTCGGCGATCTGCTCGCCTACAAATGTGTCAATTTGCGCGAGTGTCAGGCCACTTTTGAGGAACGTGGTGAGGCGGCGATGGCACTCAACAACGACCTGTGCGGCGGCGAAGGCAGCGTCGGCTTCCGCGGGTGTAGATATGCGATTCTTGACTGGCATGAAACAGAGATGATAGGAACTTGCTGCTGACTTTTCAGCACTTGCGACATTCGTGCGCTCGACGATTGTGCGAATCGTGAAGGCCAACCGCACCTAACGCGAGCGGCTCGTCGAATGATGTTTCGTGCGTGTTCGAGTTCGTGATGATCGCGGCAACCCTGCGCGTGTCCGGTGGGTGTGGTTCACTCCCGATGACGCCAGTGATAACACGCGCCCTTGGCTTGTGCGGCAGCTTCGGCGGGCACCAGAGATCATCATTCCGCCGATCATTCTCGTCGTTGGATTGCTTGTGCTTGTCACTCTCGCGTGGCGAGAAGGACCGGCGGTCGTCGCCGTCACGCTGTTCAGCCCCGTGAGCAGTTCGCTGATCTTCGTGACAATTGCAATGCTGCTGTGGATGGGACGTGCGGGCAGCCGGCATCTCACGCGGACACGACTTGTGCTGAAGCGAAAGAAACAGTGCCCCTCGTGTCGCTACAACCTCGCCGGGCTTGAAGCTGACGACGACCACTGCACGCCTTGCCCGGAGTGTGGCGCTGCATGGGATCTTCGCGAAAAAAGCGGCACCGAGCACATCGTTATTCGTGCAGATGGCTCGGCGACGTCACGCTGAAGCCAATCGGGCCATCAGAACAGCGGCGAGCTGCGTGCGCTGAACAAGGCTCGAAAGATCAATCCACTCGTCAAGTGTGTGCAGACCTCCACCTCGCACACCGAGCGTGTCGATAACGGGGAGACCAGCAGCTTGCATGTTGTTGCCGTCACAAACGCCGCCGGTTACGCCGAACGGCAACTGCTGACCCAGTGACTCCGCAGCGGAACGAGCTTGCATCGCGAGTTGTTCGACGGCTGGCGTTTTGGGCTTGCTTGGGCGATTGAAAAGCAGTTCTACGTGCGTGCTGGGAAGTTGGCCGTGATTCGCGTTGAGCGCGAGCAGTCCTTCCTTCGCCGTTGCTTGCGCGGCGCTGTTTGTGCATCGCACATTGCCCCATGCTCGCGCACGATCGGGCACGATGTTCGTCGCGTCGTTCCCCTCGAGTGGTCCGATGTTCACCAGCAATCCGCGAGCGGGATCAGCCAGCGAAAGTGCCCCGATGGTCGCGTCCGCAAGTGCGCGTACTGCGGAGATGCCTTTCACGAAGTCGCGACCAACGTGTGCAGATCGACCGCGGCACTCGATCATGAACTGGCCGCTGCCAGGACGCTCAACAACGAGACTGCCGTCAGGCAATGCGGGTTCAAAGACTAATCCATGCGTGTAGCCACGCGCAGCTTCATCTCGTAGAGCCGCATCGGCGTGGAAGGTTCCGGTCTCTTCATCGCTGACAATCGCAAAGCTCCACGAAACAGGCACGCCCGCAGCTTCAAGAGCTTCGAGCGCGGCGATTGCGACCAGCAACCCGCCCTTCATGTCGGCACAGCCAGGGCCAGTCGCCTTTGTGCCATCTTGCGAGATCACAAGACGATTGAAACTTCCGACGGGATCATGTACCGTATCGACGTGACCGCAAAGCAGAATGTGTGCTCTCGCGTTTGGACGTAAGCGCTTGCAAACCACGAACGGCGGTGGCTCAGCCGCGTTCGTTGGGCCTTCTCGCAGCCACGTTGGCGCTACGGCACCTTGAACTTCATGCGGCGTCGCACCGAGTTTGACTAATCGTCCGATGAGCAACCCACGCATTTCTTCGAGCGCAGAGCTGTGACCGCGGCCGCTTGGAACGGCAACCCACGTCGCAAGATCGCGAACTAATTCATCATGTCTGCGGGCTATGCCGTCGACCAGACGTTGTTCAGTAGCTGAAAGCATCGGCAAGGATACGGACTTCACCACGGTGCGAACATGGCGGCGATACCAATTGCGAGAAAGATGATAGATATCAGCTTGATGACGCGCACTTGTCGATCAATGGGGAACGCGTCAATCGATACGCCCACAAGTTGCGATACTTTGCGTTGCCGAGTAGCAATTGACCCGTGGCGAATACTGAGTTTGTCAATGCTCATGCCATTGGCGTAAGCAACTTCACCAAGCGTTGCAGCAACGGTTGACGCACTACTGGCATCGACGACCTTGCAACCTGCCTGCCGCGCGAGATGCGACACACTGAATGCATCAGCTTGCCATTCGAATCGTTGACTCGCGAAGATGAACCCTGCAAGAGCCAAGCCAAACGCTGCGGATGTTGCAATGACGGGTAGCCATGGCAGTGAGTATTCGCTCGGAAGCACCCGCAACAATAAGTCGAACGCCAGACCTGAGCACACAGCCGCTGCGGCAACGACGACGCCCAGCCAGACCATGTGCCGGTTGCGCACGTGCGCTACTTCGTGTGCGACGATGGCGTCAAGATGCGCAGGTTGCATTCGCTCGAGCAGCGCGTCCGTCAGCAGCAGGTATCGACACGGCCAGAACATGCCGAGAATCGCACCGTTGACCATAGATCCGTGCGTGCGCCACACGAGCGGCCCGATGACTCGCACACGATGCAACTTGCAAATCGCAACTATGCGGTCGCGTTGCTCCGACGATGCGAGAGGCACGGTGTCCCACACCGCACGCATCACGACGGGCGTGGTAAGCAAGATGCTAGCGATGCCGATCCATGAAAGCCACGACTCGTTGTGAGTAAGCCACGAAGCCGACTCGCCGAGCCACGCCGGAAGCAACTGCATGAGGTCATGCCAACCGATCATCAAGCCGATTGGCACAAGCGTGAGCAGCATTGTGAATCGCACGTGCTGCCATACAGCTTGCATGCGCGTAGGTAAAGGTGCAATCGCGGCTCCATCGTCGAGTTTGCGAATGAGCGAGACTTCGAGCATCGCTCGTTCAACTGGGGCGGTGCTCCACCATGTCGCAACAATCGTGAGTAACACCGGCGATGCGATCAGCAACTCATCAACAAGAATCACAGGTCCCAGAGCAGCGCGAAGCCACGCATCCCAGCCGCATACGAACACACCAAAGGCGAGCACGAGCAGTGAAGTGAATCTGGCAAAGTCGAGGGCACGATACATGAAGTCGATGCGTGCGGCGGTATCACGACGACCGAACTGCCTGTAGACACGCGTCGCAACGAGATGAAAAGCTGCGAGCAACAAGAGGGTGACGGGAATCGGTATCCAGGCATATTCGCGCAGCACAGGCGTCCATGTGACGTCTGCCCCGATCACGTCTGGCAGTCGTGCGAGTACTAGCGCGAGGATGATGAGAACTTGCAACAACCGCGACGAGTCCTTGTTTGTTTACTACTTCGGCTTACTGCTTCGGCTTACTGCTTCACAATCTGATGCCACAGTTCCATGAGTCGCTTACTCGACACGGGGACTGCGGTACGCAGGTCCTGAGCAAACAACTGCACCCGAAGTTCCTCGAGCAGCCAGCGGAACTCTTCCACTTTCTGCGGATTCAACCCAAGTTCCTTCTGGCGTCGTGCAAGTTCTTCATAGCCACGCAGCAGTGGTGCGATTTCTGCAAACTGCTTTTGATCCTTGGCGACCCCACCACCAGGCAGCCGGGACAAACGAACGCGGATTGCCTGAAAGTACCGCGGATAATGCCGCAGCCACTCAAACGGCGTCGCGACCATGAAGTCACTTCGCATCAATCGAGCCAATTGATCGCGCATGTCACCGATGACCGGCTCGAATGCCGGCGGCTGCTTCGCCGAAAGCTCCCTCGCCGCTGCATGGTACAACTGCATGAGATTGGTCAGCAGCGGAGCAACTTCCTGCGTTGCAGCTCCCATCCGCTCAATGCCGCGCGAAACGCGGAAAGCAAACTCTTTCTCCGTGCGAACCGGCAGCATGTCACCGATGAACGCACGATCAGCAATCAACTCGGCAACACCTTCGCGAAACTGCGTGGGCGAACCGAGCTGACCAAAGAGCATGGCGGCCGTTTCAACACCTGGGATGTACGTGCAGTGACGTCGAATAACTTCAGTTGCACTGAACATGAATAGCCGCCGCGTACCGTGCCGCGTAGCTGCTTGCGCGCTCTCGAATGTATCAAACAGCCGCAGCGACACGTTGGTTTTGCTATCAACGATTCCTGGGAATGCACCAAACCGCACGCCACCGCGATCAACCTCGACGCGCTCTGGCAGATCGCCAAAGTCCCAATGCTTGATGCCATCGCGGTTGTAGCGATTCGGGCTTGTGAGCATGCCGGCTTTTAGTTTGGGCGCGAGCAACGCCTTGAGCTGGTTCAGATCACGACCAGCAGCAAGCACCTGCCCCTCTTCACCCTCGATCTCAAATCGCATGCACATCCACAGTGGCGTGGGCACCGACGCAATCACGTCCTTAGGCACATCAATCGTTGTCGCTTTGAGTATCGCCGCGCGAAGCTGATCGACAAACACGCCCTCACCGAACTTCAGCATCGGCAAGACCTGCTCTGCAAGCTGCGATGCAGGCGGCAAGAGCCTCCGCCAGTCTTTGCTCAAACCGCGAAGGATCGTCTCGACCTTTTCTCGCAAGTGACCGGGAATCAGCCACGCGAATCGCTCGGGCTGCACTTGTCCCAAGGCATCGAGCGGCACATGCACCGTGATTCCATCAAGCTCGTGGGACGGATCGAGCACGTATGACAAAGGAAGCTTGAAGGGACCAACGTCCACTTCATCCGGATACGCCGATTCTGTGGGTAAGCCAGCGTCGTCGCTCAGCAAGTCTTCCAATGACATGAACAACAGCCGTGAGTCTTTCTTCGCCTGCTCATGCCGCCACTTCTCGAATGTCGCCGCCGCGAGAATATCCTTGGGAACGCGGGCGTCATAAAAAGCGAATCGCTTGTCGGTGTTCGCGACCAGGTTGTTTCGACGCGTGCGTACTTCTAGTTCCTTGACACGATCTTCCAGATCGAGGTTGTGCTCAAGGAATGCAGGCAGCCGCTCCAACTCACCAAGCACCAGCCCATGGTGAACGAATATCTGTCGGCACACGTCCGGTGCTATAGCTCCGTAACTGATTCGCCGCTTGGGAACAAGCTCGATGCCGAAAATCATCACGCGCTCGTTCGCAACAACCTTGCCTGCATGCTTGTCCCAGCGAGGTTCGCTATACGTGCGCTTGAGCAAGTGCGCGCCAAGCTCCTCGATCCATTCAGGCGTCACCGGTGCAACCGTCCGTGCATACACCTTCGTCGTATGCACGATTTCGGCCGCCATAAGCCACTTTGGGCCAGCTTGAAAGAGCGATGAACCCGGAAAAATGCTGAAGCGATTACTTCGCCCGCCTAAGTAGTTGCCCTTCTCGCGATCAGCCGCGTCGAGTTTCTCAGGCTTCTGCCCGATGTTGCACAACAACCCGGTGAGCAACGAACGGTGAATGCTGTCTGGCGTGGCTTTGTTGCGATTCATGCGCAGCCGTAACTCGTTGGCGAGTTCCGCCAACTGCGCGTGCACATCCTCCCACTCGCGCATGCGCACAAACGAAACGAACGACTCCTTGCACCAACGCCTAAGCCGACTGCCCGACAACTGCCGCTTGTTCTCCCGCCACGCGTGCCACAAGTTGAGATAGCTGATGAAGTCGCCAGCGGCATCGTCAAATTGCTCGTGCGCTTCATCGGCCTTATCCGCAAGCGCCATTGGCCGTTCGCGCGGATCTTGAATTGCGAGTGCCGACGCGATGACCAGCACTTCCGCCAGCGCGCCTTCGCGTCCAGCAGCCAGAATCATGCGCCCAATACGCGGGTCGATAGGCAACTTCGCCAAATCGCGGCCAATCGGCGTGAGTTGGTAGCGATCATCAATTGCACCCAATTCCTGCAGCGTTTCGTAGCCATCTTTCACGGCTCGCGAGTCGGGTGCTTCAACAAACGGAAAGTCTTCAACCTTGCCCAAGTGCAACGCCGCCATCTGCAAAATCACGCTTGCAAGATTGTCGCGAGCGATTTCCGGGTCAGTAAACGCCGTTCGATCGGCAAAGTCCTTTTCGCTGTACAATCGAATGCAAATGCCTGGGCCGAGTCGTCCGCAGCGACCTTTCCGCTGATCAGCACTCGCGCGACTGATCGATTCAATCTCCAGCCGCTGCACTTTCGTCTTGGGGCTGTACCGATTGATGCGTGCATATCCCGGATCAATCACATAGCGAATGCCCGGCACCGTCAAACTTGTCTCGGCCACGTTCGTCGCGAGCACGATGCGTCGTCCGTCGTGCGGCTCAAAGACTTTTGATTGCTCTTCTGCCGTCAGCTTCGCATAGAGAGGCAGCACGTGCGTTCGCCCGCCTGATGGATCGCGATGATTCTCAAGTGTCTCGGCCGTCTCGCGAATTTCCCGCTCTCCCGAAAGGAATATCAGAATATCGCCCGCACCCTCGGTACACAACTCGTCCACTGCTTGCACAATGTGATGCTGAAACTCCTCATCGCGTTCATCCAGATCATCACTGACTGGCGGCCTGTATCGCGTTTCGACGGGATAGGTACGACCCGAGACAGAAATGATCGGGCACTCTCGCAGCGTGCCGCTCGCGTCGCGCGTACTGAAGTGACGTGCAAAACGTTCAGGGTCAATCGTCGCGCTCGTCACAATTACCTTGAGATCAGGCCGCTTGGGCAGCAGCGTTTTCAAGTATCCGAGCATGAAGTCAATATTCAAACTTCGCTCGTGCGCTTCATCGATGATCAACGTGTCGTACTGGTTCAGAAAGCGATCCGTCTGCGTCTCGGCAAGCAGAATTCCATCGGTCATCAACTTGATCAAGTTGCGCGGACTCGTCTCATCGCCAAATCGCACTTTGAAACCCACCAGTTCGCCCAGCCGCGAACCCAGTTCATCGCTGATGCGTTTGGCCACGCTGCGTGCCGCAATCCGCCGCGGCTGCGTGTGTCCGATCAACCCGCGAACGCCTCGCCCCAACTCCAAACAAATCTTCGGCAATTGCGTGGTCTTGCCGCTGCCGGTCTCGCCGCACAGCACCACAACCTGCTGCTCTTGAATCGCCTTCTTGATCTCCTCTCGCCGCTGCGAAACGGGCAAATCGTCGGGATACACGATCTTTGGAACAAACGAGAAACGATCCGCAAGGCGCAACTCCGCCTTCACCAGTTCGTCTTGCAGTTCCATCACGTCATACACAAATCGCTCGGGATCAACCGTTCGTCCGCTGCGTCCATTCGCAAGTTCACGCAATTGCTGCAGGCGTCGCCACAGCCGCTGGCGATCTACCAGCATGACTTGCTGCACACGCGGCGAAAGCTGTTGAAGGAGTTGTAGCGTTTGCTCAGCGACAGCCATCGACGAAGAATCATAGGAATTCAGTCGCCGTGTCGCTGCTTTTACTTCACACGCATTCGCAGCAATTCCAGCCGCTTGGAATTGCGTTTATCCGGGCCAAACAGCACCAGCGTGGGCTGCGATTCCCACTGCACGCAGCGAGCCACATAAGGCCCCGCGAAAACCCTCGCGTACTGATCGTCGCTCCCGAGCGTCGCATCGGGCACGAAGATCAAGCCTTGCGGCGAAGTCGCAAAATAACCACGATTACTTGCATCGTCATATCGCGCAGCCGCGATGGTCTGTGATGGCAAGTTTGCCATCGTGTTCGGCTTGGGAGAAAACAACGCGGCTCGGCCTCGCGATGGATGAATGAACAGCCCCGTCGGCTCGTCCGTCGCTTGACCAACGGTCACGCTCGGTTGCAACGGCGCGAACATCTGGTAAGCCGTGAACAGTTCCTTCGAGTCAGTCACCCGCCGCGACGAAAGCGGGCCCGTCAACTTCACGCTACCCGCGCGAGACGCCGCGAATGTAACGAGACTCACGCCGTCAAAGCTCACCTGCGTCGCGAAGATCACATCACGCGATGTCGAAGGCATGGGAAATGCGAACGTGCCACTACTTGGTGATGCGGTTGATTCATCGCCATTCCGCGAGCGAAGCACCAGATTCGCATCATCTGTTCCCAGCCGCCGACGGGTGTATGCAATCGCTTCGCCGTCTGCCAGCGGCACAAACACGCCATGCGCATTGATATCTCTGCCTTGTGCGATCCAACGTGCCGCCCCGCTCGCCCAGTCGATTGTTGCAATCCAGCGCGCACCGTCTGCCCGCTGCTGTTCAACCAGGAAATGCTCATTGGTTGCATCGCGACCCAGCAGCAATCCATCCGGCAGCACTTCGACAGGCTCAACCAGCTGCAGGCCCTGCGGCGTGAACTGATAAATCGCTACACGGGTCTGCTTCGCAAGCGGCGCACTGTCTTGTGCCAGCACCGTTTCCCACGCCGGGGCCATGCCCTGCTGCACCGCAATAAATCGGCCATCTGGAGAAATCAGAGGCAACGTCTGCCCGTCATACTCCACCACGCCCAGCGGCACCACTGCGACCTGCACGCGGCTTGTCAACGTGGCCCCAGCAGCACGATCTGCAATTTGCCCATCAGGCAGAATCGGCAACTGCTCAGGCGGCACCGTTCGCTCCGGCTCACGGCCTTTCGTCGTCGTTGACTTCGAGGCTGATTTCGCCTCAGCTTTCTTCGCTCGCTCACCATTCTTCGGTAGCGGAATACCCCGGCCGCCTTCAGTAACCGTGACGCAAGCTGGCACTGCAAGCAAGCAAGCAATCAGAAGCAATCCAGTGATGACACGTGTTTGCATGTTGCTCACTCTGGCTTCGTGGGCTCAACGGGTGCCGGAGTTTCGGTTCCACCTTCGATGGGAACAAGCACCGGCTCCTCCGACTTGCCTTCTTTGTGCTTCTTTTCCTTGCCCATCTGATCATGCACGTCGTCACGAATCGACTCAAGCCGCTCGATGAACGGCGCGTTCATGGGCACATTGTCTGATGTGTTGTTGACGACGATGGGCGTGATGAAAACCAGCAACTCGGTGTTGCGCTTGGTCACATCACGGCTCTTAAACAACTCGCCCAGCAACGGAATATCCCCCAGCAGCGGAATCTTGCGAATAATGTTGGTCGACTCTTCGCGCACGATGCCCGAGATCACAATCGTCTGCTTGTTCTGAATGATCGTGTGCGTTGTGGTCTCACGGCGATCAACCACGAACCCGCCAAACAACGTTTCACCCGGCACAATGCTCGACAATTCCAGATTCACGCGCAGATCAACGTCGCCGTTCACCGTGATGCGAGGCCTTGCACGAAGCTGGATGCCCACCGCGCGGTAATCAAAGCTCTGAACAAGGTTGCCCTGCGCGTTGGTCTGCGAATCGGTCACGAACGGAATGTCCTGCCCGTCGAAGAACTCTGCTTCCTGATTGTCGCTTGTAAAGACCTTGGGCTCGCTCAAAATGCTGACGTTGCTCTTCTCGTTCAGAGCTTGCAAGAGCAGGTTCAAGTCTGCACTCGCGCTCAACACCGACGTATCAAACAGGCTGTTCGCAAACGTCTCTTCGCTGCCGCTCGCGCCAAGCCGCACACCCACGCTGTTGTCGGGATTGGTTGTCGTGATCTGCTGATTGCTCCACCGCAAACCCAAACTCGTCGCATCCTCGCGAGAAACTTCCGCAACAATCGCCGAAATCAGCACCTGCCGACCAGGCTTGTCCAGCTTCGCAATCAAATCCAAAATCGACTCGCGATACTCCGGCGGCGACACCACCATAAGCGCATTCTGCCGCCACACAGGCACGATACGAAGCTGACCAATCAAGTTGCTCGCATTGCGCCGATCAGTCGGCGTGCGCGAACGCTGCCACCAGAAGCTCAGATTCTCACGCGAAGCCGCTTCGTCCGCCGCGCCGGTTGTCGTCGCGTCGGAAGCAAACGGACTCGCGCCCGCACTGTCGCCACTGCTCAAACCTTCTTCCGCCCGACGAATCTGCGCGAGCGTGCCATCTTGAGCGAGAAGTGCGTTCACCTGCTCCGCCAGATCTTCCGCACTTGCGTGCTTGAGTTCAATCACCTCGGGCAATCCGACCGACTGCGGCTGATCAATCCCCTGGATGATGTTGTCAATCACCGCAAGATTGTCAGGACTCTTCGCAACAACCACCAACCGGCCCGCGTCAGGAATCGCTTGAAATGTAAACTGCCCAGCCAGTCGTCCCGCACCTTGCGACGACGCTGGCGCCCCTTGATCTTGCCGATTCTGGCCTTGATTCTGGTTGCCGCCGCCAGTCGCCGTTGACGTGGTGCCGCTCGATCCGCCAAACAAGCCCGTCAGCAACTGCGCGACCTTCACCGGGTCGCTGTGCTTAAGGTCGTAGATTCGCGGCGTCACCGCTTCTTCCGAAAGCGGCTTGTCCCACTCATCCTCAATCTGCGAACGAATCTGCGCAAGCACCGCCGGATCAGCCACCACCGTCACGCTGTTCTGCTGCGTACTTGCGCTGACACGAATCTCCCCGACGGTCGCGGCACTGGCCTGTTCGCCACCGCCGCCGCCGCCAAATCGCCAGGCTTGCCGATTTTCGTTATTGTTATTGCCGCGAGCCGCACCGCTGGCTTCGCCGAACAAATCGTTGATCTGATTGCGAATGCTCGTCGCATCGGCGTATCGCAGCCGGAACGTCTCCGTCTGCAGCGCTCCCGCCGCCGGCCTGTCAAGCGACGCAATGAGCCGCTCGATGCGTTGCAGCAACGCAACGTTGCCCATGACCGTGATCTGATTGCTCTCTTCGTCAATGGTGATTTTCGCGAATTCCGGCAAGCCAACTTTCACTACATCGCCCATCTTCTTTGCGGTGTTGTGACGCAGTGCGTACACCTTTTCAACAAACACACCAAGATCACCGCGATCAAGTGTGCTGACATCAGGCCCCAGCACCGGCACATCTTGCCGAGTAATCTCGCCGATATCCCGCAGCGTGATCGTCTTGTCCGTCTCTACAACCGCGATGCCGTTCTGCTGCAACGCCAACACAACCAAGTCCAGCGCTTCCTCACGTGGAATTGGACGATCATTCAAGACCGTCACCTTCTTGGTCAGCACCGTTTGCTGCGGCATCACAACCTTGCCAGTGACTTGCACGATGAACGGAATGATCTCCTCGATCGAGACATTCTTGAAACCCAGCGTCGTCGGCGGACCTTCCACGACGCGACGCCCGTTGGCTTGTTTCGCCGGTTCGCCAGCGGGTTTTGCCTGCTTTTCGGGCTTTTCATCCTGCGCGATCGCCGGCGCGAGCGTGCCGGCGCACGCTGCAAGAACAAAAGCTGTTACAAAGCCGTGGGCCGTTCGTCGCATCGTGGTCATTCCTTAGTTCCCGCATTTGAAGGAGTCGAAACTGAAGTTGCCTTGGTCGAACTATCTGAAACTGCCGAACTACTTGCCGGCGACTGCGCCGACGACTTGTTTGTGTCCTTGAAGATCACCCGATCCCGCTCAAAGAACGGCACCGTGAACTCTTTCCCGCGATAGCGAATCACAGCATCCCAAGGCGCATTGGTCGAAACCACCTTGATGCCGCCTTTCTCATCATCCGCCATCGAAAGTTTGCTGCCATCAGCAAACCAAACGCTGTCGAGCACGATCGCCGCAATTGCCGGCCCGTCGTACTTCGCTGGTGGCGCCGCCTCGCCTTCGGCTGGCTGCTCTTCCTCAACCACAACCGTCGCATCCGTGCCTGGCTTGCTGGGCGTCCACCACAAGCTGCGACCATCAAGCTGCTTGACATAGCCATCAAAGCCAGCCGCATACTGCTCGGTGTACTTTTTGTTATCGCTTTCCGCCACGAATTCGCCGGGCGTTGGCAAAAACAACGCTTCAAACGTTTTGTATACGGGCTTGGCCGCAACAAACACCACGCCAATCGCCAGCGCAGCCGCCACCTTGCCTGCAAGCGAAGTTCGTCGCCACGCTTGCATAACCGGATGCTGGTTCGTTATCGATGCTGGTGTCATGACTTTGCCTTCTCCACCTTGCTCATCGTCCACGTTTCCAGTTTCATCGAGACGCGCAGCAATCGATCAACCTTTTCTTTACCTACACCTTGCTGAATGAGCACTCGCCGGATGCTGGTCACGTACTTCTCACGTTCCAAGTCCGCGAGCACTGCCGCGATTGTTTCGGGGGTCGAAACAAACGCTAGTTCCGCAATCTGAATCTCAACCCTCGACACTCCCTTCACGTGATCCACGAGCGGCCCCTGTGTCAAAGAAGTATTACTAGAACTGATCGTGCGCTGATCCACGCCACGAGCATCCAAAATTTTGTTGATCGCATCGCGAAACTGATCCGCTCGCTCGCGTGCATCACCCGGCAGTGCAACCTCGCCAAACTGCCGCTGCCCGAGCCGCGTCGCTTCCGAAGCTGCGCGAAGTTCCGCCTCCTGCGTGCCGTAATTCTTGAGCGCGGAGGTCAACGCATCGCTTTGCGCATTCCACTTATTCATGCGATCAATCGCCGGCTCAATCGCAAAGAAGTACGCCGCGACAAACAAGCCAAACACAATTGCCCACCGCACGACGCGAGGCATTTGACTGAATGCCGAAGGCTTCTGCACAATGCCATCACCGATCGGCGAACTCATCCGCCCGCCACTACCACTATTCATAGATGCCGCTTGACTCACTTCGTACCCCCTTGCTCTTCTTTGCCCGCCGCCGTCATTCGCTCTCGCAGTTTGTCGCGCTCCGCAGTCACGCGGTCCTTCACTCCCGGGTCGGCCTTGCCGTTTGCCGTCACCCACCCCGCCCGCGCACTCCACGCCTTCATCGCTTCGCTTCGCGTCATCTTCGCGATATCCGCATCAGTCAACTCAGGCGGAGCCTCACTGCTACTCGCGCTCGGGCTTGGCCGCCGATCAGTCGCCACCGCCGCCGCTGCACCTGCAGGCTTGGCGTTGTTCCCAACCACTGGCTTCCCGCTCGCCGTCACTTGCCGCACCGCTCCAACCGGCATCGTCGTGTTCGTCGCGCCTTCGCCCCACAACTGCGCCGCCAGCGGCGACTTCACAAAATCACCCGACGCCTTCACCGGCAAGTGCGGATTATCCAGCTTCGCTGACAACTCAAACTCCGTCACGCCGTCTTTGCTCTCGGTGCGTGTCGGTTTGATGCTACCGGCAAACAGCTTGGTGGCGTTCAAGTTCTTCATGAACTGACCGTGCACCTCGGTGTTGGTCGCCTTGCCGCGAATCGCGATGTCTTGATCAACGCTCAAACGCGTCTCCACAATCTCAACACCCACCGGCGCGGCACCTGCGATGTCACTCAGCAACTTCGTCATCGGCGCGCGAGCAGTTTGCAGTTGCCGGTACATCGCCGCACGAAGCTTGATGTCGCCAGACTTGCTATTGATATCCGCAAGCCCAACCTTGCGCGTCTGCAGCGCCGCGTACCTCGCGTACGACAACCCAAACGGCACACCCACCAGTAGCGCAATCGCCGCCGCCCCGACAACGATGGGCCGCGCTCCTTGACTGAGCCACTCACCAATCGCCACAATCGCTGGCTTCTTGATCTTCGGAGCTTCGCCCGACATATCGCAAAGTGCCGACAGCTTCAACCCCTCATCCAGCACCATCAGCGCCGCACCCAAAGGCAACCCGTACTTCTCAAGCCACGCGGCATCAATCAACGTGCCCGTCACACGTCCCGTCAACCAGTCCGTGTGCGAAGTCCATCGTCCCTCATTGACAATCGCATCCGCAGTCGCCTCATCACACTCCTGGCCGCTCGTCGCCATCAAATCTTGCACCGCCGCCGCTGAAACTCGCTCCCACGGAATCTCATCGCTCACATCATCCACAACCACGCGCGCCGCTTGCACACTGTCTTCATTCAGCAACACCGCCACCGCACTACTGCTCCGGTCGGCATGAATAATCGAACCCTTCTTGTCGCCCCGCAGTGCCGCCAGCGCACCCAGCACCGTCGTCCATTGCTCATCCACACCTTCGCGAATCACCGGCATTGCCTCTCGCCCCAGCCACGCCGTAAAGAGCGCGGCTCGCGTCTGCGCCTCACCGCTCACCTTGGGCAGCACCGCCGCCGCGATTCGATGCGGCGGAATACTCGCCGGAAACTCGGCTTCCGCCATCAAGTTCACCGCCGCCGACATCTCCGCTTCGCCCGCGATCGGAACGACGCTCATCCTCGCGATAGTCTGTGCAAGAGGCGCAACCCGCACCACCATCGCCCCCTTGAACGTGCCCAGTTCCTGACTGATCATCGAGCGACTCGCGCTCTTGGCAAGCACAATGCGCGGCTGTTGCCCCGCCGACGGTGCCCGCACCACAACCATCTGCAAATCATCACCAGTCTGATGAATGCCGATGACCACATCAGGCCGCTGCTTGCGAGAATTGCTACCGCGATTGCTCATACGAATCCTCAAACCGCTTACCGCACACGAATTTCACGAATGACAGCCGGCAATGAACTTGCATCCAGTGTCGCGATCATCTCCACTTCCAATCCCGTCCGTTCGTCCACACCTTTGCAAGTCACGACGTACACATTACTCCGCGTACATAACAACTGCGCGACAATCGACAGTGACTGCCTCGTCATCCCAGGCACATCCAGCAATTCCGCAACACTCGCAAACCCCTGCGGCTTGCTCGAGCGTTCTGCAATGATCGAATCCGCAACCTCGGGCTCAATCTCAGGCAAATACTCCAGCGTTTTCACATTCGCCGTGTTCACGTTCAGTCGACTGGGCACAAATTGCAACACTTCCGCCGGAATCGTCGTGCCTTCATCAATCAATGCCCCAAGCTGCTCTCGCGACAAATTCTGCGTGCGGCCCGCTTGCTGAATTTCCTGCCGCGTCCCACCTCGGCGTTGCACCGTCAGCCGCGCCAGATCACTCAAGTTATTGCGAATGAAATCCGGAATCCCGCCGCTCTGACCGCTCTGCATGTAATCGCGAATCGCCTTCGCCTGATCAGCACTCACCTTGAATCGCTGCTGAATCTCGCCCTCTTCCGCCGCCGTGATATCAAGCTTGGGCTCGCCGCTGCGTCCCTTGCTGTCTTCAACGCTCATCGTCGAGAAGATGCCCGACCACCCGCGATCAAGCCGACCATCCGCGTTGTCGGGCGGGAAACTCTCATCGCCGTCATCTTCGTTGGGATCAAGCAGCCCGTTGAGATTCCAATCCTCGCCGCGCACGTCGTCGGCATCGACGCCAGCAACCAGTTCCAACTCCGCAAGCGTGCGGAAGCTGCCATTGCGAGGCCCCGCCGGATACTGCAAACCGCCGTAATACCCACTCTCAGCACCCTGAGGCAGCGCATCATCATCACCATCGCGCCAATCCTGAATCGCGTCGATCACGTCATCCGCCATGAAAGGTTCAACGCTCCGCAGTTGGTCGGCTGTCGCCAGATTGATATTGATCTTGCTCGCCGCATCGCTCGGACCAGCAACTTCACGACCATCATCTGTCGTTCGCACCGACCAGCTCGCGCCAGCCAATTCGCCGTCGGCGACCTGCGTCATTTCATTCAGCGTGCGATACGCATCGCTGTCGTCATCATCTTCACGCACTGCTTCAAGTCGAGCAATCGCCGCCTCGATGCCTGCTCGCGCCGCCCAGTGTGCCCGCACACGCGCCAACGCTTCGCGCCCCGCCGCGGCTTGTGCGTAGCTCGCACTCTGCACCATGCTCACGACCATCGCGCCGAAAATGATGACCAGAAACACCATCAGTGTCGCAAAGCCGCGTCGTCCTCGCAGAAGTGTCGCGTTCATCCGCCACCTCCGCCGCCGCGCGTGCCGCCGCTGCCACCCGTTGTGCCGCCACCAGAGCCGCCCGCCGTTCCACCACCGGTGGTGCCACCGCTAGTACCGCCCGTGCCGCTTCCGCCCCCGCTGCCACCACTAGGCGTTCCGCCGCTTGCTCCATCACTAGGCGTTTGCGGCTGCGAACTGTCGCCAGAATTGCTGTCGCCATTGGCTGAATCTTCTTCATCCTCAGGCGCCAAAGGCACGCGATCAATCGCCACAACGCGCCGCACCGTCGCCTCAGTCCGCGCGTTGTCGCTGCGGGCCGTCACCACAATCCGCACCGCGTGCGGCAAACCATCATTGTCACTATCCCAAGCCGCAAACCATTTATTGCCGTCAAAAGCCTCGACAGAAAGCGACGTCAATCCCGCAACCACCGGGCTCGCAACGCCGCCGCCGTCAAGCGTTTCGTCAAGTGCCGGGTCCACACGCCGCCACAAATCCATCATGCCCCCGTCACCCTGCTGCAACCGAAATTGTGCCTCAAACTCATCACCCTCCGAAGCACTGCCTCGCGTTGCCGCAACTCGCACGCCGCGCAGCGACCGCATCAACACCAGCACGCCATCACGCGGTGGGCCACTCGTGCCGCTGTCAATCACCTGCACCTTGCACTGCTGCTGCTCCGCATCGCGCACCGCGTTTGAAATGTCCAGCGCGATGCGTCCCGCCGCATCACTCGCCCGCGCAAACGCCTGCCGATTGCTCGCCACCGCTTCGCGCGAAGCCACTAATCGGCTCATCACCGTCGTGGTGCTCACTGCGATCATCGCGATGATCACGATGCCGACGACCAACTCAGCCGCCGTAAATCCTCGCCTATTCGTGTGACGCGTCATTGCCGCACCACGCTTTCGTCGGGCTTGCGATCCGGATCAGGCTCATCACCCCGCCGCGGCGCGATGCGCGTTTCAACGCTCTCGCTCTGCAATCGCCCGCTATCGCGCCACGAAATCGTGGCCTTCACGCTGTACGCGTCCGCGCTGCCATTGCTCGTAATCGCAAGTTGATACTCGTAATCCGCAAACGGCGCATCACACTTTCCCGTTGCAGGGAATCGCTGCAAGTAATCATCAGGCCCGCGAGCCAGCACCATCTGCAACTGCTCATCAAGCAGCATCGCGACGGTCTCAAATCGCTCGCCCTGCCGCTGTACGCTCAGCGCGCGCCCGACCAATCCAACGATGACCGACAGCGACGCACCCAGCATCACCGTGGCGACAATCGCATCCGCCAGCACAAAGCTGGGACGCGACACCTTGCGTTGGAGCGAGCGTCTCACCACGCTTGCCGCTCCTTTCCTTCATCATCCAGATCAATCGCCCGCGTCGCGCCAGGTTGCTGGCGAATATCACCGCTCACGACAGTCGCCTGCAAACTGCTCGCCGGCATGTCAATACTCACCGGATTGCCGCCCTTGGCGTCAGTCAACACAATCCGCAGCGATGGCCTGGGCTGAAACTGATCAAACTCAATGCGAAGTTCACTCACGCCCAGTTCCGCACCATCAGCCGTGACTGCCAGCAACTTCGCGTCACCCAAATCTGCCTCAGGCAGCAACGCGTCACTCTTCCACGCGACCGTGTTGCGTTGCAGGTCTCGCTGCAACACCGTCGACCGCAGCATGTTGCTCGCCTGGTCATACGTCAGCGCAAGCGGCTGGCTCAACATCGCGTCTCGCCTCGCAAGCGCGCTCAATGCCTCCGCCGTGCTCTCTGCTGCAGCCGTCACGCGACGAGCAGCGTTGTTCGTTAGCCGTGGCGCAACCAGCCCAGCAACCGCCGCAAGCAAAACAACCACAACAAGCACTTCAACAATCGTAAATGCGCGAGCCGCCCCGCCCGATGCCCAACGCATCACCCGGCGTTCACCAATCATGCTCGCTCGACACTGCTTCACTTACTGGCTTCGCTTTCCGTTCACAACGTCTGCGTTCTCGCCCTCGCCGCCGGGCTGGCCATCTGCGCCAAGGCTCACGATATCAAAATCCGCGTTGAATTCAGGCGGAATCCGCAACTGAAACTCGCGTCCCCAAGGGTCTTTGAGCGCATCCACGTTCTCAACATACGGCCCCTTCCACTTGCCCTCCTCAACATTGCCGGGACGCTCCCACAGAATGTTCACCGTCGCGCCGCCTTCCGGCGCGCCGCAATCAAACATGTAGCTCTTCATCGCCGTCGCGAGGCTCGATGCGTTGCTCTGCGCAACTGCCGATCGGCTCTGCCCCACGCGCCCCAGCAGCCGCGGCGCGATGATCGCAGCCAGCACGCCGATGATCACCACGACCACGATCACTTCCATCACCGTAAAGCCTCGGCGTCCGCCAGCGGAAGTCACACGAGAGATTGCACGAGCGTTCTTCACAACACATTCCTTTCTTCAAACCAGTCAACAGATCGAGTCCCGCGTCAACCGCGCATCGCCGCATCTTGCATGCTCAGCAGCGCCATCAAAATCGCCAACACAATGAACCCGACCAACCCAGCCAAGAACATAATCAAAATCGGCGGCAGCGCAGCCGTAAACAGCTTGACCGCTTGCTCCGTCTTCTCTTCAAAAGCATGAGCCGCCTGCCCCAGCAGTTCCTCAAGCCGGCCCGATCGCTCCCCCATGTTCACAATCTGCACCAACATGGGCGGAAAGTAGCCACTTTCTTCCATTGGCTGCGCAATCGTGCGACCCGCCGACACTTGCTCGATCACCGTCTCAATCACCTGCTCCATCGCGCGGTTGCCCAGCACACCTTTGGTAATGCGCAGCCCCGTCACAACCGGAATGCCGGAACTCGTCAGCGTCGCCAGCGTTCGCGTAAATCGCGCGACCGCCACTTCACGCATCAGCGTTCCCACCAGCGGCGTCTTGAGCAAAAACGTGTCCACACTCAGCCGCCCCGCCGCCGTCGCATAGTACTTCTGAAATGAAATGAACACAGCCGCGAGAATCAGTAGCACCAACCACCACCAACTTGCAAAGAACGACGCACTCTCCTGCAAGACGCGCGTGGGCCAGGGCAACGTCGCTGCCTGCGCCGCCACTTGCTTCAAGATGCTTGGGACGATAAACGTCGTTACAACAATCACGGCGCCAATCACCAGCACCGCGATAATCGCCGGATACAGCGTTGCCGCCATCAAGCTGCGCCGCAGCTTCACATCCTTATCAAGCAAGTCCGCCGAGTGCGCCAGCACTTCACCCAACTTGCCGCTCGCTTCACCCGCCCGCGTCAGATTGATCACCAATTCCGTAAACGGCGGCCCTTGCGTCGCAAACGCGTCCGACAAACTCTTGCCATGTTCAACCTGATCGATAATGCTCGACAGCATCGCCTTCTGCCGCTGCTTGCGACCTTGCTTAGCAATCGTCTTCAGCGCCTGAATAAGCGGCAGCCCCGCCCGCAGCGCCGTCGCCAGTTCTCGCATGAAGTACGCGAGTTCAGGCAGACTCATGATGCTGCCAAACTCAATCCCGCGCGAACCCTCATTCGTAGAGCCGCTCGCCGCGCCACTCGCATGACCGCCGCCGCTGTGTTCCAGTTGAGCAGGTCCGTTGCGACTTGCGCCCGCGACTTCTTCCATGCTCGCCGGCACTTCGCCCCGCCGCATCACTTCGCGCAGCGCACTCGAACGGTCGGGCGCTTCGATCACGCCTCCACCGCCGCCTCCCGCTGATCTGTACGCAAATCGTGGCATGAATACTTTGCTTTCCAGTAGAACGGGCCAAGAACCCGTGCACCTTGTCCGAACACGTCGAGTTACTCTGCGTTCACACCCTCGTCCGCATCTTGCGTTGCACGCAAAACTTCTTCGATCGTCGTAATGCCCTCAGCCGCCTTGATAATCCCATCTCGCCGCATCGTCACAAAGCTTGGCAGCGTGTGCTTGGCCATCTCCATCGCGTTCTCTCGCCGCGCAATGGACTGCCGCAGCGAAGGCGTCATCAGCACCAACTCATAAAAGCCCAATCGCCCACGCATGCCCTGATTGCCGCACTTGTCACATCCGCGTCCTCGCACACACATGTTGCCCGCAAACATCGCCCGTTCCTTGGGCGTCAACCTATGCGTTACTTCCTCCGCAACCGGCACCTGCGCTTTGCAATACTTGCAAACACGCCGCCCCAGCCGCTGCGCCAGCACACCTTCAAGCACGCTGCTCAGCAAGAACGGCTCAATGCCCATATCAAGCAATCGGCTCGCCGCACTGATGGCGTTGTTGGTGTGCAACGTACTGAACAGCAAGTGCCCCGTAAGCGCAGCCCGCACCGAAATCTCCGCCGTCTCAGCATCACGAATTTCACCCACCATGATGACGTCCGGGTCTTGCCGCAAAATGCTGCGCAGCCCATCCGCAAAGCTCAGCCCTCGCTTGGGATTCACCGGAATCTGGTTAATCCCCGCGAGTTCATACTCCACCGGGTCTTCAATCGTGATGATCTTCAAGCTCGGGTCGTACAGCTTCGTCAGCGCCGCGTACAGCGTCGTCGTCTTGCCGCTACCAGTCGGTCCCGTCACCAGCACCATGCCGTGCGGCAAGTCAATCAGCTTCTGCATCCCGTCGCGATCACTCGCTCGCATCCCGAGCGTTTCAAGGTCGAGCGTCACCGCTTCCTTGTCCAAAATACGCATCACCACGCTTTCGCCATACAGCGTCGGCACGGTGCTCACGCGAATATCGATCTTGCGGCCTTCAAACCGCAGCGAAATGTGCCCATCCTGCGGCGCATATCTCTCTGCGATGTTCATGCCCGACATGATCTTGATACGGCTCGTGATCGCCGGCTGCAACTGCTTGGGCGGGCTGGGCTGCTCCACCAACATCCCGTCGACTCGATACTTCACGCTCAGCTTTTTCTCAAACGGCTCCACGTGCACATCGCTCGCACGCGCGCGAATCGCCTCAAGAATCAGCAAGTTCACCAAGTTGATCAGCGACGGCTGCTCTGCCATCCGGTGCAGATCATCCGCCTCAATTGCTTCGAGATTGCTGACAAGATCATCGCTCTCGCCGCCGCCACCAAGCCGCTCACCCATCTGTGCAGCGGTGGTGCCATACGCAGATCGCATCATGTCCGCAAATACCTGAGGCGTCGTGCCCACGCGTGCCACTGGCTTGCCCATCGCAACGCTGACTTCATCCGCCGCCGCGATATCCGTCGCGTCCGCCATCGCCACCAGCACGCGCCGACCATCCATTCCGTACGGCACGACGCGCCGACGAATCGCATGCTCCGCTGGCAACTGACCGGCAATTGCCATGTCAATCTCCGGAGCCTGCTCGAGCAAACGAGAAGCAGCCAGCCGCGCCGAAGTGTTCGGCGCGGCTGTGCTGACTGTAAATCTATTCGTCGATGCTTGTGTCATGCGTCACATCATTCGCGGACTGTTGCCACTGCGTACGAATCACTCATCATCTTCCGGCTGCGACCACATTTCCCACGGATTGTCGTTGCTGGCCTTGCGGGCCGGCAGCCGGTTGCGCTGCTCAAGCTTCAGAGCTTGCTCCAGCCGCGTCTTGAAGCTCTCATCAACAGCCCGGCGTGCATCACGAGCCTTCTTCACTTCATCCTGAGCAGCCTTCACGCCTTCCTTGTCGCTGGGCATCCACTGCGCCATCATCAGGCTCACCATGCCGCCCGCAACATCTTCAGCGTTCTCCGTTGCCTTGGCCCACGCCGTGTTTGATGCCTTCACATCGCGATCGTACTGAGCCTTCAGATCCGTAATCGTCGTCTTCTGCGTCTCATCAAGGTCACTGAATCCAAGTGCCGCGGCGAACTGCTGCTGCGGGTGCGACTCGCGATAAATCCGCGGATGCGCACGCTTCGCAAACTCATTCTCCAGCTTCGCACGATCTTCCTCGCTCATAGCCAAGCCCAGCCGACGCACAAAATCCTTGTTCAAATCGCGAAGGTCCTTGCTGGGCGCGCTGAACTTATCAATCGTGTTCATCCGGCTCATCATGTCCACCTGGCCAGCTTCCGCCTGCTTGCGCATCTCTTCTTCTTGTTCGCGCGTCATCTTCTCAAACTCAACCAGCTTGCGGTCCATGTCCGTTTCGTACTGCTCGATGAGCTGCTTGGCTTCTTCACTACCTGCGTTCAGCTTGTTGCGATTGATAACCCGCACCAAGTCCACCGCCGCTCCGCTGAAAAAACCATACCGCAGATTCTTCTCACGCCGGCGTGAACGCTCGACGAGGCTCCACTTCTCAGTCTGCTCAGGCGTCAGCAAACCCTTCAGGTTCGCGAGCATGTCTTCTTCCAGCTTGCGGGTCTTGTCTTGATACTCAACCATGAGCTTCGAAGATTCGTTGCCCATCTTCTGCCAGTCGCGCGATTCCATCGCCTTCTGCTGCATCTCTTCAAACTTGCCTTCGAGTTCTTCGGTCGCCGTCTTGTGCGCCGACATGTATCCATCCAGCAGCGCGGTCGCCGCTTCCTTTTGCGTCTCATCCAAGCTGAGCAGCTTCGAGTAATCCTCAAGGCTGCGCGTCGTCATGCGCGTTGCCGACAAATCCATCCCGCCCGTCATCATCCGCATGCCCTGAGCGCTCGCCGCTTCCGGCATCGTCACCAGTGTTCCCACTGCAACCGCCAGCGCCAGCGTCGCACCCGACAAACTGCGACCCATCCAACGCGAGAATGACCGAACCTGCACGCGTGTCTTGAACATGACAGACTTACTCCACAAAAGGGACACCAACCCGACCTCCGCACGAAGTTTCGCACCAGCGAAACACCCACGCGAACTGGCCTCACTCCGTATACCCGCCCGCCTGCGATTCGTTACCGCAAGACAGGCGTCTGTCAGTGTACCGAATACCTGACACAACACACCGATTCCAGATGCCCGAGACGCGCAAATCCGTCACAATTTTGGACGATCAACGCATCACACGACACCGCCCGCCGCATCGCGTGCGAGTCCTTCCACACATAACGCCTAATCTACCAGTTGCTTGCCCGATTTCACCGATACTTTTTCCACATGCCTCTGCGTACTCCAGCCTGCCTGCTCCTCGCTGCCTTCGCCCTGAGCGCGTCCGCTCAGCAAGGCGATACCTCACCCCGCTCAGGCAAGCAAGACGCACAACTCAAGCCCATCGAGCAAGGCGTGGAAGACGAAAACCAACTCCGCAGCAGTCTCCGCAAACAACTCATCGACATGCGCGCTCCCTCCAACTGGGATCGCGTTTATCGCGTCAACCAAGGCCTCGAACTTTACCCCGGCGCCAAACGAAACGGCAGCCAACTCGTCCGCGCCAGCGGCGCACTCATGGCCGTTTTCCGCGAAAGCACCTACCGCCCCGTCGCGCCCGGTGTCGCACTCGCAACCATTCCAGCCGGTACGGTCTGGGTCTTGGGAGACCCCAACGCCATGACACAGCCTCAATTCGTCCAGTCGCGCAGCACATACTCACCCCCAAGCCTCCTCGCCGACCAACTCTCCGACCTCCCGCCCGACCAACCAATCACCCGCGTCATCTCGCAAGTCATCTCTGACTCTCGCACCATCTGGACCAGCGACATTTACCGCCAGCAACGCATCGCTTCGCTCTTGGACGATGCCGCCGCCGACTGACAAGACCGACTAACGCGCACTCGCCGGGCTACTTTCACCCTTCATGCCCGCTCTTCTCACCTTCGCTCAACATGGCACTACCGACGGCTCCCAGCCCTTGGGGCTGGTCCTCTTCTGGCTTATCCTCGGCGCTGCCGTCCTTTCCTGGGCCTTCAAACGCTTCAAGCTCGAGGTCATCCCAGGCTACCTCCTCGCCGGTGCTCTCGTGGGCCCACACGCCTGGGGCCTCGTGCAGTCCGAAGCCAGCGTCGAACAAGTCTCAGCCCTGTCCACCGTCCTCCTCATGTTCGGCATAGGCCTTCACCTCGACCTTGAATCCATCCGCAAAGGCATGGTGCACATCGTCGCCATCGGCCTCGCAAGTACCATCGCCTTCATTTTCCTCTTCGCCGGCCTTCTCGCCTTGCTCGGACTCTCTGGCCCCAGCGCCATCCTTCTCGCAATGGCCGCCAGTCTTTCATCCACCGCCATTCTCGTGCGCGTCTTGCTCTCTCGCCGCGAACTCAACGCCGTCCACGGCCGCATCACCATGGGCGTCTCCATCGTGCAAGACCTCTTCAGCGTCGTCATGCTCGCCATGTTGCCGCTGCTCGAGAAATGGAAAGGTATCGCCCCACACACCACAAACACACTCAACACCGGCTTCCCCGAGTGGCTCAACTTCGCCCTCTCCGGCGCGCTCAGCGTTTCAGGCGTTTTCCTTCTGCTCATAGGTGGCCGCTTCCTCTTGCCGCGCCTGCTCCAATCCGTCGCTCGCGTCGGCTCCGCAGAACTCGTGCTCGTAACAAGTGCCGCCATCGCCCTCGCAAGCGCCGTCTGGACCACCTACCTCAAATTCAGCCCCGAAATGGGAGCCTTTATCGCAGGCTTCCTTCTCGCAGGCACCCCCTTCCGCTTCCAACTCTCAGGCCAACTCGGTCCCGTGCGCGACCTGCTCATGGCCGTCTTCTTCACCGCCGTCGGCATGCGCGTCGCGCCAGATGTCATCGCCAACAACCTGGGCCCCATCGCCATCGGCTTCTTCTCCGTGCTCATTCTCAAGAGTGTCACCATCGCCATCACCGCGTGGCTCGCTGGCGCTACCGCCCCCACCGCTTTCCTCAGCAGCGTCTATCTCGGCAACGCCGGCGAGTTCACGCTCATCGTCATCGCCGCCGGTGCAGCCATCCTCGCCCCGGAAGAAATGTCCACCGCCATCGCCGTCGTCATTCTCACGCTCGTCGCCACGCCCATCCTCGCCGGCCCCGCGCACAAGTGGGCCGCAGCATTCTCTCGCGTGCGACTCTCGCCCCTCACGCAAAGTGCCGCCCTCGCCGACGTGCAAGTCAGCAACATCAAGAAAGAACTCGACGCCGGCGCATCCACCGACTCCGGCTCGCAAATCGCCAGCGAAGTCACCGAGCTCAATCAGGTTGATCTAGGCGACTCCACGCCGCTGCTTCGCCCCAAACACGTCATCATCGCCGGCTTCGGACCAGTCGGCCGCGCCCTCGCCGATCGCTTCACGATTCAAGGCGTCAGTTTCACCGTCGTTGAACTCAACGTCACGACCGTGAAACGCCAAGCCGTGCTGGGTCGCAAAGTCGTCTACGGCGACGTCACCAACCGCGAAGTGCTCGAACAAGCAGGCCTCCACCACGCCGACGCCATCATCCTCACGATTCCCGACGACGAAGCCACGCTCCGCGCATGCCACGCCATTCGCGAACTCGCGCCCCACGTCTTCATCGCCGCCCGCACCAACTTCCTCAGCGGCAAGTTCACCGCGATGGCCCTGGGCGCCGACGTCGTCACCGTCGAAGAAGTCGCCACCGCGCAGGCCATGGAACGCGAAGTGCTCGAGAGCCTCGCGAAGTATCTGGCAACACGCAAACAACCCGCGACATAAATCGAGCTCTCGGCAGATCGCTACCCCCGCGCCCTCACCATCTCCCGCGCCCTCCCCGCATCAACCGCATTGCTCCAAACCCCACCCGTCTTGATCCAGCTCCCCACAATCAGCGCATCCGCATACGCAAACAACGCCCCCAGTTGATCAGGCGTCACGCCACTACCCACAAGAATCGGCAGCTTCGTCGCCTTCCGCGCCGTCGCGACATCCGACACATCCGCCGGCTGCCCCGTCATCATGCCCGTGACGATCAACCCATCGGCACCAAAAAACTCCGCCCCATGCGCAAGATCACTCAGCCCCAAGTCACTCGTAATCGCATGACTCGCGTGCTTCTTCTGAATGTCTGCGTAAATCTGAATTCGTTCCGCTCCAAGCCGCCGCCTGTACCGCAGCAAAGGCCCCGCCGCCGCATCTGCAAGCAAGCCTTCATCCGCAACATGCGCGAAAACAAAGTTCTCGCACCGCACAAAATCAAGCCCACTCGCATGCGCCACCGCCAGCGCTTCCTTCTCGCCCCGGCTCAAAATCTGAATGCCCACTGGCATCGCGCCCGCCGCGTCTCGCACCGCCGTCGCAACCATCGTCATCGCCGCAACCGTCGCCGCATCATGCGGCCCGTTCACATACGGAACATCATGCATGTTCTCAATCAAAATCGCATCAAACCCCGCATCTCGCAGCGTCTTGGTTTCCATCACCGCCTGCGCGACAATTTCTCGCACGCTCAACTTCGCGCGAGGCGAAGTCGGCAGCGCACCCACATGCACCATGCCAATCAGCGACTTTTTCCACGCCAATCCGTTCATGCGCTACTTCGCTTTCTTCTTTGGCGTTGTCGCAGCCGCTCGCTTGCCACCACTCTTCTTCGCTGCGGTTTTCATCGGCGCCGGCCCGGGCTTGTACGACAGCGTCTCTTTCACGCCGCCCTTCTCGCTCATCACCAGCACCTTGGGTTCGTGCCCCGCATACTCATCATCGCTCATCAGCGCATAGTGCATGATGATGACCTTGTCCCCGGGCTCAACCAAATGAGCCGCCGCGCCGTTCACCTCAATCTTCTTGCTTCCAGGCTCGCCTCGAAAGACGTAAGTCTCAAACCGCGCACCATTGCGACAGTTCGCAACCGCAACCTTGTCGCTCACCCGCATCCCCACCATTCGCAGCCAATCCTCATCGATGGTGATGGACCCAACATACTCAGGCAGCGCGGCAGTCACCGTCGCACGATGTATCTTGCTATGCAAAACTTCTCGAAGCATGGGGTACAGCGTAGGCAAATCCTCGCTCACCACTCCTGCTCATGGCGCCGCATCAGAAAGCTCGCGTCACGACCGCATCCGCCATCGCAAGCAGCAGCTTCTTCGCCGCACTTTCAGGCAACACCGCCAACTCGCGCTTGGCTTCCGCGATGTACTTCGTCGCCGCAACACGCGAGAACGCCAAGCTATCGGTCGCGTGAATTGCCTGCACCAATTCAGCGCCATGCTCATGACTCATATCGCCACTCGCCTGCTCCAACAGCAAAAGCATCCTCGCTCGCGTCCTCGCATCCGCCGCCGCAAGATGATGAATGATCGGCAGCGTCATCTTCCCCTTCTCCGCATCCTTCCCCACGCTCTTGCCAACGGTCTTCTCGCTGCCCAGCAGATCAAGAATGTCATCCTGCACCTGAAAGGCAATCCCCACGCCCCGACCAAACTTTCGCAAAGCCTCCCGCGTTGCAGCATCCGCACCGCTGCAAATCGCTCCAAGCTCGGCACTCGTCGCAATCAAATCCGCCGTCTTTCTCGCCACAATCTCAAAGTACGTCGCCTCATCCAGCGAGTAATCATCGCGATGATGCAGTTGCAGCAGTTCTCCCGCACACGTCACCATGCTCGCCTTGCCCACCGCAAGCGAAGCATCGTTCGTCGGCAGCGTCGAACACAAGTGATACGCCCCGGCGATCAAATAATCGCCCAAAATCACCGCCGCTTCATTACCATGCAGCCGGTTCACCGTCTTCCCGCGCCGCCGCATGTCAGCCTCGTCCAACACATCATCATGCACCAGCGTCGCCATGTGCACCATCTCAACGACAGCACCGCACACAACATGCGACTGCACAATCCGCCTCTCAAAATCTTCTGCCGTGCCTCCACTCGCGTTACTGCACGCCAAGCCACACGCCAACACCAGCGTTGGTCGCAGCATCTTCCCGCGATAATTCTCCACATGCTTGACGAGCTTGCTCACCGGCGGCAGATCACTCGCGAGTTGGCTATCAAATACTTCTTCCACTCGCGCAAGCCCGCTTGCGATCGCCTGTGAAACAGGGACCAACTCCGCCGAAAGATCGAATACGCCTTGCATCATCACATGGTATGCGTTAGCGCTGCGCCGCTCGTGCCGCAGCATCCAGCCGACTGCGAATCTCCGCTTCAGCTCCCAGCCATACCCGTACCTCATGCAGCGACGTTGACTTTTTCAGGGGCACGGCCTGCACAATCCGCGTACCCCCAAGCGCCGCATCAAATCGCGACTCGGGTAAACCACTGAAACGCAACTCCGGTTCCGATACTCGCAGCGTTGGCGTCGCGTCCGCATCCACGCTGTATACCTCACCCGAACCGCGAAAGAATAATCGGTTCGAATCCGGCTGCCACGACAATCGAAAAGCCGACTGCGGCGACACGCGTATTTTGCGATCCATGCTCGGATAAGGCTGCACGTACACCGCCCACTCGCCCGACTCCTTCGACGTGTACGCAATCATTGACCCATCGGCCGACAGCCTCGCATTCGTGCGGTCAGCATACGTCATGAAGATGGGCTCCCACTCGCCACTTCCGTCAATCGCAACGCGGAAAATATCCGTCTCATCTCTCGGCCCAACCAGCCGCGACACGATCATGTACTTGCCATCGGGCGTTACATCCGTGGGCTGCGCCCATATATTCGGCGGCAATTGCACAAGCGTTTGCGGCGGCGCGCTGCCGTCAGATCGCACGCTGCGCAGCTCTTGGGGCGCACCGTTGTCAGGTGCGTACTCGTAGATGATAAACTCACCATCCCGTGTCCAAATGGGCAAGACCACAAACCCTTCCGCAACGGGCCAGTTAGTACCGCGCGTCAAGTCATGCACAAACAACGTGGGCGACTTGCCACCCGCAACATACGCGATTTTCGTGGCGTCATACGACAGCCGCAGCGCAAGCATGCGTGACTCAATCTGTTCAAGTTCCTGTTGATCCCCATTCTCAGCAACCCACACCAGCTTCGCCCCTTCATACGTCTGCGTCGTGGGCACGTACAGCAAGTCACCATCGCTTGTCACGTCATACATGCCGCACGTAATCAATTCCGTATCCGGCGCGAGTCCACTCAGCACATTCACTTCAGGCCCCACTGTGCGCAGCGTGTTTGCATCAAACTTCACGGCCTGCACACCATCACCACGATAGAAAAGCAAAACATTCCCGCCCATCACCTTGGGCATCTGCGCATCACTCACCACTTTCACCGGCTCGGGCAATTCCTCTCGCCACGCGAACACATCCCGCGTTCGCTGGCCCGCCTTCGCTTCATGCATTGAAAACACCACCGTGCGTCCATCGCCAACGCCCGCCGGCTGCACAACATCTCGCCGACCGATGTTGGGCGGAACCCACGATCGACCCTCGCGAAAATCCCAAAACACCAGCCGCTCTTCTTCCATGCTTTGCGCAACCGCGACCGTCCACTCATTCACCCACGCGAAGCCATTCCACGCCTTGAGCACCTCGCGGTGAGCGATATCCGCACCCGACTCCAAATCTCGGATCGCAATCGTCACTGCTCCATTCAGCGATGACCAATATATCAGCCGCTGGCCATCGGGCGATATCGCGCCGCATGCGTCGCCGATAGCAAATCCGTCGAAATCAAGTCGTCCATCCTTTGCTCGTCGACACGCCACCCGCACATCGCCGCTCGGCGCGTACGTGTTGTAATACAAATCACGCGTCCCCGCTCGCATAGAAACCGGTGATCCAGAATGATGAATCAAAGGCGAACCCTCAGGCAGCAACACTGAGTACTGCTCATTGAGCACGGGGCGCTTGGTCTCACCTCGCATGCTGGCGACAATCCCCGTAGCACCGGCAGCCGCCGCAAAAGCCGCCGCCGCAACCACCCACCACATCCGTTTCGATGCCTTCGCTTGCTCAGGCACACCATCACTCGCGAGCGGCTCTTCCAATTCCACTCTCGCATCGCCCGCATCGCGCATCCGCCTGTCAAGTTCTTTTCGCAGGCACCGCTCAATCACTCGCCGCACCCGCGCTGGCGTTCCCGCTGGCAACCCATCAAGGTTCACCTCACCCGCAACCACCTTGCGAAACACCTCGCCAACATCATCGCCAGTCAGCAGTCGCTTCCCCGCCAGCATCTCATACAACACGCAACCAAACGCCCACATATCCGCGCGCCGGTCAATCGCCTTACCCCGCGCCTGTTCCGGGCTCATGTACGCAACCGTTCCCACCAACATGCCAACTTGCGTCACCACTGGCGACAACCCCGCGCCGCTGCCGCTGGCAATCTCAACCTCATTCGTGCTCTTCGCCAATCCAAAATCCAACACCTTCACTGTTCCATCATCCGCAATCGCAACATTCGCCGGCTTGAGATCCCGGTGAACAATCCCCGCGCCATGCGCAGCCTCCAGCGCTCGCGCTACCTGCGTTGCAATCGCCACCGCATCATCAACCGCCAAAGGCCCGCGTTCCAGCACCTGCGCTAGTGTCTTCCCCGTTGCCAACTCCAGCACCAGCGCAGGCCCATGCCCATCTCGGGCAGATTGCACCGCATAAATCGCCGCAATATTCGGATGATTCAATGCCGCCAGCGACCTCGCCTCTCGCTCCAACCTCGCAACATGCGATGCATCTCGCGCCCGCTCATCGCTCAACACCTTGATCGCCACACTGCGCCCCAGCACCTCATCCCGCGCTCGATACACCTCGCCCATGCCCCCCGCACCAATCCGCTCAATCACGCGATAACTGCCCAGCAGCGTCCCAGGCTCAAGCGTCGCCCCTCGCAAAGGCGGCTGCAAAAACGCACCCGCGTTCGCATGCGCACCCAGCAGCGAAAGCACTTCACGCTCCATCGCTTCATCGCCGCCGCTCGCCGCCCGCACCACGTCCAACTGCTGCGACGGCGGAGCATCCAGCGCCTGCTCTAATATCTCCGCCGCCCGCAAAGCCCGGCCGGGAGTCAGCGCACCCAAAGGTTTGTCACTCGCCCGCGTCATGCCTCCACCCCAGCATCACTCCCAACATCACCCCGAAGCTCACGCGCCAACCACGCTCTCGCAAAAACCCAGTGCCGCCGCACCGTGCGTTCGCTCGTCGTCGTCGCAACAGCAATCTCCGCTTCCGTCATGCCGCTGAACATCTTCAGCGTGACCACCTGCGCTCCCACCGCATCAATCTCGCGCAGCCGCACCAGCGCATCATCAAGTTCAATCAATTCCCCATCATCGCGCATCAACGCATCGTCGTTGAGTTCCACCCGCACCATCTCGCCACCGCGCTTCAGCCGGTTGCGTCCGCGCGCATGATCAACCAATATCCGCCGCATCGCCTCACCCGCCGCAGCAAGAAAATGCTCGCGCCCCGCCCACTCACCCTCCCGCCGCGGCAACAACTTCAAGTAAGCTTCATGCACCAACGCCGTCGTCTGCAGCGTCAACCCCGGAGCCTCATGCCGCAGCCTTGCCTGGGCCATTCCCCGCAGTTCGTCATACACCAGTTGCAGCAACGCATCCATCGACGACCCACCGCCCCTGGTCGCCTTCGCCATCGCCGCCTCAAGGGCGCGTTGTGCAGCATTTTGGCTATCAATAGGCTCCACGTCGCCCTCTCAAAAATTCCTCACGATTCTCACAAACACCGTGGCCGGATTTCATTCCCGATGTCGCTGATCCGCTGTACCCCGCCGCGTCCATGCGTCGGTGACAACGAGCCAGCCAAACAAAATGCCGCAATTTCTGCGGCAATCGGAGTACGTTCCATGCCACGCTTCCAATCCCATTTCACGCAAGCAAGGGTAGGCCATTGCCTCTGCGCCCTCGTCTGCACGCTGCTCGCAGCCGCCGGACTCGCCCACGCTCAAGATGCCCGGCATCTCACCGCCAACCCCGCCCAAGCCGCCGTCGACGGCCCGGGCTTCGCTGGCCTCGCAGGCCCCGGCGCCGTCGCCCCCAAAGCCCAGCCCCAGCCACTTTCCACGCAGTTTGGCATCAATCTCAACGACCTCAACATCCCCGTTGAGCAGTTCCCCGCCATCGATCTCGCCCCGATAATCGCCGAGGACACTCTCGCCACCGGAGCCCTTCGCGAAGGTGTCCTGCGCGACTTCCCCAACTTCGACCCCGCCATGGGCACCTGGCTCAACACCGCCGATGGCGGCTGGCTTTGGGTTATGGACGTCAAACTCGACGGCGCATTCGGCGTGCGCTTGCACCTCCGCGACTTCGCCCTGCCGCTGGGCGCCAAAGCCATCGTCTACGACCCCACCATTCCCAACAACCTCCCCTCGCCCTACGAAGGCACCGGTCCCAACCAAACCGCTCCCACCCGCAACGGTGAATTCTGGGCCTGGACCAGTTGGAACAACACCGCCCGCATCGAAGTCTACTTCCCGCAAGAAGTCGGCGACGCACGCTTCAACACCCACTTCACCATCGACAAAGTGCTCAACATCTATCGCAACCCGCGTACAGGCCTGCCCGGCTTCTCCGCCGAGACCGAACTGCCCTGCCACCTTGACCAGAACTGCTACCCCAACTGGACGACCGTGGGCGACAGCGTCGGCCGCATGGCCTTCGTGCGCACCGATGGCGGCTTTGTCTGCTCAGGCAGCATGCTCAACAACCCCGCAGGCGACTTGACGCCCTTCTTCCTCACCGCCCTTCACTGCATGAAGGACCAAGGCGTCGCCCTCAACTCACTCGAAGTCTACTGGTTCTACGAAACCAACGGCTGCAACGGCGCAGTTCCCGCCCTGGGCTCCGTCCCCCGCAGCGTCCGCGCCAACTACCTCCTCTCCACCCAAGCCACCGACATGAGCCTCGTCATGATCGAAGGTGCCGTGCCACGCAACCTCTGGTGGAACGGCGTTAGTTGGCAAACGTTCATCTCCGAAGACACCCTCGTCAACGGCATCAGCCACCCAGGCGGCGCGTTCAAACGCATCGCATTCGGTGACATCTGGGACGAGTTTGATTCCTGCGGCGCAACCGGACTCACCCAAGGCACCGAAATCGACTGGAACAACGGCCTGACCGAAGGCGGCTCCTCCGGTTCGCCCCTCTATCTGCTCAACGGCGCAGTTGTGGGCGTGCTCTCGTGCGACACCTCACGCTCTGACGGCTGCAGCAGCGACGACGCCTGGTACGGCCGCTGGGGCAACTTCATCGGCAGCTACCAGTCCATCCTCGCAAACTCCAACTGGGACGACAATAGCGAAGACAACGACTCCTGCGCCACCGCTCGCAGCCTCGACAACTTCTTCAACGGAACCCTCTACAGCCGCATCGTCAAAAGTGTTGACGAAGATTGGTACAGCCTCACCGTCGGCGCATTCGGCACCGTCAGCTTCGGCGTGGGCGGCTTCAATACGAGCGACGGCGACATCGACATCGCCCTCTTCAACAACTGCGGCGCACAGCTTGCGTCCTCAACCAGCACCGCCAACTTCGAAAGCGTGAACTGGACCAACCCCAACAACTTCGCCGTCACCGTCAAACTCCGCGTCTACCTCTTCAACGACACACGCAACATCTACTACCTCGACTTCTCCCGCTTCACGCCCAGCCCACCGGCCAACGACACCTGCACCAACCGCCAATCCATCTCGCTGGGCGCAACCACCTTCGGCACCACCCGCATCGCCACCGCCAACGGCTTCTCAAGCTGCGGCACTTCCGACAGTTCTCCTGACGTCTACTACACCATCACCGCGCCATGCACGCAAGACATCACTATCAGCACGCAGGGCACCACATGGGACACCGTCCTCAGCGTCCTCGCCGGCTGCCCTAGTTCCCTCGCAGGCGAAGTCGCATGCAATGACGACTTCGCCTCACCACTGCGCTACTCACGCCTCACCTTCACCGCAACTGGAGGCGTGCCCTACACCATCCGCGTCAGCGGCTACAACGGTGCCTTCGGCGACTTCACGCTCAGCACCTTCAGCGCCGCACTCTTCAACGAATCCTGCTTCGACGCCATTGCGATCGGCACCGGTAGCACCGCCTTCAACAACTGCGCCGCCGCCACCGACGGCCCACCCGACGACGCCTGCCTCGCCTTCGGCAGCAACCAAATCTACAAAGACCTCTGGTACACCTACTCGCCCACTTGCAGCGGCACCGTCGAAGTCAACACCCTCGGCTCGGGCTTCGACACACGTCTCGCAGTCTACCGCGACGTTGACGGCACCAATTGCCCCCAAGGTCCCAACTCCGCCATCGCCTGCAACGACGACATCGGCGGCGGCAACCTGCAATCTCGCCTGACCTTCCCCGCGACCCTGGGCGAACGCTACATCATCCGCGTCGGCTCCTACAGCCAAACCGTCGGCCAGCCCGGCGTCATGAACGTCACCTTCGCCCCGCAAGTCCTCGCCAACGAAACCTGCGCCTCGCCCGATGTCATCACCCCCGGAACCTACGCCTGGTACACCTGCAACACCGCAACTGACGGCTTTACCGAAGCCTGCATAGGCGGCGACCAACAGTTCTACAACGATCTCTGGTTCAGCTACACCCCAACCTGCGACGGCACCGCCGACTTCAACACCCTTGGCTTTGGCGCCGACACCCGCATCGCGGTGTACACCGAATGCCCCTCGGCTGCCGACGCTGCCATCGCCTGCAACGACAATGTCGACGATACCACCCTCGAGTCCCAACTTATCTTCTCTGTCACCGCCAACACCACCTACTACCTCCGCGTAGGCAACTGGGGCGAACTCGCGTCCGCCTCGCTCGCCTTCACCCTGAGCTACACCGAAGCCCCCAACTGCAACCCCGTCGCCTGCGACGACATCGACTTCAACAACAACGATGTCTTCCCCGAAGACCAAGACGTAATTGACTTCTTCAACGTCCTCGCCGGCGCCGAATGCCCCGAGTGCAACGACATCGACTTCAACAACAATGATGTCTTTCCCGAAGATCAAGACGTCATCGACTTCTTCAACGTCCTCGCTGGCGGCACCTGCCCGTAATCCAGCCACCCGCCTCACATACACACACCGGGCTGGCAAAACCTTCGCCAACCCCAACCCACACGAAAACGCCGAGCCACCCGCTCGGCGTTTTCTTTCGTTTTCACGCCCACCCTCCAACACGCCGATAATCCCCCCATGCGCTCGTTTGACCTCGCCATCATCGGCTCTGGCCCCGCCGGCCAAAAAGCCGCTATCCAAACCGCCAAACTTGGCAAGCGCGTCTGCGTCATCGAAGCCCGCGAAGTCGTCGGGGGCGTCGCCGTCAACACAGGCACCATCCCAAGCAAAGCCCTGCGTGAAGCAATCCTCAACCTAGGCGGCTGCCCCATGCCTGCCATGCCCACCGATGCTGACTTCATCTCCCACGCTCGCCAAGCAACCATGCCCAACCTCTGGAGCAGTTGCAACCGCGTCATTCAAGCCGAGATCGACATCATCCGCATGCACTTTGCCAACAACGGCGTGCAAGTCCTCCACGGCATGGCCTCCTTCATCGACGACCACACCCTGAGCGTCGCCACCAGATTCGCCACCGAATCCATCCGCGCTGACAACATCCTGATCGGTGTCGGCACGCACCCCGCTCGCCCAACCAACATCCCCTTCACCGAACCCGACATCATCACCAGTGACGAACTGCTCCACCTTGACGTGCTTCCCAAAAGCATGATCGTCGTCGGTGGCGGCGTCATCGGCACCGAATACGCCAGCATGATGGCCGCCTTGGGCGTCAAAGTCACCCTCGTCGAAGGCCGCCCGCGCCTGCTCGAATTCGTCGACAGCGAAATCATCGAAGCCCTGCAATATCACCTCCGCCAAGCCGGCGTCACCCTGCGCTGCGGCGAAAAAGTCATCAAGGTGCAAAAGTCTGAACAGTCCGGCGGCAGCAATAAGGTCATGGTCGAAGCCATGCTCGAAAGCGGCAAAATGCTCCGCGCCGATTGCCTGCTCTACGCCGCAGGCCGCCAGGGCGCAACCGACGGTTTGAACCTCCAAAACGCTGGCCTCTCCGCTGACGATCGCGGCCGCATCAAAGTCAACGCCTTCTACCAAACCGCCAAGCCGCACATTTACGCCGCAGGCGACGTCATCGGCTTCCCCGCTCTCGCGTCCACCAGCATGGAGCAAGGCCGCCTCGCCGCCTGCCACATGTTCGGCGAAAAGTGCGAACAAGTCGAAGCTCTCCTGCCGTACGGCATCTACGCCATTCCCGAAATCAGCATGGTGGGCTGGACCGAAGAGAAACTCACTCAGGAACAAGTCCCCTTCGACAGCGGCATCGCCTACTACCGCGAAACCGCACGCGGCCAGCTCCTCAACGACGAAATCGGCATGCTCAAATTGCTGATCCACCAAGACAGCCACGCCATTCTGGGCGTCCACATCATCGGCACCGGCGCAACCGAACTGGTTCACATCGGCCAATGTGCCATCGCCTTCAAAATAACCGCCGAGTACTTCATCAACACCGTCTTCAACTATCCCACGCTCGCAGAATGCTACAAAATCGCCGCCCAAAACGGCCTCAACAAGCTCCGCGGCATCAGCTAACCCACTCGCTCACGCAAACAACCGCTTCTCACGCTCCGCAATCGCGTTCGCCACCATCGCCCGCGACACAGCATGGTCGCTCAGCAACATCCCCACGGGCGACATCTTCCCCGTCTCCGCAAGTTCAAGCATCACCTTCGCCCGCGCTTGAGGTACACCCAGCGCATCCGCCGCAGCCGCAAACAGTGCATCGCCCTCGCGCAGCTGCTTGGGCGCTGACAGCCGCTTGGGCGCCCGCCGCTGCCTCCACCATCCGCTGCGCAGCACTGCAATCACCAGCAACACCAACCCCACCACGCACATCGCCCCCGCAACAACAAACATCCAGCCCGCGTTGTCCGCCTGCGCAACCACCTCAGGTTGCCCCGTCATCACCCGCACCGGCTCAATCACTTCCCGCACACTCTGTGCCAGCATCCACATCATGCCACACCTGCCACTTCCGCATCAACTTCACCACCCGCACTCGCAATCCAACTCGCCCGCGTCAGCGCCGCCGTCGCCGCCGCACACGCAACCGCCCTCAGCCGCACACGTGCATCACTATCGCTCGTCGCCAACGTCTGCACGCGTGTCGCCATCTCCGTCCATCTCGCCCACACCAACGTCCGCGACGGCCCCACCAATGTCCGCGATGCCAGCCACACCCCCGCCAACCGATGCATGGGCCGCGCATCCGCGAGCATCATCGCAATTTCCTCCACACACGCCAATTGATGTTTCGCCTCAGCGGCCGTTGCCAACTCCTCACGCACCGCATTCGCCCGCACGCGGTGGTGCTCATCACGCTTGAGTTCCACAACTTCGCCAGGCAGCGCCCGCACCCCTCGCCTCGCCAATCGCGCCAACGCCTCAATCGCATTCGCCCGCACCCTCGCATCCGCGTGCCTCAAAAGCTCGCGCACATAAACCGCCCCCGTCGCCTGCAAACTATCCCCCATCGCCGCACACGCCGAAGCCGCACACCTTGCAACCTCCACACCAGTCGCAGGCCTCATCGCGACCTCCCGCAGCGCATCCATGCAGGCATCCACCAAGTTAGCCCGCCGCACCGCCGCAACCGCGTTCGCAACTTCATCCGCCTCCCCACGCGTGAGCATCCACCGCAGCGTCTTCAAACACGCTTCACGATCCAGCACGCACAACCGCTGCGTCGCCAGCCGACCACCCGTCGTCGCTGCAAACGGCTTCGCAAATCGCTCGGCATGCCCCTTCGCCAACTGCGCAACATGCACGTGCACACTCCGCGTCGCGGGCTCCGCATCAAAATCCGCCCCGTCGCGCACACTTTCACACGCTCGCAAAAACGCATGCCGCGCGACCCTTGCATCCGCATCAAACGCAAAATCTCTCGCCAGCCGCGTCGGCCCACGCATCGCAACCGAAAATCTCGCAACCCCATCGCTCTGCTTTAGCATGGGCTCCAGCGCCCGCTCGCGCGTCGGCGCATCTGCCCCAATCGCCATCGCCCACAACGCGGCCCCTCGCCGCGTCGCATCCGTCACCGCCGCCGTCTCGCCCGCATTGGGCAACGCCGTACCCGTCAAATCAACCCCCTCTCCCGCTCGCCCACTCTTGCGTGCACCCCGCACAACAACACGCGCAAGCGCCGCCGCCCGCGCAGGCCGCAGCACCAGCGCCGCCCTTCCCAGCACCGCCGCATGATCCTCAACTCCCCACGATCGCGCCAGCCGCACACTGCACGCCGACGTCACCGTGTTCTTCCCCAGCCCAATCCACTCCAGCGCCCGCTCTCGCGAAATCGGCACCCGCAGATTCTTCATCGCCGCACCCAGCGACCGCTGCACATGCTCCACATCACCACAAACCAGCTCGCGCCACGCACGCCCTTGCCCAATCACAACGCTCGCTTCCCCTGCCGCATCCGCCGCCGCCTCATCACGCAGCGCTGCCATCACCAGTTCATCAACCCGCCCGGCATCTCCGCTAAGCCCCTGCGTCAATCCTCGCCCCAACATGCGCCGCCACAACTCATCCGTCTCCGCCGCCTTCGCCCAGTTTTTTCGCTCCGCCTCGCTCCACGCCTCTCGCTTCGCCAGCACCGCAAAAGCAAACAACGCCCACCGCGCCACTTCCCGCGGCTTCGCATCCCCGCATCGCGCCGCCGCCAGCACCATCGGCCCAAGCCCCACATCCGCCGCCTCCGCCGCCAGCATCGCCGCATTGCCCAGCACCGATGGCCTTGCATCATTCAGCTTCCCCACAACCCCTTGCCATCGCCCCGCCCCCGCCGCCAATGCCGCCTCTCGCATCAGCGTCGGCATCCCGCTCCACCCACGCACCACCTCGAGCAGCGCCGCGTCCGCATCCGTATCCCGCTCCGCATTCCACCACTTTCGCAATCGATCCACGAAACCGCCCCGCGCATCCCGCGAATCAGCATCGCCAGAGCCCAATCCCCCGGCCAAAAAGCCCGGTTGCTCAAGCCCATACCGCCGACGCAGTGCATCCACATCCGGCTTGCCATCAGCCCGCCTGGGCGTCACGGCATCCGTCGGACGTACCGCAAGCGTTGTCTTTGCGTTCGTAGCAGGAGCAGCTTCCTCGACCCCACTCCGCACCGCCAATTGCAAAAGCATCGGCGCAATTGCCTGCGCTTCCTCTTCCGAACACACCAGCAATGCCTCGCTCATCACCCGAGCGCGTTCAGCAACAGCCAGCTTGCTCAAGCGAGCCAGCTTGTCCTGCATCGAAAGTTTGGCATTGGTTTCCGTGATTTCTCGGCACTCCTTGCCCGGTTCAAGTCAACGATCGGCGCATCCTGCGAGTCCCGATGTCACACAACTGTGTGTTTGCACCAAGTTGCCTCACACAAACATACCGCATCCCAGTTTGCCATGGTGCATCAACACTATCCAGCTCGCGCAAAACCGACAACATATCCCCCAACGCCAGCAAACTTTACGATCTATCGAAAATTTCCTCCTGATATCTCGCAAGATCGTGTAGACATGTGTCCATAGATTTCGTATCTTATGTACGAGTACGTGTGTTGGCCCAGTTGAGCCACCGTCCGCACATGCACGTGTATTTGCAAGTGCCTTCGTCTGAATAGTTAGCCACGGTGTCTAGCTATTCAATGATCGCACGTTGTCAGAAACACGCCTCGCACGTTCAAGCCTCTCAAGCCCACGCCTCTCACGCCTTGTTGCTTCGCCAGACCGCCGACGATTCTCGTCCAGTCATGCGAAGGCGGTTGTCAGGACGCAACCCCCGTCTCCCACTATGCGGCAACACACCCATGGAGCAGGTTTTATGAGTATCGAGTCGCACGCCACCCCCCACCATCTTGACCCCCAACTACTCGTCGAGCAATCGCTTGATATGCATACCGAAATCAAGCCCGACGCCAAAGCAAAACCCGACGCAAAAATAAAGCCCAATATCCTCGCCGGCCATCAGGTCGTCCTCTACAGCAAAGCCCTGCATCCCGAAACCCTCGACATGCACCGCCGCCGAATCTTCACCGGACGCACCTACGAACTCGAAGCCTGGATCATGAAAGGCAGCCACGCCCTTCGCCTCGAATGCGGAACCCTCTGCACCACCGAACTCATCTGCGAACACGACCGCCCCATCCCAACCTCCGGCATCGTCTTTGCCCACATCGTCGGTGCCGAAAAGGACATCGACTACAAATTCGTCAAACAAGGCGTGCGTTACATCAGCTCCATCCAGCTCGAAACCCTCGCCCCTAACCTCTACTACGAAACATACGAAGAGTTGCTCTCTACCGCCCGTCGCAACAACCTGCTCAACCACCTCTGGACCCAGCCCGAAGGCCAAGGCCTCAGTGTCCTCGAAATCGAACGCGAGGCCACGCAGGTCACTGCCCTGGGCTTCCACATGATGCCCGCAACCGGCATCGTCGTCCGCACCCAAACCATGTTCGAAGTCACCAAGCTCGCCGGCGACAAGTAACGCGGCTCGAATACCCAACCAACCGCTCCAACCGCGTCTACCGTTGCTCATCGGCAAAGGAGTGAGGCGACCATGGCATCCATTCTCATCGTGGCAGGCCCCAACGAAGGTGACTATTACCCCATGCGCAACCGCACGCTCGTCGTCGGTCGCGACGAAGGCGTCCCCGTCCAAATCACCGACCAACGCATCTCCCGAAAGCACCTGCAAATTCGCTACGACGATGCTCGCAAGCAATACCTCGCCCTCGACATGAAAAGTGCCAACGGCACCCTCATCAACGGCCGCGCCGTCACCACCGAAGTCCCCCTCGTCGACGGCGACGAAATCTCCGTAGGCAACTCCAAGCTCGTCTTCAGCAGTACCGAATTCAAAGACCGCGAAAGCGCCTTCGCCAACTGGAAGCAACGCGGCGAACGCAGCAAACCCACCATCCAGCAATAACTCGGCATCAATCATCCGTGCCAAACACGCCTATTGCTTCCAATCCATCTCAGCAACTCCTCACCCGCATCGCCGCTTCGCTCGATGTGCCCACTGCCGCACTGCCACTGCTGCCCGAACTCTTCGCCCATCTCGATGCCCTCGGCACCTCGCCCAAACGCGTCGCCCGCTGGTTCCAATCCGCCGGCGTGAACAAATCTGATCACCTCATCGACATGGGCTGCGGCAAAGGCGCCCCCGCCATTGCCGTCGTTCGCGCCTGCGCCTGCCGCATCACAGGTGTCGATGCCTTCGCACCATTCATCCAATCCGCAGTCGCTGCCGCAACAGCCGCCCACGTCGCCGACCGCTGCAACTTCATCACTCAAGACATCCACACCTGCCGCCCCCGTCAACGATTCTCAGCCGGCATGATGCTCAGCCTCCTCCCCGCCCTTGAAGGCATCGCCTTCATGCGAAAGCTCATCACCCCAGGCGGCCTGCTCATCATCGACGACGCCGTCCGCACCCCGCGCGAGCCACCAGCAGATGACCTCCCGCAATCACTCAAAGACCTCTGCGAAGCGATCACCTCGCAAGGCGACCGCGTCCTGCGCACCCACACCATGACACCCCGCGAAGTCCGCGCACTCGACGCGAACCTCTACACCCGCATCGCCCGCCAAGCCCGCACCATCGCCGCCCGTCATCCTCGCTCCAAACCCATCCTGCGCGAAATCCTCCGCCGCCAGCAAGAAGCCAGCACGCTCCTCACAGGCCCCATCCGCCCCGCGCTGCTTCTCATTCAATTGCGAAACACATCCCGCTCGTGAAGGCCATCGCGTCGTTCACCGCCGCCATCATCACGCTGCGGCTTTCGTGTGCGCTGCTTCCATCAAGTCCCCAAACGACTGTAACTTGTTGCGCACTCGATCAAAGTCATCTTTGGCTCGTAAAAACGCATCCACCACTTCCGGATCAAAGTGCGTTGCCCGCAAATCACAAATCAATTCGCAGGCCTTCTCGTGCGCCATCGCCTTCTTGTATACCCGCCGGCTCGTGAGCGCGTCATACACATCCGCCAACGAAACGATGCGGGCCGAAAGCGGAATCTGTTCACCCCGCAGCCCCAGCGGATAACCGCTGCCATCCCATCGTTCATGGTGAAACAATGCAATCTGAATCGCCAAGTTGATCAGCTCGTCATCGCCCAACTTCGCACGAATCGCAATGAGCGTATCCGCGCCCATATACGTGTGCCGTTCCACCAACTTGCGCTCTGCGGGCGTCAACTTGCCAGGCTTGAGCAGCACCGGATCAGGCACCCCCACTTTGCCAATGTCATGCAAGCTCGCCGCAGGCTTCAAGTGCGTGATCCACGTGTCATTGATCTCCGCATGCGTCGCCTTCAGTTCCTTCGCCAGCAATTCGCTATACGCACAAATGCGCTCCAGGTGCGAACCCGTATCCGTATCGCGGTAGTCCGCCAGCTTCGCCAGTCCCAAAATCAGCGCCGTCCGCGCCGACAAACTCTGCGTCAGTCTCTTCTCCAGCGTCACCGCCAAGTCATCGTTGCGATGTTCCAGCACCACATGCTGCCGGCGAATGACGGCATATACCAGCATTGCCCCCAGCGACAGCGCAACCGTCAAACTCCCAGCCGCCCACCCCAGCATCATGCGAGAACTCGCCTGCGATTGCAGCGCTACCTGCGACTGCTCTTGCTCCACAACCACAACTGCCCCATTGGGCATCGCCTGCACAAACATCCAGTTGTCGTTTTCGTCAGTCCCCAGCAGTGCCTTGCCCACATTCGCATCGCGCACGCGCAAGTCAGCCCCCGCCACTCGCACGCGCGAGTCAAACAACGCCGCATCCGCATGCGTCGCGCCGCCCGTCGTCGCCACCACGCGCCCATCATCGCCCAGCACCACCACGCGCGCCTTCGCCCCAAACGACCCCGTCGCCAAAATCATCGAAACCGCATCGCGCCACACCGGCTCACTCGGATCAAGTTCCTGCGACACCTGCTGCATCGCATTCGCCAGCCGATATGACTCCGCCAAGTTCTCACTTTCAATCCGCTCGCTGGTCAGCCACTTCAGCCGCGACTGCAAAGGCATCAGCACCACCGCCAACCCCGCAACCACCAGCAACGCCTGCACGGTCAACACCGCGACCAAGCGATAGCTTTCGCGTCGACCGCCACCGTTCTTTGATTGCCCAGAACCGCGCATGTGCCGTTGACATCGGCCATATCCCTCCGCGTTTGCACGCCCACCAGTTCCAATACCCCTCAACGGGTAAAATCCTCCTCATAACCCACATAAACCACGCAATTCACAACTTTCAATCCACATTGAAACTTCGCCGCCTATCATTTCCCATGCCCGCCGCAACCGCCCCCGCCATCCGCCCCTCCCTCCCCCGCCGCGACCCACGCCTCGACGCCATCGCCGACAAAGTTGCACGCGGCGAGCGCCTCTCCCTCGCCGATGGCGACCTCCTCTTCACCACCCCCGACATCTGGACCGTCATCGAACTCGCCGACAGCGTCCGCCGTCGCCTCCACGGCACCAACGCCTACTACAACATCAACCGCCACCTCAACTATTCCAACGTCTGCGCCCTCTCGTGCAAGTTCTGCGACTTCTTCGCCAAAGCCAACGAAGAAAAAGCCTATACGCGCGACATGGCCTACGTCCGCGAGCAAGCCCGCAAAGCCGTCGAAAGCGGCGCAACCGAAATCCACTCCGTCGGCGGCCTCCACCCCACGCTCCCCTTCAGCTACTACACCGACCTCATCGCCACCCTCCGTGATGAAGCCCAGCAAATGGGCAGCGACCTCCACGTCAAAGCCTTCACCGCCGTTGAAATCGTCCACCTCTGCAAGATCGCCAAAGTCTACAAAGGCGCAAGCGCACCAGGCGAAGAAGGCCGAAGCGCCCGCCGCGAAGCCATTCGCTTCGTTCTCAGCGAGCTCAAAAAAGCCGGCCTCGGCAGCCTCCCAGGCGGCGGAGCCGAAGTCTTCGACGATCGCGTTCACGACGAAGCCTACAAAGGAAAAATCCGCAGCGACGTCTGGCTCGACGTCCACCGCGTCGCCCACGAACTAGGCCTCAACACCAACGCCACCCTCCTCTACGGCCACATCGAACAACGCCACGACCGCCTCGTCCACATGGACATGCTCCGCCGCGCTCAAGACGAAGCCCTCGCGCGCCTGTTCGGCGTTACGTCGGCTCTCCGAGCCGACCCCTTCCAATCCTTCACGCCCTCCGAACAACCATCAACGACCGACGCCGACGACCTCACCACCACCGAAGGCGGCCACTTGGGCTACCGCGAAGAACTCGCCAAAGCCCCCATCATCACGCTCACCAAACCCGGCGCAATTCTGCCCGAACACTTCGCTTTCGGTACCAACTCCTCCCCCAATGCCCAATCCCCAATCCCCAATGCCTCCGGCTACTACCAAACCATCATCCCCCTCCCCTTCTTCCCCGACGGCTGCGATCTCGAACACCTTCCAGGCCCCAGCGGCCTCGAAAACTACCGCACCCTCGCCATCGCCCGCCTGATGCTCGACAACTTCCCCCACGTCAAAGCCTTCTGGATCATGCAAACCCTGCCCATGGCCCAGATCATGCTCCAAAGCGGAGCCGACGACATCGACGGCACCGTCGTCTGGTACGACATCACCAAACTCAACCACGGCTCAGGCCAAGGCAGCGGCAGCGACGCCGTCGCAACCCACCAGGAAGTCAATACCTGGACCCTCCAAAAAGCCATCCGCGAAGCCGGCTTCACCCCCGTCGAACGCGACACCCTCTACCGCCGCGTGAAACGCGACGGCAGAAAGTGGTGGGCGGAGTGAGCGAAAATGCGTCACCTGACGCAATCGAGATCGCCCTGCGCGACTTGCGTTATGACCGATCATGGCTTACGCGCGGCTTACTGAGTCCAGAGAATCTGCTCAGGCAGCATCAGGACTTTTGTGCGAAGGTACCTTGGTCCACTGACCTCGAACATTTTCACATCAACGCCTTTCACGCATGGCGCATCATGCGCTACCAGTTCACGGACGCCGAGATCGAGGATGCCATTGCCGTGTTGATGACCGACACTGATCTGTTCAGCACATCAAGTTTGCTGCTATCTCTGCTTCAAGAAGCACTCACGGACCAACAATTTGATCGCATACTCGAAGCCGCATGTTCAAAAGGGTTGGGTAGCAAAACGGCTGCGTTCGAGCGATTCTTGCGGACTTGGAGCGAAGGAATCCCCAACGACGAGTATCTACGAGCGAGTGTCGACAGTGGCATTGCCGCAATTCATCTCTTCCTCGTGAAAAAGTGTGACGTTCCATGGGTCTTGGAAGCACTAAAGACTGTCGGTACGAGCAAAGAAGTTCGACATGTCGCAACACAACGGTTGCTACAACTACAGTCTCGTCAAAGGCATGATCCATGACCACCCGCTTCCAATCCCTCGAACAATCCCTCTCATGGTTCTCCCCATGCGTCGCCTTCTGCGCCGCTCCCTTCATCGTCATCATCGCTGTCTACGGCATCATCCGCCTCTACCGCCTTCGAACTGGCGACGGCCCCCACTCGCCCTACGACCCCACCACCAACGCGCCGCTCAAACAAGTCAACACCAAAGACATCGCCTACACAAAACCACAATCACCAAATAGTCCCCCGCCGCCGCCTGCCCCCTAATGTCGCTCAGGCATGGCCGCTGACGAATCAACTCCCTCCGCGCAGCACCCAAAGCACGACGCTATCGCTGCCCTCCGCATCGCCAACTACCGCTGGTACGCCGCTGGCTTTCTCACCTCCGGCACAGGCCTGCAAATCCTCGGCACCGCTATCGGCTGGGAAATCTACGAGCGCACCCACGACCCGCTCCAACTCGGTTACGCTGGCCTCGCCCGCGCCTTGCCCGTCCTCCTCTTCGCCCTCATCGCAGGCCAAGTCGCCGATCGCTTCAAACGCAAACAAATCATCGCTCTCACCCAAGGCGGCTTCGCCCTCATCGCCGGCATCCTCGCCTACGCCAGCTTCGTCAGCGCCCCCATCATCTGGCTCTACATCCTCCTCGCCGTCAGCGGCGTCGTCCGCGCCTTCGCTGGCCCCGCGCGCAACAGCTACCTTCCCCAACTCGTCCCGCAATCCCTCTTTCACAACGCCGTCACCTGGAACAGCGTCCTCTTCCAACTCGCCGCCACGCTGGGCCCACTCCTCGCTGGCGTGCTCATCGCCTCACAAAACGCCGCCTGGCCCGCCTACACCGCAACCGCCGCTGGCACGCTGCTCTTCTCACTCTGCATCCTGCTCACGCGCCCCAAACCACAAATCCTCAGCACCGAACCCATCAGCGTCACCTCCACGCTCGCCGGCGCAAAACACATCTGGACCCAAAAAGAAATTCTCGGCGCCATCACCCTCGATCTCTTCGCCGTCTTGCTAGGCGGCGCAACCGCCCTGCTCCCCATCTTCGCCAAAGACATCCTGCAAGTCGGCCCGGTCGGCCTCGGCGCACTCCGCTCAGCAACCTACGTCGGCGCACTGCTCATGGGCCTCTACCTCGCCCATCGCCCACCCTTTCGCAACACAGGCCCCGTCCTCCTCTGGTCCGTCGTGGGCTTTGGCGTCTGCATGATCACCTTCGGCCTCTCCACCAACTTCTGGATCAGCATCTTCGCCCTCGCCGCCAGCGGCGCACTCGACAACATCTCCGTCGTCATCCGCCACGTCCTCGTGCAAAACCGAACCCCCGATCACCTCCGAGGCCGCGTCGGCGCCGTCAACAGCGTCTTCATCGAATGCAGCAACGAGCTCGGCGGCTTCGAGAGTGGCCTGGTCGCCAAGTTCTTCGGCCCCGTCGCCAGCGTCGTCAGCGGCGGAATCGGCACCATCCTCGTCGCCGCCGTCGTCGCCTTCGCCATCCCACAAGTGCGCCGCATGAAAGACCTGTAGCGAGTCGACAACACTCACCGATTCCGCATCACACTCGCCGCCGCCGACACGCGCACCTGCGGATTCGGGTCCTTCATCATCTCCGCCAACTTGTCCAGCGACGACGCGCCCTGCGCCCCATACACAAACGCCGCCTGACTCCGCAGCGCAGCATTGTCGTTCTTCGCAAACTCATCCGCAATCACCACGCCCTCACTGCCCACAACACCCATCCGCGCCAGCGCGAGTGCAATACCCAGCCGAATTTCCGGCGGATAAGGCTGCCCGGCATTATCGCGATAGCTCGCCAGATTGATCAACTGCCCCTGCGAATCACGATCCTTCATCTCGCCCAGCATTTGCACCGCCAGCGCCATCGACTCCATCTCGCCCGGCTGGCTGGGATACAACGCCGCCTGAATCGCCGCCTTCTCTTTCGTCTCGCCCAGCTTCACCAGCGACTCCGTGACCATCAACTGAAAAATCGGCTGCTGATCAGGCGGCAACTGCTTCGTGCGATCAATCGCCGCACTTCGCAGCAGTGGCACCGCGCTCTTGTTCCCAATCTCACCCAGCAAAAACGCCGCATGCCGCGAAATCATCGGGCTCGCATCGCTAAACAACATCTCCGCCAGCGGCGATTGATCAGCCTTCCCACCCGTGCGCAGCGTTGCATAAATCGCGCTCGCGCGCACATGGTTGTTGCCATCGTTCATCAGCTTCTCAACCTGCGGCCGCAAATCGCGCAACTGGTTCTTGCCCACCGCCATCGCCGCGATGCTGCGCACACCCGTGTTGTCATCCTTCAGCCCCGCCTCGATGATGTCGCGCAGCCGCTGCGGACTCATCGCCGCTGCTTCCACCGCCATGCCGCGCACCTGCGCGTTCTCATCGCGAGAAAGCTTCTCAATCATCACCATCGCCTGCTCACGCACCGCCGACGACGTCACGCGGACATCCGTCGTCTGCACAGGCAGGTCCGCACTCTCCGCATTCACCACCGGCACACTCACCGGCTGCGATTGCGGCACGCGCGCCCCAATCACGCGCTCTTCACGCGGCTCCGCAAACGCCTGTGCAATCGGCTTCTCTGCCTTTGGTGCTTCCTGCTCGCTCACCGCTGCTTGCCGCGAAGCCTCACGCGATGGCAACGGCTTGCGCGACCCCATCGTGCTGCACGCACTCATGGCGCAACCACACGCAACCACCAACCCCACCACCGACACGCGATACACACAGGCTTGCAGCATGACTCACCACTCCAGTTGCACACAGGTCCACTCACGTCAAACGCACTGCATGAATCGGCAATCCACCAGCAATCACGCCGATTTTCGCAGTTTGCGACATCGTACGACCGCCGCACCAGTCACAATCACCCAAATACCCATGCTCCCCCACCCCGCCCAATTGCCTGTTCGAGCATAGAACGTCGCACCGCCCCCATCAGCACGCATCGTCAGCGGCACATCCGCGGCCATCACACCCTCAACCTGGCACCCCACCTTGTCCCCCTCAACACCCCGCGCCACCACCCGCCCATTCGCATCAATCACCGCACTAATCCCCGTATTCGCACTCCGCACCATGGGCGTGCCCAATTCCAAGCACCGCCACCGTGCAATCCGCAAGTGCTGCTCGCGCGCCGCATCACTGCCCTGAAACCACCCATCATTACTCAAGTTGATCATCACATCCGCACGCCGCTTGTCACCATCAAACACCAGCCCTCGGCAAACCGTGCTCTCCGTAATCTCAAAGCAAATCGGCGTCACCACCTGCACTTCACTTTCGCCGTTCGCAATCGGAAACACAACCTTCTTCGTCCCCGCCGACAAATCAAAACTCATCCCCTCCGCCGCGAGCGAAAGCAGTTGCTTCTCCAACCACGGAAACCGACTAATCACCGGCATGTACTCCCCAAACGGCGTCAACTCCATCTTGTCATACCGCTCCCCCACCACCTCGCCATCGCGCACCAAGTACGCGCTATTGAACCGCGCTCGCTGATCCATCTCCACCGCCCCCTTGTCATCCACCTTGATCGTAAATCCCTCCAGCCCCTCTTCCCCAATCAACATCGGCACCTGCGTCCGAACCGACATCGCCGACAACGCCTCCCAAAACGCCGTCGCCTTCACCCGGGTCTCATTCGTCCCCAGTTCCGCCGGCATCGGCTCCTTCAAATTGAACACCAGCTCCTTCGCCTTCATCTCCGCCACCACCGCCGGCTCAATACTAATCCCCGGCATCATCGTCTCCGGCCAAACAATCAGCTTCGGCACAACAACCGCCGCCGCCGCCTTCTCATTCAGCTCCTGCATCCGCCGGTAATCCCGAATCTCCTGCTCCAACGTCCAGTACGTCTTGTTCGACTGCGAGATGTTTGTTTGGACCGAAGCGATGCGGATGTTGTTGAAGGTTTCGACAGCTCCAGGCGTTCCCACGCGAAGCGCAGCACCAAGACCGATACCCACAAAGGCAAGCGCGAACCCGAACCTCCGCGCTTTTATTTCGAGGAGCTTCATCGCCGTCTCAGGGATCGGCACACCATAGACGGTGAAATCGCGAGTGCGGATATACCTCTCCGCGAAATACGCCAACACAGCGGCGATTGCAGCACACGCGAACGTAACGCCGTATACCCCCGCCCAAGGCGCAAAGCGTGCAAGGAAGCTGTCAATCAAACTCTGCGATGTCAATCCCCACGCGTAACCACCCATAAAGACTTCCGCGCGCATGAACTCCACGCCAGTCCACACGAACGCACTCGCAAGCGCGACGCCTTGCCAACCCCAAGCCTTTCGCACCTGCTGCAAGCTCCACAGACACAGCACCAACCATGCCGACTGAATCGCCACGAGCGGCACAAATCCCAGCGAAGCAACTTGAAACGTCCACCACTGCGAAATCGCCCAAACTACCGCTGATCCCAACCATGCAAAGAGATACCCTCGCACCGAAATCGCTCGCATGCTCAGCATCGTCGCCACTCCAACACTCACTATGGCAATAACAGCCCAACGGCTCCCAGCAATCACCCCACCCGAGCAGTAAACTCCCATGCTCGCATAGAACAACGCCTCACGCCACCACGCGGGCTTCGCCCTTGCTCCGAGTTGATGTGCTTGCGACTCTGACATATATCGCAGCATACGCCACGGGCCTCAACCCAATCAGCCGCTCAACTCACTTCCCCGCATAGTCAATCAACCGCGCCAACTCATTCCGCAACTGCAACCGGCTCACCACCCTATCCACCATCCCGCTCTTCATCAGAAACTCGCTCCGCTGAAACCCCTCAGGCAGATCCTGCCGAATCGTCTGCTGAATCACGCGAGGCCCAGCAAATCCAATCAACGCATTGGGCTCCGCGATGATGACGTCCCCCAGCATCGCAAAGCTCGCCGTCACCCCGCCCGTGGTCGGGTCCGTCAACACGCTGATAAACAACCCACCCGCATCATCAAACCGCGCCAGCGCCGCCGAAGTCTTCGCCATCTGCATGAGGCTCAACCCGGCTTCCTGCATCCGTGCCCCACCCGAGCAACTCACGATGATCATGGGCAAGTTATCGCGCGTCGCTTCTTCGATCGCCCGCGTAATCGCCTCGCCAACGACGCTCCCCATGCTCCCCATCATGAACGTCAAATCCAAGCAAGCAACCATCGCCGCCCGGCCTTTGATAAACATCCGCCCCACCTTGATCGCATCCCGCTGCCCCGTCTTGATCTGCTCCGCGAGCAGCCGATCCGGATACGCCTTCAGGTCCTTGAACTTCAGCGGGTCCGCAGGCTGTAACCCCGCATGCAACTCCACAAACGACCCCTCATCCGCCAACTGCTCCACCCGCGTTGACGCCGAAATCCGATGGTGAAACTGGCACTCGGGGCACACATGGAGGTTCTTCTCCAGATTCCCGCGATACACCATGTTCTCACAGCTTTCGCACCGCAGCCACACCCCTTCAGGCACCCCGCTCTTGCGCTCGCGCACCATCGCCCACGTCCGCTGAGGCACCTTCGCCTTCGCAGCCGCACCACCGTTTTCCGAACCCAAAGCCGGCGTACCAACCGACGCGCTTGCAGGAGTAGCCATGTGCATCCTTCATCCAAAGCGGATCAAACCAGCCACCCGCCATCCATGACGCGGCAGCTTCCGAGGAACCGTTAGTTTAGTGCATATGAAGGCACCGCGAAAGGGGCCGAACGGACCTGTAACTCTCATTCGTCCGGCGGTGGAAAACCTGCCGCCCACGCCCGCGATGCGCTCCAAACTTCATCAACTCTTGTCGCTCCCAGATTTGAAAACGCACTCCACATCGCCTTTCTTTCTCCATAGAACCGCCAAATCGGCGCTTCAAGAGGAGAGAAAGTATGCGTTTCTTCAGTTTCGCCCTGATCGGGCTCGCCGCAGCCACCTGCGCCCACGCCAACGTCCGCATCACTGAATTCATGTCCGAAGGCCAAGGCCTCACAGGACCCGGCACCGGCGCGAATCGCCAGCGTGAGTTCTTCGAAATCACCAACCTCGGCACGACCGCCGTCGACGTTTCGACCTGGTCTTACAACGACAACAACGTCAACGATCCCAACAGCTTCGGCCCTTCTCTTGGCTCCATCGCGGCGGGCGAGAGCATCGTCTTCACCCAAATGACGCCAGAGAACTTCCGCTCCTACTGGAATCTCCCAACATCCGTCCGCGTCGTTTCCTACGCCCAACTCTCCAACCTCGGCAACGCCGACACCATCAACATCTACAACTCCTTCACGCAAAACGCCAGCACGCTCGTCGACTCGCTCAGCTACACCGAACTCGCTCGCGGCAGCGGCGTCTCCCGCAACCGTCCCTTCAACGGCACCACTGGCCCGACCGCCAACGACAACTGGGTCATCTCCTCTGTGGGCGACATTTACCAGTCCCGCCTCGCACCCAACCCCATCTTCCCCGCTGGCCCCGAATACATCGACCTCGCCAACCCAGGCGTCTACATCCCCGCACCCGCGAGCGCGCTCATCTTGGCCCTTGCCGCAGGTGCCGCGTCGCGCCGCAAACGCTAAGCAAAAATGTTTACCACAGTCACACAACGCCCCGCCCCGCGCGGGGCGTTTTCATGGGCAATTTCGTAGACGCTTCACCCCGCCCGCCGCTTTCCATTCACTGGCCGAATCGAAACCGCCAGCGTCGTATTCACAATCTCAAACCGCCCCTGCTTGTCATACACAATCACATACTGCTGCCGCGGATTGGGCGGCACCGAAATAAAATCGCGATGATCCACGCGTATCACCCGCCCATTCACCAGTTGAATCACAAATGGCTTGAAGTCAACCGCCCGAATCAGCGTACGAATCTCCTCGATCATGCTGCAACAGTAGCAAAACAAAAAACACGGGCGTGCCCAGCACGCCCGCGTCCCTGTCTTGACCCTAATGCCCAATCCCTAGTCCCTAATCCCTCTGTCTTCAATACCGATAGTGATTCGGCTTATACGGTCCATCCTTCGGCACGTTGAGGTACGCCGCCTGATCGTCCGTCAAAACCGTCAGCTTCACGCCCAGCTTGTCAAGGTGCAAGCGAGCGACCATCTCATCGAGCTTCTTGGGAAGCACGTAGACCTTGCCCGCTTCATACTTGATGCCAGCCATCGTGGGCTTGCCGTTGCCGTTGGCCCACAGATCAATCTGAGCAACCACCTGGTTCGTGAAGCTCGCGCTCATCACGAAGCTGGGGTGGCCCGTGGCGCAGCCCAGATTCATCAGGCGACCTTCCGCCAGCACCAGCACGCTGTGCTCACGGCGACCGCCGCTTGACTTGGTGAACACAAACTCATCGTACTGAGGCTTGATGTTCACGCGCTGCACGGTCTTGTCGTGGTACATACCAGCCATGTCGATTTCGTTGTCGAAGTGGCCGATGTTCGCGACGATGGCCTTGTCCTTCATCATCCGCATGTGATCGGTGGTGATGACATTCTTGTTGCCCGTCGTCGTGATGAAGATATCCGCAGTCGCGAGCATGTCTTCGAGCGTCGTGACTTGGTAACCTTCCATCGCCGCTTGCAGCGCACAGATCGGATCGATCTCCGTCACAACCACGCGGGCGCCCTGTCCCTTGAGTGCCTGGCAGCAGCCCTTGCCCACGTCACCGTAACCCAGCACAACGCAAATCTTGCCGCTGAGCATGACGTCGGTCGCGCGGTTCAGGCCGTCAATCAGCGAGTGCCGGCAGCCGTACAGGTTATCGAACTTCGCCTTCGTCGCGCTGTCGTTGACGTTGATGGCGGGAATCTTGAGTTCGCCCTTCTTTTCCATCTCGTACAAGCGGTGCACGCCCGTGGTGGTTTCTTCGCTCACGCCCTTGATGCCCGCGAGCATCTTGGTGAAGCGCGTGGGGTTGAGCTTCATCTGCGCGTTGAGCAGTTGCAGAATCACGCCCCACTCTTCGGGCTCGCTCGCCGCGTTGAACGCCGGCACCTTGCCAGCCTTTTCATATTCCGCACCCTTGTGAACGAGCAGCGTGAGGTCGCCGCCGTCATCGAGGATCATGTTGGGGCCGCTGCCGTCGGGCCAGCTCAGCGTGCGCTCGGTGCACCACCAATATTCTTCCAGCGTCTCACCCTTCCAAGCAAAGACCGGAATCCCCTTGGGGTCAACCACGGTGCCGTTCTTGCCCACAACAACCGCCGCCGCCGCGCTGTCTTGCGTGCTGAAGATGTTGCACGAGCACCAGCGCACGTCCGCACCGAGTTCAACCAGCGTTTCAATCAGCACAGCCGTCTGCACCGTCATGTGCAGGCTGCCAGCGATCTTCGCGCCAGTCAAAGGCTTGGACTGACCATACTTCGCGCGAAGCGCCATCAGGCCGGGCATTTCATGCTCCGCCAAACGCAGCTCGTGCCGGCCCAGTTCAGCCAGGCTCAAATCCTTCACCTTGAAATCGCCAGTGGACTGGCTGGGCTTCATCGTCGTCGCAGTCATCGTCATTGCTCAGTTCCTTTCAATTCTTTGGTCTTGCGGTGTGCAATCCCACGAAATCAAACCTGTCGGTACAGTCTTTCCTTCGGTACTCCGGTACTTCGGTACTCGGGTACTTTGCTTCACTTCTTTACGCCAACACACACAAACAATCCCGGCCCCTTCGCCATCGGCTCAACCGGCAGCTCTACATATCGAACATCTCGCAGCCCCGCTCGCTCCATCAGCAAATTCATTTCGTCGCGCGAAAAGCCCAGATGCTTGTGCCCCATCGTGCGCTTGTAGTCCTCGCGATTGTGCGCGACCATATCGACAATGAGGGCTATGCCGCCTCGCGCCAAAACGCGCGTCATCTCCCGCATCGCGTCCGCCGGCTCATCCACATGGTGCAACACCAAGACCGCCACCGCCGCGTCCATCACCGCTGCATCAATGGGCGTTGCTTCCACCGGAGCCTGGTGAAACATCACGTTATTCAACCCCGCCGCGCCCATGCGTTCGCGCGCCACCGCCAACATCGCTTCACTCTGCTCAACGGCATCCACCCGATGCACAAACGGCGCAATCGCATGCGTCGCAATGCCCGTCCCCGCCCCAAAATCCGCCACACGCCATTGCCGATTCAGCAGCGCCAGCATCGCCACACCCGTAAATCGCGGCCCAAATAACTCCGCCCGCATCGCATCCCACTGATCGCTGTAACGACCAAAGAACGACAAGCTGTCAGTCTTCCGCTCCGCCATTACCGCCCGCACCCGCGCATCATCCTCGCGAGCCTCAGACTGCTCTACCGCATTCACGCGAATCGTCTTCCACAACTCACGCGCGTCACTGACAAGCTCACCCATCGAGAAAAGCCCCGCCGTGCCCTCACTCCGGCGAGCCACCCAACCCGCATCGAGCAAAACCTTCAAGTGCCGACTCACCGTGCTCTGCGGCAACTGCAACGCCTTGCCAAGCTCCCCCACCGACAGCTCGTTGGCATCCAGCACCCGCAAAAGCCGCAACCGCGTCGGGTCACTCAGAGCCGCGAGCAGGTCGAGCAGGGGAATGGCCGGGGCAGTCTTCATCCGTTTAGCCGGATGAAGTATACTATCGTTTGCGGTCCTGTCAAGAAACTTTCAAATCAAAACAGCACGAGCCGCCCGCCCGTGCTGTAAACAACTGTCCCAAAAACACTTCTGTCACTTCGTCTGAATCACCGGCTCCAGCGCGTTCGTCACCCGTGGTACCTCCATCTCGCGCGGGGCGAGGGCGAAACTGGGTCCGGGAATCTCGCCGATATCGCGAATGGCTTTGAGCAGTTCCTTGTTCTCGGGCTGCAGGAAGTAGGCCATGCGCAGGCGCTCGATGGCGCGTTCGTTGTCGCCGCGTGAGCCGTAAAACTCCACCAGTGCCATCTGCACCTCGAAGTTGTTGCCTTGGCTGATCTTGGCTGCTGCGACCAGCGCCGTCTGCGCCTCGTCGGCGTGTCCGACGCGACCCATGTAGTCGGCGATCCGCAAATAGTCCTTCACCCGGCCGCGTTCGCTGGCCATGCGATGCACAAACGTTGTCAGCCCCTCGCGTTCGCCAGCCTGATAGAGGGCCTCGGCGGTCTGGTCGGCGATGCGGTCGTTGAGCGGATCGACATCGAGCGCGATTTTGAGGGTTTCGATGGCGGTGCGCGGGTCGCCGCTGTTGAGTTGTGACTCGCCAAGTTTTGCGCGCACAACGTTGTTGTCGGGAGCGCGAGTGATGTACTCGCTGTAGTTGGCGACGGCGAGATCCCAGCGCTTCGTGTCATAATAGTGGTCGCCGTCGCGCTGCACGAGCGTAAGAGGGCGAGTGGAACTGCAGCCGACCAGGCTTCCAGCCAGGGCGACCACCACGAGCGAACAAACGAACGAACCGACGACGAACAGACGCATGCGAGCCATAGTTCCCTCCATGGAACGAGTGAATTTGTGAGAGTATAGCGAGACTGTGGCAGAAATGCACGCACGGCTGCGAAAGTTGCGCGGCGGGTTGCCATTCGCGAGATTCCAGACATCTGCATCGCGTTTGCAAGATGGCAATTGCGCTCAGGTTGCGCTTGACAAACAGCCGATCTTCATACATACTAAACGTCATCCCACCGTTTTCGACTGATGGCGAGGCGGAGCGATTCAAAACGAGTTACAGCAACTCGGAAGAAACTCGCAACCAATCGGCACAGAGTGCGGAAGGCAGTAGACGTGGGCCATCGAAACGGGTTCTCCGTACACGATGTGCTATAGATCAAACATGCCGCTCCACGGATGAGAGCGACGTTCGCAACCAAGGGGCAGATGTCCCCAGACCAGCACCGCTCGCGTAGTGGGCGAGCAATTGGAGTACGGTCGATGATGAGTCAGAAGAAGAACGCAGGTTTCACGCTGATTGAGCTGCTGGTGGTCATTGCCATCATCGCGTTGCTTATCAGCCTCCTCCTGCCGGCGCTTGGACAGTGGCGGCAGACGGGCCGGACCTTGGTGTGCCAGACGAACATGAAGAACCAAGGCGTCGCGACTCACAGCTACGCAGCCGACTACCGAGACAAGCTGTATTCTTTCAGCTGGCGCGCCGACCTGACCAACATTACGACTTTCGCGGACTTGCAGAGTCCCGGCAGCGACAATGAAGCCGCTGTTTTTCAAGCAGCCGACATCATTCGTCGTCGCACGGGTGAAGATGCCTCGACGCTTGCTGTCGGCGCATTGACCGGCGGTGGTGGCGAAGGCGGCACGGGATGGATTCCGCACATTCTGTACACCCACCTTGTGCTGCAGGATTACGTGTCGAGCCGACTCCCAGAAAAGGCGGTGGTCTGTCCTGAGGACGCCAATCGTCTGCGCTGGCAGAACGTTGGGGAATACACCCAAGGCGCGTTCCTGCCGCTTCAGCCCCCCATCAACGTTCGTCGTTGGCCGTACAGCTCGTCTTATCAAGTTGTGCCAGCTAGCTTTTCGCCCGACGTTGGGTCAAACAATGACGATGATGCAACTGTTGGGCCAGCACCCGACGGAACGTACTTTGCATACCGTGTGCCCGGTCGTGTGAACTTCATGGGCAAGCGTCTCTTGACTGACGTTCGATTCACCGCTCAAAAGGTGCAGCTTTTTGACTCAGTCGCCCGGCACGATGGCAAGCGGCGCTTCTATTACGCCGTTCCGCAATCGCGTCAACCGCTGATGGCTTACGATCAATCGGTGCAGACTCGGCGGACGCGCGACACCAATCTCGGTACTGACCCCAATGCGTCCCCGACAGCACCGCCCATTCCCTCCACGATTCCGCAAGCGAGTCTCGATGCAAGGCCTTGGGATCTTGCTGACCTTCAGAGCTCCGTTGGCATTCAACTTTACAAGCATTATCAGTTTACTCGTGGTGGCTTGAAGGGTGTCGACTTCCCAGGTGTGTTCAACCGCCCGTACCCGCAACCTGGAAGCACGGAAATCTCACCTCCGTATTGATTTTCATCGCCATTCAACCCAAACGGCTCGCTTCGGCGAGCCGTTTGTTTTTTTTGACTGCACTACGCTGACACAGATGTCAACAACAACGCGCGATCAGCTCAACCTCGTCTTCTTCGGCTCGGGCGCGTTTGGCGTGCCCACACTGGCGCAACTCGCACAAACGCACAAACTGCATGCGATCGTGACGCAGCCTGACAAACCTGCGGGGCGGGGTGGCAAGTTGACGCCCACGCCTATTGCGCAGTTTGCGGCGGAGCACTTGCCGCTGGTGCCGGTGCTGAAGCCGGAGAAGTGCAATGACGCGGCGTTTGTTGAGCAGGTTCGTGCGATGCCGCACGACATCGCGCGTGATGCGTGGGTGGTGATTGCGTATGGGCAGTACTTGGGCAAGAAGTTGCTCGCGGATCGGTTTGCGATCAACCTGCATGCGAGTTTGTTGCCCAAGTGGCGCGGGGCGGCGCCGATTCATGCAAGCTTGGTGGCGGGCGATAGCGTGACGGGCAACAGCGTGATTACGCTGGCGGACAAGATGGATGCGGGGTTTGTGCTGGGGCAAACCAAGCGGCAGATCGGGCCGACGCAGACGACGGGGGAACTGCATGATGCACTTGCGAGCGATGGGCCGGCGCTGGTGGAGCAGGTGCTGCAGGAACATGCGGCAGGAACGCTGACGCAGCAAACGCAAGATGAATCGCTGGTGACGATTGCGAGCAAGATGACGAAGGCTGATGGGGCGATCAACTGGGCGATGCCAGCGGATGCGATTCGGGCGAAGATCAATGGGCTGAATCCGTGGCCTGGTGTGACGGTGATGGTGAATGAGCAGCCTTTGAAATTGCTGCGGGCAGCGGCGATGACGGGTGCGACGACTGGTGCGACAAATGGGGCAACTCAAGAAGTGCCGGGCGTGCTGGTTGATGCAAGCGGGCGGGTTGCCTGCGGCGATGGGCTGTGCGTGCAACTGCTTGAGGTGCAACCTGCGAACAAGAAGCCGATGGCGTGGCAGGCGTTTCAGAACGGGGCGCGATTGCCGGTTGGTGCGGTGCTGTGCAGCATGGCCGGCGCTTCGCCGGAGTGATGAGTTATTCGCGTGATACCATGACGCATGCTCGCTGCTCCTGCTCGCATTTTGGCTGGTGGAATTGCACTTGCGTGTTTGGCGGTGCTGATTACGGCGTATTTGCTCGAGCCTAGCGCGCGCGGCATGGGGTCGCACACGCGGCTGGGGCTGCCGCCTTGCGGGTGGTTGGCGATGTTTGGCAAGCCGTGCATTACGTGCGGGTATACGACGACGTTTGCGTGGACGGCGAAGGGCGCGTTTGTGACGGCGTTTAAGAATCAGCCGGCGGCGATGCTGCTGTGCGTCGTGACGGCGATGACGGCGTGGTTAGCGGGGTATGCGGCGGTGACGGGGAGCCGGGTTGATCGGATTGCAGTTTCGATTTTCAAGCCGGCGGTGTTGTGGGGAATTGCGGGGGTGGTTTTGGTGAGTTGGGGGTATAGGGTGTTTACGTTTGTGCAATGAAAAAGCCGCTGGGGGGGGCGGCTTGGGGTGGAGTGCTATGGAGTGTGAACTACTGGTAACTTGATCCGGACCTTCGCAGGGCCTCAGGTCCGGTGTCGGGAAGGGGGCGTCGGGCATCAGCCTTTGCTGGCGATGACGACGCGGCGTTTCATGTCGCTGACCCAGGTGCCTTCGGGGCGCTCGATGGTGATGGCGAAGGCCGCGGCGCCGACGACGCGGATGCCGGGCTTAATTTGGACTTTGGTTTCGCCCGGGCCGCCGTTGAAGACGCCGCCTGAGATGCGTTGTTCCATGCCGCGGCTGTCGATGATCCAGAGTTGGTAGCGTTCTTTGGATTCGTCGAGGACGGGCAGGCCCTTGAACGTCATGACGCCGGTTTGTGCGGTGTCGCTCCATGCGACTTGGCCGACAACGCCTTTGATTTCGGGGTTGTCCCAGTCGCCCCATGAGGCCTTGACCAGGTCGGGGGAAGTTTCGAGAGCGGCGGCGAATGGTTGGTCGTCGCGCGGTTGGATGGTGATGTTGCCGCTGGGGCGCAGCCAGCCGACGGCGGCGATGGTGAGAGCGGCGGCGGCGAGAACCCAGGGGAGGGGCGACATGCGCGTGGGCGCGATGCGGCCAGCGATGTCGCGGTGTGCGAGATTGCGGTCGGGAGTGGGCGTTGCAGTCGCGTTGGTGCGTGCGGGGGTGGCGTAGCTGTTGCGAGTTGCTGCTTGGCCGTTGGTATAGCTGGGGCCGTTGGTATAGCTGGTGCCGTTGGTTGATGCGGTTGATTTTTGTTTGATGAACTTGTCGGCGGACTCGATCAGCCGTGCTTCGAGCGACTTGGGCATGGACTGCACATCGGCGGTCTTGAGCAACGCGAGTTGCAGCATTGCGGCGGTGCGGTCCATCTCGGGTGTGATGTCGCCGTTTTCGGCGACGTAACGATCAAACTCCGCGATTTCGCTGGCGTCGAGTTCGCCCACGGCGGCGTCGGCTGCGAGTTCGAGGTATCGCTCGGGCGGGTTGTTGTATTGTTGCGAAGAGGTGTTCACTTAGCACCTCCTTCACTGCCATCGACGGGGGCGACGGGGCCACCTTCGACGCCCAGCATTTCGCGCAGCTTGATGAGGCCGCGGCGAGCGTGGGTCTTCACTGTTCCCAGAGGCAGGCCGGTTGAGCGCGCGATGAGTTCATGCGAGAGGCCTTCGTAGACGCTGAGGCGAAGGACGCGTTGTTGTTCGTTGGAGAGTTGCTCGAGTGCGCGTTCGGCGCGGCCGGCTTCTTCGACGACGAAGGCGCGATCGCTGGAGGCATTGCTTTCGCCCGGCGAGGTTTCTTCGAGCAGTTGTTGCTTGATGGGTTGGCGGCCGATTTTGCGGCGGCGGTCGATGAGTCGGCGGCGCGCGATGGTTGCGACGAAAGCGGTTTCACTCGCGATGGTCGGGTCGTACTTGCCGCCGTGGCGCCAGAGTTCGGTGAAGATTTCGTGGACGGCGTCTTCGGATTCGCTTTCGGGCAAGCCTACTCGGCGAGCGAGCGTCCAGATGAGGCCGCCGAAACGCGCGATGCACTCTTTGACTGCTTCAGAGTCACCACGACTTACGCGATGGAGAAGATACTCGGAAATGACTGGGGCCTCCGACTTGGCCAACGGTTGCGTCATCGTGCGAGAGACACGACGAGCAACGTCAACGCGGGCATTATAAGCCTTCGCTCGCGTTGTGATCGGAGTTGGTGAAGAAATCGCAGCCACGTTCCGGCGTTTGCCAATTCCTGTGTTCCGCACAACCGCGCGCAACGTGCGACGCGAGTTTGTGGAGTTCCTTCTCCGAAAGTCGCTTCGTGGTTTGGGTGTGCGTGGATGTGCCATCTGAAAAATTACTCACAAACGGATGGGATGTGCTGGATAATCGCGGCCTGTACCCCAGTGGAGCACTGGCCACGCCCGATTGGTGGTCGCACTTTCGTGCGAGTATGGTCGGAGAACTTGCGTTCGCTTGAACGGCTTACGCAAGCGAGGGATTACTTGGGCAGCAGGACGGTATCGATCACGTGGATCGTGCCGTTGCTGGTGTCAAGGTCGGCGGCGGTCACGGTGGCGTTGCCAACGAGGACCTTGCCGCCTTCGCTCTTGGTGGTGAGCTCTTGGCCATTGAGAGTCTTGACGGTTGCGCCCTTGGCAGCGGCATCGCTGAAGACGCGGCCTTGGATGACGTGGAACTTGAGGATGGCTGCGAGCTTGTCCTTGTTCTCAGGCTTGAGGAGGCTTTCGACGGTTTCCTTGGGGAGCTTGGCGAAGGCTTCGTCGGTGGGCGCGAAGACGGTGAAGGGGCCTTCGCCGGTGAGGGCGCCGACGAGGTCGGCTTGCTCGAGCAGGCGGGCGAGAGTCTTAAAGGAACCGGCAGCGACGGCGGTTTCGACGATGTTCTTGTCGCTGGGGATGATGACGGTGTCGATGACGTGGATGACGCCGTTGCTGGCCATGACGTCGGCGGTCACGACCTTCGCGCCGTCGACCATCACACCCTTGTCAGCCTTGAGGTCAACGCGTTGACCGGCGAGGGTCACGACGCTGCTGGTCTTGACGTCGGCGGCGAGAACCTTGCCGCTGACGACGTGGTACTTGAGAATGTTGGCGAGCTTGGCCTTGTTTTCTGGCTTGAGCAGTTCAGTGACGGTGCCGGCGGGCAACTTGGCGAAGGCTTCGTCGCTGGGGGCGAAGACGGTGAAGGGGCCTGGGCCCTTGAGGGCGTCAACCAAGCCGGCAGCTTGCACGGCGGCGACGAGGGTCTTGAATGAACCAGCGCCGATGGCGGTGTCGACGATGTCCTTGGTGGCCTGCGTGTCGTAGCTGGCATGCGTCACTTGGGCGGTCTTGTTCTTGTCGCCGCAGTCTGACTTGGTGTAGGACTTCTCGCTGCATTGAGCGGAAGCGATGGAGCCAGCGAGAGCGACAACGGTAAAGGAAGCAAGTTTCAACATGAGACAGAATCTCCAAACGTGATATCGAGCCGCGAATGAATCGGGCTAGGTCACAGGCACCCAGAATCGCTGGGTTTCGTCCACGGCTGCTCTGAACAAGAGCACTGAATTGCCCGTGGGGGAACGTGTATTGCTTCGTGAAGGTTTGCGGCGTAGATGCAGACGTGTCAAGTGGAAAGTGCTGATTGTTCGCGAGAATTCGGATGAAATGATGTTGGAAGAATTGCATCAGGAGTGGGGGCTGGGAGTTTCTTGGGAGACAGTGATGAAGTGACGGAGTGTGAAGAGGTGAGAACGTGAGGGGGTGTAAAGAAGGAGGAGAAATAGAAAAAGCCCACGCGCGGGGGCGTGGGCTTTTCTTATCAACTTTGATCCGGACCTTCGCAGGGCCTCAGGTCCGGCGTCGGGGCGGTCTACGAGCCAAATTACTTAGTCACGACGATTTCGACGCGGCGGCTGGCGGCTTTGGTGCCCTTGGGTTGGGTGCTGCCGTAGCCGATGCTGTTCATGCGGCCTGCGCTCACGCCCTTGCTGGCGAGATATTGCTTGACGGCATCAGCGCGAGCTTGGCTGAGTGCGTCGTTGTTGGCCCACTTGCTCTTCTTGATGGGGTCGCTGTCGGTGTGGCCTTCGATACGGATGGCTGCACCGCGGTAGTTGCTGTTGAGTTCCTTGGCGATGCGATCGAGTTGGCGCTTGGCGCTGTCCTTGATCGTGGTCTTGCCGGAGTCAAACAGAGCGCTGCCAGCGATGGTGGCTTGTGCTTCGCCACGTTCGTTGATCTGGAAGTCCTGATCTGCGTTTGAAACCGTGGGACGGGTTTGCACTGGCGCGCCGACTGTGGTTGGCCAAGTCGGCTGAGTGGGTACGGGCGCCACTGCAACGGTGCTGCATTCCGCGAGCTTGGTTTCGAGTTCTGCAATGCGCGAGTCTTTCTCGCGGTTGCCTTGCTCGAGGGTGGCGTTGCGTTCGCGAAGTTCAACAGACTCCTGAGCAGCCAGGTCGCCTGCTTTCTTCTTGTTGCTGCAGCCGCCGAGCATGAGACCGGTCAGCCCGAGGGCCAACGCAACACCGAACATTCCCTTATGCATCTTCATCGGATCCATCCTTCCTTCCGGTCCTTCCAGAACCGTTGAGCCGCCGTGCTCTTGCGCATGGGGCACGACGGGCTCGAACGCCAAAAGCCGGCGAACAAGCCGAGTCGGGTGCCGACCTCCGTGTCGACAAGGAACCCAAAACGCGGCAAGACATGATATCGGCAAAGTCTGCCGAATCAGGAAATTTACGCGATCAATTTTTGCGGGAGTGGAAAAAGCTGGCGGTTCAGGCTCAAGCAAGTACCGGCGAGCCTGCGGCGACCCGGCTGGCGCCGCGACTAATTACGGCGGCGACGGCGTTTTTGAACATCATCAGGCCCGGCGTGTCGCCTTGTTTGATGCCGGCGGGCAGGCGGGTCCAGTAGGGGTGGTTGTGCCAGGTCAGGTAGCGTTCGGGGTGGGGCATCAGTCCGAAGACCAGGCCGCTGGAGTCGCAGATGCCGGCGATGGCTCGTTCGCTGCCGTTGAAGTTGTCGGTGTATCGCAGTGCGACTTGGCCGCGGTGTTCGAGGGCGTCGAGGACTTTGGGTTCGGCGGCGACGAGTCGGCCTTCGCCGTGGGCCACGGGGAGTTGCTGGACGTCGGCGGCGTTTGGTGCGAAGGTTTCGGCCAGGCCTCGCGTCCAGACGCAGACGCTGCAAGGTTCATAGGTGACGCCCACCCAGCGGTCAGCGAAGCGGCCTGTGGTGTTGTCAGAGAGGGCGAGGGATTGGGCGGGGGGTGTGTCGGGCCAATTACGGGCGATTTCGGGGCCGGGGAGGAGACCGACTTGGACGAGGGTTTGAAAGCCGTTGCAGGCGCCGATCATGGGGACGCTGCGATCAAGAGCGCGGCGGAGGGCGGGGTAGAGGCGCTCGCGGAGTTTCATGGCGAAGATGCGGCCACTGGCGATGTCGTCGCCGTAGGAGAATCCGCCTGGAAAACCGATGAGATCGAAGCGGTCGAGCATCGCGGGGCTGGCGATGACGGCGTCGATGTGGTGGAGTTCTGCGGATGCGCCGGCAAGGGTGAAGCCGCGGAGCATTTCTTGGTCGCAGTTGGTGCCTGGGGCGCGGATGACGAGGGCGGAGGGCATGAGGGACGATAGGGACGCGTGGGGGAGGGCGTGAGCGTGAGTTCCAGCTACGCTTGTGGCATGGCGACTGTTTACCCGTTTCATGCGATGCAATATCTGTCTGGTTCTGGCGATGCTTCGGCGCTGATTGCGCCGCCTTATGACGTGCTGGATGGGCAGGGCAAGGCGCGACTGCTGGCGAAGAACGCGGCGAACATTGTGGGGATTGATTTGCCTCACACGCCGGCGAAGGAGCTGGGGCCGGCGGCAGCGTATGAGGGTGCGGCGAAGGCATTGAGCGAGTTGCTTGCGCGCGGGGTGTTGAGCAAGCGCGGGACGCCGGCGATGTTTGCGTATCGGCAGTCATTCATGGCGGATGGCAAGTTGATTCAGCGATGCGGCATGGCTTGCACGACAGATGTGGTGGCGTTTGGGCCGCGGGCGGGCGGCGGGGTGTTGCCGCACGAGGAGACTTTCAGCGGTCCGAAGGAAGATCGGATGGCGCTGATGAAGGCGACCAAGACGCAGTTGTCGCCGATTTTTGGATTGCATGCGGATGAGCAGGGGGTTGCGACGAAGCTGGTTCGCGAGGTGATGAGCAAACGTGCGCCGGACATGACGGCGACGATGAGCAAGGAACTGGGTGGGGATGGCGTGCTGCATGAGTTGTGGACGGTGTCTGATGCGGCGACGATCGGGGCGTATCAGTCGGCGCTGAAGGGCGAGGATATTTTTATTGCGGATGGGCACCATCGGTATACGACGGGGTTAAGTTATTTGAAGCAGTTGGAAGAACAAGGCGCGCTGGCGGCGGATCATCCCGCGAAGCGGAGCATGATGGTGCTGGTGAGCATGAGTGATCCGGGGCTGGTGATTTGGCCCACGCACCGGGTGCTGGGCGGGATGAAGGATTACTCGTGGGAGAACTTCGCGAAGGCGAGTAGTGATGCGATTCGCGTGACGGCGTTTGCGGGGAGCATGAAGGAGCTTGATGCGGCTCTGGCAACTCGCAGTGATTTGGGCGATGAGCGATTTGCGTTGTGGGATTTTGCGAGCAAGCGCGGTTACCTCGCGCAGCCGGCGAAGCCTGACATGCTTGCGGCGCGGTTTCCGGAGAAGCCTCGTGCGTGGCGCGAGCTTTCGGTTGCGTTTTGCCAGTATGTGATTGTTGAGCAGATGTGTCAGGGCAAGCTGAATGGCGGGCAGCCGGTGAAGTGGGCGTTTCCGCACACGATTCCAGAAGTTGAAGCCATTGGCAGCGGCGAGGAGACCGGTGCGGGCGGCGGCAAGGGGTTTGCGCAGCTTGCGGTGATTGTGCGGCCTACGCCGCTGAGTGCGGTGCGGGATGTGAGCCGGGCGAACCAGCTCATGCCGCAGAAGAGCACGTTTTTCTATCCGAAGCTGGCGACGGGGTTGTTTGTGCACGCGTTGGCGTGATGAGCTTCATAACGGGCTTGGTTTCGCTAGCGGGCTTCCTTGAGCCACTCGATGAAACCTTGCTGCATCTGGAAGCCCTTGCGCCGAGAGAGTTCCTCGCCCTTGCGCGTGATGACAAATGCGGGCACGGAGTTGATGCCGAACTTGCGGGCGTCTTCGGGGCGCTTATCGATATCGATGTAGACTGCGACGTACTTGGATTTGATCAGATCACTCACTTCGGGCTGCGGGAGCACGTCGCTCTTCATGAGTTTGCAAGGGCCGCACCACGTTGCCGTGAAGTAGAGCAGCACGTCTTTGTTATTGTCGTTGATTGCCTTGTTCTTGGCGTTCATCAGCGAGATGTCGTGGTCGAAGTAGGAGATGTCGGAGGGTGCGACGGGCGTTGGGGCGATCGCAATCGGCTGCTCTTCGGCTGGACTGGCTTCTTCCGCCGGCTTCTTGAACTTCATCGCGATGACGACAGCGGCTGCCAGGCCAATGACCAAGGCGACCGCCAGCATGCCAACCTGCGAACGACCAGCACGACGGGAATCGATGAGCAAACGTGAAGTCCTCATGGGCACCCTCCTGTTGCCAGAAGGATATGGCGTTTGCGGCGGCGGCTGAAAACTCAGCGGGCGGTGAGGAACTGCTGGAATTCGCTGGCTGGCATGCCGCCGCTGGTGCGGGCGATTTCTTTGCCGTCTTTGTCCATGATGATGAACGTGGGCACGCCTGTGATGCCGTAGGACTGGGCGTCGGCGGCGCGGTTGTCGATGTCGACATACACGCCCACGAATTGATCGCGGATGGTGTTGGCGATGGCTTCTTGGGGCAGCACTTCTTTCTTCATTTGCTTGCAGGGCGGGCACCAGTTTGCGGTGAAGAAGAGGAGCGTGGGCTTGCCGGCTTGCTTGCCGTTGGCGAGGGCGGTTTCGATTGGAACTGCGGCGTCGAAGCCGACGAGCGTGGTGTGGCCAGCATCACCGCTGCTGCGTGAACGGACGAACGCGATGACGACGAGTGCGAGCACGGCGGCGATGAGAATGACGGTTCCGGTGCCGTTGCCAGTGCGTCGTGAGAAGGTTTGCATCGCGATACTCCTGTGGTCAGAATCGTGTTGGGTAGTTTGCGTTCGAAAAGTTTGCGTTCGTTGCATCTGCTGTGTTCATAAACCTGCGAGTTCACCTGTGAGCGGGGCGACGAGGTCTTTCGCCGTCACTAATCCAATCGGCCTTCCGGTGGCGTCTTCCACAATTGCGACGCGGGACTTTTTGAGGCGGAGCGTGGCGAGAGCCTCGCGGGCGGGAGTCTTGATGGCGATACGCGGCACAGGCTGAATGAGTTCGCCCAGCGTTTTGCGTGTTTGTGTGTAAAGATCAAGATGCCGGAGCACCCCCACTACTTTTCCGGCACGATCAACAACGGGGAAGAACGCGTGTTCTTTGCCTGCGACAAGATCAAAGACGCGCCCGCGCTCGGCACTTGCGGGGACGACGAAGACTTTGTCCCATGGCGTCATTTCGTCGCCTGCTGTGAGATTGCGGAAGAGCAAGGCGCGGTCGAGCATGCTGACTTGTGCATCGCTGAGAACACCTGAGCCAGCGCCTTCCTTGAGCAGGTTCGCGATGCGCTGGCGGGCGTCACTTGCGGAGTCTTGCGGCAGTTTGAGCAGTCGCTCGGCGAGGTGCGCGAACCACTGGACCAGCGGCAACACGCCTGTGATGGTGAGCAGCCAGCGGACGAGGCGGAGCGAACGCGCGAAGATGGGCATGAGGCGATCAGCTTCGACGCGGAAGAGTTCTTTGGGCAAAGCGTCGCCCAGCACGAACAGCAACGGCCCAAGAACGACCGTGTTGATGATCGCGATCATCCACGGGGCTTTGCCGATGTCGTTGAGAATGTTGGTGGTCGCTTCGGCAGCGATGGCGTTGACGATGTTGTTGCTGATGAGCAGCGTGGCGAGCAAGCGCGCGGGCTTTTCGAGTTCGCGGCGAAGGATGCGCACGTCTTCGCCCGCGTTAGGGCGCGAGGCTTTGAGGTCCAGACGCACGCGGTTGAGCGAGTAGCTACCGATTTCAAGGCCCGAGCATAAGAACGAGCCCAGGAATGTGAGGACGATGAGCGACCACCAGATAAGGAATTCCCACGTGCTCATGAGGCAGCCCCCTTCTGCGTTGCGGGAGTTGCAATATCGCGAATGGAGACGCGGACGAGTTCGATGTTGCGCCCGCTCATGACATCGACGCGCAGTTGCACATTGCCGATGATGACCATGTCTCCCACTCGCGGGACGCGACCAAGGCGCATGAGAACGAGGCCAGCGACGGTGCTCACGCCTTCGCGACGGGTGCCTTCCATGGGCTCGAAGAACTCTTCCCAGTGGTGGACGGACAATCTGCCTGGCACTTCCCATTCGCCAAGGCCCACCATGCGCACCTGCTGGCGCGGGGTTTCGTCGCTGCTGGCGGCGAACTTGACGAGTTCATTCACGACGTTGTCGACTTGTACGAAGCCTGCGATTTCGCCTGTTTCGTTGACGACGATGGCGGCGTCGCAGTGATTGGCGCGGAACAACTCGATGAGTTGATCGACGCGGGCGCGGGCGGGAACAAACTGCACGTTGTCAACAAGTCCGGGCAAAGGCAAGCGTGCGGCGATGCCTTGCTTGGCGAGTCGTGGCAAGACGCGCTGCACGTTGACGATGCCGACGAGTTGGCGTTCATCGAGGCGGCCTCGGCAGACAGGGAAACGCGTGTAGCCGGTTTCGCGGGAGATTTGGAGGAGTTCTTGGCTGGTGTTGATGGCGTCGAGCCACTTGACATCGACGCGGGGAATCATGATGTCGCGCACGCGAAGGGTTGAGAGTTGCAAGACATCGGCGAGCAGTTGTTCTTCGCCCTCGTGCAGCACGCCTTGCTGGGCGTTGAGCGAAACGAGGTTTGACAAGTCATCGGCGGTGAGGGGTTCGGCTTCGCCCGCGCCGGCGGGGCGGAAGAGGCGTGAGAGCGGCGCGATGACGAGGCGATCAAGCACGATGCGAAGCGGCGAGATGAGTGTGAACCAGGCGAAGACCGGCACAGCGAGCACGCGGCAGACGGTAACCCGGTGGACGGATGCGATGGCTTTGGGCAAGACTTCGGCGCCGAGGATCATGGCGAGGACACTGCCGATGCTGAACGCTGCGGCGCCGATGGTGCCGAATAACTCTTTGCCAGCAAGGCCGGCGAGGGTGAAGAAGGCGGTGTTGACGGTGACGTTGGCGAGCAGAATGGCAATCAGCAGCGAGCGCGGCTGGGAGAGCATGGACTCAGCGGCGTTGGAAGCGGTTTCGTAGTTTTTGCGAAGACGAATGCGGTCAGCTTGCGTGAGGCTGAAGAGAGCGGTTTCGCCCGCGCTGCATGCGGCACTAAACAGCAACAGCAACGGCAAGAGAGCCAACATGATGATCGACAGGGTTGACATGACTTATGCCACGCCTCCGACGTCGCTGCGACCTTGGTGATACGCAGGATCGAGTTGTTCGATCAGTCGCTCGATGTATCGCCATTTGTTGAGGTGAGTGCGAAGGTCGCGAAGGGCGGCGGGATTGCTGGCTGCTTGCGTGAAGAGCGCGTTGGCGCGGGACTCAGCTTGTCCGCGCTCTTCGAGCGCCCACTGGGTCCATGTTGCTCTGCTGGATACGTCGTTACTCGCGAGAGCTTCTTCGGCTTGCTCGCGCACCGACATGATCTCGACGAGGAAGCCGGGGGGGAGCGATTTGTCGGCTTCTTTTGCGGGGCCGCCCAGGCGTTTGAGCAGTGCTTCGGCCCGCGCGAGTGTGAAGAGAAGCGTGTCACGAGCGGCGTTGATGCGTGCAGCTTGCACGGCTTGATCCAAATCGGCATCGGCGTTTGCGTCTGCAGATGCAGCGTTGGCGCCCATGTTGCCTCCCATATCTGGGTGCAGGCGTGAAAGTTTCGACAGTGCGGCGCGTTCGATACTTGCGGTATCCAGCGCAAAGACCGCCGGAAGGCCCAGCGTGTCGAATGGATCATCTGTAGGAGCGGAGGCCATAGCGACCGATCATAACGGACCTGCGCGCGGAATACCGAAAAGAATCCTCGCGTCGTGGCGAGCAACTACTTATATTGATGGACGGCTTCGCGTGAACACCATGGCAACACCAACCAACCACATCGGCATCGTCGGCGTCAGTTCAGAAGGCTGCGCTTTGTTCTATCGCCTCGTGACTCGATTTGCGGGCACAAGGCGGTCGCCCAACGAGCAGCCGCGGATTAGTGTTCACAACGAACCGTTGTCGGCGTATCTGGATTGCATTCGGCGGGATGACTGGCATGGCGTGGGAAAACTGTTGCGGAAGAGCGCGGAGATTCTTGCGCGATGCGGCGCGGGGATTTGTTTGACGCCCGACAACGCGGTGCAATACGGCGTGCAACTTGCGGAAGTTGGCAGCCCGATTCCGTGGCTGACGATTCCGGAGTTGGTGGGCGAACAGCTCGCGAAGGACAAACGCAAGGTTGTGGGCATTTTGGGAACCAAACTTGTGACGCGCAGCTCGACGTATCAGACACATCTGGGTTTGCGTGGCATTCAGGTGCATGCGCCTAGCGAGCATGAAGCCGAGCGATTGGACCGGATCATTTTCGATGAGTTGATTTACGGCACAACGAGGCCTGAAAGTCATGAAGCTGTGTTGAGCATGGTGCAGCACATGTATGAGGGCGGATGTGAGGCGGTGATTTTGGCAAGCAGCGAACTGCCGCTGGTGATTGGGGTGGACAATTGCGTGCTGCCTATCTATGACAGTTCGGAAATCTTGGCGCATGCGGCGGTGGAGCGAACGACGCCCGGTGCGAACTGATTGCATGGAAGTCCATCTGGTAAGAACGACGCAACCCGCGCCAGCGAGCCACGAATAGTTGCCAACGGGATAGACCCGGACGCGCCAGAGGTGCGCCCGGACGAGTGGGCGAAGGCGACCCCCAACCCCTACCGGACGAATGCCAAGTTATTTGGTTCATTCTTGGTAGGGGGGGACTAGACAGACCCCCACCAGAGTTTGTATCCTGTAACGACCCAACAGGCAGAGGGCTACCGTGCTGACCAACGCACAGCCCAGGCCTAGCCCGGGAGCGTGCGAAAGTACGCTGCCCACCAGGGCAAGAGTTCGAGATGCGGAATCTCGAGCCGACACGTTGGGATAGAGCGTGAGCCGACTCGTTGAGTGATGTTGGCGGACGCTGGTTCGTCGTGACGTATGACGAACCAGCACGAGTCCGTCGGTGGAGCCGACTATGGATAGCAGGGACATTCGTTCGACCCTTTCCCTTCGCCGCCGCATGACGCGCTCGCGCGGGAGTTCATTGACCTCACTGCTTAGCCGCGCGATGGGCAGAGCGCTGGGACTGAGTGCAGCCAACCACGAGAAGGTCGAGCGCCTTGAAGATCGCCAGTTGCTCGAAGGCAGCTTTGCGGCTCCGCTGGCTCTGCCAGCAGCCAACGGCAGCGGTCGCATCGTTGTTGCGGGCGACATCAACCCTGCGCTGGTCAGCACGAACAACGACACGTACCGATTTGTCGCGCCGGCGTCGGGCTTTGTGACCGTGCTTGGCGACACCGCCAACGAAAATCCCGTCAGCAATCTCGACACCGCTGTTGAAGTGTGGAACGCCGCAGGCACCACGCTGATTGCAAGCGGCACCAACAACGGCACGCTGACCAGCGGCTTCCAGCGCGATGGCTGGGCGGGATTTGTTGCAACCGCTGCCACTGAGTATCGCATAGTCGTGAAGAGCGACCCGGGTTCGCCTCAGGGCAACTACACACTGCGCATCGTTACGACGAATGCGACCTTCACGCTCGGCGGCGACATTCCGGAGGATACCGGCATCGCTCGCGCGCTGGGCTCTCCTGCTCCTGACTCAACGGTTAATCCGCCCATTCTGCCACAAGCTATCGTCGGTCAACTCGGCGGTTTGGGCGCGTTGAATGCAAGGACACGTCAAGACGAGATCGTGTACCGGTATGACGCGCCCAATACGGTGAATTGGGACAGTCTGGTGACGGTGAACGCGCAAGGCGCGAATAGCACACTCAACAACCGGCTTGATACGCACATCGATGTGTACACGGCTCAGGGCGTGCTGGTGACGTCGGATGAACAGACCGGACGTTTCAACGACGCGTTTGCAACGTTCCGCGCACGTCCAGGTGAGACATTCTTCATCCGCGTTCGCAGCGACGAAGTGCGCAGCAACAACTTGCAGCTTGCAACTGGCGCGTTTTATCTGCTGGTTGACGGTATTGCATCGCCCATCGATCTTGATCGTTTGACGCGTCGCAGTCCTTCGATCACGGATGCCTTCGATGGATTTGCCCCCGCAAACCCCGCGCCTGATCCGGTTCCTGCCCCCAACACGAATCCGCCTTCATTCCAGAGCAAGAGCTATTCGTTCGTTGCCCAAGGCAGCGGCCAAGCCATTATCACGGCGGTTCCAACCGGTCTTGCGCCCGTCACCGATCCTGCACTGCGGTTGTACAATTCCGCTGGCCAACAGATTGCGTTCAATAACAACTTCAGCGGGCTTGTGCCACAACTTGAAGTTCAACTTGTCGGCAATGAACGCTACTTCGTGGTTGTGGACGGTTTTGCGACTGGCAACGGGCCGCAGTTCCAACTGTTCATCGAAGCGAACCACACCTTCTCGCAAACGCCTGGCCAAGGCAATGACGACCATCTTGACAGCCCGTTTGTCCCCGGTAACACCACAGGACAGAATACCAATCGTGATCTGCGTCAGGCAACGCCCTTGCCTTGGAGCGATCCGTTCCTGAGTGTTGACTCGTACGGCAACCCAATCCGCGATCGCAACTGGCGCACGACGGCAACCGGCGAAGGTCGTATCTACCAAGCGGGCGATACCGATCTGTTCCAGTTCACTGCTCCGTACGACATGCTTGACACTTATGCAGGCAATGACGATAACACCGGCACCGCGCTTTACATCGGTGGTGACTTTGGCCGGGCCGAGCCTGACAGTCCGTTCCCCGTTGACTCGCGCAACCTGACGGTTTGGGACGCTGCAGATTACTGGTTCACCGGTGCACAGAACGAAATTCAGACGCAGAATGGCCCGGTTCAATTGGGCTTTGTGAACAACACGGCAACAGTTGGCACAGATCGCGCTGAGATTCGAGCACTGTTCAACTGGCTGCCAGACGGCGCTGGCGCCGCCCTGGGACCGGTTCTCGTCGTGGGCGGCGATTTCACATTGAACTTCATTGACGGGCAAGGTCAGTTGGCCACGCTCGACAACCTCGCCGCATGGATTTTCAATCCCAACAATGGTCGTTACGAATGGAACGCATTCCTGGGCAGCACTGATGGTCCCGTGAATGCGATCACGGAATACGACCCAGAGCCGTTCGATCCGGATGATTCGGATCCCACTCCTCCGTTCACGCAAGGTGACATTCCGTTCCCGCGGAGCCTCTTCATCGGCGGTGATTTTGCCGATGCTGACGGTACTGCGGCGGACAATCTTGCATTCTTCAGCTTCCAGTTCGGCTGGTTGCCTGCTGCTCAAGGTGTTGACGGTCCAGTGTTCGCGCTGGCGGTGTATGACGCGCCCGACGCTGGCAACGGTCGCGCCTTCCAGGCGGGCCCGCCCGTCATTCCCGCAGTCGCTGATCCTGGCAATCCGCCGCCTTCGTTGTACATCGGTGGTGCGTTCACTGGCGGCATCGCCCGCTTCAACGGCGCGGAGGTACAGCCGATCAACACGGGCACACCGGTGCCGGCAACCGATACGATCAATGGGACGGTCTTTGCGCTGCAAGTCTTCGAGATCGACTTGGACAACTCTGATCTTGACCAAGACCCAACGTCGGACGATGCGCCGATTCCGGTGCTTTACATCGGTGGCGACTTCACGGCAAACTTCACGTATTCCACGCCAACCAATGGCGATCCGGAAGTGGCTCCCACCATCGTGAACAGGCGTTCGTCTGATCTGGTTGTCTGGGGCATTCCTGATGCCCTGCAAGACAGTGCTCGTGCGGTCTACACGCCGCGGCTGATGTACGGGAACCCATGGGTCGATGAGATCGCCAACCCAGGAGCAGGCTTTGTCGGCTCAATTCGTGCGCTCGAAGTTTACAATCCGCCGGACATCAACGGCAACGAAGTCGCCCCCGTTCTCGTTGTCGGCGGCGACTTCGTATTCGAGAACGATCAGACCAATCTCGTCACGTACCGACCCGCACAGATTGTCGACCAATTTGTGATCGGTACGCCTGATGGACCGGTCTTCTCGCTGCACGCATTCACGGATGCTCAGGAACCGGGCATCGAAGACGAACTCGACGGTGGCAACCCGCAGGAAGTGCTCTACATCGGCGGGCAGTTCACTGCCGTGCAGCCGGCCAACCCGCAGTTGCCGCCAGTTCCGGCAAACAACGTTATTCAATTTGCCGCACAGACGCGCCAGTTTGCCAACGATGACTTCTTCGCCCTGACAGCGCTTGGTAACAACCGCGCCGGAGATGGCTCCATTCCCGGCGGTGTGGTGAATACGGGCAATCCTGCACCGGACGCCGCCGTGTTTGCTCTCACATCGTTTGATGATGGCGTTGCGGGCGAGTGGGATCGCCATGACCGTGCCGCCACAAGGCTTGCTATTACACTGAACCCCGTGTTCGGTGGCGGCACGACGGGCAACTTCAGCATCACTGTGTACGACAGTAAGGGCAACACGCTTTATACCAACGACACGATTGCCCCACCCAACGACGTGCCCGGCGCAATCGACCCGTCACTTGCCGCGCCAGGTTCGGTTCTGCCTGAGCGCATTCTTTCGGCTGACATCTGGGGCGGCGAGACTTACTACATCTCCGTCTCGGCGAACGGCACCGGTCGCTACCAGTTCAGCGTCACGGCAGATGCCGGTGGTCAGGATGTGAATGCCGATGGCGTGCGTGACAACATGGGTCGCGCGGTTGGTACGTTCCGTGAGACCGCGGACGAAGGCGACTTCACGAACGCCACGCAGGCTCGCACTGCGGGCATTTTGGCAACGGGCGACACCGACATCGTCGTCAATCCCAATCAGCCCAGCCAGGCTGTTACCGGAAACGACATTTCCGGTCGGTTCATCAATCCATCACTTGACGGCGGTACGACCTTCGCTGGTGGGTTGGGTCTGATTCAAGACATCAACGACACGGACGTGTACTTCTTCCGTGCCGAGTTCAGCGGCGTGGCTGAAATCCGTGTTGGTACGACCGCGCTCAACGATGTGTACGGTCAGCAGAATGCTGGCCCTGCGGCTCGCCGTGCGCCCAATGCGAACGCTGGTGTGACCGGTCCGTGGATTCCCAACGGTAAGACGAACACCTACGACAGCCGATTCGACTCGGCTCTTCGCGTCTTCGCGAACGACTTCACGCAGATCGGTTACAATAACGACAACCCGGCGTATCGTTATGAAGGGGTCGTCGGTGCAAATCGTGATCTGGTGGACGCATCGTCCGCTGGCACGCTTAATGCACTGTTCAGGAATGAAGACCCCCGTGTTTTGATTCCGGTGGTTGCTGGCCAGGTCTACTTCATTCAGGTCGAAAGCGGCCAGAAGTGGGTTGACGGCTCCATTGCGCCGCCAGCGCCGAACCAAGCTGACAGCCGTGTCGCAAACGTGAAGCCTGAAATCGACTGGAGCCGGGCGTTTGGCAGCTATCAGTTGCTCATCAACGCAATGCCTGAGCAGATCACCGATTTCGAGGGCGGCAACGTTGTGGTTGATGATCACACCGATTCGCTTGACATCGATCTGGCAACACCGATTCCGATCGGCGATGTGCAGGGCGATCCCAACAACGGTCGCGGCGTGATTGCGGGCATTATTAACAACACACCCTCGCGACTGCAGGATTTTGACGCGTTCAAGTTCACGACGCCTGGCAGTGGAAACGTTACCGTTCGGCTCACGCGCACTGGCGGCTCGACTCTGAATGGACAGTTCACGGTCTTCCGTGAAAACGGAGCCCAAGTCGGCGACGGCATCCAGCAAGGTGGCGGCACGATCGCACTCACGTTCGCGGCCAACGCGGGCGAAACGTTTGCGATCGATGTCGCGGGTCAAGGAACCAGCGAAGGTACGTACCAGATCGAAGTCTCGGGCGTTCCGTTTGTCGACGATCATGCGAACTCGAACCAGTTCTGGAATGCCACCGATTTCGTCTTCGATGACTTCCTGGGCTCAACGAGCATCGCCGGTCGCATTGAGGCTGCGGGCGACACGGATGTCTTCCGCTTCGAATTCCCTGAATATCAGCGCGTTCGCTTTACCGTCGAGTCGGCGACGACGAACCTTTCGCCGCGCATCTCGGTGTACGAAGTCACGGAGAACCCCAGCGGCGTGAACGGCGTCATTCGGATGCGCGTGGGCATCGGCGAAGCCACAACGCCCGCGCCGGGCCAGCCTGACATCGCGACAACGCTCGCGTCGATCACGCCCGCGCGTTCACGCGGCTCGGTCAACAACGGCGACTTCCGCGAATACCGATTCTACTACATCGTGGTTGAAGGCACCGACGGCGTTGCTGACATCGGCAACTACACGTTGACTGCTGCGTTTGACTCTACTGATGACCACGCCGACGCAGACACCAACGGTGATGGCACCTTCGACAACGGTCAGGCAACTGCGGCGACTCCCATCGTTCTTGATTCCCTCACTGGTCTTGCATCGACGCCCGGCAATATTGAAGTCGCCGCCGATACAGATCTGCTTCGGTTCGTGTTGCCCAGCGAAGGCAACGTCAGCGTGACGCTCACCCGCGCGGCAGGCAGCTTCCTGCGTGGCCGATTGTCACTGCTGAAGCTCACAAACGGCACCTTTACAGTTCTTGCAACGGCGGAGCTGCCAGACAACCTCACGACCAATAGCGTCACGGCATCATTTGATTCTTCAACACTGAGCAACGTGAACCGTGGCGAGAACATTTACATCGCTGTCGAGAGCTTCGGCTTCGGCACCAATGCCAACACCGCACTCACTGGAGAATACATCCTCGATGTCGCTGCTCCAGTGCTTGACGATCACGCGAACCGCACCGAGTGGGACCTCGCAACACCTATCACGATCGATGGCACGACAGGCCGAGGTCAAGTTGGTACTGATCTTCCCAACGACATCAGCAACCCGCGCATCAACCCGCAGTCGGACGATGACCTGTTCTCGTTCACGGTCCTCAACGCTGGCGTTCACAACGTCACGCTGACGCCGTTTGTCAGCAATCTGGGCACCATTGCGCCTCGCATCCGCGTCTACCGCGATGATGGCAGCAGCACTTTTACTCTGATTGGCACGGTCAACGCTTCTGCCGCAGCACAAGCCGCGGTGTTTACCATCAACAACACAACCGCAGGTCAGCGCTACTTCGTGCTGGTTGATGCACAAAATGGTGTTGCTTCCGCCACGCCCATCGGCGAGTATCGCATCACCATCCAAGGTCCCACCGGCAGCGGCGGTGGCGGCGGCGGTGGCGACCCGGGCTTCATCGACTTCAACAGCCCCACCACGCTCGTGCTCAATACCCGCACTGGCGACGGCAGCAGCGTTGGCACGACGACCAACCCGCAAGCGAGCATCATTCAGCCCGCTGGCGACCGCGACCTATACGACTTCCGCACAATTGCCCCGGGCCGTGTCTTCCTCCGCCTCTCAACATCGACCGGCTCGACGCTGGACGCACAGATTCAGGTCTTGCGTGACAACGGCGACAGTACCCGGACCACGATTGCAACCGACGCGGACGGTTTGCCTGGCTCAACCGCGCAGCTCTCCTTCGGCTCGGCTGCCAACGTTCGTTACTTTGTCATCGTTGATGGCTTGGGCGATAGCGTCGGCGGCTACAAGCTTGACATCATGACCGAGCCTGCTGTCAACCGATTGGTTTATCCCGAAGGTTTCTCGGGCGACACGGTCAGCGAGTTTGTGCCCATCGTCAATCCCAATGTGTTCCCGATCGACTTCCGCATCACCCTCTACTACGACGACGGCACCGCGCCCACGCAGCTTCCCGGCGGCACCATGCAGCCCAACAGCCGCGATGGGTACACGATCACTGCCGTCATTGATGGCCAGATCGTCCGCGCTCCAGGCGTTATTCCCAACAAGCCTTACTCAGTCGTCATCGACTGGACCGTGCCCACAACGTATAGCAACAGCCAAGGCCAGACGGTGCCGGTTGATCCTGCAAGCATCCAGCCGCTCGGTGCAACGCTGAGCCACTACGACTTCGGCAGCAGCACGGGCGATGCGTTCACGGACAAGGTTGCTCCCACTTGGAGCTTCCCGCGTGTGGAACGCAACCCGGGCGCGGCACTCAACTTCATCCTCTTCTGGAACCCACAAAACTACGAAGTGGATGTGACACTCACCGGCTTCCTCGCCGACGGCTCTCGCGTCACGCTGACTGAAGTTCGTCGCGTCCGCCCGTTGGGCCGCGAAGGCTTCGCGATCAATGACTTTGCTCAGCTCGGTACGGGCATCTTCGGCGTGCAGCTCAACGCAACTCCGGTCGCGTCGCCCACGCAGCTGCTTGCCCAGCCGTTTGAAGGCATCGTCGCGAGCATTACTGCTTACCGCTTTGGTGGCGGCAACGAAAGTGCGTTCGGAGCGCTGGGTGACTCAGAAGGTGGCAACACCCAAGGTGCCATCACCAACATCACGAACGGCAATGGCGTGACCAGCGAAATCACGTTCTTTAACCCCTCCACTGCACCTGCCACAGTCAGTCTGTCGGCAACTTACATCCGCAACAACATCACCGCCAGCCAGCGCACCATTCAAGTTCCCGCAGGTCGCTCAGTCATCGTGACTGGCGCCTCGCTGGGCCTTGTCGCGGGCGATGCTGCGGGCATCCGTTACTCCAGCGATCTGCCCGTGAGCGTGCTGGGCTACCAAGCTCAACGCGGCGATGCCGACGCGAGCAGCCCGCAGTACGAGGCAGGCACTCGCTTCTTCTTCGGCGATGCGTTCATCAACGGTGCGTCGGCGGGCCGACTGTACTTCGAGACGCTCTACTTCTACAACCCCACGGCAACAACCAACAACGCCACGGTCAACATTCTGTTCTACAACGAGCCTGGTGCGACGCCGCGGCCCAATACCTCGGTCAACATCACTATTCCGGCCAACGGCTTCCAGCAGTTGCGCCTGCACGAACTGCAAGCCATCGTCGGCGGTGGTCTGCCCAGCTTCTTCGCCATCGACATCGTGGGTGCACTGCCCTTCCAAGTGACGATGGAGCACTACGACTTGTTCCTGGGCGGCGGCTGGAGCGCGGCTCCGGTGCCTTTCGGCATCAAGACGCCGGTCAGCGATATTCTCTGATTCCCAGAGCTTCGCGGATCGAATCTGATTCACAATACCAGCCCCCGGCGCAGCAGCGTCGGGGGTTTTTCTTTCGCGAGTGCTGCGCAATCGCGACTACTTTTGTACATGCCAAACTCGCCAGCAGGGACGCTGCCGTTTTTCAAGTACCATGGTCTGGGCAACGACTTTGTTGTCATAGACGCCCTCGCGCAGCCCGCGTTACTCAAGCGGAACTGGCACAAAATCGCGAGCCAACTGTGCAATCGGCAATTTGGCGTGGGTGCTGACGAACTGCTGCTGATTTGCAAAGCTGCCAAGCCGCATGATGTCACGATGCGTGTCTTCAACGCCGATGGCACTGATGGGGGCATGTGCGGCAATGGCATTCGCTGCATCGCCAAACACATGGTTGAACGCCACGCATTCGCGAGAGAGACGCTGCATGTTGGTGTTTTCGATGTCGGTGCTCGCAGCATTCGCATCGTCAAGAAGTCTCGTGCGTTCGTGGCAGCGGAAGTAGATATGGGCGAGCCTTTGCTCTCGCCGTCGCGCGTCCCATGCAGTTTGTCGCTTGTGAACACAAGCCACGACAATCAGCCCGCAGTTGTTGATGCTGCTTTGCCTGCGGCGCTTCGCAAGCAACTGGGCGACGCCGCGAGGCATGTTTCCGCGATGACATGCGTCAGCATGGGCAATCCGCACGCTGTGCTGTGGTGCAAAGAGCCGACGCGAGAGCTTGTCGCGGCTGCTGGACCCGTCTTGCAGCGGTCCCCGCACTTTCCGCAAAGCGTGAATGTGCATGTCGCGTGCGTAACTTCTCGCACACGCGCCCTCATGTGGACTTACGAACGCGGCAGTGGCGTGACGCTTGCGTGCGGCACGGGTGCGTGCGCTGTGCTGGTGGCGGGTGTTGTCGCAAACAAGCTCGTGCATACTGCAGCTGTGCAGGTGCCGGGCGGGCCGCTTCGGGTGCGATGGGACAAGGCAATCAACCACGTTTTCAAACAAGGCCCGGCAGCGTTCGTCTTTGCAGGTACGTATGCACCGCGTTGATGGACACGCTCAGGTTACTCGCGAATGATGTTCACTGACTGGCTGGCGTCTTCGCATCGTTCATGAGCGCGGCATCGCTGGTGTCGGTTCCCACAACATCACCACCGGCGGCACGCCATGCGTACAAGCCTCCATCGAGAATGTAGACATTGGTGTAGTTGAGGCCTTTGAGTTTCTTCGCCATCGCCAGGGGGGTTGCGCTGGCGGGGTCGGTGCCGTAGATCAGAATTTCGTCGTAATCTGCAAGACGATTGCTGCGCGGCTCGTTTGCGTTTTTCGCTTTGGCTTTCACCAAGTCGCTGCGGTCCCAGTTGGGCACCTGCAAAGCGCCGATTCGAATGTCGGCAAGAGAGAGATTTCGCGCGCCCGCGATTCGCTGCGCCCGCCACTGCTCGGCTGGGCGCGGATCGATGATGATGAGCGACATTGCTTCGTCTTCGTCCCAACTTTCGAGAATCTTCTCGTTGGCTTTTTCGGCAGTCAGCATCCGCAGTTCGCGGTCATCCACGCCAGAGTCGAGAATCGTATTGCTACGTTTCTCGCCTTTGCCTGTACACGCACCCCCGGCACAGGCCAGCAGTGCGACCAATCCAATCACGCATGCCTTGCGAACAACGACCAGAGCGTCTTGCATGCTGCATTGTTGCACGAACTTGGCCCGATGCGCGCGAACCCTGCGAACATCTCCGGCATCTCACATTTGATTGTAATCTGTAAGGCGTTCGGGCGTTTCTATTTGAGAACACCTTCGCGTCTCACGCGTAGAAAGTCGGCATGCTCAAATTGTCTCCCGCTCGCGTTCGTGTTTTGCTGGCTGCACTTATCGCCGGTTCGCTGCCTTCTGCTTCGGTGCGAGCGCAGCCTGGCTCACCTGCTGCAACGACCGAGCGTAAAACCATGGTCAATTTCTCGCTCGTTGCTGACGGTTCGCCAGTTCCAAGTGGCACATTCACGCTGGGTTTGCGATATAAGATCGCCAAGGGCTGGCACACGTATTGGGATGGCCTCAACGACACGGGAATGCCGGCGTCGTGGCAACTGGAACTGCCCGACGGTTGGACAGCGGGCGAAGCGCAGTGGCCGGCACCGGTGCGGTATGGCATAGAGAACGGCGTTGTCGATCACGTCTACATGGACGAAGCGACGATATTGATTCCGATCACCGTGCCAACGAGCACACAACCCGGCGAGGCGAATATTCGGGTGTCAAGCAAATGGCTGGTGTGCGAGGAGGCGTGTATTCCCGAGAAAGGCGACGCAACTCTGACGGTGAAGGTTGTGGCAGAGTTGCAGGCATCTGTCGTGCCCGAAGCCATCGCGAAATCGCGCGGCAGGGCAATCACACGCGGTTGGGGCGAATTGTCGCAGCAAGCCCCAACGCTGGCACCCACTACGAAACTTGAAGAAGCGGTGTTGCACGTGCATGTTCCGGGTGCGACGAAGCTGGCTTTCTTCCCGGGCAGGGGTTCATCTCCTGCCGAGGACTTGATTGCTGACGGCGAAACTGAAGGCAACACGCTAAGGATTCCGATGCATCAACGCACGGGCGAGCCGCTGACGGTTTGCGGCGTGATCGAGGTAACTCGCATGAGTAAAAACAAAACACTGCAGACAAGCTGGCACTCGTTTGATTTCACGCCTGAAACGCCGGTTGTCTCTGAATCAAAGACCGAATCGACCTCAAAGCCGGCGACCAATCCGGAGTAATGTACTGGTGCGGTTGTCACGTTGACACCGACTTTTGTTGACTGCAACTTGGCAAGGCGCGTGCACCGAGAGGATGACGTCTTGCCGCAACTTTGGAGATGACGCATGAAGAAGAACACGCTTGTGATGGGTCTGGCGGCTGCGACACTCGCGCTGGCAGGATCGGCAATTGCCTGGGCTGACGACAAGCCCAAAGTGCCCGATTCGATCAAGGACACGACCAAAGAAGTGCAGAAAGAAGCTGAGAAGCAGATCGACAAAACCAAGAAAGACGTCGAAAAGAATATGGACAAGGCTGACAAGAAGGGCGTGAAAGTCGGCGAGGCTGCTCCCAGCTTTACCCTCAAGGACACCGCAGGCAAGGAACACGCGCTCGCCGATTTGACCAAGGGCGGCGACAAGATCGTCGTGATCCAGTGGTTCAACCCCGAGTGCCCCTTCGTGGTCAAGCACTATGGCAAAGCCGGCAACACCTTCAACGATCTGTACACGAAGTACAAGGACAAGGGCGTGGTCTTCCTGGGAATCAACAGCGGTGCCGAAGGCAAGCAAGGCGCGGGGCTGGAGAAGAACCAAAAGTTCGTCAAGGACTGGAAGATTGAGTACCCGATCCTTATGGACATGTCCGGCACCGTCGGCAAGCAGTACGACGCCAAGCGCACGCCCGAGATGTTCATCATCGGCAAGGAAGGCAAGGTCGCGTATCACGGCGCCATCGACGATGACAGCAAGACGGAAAAACCCGGCTCGACTAACTACGTTGCCAAGGCTCTGGACGAACTGCTGGCTGGCCAGACTGTGACCAAGGCTGAAACGCAGCCCTACGGCTGCAGCGTCAAGTATTGAATGACGCAGTCAATTGCTACGTCCTTAAACTTGCGAGAAGGTTTCCTCAGCTGTGGCGAATCGTTCGCCACGGCTTTTTTCGTGGTTGGTTTCACCAACTGCCGACGCGCATTTTCGACTGTACTGCCGCAACGCTCTCACCAGACAGGCATCTAATTCTTTTCCGAATACGAACAATCGCGAGGCACGCGCGTAGAATGTCGTGACCAATTGCGAAGGAGTCTCAACTATGGCAACCACCATCCCCCAGACGGGCGACCAAACCAGCATGCAGAGTGTCATCCTCAGCGAGACCGCTGCACGCGAAATCCGGTCCATTATTCAGCAGCAAGAGCTCGACGCCGACAAGGTTTGTCTGCGCGTGGGCGTCAAGGGGGGCGGTTGCAGCGGCTTCAGCTATATCTTGGACTTGACCGAGACAAAGAAGGACACCGACGAAACCTTCGAGCAGCACGGCATTCGCATCATCGTTGACCCCAAGAGCCTGCTCTATCTGGGCGGCGTGACGGTGGACTTCAAGGACGAGATCATGGGCCGCGGGTTTGTCTTCCACAACCCCAACGCGAGTAGCAGTTGCGGATGTGGCAGCAGTTTCAGCGTGTGAACGGCACGCACGTTAACCTTCAACGAACGCCCGCGCGACTGCGGGCGTTTTTCATGCCTGCCCGGCAAATACGCTCGAAAACTCCTTCCGAAGAAAGAATCGAGCACGCTCGGGCACCTGCGTAAGCATACTAGGAAACAGCGCGGCATCGATGCCATCGCACACCGCCAAACGCGTAAGCCACTGCCCCATGCCCTCGCCTAGGCACACGAGTTGGCCTCGCGAACGCTCGATCGCGAAGATCGAGCCAGCTCTCGCGACGGGCGGGTCGGTTGCGAAGTAGATCACGCGTCCGTCGCATGCATCGGCGAATGCAATCAGTTGGGTTTCGCGCCAGCCCGCAGATTGCTCGCCGCGGGCACCGTTGAGGAATGACAGTAAGTCAGCGTCGTTTTCGGCATGCTCCAACACCGTCAGGACCCGGATGCGATCCGACGACCGCAGCGTTACCGACGGTGCGACATCTTCGTCGCTCGTTCCCGCGGGTCCAGCCGCAATGAACGCACGCCATTGACGCTCGTCCGCCCAAGCGAGCAACGAATACACCCCCGGAGGCAGCGGGCGCTTGCCCTTCCCCACCAGCGGCGCATCAAACGCAACGGGGTCCGGCGCAAGTCGAACACCTTTGAACCCACGCAGCGCCGCGCCTGCTTCGATCGCCAACAGTGCCTCACGCCACGTCCAGGATTGCCAAGGCGAGACCTCGGCACTCTGTTCTGGCACAATCGTAACGTGCCCGCGCGTATGTCGGTTCGTGCGCGGAAAGCGTGGCCGCATGTAAAGCGCACGCTCCCACATCGCCACTGCGCCCGCGCGAGTGACGCTTGTCCCGCACTCGGGGCATGTGGTCTCATCGGGGAGCGCGTGCAGCCCGAAGTGACAGACCGGACACACAAACCCCGCGTGCGGAAGCAGGAACGCCTTGGCCGCGCTCATTTGCGCCCAAACAAATACCAGCGTGCAGAACATCGCAACGATTCCCCCAATCACAAGGCACGCCATCACCAGTGAACGCGTGACATATGTCACCTGCAAGTAGCCAACGATCACGAGTGCGATTGCGACCAACGCAGCGCCGAAAGTCCAACGGTTCCTCACGATCTCTCGCGGGAGAACGGGCTTGAGCGGCGCGGACTTGGTCGTTGGCAATGGGCTTGTGGCTGGGCGGGCGTCTGACCTCACGCGCCGACGGTAGCACCCTTGGAGGACTATCTTGCTTGCAACCGCCCTGATCCCGTGTTCGGTGGAACCGTCGCGTTGCACGTTCTCCGGGCTACCTTTCCCAACGTCATGAGCCAAGCTGCCACCCCTCTCGAAACCGCCCATGGATACTCGCCCCCGAGCGTGACGCAGTTCTCTATCTTCTTGCACAACAAGGTCGGCAAGCTGCACGACTTGGTAGAGGTCTTTGAGTTGCGGCATGCCGAACTTGCGGCGATCAGCGTCAACGAAGCGAGCGATCACGCTGTGGTTCGGATCATTCCGACGAAGGCCGCGCTGGCCCGCCGGGTGCTGGATGACAGCGGGCTTGCGTACACGATGCGCGATGTGCTTGTCGTCGAGCTGTCGGGCAATCACACGCTGAGCAGCATGTGTCTGAGCCTGCTGCGTGCCGAACTTTCGATTCACTTCGCCTACCCGCTCATGTCGCGCGCGGCCCACTGCCCCACTATTGCGCTCGCTGTTGATGATCTCACGCTTGCGGGCCAAATTCTGCGTCGCAAAGATTTCAGACTGCTTGGTGAGGCTGATCTGTCTGAACCAGTCTGAATTTTCGTTTTCGAAGGGGCGAGGAAAACCAGATGCTGCGTGTTCGTGGTTGGGTTGTTTTTTGTGTCGCTGGTCGTTGTGGCTGCGTTTTTGCTTTCCATTAGTTCGTGCGGCACGAAGGGCGACGCAAAGTCTGCACCCGCTCCCGGCAGCACGCAGCCAAACCCCGACGACATGGAAGGCGGCTCGAGCGTAAAACCTCAGCCTGGGGGCAACGAGCCACCAGTACCCGAAGAACCCGTCGGCAGCCCGCCTGACGAACCCGAGGCGGCTGCGGGCACTGCCCCCGGCAACGGCAATCCGGGGAAGCCCCAATCACCCATCGACACCACAAGCAACGACAAAGCCAAGTTAGTGCGCGTCTGATACGGCACCAACCGCGAGCCGGTTGATCGCAGCGATATCAACAAGGGCTTTACCAACGAACGCAGTTTGCGAGGCGACGCTTTCTTCGGCACCGTTGTTTACCGGGTGCCCAATAGTCGGCCCAATGGCACGCTCGGCTCGCCTTGGCACAAGCAAATTGCCAAGTGGGAAGATGACGAGATCACGATCAAGGAAACCAATGACCTCGCCGAGGGTTCGTTGTACAACCATATCCGCACCAACTTGGCGAATGCTCCTGCTGGTCAGAAGTGCGTGCTCGTCTACATTCACGGCTACAAGAATTCGATCGAGTGTTCGGCGATGCGAGCCGCTCAACTGGCGATTGATCTTGAAGTGCCAGGCGTGACGGCGTTTTACAGTTGGCCCAGCAAAGACGCAGCGGGTGGGTACACCGCCGATGCGGCATCTGTTGAAGCCAGCGAGAAGCACGTGCTAAAGTTTCTCGAGCGCATGCTGGATGAAACCGGTGCCGAGAAGGTTCACGTTATCGCTCACAGCATGGGCAACCGCGTGATGGCTCGCGTGGCTCAGAAACTGCTTGAAAAGCCTGACCGCAGATTCGGCCAGATCATTCTCGCCGCGGCCGATGTTGATGCCGAAGCGTTTGAAGACCTCGCGCAGGCGTACCCCAAGCTCAGCGAGCGCACGACGCTGTACGTGAGCAAGAAAGACATGGCTCTCGAAGCCAGCAACTGGGTGCATGACTTTCCGCGAGCGGGATACATGCCGCCAGTGACGGTCGTGCCGAACATTGACACGGTTGAAGTCACGAGCATCGATGTGAGCGTGTTGCGTCATGGCTACGCGGCTGAAAGCGAACTTATGCTGGCCGACATCGCCGCACTGACTCGCACAAACCCGGCACCGCGCGAACGCGGCGGCTTGCGCATCACGCGAAATGAACGGGGCCAGACGTTTTGGACGATGCAGACTCCCGCGGCCAGCCCGGCTCTGCCACCGCCCAAGCCATAACGAGTAACGCCTCGACACGCCGGTGGTGAGTGCGGGATAGTGAGTGCATGGAAGTGAGTGCAGAGAAGTTCGATCCGGACCTTCGCAGAGCCTCAGGTCCGGCGTCGGGTTGCAAGTGCGATATTTCAGTTGCCGCCAGGGGTTTTTTGTTGTTCGTCGCGCAGTTGCGAGTATGCGTAGAACGTGAGCACGGCGGGCAGGAACGTCATCTCGCCTGCGCGCCGACTCACTGACTCGAGCGATGAGTGTTGGCCGCTTGCAACTTCCTTGCGCAGGTCGATGACCACCTTGTCGAGCACGGCAACCATCTGCCCCATGAGCTTGTACTGCTCGGGTGTTTTGGGCATAAAGCCGCTGATGCCCGGTGTATTCGTCGGCAGCACAAAATACCACTTGCCATCTTCGGCTTTGTTCATCACCATGCCAATGGGCTGCAGCACGGGTTTGCCATCCCACAGCAGGGCCACGCTGTCATCGGTCAGGTACGCCGTCGTCAAGCGGCCTTGATTGTCACGCAAGAACGAGTACGGATCGGCGAACAATCGCGTGATGGCATCATCAAACTGCTCGCGTTGTTCTTGTCGCTCGCCTGGCCTCTCACTAGGCTTCGCATTGCGATTGCGCCGACCACCTTGCCTACGCCCTTGCTGCGCGAGTTGGCCGATCAAGCTCGTGCTCTTGCCTTGCTTGGCCGCTTCTTCTGCTTTCTTCGCCAGTTCCGCCGTTTCCTGCGGATACCGCGTGTTGATTTCCTTCGCGAGTTCCTCAAGATGTCCGGTCATCCGGCCCAGGGTATTGAGCAACTTGCGCATGTCCGGATTTTCCGCGTACACCAAATTGGGAAGCTTCTCGGCATCACCCGCTTCCACCATCTTGTTCGCGCTGGCGATGGTTTCTTCGGGCGTGCCCTGCGAGTAGTCGGTGCGCGAACAACCCGTGAGCACGCTGATGCCCGTGAGTGCTGCCGCCGCGAAAATCGCCAGTCCGCTTCGCATGGAATATGTTTCGCTCCAACTCGTGCGTAGTTTCACAAGCTGCGACACTTCGCATCAACCATGTGCGCTCAAGTACGCGATAAAACTCGCGTCAGCGTCGTACGAAGTCTTCGCTGTGTAAATGCCGTTGCCCTTGCCCTTTTCGTCCTCATTCTCGCCATAGAACGTGGCGTGCTTGAAGCCCGCTTCCAGCAGCAATTCGCGAATTTCCCGCACCGTCCACACCCGCCAGGTGTAGTTGAAGGCCTTGTGCATCGCCGGCCCTTTTTCAAACTCAAAGTGGATGTAGCACTGCGTTTGGCTGGTCACCGGATTGAACTTGTGCTGGTCCCAGATGTACCGGAATCGCCGGCCATCAGGAGCCTTGATCCATCGCGGCTCTTGCTGTTCTTTGGTGGTCTCGTAGCCCCCGTGAATATCCATGAACAACACGCCATCAGGCTTCAAACTCTGCTTCACGCTGCGGAAGTAACGCAGCATCGTCTCGCGCTCCTGGAAAATCCAGTAGCTGAAATTCATCGCCAGAATCGCATCCGCCCCCTGGGCTTGCGGCCCAGCATCCAGCACGTTTTTGTTGAGCAAAATCAGCCGCTCGCGCTGCTCGGGCGTGAAGTCCTTGGTCAGATTCTTGAGCCCCCACGAGAGCGTGGGCTTGTGCAGATCGACGCCAATTGCCACGTTCTCTTTGTGCTGCTGCACGAAGTAAGCGCTGGTCGCCGCCGCACCGCAAAAATCCTCGCGCAGCCGCCGCAGGGGCCGGTCCGTCAATTTCTTGAAGCGGTCGGTCACAAAGTCAATCTCGGCCTCGGGGCACTGCACCGACCAGATATACAACCAGAGTTTGTCTGTGTTGTCGCGCGTAATCGGACCCTTGGCGTTCTTCGCCGGCTTCCCGGGCGTTTTCACAGCCTTCGCCGTCGCGGCTTTCTTGGCGGGTTTCCCCTCCAATTGCTGGTGCGCCTGAGTCTTTGCCTTTCGGCCCGCTGCAACTTCAACCGCCGACGCCATACCGCAGTGCCTTTCTTGGACATCTCGCAAGCGTTATCCGGCTACTTGCCAGTACTTACAAACGCCCACGAAATCCGAACTGAACTTTCGCCGATGGAAAGGTGTAACCCTTCCAGGACGGGTTTATACTCCCGCCCCTTTCGGCAACCATAGCCGAGAGATTTGCAATAGGGGAAGGTCAAACGGCCCGCCGCAGCGAACGCGTGCGAGCCCAAATGCGTGGAGAAGCGTCGATGAAGCTCACAATGGTCGGTACGGGATACGTCGGTTTGGTCACAGGTGTGTGCTTCAGCAACACTGGTAATAACGTCACATGCCTCGACGTTGACCCGCGCAAGATCGAGAAGCTCAAGAAGGGCGTCTGCCCGATTTACGAACCGGGACTCGAAGAAATGATGGAGCGCAACTACAAGGCAGGGCGCCTCCATTACACGCTCGACAAGCAGGAAGCCTACCGCGATGCCGAGATGATCTTCATCTGCGTTGGCACCCCCAGCGATGAACGCGGCCACACCGACCTGAAGTACATCCACAGTGCCGCCGACGAAATCGCCGACGTGCTCAAGGCTCTTGGCCCCAACCAGAAGACCAAAGTCATCGTCATGAAGAGCACCGTGCCCGTGGGCACCACGCTCAGTGTGCGCGACCGCATTCGCGACCGCGTTGGCCCCAGCATTCCCTTCAAGGTCGCCGATAATCCCGAATTCCTGAAGGAAGGTGCGGCTATCGATGACTTCATGAAGCCCGACCGCGTGGTGGTGGGCATCGAAGACGAAAGCGTGGGCGAAGCCTTCAAGCAGCTCTACGACCCCTTTGTGCGCAACGGCCACCCGATCTATCTGATGGATGTGCCCAGCGCGGAAATGGTCAAGTACTGCGCCAACAACTTCCTCGCCACCAAGATCAGCTTCATCAACGAAATGGCGAATCTCTGCGAGGCCTATGGCGCGGACATCAACCGCGTCCGCGAAGGCATGTGCAGCGACAAGCGCATCGGCAATGCGTTCTTGTATCCCGGTCTCGGTTACGGCGGCTCGTGCTTCCCCAAGGACACCCTCGCCTGCATCATGATGGGCGACAAGTGCGGCATCGAAGCCAAGCTCAGCAAGAGCGTCCACGACGTCAACCAAAAGCAGCGCGATCGCTTCTTCGACAAGATTGTCGCCCACTTTGGTGGCAAGACCGGCGTAGGCGGCGGCGCGGCTGGCATGCAAGGCAAGAAGATCGCCTTCTGGGGCATCGCCTTCAAGCCCAAGACCGACGACATCCGCGAAGCTCCGGCCCTCACGCTGATGCGCAAGGCCAACGGCTACGGGGCAACGTGCACAGCCTTTGACCCCGTTGCCAACGAGAACGCCCGAGCCGAACTGGGCGGCAATTTCAAGATCGTTGATGACATGTACGAAGCCATCAAGGACGCCGATGCGCTGGTCATCAGCACCGACTGGGACGAGTTCAAGAGCCCTGACTTCGCGAAGGTCAAGAGCCTCATGAAGAGCCCGGTGATCTTCGACGGCCGCAACCTCTATCGCCTCGCGGCGATGGAAGAGCAAGGCTTCACGTATCACAGCGTGGGCCGGCGTGCGGTGGCGGGCAAGCGGTAAACACAACTGCAACGACAAATCAAGCGATCGCCAATCGAGCGATCAAAAGAATGATGCAAAAGAAAAAACGGCACTTTCCAGTGCCGTTTTTCATTGCATTGCTAGTTGGATGCTCAACAGCGATGGACGAAAACGGGTTCGCCACTTGCGCTCAAATGCAGTGCTTAGTAGTTGACGTTCCAGGGAGTGGGGTGCTGCCAATCTGCACGATCGGCGAAGTTGTTCCAGCGGCGCATGTCACGCAATGCTGAGAGTTGCTCTCGCTTGGCGCTCAGGTCCATGTTCACAACGGCAGCCGTATTGCCGTATTGTGCACGGATATTGCCAAACCAGCTCACGCCCTTACGAGGATCGTACACGTTGTCGCCCGTGCTCGTTGCAGTGCGGTCGTTGCTACCTTGCAACAACGGAAATGTCGGTGACGCAGCGGGCAAACCCCATCCGTAAGCAGTAAGCGCGGCTGGGCTGCCGTTGCCCATACCCGTGGGGTGTCGTCCCGGCGGGCGGACGAGGTAGTATCCAGGAACAACCTGCTGCGTTGCGTTCGTAGCGTCTGGGTTAGTCCCGCCGTAGCCCCAGTAGGTTCCACTGTTGATAATGTCTGTCCCGCGCGCTGACGAGAAAACGATCAGGCTTGAAGGTTGCCGAACGCGGTCAATACGATCAACGTAGAACATGCCGCCGTGCTCTTGGCGCTGACGGTTTGCAGGAATAGGCGCCGCACCCCAACCCCATCCTCCAGATGGTCCCGGCTGGCTGCGGTACGCACCGTGCTGGTAACTCCCGCCAACGTAAATGCCGTTCATGCCGAAAGTCGGGTGCCACGCGATCGCTGCGTGAAACGAGTTCGCAGCGTGACCGATGAATGGGCCGTTCTGTGTTCCAGCTTGTTGTCGGCTCAAGAATGTAGAGAGTGTATTCTTGTCGCTCTGAATCGCTTCCCACGGAATGTTGGCGTAGGAGTACAAATTCCACCCCCAAACTTTCGCAATGGACCCTTCCATTCGCTGTCCGTTGTTCAGCGGGTCAGACGGATAGAAGCCGTTGGGTGCGTGAGCGCCGCCCGGGTGAACATGGTTCCAAGTCCAGTGTGGATTAGCCGGAATGAGCTGATCGCGGCTGTCGGTGTAATAGGACGAATAAGTGACCTGCAAGCTCTTGCCTTGGACGAGTTCCTTGAGCGCGCGAGCTTGATCGCGTGCTTTGCCCAGCGAGGGCAGCAGCAAACCGATGAGCAGCGCGATGATCGCGATGACCACCAGCAGTTCGATGAGCGTAAAGCCAGTACGACGTTGCGACAGAAGACCGGTGTTGGGCACCATGCAACTCTCCCTTTGTACCTACCCGCGAGTGTGCGAATGCACGACGAAGAATGCAAACGTTAGCGTGAACACGCCGAGACAACGGACAGAACTCACCTGTGCATTGTACTGGAAACGGGCTCCACCGCAAGCCAGTTGCGTCCAAGAAGAAACAAAATTAGTGTCCTTTCGACGCCATCACATCGATCACCCGTTTGAGTGCGGCCTCTGCGTCCGGAATGGCTTTGTCGTTCTTTTCGTATTTCGCCATCGCGATGGCTGACTCTCGAGCCTGTTTCTCGGATTTGAGTTGCTCGCGCGTCATTTGATTGAGACGATCGCGATCTTCCTGCTCCAACGAGGCCTGCAACTTGATTGGATCAATCGCATCCGCGTTCTGGGAGCTTCCCAACAACTGCATGAGAGGGCGAATCCATACCACTGCGACCACCAGCAGCAACGGGGCCGCGATCAGAACCAACTTGCGATGTTGTTCTGGCACAGGCGCGAGCACGCGATCTGCAATCTGGCCGAATTTGTTGCCCAAGCTACCTGATGATGCCACGAATTGTCCCTTTGAGTCCGCTCAAAGGATTATATGTCGTGTGAACGATTCAAACTTGCCAACATTTTGCGATCAGTTTCCGCCAAACACCCAATCCGCCTTTATCGCCTGATCGGCCCAGCGGCGCATGTCTTGCACCTCATCCCACGAAAGCAGGCTGCCGTGGCCGTCGAGTTGGGCGGCGACGGCTTTGTTACCGTGCCGCAGGGAGATAAAGCCGCTGTTGGGGCCGGGGTCGGTGGTGGCAGCGTCGTAGGCGGTTGCCCAGCGTCGGCCTTGGTTGGACGCGAAGAAGGGGGGCTCGACGCGGAAGAAGCCGTCGAGGTTGCGGAAGACGGAGATTTCGGCGGGCGGGTTGCCGCGGGCGCTGGCGAAGGTGATGAGTTGACTGGGGCGGATGGATTGGTCGAGGCGCGCGACGTGTTGACGTCCGAATGCGCGTTGGAAGAAGGGGTCAAAGGCGCCGAAGCGTTCGCTGCCGCCGACGAAGGCAACGTTCATTCCAAGTGATGGGAAGAGCGTGACCATGTAGTCGTAGGTCACGCCATAGGACGAATATTCCTCGGGATTTTCGCGGATTTCGCGGAGTAGTTTGGGATTGGGATAAAGACCTCGGAAGTCGTAGTTGACTTGCGGCGCGAGGCGATAGGGGTAGCGCTGAGCCTCTTCGTTGTAAAGTCGCTCTCCCACGTCGTTGAAGACCTGAATCTTCGAATTCACCATTGAAGCAGTTGGATATCCAGGCAATACGTTGTCGCGATTCTCGTTGGCATACACGTGAAACGCGAGCATCATCTGTTGCCCGGCTGCGAGTTCTGTGGTTTGTCGACCGACAGCGCGAGCCTTGCCGAGAACTGGCAGCAGCAACCCGATAAGCACGGCGATCACAGCGATGACCACGAGCAACTCGATGAGCGTGAAAGCCCGCTTGCGCAGCGAAAGCATGGTGGCGCGTGCTTCGCGCAGGCCGGACATGACCGGGCAGTTGGCGAGGCCCACAGAGCCCATCAAACGGGTGAAGGGGCAGAGGCTCGATTGAGAACTGGAGTTGGCGGTGGTCGTTTTCACGGACATTCGGCAATCCTTGCTGAATCTGAAAACCATTGTAGACACAATCCCGTGGGACAGCAATGATTCTTGTTTGACAGGACTCGCGGGCGGAAGGATTCAGACGTCAGCATTTGCATAATCGGATAAGGAACTCTTGAACATGAACTCAGCAACCAGTCTTCTCGCCCTCGGAATCGTCGCTTCAGCTTCACTTGGTCAAACAACCATCTCCGGTGGATTCGGTTCTCCGACCATCGATCGCTGGATGTATCCGTTCGCGGGCACGCCCGGTTCGGAGTCTTCTGCGTCGATCTTCCGCACGCCGGCTGATGCGACTATTCAGAACCAACCAGCGTTTGACGACCGAGACGCCGAGTTCTTGCTGATTTTCAACACCTCGTCGCTGGTTTCTGCTGGACGGGGGTATGGCACGTATGACGTGACGAGTCTGCGCGTGCGGGTGTACACGAGCAACGAGCCGCGGTTTGAGTATGACCCATCATTCGACAGTGTGCGCACGTGCTATGCGAGCAGTGATTCGCAGTTTGTGAGCGATAGCGACGCGGGCAAGCCCATCGAGTTGTTTGCAGCGGGGTTCCGAAGCGGGGCGCAGCTTGCGACGTGGGCGGAGAACAGCACGTTTGGCATGACGGGTGTGCCGTCGTTTGCGGAGGGAGTTCGCCGGGTGTATCCCGCGCTGCTGAATGCGGCGGGACAGGCGACGACTGACGTGTCGAATCAGGTGCGCGATCGGTTTGAGGCTGCGCCGATTGCGATTGGTACGATGACTGCGGTTCCGGCGGGGCAATTGGTGCCGCAGGGGAGCGAGATTGTGTTTGACATCGATCTTTCTTCACCAGCGGCGAAGGCGTATTTCGCGCGCGGGTTTGATCAGGGGCGCGTGGCGGTGCTGATCAGCGGGTTGCACTTGGCGGCGGGCGGGCCTGGCGGCGGGGTTGGTGATGCGACGTATCCGGCGTTTTACACCAAGGAAAACATCACGGCGGTTGCGCTGGGATTGCAACCCAAGATCGACTTCACGGTGACGATTGGCAACGTGATTGACTTCAACAACAACACTGTGTTTCCCGAAGATCAAGACGTGATTGACTTCTTCAATGTGTTGGCGGGGGCGGAGTGTGATACGTGCCGGACCATTGATGTGAACGGCAATGGGGTGTTTCCGGAAGATCAGGATGTGATTGATTTCTTTACGATTTTGGCGGGTGGGCCTTGCTGCGGGTGAGTGGGAAGTTGGCGGGAGAATCTTGATTTGTGTGGGTCGATCCGGACCTTCGCAGGGCCTCAGGGTCCGGTGTCGGGGTTGGCTTCGGGCACGGCGTCGGGCTGATCCCACTGTTGATTAATTGTGTGACGACCGGGCTGCAGTCCGGGGATGCTGGTTGAGCGCTGACCGTCACGCATGGGCCAACTGATTTCGACGTTTGCGCTTATCGCAGAGCCCAGGCCGACGTGGATGAGGAACTCGTGTTGCTTGCCGGCGTGGCCGCCTATGCCGATGAGCTGGCGGGTTTGTGTGATGTCGGGGGTCGCGGGATCGTTGTCGAGGTCGGCGGTGACGCGGACGATTGCACCGAGTGCGTCGGTGGTGCAGCCACGGGTGGGATCGCCTTGCAAGATGAGCGTGAGGGAGTTTTGCTCAACGCCGGCGAGAGGTAGTTGTGTGCGCACACGCTCGCGACGGCGTTCGACGGTTTGATTGAGGTACAACTTCACCGTCGGTGTGCGGCCTGCGATTTGTGCGGCCGAGAGGCGATTGAAACTCTGGCCCACGAGGATGTCGATGTCGCCATCGAGATCAACATCGGCGAGAGAGATTTGCTGGCTGCCTTCGTTATTTAGACCCGTGTAAGGCGTGATATCGGCGAAGGTGCCGTCGGTTTGCTGGCGATAGAGACGAAGTCGCTGGTCGTCGGGGTAGTCGCCACTGCTGAGGAGAAGATCGAGGCGGCCGTCGTGATCGAAATCGGCGAGTTCGGCGAACAGATCGCCTTGGTTCCAGTTGCGGATGGTGGGGTCGCGCGGGATGCGGTCGACGGAGAGTTCGGGCTTGACGAGGAAGCGGCTGGAGACGTTTTCGGCGCCGTTCGAATCGCGAATGCGGGTGGTGTTTTGCACGATGAATCGAGAGCGGTCAGAGGAAGGGCCAGCCCAGGCGTGGGTGATCTCGGTGAGAAAGAGATCGAAGTCGCCATCGTTGTCGATGTCGCCCACGGCTGCATCGAAGGTGTTGCCGTGGGTGCGGAAGGGTTGTTCGGTTTCGCGGGCGAAGCGCGGGTCGGTCTTGGCGCGCTCGGTGAGCCAGTCGGGGTAGACGCCGGAGCGGTCGGCGTCGCCGGCGATGGCGTCGGGGGTGAGGTCTTGGTAGCAACAGCCGAACGCCCACTGGTAGGATGCCGGAAGCTTTGGATCGAGCGGTTCGCCATGCATGTCGCCAGCTGTGAGCAAAATGGGTTCTAGGTCTGACACAAAGGCACTGACGCGCCAGACGCGATTGGCGCGGCGTCCGTAATTGAGTTCGAGCAGCCAGGGTGCGGGTGGCAACTTGTCATCGGTGTATTCGCGACTACGCAGAGGACCGGGCGGCATGAATTGATGCAGAATCATGACGCCGTAGGTCGGACGACCGGCGCAGTCGTCGGGCGCGGGTGCGCCGCCTCGACTGTCGCAGCCAAGCCATGTCAGCGACTTGAACTCGCGCATGCCGGGCTTTGTCCAATCCGTCATTGCGATCTCGCTATCACGGCTTTGCACAAGCAATTGATTTTCGAATGCGTCGTTACTCTCGCCGTAATTTGTGTACCAATTGCCGAGGTAGAGATCGAGCAAACCGTCAAGATCAACGTCCCCCACTGCTATTGCGGCGGTGGTTGCGGGGGTGACGCCTTCGGGGGCGACAAGGTCAGCGAAAGTGGCGTTGCCTTTGCTAAGCAGGTAGCCAGTGCGATCTGGGCGCAAAGGTGCGTCGGCGGTGGCTTTGTTGACGTCGAGGTAGCGCGTGATGATGGCGTCGGTGTTGCCGTCGTTGTCGAGGTCGGCGAAGACCAAGCAATCGCCGGCGGCGGGCGTGGGAAGGTTGGAATCGTGCTCGATGAAGGAGAATGCGAGAGCGTTGGCGGCGTCGGGCTCGCGCGGAGTGTTGAGGAAGACGCGGTAGCGGTCGGGCTTGCCGGGTTCGATTGCGCGGATGATGGCATCGGGGCGGGTGTCGTTGTTGAGATCAGCGAAACAGAGGCGACCAGCGGTGATGTTGGCGAGGTTGGCTTGCGCGGTGGCGTCGATGAAGGCGAGTTGCTGGGCGTGGGTGGCTGCGGTGATGAAGATGCATGCGAGCGACGCGGCGATGTGTAGCGGGCTCGAGTGAGCGTGGCGATGTGGGACGAAATTGTGGTTGTATGGGTGCATCACGTTGAACTCCGCGGCGAGCGAGGTGAGACTTCGTGAGCTTACGAGGTGTGGCGGATTGGGTCGCGTGATGGATGCTGGACGGTCGCAGCGGTTAGCGTTTTCTGGCGACGACGTGGAAGACGTGGTGCTTTTTGGTGCCGCCCATGGCGTCGGAGCCTTCTTTTTCGACTTCTTCAAAGTGTTCGATGTCGAAGTTTGCGAGTAGCTGCGTGACTTGCTCGCGCGTGAAGTGGCTTTTGGGGCGGACGCAGGCCCAGTCGTCGCGGTCGCCGAAAAACTGGCCGGCGAATCGGCCTTGGGGGGCGAGGGTTTGCTCGATCCATGACCAGAGGTCGGGGAAGTTTGCGGGGTTGCAGAAGGGGAGGGCGAAGCTGGCGTTGATGAAGTCAATGGTGGTGGTTTGTGTGCGAGCAGCCCACGCGGGGAGAGCTTCCATGGTGACTTCGACGAGTTGGACGCGGGTGGTGAGGTTGGGCGCGTGCGAGATGCTTTCGCGCAGGCGGCGGAGACCTTCGATTGATGAATCGGTCGCGATGACGCGCCAGGATTCGCAGCTTGCAAGGATTGCGCGCGTGTCGCGGCCTTCGCCGGTTGCGATGTCGAGGGCGGTGCGTGGACGACGTGGTTCGACTGCGAAAGCGGCGAGAGCTCGCAGGCAGGTGTCGCGCGGGGGCTGGTCTTTCACGGCGTCGAAGTACTGCGGCCAGTCGCGTTGGTAGTCGGGCGTGAGCGTGGAACGCTTGGTGCTGGGGACAACGCGGGGCTGGGGAGTTGGCTGCGCTTCGGGTTGTGCGGGCGGATTGGCGGGATGGTCTGCGTGACTCACACTATCCTCCGCGTGCGTCGATTGGGGCGTGCGTGACGAATACGTGAGCGTATTCGTGCCGGTGAGTTTTGTGCCGGCCACTTTCGTATGCGTCAGTGCCTGATCTTCAAACGTGATTTTTGATTCGCAGTTCCACCCATGTATCCAAACCTTGCAACCTTCATTCAGGCTCTTGAATCAGCTGGCGAATTGGTGCGGGTGCGCGCGAAGGTTGATCCGGTGTTGGAGATTTCGCAGATTGCGGACTTGGTGAGCAAGAGCCGTGCGCCGAAAACGCCGAGCGCGAGTGCGCGGCGGAATGATCCGCGATTTTGGATGAACGGCGGGCCAGCGTTGCTGTTTGAGAATGTGGAAGGAGCGAAGTTTCCGCTGCTGATCAATGCGTGGGGAAGTTATTCGCGGATGGAGATGGCGCTGGGTGTGGCGCGGCAGTCTGCAAACGGCGGTGAGCCCGATGGGTTCGAGGCGTTGGCGGCGCGGATTGCTTCGCTGACGAAGCCGCAGCCGCCGCGATCGCTGAGTGAGTTGATTGCGAAGGGGAAAGAGTTTTTGCCGCTGCTGCGGATTCCGCCCAAGCGCATGTCGGGGCGCGGGGCTTGTCAGGAAGTTTTGTTGCAAGGTGAGCAGATTGACTTGACGCAGTTACCGATTTTGCGGTGCTGGCCGCATGATGGAGACTTCGAGGCGGTTGGATATCCGGCGGGAATCAATGACAACATTCCTGGCGTGCGCACAGATGCGGCGTGGAACGCGCGATATCGCGGGCGGTACATCACGCTGTCGGGCATTCACACGATTCATGCGGATGACATCGACGACCCAAAGCCTGCGAGTCACAACATTGGGATGTATCGCGTCCAACTGTTTGGCACGCGCACGATGAGCATGCACTGGCACATGCACCACGATGGCGCGAGGCATTGGCGTAGTTGGAAAGCCAAGGGGCAGCGCATGCCGGTGGCGATTGTGCTGGGGGGCGAGAGCATCATGCCTTATGCGGCGACTGCGCCGCTGCCACCTGGGATTAGTGAGTTGCTGCTGGCGGGATTTTTGAATGGCAAGGGCATTCCGATGGTTCGCGGGGTGACGGTGCCGCTGTGGGTGCCGGCGAATGCGGAGATTGTGATTGAGGGATTTGTGAGTGATGAAGCGGGGTTTATTGGGTGGGATCCGCGCGTTGGTGGGCCGCCCCTCCGGGGCGGCAGTGACGCTGAGATTGATCGCTTGCGCAGGGGCGAACCTGCCGCCCCGGAGGGGCGGCCCACGGTTGGGAAAGGTGCGGTTTTTGAGGGGCCGTTTGGTGATCACACCGGGTTTTACTCGATGCCGGATCGGTATCCATTGCTGGAGGTGACGGCGATTACGCATCGACGGAATGCGGTGTATCCGACGACGATTGTGGGGTTGCCGCCGCAGGAAGATTACTACTTGGGCAAGGCGACGGAGCGGATTTTTCTGCCACTGTTGAAGACCATTGTGCATGACATTGAGGATTATGACTTGCCGATGTTTGGGGCGTTTCATAATTGTGCGTGCATCAAGATCAAGAAGGCGTATCCGTTGCAGGGCCGGCGCGTGATGCACAGCATTTGGGGCGCGGGGCAGATGGCGTGGACCAAGTGCGTGATTGTGGTTGATGATGATGTTGATGTGCACGACACGATGCAGGTGATGCGAGTTGTGGGCGAGCGGTGTCATCCGACGCGCGATGTGGAGTTTGCGCGTGGGCCTGTGGATATTTTGGATCATGCCGCGCCGCACTTGGGAGCGAGTGTGAAGATGGGGCTGGACACGACGCGGAAGAAGGGCGATGCGGAACTGCATCTGCATGTTGAGGGACTTGCGGCGGAGCTTTGCAAGACGGGCGAACTTGGCAGCGTTGTCGGTGATGCGGCGCGAGCGACGGAGCAGCGGGTGATGCAGATTCGCGGTGTGACGCATGCGCGGATAGCGGACGGCGGCGATGAACTTGCGGGTTGGTGGCTGTTTATTCGCGTGAATAAGCGCGAAGCGGGCGATGGATTGCGGGTGATCAAGGAACTTGGTGCGCTGGCGGATGAAGTGACGCTGCCGATTTGGACGGTGGTTGTGGGTGATGATTGCGATATCGCGAACGCTGATGATGTCTTCTTTCACTGGCTGGCGAATGGGGCGTTTGAGCGAGATCGCGTTGTGAGCGTGTGCGGCAGGCGCGTGGCGTTTGATGCGACGGCGAAGCGTGCGGGCGACGAACGCAACGGCTATCCGGTGCGGGCATGGCCGCCCATTCTCAAGATGAGCGAGGATGTTGTTGCGAACGTGGAGAAGCGCTGGGCGGAGTATGGCATTCCGAAGGCGAACACGAAGTGACGCGCGGTTCGCGATACTCGTGGTTGACTGCTAATCACACGGATGCTTGCTCAAGCAATGAGTCATACGCCTTGAGCACACTGCGTACATACGCGCTCGCTCGGCGATGCTGGGCAACATGCTCGAACGCACGCTTGCCGAGTGCGCGCGATGCGGGCACATCGGCGAGGGTCTGCCGAAACGCGTCTTCCCATGCACTTGCGACGCGTGCTTCGACGAGTCGCGCGGTGATGGTGTCTTGAAGAATGCTCACTTGCGGATCGCGTGCGGCGATGACCACAAGCGCGTTGGCCATTGCTTCGAGAGCGATGCCGCGTTGTTCGCCCGCAGCTTCGGGCAGCACGAGCACGTCGCCTTGCAAGAGCAGGTCGCGGCGGCCTTCGAGGTCTTCGATCAGGCTGATTTTGTGCAGGATTCCGAGCTTTTTTGCAATAGGCCACAACTCCGCGCGGCGTGCGGCGGTTGCGTCGCAAAAGGCGAGCGACAGTTCGTTTTCGCGCAGGACGGGAGCAAGCCCGGAGAGTGCGGCGGCGAAGGCGGCGGCGTCGCGGCCTGTGCCGGCGAGCATAAAACTGGCAGCTTTGCCCGGCGCGAGGATGTCGCGAGCGTCGCTGGCGATGACGCCCCACTCTGCCAGATGCACGCGCTGCTGCGGTTGGCGTTTGGTGAGTTGTTGCTGCGTGAGTGGATCGGGTGCGACGTAGATGACGCGGTCGCTGGGATCGAGCGTGAGTTCTGACGTTCGCGCGGCAAGGCCGTATCGCCACACTTCGAGCGCGAGGCCAGCGTCAAGTTCGCGCGCTAGGTCGCGGCCCAGTTGCCACGCCGAGCCGCCGAAGACGTGGACGATGTCGATGTCTTGCGGTTGGTCAAGTTGGTCGGCTTCGGCGAGTGCTTTGACGATGGTGCGAACCGCGAGGCCTTTGAAGAGCGGGAAGGTGTGCGGGTTGTAGGTGATGCCGCGCGCGTAGACCTCTTGCAACGATGCGCCCAGGCCGCTCTTCACGCTTTCGGGCACGGCTTGCAGCACCACGAATCCTTCGTCGGCGAGGCCCAGTTCAAGCCGGGAGAGCAGCGTGCGCTCTCGTGCGGCGAAGAGGGAATCGGCGAGGATGAGGACACGCATGAGGAAGGATAGAGGGAGAAAACGCGGGTGCGGCGGGTTTGTGAATGCGTGCGTGCAGGCACGAATGTGGTTTCACGCGCGTTGCGGGGCGAGTACATTTATGCATGCACACACGTCGCGAAACTATCGGTTTGTTGTCGGTCGCTGGCATCACGCTCGCCGCGGCGGCTCAAGATTTGCCATCGAAGATTGTTTCGGGCAAGCCCAAGCCGGCGTTTGAGATTGGCGGATTTGACGCGAGCAAGGGCGAGTATGTGTTGCCCGCGCTGCCTTACAAGCCCGAGGAACTCGAGCCGCATATTGACAAGCAGACGATGGAGATTCATCACGGTCGCCATCATGCGGCGTATGTCACGGGCGCGAATCGCGCGATGAAAGAACTTGCGGGCATTCGCGAGGGCGGCGATGCGGGCCTGGTGCGGCATTGGGCGCGCGAGCTTTCGTTTCACGTGGGCGGGCACGTCAATCACACGCTCTTTTGGAACATGATGGCACCGGTTGGCAAAGGCGGCGGCGGGCAGCCTGAAGGTGCGATCGCCGACGCGATTACGAACGACTTTGGCAGCATCGAAAAGTTCTGGGCACACTTTGAGGCCAACGCCGCTCAGGTTGAAGGCGGCGGCTGGGGCTGGCTGGTGTTTGATCGCATCTCGCGGCGGCTGATGCTGATTCAGATGGAGAGCCAGCAGGATCGGTTTATCGCGGGAGCCGTGCCGATTCTGGGCGTGGATGTGTGGGAGCACGCGTACTACTTGAAGTATCAGAACAAGCGGAGCGACTACATCAAGGCGTTTCGGAATGTGGTGCAGTGGAAGTTCTGCTCGTGGTTGTTTGAGCAGGCGAGGGCGTGAAGGCAGTACCGAAGTACCGAAGTACCGGAGTACCGCAGTACCGGAGTACCGAAGTGTTGCGTTTTGCGGTGGTGCGGCGTTGGAAACGCCGCCTTCTATCTTCTACACATCGCTCCGGCCATGTGAACGTGATGAACCTTGTGACGAATCATCGACATAACACTGCGTCTGGTTGAATGCATCTGTGCATCGTCGCAGATAACTATGCAGATGGACGCGCACAGCCGTTACGGCTCGCGCAGGCGGCACAGACTCACGCCTCAAGATGCTGGGTTCACGCCGCGCCGTTGTGTATTGCGCCGCCAAGATCGATGCAACGGCGCGAGAAACGACGCAACGGCGTGAAAAACGACCCAACGGCGGGAGAAACAATGCAACGGCGCGAGAAACAACGCAACGGGGCCAAAGCATGCCAATTCTGGCGCCGTTGGACGTGACGCCGACAGCCACATGCCTCGCCGCGACCAGCATGCACCTTCGATCACCGCGGGCCAGACCCGCGAAGCAGCGTTCCCGTGTTGCGGCCAATTGGATTCGCGTGCCAACGATCTGCTGACACCGCCGCGCTGGGTGGCGACCGACGCCGGGAAGGGCTGCCGCCCTTCCCCGGCACCCCATCCTGCATTGGCGGCACCCGCACAAACGCACACAGGCAGCCTTGAAGGAGGCAGCCTGTGCCACATAGCACATAAGCGTTTCCTGCGGGAGGTTATGCCACATGCCTTTGTCAACTATGGTCATTCTTATTTCGATCAAGTTCGCGCCATTCCGCATGGGCTAACGGGTCTTCTATGTTGCTTGAGGCATTGTCACGACGCTCCTGCCGCACACGGTTGAAGTTCTCACTTCTCTGTGCAGCGCGCGCACGGTCGTGCTCGTCAATTCGCCGGCACTCCGATTCGCACCATGCCACATATCGACGCCAGAGCTTCGAGTCATCGCAATCTTTTCCTGGTTTAGCGAACGCCCGTGCAAAGGCTTGCTCTCGCTCATCTCGCGGTAGCGACTCTCGACGTGCCAGCGCACGCATCCGCATCCCACGGGATGCAAGGCGCGCATGCTCATCAACCGTTGCGAGGAATCCGCTATGAACGGTAACAGCGCCACTCGCGGAATAGTCGGTCCATCGCTTCATTCCGTGATAGACAACTTGGCGATCCTGGAGGCTAATCTCTTCGTCGGGCCGCCAACGGACTGATCTTGGGATGAGCAGTAGCATTGCTACTTCTCGGATTGCATCTACCGTCGTTTCGAAAGCTGCTGCGAAGGATTTCAGATCCCGCTGCCGCACCTGCTGTTCAATGGCGCGCTCACTTAGTCGTTGTTTAACGGTGATCTCGCACTGCGGACAAACGGGACACCCTTCGATCTGTCGAAGGCTGGCGATCTCGAACTCACGCCTACAAGCGGAACACCGATTCAACTGAACTGGCAAACTCTCCCGCGTCAAGATCTGATCAACTGCGCGATTTCGACGACGTGGCATTTTCGCTACCTCCACTCGGAGACACTTTGCGAATTAGACGAGATCTCGTGAACCCGGCAACATTTCGCAGCTTACTCAAACTGTACGGGCAAATGCTACGTCTTTTCACGCGTGGCTTTGCGAGCGTGATGGTGTGCGTCGCTGGTGGCCCTCGCTCGCGCTCGGGTTCGTTGGCTTTCCAAGAATGCCGAATCAAGCTTGCCGAATGCCGTATCCCTCATCACACATGCCGCGTATTCCCCACGCATGCCGCTGCACGGCGTGACCAACCACACCTGGCGTCAGGAGCGACGTGTAGAAGATGGAAGGGCTCGGCACGGAGTGCCGAGGTACCCGACCCTTTCTTCCTGTCTTTCTCTGCGCTCTCTGCGCCTCTGTGGTGAAAATGTCTTTACACTTCACCCCACCACGCGGCTGATCCGTGCGAGCACGCTTTCCCGCCCGATCAGTTCCAGCGTTTCGCCCATTCCCGGGCTCACGCTGGTGCCGGTGAGGGCGACGCGGAGGGCTTGGGCGATGGGGCCGGGGTTGGGGAGGGATTTGTCTTTCACGAATTGCTCCATGAGGGCGTGGAGTTCGTGGGCGTGCCAGGGCTTTTGTGATTGCAGCAGCGGCAGGAACTCGCGCAGCAGCGTGAGGCCTTGCTGGTTGTTGGCGTTGAGATTTTTCTCGCGGGCGGCGGGATCGATTTGCAGGTCGTCGGTGAGTAGTGCGAACTTGCTGGATTTGACGGCATCGCGGAAGGTTTTGGCGCGGGGCTTGACGGCCGTTGCAAGCAGCGCGAAGGCGGCAATTGGCTTGGCGGGGCTTGCTGCGTGCGATGCGTCAGTGAACTTACTGACGAGCGTGCGAACATCCTCGGCGGAATCTTTTTCTTCGATGCACCAAGCCCACCACCGCTGCGCGAATTGGTCGTCGGGTAGCTGCGCGACGTAGTCGGCGTTGAAGGCGAGCAGCTTGGCGCGATCGAACTTGCTGTTGGTTTTGCCGATGCGATCAACGGTGAAGTGCTCGCCGATTTCGGTCATCGTGAACTTTTCGCGGTCCTTGCCGTCGGCGAGTTTGAGGCCGGGATTCCAGCCCAGCAGCGCGACATAGCAGAGGATGGCTTCGGGCAGGTAGCCACTGCTGCGGAAGTCGGCAACTTCGATTTCCGGCAGGGCGATCTTGAGATGTGCGGCGATTTTCTCAGCGGTGTCGAGGCTGTCGTTCTCGGCGGCGAGAAAGTCTTTGAGCGACTTTTCGTCGACATGTGTCGCGGCTACAACGCTCGCGATGAAATCTGGGCCATTCTTCGCGATGGCGTCTTTGAGCGACTTGCGCGCGAACTTGGCTTTGTCGCGTTTGCTCATCTTGGTGCCGTCGACGTTGAAGATGAGCGGCATGTGGGCGTAATTGGGCGTGCGGAAGCCCAGAGCTTTTTGCAGCGCGACGTGGCGAGGTGTGTTGGCGAGGTGTTCTTGCGCGCGGAGCACGTGCGTGACGCCCATGGCTTCATCATCGCACACGACGGCGAAGTGATACGTGGGCAAGCCGTCTTGCTTGCGGATGACGAAGTCGTCGAGTTCGCCCGCGGCGGTCTTCACATCGCCCAGCACTTGATCGACGACGACGATTGGTTCGTGCGGCGCGTAGAAACGCACGACGTGCGGCTCGCCTGCGTTCATGCGGCGGATGCGCTCGGCGATATCGGGAACTTTGTTATAGCTCGCGCGGTCGTAGCGGTACGTCTGCTTCGCAGCGACAACAACTCTGCGTTGTGCTTCGAGTTCTTCGCTGGTTTCAAAAGCCGGATATGCGCGGCCGAGTTCGACGAGGCGCATGATGGCGTCGTTGTACTTGGCGAGACGCTGGGCTTGAAAGAATGGACCAACGCCGCGAGGGTCGCCGCCGATGGTTCTGGTGGGCCGCGCCTGCGGGGCGGCAGTATTCCCGCTGGTTTCATACTTCAGGACAGGCCCTTCGTCCCAATCAATGCCGAGCCATGCGAGATCTTCCATGATGCCCCGCGCGCTCTCTTCGCTGCTGCGAGCGGCGTCGGTGTCTTCGATGCGCAGCAGGAACTTGCCGCCGTATCGCTTGGCGAAGGCCCAGCAGAAGAGGGCGGTGCGGGCGCCGCCGATGTGGAGGTGGCCGGTGGGACTGGGGGCGAAGCGCGTGATGTGCGAGAGAGCCATAGGGGCACAGGATAAGGGCCGCCGCGAGTACGCGACGGCCCGTGAATGAGGAACAGAAGGAGCGTGCTGAAACGCGCGAATCAGCGACGTCGGCGTGCGGCAAAAAGGACAGCCAATCCCGTGACCGCCACCGCGCCGGGCGCGGGGACAATCACGCGCAGGAAGTAGTCTGAAAAAGCGTTGCCGTCGGTGGGAAGGAACGCGCTGAAGTAGCCGGCCCAGACGCGCTGCGAGATGGTGTACTGACCTGCAGCGAGAGCGAACTCCAGAGGACGAGGCTCGCCGACGCCGATGATCGCAACTTGCGCATTGCTCGCGTTCAACACGCGCGTCGTACCAGAGTCGTAGCCCCAGTTGTTGAGATCAGATGATCCGCGCTGAAGCCGGGTTTCCAGCGAGATCGTCGAAGCCTGTAGCAGCGTGAAGGTGGTATCGATTTGGATCGACGATTGTCCGCCAACCGAACCGTAATCGGCGGGCGGTACGTTGATCCGCGTTGACGAATACTCAGCTCGTACGATGAGGCTGAATGAGTTCGGAGTGAACTCGGCTGCACCGCGAGCGAAGTATGTGCCACTGATCGTGGCTTCGGCGGTTCCTGGGTTGGGAGAGAGTGAACCCGTGTATGTCAGTAATTGGGTCGACGGGCCGAAGGTCTGGTCAAAGTTGGTTCCGGGGCTGGGGTTGAACGTGCGTGTGCCCCCGAAAGCTGACGCGGCGAAGAAAGTGAACTGCTGGGAGTTGATAACCAGCACGGCGTGAGCCGAAGAAGCCGCGGCAAACAGGGCCGCACTTGCAGCCGCCGCACCAATCATGTGAACACCACGCATCGCATCCCCTTTCAAGAATGTTGCCTTCCACGACAGAACGTCGCGGCATGCCAAATATGACACGAATAGGGCATTGTGCCAATAAACCAGCAACTTTTTCTCAGCAACAACTCGCCGCGAGCCGCGAACAAAATATGCGAACCGCTTACAAACCTTTGATCTTTCTCTTACAAACCCCTTCACATATCTACGGGTTGCGGTAGACTGTTGTCATGCTTGTTCCACGAGTCCATTCTGGCACCTGAGGTGGCGGGCCCACGCGTTTCGTGCGGCCCGCACTCGCAGCAAGTTCTACTTTGGAGACATCCCATGCCCAGCCGCAACGCTAGCGATATTCGCAACATTCTTCTGTGCGGGAGCGGTGGCGGCGGGAAGACCACGCTGGTTGATCGCCTGCTCTTTGCGACCGGCGCGATCAAACGCATGGGATCGATCAATGAAGGGAACACGGTGAGCGACTGGGCGGAGGAAGAGAAGCACCACAAGCATTCGCTTCAGCCCAGCGTGGTGCATTTTGATTACGAGGGGCATCTGGTCAATCTGATTGACACGCCTGGCAAGGTTGATTTTGTGGGTCATGCCATTGCATGCTTTCCGGCGTGTGAAACCATCGCCGTGGTTGTTGATGCGACGCGTGGCATTGACAGCATGGTGCGGCGGATGATGAATGTTGCGGAGCAACGCAAGATTCCGCGCATGCTGATTGTCAACAAGATGGACGAAGCGAGCACTTCGCAGCTTGAAGCGTTGACGGATCAGTTGCGCGAGACATTTGGCAATGTGTGCTTGCCGATCAACTTGCCGACGAAGGCTCGCGGTGATGTGATCAACGTGTTTGAGCATGATGGCAAGGACTCGAACGAACGTTCGGACTTTTCGAGCGTGAAAGAGGCACACAAACGCATCGTGGAGCAGGTGATCGAGGTTGATGACGAACTGACCATGCAGTATCTTGACGCCGGTGATGGCAACTTTGATCCGGAGAAACTGCACGCGGCCTTTGAAAAGTGCCTGGGCGAGGCGCACCTGGTGCCAATCTGCTTTGTGAGCGCCAAGAGCAGTGCGGGCGTGGATGATCTGCTGCACATCTTCGCGAGTTTGTGCCCAAGCCCCTTGGAAGTTAACCCGCCCGAGTTTGTCAAACGCGAGAAGGAAGATGGTGAAGAGGTCGAGTGGCACGCGCAGCCCGAGCCCGCCGGCAAGTTGCTCGCGCACGTCTTTCGCGTCGTGATTGATCCTTTCCTCGGCAAGATCGCGATCTTCCGCGTACACCAAGGCACGCTGAAAGCCAAGAGCGACATTCTGATCAACGACCACAAGAAGCCCACCAAACTCGGACACGTCTTCATTTTGCAAGGCAAAGACCACGTTGAAGAGCACGAGTTTGGCCCTGGGTCCATCGGCGCAATCGCCAAGTGTGATGATCTGCATCTCAACGATGTCATTCATGAAAGCCACGACTACGACGGCGTGCATCTGATTCCGCTGCCTGTGCCCAAGCCCATGTTCGGGCTCGCCATCGAGCTCAAAAACTACACTGACGAGACCAAGTTCAGCGCGGCGATGCACAAACTCATCAGCGAAGACCCGTGCCTGGTGCTTGAACGCATTTCCGCAACCAAGCAAACCGTGATGCGCGGCATGGGCGAGCTGCATCTTCGCATTGTGCTTGAGAAACTCCGCAAGCTGGGAATCGATGTCATCACCAGCACGCCCAAAGTTGCGTACAAAGAAACCATCACCAGCATCAGCGAAGGCCATCACCGTCACAAGAAGCAAACCGGCGGTTCAGGACAATTCGGCGAAGTCTACTTGCGGGTTGAACCTCTTGATGATGCCAACAGCGACTTTGAATTCGTCAACGACACCGTGGGCGGCAGCATTCCCAAGCAGTTCATTCCCGCCGTCGAAAAGGGCGTGCGGCAAGTTCTCAGCGATGGTGCCATCGCCGGCTATCCCATGAAGGGCATTCGCGTGAGTGTGTACGACGGCAAGTATCACGATGTTGATAGCAAGGAAATCGCATTCGTTTCCGCCGGAAAATGGGCCTTTATTGACGCCGTGCAAAAGGCTCGCCCCGTGCTCATGGAGCCTTACGCGCTGCTTGAGATCACCGCGCCAAGCAAGTACCTTGGCGATCTCGCCGGTCACATCTCAACCAAACGCGGCCGCGTGCAGAGCAGCGATGTGCTCTCGGGCGATCAGTGCATGGTCAAGGCCATCGCTCCGCTGAGTGAACTGCAGAACTACGCCAACGAGCTCAAGAGCATGACCGGCGGTGCGGGCAACTTCACGATGGACTACAGCCATGACGAGCGCACGCCGCCGCAGGTGCAGCAACAGGTCATCGCGGCGTTCAAGCCGCATCAGCATGAGGATTGATTTCGCTAAGCCCACGTGAACGGCATGTGAAATAACTTTCGCTGAACACAAACAGAACGCCACGATGACGCACGACCTTGCACGCGCGGGTATTGTGCTATCGCCAAAATGGTTTTGGCCTGGGTGCGCTTGCCGCGAAGCAGCACTCCGCATGCAGTTTGTCGCGGCCGATTGACTGTGATGTTTGTGGGCGAAAGCCCACGGAGGAGAGAGGTTTATGCGTATCCGATTGATTTCGGGGGCTATCACATTGGCTGCGTGCGCAGGCTCATCGCTTGCCCAAGCCAACTTCGGGCTTGTTGGCTATTCCGAAAACTTCAATTCGATGGGCACGAGCGGCACGGCTGCTCCCACGGGCTGGCGTCACTTCGCTACCAGCTTTGGTTCAAACTCCACGTGGGGCACGTCCATTCCTGCCAGCGGTGCAAGCAGCGTTGCGACCGACGCAGTCACGACCGCGGCAACTGTTTTGACCGCGACGACGACTCCCACGACGAACGCCAACAACGGCTTCAACGCAGCAGCCTCCGCTGGCAACACCGCCGACCGCGTTCTGGCGACCGCCCCCACGACCGTCGCTGGTGCGATCATTCAACTTGAACTCCGCAACAACACTGGCGGCATCATGACCGCTGGTGACACGCTGACCATCAGCTTCGACACGGTGCGCTACAACGTTGCTTCGAGCGCGAACCAGCTTCCTGGCTACTGGCTCTTCGCCAGCGTCAACGGCACGACGTGGACGAACGTCTCCACCGTCGCAAGCCCCAACCCAACCATCACCACCGTTCCCAACACAGTCGGCGTGACGGCTCGCAGCGTCGGCTACGTGCTGCCCTCCAACTGGAACGCTGGCACCAGCATCTACTTCCGCTGGGTTGACGACAACGCCACGCAAACCAGCCCCGACCAGATCATCGGTCTCAACAACGTCAGCATCGTTCCTGCACCCGGCGTGATTGCTCTGGCTGGCATGGGTGGCCTGCTCGTGGCTCGTCGTCGTCGCTGATCTTCGATTGTCGATCACACACTGCGGGGCGTAGAACAAGACTCCACGCCCCGCAGTTTCATTTTCAAATAATCCCGGTAACTCTCGTTCGCACGATGTGACAGGTGCAGGTGCGCAGAGCCACTATTCCATCACGAGCGTCGCCGCTGGAAGCCAGTTCCGCAACACAACCGCGTACGGCTTCTCGATGATCACGGCTGACAACAACACGCTCTCACACCATTTCATTAGTTCAATCGGTACTGTGCTTGACACGAACACCATTCCCGCGTCCGGCGCAGCGATGCTCGCTGTGGTTTCCGGATTGCTGGCGGGACGTCGCCGTCGGTAACGTGATGTTGAAAACTCTGAAAGCACAACCCCGAAGCGAAATCGCTCCGGGTTTTTGTTTGTAGAAGAACAAAGTAGCGTGTATGTCTGGTCGGATTTAATCAACATGCCGTAGAAGCGGCGATGGACGAAGAACATGCCGATGAGGAAGAAGATGACCGACAACGCGATGGTGATTGGCGTGTGCTCAAAGGCCGGCTTTTTGACGTGAATCGCGAGTTCGATGGCGAGCCAGCCGAAGAGCGTGGTGAATTTGATGACGGGTTGAACTCGACGCTGGAGGTGTGCTTCAAAGAATCTCCCATGCCGTCGCCACCGCAGCGAGCCTTGCTGAAGGTCGTGTCGATAAAGGACTCATGCAACTTGTAGCCGCAGCGTCCTTCGACGAGTTCACCCGCGTCGCGAGTGATGCTCTCGAAGAAACGCTCACGCACCCACGACGCGAAGTACTTGTGCACAGCGCTCTTGGCTCCACACTCGCGCGGCAAGTAATTCCATTTCGCGCCGTTGTCAAGCACCTAGAAGATACCACGCAGCGCCTTGTGCATGTCCATCGCAGGTCGCCCGCCCTTGGGCGACACCGCAGCATCGGACACTCGCTGGGCCAGCCAGTCGAGTTGTTCATCGGTCAATTGCATCGCCATGCGAGGCTGTTCGCACGAAGCAAGCCACTGGACGCGCGGTTTACGAATGGGCTCTATCACAAACAGCGAAGAATCGCTTCGGCTGCGCGCCGCAATCGGTGGTGCAATCACTGACAATCTCCGCTTCATTGGATGTTGGACCGTGTCCGACGGCGGCGCGATTGGCATTTCCTCTTCGCAATCCTTCTTCCCAATCTCTGCTCTACCATTGCGACCAATGGACATCGACGCTATCAATCGCCGCATCGCGCAGTTTGAAACCATGGTCCGCCCCGAAGCTGACCCCACCAATGACATGGCTTGGTTCAGTCTGGGCGGAGCTTACGCGCAGGCTGGGCGGCACCTTGATGCTGCCGGCGCGTACGGCAAATGCGTGGATCTCAACGCCGGCTTCAGCAAAGCGTACCAGATGGCTGGGCAGTCGCTCATCGATGCCAACAAGCGTGATGAAGCCATCGCGATACTCAGCAAAGGTTTCTTGACCGCCACGCAAAAAGGCGACCGCATGCCGGCAAAGGCGATGAGCGACTTGCTGACCAAGATCGGCGCACCGGTGCCCGAAGTTGCCAAAGCCGAAACGCCCGTGAATCTGGGCGAAAACGTGATGATGGATCGCAAGACCGGCCGCCCGGGCAATCGTCTCGCCAAGCCGCCCATGCGCGGCCCGCTGGGCGCGTGGATCCAGCAGAATGTGTCTGCCGAAACCTGGGACGCGTGGATCAAGCAAGGGACCAAAGTCATCAACGAGATGCGGCTGGACCTCTCGCGCGATCAAGACGCTGAGACATACGACAAGCACATGCTCGAGTACTTGGGCGTGGATGAAGACATGCTGGCCGAGATTCTTGGTCCAAGCGCATGATCCATCACGAGCGATCGTCTCGCATCGATCAACTCCTTCGATGAGCACATCGAAGTTTTTCTCTGGGCACGACAAAGATAACATTTCGTCAATCAACCTCTCCTTGATGCCTGCGGCCCTTCCCACCCGTACCCTTGCGATCGCTTGCTGCCAGCCCCGTCATCACCATAATTCCCACACCCCAATCCACCCCAATGCCCCCCTCTGAATCCTTCCTTATCGCCCGCAACATCTCCAAGCGCTTTGGTATTACCCAAGCTCTCGATGATGTCTCCGTCACCTTCGCTCGCGGCGAGGTGCACGCACTCATGGGCGAGAACGGCGCGGGCAAAAGCACGCTGGGCAAGGCCATCGCGGGGCTGCACAAGCCCGACACGGGCGGCGTCATCATCGACGGACGCGAACTCAAGGCGGGCGATATTGATGACTCCTTTGATGCGGGCATTCGCCTCGTGCACCAAGAGCTCGCCCAGTGCCCCAACCTCAGCGTTGCCGAGAATCTGTGTCTACACGACATTCCTTCAAGTAGCCTGGGCCTCGTCAACTTCGCCGCGATGAAACGCCGCGCTCAGCGACTGGTCCACCAGCTTGATCCAACCATCGACGTAACGCGCCCGCTGGGCGAATTGTCACCCGGCAAGCGGCAAATCTGCCAAATCGCGGCTGCCCTCGACGACGGCAGCGATGGTCTGGGCAAAGCCAAGGGCGCGCCCAAAGTCATCGTGCTCGATGAGCCCACCAGCTCGCTCTCCATCGCCGAAGCCGAGTGCCTGATGGCGATTGCTCGCAACCTCGCGAGCCAGGGCATCACGATCATCTATGTCAGCCACCGCATGGGCGAGATTTTCGCCTGCTGTGACCGTGTCACAGTGCTGCGCGATGGCAAATTCGTCGCGACCAACATCGTCAAAGAGATCGACGAGCCCACGCTCGTCGAGCAAATGATCGGCAGACGCATCGAAACCGCCAAGGCCCGCCAGTTCGCGGGCAACGCCAGCACCAGCGCAGTGGGCACCGCCCCCATGCTCGAAGTCCGCAACATATCGAGCACCGGCAAACTGCACGACATTTCGCTGCACGTCCGTGCGGGCGAAGTCGTCGGCATCGGCGGCCTCGTGGGCGCAGGCCGCAGCGAACTGCTCAGTGCCATCTTCGGCCTCGATGCCAACGCGCAAGGCGAAGTGCTCGTGAATGGCACGCTCGTCAACCTCGCATCGCCGCAAGGTGCCATCGATGCCAAGATCGGCTTCGTCCCCGAAGACCGCCGCAACCAAGGCCTCTTCTTCCTCATGGGCGTTGGCGAAAACATGGTGCTGCCCTTCATGCGCCAACTCGCCGCCGCCATGGGCATGCGCGGACTCGCGAGCGAGAACCGCACCATCGCCGAAAAAATCACCGAGTTCCGCGTGAAAACCGCCAGCCCCGCAAGCCTGCCAGGCGAACTCTCAGGCGGCAACCAACAAAAGCTGCTCATCGCCCGCTGGCTCGGCAAAGACACCAAGGTCCTGCTCCTCGACGAACCCACCCGCGGCATCGACGTCGGCACCAAAAACGAAGTCTACCGCCTCGTCCGCGAAGCCAGCCAGCGAGGCCTCGCCGTCCTCCTCGTCAGCAGCGAAATGCCCGAACTCCTCGCCCTCTCCGACAGAGTCCTGGTCATGTGCTCAGGCCGCATCACCGGCGAACTCATCGGCGACAACATGACGCAGGCCAACATCCTCCGCCTCGCGACGGTCGACAGCACCACCCGCACCAAAAGCGCGTAGCCCAACCTGCTCCCAGTGGCCCGGGCTTTTAGCCCGGGCGAAGCCAACTTCGTTGACTCTGCGCCTGCGAACCTTCCAGAATGCAAGTAACGCAACAACTGATGAGAAGACTTATGCGAGTTCCGCCTCGTGAGGCCGACATGGACGAAGACATTGCTAGAGTTGGTGTCAAGGCCAGGAAAGTGCCACCGGAAGTCGCTCGCCAACTCTGGAATCGCATGAGCGAACAGTTCTGCGGCGGCGCGAGATTTGACTACGAACGATGTGCGAGCGTGATAGGGTCAATTGAGGTTCCTATAGCTAACATCGAACCGGAATTGGCTCACACGCTGCCCCATCAGCTTGACAAATATCCGGCACTTTTTGTGTTCTTCATGGGTCACTGGGACGAACAACCTGTGTGGCAACTAAGCAGCCGACAAGACGTTGAACGTCTCGTCGACGAAACCCTTTTTCAACTCGGCATCATCGATTTCGACTGCACTTTCTTGCTTTGCTACGACGACATTGGCGGATTGCATCTGTGTGGCACGGCGTACAAGTGGATCAGTCCCAAATCGTGACCTCACCCGGACGGCATCGATCGCAGGGATCGTGGCATCACCGCCGTGCCTACGAACCTTCCAGTTCGCTGCTGCAACTGTTTCCAGCCTGTTTCGCCCTCGTTTGCCTCCCGCTAGGCACCTGCCTAGTATTTCGACCCAGTCGAGACGAATCGGCGGGTGTTATGTCGATTGGCCAGTTAAGCAAACTCGCGGCGAGGAGCCCGAGTGAATAGCAGGTTGAACGGTCATCCTGCGAGGAGTTTTCGATGCTTCCCCCACAACGCGTCAGCCACGGTCGTACTCGTCGCCGCCGTAACCACCATGCTCTTGATTCTGTGCATCCCACCCTGTGCCCCTTGACCGGCCTTCCCAAGATGCACCACCGCGTCTGCGCCACCAGTGGCTATGTGCGTGCGGGCTTGCAGATCAAAGTGCCCAAACTGGGCATCGGCGTGCCGAAGAAGTAAGTAGTGTGTTTCGTCAAGCCGTGGCGTTCGCGTGAGGCGACGTGCGTGCTTGGCCCGCGACCGCAATTAAATAGTGTCTGATGAACCGCAGCTTCATGCTGCGTTTTTTTCGTAGTCGCTCGGTTTCAACTGTGCAACGCATTTCTGATACGTGTGACGAATCACTTTCTGCGCGAGTTGCGAACATTGGCAGATGATTGTGGCCAGCATGTCGAAAAATGGGCGTCAGCCCGTTCAGTTACGATCCTTTGCTGCACAACCTGCTGTTGTTTCAGCATCAGTTGCGTTTCATGGCCCTCCCGTCAACACGTCCGTAAGCCGGCGGAGACATCCATGAAAAATCCCGTTCGCTACTTTGAAATTCCGGTCTCCGACATGGACCGTGCCGTGCGGTTTTATGAATCCGTCTTTGGCTCGCGGCTTATTCGTACGGAAATTGATGGTCACCCCATGGCCAACTTCGTCCACGTCCCTGGCGGCGAAGGAATCACCGGCGCACTCGCTCACGGCGACAGCTACGCACCCAGCCGCGGCGGCGTGCGCATTTACTTCTCTGTTGATGACATCGACACCACGCTCGAACGCGCCGTAGCCGCAGACGGGAGAGTGCTCTATCCCAAAACCTCCATCGGCGAACTTGGCTTTGTCGCGGAGTTTGAAGACAGCGAAGGCAACTGCATCGCGATTCATTCGGATCCGGTCGGTCATGGTTGACCGCGAAGCCTTGACGGCTTAAGTCTCAGACGTCGTGCAGCGTAACTCAGAGTGAAAGCTCGACCATTCGCGGATTGTCCCCGGGCCCAGACTTTTGGAAAAGGCAGTTGTATCTGACGAGCTACATGTACGTTTGTGACCGGTGATGCTTCAATGGGCAAAGTCGAAGATTGCCGTGTGTGGACGTCAATGAAAGTCCCGCGACGGAATGAGGCATTCTTTGATTGTGTTGGCACTGCGGATTGACTGGGCTTTGATGTGCACGACTTTACCCGCACGTTCGACGGTACCCGTGCAGAGAATGATGCCCGCGTGACGAGCGGCTCTGCGGTAGCGCTCGTAGATCTCCGGTCGGACGATGAGGTTGGCGATTCCCGTTTCGTCCTCGATTGTGATGAAAACGATACCGCTCGCAGTACCTGGACGTTGGCGGACAAGCACCATGCCGGCAACTGTTGCACGCGAGCCGGTAGGTGTGCGCGTGGCGTCAAGGAGCAACGCGTTCTCAATGACTCGTCTGGCAGCAAGACTTTCACGCATGAATCGCAGCGGATGTGCTTTCAAGGAAAGTCCTGTGGCGATGTAGTCAGCGGTGACTTGCGATGATGCAGGGATTGGCGGCAATTCATCGGTATTGTCAGCACTGACTCGAAAGTCATCAGCATTCGCTCTCGCATCCACAATGTGCGACTTGGAGCCGTTGGGGAACTGCATCTGGTCTTCATTGCGCGGCATGCTAACTTCGCTCTGTTCAAATAGCGGCGCCTCGATATCACTCATGCGTCGCATAGCCCACAGTGCCTGCTGACGAGGCAACTGTACCGAACCGAACGCGTCGGCTTGCGCAAGCTGTCGCAAAGCACTGATGGGCACACTCACGCGGCGGCGAAGGTTGTCAAGCGAGCGGTAAGGGCCTTGCGACGTTCGTTCGCGAGCAATCTGTTCCGCAATGTCACTGCGCATGCCTTGTACGATGCGCATTCCCAATCTCAAGGCAGATACGTCCGCGGCTGTTTCCAACGTGCAATCCCAGTCGCTGTGATTGACATCCACAGGCTGCACCACCACGCCATGCTTTGCAGCGTCTTGCACAATCTGCGAAGGTTGATAGAAACCCATCGGTTGGCTGTTGAGCAGAGCGCACGCAAATGCAGCAGGATGATGCTTCTTGAGCCAGCATGATGCGTACACCAGCAACGCAAAACTCGCAGCATGCGACTCGGGAAAGCCATAACCGGAAAAACCGCTGATCTGCTGAAAGACGCCTCGTGCAAATTCCATCGGATGGCCGCGTGCAAGCATGCCTTCGATGAGTTTCTTCTCAAACTTCAAGATCGCCGTCCCCGACCGTTTCCATGCCGCCATTGCGCGGCGTAATTGGTCGGCTTCCCCGGGCGTGAAACCCGCGGCGACGACCGCGAGTGACATCGCCTGCTCTTGAAACAGAGGCACACCCAGCGTGCGACTCAGCACTCGCTCAATCTCAGGTGATGCGTAAACCGTGGGCTCGATGCAGTCACGGCGCTTCAAGTATGGATGCACCATTTTGCCTTGGATGGGCCCAGGTCGCACGATCGCAACTTCTATCACCAAGTCGTAGTAACACCGCGGCTTGAGTCGCGGCAACATCGACATTTGCGCTCGGCTTTCGATTTGAAACACTCCGACTGTGTCTGCTTCGCAAATCATGTCATATGTCGCTGGGTCTTCAGCAGGAATCGTTGCGAGTTCCAGCGGTAGAGGTTGCTGGGGTGCTTTGAGGGCGTGTTGATTGATTATGGCGATAGCCTTGCGAATACACGTCAACATGCCCAAACCCAAACAGTCCACCTTGAGCATTCCCAACGCCTCAATGTCATCCTTATCCCACTCGATGATTGTTCGATCCGCCATGGCCGCGTTCTCGATCGGCACACTTTCGCAGAGCGGTCCGCGTGTGATGACGAATCCGCCAACATGCTGCCCGAGATGTCGTGGAAAGCCCATCAGTTCCTTCGCGAGTGCCACCACACCACGAAGATGCGAGTCTGCGGGATTCAACCCCAATTCTCGCATGCGGCGTGGGTTGTCGGGACTGTCTTCCCACCATGTCAAGTCCTTCGCAAGTCTGTCGACACAATCTCGCGAAAGGCCCATCACCTTGCCCACTTCTCGTATCGCACTACGCCCGCGATACGAAATGACCTCCGCAGTGAGCGCAGCTCGATTGCGCCCGTATTTTTGATAGATGTACTGAATCACCTCTTCCCGACGTTCGTGCTCAAAGTCGATGTCAATATCAGGCGGCTCGTCGCGTTCTTTGCTAATGAATCGCTCAAAGAGCATGCTCACGCGAGCAGGATCAACCGCCGTCACACCCAGGCAGAAGCACACAGCGGAATTCGCGGCTGCCCCTCGGCCCTGGCACAAAATGCCTTGTGCATTGGCGAACGCCACGAGATCATGCACCGTCAGGAAGTACGTCGCGTACTTGAGTTCATCAATCAATCGCAACTCATGCTCTAACTGTGCAATCACATTGTCAGGTACACCGTTGGAATATCGCAGCAACGCGCCAGCAAATGTCAATTGGCGTAGATGCATCATCGCGGTCGTACCTTCTGGTACGACTTCATCGGGGTACTCGTATCGCAGTTGATCCAAACTAAAACCTGCGCACCGATCTGCAATACTGCGTGTTCGTGCTATCGCATGCGGATACGTCGGGAATAGCCGCGACATTTCTTCGCCCGACTTCAAGTGTCGCTCAGCGTTCGCGTGCAGACTCAACCCTGCCTCATCAATCGTGCAACCTTGACGAATGCACGTCAGCACGTCTTGCAACGCTCGGCGCTGCGGAACGTGATAATGCACGTCGTTGGTCGCCACGAGAGGCACACCGGTATGCCGTGATAGCGCCGCGATCTGCTCGATACGAGTGGCATCGCCCGCCGCATAAACCCGCGATATTGCCAGCGACAGCCGATTGTCTGCGAATACTCGTCTCAAACCATCGAGTAGTTCGACGCATGCCTCACTCAATATCGCAGGCGGTACCAGGGTCGCGAGCAGTCCCCGCTCATGAGCAAAAACGTCATGCAACGTGAGATGACACTGTCCTTTGGGCGAGCGTCGCTTGCCCAGCGTCAACAGCTTGCACAAGTTTGCATATCCATCACGGTCTGTCACATGAAGCAACACGCTGCAAGGTATTGGTTCTGCAAGCACGATGCGAGCACCAACGACAAGTTGCAAATCTGCCTGCTTTGCTGCCACATGCGCTCGCACTATTCCAGCCAGCGAATGCGTGTCCGTGATAGCAATTGCAGCGTGGCCAAGTTCCTTCGCACGTGTCACCAGTTCATCCGGATGACTCGCTCCTGTCAAAAAAGTAAAATTACTCGTTACTGCAAGCTCTGCGTAATTTTGCAAGTCAAGTGAGACAGCACTCGCGTAGCTGCAGGCAGAATCCGTATTGGCATTCAAGCGACAGCCCGCCTGGTCCGTACTACGTGCACGGATCGGATGCTCTTTTGACTTGGGAATCGGATCTTCCGGCATTGCGTCATGTTCCCACTGGCTTCACGCCCACTCTCCATGCACAAACCAACGTCCATCACTGCAGCGAAACAGCCACAACCACCGGCCCAGCAAGGTTTGCACACGGAAGTAGTCACGTGTGAGTTTGGCTGATGCATCATCGCGCCACCATTCGCCTGCAATACGTTCTGGGCCATCTGTACTCGCGATTTCGATTTCTTCACCATCAACAGTGACACGCACGGGCGGTCCATCGGGCACCAACGCGAATACGCTCGCACTCACAGGCTCTACGAACAATCGAGATGGTCGATCAATCGCAAACACATATTCAGGTTTGATCGGAGGTTGCAATAACTCAGCCACCACTTGCCGCACCATCGCATTCTCGGGCAGATATGACGCGACTGGCGCATGCCATGTCACGCTCGCTTGACCCATCCTTGCCACGCAGGCATCAACAAATCGACCCAGCGCATCCGGCGGCGTACTTACGCTCGTCTCGTGCCATGCCTGCCTCTGCTCATGTCGTAAACGGCTTACTAGCATCGCCCGCGCACGAACTCCTTGCACGCCATATCCAAGTTGCGCACTGTCCAGCAAGTGCCGCAGCATCATGAAAATGTGCCCTGCGTCATTGGTCGCTTTCGCCACCTGCAGCGTCAGCACGAGAGGTTCAATATCAGACCGATCCAGTGTGGCGACTATCTTGCGACACCCAAGTTGTCCTTTCCGCAGTGTTTCACACAACTTATCAAGCACACGCCTTGTAACCACTTGCACCGCATCCAGTCGAGTAGTAGGCCCGGCAAGTTCATGCGATGCTTCTATCACGCTGCAACTCACAACCGGCGTAATACTCTCGGGTACTCGTCCAGACAGTTGATCGAGTACGCGCAAGGCATGCGATCCAAACCGATCAGCCAAAGACGCTCGCGGCAACGCACGCAACTGCCCAATAGTCTCTACACCAACCTCGTGTAACGCATGCAGCACACCGTCCTGCAACCGCAGTGCTGTAACAGGCAACTGCTGCGTTGCTTGTGCGATGCCGTTCACATCTTTCACCACGCTCCCACTCGACCGACATCGTGCAAGCGCACACGCTGCTGTAAACGTCGGAGCGGCTGCAATTCGAGCACTGATGCCGAATCTGGTCATTTTTCGCATCACTCTCGCGAGGAGTTGTTCCAAAGTGCTATACAAGTGCACGCATCCCGAAGCATCCAGCAGCAATCCATCACGCTGGTCTATCGCAACTGTCGGGACAAACGCATGCATGCGCAGGGCGAGTCTTCGTAACGCTCGCCTCGTCGCTGACGGGTCGAATTGCTCAGCATGCATTACTCCTCGCGGCAACAGTGCACGCGCATGCGCGACAGTCATGCCGGTGCGCACGCCCGCACGCAGCGACACATCGCAGCACGATACTACCGTCTCGCGTTGACGATCAAGTGTCCATAGGACCACAGGATGTTTCGGATCAAGATGCCGCCGCAATCGAATCACATCGCTTGCAAATGTCGGCATGTACAGCGACAACGCAACCCGCATCGTTCACCTCCACCAGCAGTGAGCGATCATCCCTGACCATCCCGCGCATGACTCCACCAGCTAATGTTTCGGCGCTCTGCATTCCTTTGCATCGCACCAGTGTCACTTGCCATCTGGGCGCGTTGCCACTGGTTGCAACCGGCTTGACCAACCACCTTGTCGCGGCCACGGACATCGCGAGCGCTTCGCCCGCAGGCCTCGCAAACAGCCCAAGCGACAAGCCATGCTCTGCAGCCAATTGCATCCGCCGTGAGCAACCCATGTCCATGCCACTTGCATCCGCGATGACGACCAATCCTTCACACCGCAATGCGAGTTCAATTGCCCAGTGTCGATCATGCATACTTGGCGGGTCGATGAGCAACATGCGTTTGAGCAATGCCCCCCCGCCCGCACGCAACACCACGTGGGGCGTAGGCCACACCTCTTGCCCCACACACACGATCCAAGGATGTATGTGACTTTCGCCCGCAGCTTCAGCCGCCCGTGCTGCTACATGCATCAAAATCGAAATTGGCGGTATGTCGAAGACGCCTACCCACTCATGGGTCGCCCCACAACACAATCCACCACCCAACCAACCATCAGCTTTTTCCCAACCAGTCGCAACCCGCCGACCGATTTTACGACTTACCGCTGCGAGCGCATCCAGTCGGGCTTTGAGTTGGCCAAGCGGTTGGGTTATAGAATGGCTTTGTACGTCAAAAGAAAGCATTTTGTTAGGATAGCGTGATTCATGTGACGTTCAAGACAATTCTGCCATATCTACAAAAAGTACGTCTAAACTACTTTTTTTGAACTGTTTACAGAGTTTAGCCGTGCTCTTTCTGTCGCATCCTCCACGAGCGTTCACGATACACCCTAACGATTATCTTTCTGCCGCTGAAGAAGGAAGTTGGACATCGCCGTCGAGTTCTCCATCGCGTGGGCGGAGTTGACGTTGAAGAATCCGCCGCCGTTGGTCCCGCTTCTACCGGGGCACCCGGCAGCAAGACAATTGCCTCATCGTGCAGCCGCCGCGCGAGTGACGACGCGCCTCGTGGATGATGGTGATTTCACAATGGACGGCTTCATCGGCACATGGAACAGCTTTGGCCCAACGGAGGTACACAGACGGGCGCGTTAGGGCGTGGGATCATCCTGTGATATCCCAAAGGTTGAGAGCCAAGGTGGTTTGTAAGTACGAGGAACATTGGCAACGCCAACACGTCCGCGCAGGTACTGCGAAACCGCCGACGGCACTATCACCAACACCCTTGCCCACTCCAAACATGAACCCGGTTCGCTGGCGCAGCGCTCGGAATCGCTCCCCATGCGTGGCGAAGTGGCGGCACACTCACCGGCGATAGCCCACGGTAACCGTGGGCGGAGAATCAACTGGGAGATCTTTGATCAAGCGCAACAACTCGATACCATCGGAAACATGAACATCCGACCACTTTACCGGCTGATCGCCGTTCCCTGCGTCGTTTCCCTCCTCTTCCTCACCGCCTGCTCGAACAAGCTCATTCCCACCCCCTACGCGGCTTACGGCGAAGAGGGCCTGCGTTCCTTTGCACAGACCCCCGCCGAGCTTCAGACCCCTGAGATCCCGATTCTCTACGTCACCGATCGCGTCGTGGACAAGCAAGGCCCCACCGGGCCGAAGTACGGCCACAAACGCTCTCGCGACATGGCCTTCGGCGAGGCGGAGATCTCGCTCGGCAAGGACGTCACCTGGGACCAGCTCGTCGCCGACAGCACCGGCCCGACCCGATCGCGCACCTACGTCCCGCAGGTCTCAAAGGTCGTCGAAGCAGGCACCATCAAGAGCATCATCACCAAAGTGACCGTCGAGAACGGCTCGCTCCGCTTCGCCGCTGACACACTCGCAAAGCTCCAGCAGGAACAGCAGCCCTTCAACGACCTGCTCTCCTCGTGGCTCGCGCGCACCGAACGCAAGGAAGTCCTGCTCTTCATTCACGGATACAACAACACCTTCGACGACGCCATCCTGCGACTGGCGCAGGCGTGGCACTTCGGCGGGCGAAAAGGCGTCCCCGTCGTCTACACCTGGCCCGCGGGTTCGGGCGGCCTCAAGGGCTACGCCTACGACCGCGAATCGGGCGAGTTCACGACGGTCCACCTCAAGCGACTGCTGGTCATGCTCGCGATGCACCCTGATGTAGAGCGGGTCCATGTCATCTCTCACAGCCGAGGCACCGACGTGGCGCTCACCTCCATCCGAGAGCTGCACGACGAGGTGCGCGGCGCCCTCCGCGCCACACCCCTCGCCGTCAGAGCCGCGACCCTCGATGGAGACACTGTCCCGCCCGAAGACGGCACCTTCGCCCCAGCCAACACAGCCGCGGCGCTCAAGCTGGCCACCTTTGTCCTCGCCGCCCCCGATCTGGATCTTGAGGTCTTCATCCAGCGGTTCTTCGGCGAGAACGTCGTCCGTGCCGCCGAACGAGTCGTTATCTACTTCTCCGAAGAAGACGAGGCCTTGGGACTCGCCGATTGGCTCTTTCGAAGCAAGCGCCGCGTCGGTGCCATGCGCATCGAAGACTTCCCAGAGTCCGAGCGCTCGATGCTCGCACAGGTCAGCTCCCTCGAACTCGTCAACGCCAAAGTCAGCGGCTACACCAGCCACTCCTACATCCTTCAGCACCCCGCCGCCCTCTCCGACCTCACGCGACTCATCGGCGAACGCGCCAAAGCGGGGTCCGAACGCCGCCCGCTCGTCAAACCAACCGCTGGTTTGTGGGAACTCGACAACGACTACCTCAAGCCCAAGGACACGCCGTAAACCCACACACGAAGACCGAGCATCCTCCACTATTCACCCGTTCATGGGGCGTCAGATTGGAACCCCGTTCCACGAACGCTCGGCACGTTCAGCTCGCGGACTTCGCAACCGACATCCGACCTTGGATCATGCAAGAAGACAACGCCAGAAGGCGGCGGATGGTTTGCGAGTTTGTTGGTATGGGAGCTTTCCACGTACCTCTCGCCTCGCGGCAGGTTCATAGGCGGCCCGTTTGACCGTGGCAGCGGTTGGGCCAGAAGCCGCCGTTTGCATGGCCCGCTGGGTCAACACGGGCGGCGAAAAGGGACAGTGGCCGGAGATCACGACGGCGAGGGTGGCGGTCCAAGAGAGGTTCAAACCCCGCCAACACCCACCCTAAAACGCTCGTATGCGTGAGGTAGCGAGGCAACAGATTGAACTCTCACAAGTCCTTTTCCAACAACGAGAAAGCCCTTCGATGTGCTCATCGAAGGGCTTTACTCTGAAACAAGTCGGGATGACAGGATTTGAACCTGCGACCTTTTGACCCCCAGTCAAACGCGCTACCAAGCTGCGCTACACCCCGGGATGTCGTGAGGGGAAGTATAGGCACCTCGCCGGTCGCTTTCACGGCGGGGAAGGGGTGAAATTACTGAGGGGCCTTCGCGAAGGTTGGTTCACTGAGGTAGACGTTGTCAAGGTTGAAGTTGACCCAGACGCCGTCGCGTTGGCCGTAGCCGACGAGGCCGTCTTCGCCGGCGGAATAGAAGTACGGACGCGAGCCGCTGGCTTTGCCGCCGTCGCTGTCGCCCGAGCCGTTGATGTCGTAGTTGTTTCGGCGGACGTCGCCGAAAAGGTACCTCGCCGTTGAATCCTCTGGCCCAAAGGCGGGCCATGCCTCAAGTCGTCGAACATCTTGGTTTGTCGCCGTTGTGTTCGACACGTCGCCTTGAATCACACCATCAGCCTTCGGGTGCACGAAGCGGATCGGCCTGCCCCAAGCGTCAAGGCCGGTTGGCAAGGTTGGCTGGGGGCCGTTCTGCGTGTCCGACACAAAGTCGATATCCAACTGCGCGAGCTGCTTTGCCGACAGTCTGTCGAGAATGGCTTTTGATTCTGGAACCTGCTGCGCAACCGCAATGAAAACGCCCACTGAGTTGATCAACTGAGGCGTGGTTGCACCCGACGGCAGACCATCGGTCGTCACACCATCAATGGCCACCAGCGTGTTCGTCTGATTGTTCGTCGTGTTCGTGAACCGCACCTTCACCGGCGGGTTTTCGCCGCGGGTCTGGATGTACGCTTGCAGCGCCGTATCAAGCACGCGCATGGTATCTTCGGTGGTGCGCTTCTTCGCGTCCCCCACCACGCTGCGGCCAACGGCGAACGTGATGCCGATGAGCACCAAGATGATGCCGATGACGACAAGCAGTTCGATGATCGTGAAGCCGCGACGTTGGTGAGATGCGTTGTGCATAGGTGATTCTTGGAGGCAACTTGGCCTGACGCGCGGACTAGTTTCACATGCGATTGGGAATCGCGCTGGGTTGCCCTTGGTGAGTACGACGCGAAAGCCCTACGTCAAACAAAGCACCCCCAACCTGTACGGGCTGGGGGTGCGGGGGGTTGCAGTTGCCTGAACCTATCACAAACCAATCGGGCCGATCACAAACCAATCAGGCCTGTTCGCGGCAAATCACGCCTGACGCAAGCCAAATCAGGCTTGCGAAGGCCCTTGCCCCAGCCCCGGCCCAGAAATGCCGCCCAGGCCTGGTCCGATGATGCCCAGCCCACCCGTCTGCGCGGGGGCCATCGGACGCGGCGCGGGCCTTGGTGCAAAGTTTTGTGGCTGCTGTTGCTGCGGCGGGGTGAGCCGAGCCTTGAAGAGCAGTTCCGTCACGCGCAGCTTCACATTCGCCAGCATGTCCTTGAACATCTGCGAACCTTCGCGCTTGTACTCGATGCGCGGATCGTTCTGGCTGAACGTGCGGAAGCCGATCGTGTCGCGAAGCTGGTCCATCGCGTACAAGTGGTCCTTCCATTGCGAGTCCAGCGTGTCGATCACGATCGTGCGCTCAAACCGCAGCAGTTCGAGCCGGCGAATGTTCTCAACGCCCGCGCGAATGGCATTCGCGCGTTCGTCGCCGCTCAAGTACCGCATGGTGTCAGGCAGTGGCCGCAGGTAGTTCTTTTCCCAATACGCGTTGAGCTCGTCGTCGGTCTTGCAAGCAATGGCGTCGACCATTTCCTTTTCCATGCGACGATCATCAACAAACTTCTGACTTGCCTGCATCAACTGCTGGCTCGCCGTCTGCAGCGTGCTGGACTTGAAGATGTCCTGCGTCCAGTTGAGGCCAAATCGCATGTTGGCCCATTGCAAGAACGCCGTCGCCGCTTGTTGGGGCCCGATGCCGGGCTGGCGCACCATGTTCTGGAACATGCCGATGCCGTACTCGACGGGATACTCGATTTCCCGGCGGTGGTACCACTGCTCGACACGCTGCATGACCATCGTCGTGACCGGATCAGGATTGTTGCGATCCACATCCTTCTGCGCGTTGATGATGTCCTGCGTGCGCACCTCAAAACCCAGCTTGTCCTTGAGCCACTTTGACAGTTCGCCAGAGCCGAAGTCCTTCTGCGTGTATTCACGAATGCCCGACAAGTCGGCGTGCTCCACCACGTCCTCGGCTCGCTGCACCAACTGATCGCGCACGTACTGGCGTTCCTGCGCATTGCCGCCTTGCAAGCGGTTGGGATCAAGCTCGACACCAAAGCGATTGCGCGCCCACTTGATCAAACCTTCGGTGTCGTAGTCAACTTTGACTTCCGACTCTTCGCTGGGCAGATACTCGCCCAGCGTCAGTTCAATAGCCTGCCGGGCGTCGTACTTGGCTTCTTCGCGAATTGCAACTTCCATTTCCTCAAAGCTCATGCCTTTGAGCTTCTCGGGCGCAATCGAACATTCAAGCTTGTTCTTGGCAAATTCCGCCGCACATTCACACGGATACAGATCATCCAGATACTTGTCCACACCATCGCGAACGGTGGTGCGCACCATGTCAAAGAGCAACCCGCGCACATCCCGACCTTCAAGCACGCGCTGGCGCTGGCCGTAGAAGTACTGCCGCTGAGCTTCCATCACTTCGTCATATTCAAGCACTTGCTTGCGAATCTGGAAGTTGCGTTCTTCGACCTTGCGCTGCGCACCTTCGATGCGCTTGCTGAGCATCGGGTGTTCAATCGCATCGCCTTCCTTCATGCCAAGGCGCGACAGAATCTTCATCGTTGTCTCGCCCGCGAACATCTTCATGAGGTCATCATCAAGACTCACAAAGAATCGGCTCGAACCCTTGTCGCCTTGTCGGCCTGATCGCCCGCGAAGCTGATTGTCAATCCGGCGTGCTTCGTGCCGCTCGGTGCCAATCACATGCAAGCCGCCCATGTCTTCGATGGTTTCAAACCAGCGAATGCGGTGCAGCAGGAAGCGACCGTTTTCGTCCAAAGCCTCGCGCAGTTTCTCGGCGTTGGCTTTGGCCACGTTGTCAGGCCCCAGCCACGTGAATTTGTTGGCCCACTTGCGCAGCAATTGCAACTCAAGATCCGCAAACGGCATCGTCTCGGCTTGCTTCTTATCGATCTCGAGCTCTTTGCTCGCGATCTTGCGATAAATCTGCTCGCGCACGTCGCTCTCGCTGCTCTCCACCGTCAGCGTGCGCGGTGCGATACCGCGCCGCAGCCAGTGGTCCAGCAACTGCTCACGCGAAATCTTGCCCAGCTTGATGTCAGTACCCCGGCCTGCCATGTTGGTTGCGATCATCACCGCGCCAAGCTGGCCCGCATTCTCGACAATCGGCGCTTCACGATCGTGCTGCTTGGCATTCAGCACTTCGTGCTGAACCATGTGCTTGCTGGTGAGCAGCTTCGAGAGCGTTTCGCTCTTTTCAACGCTGGTTGTGCCCACCAGCACAGGCCGGCCACCATCGGTAAACGCCTTGATTTCATCCGTGATCGCGTTCCACTTGTCCTTGCCCGTGAGGAACACCACGTCATCAAAATCGCCCCGGCGGATGGGCCGATTCGTCGGAATCGCCACCACATCCAGTTTGTAGATGTCGTGGAATTCCTGCGCTTCGGTATCGGCGGTACCGGTCATGCCCGCCAGACGCTTGTACATCTTGAAGAAGTTCTGAATCGTGATCGTCGCGACTGTTTGCGTTTCCTGCTTGATCGGCACGCGTTCTTTGCACTCAACGGCCTGGTGCAAACCGTCGCTCCACTGCCGGCCCACCATCGGGCGACCAGTGTTTGTATCGACAATCACCACGCTGGGCGTAGGCCGACCCGTGAACTGATCGGGCAGCTCGCGCACGATGTAATCGCGATCCAGTTCATACACAGTGTGCGCTCGCAAACTCTGCTCCAGCAAGTGCGGCAGGTCGATGTTCTCTTCGATATAGAACGAACCAATCTGAGCCACGCGCTGCGCTTCGCTCACGCCCTCGTGCGTCAAGTGACACTGCTTGCGTTCAAGCTTCACTTCGTAATACTGCGGCTGGGCATCGCGCTGAGCCTTGAGCGAAGGCAGTTCCTTCTTTGCTTCGGCAAGTTGCACCTGCAAGCCCGGCACCGCACTCTTGTCACGCGCCTGGCGAATATCACCCTCGATGCCCTTGATGCGCATCTCGCATCGATTCACCTTCTCTTCGATCTCGTTCCAAGGCCGCTGCTTGCCAACAAGGTGCCGCGCCAATTTGTCCGCCAATTCATACCGCGGCGTGTCTTCGTGCGCCTGCCCGCTGATGATGAGCGGCGTGCGAGCTTCGTCGATCAAAATGCTGTCCACTTCGTCAACGATGGCAAAGTCGCGCCGCTTCTGCACCTGCTGCTCAACTGCACGCTTCATGTTGTCGCGTAGGAAGTCAAAGCCAAACTCCGCCGTGGTGCCGTAAACCACATCGCAGCGATACATGAACCGCTTGAACTCTTCCGGCTGCTGGTGCTGGGGGTGGATGGCGCCCGCCGTCATGCCCAGAGCGTGGAAGAACGGAAAGGTCCAGTCGCGGTCGCGCTGCACGAGATAGTCGTTGACGGTCACAACGTGCACCTTCATGCGTTCAATGCACGCCATGTACGTCGCCAGCGGACCAACGATGGTCTTGCCTTCGCCGGTCTTCATTTCGCTGATTTTGCCCTGCCCCAGCACCATGCCGCCGATGAGTTGCACGTCAAACGGCCTTGCCCGGAATGGCGGCCGGCTCTCAGGCAGCAATGCCCGCACGGCGTCGTAAAACTTCGCAGGCACTTCCACGCGGCGCCAGCCCGGCACCATCTCGCTATGTCCCAGGAATTCGTCCTTCTCATCGGGAACCGCGTTCTCGGGGATGATCGTGTTCTGATCTTCCATGTACGTCCGCGGAATCACCACCGGCATCGCGTCGGCCTTGGCGCGAATCTCGGCGTACATCGCCTGCATGTCGGCGGGCAATCTGCTGGCGTCAAAGTTGTGCTTGGGGTTGAAGACATTGCGAATGCCCACAGCCCGGTCCATGCCTTCGCGAGCGACCGCAAACGCCTCGACCATCACGCGTTCGTGGTTCTCGCCACTGTCGATGCGCTTGCGGAAGTCGGCCATCTTGGCGCGAATCTCCGCGTCCGAAAGCTGCCTGACCTGCGACTCCAGCGCATTGATCTCGTTGACGCGCTGCGTGTACTTCTTGACGAATCGCTCGTTGCGGGTGCCGATGATCTTGTTGAGAATCGGACCAATGATCGGAATGCCTTGCTCTGCCATGATGTGTCTCGATGAATAGGTGGCACAGAGTTTGAGTCTGTGCACGTGTACCGCATGTGTACCAGTGGCACGGGCTTTCAGCCCGTGCAAAAACTGAATTGACGATGTATTTTGTCAGCCGCCAAGCAACACGCAGTCGATCCGACCCGCGCATCATGCTGCGACTCGCACAAGCAAAAAACTGTGCAACTATCCGATCAATCAGCACACCGGCGGCGGCAAACTCACCAAAGACTCAATCCGCAAATGCATCGCGCCCGGCAAAGCCGCAGCACGCGGCGCAGCAAGCACACAATCCCACACGCGCGCCGGAACAACCGTCCGCCGCGCGAAGGTCGAAACTCTGTCGTTCTTCTCCCCTTGCCGACGAGCCGGCACCCCCACCACAATCCGCAAAGGCTCGGCGAGGCGAACCTGCTCGTACCCACGCGTCGCCGGACCGGCGCTCACCACCATCGGAGCCAACTGCATCGTGAGCGCGACAACCAAGAGCAGCGTCAGGCTGCCCATAGCCGCTCGAGTTGGAGACGAAACCTGCACGACCATCACTATACGTTGATCGGCCGCAAACGTGTTGCGCGAACTTGGTGGTGGCATCAAACGAACAACGTCCCTACGCTTTTCATCAACTGAGACTGAATCTCAATTGCGGACTCACAACTCCGATGCGTCGGTTTTGAGCCCGCCAGCGAATTCATGCCAGTTCCCAAGTTTTTCACGCCGCTAGGATCAACCCATGACAACCCCCAGTACCAAGCCCGCCCTCAAACTCGACGGCATCTACATGGATCACGCCGCCACGACCCCCTGCGACCCGCGCGTGGTCGAGGCCATGCTGCCTTACTTCACGCAGAACTTCGGCAACCCCGGCAGCCGCAACCACAGCTTCGGCTGGAAGGCAGAAGCGGGCGTCGATAAAGCTCGCGAGCAGGTCGCCGCGTTGATTGGTGCTGACGAGAAGGAAATCATCTTCACGAGCGGCGCGACCGAGGGCAACAACCTCGCCATCAAGGGCGCGGCGTACATGTATGAGAAGGCTCCGGCTGGTTCGCAGAAGCGGGGCCACATCATCACGGGCACCATCGAGCACAAAGCAGTTCTCGACCCCTGCAAGCGTTTGCAAAAGGAAGGTTTCGAGGTCACGTTCCTTTCGCCTCCTAAAGACGGCGTGTACACCGCCGAGATGATCAAAGCCGCCATGCGCGAGGACACGATCCTCGTCAGCATCATGTGGGCCAACAACGAAATCGGCACAATTAACGAGATTCCCGAAATCGGCAAGCTCTGCCACGAGCACGGCGCGATCTTCCACGTCGACGGCACGCAGTGGGTCGGCAAAATGCCCACCAATGTTGAACGCGACAACATCGATCTGCTCAGCTTCAGCGGCCACAAGCTCTACGGCCCCAAGGGCGTCGGCGCGCTTTACGTCCGCCGTCGCAAGCCGCGCGTGCGCCTCACCAGTCTCTTCGATGGCGGCGGCCAAGAACGCGGCTTCCGCAGCGGCACGCTAAACGTGACCGGCATCGTGGGCTTGGGCAAAGCCTGCGAAATCGCGATGCAGGAAATGGACTACGACGGTCAGCGCTTGCTCGCACTGCGGCAATACATGGAAGCCGAAGTGACCAAGCATCTTGATAGCTGCGAAGTCAACGGCCACGCCACCAAGCGCCTGCCCCACATCGCCAACATCAGCTTCGGCTTTGTCGAAGGCGAAGGCCTGATGATGGCCATCAAAGACATCGCGTGCAGCAGCGGCAGCGCGTGCACCAGCGCGAGCCTCGAACCTAGCTATGTCCTCAAAGGCTTGGGCGTGGGCGACGAACTCGCGCACAGCAGCCTGCGGCTGAGCATGGGTCGCTGGACGACGAAGGAAGAAGTTGACTTCGCCGTCAAGAAGATTGTTGAAGCCGTCAAGAAACTCCGCGTGATGAGCCCGCTGTACGACATGCACAAGGAAGGGATTGATTTGAGCAAGGTGGAGTGGGCGCACCACTGAAAAGGCGTCAGGCACTAGGCATCGGGCACTAGTGCCAAGGCCTCGACTCGCGTTTGTCGCCCGATTCACGATTGCATTTTCCCTAGTGCCTAGTGCCCAGTGCCTAGTGCCTGCTTGAAGGATTCCTGCCATGGCCTACGGCCCCAAAATCATCGACCACTACGAAAACCCCCGCAACGTTGGTAACTTCGGCACATCCGCCGAAACCAAGAATCGTAAAGACATCGGCGTGGGCCTCGTCGGCGCTCCCGAGTGCGGCGACGTGATGCAACTGCAAATCAAGGTCAATCAGCAGACCGGCCTGATCGAAGACGCGAAGTTCAAGACCTTCGGCTGTGGCAGCGCGATCGCCAGCAGCAGCCTCGCAACCGAATGGCTCAAGGGAAAAAACCTCGACGAAGCCTCGGCGATCAAGAACACGCAGATCGTTGAAGAACTCAGCCTGCCGCCAGTGAAGATTCACTGCAGCGTGCTGGCTGAAGATGCGATTCGCGCCGCGCTGAAGGACTACAAACTCAAGAACGGCATCGCCGTGCCTCAAGAAGAACACGCCCACTAAGCTGCGAACACGCAAACTTCCCGACGCCGGACCTGAGGCTCTGCGGAGGTCCGGATCGAAGTGCGCAAACCGCCATCATCAACCGCGATTCGCCCGCACGATCCACACAGGCAACACGCAACTTACACAACCGCCGCGAAACAATCGCGGCGTTTTTCATTCTCTCGGCTTATGAGCACTGCGCCGACGTCGCACGAAATCACACGCACCTCGCGTCGACCAACTCGCACATCACGCCTTCGGCCGCTGATACACCATCGTCAGCTTGTTCCCGCGCTTGTTGTACTCAACCTTCGACATGTACGCCTTGATCAGCAGCAACCCGCGTCCGCTGCCGCGTTCGATGTTTTCTTCCAGCGTCGGGTCAGGCACATCATCCGGGTTGAAACCCGGCCCTTGATCTTCAATTTCCATCAACACCTTCGCATCATCGACAACAAAGTGCAGCGTGATGGGCACGTTCGTCGGCAGTTCTTTATGGCCGTGCTTGAAGGCGTTCATCAGCGCCTCGTGCAGCGACAGTTTGAGCGCGAAAATACTGGCCTTGGGGTAGTTGTGCCGCTCAACCGCGCCGATGACGCGATTGTGAGCCGCGTCGATATCGGGCTGCTCATTCACGACGCGGATGGTGCCGCGATCGGGATGCGCGTCGGGCGAAAACTGGGGTTGCGGCGCGTGTTGTGCCATGCAATCGATTCAACAGGAAAAGAGTCTGCAAAACCGCCGCACCTTACTGGTCGGCAAGGCGCTGGCTGCGATTACTTCGTGAAACTCTTCAGCGCCTCATCGGCGGTGCCGTGGATGCTGAACAGCTTGTTGAGACGCGTGATCACAAACACTTCGTAAATCTGCGGGTCGATATTCGCAAGGCGCAACTGGCCGTTGCGGTTGCGCACATGGTTGTTGACTTGAATGAGCGTGCCCAAAGCAGCGCTGGAAAGATGCTCAACGCCTGAGAAGCTGATAAGCAGCCGGGGGTTGGGCTCACTTTGGATAAGCTGCTCAATCTCCTGGCCAATCACCTGGATGTTGGCTTCATCGAGGATATTGCGGTCGAGAAATTCTACCTGCGTGACACTATCCACGCGCTTCACACGAATCCTCGATTCAGTCGGGGGCATCTGCGTCGTCTCCTGCTTATTTTCGCGTGCGTTACCTACGTCCATGTTCCACGCGAGTTGTCGGATGCGATTCTAGTCCGCGCCGCACGGCGCCGCGAACCGCCCTGACGCTATGTTGGCCAACGAACTGAACGCGCGACGGGCCAATGAAAAAACCCGCCGCGATTGCGACGGGGGTAAGTTGGACGAGAGACAAACTGACTTAGCCACCAAACGGCATGCGAAGTGAGTCATCAAGACCCGGGAATGCACGCTCTTCGAGTTCGTTCTGGATCAAGATCGTGGGCTTGAGCAGAATGAGCAGCGTTTGCTCTTCGCGAGTCTCAATGCGGTTGCTGAAGAGACGGTTCAAGATCGGAATCTTGCTGATCACGGGCACGCCGCTTTCGACTTCCTGCTCGGTGGTCAGACGTTGACCGCCCAGCAAAATGGTGCCTTGGTCAGGCACCGTGACGGTGGTTTGCACGCGAGTTACCGTGGTTTGCGGCAACTGGATAAAGCTCGACGTTGAGCCCGATTGCACCAACTGGCCGCCAGCGATGGCGGTGACGGCCAAGTTCTGAATGCTCTCGATCCGGCTCACGGCGGTGTTGACGTTCATCGTCACGTAGCGACGATCCGCGCTTACCGTGCCGTCAACTTCGAGAATCACGCCTTCGGGAATCGAGTTGGTTGTGGGGTCAAAGCCAACGGCGCTATCGCTAACGATTGGCTCAAGGTCCGACACAAAGCTCACCTGCGTCGCGACGTAGATGTTGGAGATTTGGCCGTTGGTGAATGTCAGGCGAGGAGCCGTCAAGCCCACCGTGCGACGATCCGCCTGCGTGGCCTTGATGAGGAAGTCAACTTGGATGTCGTCAAGGAACTGACCAGCGATGCCCAATGCAGGCGACGTTGCAAACACGTCCTGCGCGAAGTCGGTACCAATCAATGACTCACTCAGGCCGAGACTGTTCTGACCGACGCCAACGGGAGACCAAGGTCCACCCAAGGGGGTGCGGTTGGGAGCTTGAATAGTGCCGCCCGGGAAGGTGGGCTGATAGCCGCCTTGTTGGAAGTTGAAGAAATCACTCGCGCGAGTCGTGGGACGAGTGGTACGTGCCTGCTGAACGACGTTGCCATTGGCGTTGAAGTACACGTCAAGGTCAAAACCGATCTGCTCGAAGAAGTCCTGGCTCACGAGCAGGAAGCGAGTCTCGACGTTGATCTGCATCGCGCGATACTCACGCAGCTTGCTGAGAAGCCCGTGAATAGCGCGGTGGTTCGCTGGCGTGTTAGTAATGATGAGCAGGCCACCCAGTTGCTGGATGAAGCCAGTTTCGCCACCAGCCGTATCGCGCCAGCCATCTGGGTCTACGTTGGTCGTGATGATTTGAATGATCTCTTCAGTCCGCTCTTGCAGCGGGCGACGCTCGGGATCTTCGCCGTCGGCATCCTGGAAGGGGCTCTGGCCACCACCGCCGCCACCACTTTGGCCGCTTTGCAAGGCCTGCTGGAGGTCGAACTCGGGTGCATTGTCGTAGTTGGGAACTTCGATGATGAGGTCGCGAATGTCGTAGATCGCCAGCGTCTTCTGCCGATTGATCTGTTCCTTGCTTGCGATGTTCAACACGCCGTCGCTGATGGTCCACGCAGCACCAGTGTTGGCGTCGGGGCTGACCTTTTCCATGACGCGGTTGAGTACGGTCTCAACCGTCACGTTCGTCAGGTTCAGCGAGACGGGCGCGGTGCGGTCAACCGATGCGTTCTCAAGGCTCGCCCAGTCAACGTCAATGTTCAATTGCGTCACGGCTTGCAGGAACGTCACCACGTTCTCAAGCGGCGTGTCGTTGAACGCGACCGGAATGCGCTTGTTTTGGAGCAGCGCGAGTGCCCGGCGGTTCTCTTCGGCTTCCGAGAACGCGACCGGCGTGCCGCGACGGTCACTGATGGCGGGCCAGTCCTTGGGGTAGTCCAGCAAGTTGCGCGGAGCGATCGAGGCTTCGAGGTTGTCAAGGTCTTGCGCGATATACGAATTAACCTTCTGGCGACCAAAGCTCGAAGCTTGCTGATAGACGACGGCTTCTCTGAGGACATCACGCAGCAGCAAGCCCGTGGGGTTGGTCGGATCAAGGAACAAAATCTGGCTCTCAACAACTTGCAGAGCCTCTTCGTACTTCATCTCAGTCTGCAACGCACGCACGCGGTCCACGGCTTCATTCAGCCGGCGGTTCTTGTCATCAGCCTGCGCTGCGGCTGAGTCTTGTGCCGCCTTCTGGTTCTCTGCCGTCTGCTTCGCGATTGCTTCTGTGCGGAGCTTCTGCTCCGCCGCGTCGACGCTCTTGAGCATTTCATCAGCACGCGACTGATACGACGTGATCTCGTCGTTGCTGAAAACATTACGAGCGCCGTTCATGCGAACACGAGCTTGGGCAGTCAGGTCGCGAGCGCGGGTCGTGTCGCCACGATCCAACGCTGCTTGAGCCTGAGCCAGGTCGTTGTTGAATTCGGCGATCGCCGCTTCGCGAGCGATGTTGTTCTGGCTGATGGTCTGGCCCAACAGGTCTGCGTTGCCGCCGCCACCCAGACGAACATCAGCTTCGCTGATACGGCTGGTCACGCGAGTGCGTTCCTCTTCCGTCAGGAACTCGCTATAGGTTGAGAGCACGCGGGCATACTTGCCCTTCGCATCCACCAAGCTGTTCTGACCCCACGCAAAGTCCGCTTCCGCAAGCAGGCCCTGCGACTCGATCCGGCGTGCTTGCTGCACGGGATCAATCGTGAAGGGTTGGGGAACTTCCGCCGCTTGGTTGGCAACGGACTGGGCTTCTTGAGCCGCGGCCTGCATCTCCTCAACCTTTTGCTTGGTCTGCTCGATGGTCTGCTGGACTGTCTCATCCACTGGCTGCACTTCTCGGCGTTCGCCTTCTTGCAACATGCCAGCGGCAACAGGTGCGTTGCCCGCTTCCAGCACGCGCCACTGATACGCATCGACGGTCGCTTGCTGAGCATCGCTCAGCGTCACGCCGCTGCGAACCACTTGCTCGAGCTTGGTGCGAGCAGCGGCAACATCGCCGTCATCGAACGCGGTGACTGCCGCGTTGATCTGACCATCCATATCGCCTGCGATCGCCGCTTGGCGCGACTTGGCATCAGCGATGATCTGGTTGGCGATCTTGGTTTGACCGTTGGTGGCTTCATCCGCGTTGACCACTGCCTGGGCCTGAGCAATCGCGACACGGAACTCGCCGCGGCTGAGAGCCGACTCAGCGGTCTGCAGGCTCGAGTCGCTGAGCGAAAGTGCCTTAAACTCACGCATGGCCCGTTGAGCCAGAGCAACCGCCTTGGGGCGTTCGCTATCGCTCATCTTGGCGAGGTTGCTGCTGCTGGTCAGTTCCAGGAGCAGTTCGCGAGCTTGCACCACCTTGCCGTCTTTCAGCAATTGGCTCGCTTGCTCGATGCCGCTTGACGCTGCCTTGGGGTTTGAGGTACGGGTGGAATCGGTCGTCTGGCCAGTAGCCAGCGTCACCGGCAACGCAATAGCGACAAGGCCGGCGGCTGCGACGATCGAACGGACGGAACGGCTCTTCCGATTCAGCATGGTCTGTAGCTCCACTTCCACCACAAGCTGCACTGGTCTTCGACCAGCATGATTCCTTCGCCCAGGCCCCGCTCACGCGATGCCTGACACAGTTGTTCGGCTCATCGAAACGCATCACGACAGAAACAGCCGCACACATTCCAATCAAACCGCCGGACGCTAATCCACTTCTGGTAGACGCTCGTCCACCAAACGCACTTGGCTCTTAGCAACCGGCCCGCACTCCATTGCGAGGGTCAGAGGATAGCCACACGAATAAGCCCCGGTAAAGGTCACCACCAACTTGTTGCTGTCCTCACCAGTCTGGTAAGGCCCGGCCCCAACTTTCACAAGTCAGAACCCAACGTCTTGCATGGTTCGCGTTGCGGGGAACATTCACGCATCCGACCAGTCAGTCCGGCAAGGTCGTTTTTACCTCGCCAATCGACCAGTCTCACTCGCGTGCGGGCTAGTCCTCGCGGCATTCGCCGGGCCGCCCTTCGGCGACATGTGCAATGTACCAACATTTACGGCTTCGTGCAAACCCGGTTGTACGAAAAGTGAAACAACTTCTTCGCAATTTGCCGCCCCCGGCCTGTCATCTATCTATTGCAGCCACCGGACCACATGCACCACCCCCGCACCCTCCTCATGCTCCTCGGGGGCGGCTTTGGCTTTGCCTTTCCCCTTCCCCTTGGCCTTCGTCTTCGCCTTTACTCCCGCCCGCGTAAGCACTTGCGCAAACTGCTCCTCCTGCAACCGGTCCAGCAGCACAATCATCCCATCCTCAAACGCCACGCCCCCCTCTTCCGCAAGGTTCTCCACCTGCGTAAAGGTCACATCCTCGGCCTCACGCAAATTCGCTGCCTCAAAGACCACTTCCGCGTACTTCACCTTGGTGGGATCAATCGGCACATGCTCAGCCTCTTCGTCTTCGACCGGCAAGTCCACCCGCACCACCGCCCGCCAATGGGTCACGCCCAGTTCCTTGCCTTCATCATCCACATTCGTGTCGGGGTCCACATTCAAGACCACTTTCCACTTCATCTTCAGCCGCTCCAAAGCCTCATCGGGCCCCAGCAGTTCCGGTTTGTCATCAGGCGCCAGCAGCACATTGCGATGCTCATGGGCCGCCGCATCGGCTCCCGCCGTTCCCTCGGCCATCTCCAAATCAAACGCCGCCAAGATCTTCTCCACCCGCTCCTTCAGCGCGGGGTCCACCCGCAGCGTGATGATCTTGTGCTCATCCACAAACGCATAACAAAATGGCTCCTCACACATGAGCCCAAACCCCACCATGCCATCTTCGTACAGCCACTCCCCAAACTCGCGCAGCCCATCCAAAAACACGTCCACGCCCACCAAATCATACGAAATGTACGGGTCCACCTCGCGATACCCATCCTGCCCCAGCACATCCAAAATCGGATACGCCCGCCCATCAAACATCGAGAACAGCATCCGCGCCAGCATCGGCAAGCGCTCCGCCGACACCACGATGTCAAACACATAACGATCAGGCCACTCCTCAAATTCCGCATCCGCCCCGCCCCCATCGCTGGGCTCAAAATTCGACACATACCCCGCCTTGGGCGTCATCTCCTCCACCGGATAGACCCCCAGCGGAAACTGAAACGACCCAAGAACAACCCGGCGAATAGATGGATCAACCTTACAACGCGGCATGAACGAGGATAGAAGGCAAGTGACGAAGTGACGAAGTGACGGAGTGACGAAGTGGAAAACCCAAGGCGAAGGCCACGCGGGCGGGCTTCTTGGCCTTTGCTTCGTCACTTCGTTACTTCGTCACTTCGTCACTCGCCTCCCCCACGACGCTTATTGCGCTCCTTACCTGCCCGCCTGCGCTCCAAACGTGCCAGCGTTTGCTCTCTACGTGCCCGCGTGCGCTCCAAACGTGGCCACGTTTACTCCGTACGTGCCCGCGTGCGCTCCCTATGCGGCCGCGTGCGCTCCGTATGCGGCCGTCTGCGCTCCGTATGTGGCCGCGTAGGGAGCGCACGCGCGCGGTTATTGGGGCGTTATGGACGTGCGCCTTGTGCTGCACCCCGCCGCATTGCGCGCCAGGGGCGGTTGTTTCGCGATCATCTGCACAATTGCGGCAAAAATGGCCCGTTTGGCCCGATCACCATCCGCTTGTGCGAAGATTTATCGTGCCAACGAATTAAATGACAAACTTGCTGGCATAACCCAAACCCGGTGGCATGTTTGATCAGCACCGCCCGCATTCTTGGGCGATGTTTCGAGGAAGGGTGTTGCTCCATGCGCTTTGTCTCCACTATCGCTCTCACGGCGGCTGCTGCGTTTCCCGTTATCGCTCTGGCTGGACCCGACTGGGTTGAACGCCGCGATGCCGGTTCAACCCTGCGTGAAGCCCAGTTCACCAATGGCATTGGCGGCATTCGCAGCATTACCGGCACGCTCAACCCCTCAGATCGCGGCCTCGCGGACCTCGAAGACTTGTACATCATCCGCATCATCAGCCCGGGCACGTATTCGTTCACGGTCAACGCCCTGAACTTCAGCCCCGCCCTCTATCTGTTCAACATCTCCCTCGCGGGCGAAGCTTTTGGCCTCGTCGGCGAACGCGGCGACGGCGCACTGAGCGTGGTCTTGAGCGGCAACGCCACCGATGCCACGCAGGCCCAGATCACGCAGCCGGGCTTGTATCTCTTGGCCTGCACCTATTCCGCCAACGCCCCGCAAAGCCGCACCGGCGACATCTTCAACTTCGCCAATGCGGGCGAAACCTCCGGCCCTGATGGCGCAGGTGGCCTCAACCCGCTGGAACGCTGGAACCCCACGGCCCCGCTGGTTGGCGGCGACTACGACATCGACATCGTGGGCGTTGACTTCGCCGACGTGCCTGCCCCGGGCAGCGCAATCATGGTGATGGGCGCTGGCCTCGCTATGCTGCGTCGCCGACGCTAAGGCGTCCGCAACTATTCATTCCGCGCGGGCAGCGCAACTGCCGGCAGCGATGCCGTATCAATCCCTGCGCGCCGCACGCGTTCCATCGCGCCCGCCACCAATCGGCTGCTGGGCGAGCGATACACCTGCATGCGCGCCAACGAACGGGCCACGGTGGTTGCAACGTCGCTTGGTAAGTCATTGCGTGCCGCGATTTCCTCGCTCACATCACTCTCACGCGGCTGCTGCGGCATCGCGACCTTTGCCAGGTGTGCTGCCAGAGCAATATCAAGCTCGACCTGCGCCAGTTCAAGCTCCGCGGGCGGCTCGACTCTGAGCATGATGCCCCGGGCTCGCACCAAGTTGGGCAAGGCTGCCGCCGGATCATTGCTCGCAAGCTGAGCCGCGCCCATCGCCGCCAGCGCATCGCCCGCTTCAGGCAAGCTGCTGGCATCCTTGAATGATTCGCAGAGTGCCACCGCATCGCGGGCGTACCGCATCGCCACATCGATCTTGCCGCTCATGAGCGCAGCTCGCGACATGCCTGCAAGCGTGGCCGCAATCGACGGATGCCCCTTGGGAAACATGGCCCGGCGAACCACCAGCGAGCGTTCAAAGGTCGCGATCGCCCCGTCAGCATCGCCCTTTTCCATCATGCATCGCGCCAGGTTCTGCAAGACTGAACTGGTGCCCACAAATTGCTCGCCGCGCAGCTTGATGATGAGCGCGAGTGCCTGGCGAAACAGCCCCTCGGCCTTGTCGTAATCCTCGGCTTCCATCGAGCTTTTTGCGAGGTTGTTGAGCGACTGGGCAATCTCCTCGTGCTCGCTGCCAAACAACCGGCGACGCATTTCGAGAGCCTGCGTGTAAAGCTCGTGAGCCTCATCGTGACTGCCCATCGCCAAGTTGCACGCCGCCAGGTGCGTGAGGCTTTGAGCAACATCGCGGTGGTCGCCCGCGTGCAGCTCGCGCCGCAAGGCGAGTGACCGGCGGTAGTATCCAATCGCCGAGTTGTACTTGCCCTGCCAGTAGAGCGACGCGCCAAGCTCATGCAAGCAGTCCGACATCGCCTTGGCATCAGGCGGGTCTTGCACTTCGCGAATAGCCAGCGCCTTTCGCAGCGTGGCTTCAGAGCGTTTGTAACTGCCGAGGCGGGTGTAGACACTCGCGAAGAGCTCTCGCGTGGCTGCTTCGGTGATGGGGGACTTGGGAGGGTTCTTTTCAAGCCGCAACGACGCAGCGTCGAGCATGTTGGAAACGGTTGTGTCACCTTGCTCGTCGCGGCTTACCGCGAGGAAGACGTTGCGGAAGGAATCAAGATTATCTCGGGCTTCTTGGAGATTCTTCTCGGCTTTCACGAGGCTGCTGAGGTTCTTCTGCGCGTTCGCATTTGCACGTTTGCTTTCTTGCGTCGCGATGTTTTTCTCTTGGACGATTCGAAACACCAGCGTCGTCGAAATTCCAATCAGCAATCCCGTCGCCACCGCAATCGTCGCCGCCAGCGTCTTGTTGCGCACGCACCACCGCCAGCTACGGCCCGCAGCAGAAAGCCGCCGCGCCGTCACGGGCTCGTGAGCCAAAAACCGCCGCAAATCCGCCGCGAATTCGCCCGCCGTCGCGTATCGCCTCGCGGGCTGCTTCTCGAGTGCTCGCAGCACCACAGCATCCAGATCAAGAGCCACGCCTTTGCGAACCTTGCTCAGCGGCGTGGGTTCCTTCTCGGCAATCGCCGTCAAGATGTCACGCAGCGAGCCGCGCGTTTCGATAGGCAGTTTGCCCGCGATCATTTCATACAGAATCACGCCCAGCGAATACACATCGCTCCGCATGCTGGCTTGGTCAGCCTGGCCATTGGCCTGCTCGGGTGACATGTACGCAACGGTGCCCACAATGGTGCCGTCACTGGTCAGGTTGTAACGATCACGCGAGGCGGTCGTGGTCGTTGAATCGTCCATCGTTTTAGCGACACCAAAGTCAAGCAGGCGCGGGCGGCCGTTGGCATCGACGATGATGTTGCCGGGCTTGAGGTCGCGATGCAGCACGCCGCGTTGGTGGGCGTAGTCAACGGCGTCGCAGACGTTGGCAATCATCGCCACGCAAGCTGCCACGGCGGCTTTGCCGGGCTCGAGAGCGTGATCGAGCGATGCTCCGTCGACAAAGTCCATCACATAGAAGTAGCTGCCACGCCGGACACCCGAATCGATGATGCGCACGATGCCGTCGTGTTCGAGCCGGGCGACGACCGCGACTTCGCGTTCAAACCGCGTGCGGATGGATTGCGTGCCTGCTCCGACTTCAAGCAAAAACTTGATCGCAACTCGCCGGTCCGTCGCGAGTTGCCGGCCCTCATACACGACGCCCATGCCGCCTTTGCCGATGCAGCGTCCGAGCGTGTACCCCTCAATTGCAGGTACCGACGAGCCATCGGCGAACTCACCACCGCCGGTGGAAGGCCCCACGAGTGTCGCGTCGATGTTGGCGTGTTCTCGCTGCGTCACGGAGGGAGCGTACGGGGAGTCGGAGAGCGGGGAACGGAGAACAGTGAACAGAGAACAGAGAACAGGGAGCGGAGAACAGGGAGCGGAGAACAGACGCCCGATGCCGCTTCCCCCGTTCTCCGCTCACCGCTCACCGCCCCCTCCCCGACTTTTCGCCTTCCGGGACCCCTTTGACCGATGAACTTCAACCTATGGCTACTACCAAGCGGTCCTGGTTTTCGCGTGGCACTCGGACAACGGGCGATTCGGCACTCAGCCCGACGTCACGGGTAATTCTCATTGTCCTGCTGCTTGCCGGCTGGGCCTTTGTGGCTGCCAGTTTGGTGGGTTACAACGCGGGCGATCCGCCCACGCACGTGGTTTTTCCGCCCAATGACACCGTGCTGAACTGGTGCGGGCCGTTCGGAGCGGCGATTGCCTCGTCGATGTTCAAGTTGCTGGGTTTTGGGGCCTGGGTACTGGTGATCTTTACTGGCATCGGGCTGCTAAGTGCCGCGATGGGCGCCGGGCTCAAGCAGGCGGCGGTACGGTTTGTGGGCCTTTTGATGCTCGCGTGCGCCTTTGCGGGTTTGCAGAACTTGTTCCTGCCCACCAGCGGCAGCATGCCTGACTTGGCTGGCGGACTTGTGGGAAAGGTGTTGAATGCTGAACTCGCGGCCCGCTTTGGCGCAGTTGGCAGCGGCATCATGCTCATCATGGGCGGGCTGCTGGGTGCCATCGTCGCAATGGATGAATGGGTGCTCGCCTTCTTTGGCTGGGCGTATGAAAAGACTCGCGACCATGGCGTCCCTGCGGCGGCCAAGGTTGGTAGTGCAACGGGCGAAATCGCTCTCGCCGCTGGAGCGGCGGCTGGTTCAGCAATTGCCAAGGGCGGCGCGAAAGCTGGCAGCAGCTTTTACAGCGCGATCATGGACTTGCTGACGCCTGCCAAGAAAAAGCGAAAAAACAAGGCGCGATTGGATGATCTCGAAGGCGAACTGCCCGCAGCCACCAAGGTTCGCAAGGGCAGTGAACTGGGAGCCGAAGTCATCGGCGGCAGCGATGAAGTAATCGATGAAGAGACGGGCGAAGTTGTTCGCGTTGCTCGCGGCAAGAAGAAGGCTGCGACCAAGGAAGAGTTGACGGAAGAAGAGGCGCAGTTGCTCGAGAAGAACGCGGTGCTTGATGCCGACGCGATTGACGAAGAAGACCAAACAGCCGCGAAACTCGGCAAAAACAAGGCGGGCACGGCGAAGACTGCTACCCCGCCCACTGCTCTCGATGCACAGAGCGATGTCGAAGAGGAAGAAGACGACGACCTGCCGTCAGCCCCGCAGGTCTACAGCGAGGATCAACTTCGCGACAAGATCGCCAAGTTGCCCATCCTGTTTGGGCAGAAGGAAAAGTCCGTCGCGACCGACGCCGACCTTGCGGGCATGCAAGCGGCGATTGAAGAGGGCGAGAAGTATCGCTTCCCGGGGCTTGATTTGCTCGAGGAGCCTGAGGCGAACTTCAATGACATTCTGGAACAGACCGTCAAGGAACAAGCCGCCGCGTTGATTCAGGCGTTGCAGCAGTTCAAGATCGACGGGCAAGTCGACTCCATCGAGTCGGGCCCCGTCATCACGTTGTTCCATGTCCGCCTGTCGCCTGGAACGAAGGTCAGCCAGCTTGAAGCCGTAAGCAAGGACATCGCGCGTGTTTTGAAGAGCCAGAACATTCGCATTGTGAGCAACATGGCTGGTCGCGATACGGTTGGCATTGAAGTGCCAAACCTGACCAAAGAAAAAGTTCGCATGAAGGAACTGATGGGCCGCACCGAGCTTTACAAGCACATGGCCCTGCCCATGTTCCTTGGCAAAGACGCCAGCGGCGCGCCGCTCATTGAAGACCTTGCCAAGCAGCCGCACATGCTCATCGCCGGCACCACCGGCAGCGGCAAGAGCGTGTGCATGAACACCATCATCATGGGCTTCTTGTACACCAAGAAACCCAGCGAACTCAAGATGGTGCTTGTTGACCCCAAGATGGTGGAAATGAGCCAGTTCAAGGACATTCCGCACCTGATGTGCCCGGTCGTGACCGAGATGGGCAAGGCAGCTGCGATTCTGGAATGGGCCACGACCAAGATGGACGAGCGGTACGAACTGCTTGCCGAAGCTGGCTGCCGGGATATCGCCAGCTACAACGAATTGACGTGGGACGAGCTCAAGGAGCGGATGAACGCCACCACGCCCGAAGACGAAGCCAAGATTCCACGCAAGCTTCCTTACATGGTTTTCATCATCGATGAACTCGCCGATCTTATGATGACCAACAAGGATGTTGAAAGCCATATCATTCGCATTGCTCAAAAGGCTCGCGCGGTGGGCATGCACCTCATTCTTGCAACGCAGCGTCCGCAAGCCAACGTCGTCACTGGTCTTATTAAGAGCAATATGCCCTGTCGGGTTGCTTTCAAAGTTGCCAGCGGCATGGACTCACGCATCGTCTTGGACCAAAAAGGTGGCGAGTTGCTGCTGGGCCATGGCGACATGCTCTTCCTCAGCCCGCGCAGCAGCAAGCTCTCGCGCGCTCAAGGCACGCTGGTTGACGACCGCGAAATTCGCAAGGTCGTCAAGTTCATGAAAGAGATCGCAACGCCCAGCTTCGAGCGTTCCCTCGTGCAACTCCGCAGCGGCGGCAGCGACGAGCAACGCATCGCCGACAGCAAGAACAACAGCAGCGCGAGCCTGCAAGCCGCTCAAGAAGACCCGATGTTCAACCGCGCGGTGGAGATTGTTCTCGAAAGCAAGCGCGGCAGCGTAAGCCTGCTCCAACGCCGACTCGCGATCGGCTACACCCGCGCCAGCCGACTCATCGATCTCATGGGCATCGCAGGCATCATCAGCGATCACAAAGGCAGTGTCGCGCGTGACGTGCTGCTGACGCTCGACGATTGGGAAGCCATCAAGCGACTCGCGGCTGAGGAAGCCAAGGCCAAGGGCATCGTGCTGCGTGAAGAACGCGAAGGCGGTGTGATTACCGAAGGCGGCTTCGCAAACGCCGCAACCGAGCCCATGCCCACAGCCGCTCGCCCGAATCGTTACGAAGAGGCCCCGCCGTTTGATACGAATGAGGAAACGCTCATTGAGGACAACGACGATTTGGGTGACGACAGCCATGACCGTGCCGCGAAGGTGCGAGCCGAGGAAGAATCTTGGAATCGTCAGCAAGCCCGGGATGCCAAGGGTATCGATTGAGCGGATGATCGCATTCGAAACAAACTCACGTGAACACGGGGTTATGCAATCGCGTAGGACCTTTGTCATGGTCGCAGCCGTCCGCAAAATCCGTTATCGCGTCGGTTTCAGCACCAGTCAGCACGTAACCATCCGATCATTTCTCCGTACAACACACACGCGGGGTGTTTCTATACTCCGCATCTCACCCGCACTGTTCTCCGCTTGATTACCAGGCGTGTTCGCCATCGGTACCAAGCGATTTGGAAAGATTGTCACATGATCGCCACAGCCTCTGTCCGTCGCTTCCGTTCGTTGGTCTGCACGCTCGCCCTTGCCAGCCTTACGGGCGTCGCCCTGGCTGATGTGCCCGCCGCTTTGGATCGCGTGCCGGAAGGCTTTGAGGGCGCAATTGCGATTCCCAACATCGAAAAACTGGAAGCCACACTGGCGAAGATTCCCGAATTTGACCGCATGCTCAAGAGCGGCGGCGCGAGCATCGAGGCCAAAGGTTCAGTTGATATCTTCGATTGGGCCAAGCGTCCAGGCGTGAACAAGAACGGCTCGGTTGCTCTGTTCAGCATGCCTCTGGATGCTGCTGGCAAGGCTGCCGCGAAGGCCAAGAAAGCTGCCGACGAAAAGGGCGACGAAGCAGGCGATGAATCGCCCGACTTCGGCGGCGATGCCATGGAGGCTCGCGAAAAGATGATGGAAGAGTCGGCACGCGTGCTTGTGCTCGTGCCCGTCAGCGACTACAAGGCGTTCGTGCAGGGACTCAAGGGCAACCCGGTTGATGCCGTTGCCGAAGTGACGCTCGATCTGCCTGAATTGCCCGGCGAGAACGAAAACGCGGCGGACGAAGCTGCTGAAGAAGGCTCGCAAAAGGCCTATGCCCGCAACATCGGTGGCGGCTATGCACTCATGGGTGTCAGCAAGAAAACCGTTGAAGACTTCAAGCCCGTTGAAGGCAAGCTCAAGACTCACGGCGAGTTCCTGGGCGCAACGGGTCGCAAGATCGCAGACGATGCGATGGTGCTCATTATCGGCAACATGGCCGAGATGAAGGACGGCATTCAAGACAACTTCAAGAACCTCGAGAAGAACCCCCAACTCGCGATGGCGACTGCTGGCGCGGGCGAACAGGCCAAAAAGGGCCTGGAAATGATCGAACTCGTTGCGAACAACTTCGCACGCGACGCTCGCGTGGGCATTGTTGGTGTGGGCCTTGATGACAAGGGCATGTGGATTGACGTCGCCAGCCAGTTCAACAAAGGCACTGAGCTCGCGGGCTTCTTCCAAGACAAGGGCAACGTGCAGCCCCTGCTGCAGAAGCTGCCCACGCAAACGTTCGTCGCCATGCTCGCGATGGACACCGCTGGCGCGGGTATGAAGAAGCTGATGACCAACCTTGCCAAGCAAGGTGGCGATGATGCCGGTGCGATGCTCAGCAGTTTGACCGCTGCCGACAAAGTTGATGGCTTTGGCTGGATGATGGGCGCAAGCCCCGCTGGCCTCATGGGTCTGTTCAGCAGTACGAGCAGCTTCACAATGGTGAAGGATCCGCAAGCCTACTTGGGTGAAGTCAAGAAGAGCTACGAAGCCATGAACGGCAAGACCATCGCCGGCATGACGTTCAAGACCAGCTACACGTCGGCGGCATCGACCATCGAAGGCACGAAAGTTGACAGCTACACGGTGTCGCAAACTGCCGACCCCAACAACCAAGAAGCTCAGCAAGCCCTCATGATGCAAGGCATGATGGGCGGCGGCGGCCCCAGCACAGGTATGTACGCACCCGTCGAAGGCGGCGTGGTCGCAACGTATAGCAAGAACAACTTGCTCATGAAGGAAGCAATCACCACCGCTGGCAGCAGCAAAGGCGTTGCAACCACCGATGAAGTCAAGATGCTGCAAAGCTACCTGCCCGCCGACCGCACGATGGAAGGCTACGTGGGCGTCAAGCCCGTCATGGAAATGGCCTTGGGTGCCATGATGATGTTTGGCATGGAAATAGACATCACGCTGCCCGAGAAGATCACGCCCATCGCCTTTGGTGCAACTACCAACGATGGCGCCTTCCGCGCCCGCGTGTTCGTGCCGCATGATGTGATGACCGCCATCGGTGAAGTCAGCAAGAGCATGCAAGAAGGCATGCAAGAAGGCATGCAAGAAGGCATGCAAGATCAAATGGCTCCGGGCGGTGATGAAGAAGAAGGCAAGGCACCCGGCTTCTAAGCGAGGTTCCAAGCGGGCTTTTAAACTGCGTTCTAAGCCGAATTGAAGTTCAAAATCGAGTTTAACCGGGGCCCAAGCACACGCTTGGGCCCTTTTTTTCCGCGTAGCATCACCCGTGCTTTGGCAACTTTCGCCAACCTTGACCCTCGACCTCATGCGCCCGCGCGTCATGGCCATTCTCAACATCACGCCCGACAGCTTTGCCGACGGCGGCAAGCATCTTGCCGTCGCCGACGCACTTGCAGCCGCCGTTCGCTGCGTCGATGAAGGCGCTGCGATGCTCGACGTCGGCGGCGAGAGCACTAAGCCGGGCTCGCACGCTGTGAGCGAAGCAGACCAAATCACCCGCGTCGTGCCGGTCATTCGCGCGATTCGTGCTTCGTCTCACGCCGTGGCGAAAACGTCTATCAGCATCGATACCACACGAGCCGCAGTCGCTGCAGCCGCACTCGATGCAGGCGCAAACGCCGTCAACGATATCTCGGCGGGTACTGACGACGCCCAGATGCTGCCGCTCATCGCGCGCCATCGCTGCGGCGTCATTCTCATGCACCGCCTCGTCGCCCCCGCTCGCGATAGTTTCAGCGACGCATACGCCAAGCCGCCCCACTACGACGATGCTGTCACGACCGTGCGCGACTACTTGCTCGCCCGCGCGACGGCTGCTCTGGCCGCTGGCATCTCGAAAGACTGCATCATGCTCGACCCCGGCTTGGGCTTTGGCAAATCCGTCGATGACAACCTGCGGCTCATCGCAGCCACACCCACGCTCGCGGCGACTGGCTACCCCATTCTCAGCGGCCTCAGCCGCAAGAGCTTCGTCGGCCGGGTCAGTTTGCATCGCGACAGCACGCCCGCAGAACGCCTCGAAGGCACGCTTGCCCTCAGCGTTTTGCACTATCAACTGGGCTGCCGCTTGTTTCGGGTGCATGATGTCCAGCCGCATGCGCGCGCCCTTGCCGCCGCTGAAGCTATAGCGATGTCCGGAATGTCCCAGAAAACGACCGCCTAACCTCTCCCAGCGATTCGAACCACCCGGAACGAATCAACCGACTCGGCATCCAAGGAAGTGACAGCACGCGGGCCAACCCCGCAAACGCAACGGAGTGAAGCACATGGCAAACGCACATATCAAAGAATTCACCGACGCGAACTTCGACGCCGAAGTCCTCGCCAGCGACAAACCCGTGATGGTCGATTTCTGGGCCGAATGGTGCCAGCCTTGCAAGACCTTGGCTCCCACCATCGACGCCCTCGCTGAGGAATACGCGACCAAGGCGAAGGTCGGCAAAGTCAACACCGACAACAACCGCGCCATCAGCGTGAAGTACCAGATCACCGCCATCCCGACCGTCATGATTTTCAAAGGCGGCAACATGGTCCGCAAGTTCGTCGGCTTCCAAAAGAAAGAAGCCCTCATGGCCGCCCTCGACGAAGCCGCGATCAAGTAATTCGGCCCCCATTTGGGCCCGAGTTCGGCCCCCAGAACATACAAAACCCACGGTCTTCCCGGCTGTGGGTTTTTACTTGTGCCCATTCTTCGCGCTACCTTTACACTGATCATGAACACAACCACGCAGTCACGGAAGGCGGTCGAAGTTATGGCTCACGGCGCGAAGGCGGATCGGTTTGCGGGTCGACCTCTGCGTTGTGGCGTTGTGGGTGTTGGTCGCATGGGCCAGCACCACGCACGCGTGTACGCCAACATGGCCGACTGCGAACTTGTAGGCGTTGTCGACGCCAGCAAGCCTCGGCGTGAAGAACTCGCCAGCAAGTTCAACACCAAACCCATGGAAACTGTGCAGCAACTGCTCGATGCGAAGGTCGATGCAGTTTCCATCGCCGTCCCAACCACGTATCACTATGAAGCGGCCAAGCCCCTGCTCGAAGCAGGCGTTGCATGCCTGATCGAAAAGCCCCTCGCGGGCGATGCCGAAACCGCGAAGAAACTCGCCGACCTTGCCGCACGCCATGACGCGTGCCTGATGGTGGGCCACATCGAGCGCTTCAACCCGGTGATGCGCGCGATGCAAAAAGCCGCTCAAGAAGGCCCGCCGATCACACCTCGCTTCATGCAAGTGATTCGCGTCAGCCCGATGACATTCCGCAGCGTGGATGTGGGCGTGGTGATGGACATGATGATCCACGACATCGACGTCGTGCTGATGTTGATGGGCTGCGAACCCACGAACATTCGCGCCGCGGGCGTCAGCGTCATCACGCCGCACGAAGACTTGTGCGATGCCTGGCTCGAATTCGACACCAGCCGCGGCCGCTGCGTCGCGAATGTGACTGCCAGCCGGCTTGCGTTCAAGACTGAACGCGTCACGCGCATTACGGGCGACAACGCGTACATCAAGATTGATTACGGCGCGAAGAAGGGCAACATGATCCGCAAACTGGCCAACGAAATCCAGATGCGCGAAGTGCGTGAAGCCGTCGCCAACGGAGCCGACCTCACAACCCTCAAGTGGGACCAGCTGGTGAACATCGACCCGCTCGTGGTTGACGATGCCGAACCCATCGTCATGGAAATCACCGAGTTCGTCGGCGCCGTCCGCGAAGGCCGCCAGCCCAGCATCGACGCCGAAGCGGGCTTTGCCAACGTCCGCACCGCCGAACGCATCGTGGCGGCGTTGAAGGAAGCGGCACGGGCCTAGCAGGTTTCTCATTGGCTGTTTGTGTTACCTCGCAACAACCAGCACAATCCAATCTTCGCCAAGTTCCTCCGCATCCACAACCGCGCTGGGCACCTGCCCCGGCGCGATATTGAGTTCTTTGTACACCTCAACGCTTTCGAATCCCGCCTCGCGCATCGCATCCGCAAGTTCCGGCAAACTCCACAGCCGCCACTCATACACAAACGCTCGCGGCATTTCTGCGACCACATCGCCATCAACCAGCACGCGAAAACTGATGCTGTTGCGCACCATCGCCGTGCGCGGGTCAGCGGCTTCGTGCCGCCACACGTAATGAATCATCTCGCGTCCGCGCGAAGGATGCCGCCTTTCCATGGCGCCGAGTTTGTACGCGTTTGCACCGCCGTAGATATCGCATGCGAAAATGCCGCCGCCAAAGCCCGCGTTGCCAGCATCCAGCCGATGCTTGCAGGCTTGCAGATACGCCACCAACATTTCTCGCTGGTAGATATAGCCGATTGAAAAATTCCCGACGAAAATCACATCACTGCCAGCGGATGCAGCGGGGCACGCATTACCCACGCAGTCGCCGCAAAGCAGTTCCAAACCCCTGACCCCCTCACTCGCCGCACATGCCCGTGCACGCTCGAGTGCCTCGCGGTCCAGGTCCACACCAATCGCCCGCGCGTCCTCGCCGCGTGACTTGGCCTCAGCAAGCCACCGCACGCTCACAGTTGCCGTCCCGCAGAAGTCCTCTCGCAGCGAAATAGGCTCACCACCATGCACCCCGCGCAGCAGTGCCACCACATGCCGCGGGCTTTGCACACATAACTCATAACACGCATGCCGATCAAGCACAGGAAACCTCTCGCGAAGGTCCGAACACAGGCGATCAACGCCGACTTGATTCAAGGATGGCCGATCTGCCACCCCTAGCCATGAAAACTTCACACCAATCGTCACACTCTATCTCGTATAGAACCACGTCTGCGCCCTCGCGAGCGGCAATCCCCATCACGAATCACACACGCATCTCGCATTCGACGCAACCCGGCCCGCCACATGCCTTACGAACGATGAAGCCGTGGCCCTCGTCGCGAAAACGCTGAGGCCGCGAGCGTTCGGGCCTTCGAACAAGCCTGCAAACGCTTCGTGGGCATTGCAAATGCGGCAGCAAGCAGTCGGTAAGCATCCGGCTGCCCTAAAACCCGCGTCCAGCGGTGATGCCTAAACCAAACATAATCCTATCATGTCTAGTATCCTAAGGTCTGCCGCCCCGCCGACCCACGCAAAATTCCCGAGCTATCGGACAATTTATAACCGCCTTTACTCACTGCACAATAGACACTTACACCCAGAACGACCCTCCCACACAGAATTTCTCCTCCACTTTTCTGGCATAACCAAATTCCTGTGGCATATTCACAGAGTCTTGTCTCTCTCTCCTCCTAATACTCGGCTGCGGGCGGAAATTCGCAGTCGGGTTTGAGAACAACGCAGTGTGAGCCACCGTAAAACCGGCAGGTTTAAACCGCGACGTTCGCCGAAGTCTTGTCTCTCTCTCCTCCTATGACTCAGCCACGGGCGGAAACGCGTGGCTGAGCCTTTTTTTGGACCTTGCGTTTCGCACGCACTCGTGCGAAACCTAAAGATGTCCTCGGGCCGACAAGTTCGTGCCGTCTCGGCATAACCCGCCCAGCCCCACTACTCACTACCGCTTCGCATGCCTGTTGCGTTTCCGCAACATCGCCCGCGCTCGCACGCTCGACTCATCCGAAGAGTCGATCATGACTGCTCATCAACCCGACTTCTATCCCGAGCAAGACCCGCTGCCATTCGGCTCACGAGGTGCAGACGCCGACGGTTCGCCCCGCGCATCCTATACAGGTGTAGACAAACTCGGCTCACTGCTGCAAGACCTTCATCGCTTGCTCGACCAATCCATCGAGCATGTTGATCGTGCAAAGAACACGCTTACCAGCGATAGCGTCGTCACCGCAGCCGCTGCCGCCGTCGTTGAGCGGCACCTCGCCAGCGCGGCTGATGAACTTGAGCGCATGGCCGAACTCGTGCACGCTGCGATGCAGGGCAAAGCCACGCCGCTTGGTTCAGCCAATCTCTCGCGCGCTCGCCCCGTCACGCTGGGCGAAGCGATCAGCCACGCACTAGATGTCTGCAAGCCGCTCGCGGCAAAGCACAGAGTGACGTGCAACCTCACGCTCGCGCCATCGCTCTCCGGCTTGCCGAGTGGCGCCATGTACACCGTCGCTCTCAACGCGATTCAGAACGCCATCGAAGCCGTCGCCCGCACCAACCAGCCAGGTACGGTTGATCTGGAACTTCGCCCCGATGCCGCCCCGCGCGAAGCCGCTTACGGCCGCGATCAACGCGTGTGGTGCGTACTCGACATTCGCGACACCGGCGCAGGCCTCCCAAAGAACGTCGATCCTCGGCGTGTCTTCGATCTTGGCTTCACGACCAAACCCAACGGCGCTGGCGTAGGACTTGGCGTTGCTCGCAGCGTCGTCCAAGGCATGGGCGGCACCGTTGAACTCTCGGCTCGCTCGCAAACTATGCCCGACGAGAAGGGCTGCCTCTTCCGCGTGCGGTTTCCGTGCGTCACACTGAACACCACGCAGTATCGCCACACTGCGTAACACAGCCAAGCACGCGACTCTGACTTGCGGCTCATCGCCACGCTCGCCCGCTCACGTACCGCGCCATCAATCATGCCAGCATCCGCCGCCAAACTCCTGATCATCGACGCCGACGCGCCCGCCGCACAGTCGCTCGCGAGTTTCTTCACGAGCGACGGCCACAGCGTCACAATCGCTGCCACCGCCGCTCACGCACTCGAACTTCTCACCGCTGCCGACAACACCTTCGACTGCATCCTCACCGAACTCTCGCTGCCCGACATGCCGGGCATGGACCTGCTGCGCACCCTCGCCAAGCAACACCGCGCAACCGCCGTCATAGTCACCACCGCCTACGGCAGCGTCGAATCCGCCGTCGAATCACTTCGCACCGGCGCATGCGACTACCTCGTGAAACCCTTCGTTGACGGCGAACTTCGCCAAGCCCTCGACCGCGCACTGCGCGAACGCGCTCTTCGCAGCGAAAACGTCGCACTTCGCAATCGGCTCGACCGCAAGCACAATCTCGCCAACATCGCCGGCAGCGACCCGCGCATGCGCAAAGTCTTCGAGTTGGTCCGCGCTGTCGCGCCCAGCCGCACCACCGTCATGATGACCGGCGAAAGCGGCACCGGCAAGAGTCTCATCGCCCACGCCATTCACCAGCACAGCCCGCGCAACAGCAAGCCATTCGTTGAAATCAGTTGCGGCAGCATCCCCGAAACGCTCCTCGAAAGCGAACTCTTTGGACATGTGAAAGGCGCGTTCACCGGTGCGCACGCCGACAAGGTTGGTCGCTTCCTCGCAGCCAACGGCGGAACGATCTTCCTCGACGAAATCAACTCTGCGAGCCCCGGCATGCAGCTCAAGTTGCTGCGCGTGCTGCAAGAACGCCGCTTCGAACCTGTGGGCTCGTCCAACACGATTGAAGTCGACGTCCGCGTCATCCTCGCAACAAATCAGCCCCTCGAAAAGCTCGTGCAAACCGGCGTTTTCCGCCAGGATTTGTACTACCGCATCAATGTCGTCAACATCACGCTGCCGCCGCTTCGCGATCGCATCAGCGACATTCCCGAAATGGCCCGCTTCTTCCTCGCCAAACACGCACAAGAACTCAGTCGACAAATTGTCGATTTCGATCCCGCTGCAATGACCGCACTGCAACGCTACACCTTCCCGGGCAATGTCCGCGAACTGCAAAACATTATCGAACGCGCCGCCGTGCTGACGCAAGGCCAGATCATCACGCTGCAAGACCTGCCCGATCATGTCCTCGCGGCACGCGAACCATCAACCAAGCCGCTCGCGCTCATCGATACCAGCGACGACGCAGTGCCCTGGGTTCCGCAATCACTCGAAGCCGCACTGCGCGAACCTGAGCGCCGCATCATCCGCAAAGCACTCATCGCCAACGACTGGAACCGCCAGAAAACCAGCGAACAACTCGGCATCAATCGCACGACGTTGTACAAGAAGATGAAAGCACTCGGCATGCTCGACGACCCAGAGCAAGAACAACCCGCGCCGAGACTTGCGAGCTAGTACCCCGCAGACGCGTCGTCACCCTTGTACCACTGTTGGATCATCACATCCAACTGCTCTCGCAGGTGCGAACTCGCCATGCATTGCTGAATAGCCTTCGCATCCTCGATGCGACCACCCTTCACGAGCGCGAACGCGTACTGCCCCATCGTCATGTCTTTGACGTGTGCGGAGACATCAACTCGGTTTTGAAGCTTCACGTATATCTCTTCAGCATTTTGAATTGCTTCCTCATACCTGCCATTCAGCATCAATATATCGTTGTAGAAATTTGTCGCGGAGATGTATTCAAGCGAACTGATATCAAACTGGCTTCGCGCATAGCGGTAGCTGATTGTCGCCAACCGCAACGCCTCCGGAAAATCTTGATGCCGAATCGCGAACTCCGCGAGTGACATGTACGTGAACTCTGTTGTCATGTGCGACTCACCAAGCACACGCTGACATGGCTCCTCAATTTCTTTCAGCAAACTCCACGCTTCATCACGTTCGTTCAGTCGCATCAGGGAACGTGCCAGATTTCCCTTCGCCTGAAGCGTGCGAGGATCTTCAGTCCCCGATACCGTTTCTCGCAGCCGCACTAACTCTCGTTGAATTTCAAGCAATCGGCGATCGAACTTGAGCTTGCTGACAGTCACAACCATCGTGTGCAAAGCTTCCACTGTTCGCGGGTGTTCCCTGCCATACAAACGAATGCAGTGCTCCCACGCACGCTCGCTCAACTTCGCCGCCTCGTCAATCCGCGCAACACTGTTTGACGCAACCGCGTGCCCAAGTCCAACTTCAAAATCAATCGTTGTGTCATGATCCGGCCCCAGTATCCTCGTCGATTCCGCAAGGCCAGATCGCATCATCGGCTCTGCGATGTTCCCTTGGCTCAAGTTTGAGTATGCCATAGCGACGGCATACTTCGCTTTCAGCGATTCTGGTGCCGCGTCACCTAACTCCGTCACATAGATGTCGAGTGCCGCCTGCTTATGTAGCAACGTCTCGCGAAGCTTCGTCAACGTGCGATACGCATCCCCCAGCAAAGTATGCGTACTCGCGCGAACCAACGGATCAAGATCAGTCGCTTTATCCAGTGACTCCGCCGATGCATCAAGCATCTCTCGCACCGTGAATTCGCGCCCTTTCGAAACCTGCGGCGTCCCCGCCGCAATCATCCTTCGCAACACCTCCGCCGTTTGCTCTGCTCGCTGCGCCTGCTGCGTCGCTCGCTCTGCCGCTCGCGTTGCCAATACCGCTTGCCACGCTACGCCCGCAACCGCCACAACCACCGTCGCCGCAACCACGCTCGCCGCCGTCACCAGTGCCTTGTTCCGCCCAGCAAACTTGCGAAACTGATACATCGCCGTCTGCGGCCGCGCAAGCACCGGCTGCCCCTGCAAGTACCGGCGAATATCTTCTGCAAGTTCACTCGCCGTCTGATACCGCTTCTCGACGCTCTTCTCCAGAGCCTTTCCCACAATCGCTTCGATATCCCCGCGCAGTTCCGTCCTCACTCGTCCAAGCGGCGTTGGGTCTTTGGTCTTGATCGCCTCGATGGCTTCAAGCAAACTCAGCGTCGGAACTTCGATAGCCGGCTTGTCCGCGAGCAGTTCATACAGCATCGCGCCCATCGCATACACATCGCAGCGCACGTCGATCTGCCGCTGATCGCCCGACAACTGCTGCGGACTCATGTAGCCGATTGTGCCGATCACCTGGCCTGCCGCCGTCGCGATTGTCGCGCCGGTTTGCTGTCCACTTTCCGTCAATCGTGCAACGCCAAAGTCCAAAATCTTCGGCTCTGCACGCTCATTCACAATCACGTTGCTGGGCTTCATATCGCGATGGATCACGCCTCGCTTATGCGCATGATCTACGCCATCGGCGACCTTCGCCATGAGCTCCAATATCTCGCGTGGCGAAGCCTTCCGCTCGCGCACCCACTTGTGCAGCGCTAAGCCATCGGCCAACTCCATCGCGATAAAACTTCGCGCACGCCCATCCACCTGCGCCACGCCGGCTTCAAGCACCTGTGCAATTGCGGTGTGCTGCAACATGCCCAGCGCCTGCGCTTCATGTCGAAATCGCCGCATCATTGAAGGCGTCGCAACGTCACTTCGCACCAGCTTGACTGCGACGCGTCGCTGCGGAAACTTCTGCTGGGCCTCATACACCACGCCCATGCCGCCCTGGCCAATTTCGCGAACAACCGCAAATTGCCCGATATCACTCGGCGTTTTGCCGCACTCTTCGGTCAACTCCGCAATCACATCGGCAACGCCGCTCACACCACCATCAAGCAGCCCCGTCTCGTCGCTATACGCCAGCAGGCTCTCCACTTCGCTCGCGAGCGACTCATCCTCGGCCCGCGCCTGTGCAATCACACTCGCGCGATCAGCCCCCCGGCTCGCAATCGCGCGCTCAAAGTACTCTCGCACTCGTGTTTCTCTCGCAACCGCTTCCACGCCCACACCTCCGCTACATGCGTTGCCACCGCGACTCGCTTCACTCCGCGCGATCAATCTCGCGCATCAGCCACGCCCTTGCAAACGCCCAATCGTTCTTCACAGTCGTCGCCGATACTCCCAGTGCCGCCGCCGTCTGCTCCACATTCAGTCCAGCGAAAAATCGCAACATCACCACGTCATACTGCCGCGTATCACGACGTCGCAAACTTTCCATCGCCCCATCCAGCGCAAGCAAATCATCCACAGCCCGTCCAGGCGAAGCCTTGCTATCCAGCGTCGGCAGCCCACCATCTTCATCCAGTTCCGCCGCACGCCCACGAATCGCTTTCAGGTGCCGCGCCCGATCAATTAATATCTGCCGCATTGCCCGTGCCGCCGCACCAAAAAAATGTGCCCGGTTTTCCCACGCCGGATCCGCATTGCGTATGAGCTTCAAATACGCCTCGTGCACCAAACTCGTTGGCTGGATCGTCACCTTCGCGTCGGGGCGCTCGCTCGACAGCAACGCTGCCGCCATCGAGCGAAGTTCGTCATACACTGCATCAAACAACTGCGACTTTGCCGCCGCATCGCCTCGCGATGCAGATTCCAAGACCTTGGTGATGTCCGCCGGCACACTCGCCACGCCCACATTATAAACGCTGCGCCTAGGTCGCGAAAACACCATCTCGCGACTCGCCTCACCCCACCATCGCCCGCTCCAAATCCGCAATCAAGTCCCCGCAATCCTCAATACCAATCGACAGCCGCATCAAATCCGCAGGCGGTGCATACCGCTCACGCAACTCCGCCGGCACGCTCTTGTGCGACATGCTCGCCGGCATGCTCACCGAACTCGACACGCTACCAAAGCTCACCCGAATCGCAAACAACTTCAGCCGCTGCACAATCGCCACCGACCGCTCCACGCTGCCCGTCGTAAAGCTCAACACCGCCCCGTCGCCGCGAGATTGCGACCGATGCACCTCGCGCCCGCCATGCCCCTCCAGCCCAACGTACAGCACGCGCGCAACATCCTTACGACCTGCCAAGTACTTCGCAACAGCCATCGCACTTTCCTGCTGCCGGGCAATCCGCAGAGCCATCGTCTCCATGCCGCGCAACATCATCGCGCACTCAAACGGCGGCAGCGCAACCCCCTCAGCGTTGTGATGAAACCCAAGCTCCTCGATCATCGCCTTCTCTCGCAGCGCAAGCACCCCCGCCATCACATCGCTGTGCCCGTTCAAATACTTCGTCGCCGAGTGCATTACCACATGCGCCCCAAGTTCCAGAGGCTTGATATTCAGCGGCGTCAAACTCGTATTGTCCACCGTCATGAGCACGCCGCGCTCGCGAGCAACTTTCGCAAGCCCAGCGATATCGCAAACCGTCTGCATCGGATTCCCCAGCGGCTCCACATGCATCATCCGCGTCTTGCTCGTGATCAGCGAACTCACGCGCGACACATCCGTTACATCCGCATACTTCACCACGATGCCGCGCTTGCTCCACACCTGAGTGAACAGCCGAAACGTCCCCCCGTACAAATCCGCCGACGCCAGCACCTCATCACCAGGTCGCAGAAACGTCGCCAACCCATCCAACGCCGCCACGCCGCTCGGATACGCAAACGCGCGCTCCGCACCCTCCAAAATCGCAAGCTGCTTCTCCAGTACCTCACGCGTCGGGTTCCCGCCCCGGCTGTAGTCATACCGCCCAAACGCCAGCGGCGTCTCCTGGTCATACGTCGCCGACAAATAAATCGGCGGCGCACTGGCCCGAAACGGATCGCCGCCATGCCCATCGCCCTCGCCACAATTCGGATGCACCAGCAGCGTTTCAACGTTCATAACAACCTCCGATGCCGCCCCGCCATAACGAGTGGCTTGCTCTTGACGAACCCGAGATAGTTCGACACTGCTTTCCGGCAAACGCGACTTCTTTTGATCATTTGTGAAGAATTGCACAGGCAAACGTAGAAGACCAGAATCTTTGCGCGTGGGTGTCGGGAACGGAGAGTTGAGAACTGGCGTCTTACGCGTTACGCCAGCAAGCAGTCATAAAGGGACGGGGTCGATGTGATTGACCCCGGTGTCCAAATTGATCTGAGTTGGCCGCTCAAAGGTCCGCCTCAGTGACGCGACCGCGACATTTGCATACCGCGGGATTTCGTACGCATTGCTTTTGTTTTTGCCCCCCTACTGTCTTCTGTTCAGGGCGTAGCTCAGCTTGGTAGAGCGCGTGGTTTGGGTCCACGAGGTCGCAGGTTCGAATCCTGTCGCCCTGATTTTGATCATCATGTCAGCGCAGGTCGCTTCGCGGTGAGGATTCGATCAATGGCGATTTACTCGACATTCTTCCTGGCCTTACCCAAAGACCTCGTGAGTGGCTTCCCAGGTTGGAAGCTTCCGCTTGCTGTGCCCGTGCGAAGGCAGATCTTCAATCCATGGACCAAACAACAAACGTGGATCGAGACGCGCGAGCCGGAATGGCCCGATGACGATGCTGATCCCAATGCTGAATGGTCACCCGATGATGTTGTGTCCGGTACAGGCAGCTACACGCAATACCTCGAAGATCGATTGCCGCCATTTGTCGTTGCACGGCCCCATTGGGCCGCTAAGGGGCTGACTGATATCGAGCTCGAGCCGCTGTGCGAGACCCTGCACGTGAGTCCGACTTTCGAACACGCGATTTACGCCCGGCCCGAACTTGGTGCAACATTGCAGGCGATGCCGGAGGGATTTCTCGCGGCGTTGAGGTCTGCCGATGTCCGGGCAGTCGCCGCCCGCTGGGCCCAGGCGATGTCCGCACCGGAATACACGCACTCGGTCTCAGGGGATCCGATCACCGATGGATGGACGCCGGATGACGCGACCGCTCTGCTCGAACCACTCGTCGGACTCGCTCACAAGGCGGAGGGCGGGCAGGTTCTATATCTGCTCGTCGAGGCATGAGAACCTGTGGATGTGTTGCAAAGTGCCTTGCACTTTGGTGGCCAAAATTGCAACTGTTCAGTGACCTCGCGATGGAGCTGGTGACAAGCTCGTTACCAGCTTTGACTTGGCGCGTTGGCGAAAACGAGTAAACTGCATTGCATGGGTAGCACTTAGGGTCGCCCGGGTCACATGATCCGAGTTGACGTCGCTTAAGTATGGAGCATTCGAAATGTCGCAATTTCTCGCGTCGTTCGCGTCGTTGCCTCTGGTGGGATTCATCGCGACACTGGCCCTTGCACAACCTATTTCGCCGCCGCCCCTGTATCGCCTGCCGGTGCACATTGTTGACTGCGCCGGTAGTGCTGCCGGACGCGCACCGATCGCCTTGGTCGGCACGCTGTTCACTGGCGGCGTTTGTTATCGCGAGTATGACGCGGAACGCGCTTCGCTCACACCAGCCGATGAACTCGTGCTACCTTGCCCGTGCAAACCAAACAAGTACTCCGCAACGATGACGGAGTATCTCTTGGGGAACGTCAGGCCTCGACCATCGGCAAAGGATGAAGATACCTGCGTGTTTCTCGTCAGTCCGCCATTGCAGAACGGATTTGATGGCGGCATCGGCGTGGGCGGCTTTGACTTCACGGTCGATGCGCTCACGGTGCAGGGGAACGTATACACCGCAACAACGACATTCTGGCATGACGACAGCAAGCACTACTGGGGCCCCAGCCCCCTGCACAAGGCACAACTGGTGCGCCTGAGCAGTCCCGGATATGGGCCAGGCGGATGGCTGCGACCGGGCGAATACACCTTCAATCTGATTGCTCGTGAGCTGTTTATGCCAGTGACTGAAGGATCAAGGCCGCTGTATCAGTTGGTTTCAACAAAGCGAGGCTCCACGCAATTCACGGTTGTTGATGGCGAACCGTGGGATGTGCACACGTGGGAACAGTCGCCATCAACTGCCGTGATCGATGAGAAGAGCATGTCGGCGGGAACGGGCGATACCAGCAGTTCAGCCTCGGTCGCTGCGCAGTCGTGGCCTCGATGGCAGGCACCGACTTATGCGATGCGGCGATCGGACGGCAAAGGTTTGCGACCGGAGAATGCTCCCACACGAAAGGCTGGGTCTCGCGAAATCGAACTGGCTTTTTCCTCGCAAGCACCTGGAACATGGAAACAGCACGCGCCTGCATCAAAGCCGCTTTGGGAAAGCACCGCAGACAACGAGAGCTCGGCGTTGAACGCGGCGGAAGGGCTGATAGTTGCACGCATTGCTGGCATCGAGTGGTCGCACCGCATCGCTCCCAGCGATACTGCCGAGGTGATGAGCGTGGAGTGGACAGCAAATGAAGTTGTCTGCGTGCACATCGGAGTATGGCGACGCTCGGCAGCGGATGAGCGTACTCAGATCCCGGAATTTGTTGTGCCACTCGAAACGAGAGGATTAGAAGGTTCACTCAAAGACATTGGCGAACGTCTTGCGGTTACAATTGCGTGGCACGAACTGTGATGCGTGCAATCACCAGTCTCCTGCGTTGACAACATCGCAGCATGAACCGGAGACTTCCATGGGACTCGTAAAGCCAGCAGCGTTGACAGGCTTCTTGATCTGCTTGATGGGTGGTTGCTCGGCGACGAAAACGCCACACGTGACACGCAATGAAGAAAGGGTGGATAGTGCCATGCAGCTCGGTAACTTTTCAGTGAGTCTGGCCGTCAAGGACATCGCCGCGTCGCGAGCTTTCTACGAGAAACTCGGCTTCACCATGGTCGGCGGCGACCAATCCAAGAACTGAGTTGTGCTGAAAAACGGCGAAACCAAAGTCGGCCTCTTCCAAGGCATGTTCCCCAAGAACATGCTGACGTTCAATCCGGGCTGGGATAGCAAAGCCGCAACGCTACCCGAATTCACCGACGTGCGCGACATTCAAAAGACACTCAAATCACGCGGACTCACGCCCGAGCCGGCCGCCGATGAATCCACGACTGGACCCGCGTACTTCATGCTCGTCGATCCAGATGGCAATCCCATCCTGGTCGATCAGCACGTGCCCAGCCCGAAGAAGTAGCAACGCCGCAACTCGCGTGTGCGTCTGCCCAACAATGTCGCGAGCATGTTCTGTGCTCAACATTGGAGGATTCACATGCTCGGACTTCTCTGGGAATGGCATCAACACGAACGCATCAACGACGCGAATCGCAAAGCATCGGATCTCAACGCAAGCATCCGTGATCGCAGCAGCGATGTCGAACGTCTGCAACAGCGCGTCGATGCGCTTGTCCTCGCAAACCTCGCGATGTGGACAATCCTGCGAGACAAACTCAACGTGACGGACGCCGACCTCGAGCGGCGTGTGCAAGAAATCGACCTCTCCGACGGCGAACTCGACGGCAAAGTTCGCGTGGGCCCGTGGAACTGCACAGCCTGCAAACGCCCCAACGCACCAAGGCACGCCAAGTGCCTCTACTGCGGCATCGAACGCGCCGGTACCAGCGTATTTCCGGTGTAAGCGCGCTTCCGCGATGTATCAACACGGCTGCTTACCGGTTGCGTAGTTATTACTCGGGAATGCCGATGTCTTCGTTCCACAGATCGGGCTTGGCGGCGATGAACTCTTGCATGAGGGCGATGCAGCGTGGGTCATTGAGATTCACGACTTCGATCTTGGCGGCGCGGAGCCAGTCTTCGCGGCCTTGAAAAGTCTTGTTCTCGCCTATGACTACTCGCGGAATCTGGTGTAGCACGGCGGTACCGCTGCACATGGCGCAGGGGCTGAGCGTGCTTGCGAGAATGAGCGTGTGCCAATCGCGCCGTCGACCGGCGTTGCGGATGCAGACAGTTTCAGCGTGGGCCGTGCTATCGCCTGATTGCACGCGCAGGTTGTGGCCCAGTGCGACGATGACGCCATCGCGGTTGACGAGGGCACTGCCGATGGGGATGCCGCCTTCGCGTTTGCTTTTGCGGGCTTGCTCGTAGGCGGCGTCGAGGGCGAGGCGGTCGATGGAGGATTGATCCATGCCCGAGCGTACGCGCGGCGATGGATTCCTACCGTTCGCCATGAGTAACGCAGCGATGGGCGTGGCAGCGGCGGGCGACATGAGCGAGGCTTTCGCACGTGCGCAGGATCAGCGAGATGAGCTTGCGCCGCTGCGCCGCGAGTTTCATTTTCCGCAGAGCAAGAGCGGCGAGACGTTGTACTTTGTCGGCAATTCGCTGGGGTTGCAGCCCAAGAGCGTGCGCGCGGCGTTGGAGCAGGAACTCGATGACTGGGCGCGGCTGGGCGTCGAGGGACACTTTGCGGCCAAGCATCCGTGGCTGCCCTATCACGAGGAAGTTCGCGAACCGTTGGCCCGGCTTGTGGGTGCGCTGCCTCATGAAGTTGTCGCGATGAATTCGCTCACGACGAACTTGCACTTGCTGATGGTGTCGTTTTATCGACCGACGAAAACGCGGTACAAGATCGTGATTGAGGACACCGCGTTTCCGTCAGACTCATACGCGGCGGCGAGTCAGATTGATTTCCACTCGCGGCTTGTCGGCTTCGAGAAGCGCGATGCACTGGTACGATTAAAGCCGCGAGAAGGAGAAGCGACGCTGCGGACCGATGACATTCTCGCCGCGATTGATCGTGAGCGCGGTGCGATTGCGCTCGTCATGCTGGGGGGCGTGAACTACTTGACGGGGCAGTTGTTTGATATCGCGACGATTACTCGCTTTGCGCAGGAGCAAGGCATCGTTGCGGGGTGGGACTTGGCGCACGCCGCCGGCAATGCTCACGTGAAGCTACACGACTGGAACTGCGACTTCGCGGCGTGGTGCTCGTACAAATATCTCAACAGCGGGCCTGGCGCGGTCGCCGGCGCGTTTGTCCACGAGCGGCACACGCGCGACGCATCGGCGGCCGCTCAGCTACCACGCTTCGCGGGTTGGTGGGGCAACGACCCGGCGACGCGTTTCAAGATGCGGCCTGATTTCACGCCGGTTGCATCGGCCGATGCGTGGCAACTGAGCAATCCGCCCGTACTGGCGCTTGCGCCGCTGCGCGAGTCTCTGGCGCTGTTTGATCGAGCGGCGATTGGAAAGTTGCGGAGCAAGTCTGTGGCACTCACGGCGTACTTGGAACGACTTCTGGCGGCATCGCCCGTTGCGAAGCGAATGCACGTGCTGACACCGACGGATCCCGCTCAGCGCGGGGCACAGTTGTCGCTGATCATTGATGGAGCAACTCGCGAGACTTCACACAGGTTGCTGGAACGCGGAGTTTACTGCGATTTTCGAGAGCCCAACGTAATTCGCGTTGCCCCTGCGCCGCTGTACAACTCGTATCACGATGTCTGGCGGATGGTGACGGTGATGAGTGAGGTGTTCAGTTGAAGCGGACTGTGTTGTTGTAGAAGAGAACGAATCGCATCGCTTACGCGCTGAAACTCGAACACGGTGGACAAGGAAAACACATGAGTATCGACACGAATCACATTGTCATCATCGGCGCAGGGCTGGCTGGCTCGCTGCTGGCGTGTTACTTGGCGCGAGATGGCTATCGCGTGAGCGTGTATGAACGGCGGAGTGATCCACGTCGCGCGGGGTATGTCGGTGGGCGGTCGATCAATCTCGCGCTGAGCGCACGAGGCATCGCGGGACTCGCCGGCGCAGGCCTCGACCAACTGGTGATGCGTGATGAAGCGATTCGCATGCCCGGGCGGATGATCCACCCGGTGACGAATACGTCGCCCGTATACTTGGCGTACAGCCACGACAGCAACGATGCGATCAACTCGGTCTCGCGCGGCGGGCTCAATGTTGCTTTGCTGAACGCAGCGAGCAACTACAGCAACATCAGCTTTCACTTTGATCATACGTGCTTGGATGTTGATATCGACGGGCCCGCAGCAACGTTCTCCACCATGAACGGTACGGTGCGGGTTGAAGCATCGCTCATTCTCGCGGCGGATGGTGCGTTTTCGCCAGTGCGCGGACGTTTGCAGAAAACCGATCGCTTCGAGTACAGCCAGACGTATTTGCAACATGGCTACAAGGAACTGCACATTCCGGCGACCGCCGCGGGCGAGTATGCAATGGAGCCGCACGCGCTGCACATCTGGCCGCGTGGCGGCTCGATGATGATCGCGTTGCCCAACCGCGACAAGAGCTTTACATGCACGTTGTTCTGGCCCTTCAAGGGTGAGCACAGCTTCGAGAACTTGCAGACGCGCGAGCAGGTACAGGCGTTCTTCACAGCGCAATATGGCGACGCAACCGCGATCATGCCGACGCTTGCGGAGGACTATCAACGCAATCCGACGAGTTCGCTCGTCACCGTGCGGTGCTGGCCTTGGCAACACGCGGGGAAAGTTTGCATTCTGGGAGACGCGGCTCATGCAATCGTGCCGTTTTATGGTCAGGGAATGAACGCGGCGTTTGAAGACTGCTTGGCACTTGCGAGTTGTTTGCGTGAGTACAAGCATGATCGCGTCGCTGCGTTGCAGCACTTCGAGAAACTGCGCAAGCCCAATGCTGATGCGATTGCGGACATGGCATTGGCGAACTTTGTCGAGATGCGTGACAAGGTTGGACAGCCCGCGTTTTTGTATCGCAAGAAAGTGGAGCACACGATCCACGCGGCATTTCCGACGATGGTTACGCCCCAGTACAACTTGGTAAGTTTCTCGACGGTGCCGTATGCCGAGGCTCTGCGGCGCGGGCGCGAGCTTGATGGCGTGCTTGATCGCCTGGTTGCTCATGTGCCCGCGAGCTTGCTCAAGAGCGATGAGGCAGCGTGGCATCAGCGGTTACTGCGTGAAGCCGAGCCCTTGCTGCGCGAAGTTGTTGCTGGCAAGCAGAGCGAACGCGCGATCATTGATGTATCACCCGCACTGACGCAGAAGATTGGCGTATGGCCAGGCGATACGCCCATGTCGCGCGAGATTGTCTGCGATATGAAACGTGGCGACAACATCACGCTGAGTGCCTTGCGAGCAACAGTGCACTTGGGTTCGCACGCCGATGGACCCAATCACTACGGGCGAGATGGCGTGAGCGTGGGCGAGATGGATCTGCGGCACTATGTTGGTCCGTGTCACGTGATTGATGTGAACGCGGCTCCCGGCGCGCGGATGATGCCTGCGGATTTGCAAACGCCTATCTCGTCGATCGTGCATCCGCGCGTGCTGATACGGACGCAAACATATAGCGACGCGAACAACTTCACGACCGACTTCGCCGCGTTGTCGCCCGAATTGGTTGACGCGTTGGCGGATCGCGGAGTCATCACCATCGGCGTGGATGCGCCGAGTGTGGACTTGTTCACTGACAAGCAACTGATTGCCCACAACGCGATTTTGCGGCGGGGACTTGCAATTTTGGAAGGCCTTGTTCTGCGTGATGTGGCTGCGGGCGAGTACGAGTTGATTGCTGCGCCCCTGAAGTTGATGGGGTTTGACGGAAGTCCGGTGCGAGCAATGTTGCGGCCGATGATCTGACGCGGAAGGAAACGGCGTGCCGTCGCAATGTGCGTCGTCGACCCCCGTGTGCCGCCCTCGATCACTGCGCCATCCGCACAACTTCCCGGTAGTTCTCACGGAAGAAATTCGTGTACGCGATCTCCAGCCGCGCTTGCGTCGACGGATTCCGCCACGTATCACGAATCGCTCGGTAATTGGACGCCGTGAACGCGAGCTGCGTGCCGTCTTTGGTCGGCGTTGAAGGGAAGGCGAAAAACGCCACTTCCATCTTCGCGAGCGTGGCTTTGTCGAAGTTGGCGTCCGCCCTCGCGTTGCACAGCACGCGCCACGCCGCTCGCTGGTCGTCAGTCACATCGATCGAAAACGCACCCATCATCACGCCGATGGCGCTGCGCCAGTTCGCAGGCCGGTGTTCAGCGGCGATTTCAAATGGATTGACTTTGTCAATAAAGTTCTTCGCGGCCGGGTGCGAGTACAGCGATTCACGCACCGGCATACGCCGCAGTTCGTACCGGCGCGGACCCATTTTCTCACCATCTTCGCCGATGGGGTTGTCGTTGCTCAGCGGGTTGCGCAGACTCGGCAGTTGCCACAACACCTGCGCCTCATCAGTCAGACAAAACTCAAGGAAGCGTTTGGCAAGTTCGGGGTCAGGCCCGCTTCGCAGCACGCTTGCGGGATCAGCGTCGATATACGCCGCGCCTTCCGGATCAACATAACCGACACGTGCGGTCGCCGGGTCTTGACCCGGCGCGAGCACAAATTGGGCTTGCCCGCGGCCGTAGAAGTCAATCGCAAGGCCCGCAGCACCTTCGCCAGCGGAGATATCAACAGGCGGCTTGGTCGCAGCGGCGGTGTAAGTACGCGCGTTCGCGCTCACTTCTTGCAGCAGCTTCCACGCTCGCGAGAACGCCGCGTCGACGCTCTGCATTCGCTCAGTCGAGAGGCTCTTCTCCCAAGGCGTGCGATCCTTGGCTTCTTTGTCAAACGCCGCCGTCAGTTCATCAAACCACCTTTCGCGTTGCGCCGTGTTCCATAACTCGGCGTTCAGAATCGCATCGATTGCAGTAGTGACCGAGCCGGACTGACGCGGGTCCGCAAGGATCAGCAGGCCTTGGAGTTTGGGATGCGTGAGATCAACAAAGCCGCGAGGCTCAGGCAAATCCAGATCGCGAAAAATGTCTTTGTTGTACACGATGCCGAAAGCCGAGAGCGCGGTGCCGATCCAGTATTGCTGCGGGTCATAAAGCTGCTGCGAGCCGATCAGGTTCTGCTTGCCTTTGGAACTTGGCGGGAACCACTTGGTGCGCAGGTCTTCATCACTCAGTCCCGCGGGCATGCTTATGCGTAGCGGTGCGTCACGCATCACTTTGCTCAGGTCGATGCGTGTCGTAACTGTCGCCTTCGACGCAGGCGGATCAAAGTCACGGATGATCGAAACACCATCAGCGAAAGCCTCGGGCGGAATGCGCGCGGTGAAAGTGACATCACCTGCGAGCAACACGAGTTCGAGGCTGCGGGCTTGCAGCAAATCAGTCACACTTTGCGAGCGGCTCACCTTTGAAAGCAGCACTTCTTCCACGCCGCGACCAGTGAAAGGTGCGAAGGTGATACCCGCCGTCGACGCACTTTTCAGTCGGCCATGGTCAAACGTGCCGCCGCCGAACATCATGTCGAAGGGCATGCTCTTGAGCGGAATATCCGCATCCAGCGACAGGTCTTTGGCGAGCAGGCGCGCGGGATCTTTCTTACGGATCTCTTCGATCACCTCTTTGCCTTTGGCGGCATACTGCGCGCCGAGCACTTTGATGATCTCAGTCGTGCCACCCGGCGTGCGCCAGTCGATGTGCGCCGGCGCGCCGTAGTGCTTGCGATGCCAACGGTCGAAGGCTTCGGCGAACTCAGCACGAATTTGCGGAACGTGCGGCGTAACAACCACCAGCGTTCGCGCGTCTTGCGGAATGCCGGCAGCCGGCGAAGCGAACTTGAGACCCAGCGGCACGCCAAGCACGACGAGGAACGCAAGGGCGATGAGAATGCGAGCAAGCATGACAGAGCGTAGTGTGAAAATCGCTAGGCGAGTGAGGCGATGCGTTCGCGCCATGCCGGGAATTTGGATCGCCAATTATGCAGCACGGCCGCGTCGATCGGGGAACTCAGAACGCCGGGTTGGTCGCCGGCTTCAGCAAGAATCTCGCCAGTGGGAGAGATGATCAAACTACCGCCGACGTATGGCAAGCCGGGCGAGCCATCGGGCTTGGCAGGGTCGCTACCTACGCGATTGACGCCCAGCACGAACGCCTGCGTTTCTATCGCGCGAGCGATGAGAAGCGCACGCCAATGGTGGGCACGCACGCTGGGCCAGCACGCCCCCAGCGCAATCAGTTGCGCGCCAGCCTTGAGCCCCTTGCCAAACAGCTCCGCAAACCGCAGGTCATAGCAAACCGCAGGCATGACTCGCAGCTCGGCGGCTGGCCACATGTACGTTTCGATCGTATCGCCCGGCTCAAAGCGTTCGGTTTCTCCAGCGGGCGAGAACAAATGATGCTTGGCATACTCGGAGAGTAACTTCTGCTGTGGAGCCACCGCGGTCATCACATTTTTCGCAATGCACTTGTGGCAAGGCGAGACCGTGCGACCCCCTTGAACAATCGCGCCGGTTTCGTCGGCGAGTTCGAGCAGAAACGAAAGCGTGTCGCCAGATTTATCATTTGTTTGTTCGATATTGAAGGAAAATCCGGTGGCAAACATCTCTGGGAGGAGAATGAAGTCGCCGGGTTGGACATCGGCTTTGTCGAGCAACTGCCGCACCTGTTCGTGGTTGCTCGCGGGGTCTTCCCAGCGGATATCAGGCTGAACGAGATGGGCGTGCGGCAGGCGATTTTGCATAGCGGAAAGCCTTTGGCTGCAGGCGCTTGCGAATTAGCGGCAAAGGTTGGGGACAAAGACGGGAAACTGTCGAAATCGGCAGCGGTCAAACGTGTCGGGACTTGGAAACGTAGCCGGTCTGGAACCGAAGAAGAAACGTCGCGAGCATGGATGCGAACGGCGAGATTAGTGTGGTGGCGGTCAGGGAAGGCAGTTGAGCAATGGGTGTGGCAGCGGCATTGTCGCCCGGCACGGGCACAGACGAATCGGAACAACCACCGGAGGCGAACGCTTCGGCACAAGAAATGATCAGCGTCATTCCTCCATCTTCCTTGCATCGCGCGTCGCACGGTCGGCGCGGGCTGCCTCTGCTTCTGGCAAGTCGCTCGGCTCGTCGGCGAGCACTACTTAGCGAAGCCGGGTTCGAGCATGTCGCCGAGCATCCTGGTTTTGAAGATGGCATTTTGACGCCCGGTGCGGTGTCGCCTCGCCAATGGGTCGCCGCGCTCGCATCGCTCAAGGCCTTTGCGGGCGCTTCGCTGCCGTCCGCTCGCGAACTGGGCGGGCGAGTTGTTTTAGGTGCAGATACCGCGTGTTTGCTTGATGGAACATTGGTCGGCACCCCCACTTCCGCGATTGAAGCCGAAGACATGATTCGCTCGTTCATGGGTGTGGAGCATGACGTGCTGACGGGCGTGGCGATTGTCGACATGCGTGATTGGCCAGGCAGCCCGCAAGCCGTGCCGCTTCGTCGACGGCGCGTGCTGGTTGATGTCGCCAAGGTCCGCATGGGTACGCTGAGTGAGACCGAACTGCGGACATACATCGACAGCGGCCACTGGCAGGGCAAGGCCGGCGGATACAACTTGTCCGAGCGGCTCGTGGCGGGCTGGCCTTTGGAGTTTGACGGCGATCGCACGACCATCATGGGGTTGCCGATGGGTCGGCTGACGAACGTGCTGGAAGAAATGACGGCCGCGACGTAAACCTGCCGATGCTGAACGCATGATGATGCTGGCGACCATCTCGGCAAATGTGCAAACTGCGAGTGAGCCGACGTCAGTCGCGCCAGCGTGGGCGGTTTTGCCGCTTGCGTTTGTCACGCTGATTGTCGTGGCAGTGCACTGGGTCGCGCTCGGACAAGCCGACATGCCGCGTTGGCGCAAGAGCATTCGCACGGCCAACGGGCTCGTGATGATGCTGACGATTCCAGTGCTGGCGTACGGGTTTGGCGTCGTGAGTCCGCAGAATCAGCGGCACTTTATCTTGACATGGGTTCTCGCGACCGGACTGATGTCACTGGTTATGTTGCTCGCACTTGCAGACGTGCTGCACTCGTGGTACGTGCTTTGGCGAGCACGCCGAGTAATGATGCGTCGAGCGGCGAAGGCTCGCCAACTGCTGCTCAAACAAGTGGTGGAAGAAGGACACGAGGCGTCCAACGCTTCGGTGTCATGAACGCCCACGCGACATCACAAACATCCTCCCCATCGCCATGGGCGCGGCAGAGCAAACCCCCCGTGCCTGGCGCACTGGGGCAAGCGATGGCATGGGTGTATGGCCAAGTCATTTCGCGCCGCAACGCAGGGTTTGATCGCGGACACGGCGTAGTAACGTTTGATCGGCCCGTGATTAGCGTCGGAAACTTGTCAGTCGGTGGAACTGGTAAGACGCCATTTACGATGTGGCTTCTTCAGTTGTTGCGACGAGAGGGATACTGGCCTTGCGTCGCGATGCGCGGCTATGGAGAGGCCAACGGACAAGGCCTGCAAAGCGACGAAGCCCGCGAATACGCCGATGCGCTGGCGGACTTGCCGATTGTGGCTCAGCCCGATCGGACGCAGGGACTGCTCGCGTTGTTCTCCAGCGAGTTTGAAGATGCTCAGGCAGCCGATGCGAGTTACGAACCCGTTGAAGATCGGCGTGTGACCAACGTTGTCGTGCTGGATGACGGCTTTCAGCACAGGCAGATTGGCCGCCAACTTGACATCGTGCTCATTGATGCAACACGCGATCCGTTCGCGGATGCGTTGTTGCCAGCAGGCTACTTACGCGAAACCACGGCCGCACTTTCGCGTGCGCATGCCGTTGTGCTGACGCATGCAGAGGTCGTACCCGCGCATGTGCTCACGGCGCTCGCCGCGAAAATACAGGTGATATCGAAGCGGCTGGTCGTTGCGAGTTGCCGGCATCACTGGGCAGAACTGCGGCGAAGCGTCGCAAGCGGCCAAGCCGACGAGCGACTGGAAGTATCGTGGCTTCGCGGCAAGAAGGTAATGGCGGTGTGTGCCATCGGAAATCCCGACGCATTTGTCTCCGCAGTGCGCGACGCGGGTGGTTCAGTTGTGGAACCGATCGTGCTGCGCGATCATGACCCATACGAGCCAGCAACAGTAAAACGCATCATGGATGCATCACGGCTTGCGGGTGCACAGGCGATAGTGTGCACTCAGAAAGACTGGAGCAAACTTGCACGTGTGCCCATGAACGCGTGGGCGTGTCCGGTGGTGCGACCTAGGCTTGAGGTGCAGATCGTCGCGGGTGAAGATGCATTGCGGCCGCTGATTTTGGGTGCGGCGGCGAGTGAGAAGATGTAAGAGATGAACGCTGCTTGGGGTGTCCAGCGATGAGTGATATTCGATCCGGGCCTTCGCCGAGCCTCAGACCCGGCGTCGGCAGGAATCGCATTACATCGCTGGGAGCGGTGGATTATCGCGCTGGTATTGCTTGTACCACTCTTTGAAAGCCTCGGGCAAGATCGGGATGTTCTTGCCGTTGAGGGCATCGTGTTCGCCGCGAGCGCACGCGAGGGCGATGGTGGCGATGTGAGCCGGAGCAAGCGCTTGATCGCGTGAGATCATGGACTCATCAAAAGCGGCTCGAAGCATGTCAGTCTCAACCGCGCCCGGAGCGAGCGCGAAGGCACGTAGGTTGATCGCCGCACCTTCTTTCGCGATGCTCGCCGCCATGATGCTCGCGGCTACTTTGCTGCCTGCATATGCGAAAAAGCCTGGAAACGGATCAATGCTGGCCATACTGGAAACATTGATAATGCAGCCGCCGACCGACGTTTCAGCGTATTGCCGCGCGAATACGGGCCACGCCTCCAGCGTCATCCATGCTGGCGCGAACGCATTGATGCGATATGTTTCTTCGAGGAGCGCATCGGAGGTCTCCGGAATCGCCGCGAGCTTGCCAAGTCCCGCGTTGTTGATAAGTACGTCAAGGCGACCAAAGTGCTTCACGCAATCTCGCACAGCTTGACGCGCACTGAGTGCAGTTGAGATATCGCTTGCCAAAATGAGTGCCGGTAACCCTGTCAGCGCCGCAGTCTCGCGCAGTTCGCGTTCACGCCGACCAACCATCGCGAGGCAGTAACCAGCACGGGAAAACGCCTGTGCAATAGCCCGGCCAATGCCAGAACCAGCACCAGTAATCAGTGCAATACGAGGAGAATTCATGCACGAGCGTACACGCGAAGCCATCGAGCGTTTACTGCCCGCAGGCGCGACTACTGATTGTTCTTGATAAAGAAAACAACCAGCGGAATGATGACCAGAAGCGCGAGGAACACCGCAAATGCAATTTTCCACGGGCTATACGGCCGCTGCCCTTGCACTTCACCCGTGCTCGCGTTCACAAGGAAGCGATACACCTTGCCGCTATAGCGATACGCACTGCACCAGACAGGCAAGAGCAGATGCTTGAACGTGATGTCGTCGTAGCGACTCTCTTTGCCCGTGACTCGCTGCTCGTCGCCGCCAATATCTTGGCGAATCGTCGCATCGATTGTCGGCTGCATCATCTGCTGGGCGTAAGCAAACCCCTCGGGCAGCGGCAACTGATATCGCTCAGCGACGAAACCGGCAAGAAACGCATCTTTGTGCGGCTCAACGTCCTTGAGGTCCCAAGGCGTCAGGTCCTCAACTTGCTTGCGAGGCAGCGTTTCACTCGCGAGCACAAGGACATCATCAAACGAGTTTTCGACAACACCGCTTGCAGGATACCAGCGCACGCGCCGCTCTGTGCGACGATTGTTGCCGCTGCCAACGGTCACGTAATACGCCTCGCCGCGTTGGCCGCTATATCGCGTTGTCACGCGCGAGTCGTAAGTCCACGCCGGCAGATAAATGCCCTGCAAGCTAGCGTCAAGCAACGCCTGCCGCTTGAGTTTGTTGGGCGCAAACCACCGCGAATGAATCCACTCGCGAAAACTGGTCGTCGCCTGGTCGCGCGTCATCTTGAAGGGCAAGACCGCGTTGGGCTTGATGACGCTGCACTCGCGAGCTTTGGCAACGATGTTTGTGCCACAGAACGGGCACGCGAAACTCGTCTGATTCTTCGGCGGATCAAAATCAGCAGCGCAGCTATCGCACTTCACGCTGAGAATCGTGTCGATAGGCGCAGCCGACTGCAGTTTCTTCAAGTATGCGCGGTAGTCGAGTTCTTGCACCACAGCGTCGCGCGTGTCGATCTCGTTGATGGTGCTGCAATAGGGACACTTGAGGCTCGTCGTGCCTGGTTCGAAGCGAAGCGAGCCGCCGCATTGCTTGCACGGAAAGCGCACTTCGGCGGAGATTGGTGATGAAGTTCGAGACATACGTGCGAGGGGTATCGCAGGCGCGAAAGCCTGTATCGATCATCGTGCGAGTTCACACGGCCTCAAAGCCCGTGCCATCAGAAGCAAGCAACCAGAGATAGCCACCATCACAAAATTCAGCGCGGCGGAACCGGCGGCGGGCCACCAGGAATCGCAGGCGGAACGCTCGTAAAGACCGCAGCAAGTTCTCCGACGCTGCTGGCAGGAGCCCATTGCTGCATGCCTTGCCGCCACACGAGCGAACTGGGAGTCAACTCGCCCGATCGCACCTTGCCGACAAGCCCCGATTGATCAAACGGCCCCGCTTGAATGCCGTTGATGACGAGGAAGAACGCAGGCAAAGGCGGTGGTGCCGCACCAGCAACGCCAGCGGCTGCACCAGCCGTAGTGCCTGCAATCATGTTGCCGAAAGCTTGACCAACGCCCACACCCACAAACGTGCCCGCGGTGCCGGGGTTCTTCGCCGCATCGCGAATGGCCTCGGCAGCTTGGAACTTCGCATAGTTGTCGAGGTTGCCCAGCACGCCCATGCTGCTGCGCTTGTCGAGCGCGGCTTCAACTTCCGGCGGCAGGCTCACGTTCTCAATCAACAGCGTGGGAACTTCCAATCCAAACTTTTTCCACTCGTCAACAAGCGTGTCGCCGAGGAACTTGCTGAGTTCCAGCGTGCGACCTGCGATGTCAAGCAGCGGGATTTTGCTCTCGCCCAGCGCGTCACCCAGATGGCTCACGATGGTGTTGCGAAGCTGCGTGTTGATTTCGCTGAGCGTAAAGCGATTGTCAGTGCCCACGGCGTTCTTGATGAACGCGCCGGGGTCCTTCACGCGGATGGTGTAGGTACCAAAGGCACGCAGGCGAACGGGTCCAAACTCCGGATCGCGCACGATCACGGGATTCATCGTGCCCCACTTCTGATCAGAAAAAATGCGAGTGCTGACAAAGTAAATCTCAGCCTTGAACGGACTCTCAAAGCCATACTTCCAGCCCAGCAGCGTCGCCAAGATCGGAATGTTCTTGGTATCAAGCGTGTACGTGCCGGGCGGCAGCACGTCGGCGAGTTTGCCTTCATTGATAAAAACCGCGGCCTGGCCTTCGCGCACGATGCACTTCGCGCCGTTCTTGATTTCGTTCTGGAATCGCTCAAACCGGTAGCTCAGCGTGTCGCCAGAATCATCGAGGAACTCGACGATATCGATCAGTTCGTGCTTGAGGCGATTTTTGATGCTGTCCCACATACTCATGAAAAGACCCTCCGGAGCGATGCAAAGTCCGCATCGGCAACATGGTGTTCGGCGACAGTGTACGCTAGTTTCACGTTCGGCAGCAGCGGAAACCTGCGCTAGCGAATTTGTCCGCTACCTTCAACCACAAATCGCGTCGTCGTCAGTTCTCCCAAGCCCATCGGCCCATACGCGTGCAGCCGGCTCGTCGAGATGCCAACCTCCGCACCAAGACCCAACTGAAAACCATCGTTGAAACGAGTACTGGCATTCACGACTGTGCAACTGCTCCGCACGCCCGCAACAAACCGCTCGGCGGCGACCTGATCGCTCGTCACGATGGCCTCCGTGTGATCGCTGCTGTAGCGAGCGATATGAGCGAGAGCATCTTCAAGCGAATCTACCACACGCACCGCGATCTCAAGATCGAGATACTCCCTGCCCCAATCGGCGTGCGTCGCCGGATGAGCGTTGGGCATGAGCGCACGGGCTCGTTCGTCAGCGTGAATGACAACGTTGGCTTGCGACAGAGCACCGGCGAGCGCGGGCAAAACGCGAGCCGCCGCAGAAGCGTGCACAAGCACGCACTCGGTCGCGTTGCAAGTCGCCGGTGCGCTGGTTTTGCCATTGACGACGATACTGATCGCCATCGCCGCATCGGCCGCCGCGTCGATAAACACATGGCAAACGCCTGCAGCGTGAAAAATGCAAGGCACTTTGGCGTGAGCCCGCACAAAGTTGATGAGGTCAGGACCACCCCTAGGAATCGCAAGGTCAATCAACCCTTCCAGCGCGATAAGTTCTGCCACATTCTCGCGCGACCAGTCATTCGCAACAGTGATAGCCGCTTGCGGCAAGTTGTGAGCCAGCAGCGACTCGTGAGCGAAATTCGCAAGCACAGCCGCAGTTTGCGCGGCTTCCTTCCCACCCTTCAATATGCACGCGTTGCCGCTCTTGAAACACAGCGCAAACGCATCGAGCGTCACAAGCGGACGCGCTTCGAAAATCATCGCAATCACACCCAGCGACGTGCGCACCCGGCGGACACGCAATCCATTCGGACGCGTCATCTCGCTCGTCACCTGCCCCACCGGGTCAGGCAACGCCGCGATCTGATGCAGCCCTTCGATAAGCTGCGCGAGGCTCGCAGGCGTGACTTCCAACCGACGCAGTTTGGCCGTCGCAAGCCCCGCAGCGCGAGCGGCAGACATATCAATCGCGTTTGCAGCGAAGATCGCCTCACGCGCCGCGTCGACGCGCCGAGCAACATCTTGCAGCAGCGCGTTCTTCGCCCCGGTCGAAAGTGTCGCGAGCGTGCGTGAGGCAGCCACCGCAGCCTCAGCAATGACACGAATGTTGATCGTCATGCCCCTGCCCCTTTGCCAAGTTTCGACTTGATCGCCATGTCATCGCGATGCACGACCTCCTCAGCGATGCACACCCCCAAGATCGACTCAATTTCCTCGCTCGGTTTCCCGGCAATCGCACGAATCTCGTTCGCGGCGTAAGGCGTTATGCCCCGAGCAAATGCAACCTCGTCGGGTCCAACGATCTCAACCGCGCTATCAGCAGGAAACGAACCCAGCACGTCGCGCACGCCTTTGGGAAGCAAACTCGCCCCGCGCTGCGTAATCGCAAGCCTCGCGCCCTCATCAACCGTAATAGTGCCTCGAACGCGAGTCGCGCTGCCGATCCAGCGTTGTCGCGAGCGCGTAACGCGCGTCGTCGCAACCGGCGCAACGAACGTTCCCAAATCTTCGCCAACCAAAACCCGCGAGACAACCGCCCCGTGCAAGCCCGCGACCATAACCGTCGCGATGCCAGCTTCAGCGCACGCACCCGCTGCTTCAAGTTTGGTCGTCATACCACCTGTGCCCACGTTCGACGTCGCAGCCGCCACGTGCGCCATCGCATCTTGCACATTCACAATCGTGCTAATGCGCTTGCCATCCGGCCACGAGTCATAAAGTCCATCAACACTGCTCAAGACGATCAGTGCATCAACCTGCATCAAACCAGCGACCAGCGCACTCAGCCGATCATTGTCGCCCAGCTTGATCTCATCAAAACTCACAGAATCGTTCTCATTGATAATCGGCACCACGCCCCGTGCCACCAATTCCCCCAGCGTCCGCTTCGCGTTCAGCATCCGCCCACGATGGTCAAAGTCGTCCGCCGTCAACAACACCTGCGCAACCGGCACGCCGCGCGGCCCCACCGAAAACGCATCGTCCCAGGCTCGCATCAATCGCTGCTGCCCCACCGCCGCCGCCGCCTGCTTCTGCACAATCGTCTTGGGTTTGGACGTAAGCCCCAACGCCCGAAACCCGCTTGCAACAGCTCCCGACGATACCAGAATCACCTGCAAACCCCGCGCAAGCAGCGGCCTGATATCCGCCGCAATTGCCTCAAGCCGTGCTGGGGCAAGCGCCCCATCCGGAGCGACGACCGCACTGCCCAGTTTGATCACAACTTTGCGGGCAACAGGGAGTTGGGCGCGGGAAACGATCACCATGCTTTGTAGGCTAGAAGGTCATAGAGCGAGAAAAATGGCGAGAAAAACAAGTTTTAGGACGCGGTTTGTATCACTTTTGCATTGTGAAGATGCCGCTTTCCGGCTATCCTGATAGCGGAGAGACCTTGCCAACGCACGACGTTGGCAGGATTTGGAGAGAGACAGGGCACCTCCTGTCGCAACATGCGCCCAATGACGCTCGGCAACTTCGCCGATGGCGTTCCGTGCGTTGTGGTGCGCCGGCACGTGTCCCTCACGCAGGAGGTTTCGTGATGCAACGTGCTTTGATTCTGGCGGTTTTGGCTGGCGCAGCAGGCGCTGCGAGTGCAGAAGTGGTCGCGTACTGGGCTTTCCCGGGTACAGTTCCTGCAGCGAACGCTAACTACATCATCGGTTGGCCCATCGCGGCTGACGTGAAAGCCAATGCTGGCCCCGCAACGCTCGACACCGACGCCAACAAGTACGATGGTTCATCCGCTCCGACCGCAGTGCAGCAAGGCGCGATGCAGTTGCTCACGGGTGATGTGCTCAACGCCGTCAGCCCCTTTACGGCGGGTTCGGGACTGGGCATGCGCAACCTGAACATCACGGGCGGCCAGCAGAACCTCACCGAAGGCAAGTCGATTATTCTGACCTTTGACGCGAGCAACTACCAAAACATGGTGCTGTCGTTCGCTGAGCGATACTCCGCGACCGGGCCCACGACAGTGAGCGTCTCGGTTTCGAGCGACGGCGTGAACTATACGAGCGCGGGCTCCTTCGCCACCAACCGCAACAGCACCTTCAGCGTCCGCTCCGTCGACCTCTCAAGTTTCACCTCCATCAACAACGACAGTCAGATCTTCGCGAAGATCACCGTCACGGGTTACAACACCGGCAGCAACGGAGCCGCCCGCTTTGACAACATCAAGGTTGATGGCACGCTGATCCCTACCCCCGGCGCTCTGGCTCTGGCTGGCGCAGCGGGTCTGATGGTTGCTCGCCGCCGCCGGAAGTAATTGTTCACAGCGGGGCAGGGGAGTTCACACGCCTCACACCCACTTGATCGCAACCTTTGCGGTGCCACACACGGAAGGATCGATTAGCGGGACGACTCTCTGGTGAGCGCGACCACACACCGCGCTTGCCAACCAAGGCCCCGATCTGCCACACGGATCGGGGCTGTCTTTTGGTATCGCTTGTTTATTTGACGTCACTTTTCACGGTGTCGTAAAGCGGCTACTCCGTCACTTGGTTAGTTGGGTTACTTGGGCACTTCTCCTCCCCTAACCTGCTCGCGTGAACGACGACTATCGCGTGAAACTGGATTCGTTTGAAGGGCCGCTGGATTTACTCCTCTTTCTTATTCGCAAGAATGAGGTCGATATCCATGACATTCCCATTGCGCAGATTACGGATCAGTACTTGTCGTTCGTCGCTGAGTTGCACTCACTGGCGGCGAATCGGATTGATATTGACGCGGCGGGCGAGTTTCTGGTGATGGCGGCGACGTTGACGGAGATCAAGAGTCGGATGCTTTTGCCCAAGCCGCCTGCGAGCCAGAATGCGGGCGAGACTTCGCTTTCGCCTGCGGAAGATCCGCGGGCGGAACTCGTGCGCCAATTGATGGAGTACAAACGGTATCGCGATGCAGCCGATGCGCTGGAAAATCGGGGCGAGCAATGGGGCCGGCGGTTTGGGTCGGCTCGCGCCGGGATTGACAATGCGGCACTCGAAGCGCTGGTGAAGGACGATGACAATGTGGAGGTTGAAGACCTCAACATTATTGATTTGGTCGAGGCCTTCAAGCGGATTGCCGAGACGGTGAACTTTGAGCGGCTGGGCGATCACCAGGTGACGTATGACGACACGCCTATTGAGTTGCACGCGGCAGATATCTTGACGAGGCTGGAAGAGAATGCGAAGGTTGAAGCTCAGCACGCGGGTGAGCTTGACATGCGCGACTTGTTCATGACGAAGAAGACGCGTAGCGAGATGGTGGGATTGTTTCTCGCGCTGCTGGAACTGGTTCGAAATGGCAAGGTGAAGGTGCGGCAGGACAAGGGAAATGAGGCGATCTTGCTGCGGATGGCTCCGCCGGAAGAAGCGACGGCGGCGACGAACGTGGTTGCGGGCGAGCAAGCGTGAATTCGCTTACTTGCCGACGTAGCGAATGCGATAGATGCGGCCTTTGGGCAAGTCGGTGCTGAAGAGGATGGAGCCGTCGGGGGCTTGCACGCAATCAACGGGACGAGCGAGAACGCGCGGGCCTTCGGGACCTTGCACCACGGTTTTGACGAGGGTTTGTTCGCCCATGGGTGAGCCGCCTAGTTTCGCGTCTTTGTCGAACATGACGCGGACGATGGCGTAGCCCGAGGGTGTGGTGCGGTTCCAACTGCCGCGTTGTGCGACGATCATGTCGCCTTCGAAGTCGGCAGGGAGAGCTTTCGACTTCGCGTTGATTGCAGGATCGATAAACGTGAAACTGTTGGCTGCACTATGCGGCGCGAAGCGCCATTGCGGCACGACAGTCTTGCCAGCGAGTTCGAGCAATTCGGCGTGCTCGCGGAATTCGGGGCGAGGGATGCGGTCGCCCACGAGGAACGGATGACCGTAGAAAGCGTTTTGGTCGTAGCGGTTGAGTTCATCGGGTGGGAAGGCATCAGTGAATGGTTGATTGACGCCGCGATCTTCGCCGAGGGTGTCGCCGAACATGTCGGAGCCGTGATCGACGCCCCAGAGTTCGGTGGTGCCTGGACGGAGACGAAGTTTTTCGGTGTTGCGAATGCCGGTAGACCAGAGGGTTTTGTCGCTGCCGGTTTTGCTGAATCGCCAGATTTTCTGGCGGTCGGTGGCGCGTTCGTCGGTGATATTTCCGCTGTCTCCCACGCTTGTGAAGATGTGATCGTCGGTAACGAGGATTGACCTCCACCAGTGGCCGCCTTCACCGGGCAGGCCTGCGATGATTTCTTCGACGGTGTCGGCCATGCCGCTTTTGTCGTTGTCGGCGGCGCGATAGATGGCAGAAGTGGTGCTGAACCAGAGATAGCCATCGTGCCAACTGAGGCCGTGAACGGCGGGCATGTCTTCGACGAACTGCTGAGCGTTCTCATAGATGCCGTCGCCGTCGGTGTCGCGCAGGGCGAGGATGTCAGAGAATCGCGGGCGTGAGACGTAGAGGGTGCCGTCGGTGCCGACTTCCATGAAGCGGGCGTTGTCGGGGCCTGGGACGGCGATGGTGACTTCGAAGCCTTCGCGAACGATGAACTCGGCGACTTCCGGCGCGAGCTGGGTGGTGAGTTGTTTGGGGTCGAGGCCGGTTTTGGGCTGGGCGTCGGGTTGAGCGGGTGCGGTGGCGGGTGCTTGTGCCAGGGCTGGTACGAGGGCCGGCCCTGCGAAGGCGGCGAGAATCGGGAGGATGCGAAGGGGGAGCATGTGAAGGTCTCTGAGTGTGCGAGGCGAGAGGGCGAGGCGAGAGGGCGAGGCGAGAGGGCGAACAACGCGAGCGTTCTGACGCCGGTTCTAAGAGTACCCTTTCGCATTCCATGCGAGCGCGTATTCGGGCATTCACGTTGATTGAGCTTTTGGTAGTGATCGCGATCATTGCGATACTCATCGGGCTGCTTTTGCCCAGTCTGACCAAGGCACGCGAGGCGGGACGCGCGACACAGTGCCTGGCGAACTTGCGACAACTCGCGACGGTGATGCAGATGTACGCCGATGACTACAAAGGATTGAGTCCGGCGTTGGGGCAGCCATACACGGCGATGCCGAATTGGGCGTTTGTGAGTGCGCGGGTGATGGGGCTGGAGGGGGAGACGGTCGCCGAGGCGCTGCGCGAGAAGAGCAGCATGGTGTGTCCGTCGGTGAGTGCGTTCTATGGGAACGCGATGATTCGGACGTATGCGATCAATGGGACGGGGCACAACAAAAACGCGACGTTTGCGAATGATCCGGATAGCTTTGATGACGCGACGATCACGGCGCACGTGAAGATGGGTGCGGCGGCTTTTCCGAGTCAGCAGCCGCTGCTGGTGGATAGTGCCAGGGCCCCCACTGCTCCGCCCAATCGCACCGCGAGCGTGCTGGATTTTCGAGTGGAAGATCATCGGCTGAATCGGCTGCTGCGCGTGCATGGGCGGGCGAGTTTTCAGGCGAGCATGATTGATACGAGCGCGAGGAATTTTCGGGATGAGGTGTTTGAAGGGGTGGAGCCGATGTGGTTGCGGGGGTTGCCGTAGCGGAAACTTCAGCGATATTTCGGGGTTGTTTGTGGGTTCGCGATCCGGGTCTTCGCAGAGCCTTAGACCCGGCGTCGGGATGCGAGCCGCCATGGAATGGCGGCCCACCGATTAGGCTCGACGGATCACGACGATAGTGACGTCGTCGCCTTGGATGCTTTCGCCCGCGAATGCTTTAACGGCACTTTGGAGAATGGCGAGCTGCGCGTTGGCGGATTTGTCGGCGTGGTCAACGAGGAGTTGCTTGACACGATTAACGCCGAAGAGTTCGCCGGCGGTGTTTTTCCATTCGAAAACGCCGTCGGACATGAGAATGACGGATTCGCCGGGCTGGATGGTGAAACTGAGTGGTTCCGCGGGTGGAAGTTCTTCGAGTACGGCGAGCGGCGGAGTTTGGGCGTTGATGGCGTCGACGTGAGTTGATGTCGGTGAATCATGAACAACGCGGAGCATGGGGCCTTGGCCTGCGCTGAGGAGCGAGGCGTGGTGAGTTTGGGCGTCGAGTTCGAGAAGCGCGAGGGTAACGAAACGATCGGGAGAAATGTCTTGGTAGAGGTTGGCATTAGCGCGTTGCAGGATCTCGACGAGGGTCACGCCTGCGCTAACGGTGGATCGCACGTAAGCGCGGGCAGCGGCGGTAACGAGTGCGGGGCCTATGCCGTGGCCTGTGACATCGGCGATCGTGAAGATGGTGCGTGATGTACCAGCAACCGAGATGCAGTCGTAGTAGTCGCCGCCGGTTTGATCAGCAGGTTTGCAATAAGCCGCGATTTGGTAACCTGGAATGTCGGGCAGTTTGGCAGGCAGCAAACCACGCTGAATTTCGCTGGCAACTTGCAGATCGCGTTCGATGCGTTCGATGTTGCGTTTGGTTTCTTCTTCTTTGACGGCAACTTCGACGTGCTTGCGCACTTCGGCGGACACGAGCCATGCGCTGGCGACGCCCAGCGCGAGAATAACGCCCATGATGGGAAAGGTGGTCCAGTGGACGAAGGGCGCGCCGACGTCGAGGTATGAGCGCGTGAGGAAGACGTACGCACACACGCCACCATAGCCGAGGATGGTGGTAAGGCCGCCCAGCAAGCTCAAGGCAGGATTGATGCGAAGCACACTGAGAAGCAGAAGGACGTATGCGAAGGCGAGACCGGGACCGAGGAGAACAGCGAAGGGATTTTGTACGGCGCCAGCGCTGTTTCCGGTGCTGCGGAGTTGAATAGCGAGGAAGACGGCGGGGATGAGCCCTTCAATGATGACGCTGAGAGTGCGCGCCCACTTGGCGGGTTCGGGGGAGCCGCGTAGGCTCTTGAGCGTACTGCGCATCCACAGGAGTTCGTAACCCATGAAGCAGAGGACTAGGACAAGGCCCGCGACTTCTTCGGCGCGACTGGACTCAACGGGATGGACAACGAAATAGCCTGCGACGGCTACGAGCACGAGAAGCATGACGAGCAAGGCGGAACTGCGCGCAACTTCGCTGCGCAGCGCGGTGCGTCGCAAAGCGGAGGAATCGTTGCGGTCGGAACCAAAGTCGAACATTGGGCGGGGCGTCCTTGCGCGGGAAGCAGATGATAACGCGGCGGGAGTGGTGAGCGAGAATGATGGGCTTGATGTGTGCTGCAATAAGGCGATAGGATGCGAATTAAGATGCACTGCATCACACGGATGAGTTGATGATTGCCAAACGTCGCTGTACTGTGGATTGGAGAATTCTATGAAGTTCGTGATTGGACTGATTCTCGCGTTTTTGATCGGGGCGGGATGCCGGGTGTTTGATATTCCTGCGCCGGCTCCACCCATGCTGACGGGGGCGTTGCTAGTTTTCGCGATGACGGGCGGGTATATGTCGGCTGACAAGTACATGAAGAGTCGGGTTGCGCAGCCAGCGCCGATTGTGTCGCCAGCAGCGACGACGCCAGATGAGCAGCGGACGAGTGGGCCAAAGTGACCGAAAGATTCGACGTGGTTTCGTTCGCGTACATGAGCGTGAGAAAGCACCACGGACGCGTAATGAGAGGCGGATAGACGAGCGATGGCTGAGCCGGGTTCTCAAGCAGAAGCGAATGCAGCGAGTGAGGCAGGGGCGTTTTCGCCACTCCGGTACTCGCTGTTTCGTTGGCTGTGGATTGCCGCGCTCGCGAGCAACATCGGTACGTGGGTGCATGAGGTTGGCGCGGGATGGATGATGACCGAACTTGCTGATCCAGCGAGTTCGCGGTATAAGTTGATGATCGCTTTGGTGCAGGCGTTCACGGCGCTGCCGACGTTCTTGCTCGCGGTACCGGCGGGCGCGTTGGCAGATGTTGTTGATCGACGCAAATTGATGATTTGGGGGCAAGCGGCGATGCTGGTGGCCGCAGGAGCACTCGCACTGGCGGCGTTTGGTGGGCACGTGACGCCCGGGTTGCTTTTGGTGGTGACGTTCACGCTGGGCGCAGGCGCGGCGATGATAAATCCAGCATGGCAGACGGCGATGACGGATTTGGTTCCGCGTTCAGAATTACCGCAGGCGAGTGCGCTCAACAGCATCTCGATCAATCTCTCTCGCGCGATCGGACCGGCAATTGGCGGCGTGGTGGTTGCTCAGTTTGGTCCTGCGGCGGCGTTCGCGCTCAACGCGTTGAGCTTTGTGACCATCATCGTTGTGCTTGCGAGTTGGAAATACCAGCCGCCGCATCGGGCTGCGCCGGGGGAGCGATTTCTTGGAGCGGTCAAGGCGGGCGTGCGATATGTGCGACACTCGGCGACGATGCGCGCGGTGCTGGTGCGGACGTGCAGCTTTGTGATATTTGCGAGTGCATTGTGGGCACTGATGCCGATCATTGCACGCGAGGAATTGAAACTGGGCGCGGCGGGATATGGCGTTTTGCTTGCGTTTATGGGGGCGGGTGCGGTGACGGGGGCGTTTGTCTTGCCGGGGCTGAGGCGGAAACTGGGACTCAATGGCGTGGTGGTTTCGGCGAGTGTGATGTATGCCTGCGTGCTGATGGTGATGGCACTGGTGCGCAAGCAGCCGACGTTGCATGCGGGGACGCTGACGTTTCCGATTGTGGCGATTGCGGGTATGTTTGCGGCGGGCATGTGCTGGCTGGCAATGGTGACGACGCTCAACAGCAGCGCGCAGACGAGCACGCCAAGTTGGGTGCGGGCGCGGGCTTTGGCGTGCTATCTCGCGTTGTTTTTTGGCAGCATGGCGATGGGAAGTATGTTGTGGGGCTGGCTGGCGGGGCACGTGGGAACGGTGACGACTCTGCTGATTGCTGCGGGTGGATTAGTGGTTGGGTTGGTGTCGCTGCCTCTGTATAAGTTGCAGGCAGTCAGCGGCGAGGAACTTGACAAGAGCAAGAGTTGGGCAGACCCCATTGTAAGCGGCGAGATTTCGCATGATGATGGGCCGGTTGTCATTACGATTGAGTATGTCATCGACGTGGGTGATGCAGACGTTTTTCGCGAGGCGATGCAACCGGTTGCGAACACCCGATATCGTGATGGCGCCATGACGTGGGTGCTGTCGCGCGATACGGAAGAGCCAACGAAGTGGCTGGAGATTTTTATTGTGGAAAGTTGGGGCGAACACTTGCGGCAGCATGAACGCGTGACGGTGGCGGACAAGCGGGTACAAGATACGGCGAAGGCGTTTCACAAAGGGATCAGCAAGCCGGTGGTGCGGCACTTTATCGCATCGCCAACCGGCGTGAATCAGCGGCAGCCGGCGGTGCCTGAGCCAGCGCATGACGATGGGCACACGCATTGAGCGGATACGCTGCGGGTAACGCATGACGATTCGCAAACAACCAGAAGACTTTATTGTTCGAGAGACCTTGGCGAGCGAGTTTGTCGCTGGCGTTGCTGCGGCACATGACACTGCACATCGGCACGCGCTTCTACGGTTGGCGAAGACAAGTTTGACAACGCCTGATGCATGCTCGATGTTGGCTCGCACCCTTGGCGTGAAGGCAGGCGCGGTGGCATATGCGGGGCTGAAAGACAAGCACGCCAAGACGGTGCAGCATGTGTCGGTGCTGGTGGGTGATGACGCGGAAGGACACAAGATACTACGGGGGCTGGGCGCCGCGATGACGGATCGGAATTGGTCGGTGGAGTTGATTGGATTTGCGACGCGCGAAGTTGAAGCCAGTGATATCGAGAGTAACGCCTTTGAGATTGTGGTACGTGATTTGACGAGGCAAGCCAGCGATGAGATGGCAAGGCGCGCGGATGCGTTGTTTGATGGCGAAGGGATGACACTGGTCAACTATTTTGGTGATCAGCGATTTGGCGGGGCGCGTGATGGCTTTGCGGCGGTGCATCTCCTGCGAGGGGACTTTGAAGCGGCGCTGAAGATGCTGATTGCGACGCCTCATCGCAAGGACATGGGGAAGAAACGCGAGTTCACGCGGCTGCTGGCAACGCATTGGGGCGATTGGAAGAGGCTGGCGCGTGAGGCACCGAATGTTGCGGAGAAGAAAGCAGTTGACGAGCTTGCAGCGGGCCGCACGTTTCGCGAAGCGTTTGCGGCACTTCCGAATTTTTCGCAACAAATGTGCGTGGATGCATTGCAGTCGCACGTGTGGAACGGTGCGGCGCGGGAAGGTGTGCGAGCGAGCGTACCGAAGGAGTTGGTGATTGCGGCGGAGGATCCGTTTGGTGAGATGCTCTTTGCCACTGCGCAGGCGTGGGAACTTGAACCGCTTAGAACGTGGACGGATTTACGAGTGCCGATGCCCAGCGTTGATGCAAGGGGCAGCGACGCATGGATGAATGCGCTCGCGGCGGCTCTGCGAGAACACGGGTTGACGATGGATAAGTTGACAGTGCCCGGTCTGCGAAGGCCGGCGTTTGGTGACGCTCCGCGGTTGCTGGCGGTTCGCGCGACGCGCTTTGATATGACTCGCGCGATGCGTGATGAGATTGATACGAACGGGAAACGGCTGAAGCGAGCGCTGCGATTCTCGCTGCCACGCGGTGCTTATGCCACGGTCTTGCTGCGAGCACTGGGGCAGTGATGTCACAACCTGCGATTGCGTGCGACTAGATGCGTGATAGCGCACGCACTCGCCTACTTGCGTGTGAAGGCGTATACCATGCCTGCAAGTAGTACAACGCCCGGCAGACCCAAGACCATCGACCAGCGCAGTCGCGTGAGCGAGGCTGCGTCAAGGCCGCGGACCATCGCGACGCTGCGTGCGGCAGGGCTTTGCGCAATCATCGTGTCTTGGCCTGCAAGCCATAACACGCCAGCTTCGAAAAGCTCGACGTTTCCCGGAAAAAGCAGCGTTTGGCGACCTTCGACAGTGCCTGTCTGCTGACTGTATTTATCCGTGATCCAACTGTTACTGCCGATGATGATCGCGCGGTGCTGGGCCTTCTGCGTCGCGATTGCAAGACTCCACGCTTGCGATGGCGGCTTGAGATCGCGGCCTTCGTCGTACTTGGGTTGATCGGGGATGAGCGGGATTTGCTCGCGCGGGGTTTGATAGATACGAAGCCACTGCGACTCGCCCCAGGTTTGTGCGTTGGCGGGCGTGCTGAGAATCATCGAGCCTTGCCAGCCGCGTTGGTCGGGACTGAGTTCGACGGGAACGCACCACGTGAGATACGTGGGCAGGCCTCGGATGGCACTCGCGATGACGTGATCGCTACCAGCGGAAGTTTGTATGACGCGTTCGTTCTCGGCGTAGCTGAGTTGTGGCGTGCTGACGCGCGTGAGCAGCGGCGAGCCGGTGCGAGCGCTGACGCCGAATGTTTCGAGAGCGGTTGCGAGGGGGTCTTTCTCGCCAAAGCCTGGCAACATGCTGGGGAGAAGGCACACGAGCATGTTCTGACGTTTTTCGGCCAGAGAAGTGATGGTTTGGGCGAGCTTGGTTGCGCGCTGCGAGCCTGAGAGGCTGCCGGTTTCGCTGCGGGCTGCGCTGTCGGGACTGATAAGGACGTAGACCAGCGGGCGCGAAAGCGTGGGGTCAATCTCGGCGATGGTTGGCCCGTCTTGCGTGATGATGGACCACTCGACGAAGTCAACGCCGCGGAGGGCGAGGCGCTCGCGCATGGCGTCTATGACTGGGGCTTGATCAATGAACGGACGAAGCTCGGCGTGGGTGAAGACGACGATGGGTTTGCTTGGCGAGAGGACACTGGCGAAAGCAGCGGCGACGAGTTCTTCAACGCGCCGACGCTGATCGCCCTTGGAAGCTTCAGTCGCGTCGAGCCACGCGGCGCTGGGAAGCAACTGCGAAATGTCCATCGCGACGAGACTGCTAGAGCCGTCGGTGGCCGGTGGACCAACCAGCAGAGCAGCGGCACCGGTGCGGAGCGCGGCGGCGACGCGGAGCAGATCAGGCCGACGCAGTTCGCGGAGTTTGGCGAGCTGCGCCAGAGCAGCATCGCGCGTGGATTCGAGCTGCGATGCGAGCGAAGTGAGCTGCGCGGTTGCCTGCGCGGGCGTGGCAGCATCCTGCGAAAGTCGGCGGACATCACGCGATAGCGAGGAGAGATCTGTCGAAGTTTGATCGAAGCGTTCGAGCAGTGTGCGCTGGGCTTGATCGAGCTTGGGAAGACCGAGCTCGTCGGGCGCGAGGTCTTGGCGGACGCGGGCGGTGGCGTCGGTGAGATCGGCAGCGCGAAGGCGCACGACGGCCGCGGCTTGGTTGGCGTAGGTGCGCAGCGTTGGTGTGGAAGTTGTAGCTTGAGCGAGTTGGGCGAGGATTGGCTCGATGGTTTGCGTGAGCGACTGCGAGAGCGTTGTAGCAGACTGCGTGCCTGCGGCGAGGGCGGCGGCGTGGGCGTCGAGCACTTGTTTGTCGCGCTGCACGAGTTGGGCGATGGTGGCTTTAAAGTCGGTAGTACCGCGAGTACTGCCGGTGTCGATCAGGGTGGCTGAGAAATCTCGGCTGCGGGCGGAAACTTCGTCGGTGACATCGGTGAGGTATTGGCGAGCGCGTGGGTCGATGGCGCGGAAATCGGCGGCGACGATGAGGCGGGTGGAGCCCGAGAGCTGCGCGAGAAGCTGGGTAGTGCGCGGCGCAAGTTGCTGCTCGCCTGTGGCGGTGACGTCAAGGCGTGTGACGAAGCGATCGGCCAACAGGTTGAGCATGACGGTGCTTGCGCCGACTGATAGCACGGTAACGCCGGCGAGAGCGAAGAACGTGAGAGTGCGCGTGCGTTTCATCTTGAGCGTTGGAATAGGCGCTGAAGTTGCAGGTGCGAACGGTTTCATCGCCACCTCCGCCACTGCACGAAGATCATGGCGAATGCACACGCAAGTGCGCTGAGGCTGAGGAACCATGCGACGTGATTGGTCGCGATGACGCCTTTGGCAAAGTCAGAAAGTCGCGGCGGCAGACTCATGGCAAAGATGATGTCGCGAAGCGTGCCCTCGACTTGACGGCCCAACGTGCCGACGAGCAATAGCGCGAGAATGAGAAAGAGCGTGACGATGAACGCGAGCGTGGCGTTGGACGTTGCGCTGCTCGCGAGCAAGCCCAGAGCGAGATAGAGAATGCCGAGCAGCAAGAGGCACGAGTAGCCCGCGAGAATCGGGCCGATGTCGGGCGTGGGATCACTCACGGCAAGCAGCGTGATGGGGTAAACCAGCGTGGGGATGAGCATGGCGAGCAGGAAGAGAATGCTGCCGAGGAACTTGCCGAGGACGAGCGCGGGAGTGGAGACAGGCGCGGTCATCAAGCCCTCAACCGTGCCTGTGCGGAATTCCTCGGCGAGCAGTCGCATGGAGATTGCTGGCGCGACGGGCAAGAGGAGCCAGCCAGACGCGTCGAAGAAGGCTCGCATGCTTGCAGGGCGCGCAGGCACGAGGACGGCGAAAGCGAAAACAACGCCGGTAAGCAGCAGAAACAGCGCGATGATGATCCAACCGGCAGGTTGGCGGAAATAACTCGAAAGTTCGCGGCGAGCCAACGCCCATGCCGGCAGCCAGTGCGAGAGAACTGCGTTCATGACTTGCCTCCAGCAACGTTGGACGCGGCGGCGTCTGCGATGGATTGGCTGTTGGCACCCGGCGCGAGCGTGCCTTCTTCGCGTGCGGCTTGTTCGAGAACCCGCATGAAGATGCTTTCGAGGCTCGCCGCTTTGGGGCGAAGTTCACGCACGATGGTGCTTGCGGGCATGGCACGCGCGATGGTTTCGCGAAGGTCGCCTGACTCGCGCGAGGCTTGGATGTCCAGCCGAACCCAGCCTGCGTCGAGAGAGCTTGTGTTGATCGCCATGACGCCAGCGATGTTTCGCAAGTTGTCGAGCACGCTGAGCGAGACGCTCGCGGGCAACTTCGCTTCGGCGACGTAACCAGCAGCACCGGTGCTGCTCGCAAGGTCTTGCACCCGGCCAGCCGCGCGAACCTTGCCGCCTGCGAAGATAATCACGCGGTCACAGATTGCTTCAACTTCAGGCAGCACATGACTGCTGATGAGCATGGTGCGATCTTGAGCGAGTTCGCGAACGAGGTCGCGAGTCTCGCGCACTTGCGAAGGGTCAAGGCCGCTGGTGGGTTCGTCGAGGAGCAGCACGCGCGGCTCGTGCAACAGTGACGCGGCGAGGCCCACGCGTTGCTTGTAGCCTTTGCTGAGTTGACCCACCCGGCGGTCGCGGACATCTTTGAGCCAACAACGTTCGATGACTTCTTCGGCCCGCTTGCGACGGGCAGCGCGAGAAAGACCAAACAGGCGACCACGAAATTCCAGGTAGTCGCGCGTGGGCATTTCCGGATAGAGAGGTGTGCTCTCAGGCAGATAACCCATCTGGCGCGTCGCGGCGAGGCGGGCGGTCGTCATGTCGTGCCCGGCAATGCTGACCTTGCCTGCGTCGGGCGTGATATAGCCGGCCACCATGCGAATGGTGGTGCTTTTCCCAGCGCCGTTGTGCCCCAACAGGCCTGCAACAGTGCCTGCGGGCAGTTCAAAGCTGACGCCACGCACGGCGTGGACATTGCCGAACCATTTATGAACATCGTCGACGACGACCATCTAGCACTCCTGTGCTAACCGACTCAGGGCATCCGAACATGCTCCGAGTGTGCACGCCAACAGGTTATATCCCAGAAGCCGGGGACATTGGTTGTAACCATACGAGGAAATGGCGGCAAGTGCATCCCGACATTGAGCCGATCCGTAAGTGTCGGATAGAGCAAGTGTCTGAGGTGACAAATCGGCATCAAAGGATGTATGAAACGCATTCGCCGAGTTGCCCCCTCAAGAGATGACCTAGTGTTTAGCGCTCGCGTTGTGGGCGTACCCGCTCGGGTTACGCGTCAGGTCCGGCCCTTCGCCGCCGGTGCGACTGTCCATGAAGCTAGCTGGGATCAGGCAGGACGCCTCGATCGGCAAAGGCAGATGCACGGGCGAAGGACGAGACCGCATTCGTGGTAGACCAGCAAACAGTTCCAGAATCGCAGCCAGCGCGTGTGGAGACGCGTGCTGGTGACGCGACCGCTGCCATGCACAACCCCAAACATACTGCTGTGGCGATGCACTCGCCGCAGGAAGACGCGGCACTTGCAACCCTCGCACTCTCGCTGCTTTCGGCAATTGGTGAAGGCGTGGGGCTCGCTGAGCGAAACGGCAAACTCATATGGGCCAACGACATGTTGGCCAAACTTGGGCCGACGATGCTTGAGCGAATCGCGATGGCATGTCGGCAGTTTCAAAACGAGCATCCGCTTCCACCACCCTCCGTTACATTGCCCTCAGGCTGGCTGCCGCCAAAGTCTGAGAGCACATTGGCGGAGGGTGATCGCTTTTATGAGTTGATGTTGACGCCTGTCAATCAGCAAACCATCGACGCCATCGGGCCTTCAGTTGGCAAGTGGTCGCTGTGTTTGGTCGTGCTGGTGCGCGATGTTTCGGCAGCCAAGCGGCTGCAGCATCGCATTGACGCCATCGACCGTGCTGGCAGCGAGCTGGTGCGGTTTGAGCGTGACACGGTTCGCCGGCTGAATGCGCCTGAGCGACTGAAATTGATGGAGCAGAAGATCATCGCAGTTGCGCGCAATCTGCTGCACTTTGACCACTTTGCGATTCGCTTGCTCGACGAACGCAGCGGCAAACTTGAACTCGTGATCGCTTACGGATTGCCGCCTGAGTTTGACAGCTTCACGATTCGGCCCGGGCTTGAGGGCAACGGGATTTCCGGGTACGTAGCGGCGAGCGGGCGGAGCTACGTGTGTGCAGATACGGCGAACGATCCGCTTTACTTGCCGGGCATCATTGATGCCAAGAGCAGCCTGACTGTGCCGCTGCGCGTGCACGACAAGGTGATCGGCATCATGAATGTCGAGAGCCAACAGAACAAAGCCTTCGGCGAAGAAGAGCGCCAGCTTGGCGAGATTTTCGGGCGGTACATCGCGGTGGCGATGCACATGCTGGACTTGCTGGTGGTTGAACGCACCGCGACGAACGCGACGATCACGGGTCGCGTCGAGCTTGAATTGCAAGAGCCGCTTGCGGATATCGCGCACGAAGTTGAGATTCTGGAGAAGGACGCCGCCAACGATCCGGAGCACTTTGCGCACCTGGAGCGCATCAAGAAGGATTTGATTTCGATCAAGAATCGATTGCAGTATTGCACGGCGGGACCCGCCGGACTGCTTGGCGTTGAACAGGCCATGGCAATCAGCGCGTCAGATCCCGTGATTGCGGGCAAGCGTGTGTTGATCGCCGACGATGAGCCGCGAATTCGCACCATTATCAGTTGCGTGCTCGAACGTCGCGGTGCGTTTGTGACGGTCTGCGAAAGCGGCGACCTTGCAGTGCAGGCCATGACCGACGCGGCAACGCGGTTTGACCTGCTGATTAGCGATATTCGCATGCCCGGCATGAACGGATATGAAGTCTTTGCGGCTAGCCGAAAGGCGATGCCGGGACTGCCGGTGATTTTGATGACCGGTTTCGGATACGACCCGCATCACAGCATTGTGCGGGCGAGCCAAGAGGGCTTGCAGAGCGTGCTGTTCAAGCCATTCCAGGTTGAGCGAATGCTGGATGAAGTGCGCAAGGCGCTGACGAAGCCGGTTTGAAGCACCGGTTTGAGAAATCGGGTTGAGCCTGCAAAACGAAACTTATGACTACGCCGCGCGACGAAGTCGGCCTGCGGCAGCACCGCACTCGGGACATTGGGATCCGTGTACGCCCGAGAGGCCACATGCACAGGTATTGCAGCGGTGGTGTTCGCCATCGGGGTCACCAACTTCGTCGGTGAGCCACGCGCTGGTGGACAGCCCGCAGCGGTTGACGTCGGACTTTCCGTGGCAAGACGTGTCGCGAGAGAGTTGCCCCAAGCAGCAAGCACAGCGAGCGTGAGAAAGAATGATGCGGCGGCGCGTGTGGGCTGCGGGCTGCAAGAGCCATGTGGAGCCCGCACCGGCAACGGCAACGAGTGCTGCTAGAGCGAGCGGGAGCTTGAGCCAGTTTGCAAAACTTGTCTGTGTTGATACTGCTGATGATGAGACAGACAAGGCCCGCTGCTGCGGGCAGCGCGAGGCTGACAGGAATGCGAGTGTGTCGCATGACAGCGTTGGTATCGTAAGCAATGGCTGCTCGCACACTCCAGAAGCGGTCCCTGCGATGTTTTGCGAGATAGTGAGCACGGGTGGTCGATGTCGCAACGCCCCGGCCGCGTGCGTCGCGTGTGGTGGGTAGTAATGCGAGAAGCGGGTCATAGCGCGAACGGAAAACGACGCCGCGAGAGTCGTTGGTGATGACGTTGTCGTTCTGCGATAGGATCTTGTCAGCGAGGCGTTGCGAGAACGACTAACTGCGAGTCGTGAGGTGAATCACGCTCGCGTTGGCACGCTGCGACGCGAGCAGGAGGAGTTGGTCTTCGCGGTAACGCATGCGTGCAGCGACCGATCCTGATGCGACTATCCGACGGATGAACACCGCAAGCGGCCACGAACATCGCTAAAAACCCGTGATCGCGGAATCGGCTGCGAATTCGGACGTTGCGAGCGACGAATAATCGCTGCGGGCATCACACATCAACCATTCGTACGGTTTCTGATTCGCATCGCTTTCGAGGAGCCGATATGTCGCCCATCACGCTTGTGCAGCACCAACTGGATACCTACAACGCACGCGATCTCAACGGGTTTGCGGAGTGTTTCAGTAATGATGTGATCGTCTTTGATTTGGAGACGATGACGCCGCGATTTACGGGAATTGCGGCACTACGAGAGCGATATGGCGAGACATTTGCCAAGTGGCCCAATCAACGCAGCGCGGTGATGAATCGGCAGGCTCTCGGTGAGTTTGTGACGGATCTGGAGTACATCACGGGAGTGCCGGGACGCGAGCCTTATGCGATGCTTGCCATCTATCGCGTGCGCGATGGAAAGATTGACCGGATGATGTTCACCAAGCAGTTTGATCCGGCCAAGCCGTGGTGATGCGAGCCGGTGATACAAGAACTTTGCTTCGGGTGCTGTCGGCTAACCATCAGCACCGTCTCGGCAAAGCACACTTGAAGACGTGTGGAGAATAACCGTGGAAAGGCGTGCGGCGTGGCGCGTGTGTGACGGCGTATCCCATCGCCTCACCATCACTTCGCCAGGTTCAATGCGTTGCTTGTACCTTGCGCGTATCTCATACTCATGATGCGACAAGGAACAATGCACGCGATGGCGAGTTCGCGATCATGGCGGCGGAGCCGATTGAGCCGTGAAATGTCACGGAGGTGTGAAGTGGTTCCTTCCGGATTGCAAGTTCCGACAACTTCGACGAATGCGAGTGCGATGAGTCGCGAGGTGGAAACCGCGATCGCTCCCGGGCCTGTCGTGACGCCAGCACGAAAGCTGGATGCGAGCGAGAAGCGGCGCGACGACGCGAACGGCCGCGGCGAGGACGCATATGAGCCGCAATCGCGTGCAGCGGCAGCACTCGCAAGCAAAGCTGGCAATACAGATGTCCAAGCGTTTGATTTGCAAGCATCCGTGCAGCGTTCGATGCAGTACCTGCGTGATGTCATCGATCCGGATGTGCCCGATGGATTTGTGAGCAACACCGAGCGTGTCGCGAGGGAAAAAGCCAAACGGCTGACGAGCGGCGATGTGCCTCCTGCGGGTAGCAACGTTGATGTGACGGCGTAGCTCAGAGCTCAAAGTGAATCACTTGCCGACGCAGAACGTCGCGAAAACACGGCCCAGAATGTCGTCGGGTGAGATGTTGCCCACCAGTTCGCCAATGTGCGTCAGCGCAAGCCGGAGACTTTCGGCGATGGTTTCGGGCTCGTCCAGACGTGTTGCATTTGCCGGAACATCGGTAATTGCGTACGAGATGGCCGATGCAGCTTCACTCAACGAGCGGCGGTAACGCGGCAGCAAAGCAGCGATGCCAGCGGCTTTGCCAACGCACGCTTGATCCGCAACTGCGCGGCGGAGCGAAGAGAGATTCCAGCCGTCGACGGCACAAACGGTAAGGATCGCCTGCGAGTTTGCATCTGATGCAGCTTCAGTTCGCACGTGGTCGCCGAATGTGCGAACGCGGATAATGGGCTGCGCGGCGTGCCAAGTATCAAGGTGCAACTGACCAGCGAGAGCGAGGGTGTCAAAGCGACCAGTCGGATCGCACCAGATCAGCACGTCGGCAGACTGCACGGCGGCACGGGCGGCGTGCTGAGCCGCAAGGTCGGCTGCGGATTGAACGCTTGCGTCGAGCGTGTTGGTCGTGGTCGCGTGCGAAAGTCCGGGCAGGTCTTGCAACGTGATACTGCCAGCTCCCAGCACGTCGCGCGAGAGATCGAGTTCTTCTTCAATGATGTCGCGAGTGGTACCTGCACGCGGGCTGGCGATGGCACGCTGCTGACGCAGCAGAGCGTTGAAAAGCGTGCTTTTGCCGGCGTTGGGAAGACCAACGAGCGCAACGCGCGGGAGTGCGCTGCTTGCAGTTTGACCTGATGCGCCGCCCATGTGATCGACAATTTGCGTATGAAGACTGCGAAGACGATCGCGCAGTTTGGGTGGAGCGATGGGTACAACATCTTCTTGGTCGGTGAAGTCGATGCCAGCCTCGACGAGTGCGAGCAGCGTCGTGAGTTCGTCGGCCCAGAGGCGATAGGACTTGCCTGGAATGCCAGCTTTGAGGTCGCGTGCGGCTGCAAGTTGTTCGTCGTGCTCTGCCGCGATGAACGCGGCGATGCCTTCGGCTTGTTCGAGCGAGAGCCGGCCCGCGAGAAATGCTCGCGCGGTGAACTCGCCGGGTTGCGCGAGGCGTGTGTTTGTTTGCGAGGTAAGTGCTGCGACGATCTGCTCGATCAACGACGTGTTGGCGGGGACAAGAAGCTCAATTGTGGTTTGCGCTGTGAACGATCGCGGAGCAGGCAAGACGATGGCGAGCGCGGCGAAGGCGAGTGGCGACGCGGACGACGCGGACGACGCGCGGGGCAATTGAACAACAACGCGATGCACGCCGCGCGATGTGGGGCACGGGTGTTGAAAAATGTTGGAGACAACCGCGAAGGCGTCGTTACCCGAAATGCGCAGCAACGCACGCAGGGACTTGCCCGGCGCGGTGCTGAGCGCGACGATGGTGTCGGCGGGCGACATGCATCACTTCTTTTTCGGCGGCTTGGGCGGCGTTCGCAGTTGCGGCTTGTTGGGGTTGGGGCCTGTCGTTGCGCCGCGTTTCTTGGCTTGCTCTTCGGCGATGCGTTGAATGCGTTCGATGAAGCCTTCTTGGCCTGGCTTGCGCTTGGCTTCGCGTTCAGCCTTCATCTTGTCGAGGTCGAGCATGCCCTTGGCATCCATCTGGTGGCGAATCCACTTGCTTTCGATGATGCCCAGTGTGCTGTTGGCGATGAAGTAGATAGCAAGGCCACTGGGCGCGTTGTACATGAACAACGGGAACATGATGACCATCATCCACTTCATCATTTTCTGCTGAAGCTCTTGCTCGGGCGTCATGCTGGTAGTCATGGGAGGCGTGAAGTACTTCTGCTGAATGAAGAAGACAACGCCCAGCACCAGTGGCAACACGTTGAGCGAATGAATAGGGCCCAACATGCCGGAGATGAACGGAATCTCGAAGTACTTGCCGAAGTAGATGAAGCGGTCAGGCTCGGAAAGGTCGCCCAGGAATCGCCAGAAGATGTTGCCTTGCGGGACGATTGCTTGGACAACGCCGTAGAAAGCCGGTTGGTGGCGCAGTTCGACAGCGAAGTAAAGCGTTGCGTACAGCGCGATCCACACGGGCATTTGGAAAAACATCGGGAGGCAGCCCAGCATACCGGTGGGGCTGATGCCTTCGTCGCGCCACAGGCGAGCGGTTTCGGCTTGCAGACGCTTAGGGTCGTCCTTGTACTTCTCTTGCAGTTCCTTCTGCTTGGGACCAACCGCACCCATTTGCTTACCAAATTTCGCGATGCGGATTTGGCTCCACTTCGTCACGGGGTGGAGGATGGTGCGCACCACGACCACGAGCATAATGATGGCGAGTGACCAATCGCGGAAGACATAATCGTGCAGAATGTGGAGCAGCCCGAGCAAGCCGTGCGTCAGCCAGCCAAAGGTGCACGGGCCGCACGGGCCGCCGAAGTTGTAGATCACGCCGCCCGCGACGTTCATGGATTTTCGCAGCGGATCAACGTTGATTTCACTCGTATCGAGCGGACCGGCGTAGATAGCGAGATTGAGGTCAGTGCCAGTGCTGGGCGCGAGCGTGATGGGCTTGCTGTCAAGCCGCAGAGCCACGCTTTCAGCCTTCGCGTCACCGACGGCGATGCGATTGATCGACTGCATCCACGAAAGCGTTTTGGCTTCACCCGTTGCGTTGAGGGCAGCGGGCGTAAAGCAGACAACGCCGAAGTAGCGATTGGTCATGCTGAGCCACGCGAGTTCGTGCTTCTCGCTCAGGCTGAGCTTGTTAGGCCACTGCGGCGGCTGCACGCCGAGCTTCCTGTAATCATCGAGGTTGAACGGTTCGATGAGGTGATCGATCGGCTGAGGAAGACCACCCGCATCGTTGCGCGAGCCGACAAGGTCAGCGTGTGTAATGTCGTAATCCCCCACCATCACAACACTGCGCGTGGGTTCGACTTGGGCGTTGAGCAGATAGCCGAAACGCACTTTTCGCTTATCGCCGCCGTAGCCCTTGGCCTCATAAGGCATGTCGATAGGGCCGGTTTGGAACCAGCGGACGGTGTAGGGCACAGCCGAGAGGTTCTCGATGCGTTGGTTGAGGCGAACAGCCCCTTGGCCCTGCATGCCAGATGCGTCGCCGACAAGCCAGGTCCGAGTAATGCGGAAAACGGGCGTGTTGGTTTCGTCAACGATCGTGGCGACAAACTCACCGGGTTTGTTGGGCGTGGGAAGCCACACGGTGCCCGCGCGGTCGCCCAGCAATAGGACGTCTTGCGTTTGCGCAGCTTGGCCCGCCGAAGCAGGCGCGATGACTTGCATCTTCAGCGCCGTAAACGGCGACATGATGCTGAAAACTTCGCCAGAAACTGGCGCGAGTTCGCTCTGCACAATCGTGTGCGTTTCCCTCGCGATACTTTCGAAGTGATCGCGCAAGCGAATGGCCTTGATGCCCGCGCCGCCCGAACTGAACTCAAGTTGCACTGGCGTTGCAGCGTCTTTTTCAAGCGAGCCAAGCGGCAGACTGGTAGTGCCAGCGGGCAGCGAGTGAATGAGCGCGCGAAGTTTGGGAAGCGTGGTGAGTGCTGCAACTGGCGCAGGAGCCTGCGCAGGTTGGGCTGGGGGCGTTGTGCCTGCTTGCGGCGCGGGCGTTGGTTGATTTGACGTCGACGCGTCGGTTGATGCCGTTGCGGCGGGTGCTTGCGAAGTTTGCTGCGAGGCTGGCTGCGTCGCCTGTGGCGCGGTCTGTGCTGGCGAGCTGCTACCCGCAGTGCGGAAGACCGCAACTGCAACACCGACGGCACCCAGCAACAGAACTAGAGGCACCACGATGCGAAGCAATGTGTTTTTTTCTTGGGGCATGATGAGCGTTTGACCGGCACGGCGGGATGGCGAACCAAGCCCGACCGGCGTGTAATGTGCGTCCGGAAAAGCGAACGCAAGCATAGTGGCAGCGGGTGCGAATTGCGCGGAATTGCGTCACGGAAAACCCGAAATCACGCCGGATGAACTCCCAACAAGATGGTGACACCAGCTGACAGCAGCCTGTCCACGTCCAGTTCACGTCGGCACAACAATCGAGGTTTGCCATGCGTTATCTGCTCGCCATCGTGCTTCCCCCAGTCGCTGTCTTCAGCACGGGCCGGATTCTTCAGGGGCTCATCAACATCGTCCTGACGATTTTGGGCTGGGTGCCGGGCGTGGTGCATGCGGCGCTAATCGTGAATGACTTCAAGAACGAAGAGCGGACCAACCGCGTGATTGACGCGATGCGAGTGCGGGCGTGAGCTGATCCGTCCAGAGCCGTACAATTGAGATATGGGTCTAAATTACGCGACAATTGAGTTGCAAAACGCAACCACTGCAGTATCGATGCCTGTAAAGTGCTTGGTCGATACCGGCGCGCTGCACCTGTGCATTCCTGAGCATGTCGCGATTCAGCTAGGGTTTGATTTGGACAAGGCCCAGCATCGTGAAGTGATGTTGGCCGATGGATCGCGGCGACGGGTGCCATATGGCGGGCCGGTTACGGTGAAGTTTGCGAATAGGACGTGCTTCGTCGGCGCGTTGGTATTGGGAAACGAGCCGCTGCTTGGCGCAATTCCGATGGAAGACATGGATTTGGTCGTGCTGCCCGCAACGAGGCAACTCGCAGTGAATCCGGATAATCCGAACATGGCGGCGAGTGTGGTGAAGTAGTACGCTGTTGCCTGCAGAACTGGTCGAGTGATATGGCTCGCGAACAGGTCACTGAAATGGGAGCAATCTAGCGCGCGCTCGGCGAGCGTCGATGGTGACGAGTGCGCCGGCGTGGATTTGTTCTGCGAACTGGTGCAATGCCGCGAGAACAAGTGGCCCAATTGCCTCAGGCAGCGGGACGCTGCAGCGCACTTGAAGCACGCTGGGACGATGAACGCTTGTCGCCGCGAGAATGGCTCCAAAGTCGAGGTCGTGCGTGAAGACTGTGTGATTATGCATCGCCGCCCACTGCATGATTTCGTTGTCAGTTGCAGTTGCTTTGCCTACTGATATCCAGTGAATTGCGTTGTGGCCGTGAGACGCCAGATACGCACACCACGCAGGCGAGAGATTGACGTCGACGAGAATCGTCATGACTGCGACAAGGGAACATCGATCTCTTCCAATCGCCATGATGCATACGCGAGCGACTCTTTCACGTCCGCTTCGTCAATGTATGGATACGCGACGACAATCTCCGCGATCGTCTTACCGCTGGCGACCAAACCGACGATCGTTGCGACTGTGACCCGCAAACCGCGAATGCAGGCTTTGCCACCCATCACCTGAGGGTCGTGTGTAATTCGCGGAAATTGCTGCATCTGTACCACAGCGCACTCCAAAAATTGCTTCCGCACTTACTGTACGCTAGCAGCAATCACCTGATGAGTGACCTTGCTACCGCAACACCTTCAACGCCACCTTCTTCTCAAGCTCACTAATCGGCTTCGCAACCAGGTCATACCCATCCCAACCCACCACCACGCATCGCAGCACCTCGCCGCTTGCGAGTTTGTCTTTGCTTTGCACAAACGTCACGCCGTCAATCTGCGGGGCCTGGCTCTTGGTGCGGGCCTGGTAGAGTTTGCCGCCTTCGCTCACGCCCGTGGTCTTCTTGCCGCTGGTGCGGAGCGGCGCGTCGATCACCACATCAACCACATGCCCCTTGGCCCGGCCTTGCTTGTCGAGCGGGTGCTTCTCATCAAACTTCGCGGCAATCGCCTCATTGCGAGCAAAAACCAGCTTCTGCTGGGTTTCCATCACTTCGTTGCGACGCTCGGCTTTCACTTCCGCAGGCACCGCAAGCTTCGGGTTGTTTTCCATCGTGCCGGCAACTGTGCCTTCTTCGTGGCTGTACTCGAAGACGCCCACGTTTTCAAAGTCCATGTCGCGAACGAACTCGACAAGTTGCTTGTGGTCGTCCTGCGTTTCGCCCGGAAAGCCGCTGATGAAGGTGGTGCGGACGGCAAAGCCCGGAATCTTCTTCTTGAGTTTCGTAATCAGTTGCTCTTGCAGCTTGCGCGTGGCATTGCGCCGCATGGCCTTGAGCATGTTGTCGCTGGCGTGTTGCAGCGGGATATCAAGATACGGAATCAAGTGGCCCGTCGCGCACAACTCAGCCATCGCGTCGATGATCTCATCGCTGAAATTGGTCGGATACGCGTACATGAGGCGCAGCCAGCCCTGGCCGCTCGTGTCGCGCACCGTGTCCGACAAATCCTTGAGAATCTTCGGCAACCCACTCGCAAACTTGTTCTTCTTGCTCGTCGCACTCGCAAGCCCAAGTCCGATGTCATCGCCGTAGCTGGTCGTGTCCTGGCCAATCAGCAGCAACTCGTGTGCACCATCCAACAGCAGTTCGCGTGCTTCTTGCAAAATCGCATCCGGCCCCTTGCTGCGCATCTTGCCGCGAATGCTCGGAATGGTGCAGAACGCGCAGTTCTGGTTGCACCCTTCGCTGATGCGCAGGTACGCGTAATGCCGGGGCGTCAATCGCAACCGCGACGAATCATCTTCAAAATAGCCGATGCCCTTGCCGTCTTTGCCGTTGACGGTGAGGCCCGTGGTCTTCATGCCGCGTTCGTCGGCTGCAACCAAAGCATTGCCCGAAATCCAATACTTGGGAGACTCGCTCGCTCTGGGAGCTTTTCGAGCAGCCGCGAGTCGCGTTTTGCCTTGACCATCCGCCCCACCCATCACTGCGTCCACAATCTTGTCGCGATCAAACACCCCCACCATCGCGTCAATGCCCGGTGCCCACTCCAGCATCTTGGCCCTATGCCGCTGCACCAAACAACCAGCGACAATCACCCGCTTGATCGCCCCCGCTTCCTTGGCAGCAATCGCTTCCTTGATAACCCCCAAACTTTCATCTTTGCTGGCTTCCAGAAAACCGCAGGTGTTTACCACCACCGCATCGGCCCCGCCAAAGTCATCCGCTTGGCTGCTGACAGGCGTCAATCCGCTCTCGGCCAGCAGTCCCAACATCTTCTCGCTATCGACAAGGTTCTTGGGACAACCCAAACTCACAAACGAAATGGTGCGAATGCCTTTGGAAGCCATAGAACCTTGATTGTACGTCGGTTACAGCCATTGTCATGCTCGCGCAAGCGGCAAATCCCTCCGTCCCCGGCATTCCCACAGTTATTCATTCATTTGCTCTTTGCTGACACTTGCAGCCGATGACGGTGCTAGCGTTCTCGTCTCGCCGAACAATTTCGTGTTGGTGAGCGTTGTATATGCAGCGCCAAGGTTGGCACCATCCATGACACAAATTCCCCTCAATCCGCCATCGGCAATTCCCACCATTCAAACTCTCACCCCAACCATCAAACCCACCGCAACAGACGACGTTTTCGACCCAACTGTCGACCCTGTCATCCCAGAAAACGTCGCGACCTACGTGCCGCGCAAGATTCCCCGCAGCCTGCAGTTGTTCAACCTGCTCGGCGTAATCCTGCCCGCCCTTGCTGTTGTTGCCGCCGCCATCGCCACCTGGCAACTGGGCTTCGGCTGGCTCTACCTGACCATGTTCTTCGTCATGTACGCCATCACGGGCCTCGGCATCACCGTCGGCTATCACCGCCTTTTCACCCACAAGAGTTTCAGCACCTCGCGTGCTGGCACGTGGTTCTGGGCCGTGGCGGGCAGCATGGCGGGCGAAGGCCAGCTCCTCGAATGGTGCGCCTGGCACCGCAAGCACCACAGCCACAGCGACGGCGAAGATGACCCACACAGCCCCCACCATCACCCCGATGATGGCGAACTTCCCCAAACCTTCGCTGGCTTCGTCAAAGGCTTCTACCACGCGCACATGGGCTGGTTCATTCGCAACTCCGAGGAAGAACCCAACTACGCCCGCTACGTCCCCGACCTCATGAAAGACCCGCTGCTGGTCGCCGTCGCCAACCAGTGGCGATTCTGGGTGCTCACAGGCCTCATTGCCCCCGCCGTCATCGGTGGCGTCGTCACCAATTCATGGACTGGTGCCTTGCTGGGCTTTCTGTGGGGCGGTGCCGTTCGCCTCTTCTGGGTCCACCACGTCACCTGGAGCGTCAACAGCGTGTGCCACATCTGGGGCGCCAAAGAATTCGTCAGCCACGACGAAAGCCGCAACAACCCCGTCATGGGCATTCTCGCTCTTGGCGAAGGTTGGCACAACACCCACCACGCCTTCCCCACCAGCGCCCGCCACGGCCTGCGCTGGTGGCAGTTTGACCTCAGCTACGTGGTCATCAAAAGCCTCAGCTACGTTGGCCTGACCTGGGACGTGAAAGTACCCAGCAAAGAACGGCAACTGGCCAAGAGCACGAAGAAGGCGGCGTGAAAGCAAGTACCTCAGCACCTGAGTGCGACGTGCCGAAGTGAAAGCAGAATGACATAGACCAAGGCGAGGCGGTAAATAGCCCTTCGCCTTTTTCATACCCCTTTCGACACTCCAGTACTCCGGCCCCCTGCCACTCGGCGTCTCTCGCTGCGTTCGTCACCTCATCACTTCCCTCCCCCACCCCTTATACTGCCGCCAACCAAGCAGGGAAGCGAGACATGACGACCACCAGCAACCGGCCTCGGCGGATCATTGCGTTTATGAATCAGAAAGGTGGCGTGGGCAAAACCACCACCACCGTGAATCTGGCCGCGGCTTTCGCCCGCGCCGGGCGCAGCACACTGCTCATTGATCTTGACCCCCAAGCCCACGCCACGCTCCACGTGGGTATCGACCCCGCAGCCCTCGAAACTAGCGTCTACGACGTGCTGGTCGACGACAAGATCGACGTCGCCAGCGTCATCCGCCGCACGCGCGACAATCTGGCCGTCCTGCCTGCACTCACAGACCTGGTCGCCGCCGAAACCGAACTCGCAACCGTCCCCGACCGACAAAAACGCCTCGAAAAAGCCCTCAACACGCTGGGCGACAAATACGAATTCGTGCTGATTGATTGCCCGCCCAGCCTGGGCTTGCTCACCCTCAACGGCCTCGCCGCCGCTCGCGAAGTGATTATCCCGATGCAAGCCCACTTCCTCGCCCTGCAAGGTGTAGGCAAACTGCTCGAGACCGTTGCCCTCATGAGCCAAGGCCTCAACACCAAACTCCGCGTGACAGGCACCGTCCTCTGCATGCACGATGGCAACCTCATGCACAGCAAAGAAGTCGTCGCCGACTTGGAACAATTCTTCGACGCCGCCCGCGATCAAGAAACGCCCTGGCGCTTCGCCCGCGTCCTTCGCCCGTTCATTCGCCGCAACATCAAGCTCGCCGAGTGCCCCAGCTTCGGCCAAACGATCTTCGAATACGCCCCCGCCGCCCCCGGAGCCGCCGACTACCGCGACCTCGCCGACGGCCTCATCAAAGAATGGGACGCAATGCTGCTGCGACAAGGCATCACCCCGCCAGTGGCGCAAGTTCCCGTTGCGCCCGCACCCGAGCAAACCGATCGCGCGCCAGAAATCATCGTGCCCGCCTCAAACCAATCAAGTAAATCACCCGCCGCGGTGGCCAAAGCGTGAGCAGTACCAGTTCGAGCAACGCGGCAAATAGCACCGAAAGCGCGCAGTCAGCCCGCGCCACTCCCACATATCGCCTCAGCAGAATCGCCTTCACCTGCTACGTCCTCCTCATCTTCACCGCCACCCACTGGCCACAACTCAAACTGCCCGGCCCAGGCCGCTCCGATCTCTGGATCCACATGAGCGTCTTCTCGCTCTGGACCGCACTGCTCGCGATGACCGCCTGGCTAGGCCCGCGCTGGAGCCGAGCCAACATCACCTCATGCGCCGTCGCTACGCTCGCATACGCCGCCTTTGACGAAAGCACGCAGTACTTCGCCCCAGGTCGCACCGTCGCGCTCGATGACTTCGGCGCCAACGCCGCCGGCGTGCTGCTAGGCAGCTTCGTCCTGCTCGCCATCGCAGCGCTGAAAGCCAAAGCATCCGCGCGGAAATCAAGCCCATCCGCGCGGAAAGCAAGCCCAACGATGCCATAAGCCGATACTGCATCGCTACCGCGCAGCCTCAAACTCACTGCGCCACAAAGCACTCACCGCGCTCCCGATCCCCATGCCCTCCAACGCCTCAAACTCCCCCACCGCTCCATCGCCCGCCATAAGCGAGCGCGACGCAACCGGCTTTGTCGCCGGCGCAGTGCGAGTAGTCTCAGGCCTCACGCTCCTCTCACGTTTCGCAGGCCTCGCCCGCGACGTCCTCACCGCCCGCCTCTTCGGCGACGGCCTCCTGGGTTCCAGCTTCCGCGCTGCCTACGCCCTCCCAAACTTCTTCCGCCGCCTCTTCGGCGAAGGTGCCCTATCCGCCGCCTTCTTGCCCGAATACGCCCTCCTCAAACGTGACGATCCCGCGCGCGCAAAGGAACTCGCAAGCGTCGTCGTCTCTCTCACAACCCTCGTAACCAGCACAATCACCGCCCTCATCATCGCCGCCTTACTCATACGCCTCTGGCTCTGGCCCGTAGGGCAAGATGGCGGCCTCTCACTCAAACTCATCATCCTGATGTTGCCCATGATGCCCGCCGTCTGCCTCGCCGCCATCATGGGCGGCATGTTGCAAGCCCACGGGCGCTTTGCAATCCCCGCCGCCTCGCCCATCGTGCTCAACATCCTGCAAATCATCGCTGGTGCCATCTTTTGGCTCGGCTGGATGAAAGGTGACACCCAAGCCGCCTATGCAGTTGGCATCGCCGCACTCGTCGCAAGTTGGCTCACGGTCGTGTGGGCCCTCGCCAGCCTTCGCGGCAAAGTCGCCTGGCGCACCGGCACAAGCCAAGCCAAAGAAAACGCCCGCAAAGTCTTCAAGCGTTTCGTCCCCGCAGTCCTAGGTCTCGGCACGCTGCAACTCAACACCATGCTCGACACGCTCGTCGCGATGTGGCCCATCTGGCTCGGCGCAACAATGTTCGGCCATCCCGTGCCGCTCGATGAAGCAAGCAACTCGATCTTGAGTTACACGCAAACGCTCTACCAATTCCCACTGGGCGTCTTCGGCATCGCCGTCGCAACCGCGATTTTCCCCCTGCTTTCCCGCAGCAGCGACCGCAACGATGAGTTCGCCCGACATCTCCACCGAGGCCTCCGACTCAGCTTCTTCATCGGCCTGCCCGCCAGCGTCGGACTCGTCCTCGTCCGCCACGACCTAGTCGCCACCATCTTCGGCGGCGGCGAGCGCGCCTTCAGCACCGACGGCCTCACTCGCGCCGCAACCGTTCTGCTTGGCTTCGCACCCGCCGTCTGGGTCTACAGCGTCAACCACGTCCTCACCCGCGCCTACTACGCCAAAGGCGACACCACAACCCCCATGCGCGTCGCAATGGCCTGCGTGCTCCTCAACGTCGCACTCAACTTCACGCTGATTTGGCAATTCCGCGAAGCCGGGCTCGCATTCGCCACCGCCACCAGTGCCGCCGCACAATGTCTGACGTTGACGCTCCTCATGCCCAGGCACCTGGGCATCACCCCATTCTCTCGCGAAGTCTTCGGAAGTTGGGGACGAATAATCGCCGTGTCGATAGTCATGTCGCTGTGCGTGCTGGGCACGATCTGGGCCTGGCGATACACGCTCGGCGAGCCAGCGCGATGGATCCATCACGCCGGCCTGCTCGCCGCGTGCGTCGGCGTCGGCGGCGGGGCGTATGCCCTCACAGCCTGGCTCGCAAAGCTCCCCGAATTGCGTTGGCTGCTGCAGCGAGCCCCCAAAGGCAGTGGTAAAGACGGGGCGGAGTCAATGGGGTTTGATTGAGTCGATTCGCGCCGAGCGACTGGAAGCACGGATGGCACACATCAGGGAGGTCTGGTATACTACAACCGCTAGCGATGTCGCTAGCACCACATCCACACTCTCGAAAGGGAAACTATGAAGATGCGCACGAAGATCTCGCTGGCCCTGCTCGCACTCACCGCCGTCATGGCTGGTTGCCAAACCGTCAAGGGTGCAGGCAAAGACATTCAGTACGCCGGCGAGAAGACCGAAGAAGCGATCACCAAGTAATTGATCGCTGATCAGATAAAGTCACAAGACGTCGCGTTCGCGGCGTCTTGTCGTTTTTGCACTGCGTGAGCAACACACCGGTACGCACGCAATGATGTTGCATGCCCAAAGACCTGACCAATCTCCCCATCGCCATCACCGGCGCAAGTTCCGGAATCGGAGCCGCAACAGCAATGGCGTGCGCGAAAGCCGGCATGCCCGTCGCCATTGCCGCCAGACGCGCCGACAAATTGGCCGACGTCGCGACGAAAATTAAGCAAGCCGGCGGGCGAGTCATCACGGTCAATTGTGATGTCACCAAGCCCGAAGAATGCGCCGCTCTCATCGACGCCACCGTACGAGAATTCGGTTCAATCTACAGCGTCTTCGCAAACGCCGGCTACGGCGTCGAGCAGTCTTTCCTCTCGCAAACCGACGAAGAAATCCGCGCGATGTTCGAAACCAACTTCTGGGGCAGCGTCAACGTCATCCGCCCCGCGCTCGCCCACATGACCAAAGCCGGCAATGGCCACGTCCTCTGGTGCAGCAGTTGCCTCGCGAAGATCGGCCTTCCCATGTACTCGTCCTACTGCGCCAGCAAAGCCATGCAAGATCACTTCGCACGCGCAACTCGCCACGAACTTCGCAGCGCCGGCATCTTCGTCAGCAGCGTGCATCCCATAGGCACCAAAACCGAATTCTTCGAAAAAGTCGAAGGCCGCGGCGCAAAGCTGCTCAGCAAATCGCCCGAACGCTTCATGCAGCCCGCCTCTCGCGTCGCCGACGCCGTCGTCGCCTGCCTGCGAAAGCCCAAAGGCGAAGTGTGGACCAGCCTGCCAATGCGCATGGGACTGGGCTTCGCCGGCATGTTCCCACGCCTCGCCGACTTCGCCCTCGCCCGCATGATGGATCAACGCATGAAACGCGCAACCTGACTCTTCGCGCCTCAACTCGCTCAGCGAACGCTCCTCGCAAGCCGATCCACCATCCGCGTCACATCCGCCTCAAAAATAATGTCCGCGCGATGATTCAGCCGCAAAAAGTTCTCCTGATCAATCTGATCAATGAACTCCCACAGCTTGTCATAGAAATGACACGTATTCAGCAGCCCCATCGGCTTGTTGTGAATCCCCAGCTGCGCCCACGCCAGAATCTCAAATATCTCATCCAGCGTCCCCAGCCCGCCAGGCAACGCAACAAACGCATCAGCAAGCGTCGCCATCATCATCTTCCGCTGGTGCATCGTGTCAACAACATGCAGTTCCGTCGCACCCGTGTGCGCAAGCTCCCGATCTTGCAGCAGCTTCGTAATCACCCCAATCACCTGCCCACCCGACGCAAGCGCCGCATCCGCAATCGTGCCCATCAGCCCCGCCCGTCCGCCCCCATACACCAGAATGATGTCGCGCTCTGCGAGTTGTCGACCAAGCTCCTGCGCCGCCGCGATGTACTCCGGACGCCTCCCAGTGCTCGCGCCACAAAACACACAAACCCGCCGAATCGGCTTCGTATTGCTCTCCATCCGCGAGTGTACGTACTCACGCGATGAAGCTCCAAACGCAGCAAAACTGCACAAGAAAAAAGCGGAGCCACCCGGCTCCGCTTGCTCATGCGATTCAATGTCTATCCACCACCACATCAATTCAACTTCACACTAATCTCCGTCCCATCCTTCCCCATCCCCGTCACTTCCCGCCCATTATCCAGCAGCACACGAACAATCACATTGCGCGCCGGCCGCTTCATCCCACCCTCAACGCCCGACACATTCACCTTCACCGTCTCACCCGCCCGCTGCGCCACATACTGCGTGCGAAGGAACTCGCCCTTCTCGCGATACGCATACCCATCGCCCGCATCTTCATACATCTCGCCGCGCGCCGCGCCAGCTTCATCCAGGCTGATGATCAGCGTAATCGGATCAACTGGCTTCTCACCCGTGTACTCCATCACCGGCGCTGTCGGAATAATCGCACCGGGCCGAACGTACAGCCGCGGCAAATCATTGTTCTGACTATCCAAACCCTTCGTCGTGTTCTTTGGGCTCGCCGCCGCATCCCACGCAAGCTCGCGCCAGTTGCCGCTAGGCATCACACTCTGCCGACTGCGATCCGGCACAAGCTGCGGCATAACCAGCAAATCACCACCCAGCAAGAACCCATCATCTTCGCTCCGCAGCGCAGGGTTCTTCGCATCCGTAAAGAACAGCGGCTGCATCACAGGCGTGCCGTTCACACTCGCATCGCGAAAGAGCGTGTAGATGTAAGGCATGAGCCGATACCGCCGCTGAATCGCAAGCCGCGAAGTCTCTTCAACCTCCGGACCAAACGCCCAGGGCTCTTTATCAATGTTCCCCTTGCCCGTATGGCTCCGGCAGAACGGCAGCATCGTGCCATACCCAATCCAACGCTCAAACATCTGCGCATCACCATCAGCCGCAAACCCGCCGATGTCCGGTCCATAGAAACTCAGACCCGAAAGGTTCATGTTCAGCGTCATGGGCACGCTGGCTTCAACGTGATACCAGTTCGCCGTGTTGTCACCACTCCAACCCGCGTGATAGCGCTGCCCACCAATATGCGTCGCACGACTCAGCACAAACGGTCGCTTGTCCGGATTGCTCGCTTGAATGCCTTCGCGCGAACCCTTCACCATCATCAACCCAAACACGTTGTGATACCGCGCATGATCGCCCTTCGCCTTCGCTGCCCCTTGCGGGCTGCCCATGGGCGTCAGCAAATTCGGATCACCAAGGTGAATGTTGTCCTCTGGCATCGTCTTCGAAGCGACATTGAAAATCGCCGGCTCGTTCATGTCGTTCCACACACCCGTCACGCCCACATCCATGAAGGGCTTGTACTTGGGAGCCCACCACTCGCGCACCCGCGGCTGCGTGTAATCCGGGAAAAAGCACCAGCCAGGCCATACTTCACCTTCATACACCTTGCCATCCGCTCGCTTCACGTAAACGTCTTCCACCTTGCCGCTATCACGAATCGCGCGGAACACATCGCGCTGCGTCTCGCGCGCCCGGCGAATCTCCGCCGATTCCTTCATGCGCTCTTCAGCAGGCGGCTCGTTGGGGCTTGGCTCTTCCCGGCTCTTGATGCCAGGATTGATCATCCACACGTTGTGAAAGCCCTGCGCCAGCAAATCAGCGTTCAGCTTCTTCGGATCAGGAAACAACACCGGATCAAACGTAAAGCAACGGAAGCTCTCGTAGTAATCAATGTCATACCAAATCACATCCGCCGGAATATCGCGATCCCGGAAATTGCTCGCAATCTCCCGCGCCCGCGTATCCGGGTAATAGCTATACCGACACTGGTGATACCCCAGCGTCCACAACGCCGGCAGTGGCGGCAAGCCCGTCAGCTTCGTCACCGCTTGTACCACTTCAATCGGACTATCACGCTCAATGATGATCACCGGAAATGCCGGACCATCAGCAGTGAACCGAATCTCATCCGCCGCATCCGCCGCAGTATCAATCTCAACCCGATACGTCGTATCCGCCAGCACCCCAAACGCGCTGCCATCAGCCCGAACCGCCAGCACCCACGGATGGCTCTTGTACAAGCTCACCGCATCATCCTGATATCCATACGCATCCGTGTTCCACGCAATCGTCTTGCGCCCGTTGCGCTCCAGGGGACCTGCAACTTCACCCGTGCCATACAAACTCGTCCCCGGCGCGATTCTCACAATCGCCGTCTGCTTGCCATCACGGAGCGAATACACCGGCTGCGTCTTCACCGACCCATCAAGCGGCTTACCCGGACCAGTTTCCTTCTCAATCGCATAGCTAGGCAACGCATTCTCACGCGCCTGCGGGCTCGCAAAAAACCGTGCAATGCGGTCGCCAATCAGTTCACCCGTCAGCGTGCTAGGCATGTTCTGCCCCGGCGCCGTCGCACCTTGTGGCAGTTCACCGTTTGCCTGACCAGCGAGAAGAACGAGCAGGGCAACACACGAAAGCGTGACAGATCGAGTCATAACCAAGCTTCTCCGGAAGAGCCCGCGCGGCGGGGCGAGGAAGAATCGAATATCGACAAGCAGCATAGCGACGCCGCCCATCCGAAATACTGGACGCTCAGCGGTGGTTTTCGTTCACGGGTTTTGTGAGGCCGAGAAAACGACTCTTGGCCGGTTGGTGTTTTTGGAACACGTCAAATACCTTGTGAATTCAACAATTTCCAACGTGTTTACGTTGCACCCTGCGCATTTTTTGGGATACTGCGACGCTGGCGTTCGTACTACACATGCGTTTGTTGTTCGTCCGCCAGTCCGTCCACGAGTTTGGTGTACATGCAACATGCAGGAAGCATGTTCGAACGTTCGCTCCCTTGCCCGCAGCCTGCGGGTTATCAACACCTTGAGGTCCGGAAGATGATGCATCAGGTCAATAGCCGTCCAAAGTCTGCTCGACACCTTCAATCCGGTCTGCTCGCCCTCGCCGCCGGCGCCGCGTTTGCGCTGCCCCAATCGGCCATGGCACAAGAAGACCCAGCACCAATGCTGCAGTGGTTCGAGTGTCGTTTCGCCGACATGGAACGCCGCATGCCCGACTTCTTCATAGCGGGCTGGGGAAACGTGTGGCTCCCGCCAGTCAGCCGCGGCTACATCAGCCCGCGTGATGCCAACCAAAATTCATTCAGCGCGGGATACGACCCCTTCGATCGTTTCGACCTGGGCTCACCCGGTCGCCAAACCGCCTATGGCACCGAGTCCTACTTCGACTCCGTCATGACCGAGTTCCACCGCGCCAACACCCTCGTCTACATCGACATGGTGCTCAACCACAACGCCGGTCGGCAGACCAGCCAGTTGTTCCAACAAGACGGCGGCTACCCCGGCTTCTGGATGGGACCAATCTCAGGCCCGGCAGGCAAGCAATCAACCGATAACTGGGGCGACTTTTTCGCAGGCAACGTCAGCGGCTACCTCCAAAGCGAAAACCCGAACAACCCCAACTACTGCCTCCACAACGGCGACCTCGTCGCGCTCATCGACATCAATCACGCCAGCAACAACAACTACATTCGCCAACCCATCGACAGTACCAATCCCCTCAACATTCCCGGCGGTAACTTTTTCAATCGCCCTGACGCCAACAACCGTCGCTTCTATCGCGATACCGCCCTGCCCCAAGACAACTTCTTCAACACCGGCACGCAGCAAACCAATGGCAGCGCGTGGGCCGGTGCTTTGACGACAGGCATCTTCGCCTCCTGCAACGTGCCCGCTCGCAACGAGCCCGCGCAAACGCAGAACTGGGGCCGATTCAACCAGGCAAACCCGCTCGATGGAGACCCCGTCCCTGAGAACGCCACCGGCTATCTCATTCGCTGGACCCAGTGGATGCTCGACGTCAAAAAGGTCGACGGCTTCCGCATCGACGCCATCAAGCACATGCCCAGCTGGTTCTACGACACCTTTTACGACGGCGTCGTCTACAACCGCCGCCAAACCCCCGACGGCCGCTTCGTCATTCCCTACAGCTTCGGCGAAAGCGTCGAAGGCAACGACTTCACCTTCGATCGCTACATCCGCATGCCCAACGGTCGCGCAAGCGGTCGCAACGCCGCGGGCGATGCCTTCGGCAATCGCGATGCGCTCGACCTGGGCGGTGCAGGTCGCCTGCGCGATCTGGTGAGCGGCGGCGGCCTTGGCAGTTGGAGCAGCAACAACGTCCTCAACACGCACATCGACACCACCGACGACGGCTTCAACAACGGCACCATCGGCGTCAACCACATCTTCAGCCACGATAACGGCAGCAACGGCAACGGCGGCAGCGCACCTGGCGTGCCCACCGCCAAACAGCAAGGCTGGTACGCCCACGCGTATCTCGCCATGCGCCCAGGCGTCAAAAAGTTCTACCACAACGCTCGCGGCGTCAATCGCAGCGGCGGTTTCTGGCCTCGCCACGGCCTGCTGCCCGTCTTCGGCGTCGAGCCCAACATCACGCAGACGCGCCCAGGCGGCTTGCCCATCAGCGCAACCAACGATGTGCTCACGCGCATGATTCAACTCAACAACATGACCGGCCGCGGCGAGTTCGTGCCCCGTTGGCAAGACGATGACACCTTCGTCTTCGAGCGTCGCACCAACGCCGGCGTTGGACAAATCTCCGGCAACGTCCTCGTCGGCACCAACGACCGCTACGACGCCGGTTTCGATCAACGCACCGTCGCAACCAACTTCCCCGCAGGCACGCGCCTGCTCGAATACAGCGGCAACGCCTCCAGCAGCGCCGTCGATCCCAACAACGACATCTCCGACGTCCTCACCGTCGGCGCAGGTGGCAGCGTCACCTTGCGAATCCCCCGCAACACCGCGCCGGGCACCAACCTCGAACACAACCGTGGCTTCGTCGCCTACGCCCCCGCCCTTCCCGCAGGCACGCTCGAAATTCTCAACGCGAATGGCACCACACCCAGCGCTATTCCTATTGACGACATCACCGTCCCCAGTTGGCGCCGCCGCGCGAATGCCTTGCCGATCATCACCGGCAGCACCTTCCGCCTCAAACTCACGACCGTGAACGGCGACACAGGCGCAGGCAACAACGACGTCGCCGACGACAACGCCGTCTTCCGCATCAATCAGGGCTTCCAAGACCTCAACGCCAGCGGAAGCACCGACATTCCCTTCACGAATAGCGTGGTGCCTGGTTACGAAAACTTCGTCACCGTCCGTCAACCTCTCGCCAACACAGCGAACACCAACGGCTTGTACGAACAACTCATCGATACCACGCTCCTGCCCGAAGGTTTCAACTACATCAGCGTCGTCGCCTTCCGCAAGCGCATCGCATGGGAAGGCCCGCTCTTCCGCGAGTTCCGCCAAGCGATCTACGTCGATCGCGCGCCGCCCCAGTTCACCTTCGCGAACCCCTCGCCGCTACCTGAGAACACCACAACCTTCCGCTTCGCCATCAAGAGCACCGATCGGCAGACCACGCGCACCCACATGGTCATCAACCCTGCGAACCTGACCAACCCGCTCAACCTCGCAACCGCCAGCAACCTCTGCACCCAAGACGATCGCTTCGATTGGTCGCGCACACTCGGCGGCCTGCAAAACGGCGAGAACACATTGCTCGTCATCGCCTTCGAAGACAGCGGCAACGCAACCTGGCAAACCTTCACCATCCAAGTCGGCAACCCCGCGCCAACCTGCGACAGCATCGACTTCAACCGCAACGGCGTCTTCCCCGAAGACCAAGACGTTGTTGACTTCTTCAACGTCCTCGCTGGCGCACCCTGCCCCTACCCCGACCCCTGCGATATCGATATCAACAACGACGGCGTCTTCCCTGACGACCAAGACGTTGTGAAGTACTTCGATCTGCTCGCTGGCGGCACCTGCTGAACACCCGCTGAATCACGATCTTGAATCAAGCGGTCGCTCAGGCCGCTTTTTTCATGCATTTCTCGAGCAGTGCGGTAGATATTCGGTGGCATTCTTTCGACTGCGTGAATATTGCCCCTTGCGGTGCGAACCAATTCTCGTTACATTACCTACTCTCGCGGGTAGGCGTTCGCAGAACCCGAAAGGAAGGCTGTCATGAAGCATTGCGTGTCTGTTGCAGGTCTGATTGCGGCGTGTTGTGTCACATCTGGTGCCTTCGCGCAAGCCGACGTGACGCTGGCTGATCCGAATGACGTCTCCAACTACGGTCTCGTCGGAAACATTCGCGGCTACGCATGGGGCAGCCGCACCTGCAACATCGGCAACCAAGTCCTGCTCTGGCAGAACAACGGCACGCCCGGTCTCGCGATGAATCTCCATCGCATCCACAACGGCCGCTTTCAGCAAGTCGGCTGGTCCTTCGTCAAGCTCGCCTGCTGTGCCGCAAGTTCACAGTTCGCCGCTTGCGGTACCTGCCAAGGTGGTGGCGGCGGCCTTGGCATCGGTTGCCTCGATACCTATTCATCCGGCTGGAACGGCGGCCAAAGCCGACTCGGCCCGCGCTCAGCCATGAACGCTTCCACCGGCGCGTTCCAAGCTCACAATCCTCCCGCTGGCACCACCAACGCAATCTTCCGCCGCTTGCAAGTGCTTGACAGCGACGTCAACACCACCGCAGCCGGCAACTTCCAGGGCGCACGCTACATCAGCGAAGGCGTGTACGTCGCCAGCGATGAGTCCGCTTCGGGTCGCATGAACAACGCCACCTACCGCCCACTCAACATGACCGACGCCACCAACCGCACCTTTGCGTTGACCGGCACCCCAGTCATCGGCACCCCCGCCATCCAATCATGGCGCGATCACGGCTTGGGCCTCAACGTCCCCGATACCTCCGTGACCATCAGCCAAATCGACGTCCCCGGCACCGGCGCCGCCGCCGAAGGCCGCTTCTGGTACGGCTTCAAAGCTCGCGACCTTGGCAACGGTCGCTGGCTTTACGACTACGCCGTCTTCAACCTCAACAGCGACCGCAGCGGCGGCAGCCTCGAAATTCCCATCCCCTGTGGCGTCACCGTCACCAACGCAGGCTTTAGCTCGCCCTGGTATCACTCTGGCGAAGTCTACAACAGCGACCCGTGGGCAGTCAGCATCTCGAGCAACTCAATCAAGTGGGAAACCGCTCAAAAATTCAGCACCAACGTCAACGCGAACGCCATCCGCTGGGGCAGCACCTTCTCCTTCTGGTTCGAAGCGAGCACGCCTCCCGCAACCAACCAACTCGGCATGCTGGGCCTCTTCAAGCCCCAAGCTGGCGGCGTCGCATCAGTCGCCCTCACGCTCACCGCCCCCGGCCCGCGAACAAACGTCGCTTGCGACGGCATCGACTTCAACCGCAACAGCGTCTTCCCCGAAGATCAGGACGTGATCGATTTCTTCAACGTCCTCGCCGGCGGCCCCTGCCCGTACAGCGGCGTGTGCGACATCGACTTCAACAACAACTGCATCTTCCCCGAAGACCGCGACGTCACCGCGTTCTTTGATGTCCTTGCTGGCGCCACCTGCCAGTAAACGACAACGAAACAAGTTCACAACGCGGTCGCGAAAGCGGCCGCGTTCTCTTTTCACCCAGCACATTGGACGCAATTCCCCCCCCATACAAATCGAACTGATCTCTCTCGCCATCTCCAACATCAACTGCCAGCGGCTTTCGTATCTTTCTTCTTCTTCTTCTTTGCGCTCTTCGCGTCTTTGCGGTGAACTCGCCTTCAGAATCCCTCGAGCTAATCGCGTTACTTCAACAGCCCCCCACGCCGCAGCGTGTTCGTCAGCAGTTGCTCAACCGGTGTTTCCGTCGGTACCACAAAGTGAGCAATCCCCCGCCGCGCGCACTCATCCCGCAGTGTCTGCTGATGCCGCGACATCGCCGCCTTATACATCGCAATCGACGCTGGACTCACCGTGACTTCAACACCACGCGCCGTCTCCACATCCGTCAGTCGCAAATCGCCCAGCAATCCCGCCTCCGCCTCGCGCGACGGGTCAATCTCGCCCGGAGTCAGCGTCTGAATCGCCATCGTGTCAAACGTGCCAAGCGACGCCCCCGTGAGATAACTCAACCCCTGATGAAACTCCCCCGGCATCAGAAAATCACTCACCAGCACAATCACGCCCCGCCCCGCCGACGCCTTGCCCAGCATCCGCATCGCGCTGATGAATTCGTCCGCAGGCACTCGTGTCGCCCCGCTCACGCGACGCGCCGAATCGCTCAGCATCTCAAGCACAAAACTGCTCAGCCGACGAATATTCGTCCGCCCCCGCAGCGGCATCAACTGACGAATCGAACTACCCGCATTCTCTTGAGGCGGCAGCCCAAACGTCGCAATGCTCACACGATTCTGATTGACCAGCCCGATATATCCCAGCGCCGCCGCCAGCCGCGCCGCAAATACCAGTTTGCTCGGGTTGCCCACATCCATCGACGCACTCGCATCAATGATGATGTGCATCGCCAGATCCTCTTCCTCGCGAAACAACTTGATAAACAGCTTGTCCAGCCGACCCATGATGTTCCAGTCAATATGACGCAGATCATCACCCGGCACATACTGCCGAAAATCATCAAACTCTACACTGCGACCCCGCCGCTTGCTCCGCCGCTCCCCAGGCAACTTCCCCGCAAGCATCTTGCGACTGAGAATGTCCAGCCGATCCAGCCGAGCCGCAAGCTGCGGCCCAAGAAGTTCATCAAGTGTTTTCGGCCGATTATCAGCCAAGCCAGCAAGCATGCACGATTGTAACTGCGCTGCAACCCAGCGTGCAAGCAACTCTGCAAGCTCAATCATGTACCATCGACGTACTCATCGCCGGCAGCAGCACCCGCGTCCCATCTACGAGCCTCAAGGCAATCTCACTCCCCGGCTGAATCTCTTCCACCACGCCCGTAAATCGCGCGTTGTTGTACTCAAATGTCTGCGTCGCACCCCGCAACACATTCGCACGCTGCCACGAATCAAGCACCATCGGCATCGCCATCGCAAGAGCCCGCGTAAGGCTCGCAACAAGATGCTCCGCAACCGCAAAAATCGAAAGTCCCGCCGCAGCATGCCCCTCATCTCGCTCCGCCAGCAGCATCGCCAGCGAAATCGCACTCCCCTGAAGCTGCACCGGCCAATCGCCACGCTCCTGCAACACGTTGATCCCAATCCCAATCAGCAGCAACTCCCCATGCCGCTCCACCAGCACCCCCGCAAGCTTCCGCCGCGTCGCCGACCGCAACACCACGTCATTGGGCCAGCGAATACCCAGCGTCTCTGAACTCATCGATACTGGTACATTTACGTTCGCCGCATCCAACGCCGCAACACCCGCCCGAAGCGAAGCCGACGCCGCATCACACTGTCCCACGTTCACAACAAACGTCGCCGCAACCCCTTTCGCCGCCGCATGCTTCCACTCCCGACCAAGCCTGCCGCGTCCAGCAGTCTGCGATAGCGCCATCACCATCATCCCGGCTCTGCCACCGCATCGCACACGCGCCTCATCCTGCGTACTCGTCGCTTCATCAAGTATCACAAAGCGATCAAACGCCGCCGCATTCGGCATCGCAAGCTGCGCCGCATCGCGCGATGATGCCGCCGCTGCCGCCAATCGCTCAATTTCTCGCGAGTAATCTCCGCTCATTCGAAATCAAGCCCCACATCAAGCTGCACCGCACTATGCGTCAGTGCCCCAACGCTGATCCGATCCACCCCGCTCGCAGCAATCTCCGCAATCGTCTCCAGATTCACACCCCCGCTCGCCTCAAGCTCAAGACACTTCGCCTTCGCATCACGCACGCCGCACGCCTCACGCAACTGCGCCGCGTTCATGTTGTCCAGCAGCACAATATCAATCACGCCCGCCGGCAGCGTGCACAACGCATGCAGCTGCGCAAGCGAGTCAACTTCCACCTGCACAAAGCTCAGCGAGAGCCCCGCAAGACTCCGCCCTCGGCTGGCCGCTTGCGAAACAAACGCAGCCAACTCATGCACACCAACACCCGCAAGGTGATTGTCCTTGATCAGCATCGCATCAAACAACCCAATCCGATGGCAGAACCCGCCCCCGCACCTCACCGCATACTTCTCCAGCACCCGCAGCCCTGGCGTCGTTTTACGCGTGTCATACAGCTTCGCTCGCGTCGCGCCTTTCGCCCCCATCGCGTGCTTGTACGTTGCCGTCAAGCTCGCAATCCCACTCAATCGCCCCACAATGTTCAGCATCGTGCGCTCAAGCCGCAAAAGTTCAATCGCGTTCCCTTCCAGCGTCACCAGCGTGTCACCCGCCTGCACGCGAGATCCATCCTCCGCGTGCATCGTCCACCGCACATCACCACAAAACAAATCGACCAAGTCCGGAATCACCGCAAGCCCCGCAACCACCCCACTCTTGCGAGCCCGCAACGCCGCACGCGCCTGCCGCTCAATATCAATGCACGCATCCGACGTGATGTCACCCGGATACGGCGCATCCAGCCCTTCATCAGGCCCGCCATCAATCTCACTCCCAAGATCTTCAATCCATGCAAGCTCAAGCAACCGCTGAACCAGCCCTTGTTTGTTGAGACGCTGATAAAGGTCGGGTAATGAAAGCCCGTTGACGTTGACATAGGCCATATCCAAAATATAGCTACTCGATCCACACGATAAGGAACCCCGCCGAATCCGCAAACACCGGTGTTTTCAGTTGCATGCACCCACACACAACTCACGCACTAACATGCATCGTCGCACGCCACGCAGGCGTTCGCACGCAGGAGTTTCGCATGTCTCTACTCGCCGGCAAAACAGGCCTGATCGTCGGAATCGCCAACGAACGCAGCTACGCGTGGTACATCGCACAATCACTCATGCAGCAGGGCGCAACCTGCGCCTTCACGCACCTCCCAGGCGAACGCAACGAACACCGCACCAAGCGCTCGCTCAAAGAACTCGGCCTCGACAACCCTTGGCTCAAACCCATGGACGCCGCCAAGGACGAAGACATCGCTGTCGCCTTCGAGCAATATGGCCGCGACTTCGGCAAGCTCGACTTCCTCATCCACTCCATCGCCTTCGCCGATCGCGAATTGCTCCAGCCCGGCAAATTCATCACCACCAGCCGCCAGCAATATCTCAGCGCCATCGACATCTCCGCCTACACCCTCCTCGGGCTCGCCCGCGCCGCTCACCCCCTCATGGTCAAAAGTGGCGGCGGCAGCATCCTCGCCATGAGCTACTACGGAGCCGAAAAAGTCGTCAGCGGCTACAACGTCATGGGCGTCGCCAAAGCTTCGCTTGAATGCACAGGCCGTTACCTTGCGAGCGAACTGGGCCAGGACAAAATTCGCGTCAACATCATCTCAGGCGGATATCTCCGCACCCTCGCAAGCAGCGCGGTTGGCGGCACCAGCAAAATGGAAGAAGAAGTCCCCAAGCGCGCCCCGCTCCGCCGCAACGTCGAAGGCGCCGACGTCGGCAACACCGCCGCCTTCCTCGTCAGCGACCTCAGCAGCGGCATGACAGGCGAAGTCCTCTACGTCGATTGCGGCGTGAACATCTTGGGTTCGTAAGCGAATCATCCTTCGCACCGTTCGTAAGCGCAAACACCAACCCCTCTACCAACCCCTCAATCGAATCATTTTGCCGTTTACAGGACGTACCCGAAGCCTTCTAAAACTGCAATTTCAAGAACTCCCCGCCATGACGCCGAAGACGGTCGTATGGCGGGGATTATCACATCCATAGCACAAGCACTCGCAGGCGCACAAGGCGTCGCACGCGGCGTGAATTCACCTGTCGCGAAGCGTTCTGACACCAAGCAAACCCGCCCCGCTCGCGGCACCGACGAAGTCATCGTCGGCGCCGAATCGCTCGAAGCTGCCGAAGCTGTGCGTTCACTCACCAGCAACGATCAAGAAGACGCCCGCGAAGATCACCAGCAACACGATACAGGCGAGTATGGCCAGCAAGGCGCCATTCGTCCCGTCAACACGCCACAACTCGACATCAACGGTTGATCAATCCGACTCAAGGCGAATCAAACGCTCACGCCGCCTTCTTCCGGCCCTTCGCCGCCTGCGGCACAATGCGACCAACCACCGCCGACTTCTTCGCCCGCTTCTTCGCCGGCTTTTTCGTCTTCGCCGCCGTCTTCACAGCCTTCCCAGCGCGAGCCACCTTCGCGGCACTATTGCCCGATGCTTCCTTCGAGCGCTTGCCAGCTTTGCCCTTCTTCTTCTGACCAACCAGCCGAAGATTGGGACCCTTCGCAGGCCGCAAGCCTTTGAGCGATTCAAGCATGCGGAACGTCTCAAGAATTATCGCCTTGTGCTGATCAAGCCCCACCATCGTGCCGCCGTGATCAACCTCATCCAGTATGTCATCGCGGAAATACGGCAACTGCTCTTTGGGAACTCGCGCCCCAACCAGCACAACACCCGCCGCCGCACGACCAACCGCCAGCGGACAACCCGGATCCGCGTACAACTCACCCAGCACAAAATTCACTTGATCCGTTGCCGCAGCCAGCTCGCGCTCTTGCAAGTTGATCGCCGCTTGCTCAAGCAATTCAAGCCCCGCCTCATCATCGCTATCTGCCAGCCGCGCCGCACCAACGCGTAGCTGCGTTTCCACCTCATCGGGCAAAAGACTCAGCGCCGCTTCAGCACAACTACGCCGCAACGATGCATCTTGCTCATCCGCCATGCTCGCCCACGCCCCAAGCACGCGTGCCGCAGTCTGAGCCGCACCAGTTTCTCTCGCCGCATCATCAAGCACCGCCAGTTGCTCCGCCATCGGCCGAGCAATCAGCGCAAGCGGATCCGTATTCGCACCAAGCCGCACCTTGTCGAACATTGACCATGAAAGCGTGCGACCATCAATGCTGTCGCGCGTCGTCGTCCTCGCCGGATGTCGCGCACTCACACACGCAAAATCAAGCACAAGCCGCATGACATTCAGCAGCGGCTGATACCCCACCTCGCCCGTCGCCAGCGTTGCCCGCGAGCAATCAAGTCGCGTCGGAAAAACACTCGCAAAGTTCAATGGCCGCTCATAAGCCCAGTCAAACCACGCCGCATCAAGACCCGACCGCTCACGCGTCGTGATCAGCAAATCATGGTGACGCGAACAAGTAACCGTTGCATCAAGCAAGCTCGGAAAACCATCACCTCGCGACAGCACAAACCACTGAGGCCGCAACACGCCAGGCGACTGCACAAGTTCAACCGACCACTCACCCGCATCCAGCAGCGCAACATGCGGCGATCGCGTAGGCCAGCCATATGTCGCCAGATTGTCGCGCAGCCACTGATCTTCCGACCGCCCGCCCGAAGCTACGCCAACTTCCAGCCCCAATTCGCGAAGCGTTTTGAGTACATGAAGGCCGCCGCGCATGGCAAGCCCCGCCGCCGAAAGAAGCCCACTACCAACGCCATCCGTAGGCCATGCCCGCCCGTTGGGACAAGCAAGCGAACGTGACAGTTCCCGGACTTTATCGCGAAGGTGAGTGCGTTCCATGCGGTACCACGCATCGACACGCAATCGTTCCCGCATCACGCAGCCGCGCGAGTTTCACACATCACAAGCGCGGTCGTGCCACATATGCGGGAGGCACAACCCATGCAGCGATAAAACACCCAGGCCCAATCAGCCGCAGAAAAATCAGCCGCGGAAAAAGTTTACCACGCTCTGAATCGTCACCGCACGTCCAACCGCCGCGATGCTTTCCGTCAGCGGAATGTGCTTGGGGCAAACCTTCACGCAGTTCTGCGCATTGCCGCAATCATTCACACCGCCCGGCCCCATCAGCACTTCCAAGCGTTCAGCCTTCAGCTGCTTGCCCGTCTCATGCTCATTGAACAAACGCGCCTGACTAATCGCATGAGCCCCGATAAAGCTCGTATCCCACTGACTCTTGTCAGGCTCAATGTTGAACTGCGGACAAGCCTCCAGACAGCAACCACAACTCATGCATTGACTCAAGTCATACCGCGTTTCCTGCTTCGCCGAAGTTTCACGCGGACCCGCACCCAAGCTATACGTGCCATCAATCGGCACCCACGCCTTCACCCGCTTGAGATTGTGGAACAGCCGCTCGCGATCAACCCACAAGTCACGAACGATCGGGAACTTGCTCATCGGCTCAAGCGACATCTCATCGCCCTCAGCCGGCGCATAGTCGTCCACCAAGCATGAACAGCTCTGCCGAACTTTGCCATTGATGACCATGGTGCACGAACCGCACACCTCTTCAAGGCAGCCGCTGTCCCACACAACCGGCGTCGTCGGCTTGCCCTCAACCGTCGTCGGATTTGCCGCAATCTGCTGCAACACGCTGATGATGTTCATCCCGCGTTCGCTCACGCTGACATTGAACGTCTCCCACCTGCTCGCCTTGCCAGGGCCATCACATCGCTTGATCTTCACGCGAATCGTACGACCTTGCTTGGCAATCTTGCGGTTAGCCATGCGCTGAGCACTGGCGGCGGCATTGGCAGAATCACTTGCGTAAGTCGAAATCATGATGCGTACCTCTTCCAGTAGCTCGCCGCCAGCAATGCCGCGCGACGGGATTCGTGAACTTGATCAACCTGCGCCTTCAAATGGCTTGCTCAATATAGATAGCAGCAATCCAAACAAAACCTCACAACCATTCAGGACTCGCCACCTTCTTCACCGCCCCACCCGCGCCACCCTGGTCATCCTTCTTGCCGTACGTCCGTGCCGTCGGCTGAATCAAACTCGCGTCAATGGGCAACAAATCAATCTCCGTCGTCTTCGCCGGCTTCGAAAACTTCGCCACCGTCGTCTTCATGAATTGGGCATCATTGCGATCCGGATAGTCCGTGCGATAGTGCGCCCCGCGACTTTCCTTACGCTCAATGCTGCCAAAGCAAATCGCTTCCGAAACCAGCAGCATGTCCCCCACCGCTCGCGTGTAGCTCAGCGTCTGGTTCGTCCACGCCGCCGCATCTCCCAGCCGAATCCGGCTGTAGCGATCACGCAGCTCCGCAATCTTGTTCCGGCACTGCTCAAGGCGCGAGGCACTCTTGACAACCGTGCACGCCGCCGTCATCTCAACGCCCAGTTCCTTATGAATCACATACGGATTCGTCGCAGGCGACGCTTCACCCTGACCAACAGTCTGCGTCAGAGCCTTCACCTTCGCCTGCTCCTGCTCCACCACCGCTTCATACGCGCTGCTGGTCAGCATCTCCGCCGGCTGCTTGCTGGCCTGCTCGTCATTGCGAATGTAATTCACCACGCTCACGCCGCAGCACAAGCCGTCAAACAAACAGCTCAGCAACGCATTCGCGCCCAGCCGATTCGCCCCGTGATACGCAAAATTCACTTCACCAAACGCGTACAACCCCTTGATGTTCGTCATGCTGTTGATGGGCGAGCCATATTCCATGCCCTGCCCAATCTCAGCATTCAAAGGCGACCGCGAACCACTCTTGTGCTTCGTCCTCGGTTCAGCCGGCATGTAGCTGCCCTTGCTGAACTGCGTCCACAACCCGCCCATGCTGTAGTGCACCGCCGGGAAAATCCGCATGGGCGTGAACTTGGGGTCATCACCCACAAACTTCTCATAGATATCAAGAATCCCGCCCAGCTTCTTCGCCAGGTACTCGGGGTCGCGCTCCGTCAGGTCCAGATACACCTGATTCTCATTCGCCACGCCCATCCCTTGATTCACGCAGATATCAAAAATCTCCCGCGTCGCAATATCACGCGGCACAATGTTCCCATACGCCGGATACTTCTCTTCCAGGAAGTAGTACCGCTCGCTCGTCGGAATCGTCTTGGGGTCTTGCCCACTGCGCGGGTTTGGCCCCCACTTGCCATCTTCGCGCTTCAATGCTGGCACCCACACGCGCCCACCTTCGCCGCGAGCACTCTCGCTCATCAGCCGCAGTTTGTCCGCACCCGGAATCGCCGTCGGGTGTACCTGAATCATTTCCGGGTTGCCATACCACGCGCCCGCCTGATAGCACCGCGCCGCCGCCGCACCAGTACACACCACGCTGTTGGTGCTCTTGCCATACACCAGCCCGCAGCCGCCCGTCGCCATCACCACCGCATCCGCGCGGAACGCACGAATCTGCATCGTCCGCATGTCCTGAGCAACAATCCCCACGCAGCGACCATCACTGATCACAGGCCACAAAAACTCCCAGAACTCATACTTGTTGACTTTCCCCTCAGCTTCATACCGCCGCGTCTGCTCATCCAACGCATACAGCAACTGCTGCCCCGTCGTCGCCCCCGCAAAGTGCGTGCGCTTGAACAGCGATCCGCCAAACAACCGCAAATCGCGATAGCCCTCGCTCGTCCGATTAAACGGCACACCCATGCGGTCCAGCAAATCAATGATCTTGGGCGCCCAGTTCGCCATCTCCAGCACCGGATGCTGGTCCGCGAGGAAGTCGCCGCCGTAAATCGTCTCGTCAAAGTGCTCGTACTCGCTATAGCCCTGCTGGCGAGCAACTTCATTACACGCATTGATGCCGCCCTGAGCACACACGCTGTGGCTGCGCTTCACAGGCACCATGCTGAACAGGTCAACCTGCATGCCAGCTTCAGCGATGCGCACGCTCGCCGACAAACCTGCCAGTCCGCCTCCCACCACAATCACACGTTGCGTTGCCATAGTTGTTGCTCCGAGCGTTTGGCCCTTGGAAGTGCCTGCGGCCAAACCTTGTCTGTCTATTCGTACTTCGTCTCTCTGCGATCAATTGATTCTGTTCGGCAAGATATCGGCGTCATTTCCAGTGCTTCACCGGGCGTTATCTGTCAGCGTCCGCCGTCAGTTTCCCTTGTTCACCGGGCTCAACCATCTCCACCTTCTCCAATAACTTCTGCTCAATCTTCTTCGCATCATTCGGGTTCGTCAGCACCGCGGCAATCAGCGCGCTCCACGCCATCACCATCAGCCCCGCGCCCAACCCCGCACACGCCACGCCCCACCGCTGCTGAGCGGTGCGTGAAATCGTGAGTCCCCACGTAATCGCACTGGTCCACAAACCGTTCGCAAAGTGAAAGACCAGCAGCGTGATGCCGCTGAAGTACAGCAAGCTCACCAGCAATCCCCAAATCGTCACATCGCCGTATCCGCCGCGCAGTGCCGCCGCCAGCGAACTCACCGACGCCTCATGCGACCACTTCACGCTGCCATCAAACGGTGGAATCAAGAACGTCCACCCCCACCGCAGCGTCGCCACGTGATAGAAGATGAACAAGATGCCCACATATCCGCTGATCCGCTGCCACTTGTACCGCCAGTTGCCCTGATACGCGTACGCCGCCGTATTGCTCTTGCCGCTGCGCGCGTAGTAAATGCCCAGAATGCTGTGAAAAGCAATCGCAACCCACAGCGTGATCTCAATCAGCATCAAGTGCGGAATCTGCTCATTGATCCACCGCACCTCATGCCAGAAGTAGCCCCACCCGCCCTGCTGCACATTCAGATCGTCATACCGCCCGCGATCACCAAACTGCCCCCAAGCCAGCGACGAGTTGGTCACCAGGTGCGCAATCAGAAAGACGCCGATAGGCACAATGCCCGTCAGGCTGTGCAACCGTCGCAGCAAAAAGTGATGCTTGTCCAGGAAACCTTGCTTGACCTTCGGTGTCGTGTTTTCTGCCACGCGGAATCGCCTTTCGACAAAGATCAGAACCAACCGACCCCACAAAACCAACCTGACCCCGCCCAGCAACGACTTCTACTTCACTCAGGTCGAACCCAAGTCCAGCCTGCTCGCCCCACCCGCGCCGGGCGTCACAATACCACCACCACCGCCGCCACCACCCATCGGCTTGATGCGACCTTCTTGCACAGCCTTCGCTACCGCCTTGCTCAATTCCACAAATGCCATGCGAAGTTCCGACGCCACCCGCGTCAGCGAAGCCTGCTCGGCTTCAGTCAGGTTGCCCTTGGTCTTTTCTTCGAGCACGCCCAACATATCGATGTGCAGTTTGGCGTATTCCAGGCTCACCATCGCCTGCCCCGTCCGCGGATCAGGCACGTAACCCATATACGCCAGCGCCTGCTGCGTCAGCAGGGCAACCAGATCATCAAATCGCGTCCGTTCCTCTTCCTCGCCGCCTTCCGCATCGGTCGGAGCCAGTTTGGGAGCCGGCTTAGGCTTGCTCGCGGCAAGTTTTTCCTTTTCCGCTTGAGCCTGCGCCTTCCAGTCGGAATCGATTATGATCTTGGGTTCATCGGCTGGGGGCATGGAAGCTCCTCGCGTTGGTTGGTTCGACCCTGGCGGTCGGTCCGTTCATCGCGGCACAAAGCCGAACAAGAGGACGAACGTGAGAAACACGACAGCCAGTTTGAGTGTAGCGGGCTTCATGATGCAAGGGCGAACGAACGCCGCACTTGCCGCCATTTTTGTGCTCCTTGCAGGTGCTGCACTGGGCGGCTGTTCGTCTTCTGAAAGCAAGTCGCCATCGCGCGGCCGCTCGCTCTCGCCCGCAGATTTCGTCGCGGCAGGTACAACCCAGCCCGCGCTGGCAACCAATCCCGCAACTGAAAATAACAACCCGCCTCGCACCGGCCGAGTGCTCGCCAGCAGCGACGTCAACGTCACCGGACCAGTTGCAGCTCGCGAAGGCCTTGAGGACACAACCACAACCGTCGCGCAAGCATCAACCAACGCAACGCCCATCGCCGGCATCACGCTCATCGACGCGAAAGTTGGCGATGTGAACGGCAAGCCGATTTTCGCATCCGCCGTCTTCGATCGCGGCACGCTCACGCAAGAAGCCATGGGCTCGCGCCTCGCCGCTGAAGCCAAACGCATGCCCGCCGACCGTTGGCGAAAGCTGGCGGACGAAGCCATCACGCGCTGGATCGATGCGTTCATCGAAGACGAACTTTTGCGCGCCGAAGCACTCGGCAGCTTGAGCGTCGAGCAGCAGCAAGGGTTGTTCTCGTTTATCGAAGGTCTGCAGCGCGACTTGCAACGCGAACAAGGCGGCAGCCGGGCGCAGCTTGAACGCAACCTCGAAGCAACCAAAGGTCTGACCATCGACGAGTGGCGCCGCAGGCAGGAAGACATCGAGCTTGTCCGTGCGCAGCTGATTGATCGCGTGTATCGCCGGGTCAACGTTGGCTCGCGCGATATTCGCCAGCGATACTTTCAGTTGTTCGACGAATTCAATCGCCCGCCGCTTGCAACGTTTCGGCTCGTGGTTGTTGCAAAGGACAACCAGGCCGCAGTCGACGGTTTTGCGAAGGAACTTGCCGAGGCCGCCAGCTTCGCTGACGCGGCGCAGAGCAAGTACAACCTCAACAAGCGCGACAAAGGCGGCTTGGAACTGCGCGATTTGAGCGACGACCCGGCGAAGATGGAACTCTTCGCGACTGACAAACTCAACGAAGTTGCGCGCACGATGCAGACGGGCCAAACCGTTGGGCCGATTGAGGATGGCCCCGCGCAACTGTGGCTGCACCTTGAGAGCGTTGAAGATCGCAAGCGTTCGCTGTATGACGCGCAGCTTGAAGTTGAAGATCGCGTGCGCGGCGAGCGTGCTGAGAATCAGCGCAAGCGATATATCAACACGCTGCGCGACCGCGCGAGCATTAGCGATGTGAGCAACATGGTCAGCGCGCTCATGGAAGTCGCCGAGAAGCGTTATCTGCCTGCCGCGCCGGCGGCGGGCAGCAAAACCATTCAGACGACGCCGCGATAAGGACGACGCATGGCCATTCCGCTGCATGATGGCTGGTGGCAGCGACTCAAGCGGTGGATCGCGCCCCGTTTGGGCAACACCGATCACGTTGGCAGGCTTGCCGAAGACGCGGCGTGCAGATTGCTGCGCGAGCGCGGGTTTACGATTCGACATCGCAACGCGCGGACGCCCAAGGGCGAGGCCGACATCATCGCGGATAGTCCCGCCGGGGTGCATGTTGTTGTTGAAGTGAAATCGCGCGTACGCAAGATTGATGCGCCCGCGCGCAGCAATGCAACTTCGCCGCTTGCGTCGATCACGCACGAGAAGCGAGAGCGGCTGCAAGCCATCGCGCGACATCTCATGCGGGCCAATCGCTGGGGGCGCAGTGAGGTTCGGATTGATGTGATTGCAATTGAGTTTGAAGTTGCTGAGGGGCGGCCGGTTTTGAAGTCGGCGGAGGTTTTTGAGGGGGCGATTGGGGTTTGAAGGGCGCGGCATTTCCGCGGACAATCGCGGCATGCGGCATTCGTGATGCGGCATTCGGGGGGAAGGCAATGCGGGATTGTCGTCGCAGGCGGGCTCGGCGTGAATGGGTTCGGGTTGAATTGGTTCGGCGTGAACGGGTTCGGGGCGAGTCGGTTGCGGCGGGACGTTGAGGCACATCTGGATTTCTGGGCGAAACGCCCATGTGTGCACTTCCCACATCGTGAGACCAAACGCGTGCGCGAGGGCGATCAGGTCGCGGTTGAGCTCAAAGTAACGCAGAATGCGCGGAACATCATCCGCTGGCACGCACGCGAGATACACATCAGTCAAAGCGGCTGGACGTTTGGTTGATTCGATTTGCATAGGTCCTCCCATCTACACAGGCGGAGGACGCGTTGCGCGCGCACAGATTTGCAGGGCGGAGGCAATTTTGCGGCGCAAGTGCTTGCAGGGACTGGAGAAGAAAATCTGCAAAAATCCCCGAGGATTTGGCCATCGCGTACAGATGCGCGCGCACGGGGGCGGGATGTGTGGGTGGTGTGCGCGCGCCGGGATTTGATACCAGGTGCCGCGGTGGTTATGCGTGAGTAGCAAGGCGCACTAGGCCTTCAGAGCAAGGCCTCGTGGCACGGTGAGGGTGATGCCACCCGCCGGTAACCCTCCTTGGCCAGCATGCCTTGATTAACTCTAGGCCCTTCTGCGACCACCAAATCCTCGAGCCGAAAACGTAATCGCAGCTAGACCAAACATCGCCGCTGCGCCTGGAGCAGGAACTGAGGTGACCTGGTTTATCTCGGCAATTACTGATTGGTCAAAATAATTAAACCCCGATACGCCGGTGAATGAAGAACCGTTGGTTCCAAAGCAATTGATACCTGCGAGGCTTCCAGCTGAGAAAACACCACTACCCGAGTACCCCTGGGCTGTTCTGCCAAGGAGTGCCGTAGAATCGCTATTAAATGTCAGACCCTGTCTGTAGAACGCCGGAGAATAGCCTGCGTCGACAGCTCCCCCATCATACCGGCAGACGAACCCTCGCACATCTCCCGATCGCGGTAATGTGCCGCTCGCGGGTGATCCATATTGGCCAAATCCCGCCATATCAAAGTACGAACCAATTGCTATCTGATCGATCGTGATAAGCTGCATCGGGGTAAACTGCGGCAAGCCGCTACTTACAAAGTAAAGCCGCATATCCCGTGCATTCGGATTTCTTGATGCACTCCCCGAAAGCGCAACCGACTGGGTTACCGTGAGGCGGGTCTCTCCGGAGGTCATATAGTTGCCCCAAGTTCCTACCGTAATCGTCTCAGCTCCAAATCCATTGTTAGCCAAGTCCCCTACCGGATGATTCGTGCCCAGAATCCATCCCGAACCATCTGCAAAACTTCTAAGTGCAACTCCCGAATAATTAATCGCGACACTCGTCCCGGGTGCAGTAATTCTCATGCTCACCACACCACCGCCCAATCCCTGAGCAGCTCTTCCGGCTAACGTAAACTGATTCCCTCTATCGATATGCGCCTGATTATCAGCGAGCGACCTCATGATGTTCGCCTGCGTATTCGCCGTCATCCCCGCCAACGCCAACCCCGCCGCAGCCACCGCCACCTTACTTCCATTAGCAACATTCACCATAGAACTTTCTGCACGAAGACCAAACGCCGCAGCCTGACCGGTCTTCCCTGAACGAGAAAACGCCAACGGCTTCAACCACTTCGCGAGGATGGGGCGGGTCTTGGTCATCTCTTGTTCTCCGTGCCGGATTGTACCACAAGGTCGAGGAATTTGGCGGGGTTAGTCGCGTTCGTGCAGAAAGTTTGTGCGAGCCAACGTCTCCGAAAGTGTGCCGAACCGGGGCGATAACTTGGGGGGGCTGGTGGCATCAACCTTGTCGTGCCATCACGCTCTGCTTTGAGAGCGTGATGCGGTGCGCCGGTTGTCTGGGGTGTTGTGAGTGCGGGGAAGGGCGTGAGTCGGCGGCGGGTGGGTGATGCGCAGATCGTCGCGGTTGGTGGCTGGAGCGTGAGTAGGAGGAGTAGGGGTCGGCTCGGAGAGCCGACGTACCCAAAGGGTGCGGCTGGTGGCATCAACCTTCTCGTGCCATCACGCTCTGCTTTGAGAGCGTGATGCGGTGCGCCGGTTGTCTGGGGTGTTGTGAGTGCGGGAC
>BJHL01000001.1:827115-978133 GCA_014192545.1 Phycisphaerae bacterium | reverse complement strand
GTGAGGGGGTGAGGGGGTGAGGGGGTGAGGGGGGTGAGGGGGGTGAGGGTCAGGTGCAAGATGCTCATTGGTACACAGTGGTGATGGGCATCTTGGTGGCAACAGTACCGAAGTACCGGAGTACCGCAGTACCGAAGTGAAAGGCAGAAGGCGCCGAGGTCGTGCGCCTTGGTTTTCATACTTCGGTACTCCGGTACTCCGGTACTTTTTTTCCCCTATCTACCACCCTTGTGCGCTCAATATGTGTCACTGCGTGAACAGCCTCTTGCTTGCTGCGAAGGAGTTTGGTAATGTGGTTGCTGTGCGGGGCGTGGGCTGGGTGCGGGGTTCGCTGCGGGTGTTCGCGGGGCGGTACTTTGGCTGCGGCTGGCACAGGTGGGAGATGTGTTATGGCAAGGCAAGTGGGAAGTGGTTCACATGAGGGCGGTTTCAAGCACGATGACGTCGCAAATGCGGCTTCGCGAAGTTCGCATGCGGCTGTCACGCGCAGGCTCAGTGATGTCAGTGAGCGCAAGATTTCGTGGCTGTGGCGCAACCGGCTGCCGCTGGGAAAAGTCACGATGCTGGCGGGTGATCCGGGGCTGGGAAAGAGCTACCTGACAACCTACATGGCAGCGCGTGTGACCAGGGCTGATGCCATGCCCGATGGTTCGCCCTCGGGCCTGCGACAACCTGCTGATGTGGTCTTTCTGAGCGCAGAAGATGATCCGCATGACACGATTTTGCCGCGTTGCAAGGCGGCTGGCGCAGATCTGCGGCGCATTCATCTGTTTGAGGCCGTGCGCGAGCATCGGCGAGATGGGCAGAGCCAGGATGCGATGGTGCAGCTTGACAGACATGCAGATTCGCTGATGCGCTTCTTGAAAAAACTGGAACGGCCGCGTCTGCTGGTGGTTGATCCGATCACGGCGTATCTGGGCGAGGCGGATGGCAACAGCAACAGCGCAGTGCGGGGCGTGCTGCGACACCTGAGCGAGATTGCGCATGCCACGGGCGTGTGCGTGTTGTGTGTCACGCACCTCAACAAAGGCGGGCCTGACAAGAGTTCTCGCAGCATGTATCGCATCATGGGTTCGCTGGCCTTCAGCGCAGCCGCGCGGGTTGTGTATCTCATGCGGGCCATGCCTGATGAGCCAAACCGCCGGATTCTGGCGTGCATCAAGAGCAATCTGGCGATTGATCGCGGCGTGATGACCTTTGATGTGGGTGAGAACGGGCTGGAATGGAAAGACTGCAACGCGGGCATTGATATCAATGCCATCGACGCTGGCGATGATGAGGCCATTGGTGCGGGCGAAGAAGCCGAGGAGTTCCTGCTGGCATCACTGGCCGACGGCCCGGTTGACTCGGCGGCACTGCTGCAAACCGCCGAGCAGTCGGGCATCGCGCTCAACACGCTGCGGCGAGCCAAGCGAAGACTGGCGGTGAAAGCGAGCCGGGTGGGGGAGAAGTGGATGTGGAGTAGGGGGGACGGGGGGGGGAGCGGGGAAAGGGTGAGCGGGGAGCGGTGAAACGGTGAGGGGGTGAGGGGGTGAGGGGGTGAGGGGGTGTGGGGGTGAGCAGGTGAGTGGGTGCATCAACGACGGTGTCTCTTCACCCCCTCACCTCTTCACCCCCTCACCTCTTCACCCCCTCACCTCTTCACTTCTTCACTTCGTCACTTCGTCTTCAAGATGCTCATCGCCAGTGTGTACCGATGGGCATCTTGCACGCCGGCAGGTGCGTGCAGGTGAGGGGGTGTGGGGGTGAGCAGGTGAGTGGGTGCATCAACAACAGTGTCTCTTCACCCCCTCACCTCTTCACCCCCTCACCTCTTCACTTCTTCACTTCGTCACTTCGTCACTTCGTCACTTCTTCTTCAAGATGCTCATCGCCAGTGTGTACCGATGGGCATCTTGCACGCCGGCAGGTGAGTGCAGGTGAGGGGGTGTGGGGGTGAGCAGGTGAGTGGGTGCATCAACAACAGTGTCTCTTCACCCCCTCACCTCTTCACCCCCTCACCTCTTCACCCCCTCACCTCTTCACCCCCTCACCTCTTCACCCCCTCACCTCTTCACCCCCTCACCTCTTCACCCCCTCACCTCTTCACCCCCTCACTTCTTCACTTCGTCACTTCGTCACTTCGTCACTTCCCGAGCCTCCCATGAACGCTCACGACATCGCCTGTCTCCGGCGGGCACTCTTTCTCTCCAGCGGCGGCCAGAGCGAGCCTGTGCTCTCGCCTTACACCACCGACACCGGCTTGCCCACGCCTGCGGACTGGGTTGCCATGGTCGCCATGACCTATCGCACGCAGCGCATTGCGTTGCGGCAGGACTATCACCGCGCGATGCAGGAAAGTCGCTTGGGCGATGCGCTGGTGCTGACGCTGGTGCATCAGCAGTTGTGCGAAGGAGCAACGTGCTTGCAACGCCCACGCATCGAGCCATGCGAACGTGAGCCTGAGCCTGAGCCTGAACGTGAGCCTGAACGTGAGCCTGAGCCTGAGCCTGTGCGTGAAACTCCCGCGTTGCCTGAATCCCCCACTTCTCCCGCTTCGCTCGCTTCTCCCGCTCCGCTCGCTTCCCCCGCTCCGCTCGCACCTCAACCCCCCACCCCCACGCGCGACCACTGGGACTAACCCCTCGCTCCCTCCCCCCCTCCTACGCTGCCTCCCTATGGCCATTCTCATCGATAAAGACACGCGCGTCATCTGTCAGGGCATCACCGGCGCGTTCGGCGCGGTGCACACCAAAGGTTGCAACAACTACGGCACCAAAATGGTCGGCGGCGTCACGCCTGGCAAAGGCGGCACCAAAGACGAGAACGGCCTGCCGATCTTCGACACCGTGAATGAAGCCGTGCGCAAGACTGGCGCCACTGCCACCATGATCTTCGTGCCGCCGCCCTTCGCGGGCGATGCGATTCTTGAAGCGGCGTACGCCGGCCTGCCGGTGGTGTGCGCAATCACCGAAGGCGTGCCCGTGCAGGACATGATTCGCGTGCGGGCTGTGCTGGATGAGATGAACGCGATGAGTGCCATGCCGACTGGTTCGTCCAGTGGCAAGCCCGTCCGCCACCAACGCATCACGCTGGTTGGCCCCAACTGCCCGGGCGTCATCACGCCCGGCCCCAAGACCGGCGGCGGCGGCTCCAGCAGCGATCCGTACACCAACGCCGGTTGCAAGATCGGCATCATGCCCGGCTACATCCACACGCACATCAGCGAAAGCAAATGCACGCGCGGCAAGGCCATCGGCATCGTCTCGCGCAGCGGCACGCTGACGTATGAAGCCGTCTGGCAAACCAGCAACCTGGGCTTTGCTCAAAGCACCTGCGTGGGCATCGGCGGCGACCCCGTTCGCGGCATCAACCACATCGACGTGCTCAAACTCTTTGACGAAGACCCCGACACCGCCGGCATCGTGATGATTGGCGAAATCGGCGGGACCGATGAAATCAAAGCCGCCGAGTTCATCAAGGCTCACGTGAAAAAGCCCGTCGCCGCGTTCATCGCAGGCCGCACCGCACCCCCGGGCCGCCGCATGGGCCACGCAGGAGCCATCATCGGCGGAGCCGACGACACGGCAGACGCGAAGATCAGCGCGCTGCAGGCCGCGGGCGTGAGCGTTGCACTGAGCCCGGCGGATATGGGCAGTGCGCTGCTGAAGGCGATGAAGCTGGGGTGAGGAAGAAGTACCGAAGTACCTGAGTACCGCAGTACCGAAGTGAAAGGCAGACAGCGCAAGAGCGGTGTGCCTTTCCTTTCGGACTCCGGCACTCCGGTACTCAGGTACTCCTCTTCAACAACGTATACCACACCACCAGATCGTTCTCCAGATCCATCGCGCTGGGGCCGTTGTCCCATTCCAGTTTGCGGCCCATCTCGCGGGCGGCGGCCGTGTCGTCTTCGTCGTACTTGATGATCTCGAACCCGGCCTTCTCCAGCATCTGGCGATCAAACGGGCATCGGCCATCAGCCCAGGGCTTGTACGGCTCGCCTTCGGGGGCTTGCTTGGGGCAGAGGTTGTAGATCATCACCAGCCCGCCGGGGTTCATGGCGTTGGCGAGTTCTGCCACAAACGCCTCGTTGCTCATGCCAAGATGCACCATCATGCGCGGGTCCACTTCCTTCTCAGGCGTGATGTATCCACGCTTGAGCGTGTTCTTGCTGATGAACAGATCATACTTGCCGCGTTCGTCAACGCTTGCCTTGGTCGCAGCATCCGCAGGCCACTGCCCAAAAACCAACTTCAGCGAGCCCACGGGCGGCACATCATCCATGATGCTGGGGCGCGTGACTTCGCCCTGCAACGCCGGGTCGGCGTAGAGGGCCTGCAGCATCGGATCAACCTCGATGCCTGTCACGTGCGCACCCATGTTGCCAAGCATGCGAAGTTGGCCAAGCCCGCCGAAACCAAAATCGACGATCTTCTTGTCGCGAAATGTCTCTGGCCCTTCCCTGGTGCTGTTCCACTGCGCTGCGATCAAATCAATCGGCCGGGCATACGCCAGCGGCGAGCCGTATCGCGTGTAGTAGAAGAAGTAGTCATCAAACTGCTTTTCTTCGTAGCCTGCCCGCTCAGCCTCGGGCAAGGCTTCAAACTGCGCGGGCGTGAGATAACTGCGAGGCTCTTTGCGGGCGTAGACCGTGACCGAATCCACCACGGGCAGGTAGTTGGTCTGAATGACAAAGCGATTGGCATCCGGCGTCTTGAGCATGGGCCGCATCAGCCCGGCTTCACGCCGCAGCAGCAGCACGGTGGCGGGGCGCTCTTCTTCCATCTGCATTTCGGGGGCGGGGGCCGGAACGGGAACGGGATCGGGGGCCGGGGCCGGGGCCGGAGCAGGAGCAGGAGCAGGAACGGGGGCAGGTGCCTGTGCGGGCGGCGGCGTCGCCACCGGCTGCGCAAACGCAGGCCAAGCAGCAGCACAACAAACCACGCCAGCCGCAACCAAAGCCCCCGCAAGCCCGCTGCCTCGCTTGATCGTGCTGCTGTGCTCTTGTGTCGCTTTGCTGCGTGCGTCCTGCTCACGTTTCATTTTCATAAAGAATGCTACGGCCACTCCCACCCCGCGTGACTCGCCGCCCCAGCCTGCAAACACTTTCAAGATGCCCACCCCCACTCCCACCGATGGTCATCTTGACCACCCCCCTCACCCCCGCTCACCTGCTCACCCCCTCACGCCCACCCGCCGCGACCTGCTCGCCCTGGGCTCTCTCGCTGGCCTTGGCGCATTGCTTGGCGGCTGCACCACTACCGGCTCGAAACCCACCAACTCTCGCCCACCCAGCCCCCGCCTCGCCCGCGTCGCCCACATCACCGACAGCCACACCCAGCCCGAGCGCCAAGCCTTCGAAGGCACCTGCAACATGTGGCAGCACATCGCCAGCCTGCGCGATCAGCCCGACCTCGTCCTCCACGGCGGCGACATCATCTTCTCCAGTTTCGAAAAAACCCGCGAGCGTTCGCAGCAGCAGTGGGACCTCTACCTGCAATCCATGCGGGCCCACAACAAACTGCCCGTCTACCACTGCTTGGGCAACCACGACATCTGGGGCTGGAACAAAAAAGAAAGTCAAACCACCGGCAACGAACAAGGCTGGGGCAAAGCATGGGCCACGGACCTCTTGGGCATGAGCGCCCCCTACTACGCCTTCACCGCGCGCAACATCCGTTTCATCATCCTCGACACCGTCCAACCTCGCGGCGAAACCTTCTACGAAGGCGGCCTGGGCGAGACTCAGTTCGAGTGGCTGCAAAGTGAACTTGCCTCCACGCCCGCAGCCACGCCCATCGTCATCCTCACGCACATTCCCGCCCTGCACGCCAGCACCCTGCTGGTGGACGCCCGCACCAACGCCGACAACAACTGGGTCACCGGCGGCGGCTCGCTGCTCATGGACCGTGCGCGCGTGGTCAACCTCATCTCGCGCTATCCCAACGTTTCGGCTGTTCTCAGTGGCCACATCCACATGGTCGAACGCATCGACTACGCCGGCACGAGCTGGATCAACAGCGGCGCCGTCTGCGGCGCATGGTGGCAAAGCCAAGCCAAGAGCCGCGAGTTCTTTGCCCAGCGTCGCGAAGATAAGACGATGCTCGACCGCCCCGATCGCGCGATGCCCGGGTATGGATTGCTCGATGTCTACGCCGATGGCTCCATCGCCTGGCAATACGTGGAATGGGGCTGGACACCGCCGCCCGACAGCAACACCTAAGCAAATTCCTCGCCCCGCATTTTGCTATCCTCTGCCATGGCCACCCTCGCCTCGCCTCGTCACCTGCTTGGACTGCAAAACACCCCGCGCGAGCAAATCGTCGCTCTGCTGCGTGCCACCCGCCAGATGGAACGCGCCATGGGCGCAGGCCGAGGCACCAACACCAACGCCTACGCCACTGCCCTCATGGGCAAGGTCGTCGCCAACCTCTTCTTTGAGGACAGCACCCGCACGCGCCTGAGTTTCAGCGTCGCCGCCAAGCGGCTGGGCGCCGAAGTCATCGATCTGCAAGGCCAGACCAGCAGCGTGAGCAAAGGCGAAACGCTGATCGACACGGCGACCAACATCGAGGCCATGGGCGTGAGCGCGTTGGTGGTGCGTGCCCGCCAGAGCGGAGCCGCCGCACTCATCGCGTCGCGCGTGCACGTGCCGGTCCTCAACGCGGGCGATGGTCGCCACGAACACCCAACGCAGGCTTTGCTGGATGCGTACACGATTGCCCAAAGCCACCAGCGTGAAGACTTTGACCTCGCAGGCCTGACCATCGCCATCGTGGGTGATGTCAACGCCTCGCGCGTGGCCCGCAGCAACATCGCCTGCCTCACCACGCTGGGCGCCCGCGTCATCTGCGTGGGCAGTTCGCAATTAGCCCCCAAAGGCCTCGAAACCCTCGGCGCTGTCGTCACCCACGACCTTGACCCGCTGCTGCCCCAGCTTGATGCCATCATGATGCTGCGCATTCAGTTTGAGCGTTACGAATCAAAAGACGCCGGCAAGGAAGCTGGTAAGGAATTGGGCAAACCCACCGTCATCGCCAGCGTGCGCGAATACCGCTCGCAATACGCCCTGACCGCTGGCCGAGCCGAGAAACTCAAAGCCTCCGCCATCATCATGCACCCCGGCCCCATCAACCGCGGCATCGAACTCGATGCCGAAGTCGCCGATGGCCCGCAAAGCGTGATCCTCAAGCAAGTCAGCAACGGCGTGCTGGTGCGTATGGCGGCACTCAAGACGATGATCGAAGCCTGAAAAACCTCTCGCAGCCTCCCCGCACCCGCCCACCGCACCCCGCCTACAAACTGCCCATGGCCCAGGGACCCCATCGCCTTCCCACCGACACCGACAACGGCCTGCTGCTCATCATCAGCGGGCCCAGCGGTGCTGGCAAGACCACCATCACTCGCGGCGTGGAGCGTTCCATCGCTGACAGCGTCTTCAGTGTCAGTTGCACCACCCGCGCAAAAACCGACGCCGACACCGAAGGCGTTGACTACCACTTCATCGACGACGCCACCTTCGAAGCCATGAAGTCACGCGGCGAGTTCTTCGAAACCGCAGGCGTTTACGGCAAAAAATACGGCACCCCCAAAGCCCCCGTCCTCGAACACCTGCGTCGCGGCCGCCTGGTCATTCTCGAAATCGACGTGCAAGGCGCCGTGCAGATCAAGCAGCACGTGCCCGATGCCTTCGCCATCTTCATCTTGCCACCCACCGAGGAAGAACTGCTCCGTCGCCTTCGCGACCGCAAACGCGAAAGCACCGAGCAGATCACCAAACGCTTCAACGCCGCCAAAGCCGAGATCGAAAGCGCCAAAGCCAGCGGCGTCTACAACGTCTTCATCGTCAACGATGCCATCGACGCGGCCATCAAGCGAGCCTGCGACCTGGTGCAGGGCGAACGCACGCGTCGAGCCGGCAAGTAAGTGAGCCGGCAAGTAAGTGAGCAAGTAAGGAAGTGGCAAGCGAATCCGTACGGATTTCACTCGCACAACGTACGGAAAACATCCGTACGCCACACGAACTTGCAACACGTAACGCGCAGCGGGAACCAACGTAGGTTAGTCAGGTCTAACATCGCATCGCCGGTGCATTCGCAGCCGAAAACTGCCGCAATCGCACCGCTTTTGGAGTATGGTCATGCAAGCTCGCTCGTTCACGGTTCTTGGTTCGTGCCTCAGCCTCGTCACCCTCGTCACCCTCACCGCCACCCTCACCGGCTGCCAGCCCCCACGCGGCGACAGCGGCGGCCGAGCCGAAGTCACCGACACCACCCGCGCCGAACGCAACGACGCCCGCGTCCTGCCCGCCAGCCTCTTTGAACACAGCGACGCCGTCGCGCAACAACTTGCGAGTGACCTCAAAGACGTGCCCGCCCTCAATGGCGACTACCGCGCCACGATTGTCTTTGGCGACATCGTCAACAAAACCGGCATCGTCTCGACAACTGACTTCGAAGCCTTCCGCACCCGCATCCGCCAGAAGCTGATGCAAAGCCAGAACGTGCTGCGCAACGTGCGCTTTGTTGAGATGAAGCAACGCATCGATCCGCTCATCCAGCGTGAAACCAGCAAGAACACCGACCTGCTGCAAGAAGGCAACCGCCCCGAGCGCAAGGACCTCAACCCCGCGTACACCTACTTCCTCAATGGCGAGATGTACCGCATCGAACGCGGCGGCGGCGCAAGCAACACCTACATGATGGGCTACAACCTCGTCAACATGGAAACCGGCGAACTGGTCTGGGAAAACGTCCCCTACGAAGTCAAGCAACTCCGCTGATTGCCCACATGCTGGCTTGCTCGTGCAACTGTGGAAGGGTCGTCATGCGCGCACTGCTTGTCATCTTCATCGCTCTTGCAGCCTGCCTTCTCCAGGCGTGCGCTGGCCCGCCTCGCACCACCAAAGTCACGATGCGTGACCTGGACGACATGGCCACCATCGTCGCCCTGAACCTGCGCAACAGCGACTGGATGACCAGCCGAGACAGCACCAGCGAGCAAGTTGTCGTCGCGATGGACAAGGTCGAAAACCTGACCGACGACATCATCCCTTCAGGCGAGCAATGGGCCATCATGACCAAGATTCGCACCAACGCCAACATGGTGCGCATCGGACGAGAGAAGGCAATTTCCTTCGTCATTCCCAAAGAGTTCCTCATCCACGCCCAGCAAAGCGGCAACGTCGACAACACCTTCGCTGACCTGCGCAGCCCCACCCACGAAATGAGCGCAACCCTGCGCAACACCACCCGCAGCATCAAAGACGCCCGCACCGATGTCTACATCTGCGAGTTTCGCATAACCGCCCTCGCCACCGGCGAACTCAAGTGGCTCGACACCTTCGAACTCAAACGCCAAGCCTTCGGCCTGACTTTCGACTAATTGACTCGCTCTCACCCGCTCACCCATTCACCCCCTCACCCCCTCACCCCCTCACCCCCTCACCCCCTCACCCCCTCAATGTCCGCCCCAACGTCCATCCCCGCACCCACGACACTCGCCGTCAAGATGCCCAAACCCACACTGAGCATCTTGGGCATCTTGGGTATCTTGCCCATCTCGGGCATCTTGCCCATCTCGGGCATCTTGCCCATCTCGGGCTTCTTGCCCATCTCGGGCACCTTGCCCATCTCGGGCATCTTGCCCATCTCGGGCATCTTGACCCTGTCATCTCTCTCGCTCCTCACCGGCTGCCAGTCCGCTGCCCTCCGCAGCGACGTCGCCATCATGGCTGATCGCGGCGAATACGGCAGAGCCGCGGGCCTGCTGCAAGAAGACATCACGCAGGACCAGAGCAACAAAGACTACCTCCTCTCGCGTATGCGGCTGCTGCTCATGGCCCTTGCCGATGGCCAGCCCAACGCCGCCGAAGAAACCGCCAACCAACTCTTCACCTTGCTCCGCACGCAAGGCGTGAACGAAGACCGCACCGTCGCCAGCGTGGTCTTCTACGAAGGCGTTCGCATCTGGAAGGGTGAACCCTTCGAGCAGGCCCTGGGCTTTCATTACATCGCCATGCAAAAAGCCCTGCGAGGCGAATGGGACAACGCCCGCGCCGCCAGCAGCAGCAGCCTCTTCCTGCTCCGCGACTTTGCCAAAGCCGTGGGCAAGCCGCAGCCCACCACGCTGGAAGTTGCAGAAGCGGCCGCCAAAGCCGATGCGAAAGAGAAGGGCTCAGGCGACACCCTCATCGACAACGGCTACGTCACCTCGCAAAGCGACTTCGCGCTGGGCTACCTGATGAACGCCGCCGCCAACATCGCTATCGCTCGCCCTGAAGAAGCCAGCGACAATCTCACGGCTGCTGTCCGCGCAAACCCACGTGTGCAGCAAATCGCCGACACCATGCGTGCAGGCAGCTTCAACACGCTGCTCATCGTTGATGCTGGCCGGGGCCCAGCCAAAGTCGCCACCGGCAACGACGGCGCAATTGCCGAGTGGAAAGCCCGCACCCCCAGCGACGACCGCAGCGTCCGCATCCGCATCGATGGCCAAGACGCCGGGCTGTTCCCCGTCGCGCAAGACATCAACGCCATGGCCGCCAGCCACCGCTGGCGCAACCTCGAAGATGTCCGCACCATCAAGAGCGCACTAGGCAACGGCCTCATCATCGGCGGCAGCGCAGTGCTCATCGGCAGCGACAGCAAGAACCAAGACGCCAAGTGGATCGGCGCAGGCCTCATCGCCCTGGGCGCACTCATGAAAGCTGGCAGCACCGCCGACACGCGCCACGCCGAACTGCTGCCCCAGCGCATCTACGTCGTCCCCCTCACGCTGCCCGCCGGTCAAAGCACGCTCAGCATCGCCATCGATGGCTCAACGCGCACAGGCCTCACGCTGATGAACGTGCCTGGACCCAAGCCCCTGAGCGAAGGCGGCCAGCGCGTGCGACTGGTGTACGCCAAACTCGCGCCCAGCGAAGCTGCGGGCGCGTGGGAGAGCGCAACCACCGTGGCCATCGCCAACGACGCATGGAACCAGCGCGTGCAAGGCGACTCGCTCCCCTTCATCTTCGGCGGCTCATGCCTCCGCACGCCCACGCCCGCCGTGCTGGAGCAGTATCACGCCAGCGGCCACCTCGTTGGCCTCACGCCCGTCGATCTTGCCAACTTGTATCGCGCCGAAGGCGTGACCTTCACCATCGAAGATCAACAAGGCCGATTCGTCACGCACCTGCTCGAAGGCGGCACCTCGCTGGTCTCGCCCTTGCCTGCCAGTGCGGGCTACCAGCGACTCTTCACGCAGCCGCGCAGGCGATACATGCCAAAGAGCGACGAACTGAAAGCGGCCATCGCGGCGGAAGAGGCCAGAAGAAGTGACGGAGTGACGAAGTAAAAGCCAAGCACGTTTCGTGTTCGCGGGTTGTCGCGGCACACAAGCAAGCACAAGCAAGCACACATATCCAAGGAGTGATTATGAAAACGCGTTCCATCATCCTGCTCGCCCTCGCCAGCCTCGCCAGCACGCTTGTCGCGTGCGACACCGTGAAGGCTCCCTATCGCCCCGTGCCCGATCAAATCGGCGCAAACTATCCCAAGATCACCGTCTCGGGCGAACTCGCAGGCTTCATCGAAACCGGCACACCCATCGTCGAAAAGAGCGATGTGCTGAAAGTGACCGTGCCCACGCGCCTGCGCAGCGACCCCGGCTACAGCAGCAACATTCAGTATCGCTTCCTCTTCTTCAACGCCAACGGCTCACCCGCACGAGGCGGCGAAATGAGCTGGCGCTTCATGAACCTGCCGCCACGCGATCAGCGTTTCCTCGCTGGCAACAGCATGGATAGCGATGCAACCGACTGGCGCTGCGAGATTCGCCTGGCACAGTGATATTCGCGTAATGAACTTTGCGCGCTGTCATGCGTCCAACACAACGCATGACACCGCGAACCCCAGTTGGGTTCAGGTGTTCAGTTCAGGTGTTTTGTTCGTCTGTTTGTCTCTGCAGTCAAGGCGACCAATGGTCGCTTGGGAGATGGTCATGTTGCTCGTTTCACATCGTGATCTTGCCGCTCGCACCCTGGCGCTGACGCTCGTCGCCTGCGCAGGAGCCTGCACCGGACAAGCCTTCGCACAAGACCGCAAGCACCTGCCGCCCGAGCCCGTGCGTGATGCCGACCCCGCAACCCAGCGGCTTGCCAACATCGATGGCTTCCGCGACGCCTACACGCGTGCGGGCTCGCCTCGCCTGCTCATCACCGTCGATAGCGACGCCATCGGTCGCAACGCGAGTACCTCACGCGACATCGCCCAGCGGCTGGGCCTGCGCCTCGAGGATCTGTTTGGCGATCCTGAAGTCACCATCATCAATCCGGCAGCCGCGCAGCTGCGTGAAGATCGCCAGCGTGAGGCCCTTGCTCGCAACGACGAGTTTGCCGCTTCCCGCATGTTGGGAGCCGATACCAACGCCGACATGGTGCTGCTGGTCAGGCTGGGCGATCGCGCAGGCGATGGCTACCGCGCGTCGTACACGCTCACGGACCTGCGCCAAGGCACCACGCTGGGCCGGTTCAGTTGGGACATGACCCCTGACCCGCAGACAGGCCAGTTCGACAACTACCGCGTGAGCGAGTACGCCCAGTCCATCGGCCGCCGGGTCGCCAAGCAATTCAGCGAAGCCTTCCCCCTCAACGCCAGCGGCACACTGACGCGTTACAACCTGCGCATCGTGGGCGAGTACGAAGATGACGACCTGAGCGCCCTGCGTGATGCGCTCAACAACAGCTCCGGCGTGCGCCAAGGCAGCGTGCGCGTGCGCAGCCAGGAGCAAAGCACCGCCGACCAGCTCACCACGCTTGATATGTTCGCAACCGGCGACATGCTGACCGTCCGCACTGCCCTGCGCAGTGCCGCGCGCGATCAACTCTGCATGTCCGCCGAAGTTCTCGATGGTCGCGACATGAGCCTGACCGTGCGACTCACGCCCCTCGCGATGGACACACGCCAACGCGCACTCGCTGGCGGCCCCACCACTTCCCGCAACAGCGGCGAACGCGCAACACTCGCCGAGCGCTACGCCAAGGCTGGCAAGCCCACCATCGCCGTACTCGTGAATCGCGCAACGGTTGACCTGCCCGAAACGCGCGTGAGCACAGGCAGCGATGCCGCCAACCCGCTGCAAACCGGCGACGGCACCAACATCATCATCGGCGAGCGCGTGGGCCTTGGTGCCAGCCGCATCGATCCGATCCTGGGTGACATCGTGCGCGATGAACTGACCGATCGCCGAGCCGAGCGATTGGAGCAAGGCGAAGTCGATCTGCGGCAAGTCGAAAATCGGCTCATCGAACGCCTGGGCAGCCTGGGTTTCAATCTCAAGGACGCCGCCGCTGCACAAGCTCAGCTTCGCAGTGCGGGCACGCTTGATGCCAAGGCGTGGACCGATCGCGAGTTTGCCGCAACGCTCGCGAGCGAAGCCAAGGCTGACATTGTCATCTCAGGCGTCGCCCGCGTCGTCCGCACGCGCGGCGGCGGACTGCCGCTGACCATCGAAGTCACGTTGCGAGCCGTTCGCACCAGCGACAACGCGATTCTGGGAGCCGCCAGCAGCCAAAAGACCGTGACCGTCGCCGGCACGACGCTCACGCAAGCTCTTGACGACCTGACGGCCGAAGCCACCGGCAAACTCGTTGCGGGCATGAGCGACGCGTGGGCGAGGCCGTGATCTGCGAGCGTCGCGGGTAACTGATACATAAGCGACACAAGCACTTACACGTTTTTCAAGCGGCGCATCACGCGCCGCTTTTTCTTGCGCGTTGGTCATGCTTCCCGCCAGTTGCCCCGCGGTGCGAGCAGATTCGCGACAACAGCACTTGCACATTCCAGATATTCAGAGTATCTTGTGCGAGTTCACACTTCGCAAGCCCGCTGGCCGTGTTTTGTTTGGCCCGCGTCCCCGCGTCAATGGAGCACACTCGCATGGCAGGTCCCAGCTCGCCTTCTGAAGAAACCAAACCCCAAGCCAGCCCCTTCGGCGAGGGCGTGCCGCCACTGCCGGAGAACGCAACGCCAGAAGAGAAGGATGCACACTGGTTCAAGCATGTGTATCGAGGTGACAAGATGCCGCAGCTCACGCTGCGAGCGGTTGTCATGGGTGGACTGCTTGGCATGCTCATGGCTGCGAGCAATTTGTATACCACGCTTTCGATTGGCTGGGGCTTCGGCGTTGCAATCACTGCTTGCGTGATGAGCTATGTGATCTGGAATCTCATGCGGCTCATCTCGGGCGGGTCGATTTCGAAAATGTCGGTGCTGGAGAACAACTGCATGGCGAGTACCGCCAGTGCGGCTGGTTACAGCACAGGCTCGACAATCGCGACGATGTTTGGCGCGATTCTGCTGCTGGCGATGCCCGAGCCGGGAAAGACCAACGCGGATGTCTCGAACTGGTCTGTACAACCGGTGTGGGTTGTGACTGCATTTACCTTCTGCACGGGACTCATGGGCGTCTTCCTTGCCATCCCGATGAAGCGGCAGATGATCAATCATGAGCAGTTGCGTTTCCCTTCGGGTGTGGCTGCAGCGGAGACGTTGCGGAACCTTTTCGGCGAGAGCGCGGCGGCGGTCAAACGGGCATATGTGCTCATTGCAGGGATCTGCGCTGGTGCGATCATTGGGATCATCAACACCGGCGAGGGCACGCTCGCCTTTCTCGACAGATTCTTCAGCAAGGTACCCATCCGCATTCCCGAAAGCGTGATGAACAGTGTGTACATGGTTTCGGGCAAGGTACCCAACGGCATAGGCGTCGATCTTTCGGTACTGCTCATCGCAGCAGGCGTCATTACGCGGATGCGCGTTTGCATGTCCATGCTTCTGGGCTCGATCATCCTCTACTTCGCGGTGGGTCCCGCTTTGGTGCAGTTAGATCAGCAATCAGGCAAAAGCGGCTGGCGCGAAGTCACGACGATGGTGGATGGCAAGAGCTCAACGCAGTGGGAATATGACATCCGCGAACGCGAGAAGGGATATGTCCAGAACATTGACGTCAATATCAAGAGCCAATACAGCGAATTGAATAAGGACGTTGTTGTCGAAGCTCGGGCGAAGGACCCCGGCGCATTTGCGAACAATGCCACCAACCTAACACTGTGGAACGGCACCGTGCTCAAGTTCACCACCTGGTCGCTGTGGGGTGGCACAGCAATCATGGTCTTCGCAAGCTTGACATCCGTCGCGCTGCAGTGGAAAACCATCGCTCGTGCATTCGGCGGGGCGAGTAAGAAAACAAGCCCATCCACGATTAGCATCGCCCAGAAATCAATCGAAGTACCCAACATGTGGATGATCGCTGGGATGATTCCCATCGGAATCGCGATGGTGATCGTGCAAATGATCGGATTTCACATTCACTGGTGGGCGGGTGTGATTGCGGTGCTGATGAGCTTTGTTCTGTCAATGGTCGGCGCGCGTGCAACGGGTGAGACCGATACCACGCCCATCGGTGCGATGGGTAAGGTCATGCAACTTCTCTTCGCTGGATTGGTTCCAGGCAATACAAATGCCAATCTCGCGTCGGCGGGTGTCGCCGCGAATAGTGCGGCGAGTTGTGCGGATCTCTTGACCGATCTGAAAGCAGGCTATTTGCTGGGTGCGAATCCGCGCAAGCAGTTCATCGCACAATTTGTGGGCGTCTTCTTCGGGACACTCGCGATCGTGCCCGCGTGGTACCTCATGGTCCCAAATAAGGAAGCTCTGGAGAAATTCTCCGCGCCTGCAACCCGCCAGTGGGAAGCCGTCGCAAAGGTACTCACCAAAGGCATCGATCAATTGCCAGATTCTGCGAAGATCGCAATTCTGATCGGAGCCTTCATCGGTATCGTGCTGCCAATCATCGAACGTTACACTCCAGCGAAGTATCGCCAATGGCTGCCCAGTGCGATGGGACTCGGCTTGTCCTGGGTGATTCCCTTCAGTAACGCCATCGGTTTCGCTATCGGTGCTGTCATCGGACTGATCTGGGAGAAAGCCGATAAGAAGAGCAGTGATGAATACTCCATCTCGCTCGCGTCAGGTCTTATCGCCGGAGAATCACTTATCAAGGCGATCATCGCGATGACTGCAACCGCTGTTGGTCTGCTCGCAGCCAAGGGCACGCCCTAAGCTCGCTGCATGCCAGCCTACGACATCCTTATCAGCGACATCGACGGCTGTCTCGCGCCTGAATCTGCCGGGCCTATGGACGCGCTTGCGCTCGCCCGCGTCGCGGCGTACAACCTCGCGGCGGTGTCGCAGCGCGACAGGCCGGTGGTGACGTTGTGTTCGGGTCGGCCTCAGCCGTACGCCGAGGCGATGAGCCGCATGATTGCGAACACGACGGTGCCGATTGTGTGCGAGATGGGCGTGTGGCTGTATGACCCGCGCGAGAATCGGTTCTTGCTTGACCCTGCAATCAGCAGCGATGACATGCGCCGCATCGCCGCGTGCGAAGCGTGGGTGCGCGAGACGCTGTGTCCGCAGGGCATCGTGATTCAGCCTGGGAAAACGGCGAGTGTTTCGCTGTGGCATCCGGATACGAGTTTTCTGCTGGCACAGAAGCCCATCATCATCGAGAAGATCGCTCGCGAAGGTTGGAACATGCGCGTGGCGAACACGGTTGCGTGGATCAACATCGAGTTGCACCACGTCAGCAAGGCGTCAGGCATCGCACGATTGCTCGCGATGACGAACACGCCCAAAGCCAAGCTCGCGGGAATTGGCGACACCATGGGCGACATGGCCATTCGCGAAGCCGTCGCGTTCTTTGCGTGCCCGGCGAACGCCGACGACAAGCTCAAGGCCCACGCCGATTACGTCTCGCCACATCATGATGTCGCAGGGGTGCTCGACATTCTCGAGCGCGTGCGCGGTTGAGAATCGCGACAAAGCTCGTGCCTGAAAGAAAGAATATCAAGCCCCAAAAATACCCAACGCCAGGCGTGTGTGTGGCAATCGCCCGGCGTGGGTGTGTGTAGCGAATTTTCCCGTATTCACGCTATCGGCCATTCATGCCAACTTTCATGAGGAGCAGTTCATTGCAAGTACGTGGCGGTGGCTTCCACGTCTGCATTGCCGCTGGCGTTGCGCGTTCGCAGCGTGCGCGTACCCGAAAAGAAATTATTCGGCCCTGTCAGGATGATCGATGCACCGGTGTTGTTGAGAGTCGTGGCAAGCAGATTCAAACCGCGAAGTTGCCGGCTTTGCGAAATGTTTCCACCAGCGGCAAGCGTGACGTTGCCAGTAGCGACAAGGCCGTTGGTTGTATCGATCTGACCGATTTGAAGTGGACCTGACGTGAAGACGTTGACGCTGCCAACGTTGCCAGCGAGTGTACTGAAAGTGTTTCCTGTACTGGTCAAATTGAACGAACCGGTACCCTGGAGCAACAGGCTCGAAGCTCCGACAAACGATCCACCGGAAGGGGTAGTCACAACGCCATTGCTTGTCAGCGTAACCAATCCGGTTGTACGCGTTGCTTGCACCGCGTAACCCTGCGAAGACGCGAACGACAAGTTGCTCGCCACGCCGGTCGTTCCAGAGAGTCCGTAGCCCAGCAACTGCAACGTACCCGCACGATTGCCAAGTTGATCAAGCAGGACCGTGCCACCGCCTGATGCGGTGCGCGTGGTTGCAGTCAGCGTTCCAGTGACAACGGCTGGGCGGTCCTGCGTCACGGTGCCGAAAGCCGAGAGCGTTGTGTTCGCGGAGGTGGTCAACCCACTTGCCACGCCTAACTGCGTGATGATGAGATCAGAATTCGTTGTCAGTTGCAGTGTGCCGGTATTGCCAGCGATGCGCGGGATTCGATTATCACTGCGTGTAAACACGTACCCGCCTGTGCCAAAGAACCGCATCCCTCCGTTCGCGATAATCGGAATGGTCGCGCCCAGTTGGTTGACCACCGAATCTGCGTGCAAAATCACCTGCTCATTGGTTTGCGCACCGACGACAGTAAAGCCGTTCACGTCGCGATAGATCAATCGCCCGCCGCCAAGGCTCGTGTTCGCGCGATTGTTGCTCTGCATGTTGATGCTGGTGAAGTTGTTCGCCGGGTTCGCAAGCCACGCCTGCGTGAAGCTGTCGCTCAGTGTGCGTGCAACCAGCAAATCGCCACTTACGGCTTGTGTCTGCGTGATGTTGCCCGCAACGACCATGCGAAGGAAGCTCTCAGAACCCACCGCGACGCCGTTCACGCCGCTGACCGTGCCGATTTCAAGATCGCGGTTGTTGGAGAGATTCAGGTTGCCGTTGGTGTTACCCGCAAGCATCGCAAAGCTGTTGTCGTTGCGATCCAGCGTCCATGTGCTGGGGTTGTTGCCCGTCAGCAGCAGTCGGCTGGCGATGATGCCCTGATTCGCGCCCGATTGGTTCACGGCTCCGCTCGCACTCAGTAGTGCATCGGAAGCTGTGGTGAGTCGGAGAAGACTGAATCCATCCGTGTCGCGATATGTAATCGGCGCAGCACCCGCAGCCCCGGCGTTCGTACGTGCTTCAAGTGTCACGCGCGAGAATTGGTTGCTTGCATTATCGAGCGTGATGAACGAATCTGCGTCGTTGATGACGCGAAGCACCAACTGATCGCCTGCAACCTGCTGCGTCTGCGAAATGGAACCGGTGCTGATGACGCGAAGAAAGTTGTCGGTGCCGGAGAGAGCGACACCGGTCACGCCGTCGAGCCCCGTACCGAAACTGATGTTGCCTGTATTCAATAGATTGATGGACCGCCCCTCACCGGCGAGAATCGGCACAACGTTGCGCGAGTCCGTCAGCGACCATTGCCCGTTCATGCTGTTCAGAGCAAGCGATCCACCCACGACGAGTCCGGAGTTGGCGTTCACCTGATTCACAACGCCTTCAGAAGCCAGCCGAACCGAACCGTTCGTGCGCAGTCGCAGAATGGAAAAACCGTCGAGATCACGGAATCGGATCGTTTGACTGCCTAGCGCCGTGCCCGCCGCGCTGAGACCTTCCATCGTCAGTTGATTCACATCGTTACCAGCCAGAGCGAAATTGATCTCCGCCGCGCCGTCCGAGAGCGATCGCACGATGAGATGATCCGCGATGACAGGCTCAGCCTGAATGACACTGTTTCTCGAAATGAGCCGAGCAAAGCCGTTCATGCTCACGCCCGGCTGACCGAGCACGTTCTCAACATTGATCGTGTTCGTCGAGAAGACGTTGGCATTCAAGCCGCTCACGGCGAAGTTGTAGAAGTTGTTGGTCGTATTGGTCAGCGTGAGCGAACCGTTGGTGCTGGCATAAGCAAAGCCCGGAGCGACCACTGACGTTCCGACGCCTTGGGTCACATCACCGGGCGTGGCGATCCGCACGCTGCCTGAAGTATCGATGTCCAGAAGCGTGAGGCCGTTGGATTCTGCGAAGTTGAGATTTGCCACGCCCGAGGTCGTGCCGAACGCGTTGAGCCCGCTGAAACTCAGTTCGCGCACGGTGTTGGTCGCATTCAGCAGTGTGTGCGTGATCGTACCGTTGGAGCGCGACATCAGCGTCAGCGTGTCCGCCGCGATTGCACCCGTCTGCGTCATGATGCCTTGAGCGGTGACTTCAACGTCACCCGTTGTTGAGATGCCCGCGACGCTGAGGTTGGCGTTGTTGTTGAAACTGATGAAGCCGCTGCCGACGCCGACGCTTTGGCCGATGCGCGAACGCAGATCAATCGAGCCGACATCATTACTGATGTTGCTTAGAACGATGTTCCCCGACCGCGCCGTCGCCGTGAGCGAAGGCGTCGCAACCGGGTGGTTCTGAAGGATCGTGTCAAATTCAAGCGAAATGGCTCCAGTGGAGCGAAGCACATTGGCGCTGCCGACCTGATCGATGGTGAGCACGCCGGTACCGCGGATGTCCGCCATATCGAACATGTCGCCGGCAAGTTTGCCGATGACGTTGCCCGTCCGCGTCAGCGTGACAGGACCGGCGCTGCGGATGAGCAGCTCACCAACGTTGATGTCACCAGACTGAGAAATCGCCACGCCGCCGTCAAGCACCAGTCGCGAGGCTGCGACCGGCCCCACAACGATGCCGCCTGGCACGAATATGCCCAATGACGGATTGACCTGGACCGTGACGATACCTGTACCCGCGCTGATGCTGCCAGAGCCGCCGAATGAGATACCGCCTGTGCCAAAGTCGCGTTCCGTACCGACCCCGCCTAGGCCGAAATTGGCGATGAACGTGACGTTACCCCCATCTGTCTCGATCGGCTGGTTGATTACGATGGAGCGCAGTGCGTTGAGTGTGAGCGATCCACCCGTGCCACTCGCGTTGTTGACGGTAATGGCTTCGTTGATAGTGATGTCGTTGTTGGCTTGCAGCACCACGCCGGTGCCAGTATTGAGTACGCCGGTCAAGGCGTCGGTGTCGAAACTGAATGTGGATGCGGAGAAATCGTTGAATCCAGTCCCGCTCAGGGTGCCGCTCGCGCCATCGACGATGATGATGTTCTTGGGGTCCAGCAGCAGCGTCCCGCTCTCACCCTTGCTCGCGCTGGCGTTCACAAAACCCTTGTAATCCAGCGTATTTTTCCCGCTCACTTCAACCCACGCTCCATCGCCGCCGTGGTCGCCACCATTGGCGAGCATCGTGCCAGCGAAACTCGTGTGCCCATCAGCCCACACCACTGCCGTACCCGCGCTGCCTGTGTTCACGCCGCTGGTGTTGATGCTCGCGTCGCTGGTCACAACGCTCGTGGTCGCTCGGCGTTCGTCGCCGCTGCCTTGCCAATTGCCACCAATCAGCACATCGCCGCCTTGCGTGGTGCCGCGCGAGTCGATGTTGCCAGCCACGCGAACCGTATCGCCCAACACGCGGACATCGCCGCCAGCCCCGTTCACGTTGCTCGTATCGATCGTGCCCGCCACTGTTGTCGACGCCGTGCTTTCAACATGCACCTGCCGAGCGGCGACTGCGCCTGTCGAAGTAACACTCGAACTCGCCGATTTATTCTCAAACAGCCGATTGCCCAGCATGTCGCCGCCGCCCAGGCTCAGCCGCTTGGCTGCGGGCTTGGTCTGCTTCACATCGCCCACACTCACATACGTTCGGCCATCACCCTCGCGCACCAGCACCTGTCCGCCCGCCACCATCACAGCGCTTGCATCAACGCTCGTGATCGTGCCGGAGTTGTTCACGCTCTGCCCCGCCAACACCACGCCATCCTTCGCCGAGATCGAGCCTTCGTTGGTCACATTGCCCGTCAGCGTGAAGCGATCGACGCCGCGAACAAAATCGCGATCCGTGATATTCCCCGCGATGGCATAGAACCGGCCAGCATCCACGACGCTGCCCGCGCCAAAGGCGATGCCCGCACGATTCACAAAATACACACGTCCGTTGGCCTGAATCGAGCCATCAATCCGCGTGGGCTCGCCACCCGTAATGCGATTGAGCACGCGCGAATTCGCATTCGGCTGCACGAATTGCACTAATTCGCCGCTGCCGATGTCAAACGAACGGTAGTTGATGATCGCCCGGTCGCTCGCGCGGATCACCGTGCGGTCGTCGGCCCCTCGCGAAATCTGCACATCGCCCCGGACAACCTGCGCACCTTGCGGCCCTGTCTGAGCCATCGCAACACCAGCCGAAAGAGCAAGCAGCATGACGACCGAGACCGAGAGCGTGCGGGGCTGGTGCATGTACTTTTCCTCAGTTGCAATCACAAGTTGTGATCATCGCGACCACTCGGCAAACCCAGCGAGCGGCGGGTACAAATCAGTTTCGGGTGGGGTATCGGTCTTTTACGTTCCGATAGCACACATTTCGGGGGAATAACTCATGCTCAGCCGCCTAGTCGGGCTTGCATGACCAGCACCAGCACCGACATCGCGAAGAAACCAACGCCCGCAATCGCCAGCGGCCCGTCCTTCACAAACATCTCGGTGGGGTCGTCGTAATCGCCGCGATCAATCAGCACCATGCTGCGCAACATGGCGTAAAGCGCGGGCAGCGTGGTGAGCCACAACCAGTTGAAACCCGCCGGCACACCAAAGGCCGCGAAGCTGAAGATGTTCTCGCGCGATTGGATGTATCCCGCGTATGTCAGCAAAGCCGCAACGGCGGTGACGACCACTGCCATGCGCAGCAAGTTGTCGGTGTACTTGCCTTGCACCACGCGGGCACTGCTGGCTTCGTAGCCAGCGGCTTCAGCCGTGCGCCGTTCGCCCAGTCGCTTGCCAAAGGCCAGAAACATGGCCAAAAACAGCGTGCAATTCAGCAGCCACGTGCTGGGACTAATGCCCACCGCAAAGCACCCGCCCAGCACCCGCAGCACAAACCCCAGCGACAGACTGATGACATCCGCAATTACTCGATCTTTCAGTCCCGCCGAGTACGCCGTGGTATTGACGACATAAATCAGCACCATCAGCACCGTGATGGGCCGCATGGCAGTGTGCAGCAGTAACGACAATCCCGCCGCGGCAAACAGCAGCAGCACGATCATCGCCGCCGCAGCCGTAGGAGAAACCGCGCCGCTCGCAATCGGTCGCAGCCGCTTTCGCGGATGTACCCGGTCGCGCTCGACGTCACGCAAATCATTGAAGACATAGCACGCGCTGCTCGCCAGCGCGAAAACACCCGCCGCGACCAGTGCCTGCACCAGCACCTCGCGCCAATCGCGCCCTTGCGCGATCAAATCTCGCAAGCCATACAGCGGCCCAAAGAGCACGAACGCACTCTTTACCCATTGCTGCGGTCGAGCTAGTTTGACAAGCGAAACAATCACGAGCGGAAATTCGCCTCCGGCGAGCGGCTTACACCTTCTCCAGCACGCCCAAGTAGTGCAACTTCCGCCCGAAGATCACGTTGACAATCGGCGGATAGACATCCATCGACCGAAACTCCCCCGCCGCCTTGAGTCCGAATCGCGCAGGGAACTCATCCCACTGCTTGGGCGTGTTGTAGCGATACAAACACACGATGCCATAAGGCACATTCGCCGCCCAATCCATAAAGCTAATCCGCTGCTGAGCGAGCGGCCCGGCAACCTGGTGATCCTTCACGATGACCGCCCGTTTCGCAACACGGGCACATTCGCGCATCAGCCGATCCGGGTCCGGCTCGTGGTGCAGCACATCCGCAACGATGACCACGTCATACGCGCCATCACCGAACGGAATCTTGACGCCGTCATACGCGTGCACCTTGATGGGCTCGCCCCCGCGCACCGCTCGCTCGAGTCCTTCGGCGACAAACGTGCCGGGCTTAGCATCCATAAGCGCTTTGCCCAGCGTGCCATTGCCGCAGCCCACATCAAGCACGCGGTCCCCCTGCTTCAGAAACGGCACAATAGTCGAGACCAGCGTTTGCAAACGCCTCTCGTAAATGGGTTTATGCATCGCCCGCATGATTGCGCCAACTGGCATCCGGTCGCTCCTGGACGTTCCACTTCAGCCCCCAGACGTTGCCGCAACGCCGACACTCCGCCCCGCTTGCCCACGATAGCACCCAACAAACGCGACGGCGAAACCGTTCAGCAACCGATGCAATGATGCAATAGCACAATGCGTCGCACGCTACTCATCCTCTTCACGATTCTCGCTGGCGCTCTCATCGCCAGCCAACGCGTCCCCTCGCGCGTGGCGTATGACCAAAAACTCTACCACGTGCCGTCAATCCAGCAGTTTGCCGACGCTCTGCCAGCCTTTGACCCGTGGGACTACCTCTCGGCGACCACGCCTGGGTATCACCTGCTCTTCGCCTTCGTCTATCGCCTCACTGGCGGCTCGTTGCTTGCGTTGCAATTTCTCGCGGCGGTCATCACGGGCGGTTTCTTCTGGCTGCTCGCAACGCTCGTAACGCGATCGCACGCATCGGCACTGGTTGATCGCAGCAGTTCACCACCAATCGGCTCGTTCGCTCGCCGCCTGCCGCGCAAACTCTTCGTTTGGCTCCCGCTGCTCGCGCTCTGCCTCCCACTGCTCTGCAGCAACTACACGCTCTACCCCGCCGCTTACATGTTGCCTGATGGATTGGGCTGGCTGTGCGTCCTCGCGATTCTCGCCATCGCCCTGCGCGATCGCATCACGCCCGCATGGCTCGCCTGCGCCGGCGCGCTGCTGGTTGCCCTCGTCCTTACCCGACAAATCCACATCTGGGTCGCCGGGCCGCTGGTTTTCGCTTGCTTTCTGGGCACCCCAACTTCCCAAGCGGGGTCTTTGGCATCCATCTTCCAAGCATCGCTCAACCGCCCCACCATCATCCGCGGCGTGCTCGCCATCGCCGCTTGCATTCCCGCCGTCATTACGCTCACACTCTTCATCCACTACTGGGGCGGCTTGGTCCCGCCGCGTTTTCAAGGCTTCTACCCGCCGCGCACGCTGCTCGACATGGTCCTTTCGCCCTCCGCCGCGTTCTACCTCACCATGTCCGGCATCTTCGGCTGCTTCATGCTGCCCTTCATCATCGAGCCGCTTCGCGATCTCTGGCAACGCAATCGCGCATGGATCTTCATCGCCCTCGCCATCGGCGCAGTCATCGCGATCATTCCCGAAACCACGTATAACTACGACGCAGGCAGGCGCACCGGCGTGTGGAACCTCACGCAAAAGCTGCCCGCCATCGCCAATCACACCAGCCCCATCATCTTGCTGGGCTCAATGTGGGGCGCACTCATGCTCGCAGCGTTGCTGAGCGTGCAAACGCTGCGAGCGAGGCTGATCTATCTCTGCGCCATCGCAGCGTACTGCGCCGCGATGAGCGCCAGCGTCGAAACCTGGCAGCGGTACTTTGACCCCATGGTTCTGATGGTACTGGCACTGTTGTGCGCCCGCGCCCACGCAACCAACTCGCCCCGCCTGCTCCCAAACATCCAAGAAATCGCTCGCATCGCTGGCCCCGCCATTCTCTCTGCACTCCTGCTCGCGCAGTCCGCATGGCTTGTCATTCGCGACGATGCCGCGACCATGCACTCGCCGCCGCCACCCGCCAAAAGTGAAATTCACCAAGGCGGCGAGCCGCCTGTGCTGTTCCCACCGCCTGTAAAACCCGCTGGCAAGCACTTCTGGCCGGTGTAGCGTGCGAGTTCAGCCGATAAACGTCCTATCGTGTCAGATTCCGGCGGTGCCGGAACTTCGGAGTTTTTCATGACCACCACGCGTCGCGCGCTAATCACCGGCATCACGGGCCAAGACGGCAGCTACCTCGCCGAATTCCTGATCGCCAAAGGCTACGAAGTCCACGGCATCATCCGCCGCAGCAGTTCGTTCAACACGGGCCGCATCGAAGGGATTTATCAAGACCCGCACGTGCAGCACAACCGCCTGCGCCTGCACTACGGCGACCTGTGCGACAGCAGCAGCCTGACCGAAGTCCTGCGTCGCTGCAGGCCTCATGAGGTGTACAACCTGGGCGCACAAAGCCACGTCCGCGTGAGCTTCGACATGCCGATTTACACCGCCGACACCGTCGCGCAGGGCGCGATGCGCATGCTGGATGCTTGCCGCGAACTGCAGCAAGAGTCGGGCATGCAGATTCGCTTCTACCAAGCTAGCAGCAGCGAGCAATACGGCAAAGTGCTCGAAACCCCACAGAAGGAAAGCACGCCCTTCTACCCGCGCTCGCCTTACGCCTGCGCCAAGGTCTTCGCCCACTACGCCACCGTCAACTACCGCGAAAGCTACGGCATGCACGCAAGCTGCGGCATCCTCTTCAACCACGAATCCCCACGCCGAGGCGAAACCTTCGTGACGCGCAAGATCACGCGTGCCGTCGGTCGCATCAAGCTGGGCCTGCAAGACAAGCTCTTCCTGGGCAATCTCGACGCCATGCGCGACTGGGGCTACGCGGGCGATTACGTCAAAGCCATGTGGATGATGCTCCAGCAAGATAAGCCCGATGATTACGTCATCGCAACGGGCCAGACCCACAGCGTCCGCCACTTCTGCGAACTCGCCTTCGCCCACGCTGGCATGGACTACAAGGATTTCGTGAGCTTTGACCCGCGCTACCTACGTCCGTCGGAAGTCGACCTGCTGCTGGGCGACTACGCCAAGGCCAAGGCCAAACTGGGCTGGGCCCCCACCGTCACGCTCGATGAGCTGGCCAAGATGATGGTCGATCACGACATGGAACTCGCCTCACGCGAGAAAACCCTGCGCGACGCTGGCCACAAATTCCCCGCCCGTACAGGCCAGCACGAACACCCACAACTGCGGGTGTGATCAACCGGCACGCCGACTCGCTCAATCGCCGCTTCACGCGGCGTTTTTCATTAGGGTTCCCAAGTTTTTAAGACACCGATAAAAGATGAAAATTCAATTCCTTTCATTTTTTCAACAAATGCTCTGGAAATTCGGACAAGTTAGTCCAAACTCCTCTATACTCCCATCCTGTTCTGGGCAATCCTGTCCGGCACGACTGCACACGTACGGGTGGGACGGAGGAATTCATGCTCAGCCAAGCAAGTGGATACGCCGCCAGTGCCCTGGGCTTTGTGGCTTGCAGCGATAGCAAGTCCGTACTCGTCAAGGACATCGCCGAAGCTACCGCCATCCCGGCACCCTATCTCGCCAAAATCGTGCAGGTTCTCAGCAAACGCGGCATCGTCCGCACGCAACGGGGCATCGGCGGCGGCGTCACCCTCGCCCGTGCTCCCGAAGATATCACGCTCCACGACATCTGCGTCGCCCTCGACGACCCAGCCGTGCTCAACCGCTGCATGCTGGGCACAGCGATCTGCTCCGACGACCGCGCCTGCCCCTGCCACAGCTTCTGGAAAGCCAACCGGGGCGAATTCCAAGACTTCCTGCGGAAAACCACCGTCGCCGACATGGCAGAGTTCGAAAAACGAGCCAAAGAAACCGGTAAGAACCGGACGCTGTGGCCCGCGGCACAAGTTGCATCGTAAGCGTTTGCGTTTTCCATCCCGCGCGCAGATACTCGTGCATGCTCACCCGCACGATCGTTTCTGCCTTGATGCTGCTCGCCATCGCAGGCTGTACAACTAACCAAGGCAAGCCCACTCGCGAGAAGCCATCCACCCGCGCGCCAGAAGTTCTCGGCGCACTCGTCACCCTCGACGGCGACATGAACGAGTGGCCCGCAGGCGTCATGCTCGCCAGCGATGAACACCACACGTATGTCCGCTTCCAAACCACGGGCGAGCCTTACACGCTGCAATCGACAAACAAAACCACGTCGATTCTTTTCGACGTCGACAACAACCCAGCGACCGGCATGCGTCCCACCACAGGTTCCGACGCTGTGCGCGCGCTGGGCATCGATGTCGAAGTCGCCTTCTGCTGGCCTCGCATCGACAATAACGGCAAGCGCGGGTTTGGGCGGGGCGTGACGATGTTCAGCTACGACGCGGCGGGCAATCGCCAGCCGGTGGCGCGCGAAGACTGGGATTTTGCAGCCGCACCGACGTACGCGAGTGCCTGGTACGAGGCTCGCATCAGCCGCACGCCCAGCGGCCCGGTCCTGATTCCCAAAGAAGGCTTGCTCAGCAGCGGCATGCTCTCAGGCGCGGTGGTCACGCGCGATCTGGATGGCACAATCACCAGCAGCGGCGAAGTTTTCCGCGGCAAACTGCCCGAGCACTGCATGAGCGGCGCACGCCGCAGCACGATGGGCATCCCGCCGAAACTGGACGGCTCGTATCGCGTCGTCAGCTACAACGTGCTGCGCAGCGCGCCCGAAGCCAAGCCCGAGGTATACGGCAGGATTTTCAAAGCTCTCGATGCCGACGTCTATCTCTTTCAAGAGTGGGAATACACCAGCAACGAGGCCCTCGCCGCGTGGTTTAGTACCAACGTTGGCGGCACTTGGCACGCGGCGGGTTTGCCTGGCACCGTGCGCGACAATCGCGGCGTGGCGGTCGTCAGCAAGTATCCGGTTGAACTGGTCACGCCTTACCTCAAAGTCCATCCCGAAGGCCAGCGCGAGCCCAGCAACGTGCGATTTGCTGGTGTGCGCGTCGATGTGCCCGGACCTGACATCATCGCCAGCAGCGTCCACCTCAAGAGTGGCGGTAGCAGCAGCAGTTCCGAAGACACTCGCCGCATCGCCGAAGCTCGCGCGATTGTGGAAGCTCTGGACAAACTCGACAACGAGCCGGGCACCATCACCATCATCGGCGGCGACTACAACCTTGTTGGCTCGCGCACGCCGCTCGAGATTTTGATGACCAAGACCGACTTGGACGGCAGCGACAAGACCTTCGCCGACGCGATGACGCTGGGCGACCGCACCTACACCACCTGGACCGAAGGCGGCAACGCCTTCGGCCCGGGCCGACTCGACTGGCTGGTCTACAGCGACAGCACGGCGAAGGCAAAGCGAGCGTTCGTGCTGGATGCCTCACGCCTAGAGGACGAAAGCCTGCAACGCGTGGGGCTGAAAGCGACGGACACAGCGGAAGCGAGCGACCACTTGCCGGTGGTGGTGGATCTTGAGAAGAAGTAACGAAACGGCGGAAGGCAGCAAGGCACTCGGCATCAAGGCATCGAGTAGCCGGCCAAGCCGTCGTGATAGGACAGAATCCAAACAGAGTCTTGTCCGCCGCGCTTTGCCCCCTCCCCTCCCCGCGCCTATATTTCCCTCCGCGGCCTTTGGGATGAACCCGAAGGCCGCTTGTCACCTATGGATTGTCTGTCCGCGATGGTGGTCGCGGCGGTGGATGAGCCAAAGTCCGTTCGAAAGCGAGTTGAGTCATGGCAAAGAAGAAGTCAATGGCCCGTGAGTTCGTGTGGCTGCAGTGCAGCGAAACGGGCGATTTGAACTATCGCTCGTCCGTGAACACCAAGGGCGGCATGCCCGAAGGTCTCAAGGACGGCCTGAGCAAGTACAGCCCCCGCCTGCGCAAGCACACGATTCACAAGGTGAAGCGGAAGTAAAGGCTGAGGCATTGGGGACTGGGGATTGGGCATTGGTGAAAGCCATGCCTGGCATTCGCCTTTCCCAATGCCCAATCCCTAGTCCCCAATGCCTATTCCTACGCCGGTAGCTCAATTGGCAGAGCAGCGGATTCCAAATCCGCAGGTTGCGGGTTCAATTCCCTCCCGGCGTGCTTGGTTGATCGACTCGGGTGGCTGCCAGACGCTTTGTGCGAACGGCCAGCCCTCACCAGCATCTGAGAAGTCAGATGTAGATGAGAAATCCGTTCTCGCGGGATAAGTGGCTTCTCTATGGCCGAGCAGACTTTGACAGTTCGAAATGCCTCGGGCGGCGGCCAGCCTCCCTCCACGCCTGCTGCCGCTGATGCGGGCGGTGAAGGCGGTTTTGGCATTTACAAGTGGGGCCGGGGCTACTGGGTGCGCGTGCTGAGCGCAATCGCGGTGGGCATGTTGTTCCTGGCTGGCGCGGGCTGGGCGTGGCGCAACCTTGCGACCATCAACCTGCCTGCCAAAGGCTACACGGTTGAAGTTGCGGTGCCTGCTGATGCAAAGATCGCGACGGGCTCGGCTGCGACGTTCGTCAAGCTGATTGACAACAAAGATTTCCCCGTCGGCAGCGGCGTGGTTGAGACGTTCACGCCTTCTCCTGATGGCAAGCGTGCGACGGTGACCGTCGGCCAGTTCAAAGCCGAGGGCGATGGCGTGATGCGTGATGCCCGCCGGATGGACGTGGGCGCGGGCGACACCGTGGTGCGTGCGAACATTCAGCGCGAGACCAACGCCATCAACAAGATTCCGATTTTCAACCCCACGTATCTGCAAGGCAGCGTCGCGGGGCTCATCATGCTTTCGGGCCTGGTGCTCATCTACACGTTTGTTGGTCGCAGGCCTTCTTCGGTTGATTTCCTGATCGCCACCGATGAAGAAATGCGCAAGGTGAATTGGTCCACGCGCAAGACGATCATCAACTCCACGCTGGTGGTCATCAGTGCGACGTTCCTCATCGCGGGCTTCATCTTCGTGTGGGACACGATTTTGAAGAAGGCGTTGATGGACTGGATTGTTCGCTTCTGAGTTGGCGTTTGGGTTGCGCTTTTGGTTGGGGCTTGAGTTTGGGTTGGTCCGCATGTCGGCTTGTTTGAGCGGCATGCAAGTTTGCGAGTTGGTTTGGTTTGGTTTTTCCGGCGTTGGGCGTGTGCTGCTGGCGTGATAGACGCGAGCAAAACAACACGTTCAACGCCGTTATCACTCGGGTTTTCAGTCTCGTTTTTCAGTCGGTTTGCGAGAAATCGTGTCGGTTCAGAAAGTCTTTCATTGCGTCGAGCAATCGACGCGACCAGAAAAGAGGTTGGTCATGAGCGAGAAACAACATTCAGAACAGCCAGCCGTGAAGGCTGACACGGTGATTACGGGCAAGCTGGGCGCCGACGAAGTGCTGACGCAGCCGGGCATGAACTGGTTCGTGCTGCGCGTTGCGAGCAACAAGGAAAGCAGCGTGCAAGCCACGCTGCTGCGCAAAGTGCAGATCGAAGGCATGACGCACCTGGTGGGCCGCATCGTGGTGCCTACCGAAAAGACCAAGACCGTCAAGAACGGCAAGCAGAAGGTGACGGAAACCAAGCTCTATCCGGGCTATGTGTTTGTCGAGATGAAGCTCGAACCCGACGGCCGCATCCCGCAGGACGTTTTCTTCCTCATCAAAGAAACGACGGGTGTGGGCGACTTCGTCGGCACCGCAGGCCGGCCCACGGCGATGAAAGAACACGAGATCGACAAGATGCTGCGCGACAGCCGCAAGCCCGAAGACGAGCCGGTCATCAAGCTCAGCTTCAGCAAGGGCGAGCACGTTGTCATCAAGGAAGGCGCGTTCGCGACGTACGAAGGCACGGTGGACGAAATGTTCCCCGACAAAGGCATCATCCGCGTGCTGGTCACGATCTTCGGTCGCCAGGCTCCTATCGACATCGAAGAGTGGGCGGTGGGCAAGCCGGATCAGCAGTGAACGCGACGGTTTCGGCAAACACATCACAGCGAAAATGACAAGGACACGCCTGCGTGTCCTTGTTTGTTTTTGAAACTCGTGTAACCCGTCGTCGCTCGCGATCTCACACCGACGCAATCGCTGCTCGAATAGCGGCAGACTCCGCGTGCGCGTACCGAATCTCATCAAGCGCGAGTTCCTTCGCAGTTGCCGCACGCGTGCGCGGCGCGCTGCCCAGCAAGCCGAATCGTGCAACCAGCAGCTTCGCATGTTGCTCGGCGAGTGTGCCCGTGAAAACGCCGCGAACGATGCGCGAGTCGGCGTCGGTGTGTTTCTGCCAAGGATTCATTCGCCGAGTGAGATCGGGCACGAGAATGCCCGGCCCCAGAATCGCTTGTGCTCGGCGCGAAGCGGTTGCGTGCGCGGGTAGCCAATTTCGTACGATGCGCGTGACGGCTTTGTCAGCAGCGATACCCACGACCGCAGCAAGTCGCCCGCCACGGGTTGGGTCAAAGTGCAACGACGCTTCGCTCGCAGCCGCGATGGCTTCTTGCAGCAGCGTCATGACTCGCCAGGCACTGAGCTGCTCAACGGCATGCCCCACGCGGGCATCGATCGTTTCGATAAGCAGGCGATGTTGGCTGCGGATGAGTTCGCGTTGCACCAGCGTCGCGTGACGCAGCGCAGTTTCGATTTCATCGAGCGACGATGCACGCGGATGCAGGTGATCGAGCGACGCAAGCGTGTCGGCGGCTCGTTGACGCAGTGCGCTGAAGGCGATGGTCCGCACGCGTTCGAGGGCGGGCGTGATTGGCGCACGCATGCGCCAATCAGCAAGCAGCTCGAGCAAATCGGCGGGCCATGGTGTGCGCAGGTTTGCGACAACTTGTGCGTGCGCGAGTGCTTGTGTCGCTTGTGCATCGGTGATTGGCGACGCCGGTGCAATGGGTAGTTTCGTGAGCATTGCAAATCGAGCGAGCTGCAACTCGCGCCGGACCACGGCGCCGCTGCGGCGAGAAAGCTGTGCGAGCACGGAAACTTCGACGCCTAAGCGATGCATGCGCAGCATCGCGCCGGCCCGGCGAGGCGAGATTTCTGCCTGGATTGACGATGGTGGCAGTTCGCGTATCAGCAGTTGCCGCACGCCTTCTTCGCTCAGACCTTCTCGCTCGGCAAGACGCTGCGCGCAGCGAAATGCACTCCAGCCCAGCTTTCGCATGTATGCAGATGCGCAGCGCACCAGCCGAGCCTTCGTAAGCTGGTCATATCGTTTGGGTTTGCTCGCAGGCGACTGCAACTGCGGATGTCGCGACTCAAACGCGGCGACTACACTACTGGAAGCGACGCTAATGACCTGCGAAGCATCTTCGACGCGGCGCGTCACGAGCCCCGCGCGACGCAATCGCTTGATTGTGGGTTCACTCACGTTCCAACGCTCGCGCAACTGTGCGAGCGTGATGGGTTGCACGTCTGCACACTCTTGCAACGTCAAGTGAACACGGGCACACAGCGTTTCGCACAGTGCGCATGCATCAGCAAGCAAGGCCTCGCCCGTGATGGCGCGTTCGCTCGCGTTGTCGGGCCGAAAGCCGGTGATGCGAAAGACGATCCAGTCCAGCGGGTAACTTTGCTTGGGATCAACATCGCTGGGCAATTGCTCGATGCGTTCGATATCGCGCAGAATCGCATCGCGCGGCGCCAGTCGCAACTGCGATTCCAGCGATGCGAGCAGTGGATGGCGGATGGCGGGGAGTGGAGGCACGCGAAGTCAATCAATAGCAGTTACATGGCCCACGTGGGTTGACGGTTGGGCAGCAAGTTGAGTTCGCTCGCCATCTGCAAGAACATCGCAACAGCTTCACGCTCGCGCAGGCCCACGTTGTATCGCAGTAGTTCGCCCACGTACTGCGTTGCTAGATCAATGGGCCACTGCGCGAGCGGCGCGCGCGTTTGCACAATCCAATCCAATCGCGTTGCATTGTGCCGGCGTTGACGGTCAAGCAGCGACGCGGCGTTCGCAATCGCCGGCTCTTGCATGCGATCAGCCCGGCACATCCACATCGCGTAAACAAACGGCAAGCCCGTGAGCTTTTTCCACGCTTCGCCCAAATCAAGCTGATGCGAAAATCGCACGGCGGGCGGGCTGTCGGTCACCACCTTGTCGCCGATCATCAGCAGCGTTTGCGGCCATGGATCATCGCCGCTGCCTGCATGCACAGGCAGCCGCTCGCGCACATGAAACGATGCGACGCGGGGCGTGATGTTGTACAACTTTCGCAGCAGCACCTGCGCGAGGATGACGCTGGTGTGACTATCCGTGTCGGCACTCAGCGTCGTCACCTGCTCAAAGGGCACGCTGGAAAACAGCCGCACGGTCAGCGTCGGGCCGTCGCAGCCGATCATGCCGACAGGCAGCAACGCGAGCGGCGTGTCACTCGCGATGCAATCGACAATCGAGCAAAGCCCAACATCAGCTTCGCGAACGATCACCATGTCGGCGATGCGACTGGGCACGGTGGGCAACAGCGTCAAGCCTTGCAACTTTTCAAGGCCTTCAATGAGCGGAGCAGTATTGAGATATCGCACAGCGGCGACGCGAGTAGCGAGCATGTGTGAGGGTACGGTGAGATTCAACAGCGGAAAAGCGCGGCACTCACTGCGCGTCAATCGGTCCGGTGACGATGACTCGGACATTGAGTCCATCCAGAGTTCGTGGTGCTTTTACGAGAGAATTGCTCACATAAAGCACGAGTTCGCTGACACCCAGCGGGCCTGCACCTACACCCACACCCGTCACGCCAGGAATTGCCATCAGCCGAGCCTCGTGCAAGGCAAGTATCCTCGCCGCGTTGCCAGGCGCGTGGCCCGATGGCTGATCGTCTTGCGAGGGGTCGTAGGGAATTGGTCCGTCATGGGGCGTTGACATTGAAATCTCGATTCGGAAAGAGGCGGAAGATGATACACGCGCGGCAACCTTCGTCGGCACGCGTGTGCTTTGACGTGATTTGTCACACGATCAGACGGATGTCAAGAGCGGTCAACACGCGCGTGATGCGATTGGCAAACGTGAGCCCACCACCACCCGCGAAGAGCAGCCCGACCGCCGCACGCCGGCTATCGGCTGTCCAGATGAGCGATCCGGAGTCACCGCCCGCGCTGAACGGGTTGGCGTTGTTGCTGCGAATCGTGATTTGATCCGTGAACAGTGCCACACGTCCGCCGCCGTAATTCACGCGGATCGTCGAGGGATACGCAACGATCCGGCCGGAAGTAAGCTGCGTCGTGCGGCCTGTTTTGGCAACGTTCAAGCCCAGCACGGGATTCACGACCAAGTTGCCGATACGGAAGAACCGCGGCTGACCGCCTTGCAAGTACACGAACTCCTTGCGGACAAGGTTGGGCCAAGCCCAGCCGGTTGCTGCATCGACAAAGTTCGCGCCTCCTGCGAAGTTGATGGGCACCCAGCGTTCAAGCAGCGCAATCCGATCAGCCGGATTCGCACCACCATCGAACGGGCCTTGCTGAAGAATGTTGTCGTTGATCGCCGCGTTGTTGGAATTGGCAAGAACGTGGTTGTTGCTCAGCACCAGCAACCGATTCGTGCGCGGTGCGGTGCGACCAACAGCCAGCGCACCCAGTGTGCCTGCCGTGATGCGGAAGTGCCCAACTGAAACGCCGCACGGTGCAGGACGCATTTTGAACCGATGCGATTGTGCTTCAATCACGCCCGTCTTGTGGACGGTGATTGGGAAGCTGTCATCACTGGCTGCTTGCACCCCCATGGTGTCTGAAAGAATCTGTCGCACAGATTCTTCGTCCGTGTCCTCGACCGTGAACACGACCATCGAAGGTTCACCGGGCAGTCCATTTTCACCTCCATCACTGATGCCAGCACCAACGATGTTGCCTTCCTCGGCGTAATCGGTGCCGTCTGTGCTTTGCACGCTTGCTGACTGGTTCACCATCTCGCCGAGCTTTGCGGTAAACGCATCGAGTGCACTCGTGAGTTGAGCGCTGGCATTGCTTTGACCTTCGTCGCCACTGTCGTTGCTGCCACCAGTACTGTCGCCTGCGGGCGGAAGTTCAAAGTCACCACCACCGCCGCCGCTGGCACCGCTATCGTCGCCCTGAGGCGCGGAGTAACCAAATGATTGATTGGGACGCTTTGCCATAACCAAACCTCCAAGTACGGTGCGCACGGATAGCTTGCGTGAGGCCAACAAGGCCTATCACGCTTCTGGAACGCGAACAAATGCGTTCTTCCCTCACCTTGACACGGATGAACGAGTTCCGTACGACCGGACAACATCGCTACAACGCGAAGCGAACGCGCTGGCGAACTGTGCCATGTGCAGACAAACACAGATGCGTTTGAAAGACTGGCGAATGACGACAACTTCACCAGCAGAGACTCACGCACGCGTCACGTCAGGGCGTGGAAAGAATGTCGCTTCTGGTTTGCACAACATACATCATCTTCCCCGCTCGTGCCAGTAGCATGCCGTAAAAAGGCAATTAAATTTCGCAGGCCAGCGCAAGATTGTTACTGTGCTCACACGTTTGTGCTTGCATTTCAGCTGTGCAATGCACCAGGCCCCAGCGTGATGGCGTTCTTGCCGGCTTTCTTGCTTTGCAGCAGCAACTTGTCAGCGTGGGCGAGCAGTTCTGCGGGAGTTTGACCATCCCAAGGAAACGTCGCGAGGCCGCCGCTGATGGTGAGCGTGCCTTGGGCTTTGTCGGCGAGTTTGGGGAACTTGTGTTCGCTGACTTGCTGCTGAAAACGTATCGCTATGTTGCGCACGTCGGCGGGGTGCTGACTGCCTTCTTGCCGCGGGCCTTGCGGATCGTGGAAGATCACGGCGAATTCATCGCCGCCCAGCCGGCAGACGCGATCGGTGGGACGCACCACCGCACGCATGAGCTTGGCGACTTCGATGAGGATTTCATCGCCTGCTTCGTGGCCGTACATGTCGTTGTATTGCTTGAAGTTGTCGATGTCGAAGAGCAGAATCGTGAGGTAGTGCCGTTTCTCGCGCGCGGCTCCGAGTGCTCGCGTGGCGAAGAGGTCAAAGTATCGGCGGTTGTTGGCAGCGGTGAGCGAATCCGTGAAAGCAGCTTCGCGCAGTTGGTTTTGCTGGTCGTGCAGTCGCAGCCAACCCGCGAACCAGCGGGCGGCAGGAATGAGCTGGTCTTGCGGCGTGCGCGCAGCGCGGAGGGTGCCGTAGGTTGCTTCATCCCAACCCACGCGAGCGGCGGGCGTGGTGCCTGCGAGTGCGCTCTTGGCTTGCGACTCTTGCGAGATGAACTCGATGGATGGATCTTGCAGGCGATCGCGCAGCAGCGTGAGTGCAACGGCGGTGACATCGCAGCCGCGAAGCAACTCAGCGACGAGAACGGCGTCACCCAATCCCGCGAAGGCTTGCACAAGCGGTGCGGGCGGTTGAACGGCTGCACGCGTTGCTGTGATGGCGGGAGCGACACTGACCTGCGGCGCGGGCGCCGCGACGGCAGGCACAGCTTCGCGCGCGACTTGCGGGGGCGTCACCTGCGGCTCGCGAGTGGCTTCAGGTTCGCGCTGAACCTGTGGTTCTTGCCGAGGTTGTGTTGGCTTGCCATGCATCGCTCTCATCATGCTCCGCACATCTGCCGACGGGCGCTCCGGCCCGACAACATCATCGAAACCCCAGCTTTGGGGCTTGAAGTCATCTGTCGGATCAGTCGTTCTTGAGAGCAATATGCGAACGCGTGCGGGGCCTGCGCGGAGTTGCTCGCATAAACGGTTTACTCGGCCTTGCCCGGCTTCGCGCGCCAGCTCGTCGCTCACCACCACCGTCACACCTTCGGGCTGGCCTGGCAGTGGCATGGCGACTTCGGCAACTGCCTCGATCAATGTTGCAACGCGCACCAGTTCAAGCGTCTGATCCAGCCGCAACGCCGCGTCCAACCCCGTGCGACCCGCGAGAATGACGCGGGTGTCGGCAATGGCGAGGGCCGGGGCCGGGGCCGGGGTCGGGGCCGGGGCGGGGCCAGAGGCGGGAATGGTTGGTGCGGCGGACATGGCTTTAGCGATTGCCTTCGGTGCGACTTGCCTTTCCATGGCCGTTTGAGCCGTTTTTGGTTTCGGGCTCGCCCAGCAACATATTCAACTCTTCGTCGGTCAGTAGCGGCGGGTTCGCAGCAGCAGGAGCTTCTGCGGGTGATTCTACGGGCTGCGTGGGCCGGCGGACGGGATTGGGCTCTTCGGTCAGGCGGAGGGACGGGCCACCTTGCCGCAATGGTAAGGCATCGGGGCGGCTTGGGTTACGCTGGGCTTCGGCACTTGTTGCCATATGCGTCCAGCGCTGGGTACCTTCCGAGACCATCGGCCCAACCCATGTTGGCGCAGCAATTGGTTGCGCAGCGAGAACGGGCTGGGCAGGCTTGGGCGGCTGGTCGCGTGATTTGTCGAGCAATTGGACGAGTTCGACGCGGGTTATGCCGCGCAGGACTGGCGAGCGGGCGGCGTCAAAAACCCACAAATGCAAGGCCGGAATGCGATCGGCGAGGGCTTGCAGGGCTTCACGAAGGCCTGTGAGCTTGGCGGGCTCCACAAGCATCAAGATCATGGCACGCGGGGACTTAGGGCCGTGCTGGGCGAAGTCGCTGCAAAGCAGTGCAACCGTTTCAAAATCGTCGCGGGCGTAGAACAATGTCAGGCCTGGCCGCGTCAGTTCGCGTTCGAGTTTGGCGTCGCGTTGCCAGTTTGGCGGAGCCCACGCGACGCAGATCGCGCTCGACTGCGTTGCATTGGCGGCGGGGTTGGAAGGCGAGCCGGGCATCGGCGGATTGTACGGGATTATGAAGCGTTGTGGAAGAGGAATTCTCTAGGGAAAACGGTGAGTTATTGGTATATTGCTCGCCAGAGAGCGGGAGACGAGCGGTTGCGGAGGTCGAGAGGGACTGCCGCGACACATGGAGACTCCTATGCGAAGCGTGATTTTTGTGGCGGGTTTGGTTTTGGCATCCGGCGCGGCGTCGGCGGGCGTGGTGTCGTTGTCGCTCACCAACGGAAACGGCGGCGGTGGTGCGTTCAACACCACGCAGTTCACCATCAGCAACAACTCGGACGGCGGCGTTGCCTTGACTGGTGCTTCGTTCACTGCTGGCAACACCCAGTTCTTGTTCGACCAGTTGTACTTGTCCGAAGAGTTGTTCACGGGCGGCAACGGCACGCAGACCGCGCTGTTGACCACGGGCGACCGCACCGACGACAACTCGGGGCCTGACTCGTTCGCGTATGGCTTCACCAATTTCACGCCCGGCGTGTCGTTTCGCGGCCAGTGGGACATCGACAACGACAATGGCGACTTCAACGCTGATGCACGGCTGGTGATGTTCAACAACGGTGCGGCACCGAACGCGATCGCGACGTTCACGTTCAGCGATGGTTCATCGCTGGTGTATGAATTCCCTGACTTGGCGGAGCAAGACAACTACACGCTGGTGATTCCATCGCCTGGGGTATTGGGATTGCTCGGTATGGGTGGGCTGGTGGCGATGCGCCGGCGGCGGTAAGTGAGATTGAGTGTGTGGACGTAAATGAAACTGCACCGCTGAGGGTGCAGTTTTGTTTGCGCAAGCGAATGTCACCGATGGACAATTAATTTGAATATTTTTCGTTATTTTTTTTGACAAAGCAGAGGAGGGGGGGGGTACTCTCAAGACTATGAGGTCCACATTCAAACAGCTCCTTCAGATTCTGATATGTTTGCTTGCTGCTTCAACTCAGTGTCGCGCACAGACACAGTCATGGGGCGCTTGGGCGCCGGTAGCAAAAGCTGACTGCGAATGTCCTGTTCCAGTTGATGTTTGTTGCAAGGTGGCGAACCTCGTCTGCGAACGACGAGACTCAGCGGCGGTTTTCACGCCCGGGACCAACGGACGAGTACTTAGCGCGCTAGGACGTTGCCTGAATTGTCCGACGTGCTGCAAGCGTGGCGATTGCGGCCAAATCAATCCATTGAATTGCGGCGTCGTTTGCAGCGTTTCATTCACACAGAGCTTCAACTTTTCGATTTCGCCCAAGATCACGGGTGATATCGCTGAAGCGATTAAATTCGAACTCGCGGCGACGGTCGGATGGACGTGGCAGACAAATCTAGTTGTGACCGCGAAGTGTGAAATCGCAGCCAACGCCTGCCAACGCATCGTTAGTCGAGCCGCAGTCAGTTTTGTGAAGAATCGCAAAGCGCAGATCGTTCATCAGTGGCGATTAAGCGGATCGTGGATCAATCCGGGAAGTTGTCCATCGTGTCCGATTCCGGGTACTTTCTTCAAGGCGTGTGGCGAAACGTCAAGTACTGCAACAGCAGACATTGCGCTGACGAACGATTGTGAGAATCTATGCACCGACAAATGCTCCCCGGGTGAATGCGACACGTATAACTGATGAGGCGTTCAGAGGCTGATGACACTAATTCACGAGCGAGGAACAGTACATATGAATTCGATCTTGACGATATCTGCTCTTTTGTCGATCACTGCCTCAACCCCCGGCTCGTTGCCAGATTTGACTCCGCAAGTTGAGACTCAGTCAACTGTGCAAGGATGGACTGAAATCATCACGTATTTTTTGCAACAACGGGAGACTACTGACGCGGCTCGAATCGAACTCGCACATGCGATGGTGGCGGTTCAGTCCAGCATGCAAGCCAAAACGAATCCACTTGAAGTCGAAGCATTTCGCCGCCAACTTTATTTGCTTTGTGATGTATCTTACCTTCGTGATGAACAATTGACTGTCGCAAGAACCGCGATTAGCGACGCGGACACTTGCTTCACACGTTGTCGGTGGGGGAATTATGCGCTGGCAGTCGTGCAACGAATACGGCGTGAACGAATCAACGTTGAAACACTGCCGGGGGTTGAATTTGAGATTGCGCGCGATGCCACAGTTGCATGTCGTCCTATTCTCGAACAGGCTCGAACAGACCAACCTGAATTTTCATACGCGATCGTGCTCGCGCATATAGATGCTCTGCATCATCCGGCACATGCAGACCGTGTTAATGCTCTGCGGGCGCTCGACGATGCGATTCTTATTGCAAGTGATCGTCAAGGGGCATCCGACATGACGCTTGATCGTCGTCAAATCTTGACTGACTGGGCCACCAACGCCGTAGCCTGCGGGGACAATGCCGCCGCACTCGAGGCCTTGAATCGAACTCAGACCTTGCCCGCACGCGATACTTTTGCAACTAGCACATCCGGAGTTGTCCTGACGGTGCTCGACCAGAACTCGATCCCGATTCGAACCCGCTTGAGTTTTCTACAAGCTTGGCTGGACGGTCGTAAGGTCGGACTTGATGAACTTTTCTGCATGCGCGACGCGCTCGTGCGTATTCGTCGGTCAGGCCTTGACCGAGCGACCAAGCTCGAACTTGCGACCACTGTCAAACATATGATTGATGCCGCGCCTTCGTCTGCGTTGGACGCGTTGGACGCCTCTCTCTCAACCAGTCTACTGGACGCTGGCGAGGAGGCGCAGGCTGCAGCTGTACACTACATGCCTTTCAGAGCCGAAGTCGCGGAAGCGTGGTTTGATTCACTTCGCGAGGCTGGTAGCGATCGGGCGAGCTTGCAACCGCTTGCGACCCAGCTACTCACAGACTTTCCGGATCACCCACGGGCACAAGAATTTCGTGGATTGCTCAAATGAGTCTTGAATCTCTGACAACTAGCAGATTACTACCGCACAGCCCAATCAATCGTGCGAGTTTGCACGTGCAAGTCATCAGAAACGCATTGGCTGGCAGCTTCAAACGCGCATGCTTCATCGCAGTTGCTTGAGGGAACGCAGCGGGCCAGGGCGCGGGCGTCGTCGTCGTGAAAGGGCAGCAGCAAACGCGGGCCGGTGATTTTGACGAGGGTGAGCGAGCTTGCATCGCGCATGCAGGGCTGGGCCAGAGCTTGCTCGAGCACGCTGCCTTTGGCAGAGTCCCAGTCGCCAGGCTTTTCGACGCTCCACGCGAGGCACTCGCAGTCGCGCGGGGCGTTGCCTTGATAGACCGCCAAGACGACTGATCGCTCGGAGGCCAGATTGGGCAAGCCTGTGGCGATGTCAGGATCGAGGTAGGCAAACTGCTGCATGTCATCGTCACGCACGGGTTGCGAGACGGTGCGAATGACGGCGTCGCTCGACGAATTGCTAGGCGAATTGCTGGCCGAATTGTTGCTCGCGATATCGCTCGCAGTGTCGCGTGCACGCTCTCGCATCGGGTTTTCGTTTCGAGCAATCGGCACTGGTGCTGGCTGAGGCTTGGGAGCAAGCACCACAACCGCCATAGTGAGAGCGGCAGCCGCCGCGAGGCCAGAACCCAGCCACAACGCCAAGTTGCGACGCGGCGAGCCCGAACTGACCGAAGTGACAATAACAGGCGACTGCAAGCGAAGCGGCAGCGGCGCACTCTGCATCTCACGTTGCACATCGCGCTCGAAGGATTCGAGGTCGAGGGTTTGACGTACCAGATCATCGAGTACCAAATCATCCCGCACGGAATCATCGCGCTGGTGGCCGCCGGCGGGCGAGTTGGGCGAGTTGGGATTGTCGGTGGGCAAGGCAATACTCCGACGTGTCCGCGCGTGCGTTGCGGGCAGGAAGCCGCGACACGTTCTGCGTTGTTGTTCGCCTGCGGCGGCGATGTGTTCAGGTCTTGTTTTTGCGTGCTTTCAGGCGTTTTCAGTCGCCAGCTTCGTCGGCGGGGGCGTCACCAAAGCCCAGCCGCTGGAGGTACGCACGTAATTTGGCGTATGCCCGTTGCTTGCGGACATTGACGTTGCTGGGGGCAATACCCATAACTTTCGCGAGGTCTCGGTCGGACTGGCCGCCTGCCCAGTTGCGAACCAGCCAGCGTTCTTCGTCGGTCAGTTGCGTGTCGCCCGCGCCAGCGAGCGCACTGCGCAGCGATTCGAGCAACGCCGCGTGCTGAGCAGGTTCGGCTGGCGGCTGCTGCTCGCGCTGGTGGCTGACGGCGACCAAACGGGTGTATCGCGTCAGAGCGGCATCGGCCCGGCCTGCGGCGCGGATGTGCTGCAGCCAGACTTTGTGCGCAACCGCGAACGCGAACGTCGTGACTGCTGATCGCGATTCGTCGTAGCGCCCGGTCGTCAGGGCTTGCCACAAGCCGATGAGCGCTCGCTGGGCGAGGTCGTCGGCGAGGTCAGGCTTGGCGGACATTTTCTCGGTGAACAGCCGGACGAGCGCGGGCCGCAGGCGATTGGATAAGTCGGCGAACGCGGCTTCATTCCCCGCGACGCAGCGAGCGGTCAGGGCGCGCAGTTCATCGCGACGTGCGGCGGCGGATGGGGGTTGGTCGTCGCGCGAGGGCATGCGGGCATGGCATTATCGGCTAGATGGGCAATCGGCGGGCAGACTCAGAAGACGCAGCAAACCTCGAAAAAACGTAGCAATCGCGCATCAAGGCGCATGAATCACTTGGCAGACGCCGTTTGTGCGCCTTCGCGCGTGATTGCTCATGTTTGTCTACGGTCTCTGCACGGCGAGGCACGGGTGGCATCACCAGTCGCGACTATTCGCCAGTCGTCAGCACGCGCTCAGTGATGAGTGTGCGGCCCGCGGCGTCAAGCAACTGGGCGTTGAGCGTGATGGGCTGCTTGGCGGCAAGAACTTCCGGCGGCAGGGCGACTTCAAGGGCGTAACGCGTGCCCAGAACGCTCGAGCGGTAGGCCTCGCGTAATTGCGTGGGGCTGAGGGTGATATCGGCAAGTTGCCGGTCCTGCGTCGACGCGGTAACGCGAAGTTGACCCACGGCTTGCGTAAAGCGGGAACGGCCATCGAGCGTGACGACGTCGAGCACGAGCTTGGGGTTGGTTGGGTCGCGCTTGTCGATGCCGGCGGAACTGGCGAAGGCGACGCTAACGACCTCTGGCGTGGCGAGAGCGATTTCACCAACGGAAAATGGTGAGGTTTCACCGGCGTTTGTGCGGGCGGCAAGTTCCTGCAATTGGCCCTGAGCATCGGCGAGTTGCGACTTGAGATGTTTGTTCTCGGTTCGCAAATCGGCGAGGGTTTTGTCGACGGATTTTGAGCCGCCAAATCGCACGGAGCAGGCGGCCAGCGTGGGCACGAGCAGAGCAAGCACGAGGAGGGACGCGATGCGCATGATCGAGGGTACGTGAGCGGCGGCGTGCGCGGGGGAATTCACGAACTACAGTGCGGCAAAGGAGCGGTTATGCGCATCGCACTGTCGGCTGACCATCGCGGGTACACCGGTATCAAGCAACTGCAGGAAAAACTGCAACGCGAAGGGCATGACGCCGTCGTGATGGGTGATATTTCTGGGCCGCCCGCGGATTATCCCGATCGTGCGTTTCAGGTTGGGCGGGCCGTTGCCGAGGGGAAGGCTGATCTGGGCGTGCTGCTGTGCGGCACGGGCATCGGGATGAGCATCGCCGCGAACAAGGTCTCGGGCGTGCGTGCGGCGGTGGTGCATGACGAAATGACGGCACACCTGGCCCGCAGCCACAACAACGCAAACGTAATTTGCATGAGCGCGGATTTGCTGGGCCAGCGGCTGATTGAAAAGATCGTCGATTCGTTCCTCGAGAGCGCGTTTGAAGGCGGCCGGCACACGCGGCGGATTCATAAGATCGAAGCGATCGAGAAGGGGAAGGACCCGGCGGGCATCGTCGAATAACGCAGGTGAATCGTCCCGGCTCTATGCTCCTCCATGCTCACGCTCACCAATCTCCGCAAGCATTTCGGCCCCGCTAGTCGGCGGGTGGTCGCGGTGGATGGCGTGTCGCTCACGGTGCGCAAGGGCGAGGTGTTTGGGTTGCTGGGGCCTAACGGCGCGGGTAAGTCCACGACCATTGGCATGGCGACGGGACTGATTTCTCCTGACGAGGGCACGGTGAATATTGAGGGTGCGGGGGCCCCCACCACCAGCACGGCCCGGCTGCATCTGGGCGTTGCGCCGCAGGAACTGGCGCTGTATGAGCAGCTCACGGGTGAGGAGAACTTGCGGTTTTTCGGCAAGTTGTATGAGTTGTCGGGCGATGCACTCAGCAAGCGCGTGGACACGGTTCTCGAACTTGTCGGCTTGTCGCCTCGTCGGCAGGATCGCGTGGTGACGTACTCGGGCGGGATGAAACGCCGGCTGAATTTAGCCGTCGCGCTGATTCATGATCCGCCGCTGCTGCTGCTGGACGAGCCCACGGCGGGGGTTGATCCGCACAGCCGGAACAACTTGATTGATGTCGTTCGCAAACTGGCGAGCGAAGGCCGGACGATCATCTATACGACGCATTATATGGAGGAAGCCAGCAAGCTCTGTGACCGCATCGCGATCATGGATAAAGGCAAAGTGCTGGCACAGGGCACGCTGAGCGAGCTGACGGCCGCTCACGGTGGTCACACGGTCGTGACGGTTTCGCATGGCGACAGCCAGGAACGCATCGAAACGGCTGACCCGCTGAAGGAAATTGCCCGGGTCATGGCGGCTGGAACAGCGACCAATGTCCGAATCGACGCACCCGATTTGGAGTCCGTCTTCCTTGCACTGACGGGCCGAAGCATGCGCGATTGAATGTGCATCCCTGTGCGTGTGCGCAAAACGCCTGTGCAACGGCAAGCAACGGATCGAGATCGAGACTCGCACGATTGGCGGTTTGTTGAGCACGTCGCCACGCACATGAAGCGAAGCGACGCCGATTGCGTAAGCTAGCGATGCACGCTAAGCGTGTACGCATGAACAGCATCTTCGCCATCGCCTTCAAGGACCTCCGTCTGCTCTTTCGCGATAAGGGCGGATTTTTCTCGGTTTTTGTTTTTCCGATTTTGTTTGCGCTGCTGTTTGGCGCGATCTTTCGCGATTCAGGTGGCGCGGGCGGGGGCATGCGCATCGCGCTCGTCAATGAAGACAACGGGCCAGCGAGCAAGGGGTTCGTGAGCGACCTTCGCGGCGATAGTGTGCTGAAAATCTTGCCGAGTTTGAAGGATACCGACGGCAAAGTCATCGCTCCCGAGCCAGCGCTGACGCGAACCGAAGCGGAAACGCTGCTGCGCAAGGGCACTGCGAGTGCGATCGTGGTGATTCCCAAAGGCTTCGAAGCAGCCGCGGAGACGATTTTCACTGGCGGCTCGCTGCAACTGGAGACGGTGGTTGATCCATCGCGCAAAGCTGAAGCCGGGATGCTGGAAGGCAAGTTGAATCAATACGGCTTCCGCGTGCTCGGCAGCACGCTGAGCGACACGACGCGCACCAAGAAGCTCGTCACTGACGCGAAGTCGCGAATTGCTCAATCTGACCTCAACCCCGTGCAGAAACTCGCGTTTAGTTCGCTGCTTTCAAGCGTCGAGAGTTTGCAGGCATCGGGAGCGACCCAAGGCACTGCTACAAGCGACGACACGGCGAGTAATGTGCTGGGCAACTGGTCGCCCATCAAAGTCACATCAAGGGAACTCGCCGCTGGCGGCGACGATAAGAAGCGGCCCACAAGTAGCTGGGAAGTTTCCATGCCGCAAGGCGTCGTATGGGGGCTCATGGGCTGCGTGCTGGCCTTTACAGTTTCAATCGCTGAGGAACGCTCGGCTGGCACGCTGCGGCGCTTGCGGCTGAGCCCAATGACGCGCGTGCAAGTGCTGCTAGGCAAGGGCCTGGGCTGTGCGATTGCGTGCGTGCTGGTGCAAGCGATGTTGACAGGCGCGATGCTGCTGCTGGGCGTGCAAGTTGGCAACTGGCCCATGTATCTGGTTGCCGTGTCGCTGAATGCCGTTGGCTTTGCAGGCGTGATGATGGCGATGGCCGGGTTAATTGCCAGCCGCGAAGGAGCGGCGGGAATCGCAAGAGGCATCGCACTGGTACTCGCGATGATCGGCGGCGGCACGATTCCGCTGTTCTTTATGCCCAGTTGGATGCAAACGCTGAGCAACGTGAGCCCGTTCAAGTGGGGCGTGCTGGCCTTTGAAGGCACGATTTGGCGCGGCATGAGCATGCAAGAACTCATGTTGCCGTTTGCGGTGCTGATTGGGTTTGCAATCGTGGGCTTTGCGATTGGTGCACTGGGCATACGCCGAGTGATGGATGGTGAGAAGTAATTCACATCGGTCGCGCGATTGCAAGCGAACACTTGCGTGTGGCGGAGTTGCTCGTCAATACTGAGAAGGGTCTGTATTGCCCGCTTGGCGATTTCTACATCGACCCGTGGCGGCCTGGCGCTGGTGACAAAGCCATCATCACTCATGCGCACAGCGATCATGCGAGGTACGGCGCTGACGAATATCTCTGCGCAACCAGCGGCGTAGATGTTGTGCTTGCACGCTTGGGCAAGGTGCGCGCGAGCGGTGCCGCCTTCGGCGATGAATTCAGCGTGGGCGATGTGCGCGTGAGCCTGCATCCTGCGGGGCATGTGCTGGGCTCGGCCATGGTGCGCATCGAGCACAAGGGCGAAGTGTGGGTCGTCAGTGGCGATTACAAAACCGAACGCGATTGCACGGGCGAATTGATGCAGCCGATTCGTTGTCATACGTTCATCACCGAAAGCACGTTCGGCTTGCCAATTTATCGCTGGCAGCCGCGGCATGTGATTGGGCAGCAGATAAACGCGTGGTGGGCGAGCAATGCGAGTGAGGGCGTGACGTCCATCGTGTATGCGTACGCGCTGGGCAAAGCACAGAGCGTGCTTTCACTGCTTGATGCGAGCATCGGTCCCGTCTTCGTCCACGGCGCGGTCGAGAAGTTCCTGCCGATCTATGCAGCGGCTGGTGTAAAGCTACCTGCTTGCGAGCGCGCAGACAAGATGAACGTGAAAGCCGCAATGGGCCGCGGCATTGTCATCGCGCCGCCCGGAGCCGACAACAGTGCGTGGGCTCGCAAGTTCGGCCAGCGAAGCGAAGCCTTCGCGAGCGGATGGATGCGTGTGCGAGGCCCGCGACGCAGGCGCGGCGTTGATCGCGGCTTTGTGCTCAGCGACCATGCGGACTGGCCTGGACTGCTCGAAACAATCAAGGCAACCGGCGCTTCGCGCGTGGGTGTGACGCACGGTTACACAAGCGTGCTCGCCCGATGGCTCACGGAACAGGGCCTGGAGACATGGACGTTGGCAACGCGCTTCGAAGGCGAAAGCGGCTCTGATGGCAACGACCAGAGCGGCGAAGGACAACTCAACACAGAGCCTTCGAGTTCTCACGCAGCAGACGGAGGTGAAGACGACTAACTGGCGCACCGGTGCTTGCTGCATCGCTGCTCGGCTGTGTCGTTCCGCTGCTATGCAACGCTTCACGCACATGTACGAATCGCTCGACGCATCGACGAGCACCAACGACAAGGTGCACGCGCTGGTCGCGTACTTCTCGTCCGCGCCGCAGCCAGACGCAGCTTGGGCTGCGTGGATTCTGACGGGTGGCCGCATCAAGCGAGCGATCAGTCACACCGATTTACGACTCGCGCTGCACGAAGCAACGAACTTGCCGGCGTGGCTGATTGACGAAAGCTACGAAGCCGTCGGTGACTTGAGCGAAACCATCTCGCTGTTGCTGCCTGATGACGCCGCAGGAGAGCCCATCGGGCTAGCGGAGGCGATGGAAACAATCATCGCGCCCATGCGCACGATGAGCAGCGAACGCAAGCGCGAGGTGCTTCGCACTGCATGGAAACGATTGCCCAGCGAGCAACGTTTCGTGTTTCACAAACTCATCAGCGGCTCGTTTCGCGTGGGTGTTTCTCGCACGCTTGCAGTGCGCGCGTTGGCGCAAGTGGCAAAGATCGATCAGGCCGAGATGGCCCATCGCGTCATGGGCACGTGGGAACCAACACCTGCGGCGTACGCACAGTTGTTCGCGCCGCAGCATGCCGACCAGCGCGGCGCCAAGCCTTATCCGTTTTACTTGGCGTCGCCGCTTGAGCACGCGATTGAGTCGCTCGGCGATGTCTCAGTATGGCAAGCCGAGTGGAAGTGGGACGGCATTCGCGCGCAGGTCATTCGCCGTTATGGTCGAACAACCATCTGGTCGCGTGGTGAAGACATGCTCAGCGATCGCTTTACGGATCTGACAAATGTGCTCGATGCACTGCCCGATGGGTGCGTGCTTGATGGCGAGATTCTCGCGTGGGAGCCCGGCAACGACAGGCCGCTTCCGTTTGGCGACTTGCAGTTGCGCATAGGCAAAACCAGCCAACCCAAGCACAACGAGCTTCTGTTCGTAGACACGCCGGTGCGATTTGTGGCGTACGACATCCTTGAACTTGCGGGCGTTGATATGCGTTCGCGTTCGCTGCAAACTCGGCGCGATGAACTCGCACGCATCATCAGCAATCTCAACGCCGCGGCAACGATCGTGCTTTCACCAGTCATCGCGTTTGAGTCCTGGCAACAACTCTCAACGCTGCGCGAATCATCGCGCGCACGCGGCGTCGAAGGCATCATGCTCAAACGCCTGGACAGCCAGTACGGCACCGGACGCCAACGCGGCGATTGGTGGAAGTGGAAGATCGACCCCTTCACCATCGACGCAGTGCTCATCGCAGCCCAACCCGGCAGCGGCCGGCGCGCTTCTGTGTACACCGATTACACCTTTGCGGTTTGGACAGGCGACAAGCCAGGCACTGGCGAACTTGTCACCATCGCGAAGGCATACTCGGGACTCACCGACGCGGAGATTGATCGCGTGGATGCGTTCATTCGCAGCAATACCACCAGTCGCCACGGACCGGTGCGAGGCGTGCGACCGACGATGGTCTTTGAACTCGCATTTGAAGGCTTGCAGGATTCATCGCGGCACAAAAGCGGTGTCGCGCTGCGGTTCCCGCGCATCAATCGCATCCGCGATGACAAAACTGCGGATCAAGCCGACACGGTTGCGAGCGTGCGTGTGCTTATGCGATTGCAAGCTGATCGTTCATAATCACGGCGACGATTGACGTCTTCATCTGACATCCGCACCGGCTCGCCATCAGAATCATCCCGGCTCCAAAATGCCCTTTTTCCTCGGCAAAGTTAGCGTGCCGTCGGCAGTCAACCGCGTGCGGATGAACCCGGCGATTGCTTCGGCGGTTTGCACATACGTCGCGAGCGGACCGCCAATGGGATCGGTAATGTCGCGGCCCGACGGATCAAGCAACTGGATTTTGTCTTTCGCTGCGGGCACGAGCGAGATTGCTTGGTGCGCGTGCGAGCGCGTCATGGCGTAAATGACCGTTGCATCTTCCACCATCTCACGCGTGAGCATGCGCGAGCGGTGCCGGCCTGCATCAATGCGCGACATCTCAAGAGCTTCAACAGCTTCGGGCGTCATCGCCATGCCGTCACTGGTGGCAACGCCTGCGCTCGCAACGCGCGTGGGCCGCTTGGTCGCGCCGGGCTTCGCGAGGTAATGCCGCGCGATTGCTTCCGCCATCGGGCTGCGGCACGTGTTGCCCGTGCAAACAAACAGAATCTGCGTCTCAAACTTGGCGCGCAGCGTGCGCTCGCTCCACGCACCGGTGCTTTCTATCTTGTACCAACCCGTGCGCGTCAGCCGCACTGTGCTGCTGGGCGAGCCGTACTGCGTGGGGCCCGTGTTCACCACCAGCTTCACGCCAGCTTTGCGAGCAATTGCTTCAGCATCGGCGGGCAACGACTTGCCATCGCCAAGCCCAATCAGCCCGACGCGCTCGCCAACGAGCACCTTGCAGCGGGCTGCAACTTCGTGAAACATCGGATCGCTGGGAACACGAATCGAAACCACGCGCGTCTTGCCGTCGCCCTCGAGCGAACCATCAAAAACATGGGCGGGCAAATCACTCAAACCAATCGCCGTGGTTTGCTTCTCGAACTTCTCCGCCGAAACTTCGATGAGCAATCGAACCGGTCCCGGCAGCAGCTTCGCCGCAACGTGCTCGTGTACTTCGTGATCCTGACAATAAATCTGTGCCGATTCGATACCAGCCGCGTGCCACGTAAACGTCGCATCCGCCGATCCGCCCGCCGCCGTGCGCAACGCACGCAGCTTCGCCAAGCCCACCGGACTGGTCGCCGACGCGAAGACGCCGTACAGCGTTTCAGTAGGCAATACCACCAACTCCCCGCTGAGCAGAGCACTTGCCGCCTGCTGGGCCAAGTTGTCTGAAAATTGTGAAGACGAATCGGCCATGGATAAGTCTACCTCTGCCGATCTGTACGAATCTTGTCAGGTCAAAGTTTGGCAGAATGCGCCCGCGAGCGGAATAGGATTGCTCGCCTGCAACCCCTCGTCGACGCGCGTGGTAAGCAGGATGTCTTTGTCGGCAACATATCGGTCGGCATAGACGAATAGCAAGGGACGAACAAAAGAAGGACGGCCGCTTCGGTCGGTTCCATCGGGCAAAGGCCCAGGCCAGGAGTCTGCATGCAACGCGTGAACGCTTCGAAAATCAACTGTCCATCCACCGCCGCTCATCGCGGCTTCACGCTCATCGAGCTGCTCGTGGTGATTTTCATCATCGCAGTGCTGGTGGCGATCACCGTGCCCGCCTTGGCAAGCGTGCGGGCGAGCGCGAAAGTTTCGGAAACGCGCGGGCTGATGCAGGGACTTTCGAGCGCGCTGCAAGCGTTTGAACTGGACAGGAAAACGACGGCGGGTTATTTCTCGGCGCGGGATATGGGCAACCAGCAGAACGAAACTCGCGGCTTCAGCGGCATGCAGAACATCATGCTCGATCTCGCAGGCGGTTGGCAAACGACAACGGCAGCAAGCTTCTACGAGATGGGCCCAACCACGCAAGCCACGGTCTACGTCAATCCAGATCTCGTCGGCGCCTCCAACGCCGCGGGTAAGCAGTACTTCACGCCAACCGCTAAGAATTGGCGAAAGCAAGACGGCGTCGAAGGCGGCGAGCGTGAAAGTTCCATCGCCGATCATGCCCGCCTGCCTGAACTGGTCGATGCATTTGGCTCACCCATCTTGGCATGGTCAGAAGATACCGGTGGCCCGCGGAAGATTGACACAGCTCTTGCATTCGCTCGCGCCAACAGCGGCAATACCGGTGTTGATGCCGCGCGGTTCTATCGTGCGAATAACGCGGCGTACCTTACCCCAGGTAAGTTCATTGGTATCAAGCGCACAGACCAAGCTCGCAGCTTGCTCAGCACCGTGCGGACGGCTCCGATCATCTCTGCAAACATGACCGGCTTCCTCGGCAACCCCGCCTCCGCTCAGAACGCCAGCGACTCTGGAGCCCCCCTCAACGAACTTCTGCCCTCGGCCTCCCGCGCAGGCGTCGTGCTTCAAAGCGCAGGCAAAGACGGCATCTACCTCAGCGAAGAAGACAAGGGCGCGGCAGTCCGCGGCACCACCAACCCTGAGCTCTTCTACGGCCTCAACTTCCGCGATCTGGGCAACCAACCCCTTCGCGACACGCAAAATCGGCCCACCAGCGTCGACATCATCTCACGCTTTGACGATCTCGTGCAAGCCGCGGGCACGTAACGCTTCGACACAACTTTCGCCTCATCACAACCGCAGCCCGTGCTGCGGTTTTTTCTCGCACTTGTCAACCGCATGATGTACGCTTCGCCGTGGGACTTGCCGACCACCAATCACCACCCGACGACGTGCGTGACGCAACACGCGGCGAGGTTGCTCGTGCAAGAGCACGCATGTGGACAGCCGTGGCATGCGCCATCGCCGGCATAGTGCTGATTGGCATATTGGCCGACAAAGCCGTCGTTATGCGCTCCTGGTGGTGGCTCGCGGCTTCAGCATTACTCGCAACCACGGCTCTCACTATTCGAACCGGCCCTGCGATTGCACGCCGCACGCTGCTAGCGCTCAGCGTTCTCTCGCTCTTTGCAGGCATCACCACACTCCGCACCCTCGAAACGCGTGACGATTACCTGCCGCGCATCATGGCGCAGCACACGGGTGCAAACGCGCAGCGTGCCGGCACCGTCGTCGCCCTCGAAGGCATCGTCACTTCTCCGCCACGCATCGCAGACGCGCCGCAAGGACCTCTCGCGCCGTTCATCATGCAATCACCCAGCTATCACACATGGCTGAGCGTTTCACGCATGCAAATCAGTGATACCTGGATGCCCGCAAGCGGACGCGTGCTCATCATCACTCGCGGCAGCGAAGCACCCACCGCACAACCAGGCGAAACCGTGCACGCACTGGGCATCTACTCCCCACCGCGAGATCGCGTGAATCCGGGCGAACCGCCGCGACTTCGCAAAGCAATCCAAGACAACTACGCAGGCATCCTCGAAAGCAGTTCGCCAACGCTCGTGCAACGCATCGAAGTTGCACGCGGCTGGTCGAAGCTCACGCAACTTCGCGAACTGCTCCGCCTGCGCGCCCGCGAAGCGTTCGACGCGGCCACTCGCAGCACAAGCCCCGAACGCCGCGCACTCGCACGCACGCTGCTTCTGGGCAACAGCGATGACCCCGCCGTCAGCGATATCTCGCAGACATTCACAAAACTCGGACTCTCGCACGTCCTCTCGATCTCAGGTTTTCACCTCACCGTCATGGCGATGGTCGCTCTGTACGTCCTGCGCCTCACTGGCGATCGCGGCTGGATCGAGCCCGCCCTCGTCGCCCTCGCCGTTCTGCTCTACACATCTCTCGTACCGCTTGAAGCACCCATCGTTCGTTCCGCTCTCATGGTGCTTGCACTGCTCGCAACCGAAGCAACCGGTCGTCGCTACGACCGCGTGTGTGTGCTTGCGCTCATCACTCTCGCCCTGCTCGCGTGGCGACCGCTTGATGCGACGAATCTCGGCTTCCAACTCAGCGTCGGACTCACCGCCATGTTGCTTTGGTCCAGCGACGCGATGCAATGGAGACTCTTCGGCAAACCAATCCAAGGCCTTATCGAAACACGCCCGACGCTGCTTTCACGCATCATCGAAGGCACAAAAGCCGCAACAGCAATCGGCGTCATGTGCTGGCTCGTATCGCTCCCGCTACTCATTCACACCACAGGCCTCATCAGCCCGCTAGGCGTGCTTGCCACGCTCATCGTCTCGCCCATCATCGTCGTTGCGCTCTGGGCCGGATACATCAGCCTCGCGCTGGCCGCTGTTTCACCCTGGCTTGCAGCACCAGCCGCGTGGACGTTGACATCCTCCACCGCCGCCAGTGCATGGGCCGCCCGCGTGATTGAATCAGTTCCCATGAGTTCGCTGCGCGTTGCCGACCCTGGACTGCTGTGGACATTCGCCGCGACCACTGCGCTTATAGCATGCGCCCGGCTGGGGTACGCATCGCGCAAACGCACATTACTCCTGACCCTCACCGCCATCGCCACAACATACTTCATCGCATGCTCACTTCCCACTCGCACCCATCGCAATGTCGCTCTGCGCATTGACACGCTCAGTGTGGGCGATGGCACTTGCATGCTACTTTCCAGCGAGAATGACGCGATCTTGTGGGATTGCAAAACCGCTCCCCGTGCTGGCGTTCTTCCCGGCATCGTCGCAGCCGCTCGCGCACAAGGTGTGTCTCGCGTCCCTCGCGTCATCATCACGCATCCCGATATCGACCACTTCGCCGGCTTGTTTGACATCATCGAGCCGCTCGGCGTGCAACAAGTGCTCGTGCCCGCCCGCTTCATCGATCAAGCCTCACAAGAACCCGCTGGCGCTGCTGACATCACACTTCGCGAACTCGCTCGCCGAGGTGTTCTTGTTCGCACGCTCGCCGTAGGCGATCAACTCACCATCGGCACAGCACGCGGCACGATCCTGTCTCCCTCGCCCACTGCAACATTCACCAACGACAACGATCACTCCATCACCATGCTTGTCGAGACGCCCACAAGCCAGCCGACACCCGCTCGCATTCTCCTCAATGGCGACATCGGCCCCGCCGCCATCGAAGCATTGACGACATCAACGTCGCTCCCACCACTCGACGCGGCTGAACTCCCCCACCACGGCTCGTACAACCCTCAAAGCGAAGCCATGATCACGCAGCTCTCACCGCGCATCGTGCTGCAATCCACAGGTCCCAAACGGCTTGACGATCCTCGCTGGGACGTAGCCCGCGCAAACCGAACTTGGCTCGTCACCGCCCGCGACGGCGCAATTTCACTCGAAATCCGTCGCGATGGCACTCTTCACACTCGCACCTTCGCGCCAACCCCAGCCGATGTGCGATAATGACACATGCGAGTGCTGGTAGTGTGCAACTCAGCGTCGGGGCGCGGTCGTGGACCGCGTGTGGTCGCCGATGCGCTCACGGCGCTATCGCGTGAAGACCATTCAACAACGCGCTTAGATGTAAATCGCGCCGATCCTGCAGGCTTCCTGCAGCAACTGCACGACGCGACTCGCGAACATGACGTCACAGTCATCGCTGGCGGCGATGGCACGGTGCATTTCTCGCTGCCTGCGTTGCTGCATGCATCATGCGCGTTGTATCACTTGCCACTGGGCACAGAAAATCTGTTTTCGCGCGAGTTCGCGATGCAGCGCGATAGCTCCACCCTGCTCGCCGCTCTGCGCCGCAATCGCCGCGTTACCACAGACGTCGCGGTTCTCAAACGAAGCGACAACACGACTCGACACTTCGCAATCATGTGCAGCGTGGGCCCCGATGCTGGCGTCATCGAACGCATGAGCGCAACCCGCAAAGGCACCATCACACACCTGTCATACACCATGCCCGTCCTGCGAGAAGTTGCTCGCCCGCGAGTTGCAACACTCAGCATCGAGGTTGACGGCAAGCCGCTTGTGACCGAGCAAACCGGCATGCTCGTCGTCGCAAATACTCGGCAGTACGCCATGCGCATCGACCACGCCCACCGTGCAAGTCCGCTTGATGGACTTCTCGACGTCGTCTTCATGCCCGCAGCCAGCGGCATCGACGCGATGCTCTGGACGCTGCGCTCGCGACTACGCGAACGCCACGATACCGATGGCTCCATTTACGCAACCGGCAAACACATTCGCGTGACGAGTGTCGACGCCCGCTCAGTCTACCAAATCGACGGCGAACACGGCGGTCACGCTTCACACGGTCCCTTGGAATTCAGCATCCTCCCCGGCGCACTCACAATCCTCGACGCGCGCGAGCTGCCAGCATGACGCTGCGAGCCTCCAACGTCATCGCTGGCTACAACGCCTCGCGCGACAACGTGCTGCGTGATGTCTCGTGTGACTTCCACGCGGGCCATGTCACCGTCATCGCAGGTCCAAACGGTGCCGGCAAGTCCACGCTGCTTCGCGTCCTGCTGGGCGTCATGCACGCGAGCACAGGCACCGTTTCGCTCGATGGCACACCGCTCGCCGCGATGAAGCCGCCACTTCGCGCTCGGCACATCGCCTACATGCCCCAGCGCACAAGTCTTGCCTTCGCCTTCCGCGTTGTCGATGTTGTCGCGTTCGGCGCACTTGGTGTCGCACAATCTCGAGCAGTCGAACTCGCCACGCTCGCACTGCGCGATGTGGGCTTAGCCGATCGCGCCAACGAGCCCTTCGCATCGCTCTCTGTCGGTCAACAACAACGCGCCACCCTCGCCCGCGCCCTCGCACAACTTCGCAGTGCCGACACTGCTCCAGGCACACGCGTCTTGCTCGCCGACGAACCTGTCAGTGCCCAAGACCCCGCATCCGCACTGCGCATGTGTGATCTGCTCGTCTCTCTCGCTCGCGAGCAAAAACTCGCCGTCGTCTGCGTGATGCACGATCTCACGCTCGCTCGTCGCATCGCAGACGACTGTCTGCTTCTCACCTGCGAAGGCCGCGTTGCCGCAACTGGCCCCGCACACAATGTCCTGACGCCCGTGAATCTCGCAGATGTCTTCGGCGTCCAATTCGCCGAAATTCGCGTCGAGTCCGGAGGCATCAGCGTGCCAACGATTGTTCCAGTTGGTCCACAGGTCGTTCCCGCAAGCCGGGCGACGACAAACGAGTCGTGAGAACGTCATGAATGCATCGCAGATATTGAACTGGCTTAGCAGCAACGGTCAGTTGATCGTTGTCACGATTGTGTTTATTCTGCCGCTGCTTGGCAAGTTCGCCAAGCGCATCGCAGATTCCCGCCGCCTGCGCGAGGAAAAGCTCCGCCGCGAACGCGCCGAGCTCGACGCACTTCGCACAGGCCAGCGCGTCGAAACCGTCAACGTCGCGATGAGCAAGCCCAGTGCCAACCAGCTCGCTCAGCAAGCCGCCGAAGAACGCCGCCGCCGCGCTGAAGAGTCCTCCCGCCAGCGTGCAACCGCTCGCGCCCAGCAATCATCGCAGCGATCCACCACGCCGCAGCGTCCCACGCCACAAACCACCATGGGCGCGCCCGGTCGCAGCGCAGGCACACCACAGCGCACGCGTCTGGTTCGCCTCCCAGGCGGCATCGTGCTCGAAGTGCCCGATGATTCAGCCGAGGAACAACCTCGCCAGCCCAACCCGCTCGAGCAACGCGCCCAAGAACAACGCCAGCGCGAACAGCGCCAACGAGCCGAGAAGAAGAAGCGTGCACAGGCCCAAGCCAGCCCTTCGCCCGCATCAACGCCAGCATCAACGCCAGCATCCAACGTGCCCACCGCCGCGCCCATTGCCGCCTACGCCACCACCGCGCCGCAAACTTCCGCCGAGGCCTTTTCTCGCCCCGCAGCCGCAGTCGGCCGCAGCATCGTGCCCGCCACCAAGTCGCGAGCCGCCGTCACATTCATGGGCCAACCCGCCACGCGCGATCAGCTTCGCAAAGCCATCGTGATGAGCGAAATCTTCGGCCGGCCCGTCAGCGACGCCTTGTAAGAACACGAGGGCGCAAGCCCTCGAAACCATCAACGAATTCTTTAACGACTGACCAAACGAAAAACGGGCGCGACACCAGTCGCGCCCGTTTTCATTACTACTTCGTCACCGCTGCATCGAGGGCTCGCGCCCTCGCGTTCTCAACATTACGTCATCACCATCGCCGCACTCGTCACCAGTGCCTGCCCCTGCTCATCCATCGCCCCGCTGAAGTTCAGCAGCTCGACCTTCTCCGGGTTCACCAGTTTCATCGTCGCAACCAAGTTGCCCACACTGCACCAGCGCGTGGGGTTGCCCTGCCAGCTCATCGCCGCGATCAATTCATCGGGCTTGCGTTCCGTCAACATCGTGATCATGTCGCGATCACTGCGGAAAACATTGTTGCGATTCTCCGCAACTTCAGGCCCATCGCCCGCGAGTTGCACGTTATCGCCAAACGCTGGCCCAACATGGCTCATGTCCGCACTGCTGATGATCAGCGTCTTGCCAGGCAGCGTCGCAAGCGTCTCGCGCAGTGCCGCCACAAATGGCTCAAATGCCAGCCCGTTGCCGTCATAGCTCTCGCCGTTGTTCACCGTCGGATCATGCACCAACGCCCCGAAAATCTTCGGGAACTTGCCGTTGCTGTCGCGCCCAAACACGTGCTGCACCCACGGCACTTGCAACTCAATCGAATGCTCGCGCTCGTGATCAAAACGATTGGCAAACAGCTTGGTCGCATTCGCATCACCAAGTTTCCGCCGCAGCGTGCCGACCAAGTCGTCATCCAGTTCGCATGTACCCAGCGGGCTTTCGTAGCCCTTGTCGCAGCCGCACACGCCCGTTGATTCACCAAAGTGATTCGTCCCCAAAATGATCACGCGGTCTGGCCGATCAACAACCCGCAGCCGACCATACACGCTGCCGTAGTTGATCCACCCTCGCGGATAATCAAGGTGCGGCGCAACGATGGCCTTGGGCAGCACATCCAAACTCGGATTCGGCGCATCCTTCAGCGACTGCGCAATCCAATCATCCAGCAGCTCTCCCAGTTTCTTCGCACCCAGCGCATCGCGCTCTTCAAGCGGCATCGCATTGAACGCTTCCTGACTGCCCGCCGCTTGCATCGCCAGCGCATCCGCAACTTGCGCCGTGCTGCCAGGCGGCAAAACTTCCTGCGAATCAAACTCCGCATGCACGCGCGCCAGCATCGCATCCGCCGTCGGCCCCGCAAGCAACCCCGCATCATCAAGCTGCGCAACAAGCTGCTTGAGAATGTCCAGCGTCAATCCCCGCGCCGCCGTCTTCACAATTTCATCCAGCCCCTTCAAGCCGTCCATCAACGGCAACACGAACTGCGCCGCCGGATGCGTCACAACAACCTTAGGTGAAATCTGCCGAGCATCGGCAATGCCCATCAGAGTGTTCCCCTCAATTTCCGCAGGAAAAACACGAACCGGCCGCAGCTTGGGTTTCTGCTGGTGAGCCGCAGCGGGGTTAAAGGGCGGAACAGGATCAGGAACGGGGTTGAATTGGGACATACCGCATCGTAGCGGCAGATTGTGACGCCTCGCACACGCGCAGCACACACCTGATAACCCTTTTAGGAAAGCAAATGACCGCGATTTCTTCGCTCCGCGAAACACTCGGTTGACAAACCGCTCGTTTCTCGTTAGGCTCTCGCCGCAGTTTTTCAGAAAGGGGCATTTCGTGATTCTGATCTACAACGTCTCAGGCATTCTCATCGGCCTCGCTGGTTTTCTCGTCGGTTTCATCAGCGCCTTGATCTTTCGTTCCTTCGGTATCGGCCTCATCCTCGCCTCACTCATCTGGTGCGGCCTCGGCTTCTGGTGGAGGCGCAAGCCAACCGCCGACGGCACCGTCCGTCCGTATCCGTCTATCTTCTTCATCCCGCTGCCCTTCATCGCCATCGCCACGCTGCTCATCGGCATCGTCATCACACCCGTCGAGTTCATGGCGACGCGCCAGCGAGAGAACGATCCACGCGCAGAACTGCTTTCAACGGCCGAACGCTCACTCAGCACAACTTCCATCAGTGGCGATACCGAGCTCGCAACGCTCATTCATACCGCAGTCTCGAAAGGCACGTTCTCCGGCATGATCGCCGATTCCACAACCGTGCATGTGGCAACCAGCGACACGAGCGTTCTGGCACTCGTCAAGGTCTCCAACCTCAAAAAGTTCCCCGAGGCATCTCGCATCCAAATGCTCGACGCAATCGCCGACGCGATCAAGTCACACGCCCCGTCGCAAGACAAATCACAATACATCGGCGTCAAAGGCGGCCTCATCTACGGCGCGCTCCGAACGCCCACCGTCACAACTGGCAAAACAACTTCCGCCGATGAACTTCGCGACTACTTCGCTAGCGCGCCGGCACCGGTAGCACCAACGCAGCCCAAGTAACCGCTCACCCCCCAAACACCGCCTCCACAATCTTGTCCGGACTACTCAGTACGCGCCCGCTCTTCTCCGCGCGAGCCATCGCCTTACCTACGCCCTCCTCCGCCTCGCCGCGCGTCTGGCCCAGCGCCATCAGCGCCAGCACCGCATCTTCCGCCGGCCCCGCAAACGCCGCATTCACGCGCTTCACCTCTACACGCACGCCGCGCTCACTCGCCGCCCCTTCACCCGGCACCAAAAACGCATCAACCTTCCCATCAAGCTCCGCAATCACACGCTCCGCCATCCGCTTGCCAATCTCAGGCAGCGTCGAAAGCAGCTTCGCATCCTTCTCCGCAATCGCCCGCGCAACAACCGGCGGCCGATGCACCAGTGCCCGCAGCGCCTTGCGATTGCCAATGCCGTTCACCGTCGTGAACAACTCAAAAAACTCCCGCTGCTGCTCACTCTCAAACCCAATCAACCGCGGAATAAACGACGACCCCTGATTCTGCCCCTCAAAATACTGCAACGTAAACAGCGTGATGGTCTGACTGGTCTTGGTCGCCAGCGCCAGCCCCACAAATGCCGGCACCAGCACCTCATACGCAAACGCATCGCCACTCGGCACAATCACCGCCCGCGTCCCCGCCACACTCTCAAGAAATCCACGAATCCGCGTAATCATGGCCGAGAGTATGGAGGAAGTAACGGAGTGACGGAGTGACGAAGTGCCCGAGTGCCAAAGTGCAAAGCCCCGCACACCACCACGCTTTCACCCGCTCACCCCTTCACCTCTTCACCTCTGCACCCCCTCACCGCTTCGTTACTTCGTCACTTCGTTACTTCGTCACTCCCGTCTTATCCTCCCCCATGCGCCCCCTCCTCCCCCTGCTGCTCCTCCTCCCCTTCCTCCCCGGCTGCATCGTCTGGGATATCCGCGACCAGCTCAAAACTGCCAACGCGCAGCTCGCTGTCGTCGATGGCAGCATCGCCGCCACGCACACCGAAATCGAGCAAGTCAAAAATCGTCTCAACGCCATGAACGCCGATCTGGGCACCACCAACGACAAACTCCTCGAAGCCAACACCAAACTCGTTGATGTCCAATCTGGCCTCACGCGCGTCGACACCACCAACTCCTCGCTGGGCACGCTCGATCAGCAGCTCACCGGCATGCAAGCCTCGCTCACAAGAATCGACGGCCACCTCGCCAGCCTCAGCGGCACCATCGGCAAGCTCGACGGCGCCATCCCCTTCCTCGACCTAGGCGGCGACGCACCCGTCGAACCTGCACCCACAACCGAACCCACAGCCCCCGCGCCTGCCGACGCATCACAACCCGCAACCACACCAACCACCGACGCCGCCCCGCGCCAACCACGCGAGCAACTCCTGGGCACCTGGATCTCCGCCACGCCCAACCGCGTCTACTCACTCACGCTCCTCAGCGACGGCAAATTCCTGCTCGACACTGCAGCCCCAACCGGCCTCCAACGCGGCACATGGAAACGCGAATCCCAACGCATCACCCTCATGCCCGACTCAACGCCAGCCGCGCAAGCACCAACTCCTAACACGACCACTTCACAACCCAGCCAACCCGCACCACAGCTCGTGTCGCCCGCGCCATCACCACAAACGCTCGAAATCGCCCACCAATCAACCCGCAGCGTCACCTTCATCGATGGCAACACGCTCATCGTCGTGCGTCGACCCTAACGCCCCAACGCGCCGAGGTCCAATTGCACCCGCCTCGCATCACGCGTGCATGTATCGCACCAGCGTCCGCCGCGCCGTCGCCACAATCACGCACACCAGCAGCACATGCGAGGGCATGAAATACCGATAGCTCACCGCCGGCGTAATCAACATAAACCCCGCGTAATACGCCATCGCCATGAGCAACAGAATGACCACAGGCCACGTCAGCGCCCGCGTCTTGCCAGCTAGCGCCACGCCCACAAACGCCAACCCAAACCAAATGAACGGCAACGTCGTCCGCTGCAACGCCACATCGTGCCGATCGCACCACTTGTAAATCGCTTCATTCACGCTCGCGAGCGGCCCCGTCGGCTTGAAGCTCACACCAAACTGCTCCGTCCAAGTCGGCGGCCTGCTATGCACAAACGCCAACGCCGTGTTGCCACGAAAGCCGAAGATCGATTTCCAAATCTCCAGCTTCATCCGCACATACAAGTCAGGTCTCTCGCGAACCAGCTTCGGATACATCTCGCGAACCAGATTGTTCTCTACTTTCCACACATCCCTTTCGCGCAGCGTGATGGGCGTCTGCCACATGATTGTGTCGTGCGCAAACCAGTTGTGCCGCTCAATCACGTCCTCGATCGTCTTGCCCTTCACACAAATAGCGTCAAGGTTGTATCGCTCGACAAGTTCCGGATCTTCCGACAGCTTGAGCATCCCCACATACTCCCACACCAAACTCGTCGCCACCGTGTCGCGCCGCTCCCACGGAATTTCGTCATTGATCTTCGTCGAAAGAAACAGCAATCCCAGCAGCGCCGCCACACCCGCAACCGCTCTGGGCCATGGCCTCACAAACCACACCATGCACACGCCCACAATCGGCAGCACCGTCACGGTGTTTGATCGAAACGTCAACACCACAACCAGCCCAAAGAGAAACTGCAGCAAGATCACACACCGCACCCACAAGGGCGTGTCATCAGCACCAGCCTTCATCCGCCGCGCCCGCCTGTACCACAAGACCAAACAAATCGCCAATCCGCACAACGCCGCCGTCGTCCACCCATCCGCCAAGTGCGCCGCCGCATGCGTAAAAATCGGCGGATACACCATCATCACCGCCAAGGTTGCCAGCGCCACACGCTTGCCCGCCAGCAGCACCAGCAGACATCCAACATTCATCGCCAACCACATCGCCTGCAACAAAAATAGCGGCGCAACGCTGTCAAACAGCCGCAAACTCGCCGACATGAGCAGCGTCAACCCTTGCGGAAACCAATGCGAAAACAAGTTCGCAGTCAGCTTGGTCTCCCCCGCCATCTGCATCGCATGAATCGACCGTGCCGCGCTGTCTTCGAGCCCAAGTCCGGGCCAGTAAATCAATCCCAGAACAAGCGTCCACACCGCCGCAAGCAGCGTCACCCACCCAAACGCGCGCATCTCTTCGCGCGACACAATCGCGTCATCACTAGGCGCAAGTCGAAAGCACGCGAGCCAATTTCGCATGTCGCAGGCTATGCCAGTCCGCGTTGTTCAAGCAACGACACACTACCCGTTCAAGTTCTTGTAGTAATACGTCGTCCCACAAGGCCGACCATCCGGATACAACGCAAACCCCGGCACATCTCCAACTCGCACCCAACCAAGCCGCTCATACAACCTCGCCGCATCACCACCGGTCACCGCATCCAGCACCAGCAGCGTCCTTCCCACCAGCGTCGCATGTCGCTCCGCTTCGCGCATCAGCGCCTCGCCCAACCCGCATCGCCTCGCTCGCGAATGCACCTGCGTCTTCACCAAATCCGCCCGATGCGGCTGATTGTCAGGCAAGTCCAGCACAAGCTGCACCGTCCCACAAATCCCGCGCTCATCCTGCGCAACCAGCAGCACCCGCTCACCCCGCGCAACTGCCTCCCCCACGCCTGTCCAAAACCCAATCGCTCGCTCCCGCGAAATCGGCAACATAAACCCAATCGATGCGCCCCTTCCACGCAATCAATCAGCACGTCAGCAAGCTGCCCAACCTCCGCCGCCGAAAGTCGCTCCAGCCGCCGAATCGGGTAAGGCGATGCCACATGCGCGCAGTTTGCGTCCATATCCCGCCAGCGTAGTGAGCAACTGCCACCAATTGGCACCGCATCCACCACCTGCACCCCCGTTCCACTCACAAACCTACTACCATGTAACACCAACAACCCGCGCGGATCAACCACCATCCTGCTCACAAACGGCGAAAAAGATAGTATACAACTGTTTCATTACATCAAATTTTACATAGTAAAATGTTCGTCGTGACTAGATGCGCCTAGTCTGAATATTCGATAAATCACTATGCGAATACTCCATCGAAAAATTTGATTCGGACCAAGTAGTACGCCGCATTCGGAGCAAATTTTGCCATTTTCACCAGGATATCCGCAAGTGCAGTACTTGGTAGCCACAGATCTATTTCTAATTGACTTGAGAACTCCCAAATATAGTCGTACGAATTCGAGTGAACAATACAAAATAGTCCACAAAATGATAAAGCGAATGCTCGGAACCATTACTGGAACAACATCAGGGTGTTGATTCTCAAGAAAGAGTGATACAATCACCGCCAAAGCGGTAGCAGAAGCAGAACTTCTGATATGCAATTGACTAAATGTTTTATTGCTTAACGACAACACGCACATCGGATGCAATCCGAACTGTATTACTTGCATCGAAGAATAGTAAAACAAAATCCGAATAGTTCCCCATACACACACAATAACAGGTATTGATACCGCATATATCCAAAACGAAGCAGAACCGTACCACCATCCGTTCAACAGAAACTCCCGAGATACAATTTTTACAAGATGGAACTTGGTGTCAAAGTCTATCGATGCAGGCAGTATCACCTTCGCTTTGGCTGCTATAAGTGCAACGCGAAATCCGATAGCCAGAAAACATATGTCAATTAATACATAGAAAATATACTGTGTGAATGCTCTCGCCGTTTTCATATAAATACTTGCACAGAAAATTAATCCTGTGCAAGGTCGTCTCTATATTAGTAGAGATACTCGACCGCACAAGGTGTGCAGCCCAACGCTGGTGGCGGTGTCAAGCCCGGACCGGCTGGAATCGCCCCGGGTCCTGGAGGAGCCGCGCAGGTGCAATCGCAAGTCTCCCTCACTGTAATTATTCTTCCATCCGGGTCACGTCCCGTTCCTTCCCGCCTGCATTTACAACTAGTTCCTGTAGCAGGGTTGTTTAGGAAACATCGCCAACCGGGTGTCGTCCACGTAATGATCCATGTTGCGGGTGCGCCAAACGGAGGACTTGGATGCCACGTAGGTGCAGCCGCCACACACCCCCCAGTCTTCGCATCCACCACCTGCACCCCCGTTCCACTCACAAACGCCCCTCCATGCAACACCAACAGCCCGCGCGGATCAATCGCCGACCCGCTCACAAACGGCCCATCAACCTCTCCATTGACACCGTCAATCAAAACAAATCCGGCGTCACTCCCACTTTGATACACACCCACGAAAATCGGCAGCGACCCATACGCCCCAAAATTCGCCACCACGCGATACACCGTCAAATCGACCGCATTCACCGCCGCCCAATCCCGAATCTGCCCTTCAAAAACATCCACCTCACTCACCATCCCCAGCAACTGCCGCTTCCCCTCTTCCGTAAAATTCCGCTGCACTACAGCACCTATTATTGCCTAGTTTTAAGTGTTGTACTCGATCTTGCAACTCGTAATGGCCGACGACAATCAAGGAACGTGACAACGATGCAGCCTTGGGGTACACACACATCCTCCGACGCATCCGCACGACCTGTTACCTTCATGACTATATCACCTATTCGAATGACAGGAACAATATCACGAGAAGGCGTGACATCGACCGGGTTCGCGTTGAAATTGTGCTTGCGCAGTTCTCCACCAATTTCGACTTCACACACAATAGCAGTAAGTGGTATCTCTTTGAAGGTCACAAAAGTCAAGGACTCACCAATTTGGTATCTAACACCTGTTTGTACAACCGCGATTGTTCTTCCTGCCGTCGACCAGCCGCGCGCGGCGTAATCTGTCCGCCAGTTGTCGGATTGTGAACGTGACGCTTGCTCAGCCAACAAGCGATGGTACGCAACCGCAATGGGCACCTGCGACGCTTCAAAGCATATACAGCTCACGGCGGCAACACTAATCAAACGCAATATGCGCACTCTTCCGAACAATTCACGCCTGTATGTTACATCAACATTCGATGGTGAAAGACGCCCACACTCCGGACACACTGGCTCGCTTGATGTAATCGGGTAGCCGCACGAACGGCATCGAGTAACTAGCGAAATGCGTACACATCGCTGGTGCCCTCGGTCAATGTGCTTCAAAATTGGTTGGCAGCCCAACGCACCCACCACAAAGAGTAATTCTGTACAGTGTGTACTCATCCACATTTGTGTATCAAACGCGACTTTTTGCCAAGAGCCACTCTGAAGAACTGGTGAATTACATGTGGTTGCAAACAAATTGCCACATATAACCGTCCACCAGACACCAGCATGATTGAGTAGATGGTTAGCGATCATGCATACGGCAAGTGCTATAACAACATTTGCTATTGCGCGCTGCACTACAGTGCCCGGTATTGCGGCTCTAAATATCACAGTACACGCCCGATTCAGATCGCGAGCGTGAGAAGGACAACGATAAAGCATGATCTTTATTGCGAAAAAACACAGGCAAACTATCATCAATGCAGCAACCATCGCGTTGCCGTCCACCGCAAGCCATCTTACGCAATTGTTCCAGTGTAATGTAACTTGCGTGTCGTTCGCTGCCCACGATCGCCCCATCGCTCGAGTCCACAATTGCCAGTCAGTCAACCACACAATTGGTTGACTATTCGCGCTCAATGCGTCGGTTCTGCTCGCCTGCAACGTGGAACCGACAAGTTGCCACCCTAATGACCACATCCAAGTTATGACATACGGACTGATCACCACAAGCGGTATTACAAATAAGCCTGCGCGACACCTTCGAATAAACCGATATATAGTACTTTGTGACATCGATAAATCCCACGAAATACGCGGCAACGCGTCCCCGCCTTGCCGCGCAGTGTTCAGCCCCAGTAATACCACGATTCCAAGCATGGCCCGGTCATGGGAGGATTACCCGTTCCCGGGACCGCCGGTGCCAAACCCGGTGAAGCGGGCGGTGCGGGCGCAGGTGTTCCTCCTCCCCCGTTGCATGGCGTGCCCCAAGTCGGGCTCGTACAGATGACTTCTACCTTTATGATGCATGGAACAGTGACAATAGGAGGCGTCCAGGTTGGACACGCTGTTCCCGGCGCGGGCTCGTAATTGTACGTTGCAGTACAGGTACACGAGCCAGTAGGTCCTGACACGCACTTCCAACTTGAAGGCTTGCCATATCCCGGCGTTCCTGGCGTGCCAATCGGCACCCAACCCGGTGGCACAGTACCAGGCGGCGGAGCGGTCGGAATCGGCGTCCTTATATCCGATCGCGCTACACACCCGCCAACCTTCGCCCTCGCCACACTCACCCCCGTATTCGCCACGTATGCATCTCCGTGCATAACGAGCAGCCCACGCGGGTCAATTGCGGTCCCATTGACAAACGGCCCATCAATCTGCCCGTTAATCCCGTCAATCAAAATGAAACCCGACTCCGTACCACTTCTATAAACACCAACGATAATCGGCAAGCTGCCGTAAGCTCCGAAATTCGCGTCCACTCGATACATTGAAAGATCCACGCCGTTCAGGCCGGCCCAACTCTCAATCTCTGCCTGAAACTCGTCCACCTCGCTCACCATCCCCAGCAACTGCCGCTTCCCCTCGTCTGCGAAATTCCGCTGCGCCGCCCAACCCGGCGACAACGTCCCAAGCTGACTAATCCACGTCGCCGTCGCATTCGACACCGTCGTGTACTGCTTCGCACCCGGCACCGTCGTAGCCACGCTGGGCGTCAACCCCTCACTCACCAGCACATTGTTTTCAATCGTGAACTGCGCGTTGTTGCTGTTGATCATCTCGGTCACCAAATGTGTGCTACTACTTTTAGCTTTGCGGAGAGTAAACGCATGACTATCAATCACCAAATACTGTCGCTCTCCACGTTACGGGTGCAACGGGTGACAACAAGCACCAAGCACTCAATCGATCAGTAAATGTCGCGTTTGGTCCGACGATGCCAAACTTGTTTGGTTGTTCGAGTACAAGTGTAGCTCTCGCGCCAAGCATAGCATTGACAACCAAAATTGAACCAATTATGATGCCGAGAACACATAGCGATCTACTCGCCCAAGCAATTGGACGCCAACTACTGCTTGTGCCACATTCTGGACAAACAACAGAATGCAAACCTTGAGTTGGGTAGCCACATCGAGCGCATTTGGAAACGAGTTTTATTTTATGAGTATGCCTATGCAACAATTGTCCAAACAGAGTTTGCGCAATAATCACTGTTGGCCACATGATGACATTCCACAGCAAAGCTGTATACGGATATGTTCCATAAGCACGGACCATACCTGTGCGATCAAAGGAAAAATATAGGGCCACTATTCCACATAATGGCAAAAAAACAACACTTGTGAAGCTAATGCGCAATAGCAACGTCGGCGTTACCGGTGTGCGAACAGTTGGAAACGGACATCGTTCAGCAATTATAAATGTAGCAAGTGTAGCAGCCGCAAACATCGCAGTGCATGCTGATACCAAAGCAGTAACAAAAAATCCATATGGCCAGAACAGTTCATCGGTGTATTCTGCAATCAACAACTTCTTCCAAATGGGCACAGTGTCTTGAGATAAATCCGTCAATCGAACGGGATAACCCTCATCTTTATACCATAAAATAACTCCAGCAAAAACAACTAACTCATCATGGCTTTTTATAGGTTTGTCACTAAAAATAATTGAGTTTGTAGCAGTCGATGGAGACTTGAAATACCACACCTGCCAACGCCACGTGGCGGTATCACAAGCGATTCGCAAAAGTAAAATACTCACAATCAACAACACGGCTGAAAGCGTGTAACTTGTTACACTTTTTAGACTATTATGTGTTTTGCTCATAATGCAGCACAACGCGTTACCACGATGTGATGCTTGTTGATATTCTAATCAATACCAATGTTGTTGTTTACAATTGCCGCCGCCAGGTGGGCCGTGCGGCGTGCCCGGCGGGGCAGTGAACGGTCCTGTTGGGCATCCACCCAGACTGATACAACGGATGCGAATCACAATGATGTTGCCCGGCGTGTTATCAATTTCTTGCCCGTAGCTGTCGCAGATGCACACTGCGCCAGAAGTCCTGCAGTAATAGTCCCCGAACCAGCCTGGTCGTGACGGATCTGGGTTGAATGGATAGCAAGCAGGTGCAGCCGGTGATTCTGGATTACCGCACACTGGAACGGGGCTTGGTTGCAAGCCCGGTGGCCAAACTGGAGTGATAGGCAAAACAGGACGCGGAAAATATCCAGGCGGCGGCGTGTTTTTCCACCCCTTCGCCACCTCCGCACACTTCCCAGTCTCCGCATCCACCACCTGCACCCCCGTTCCACTCACAAACGCCCCTCCATGCAACACCAACAGCCCGCGCGGATCAATCGCCGACCCGCTTACAAACGGCCCATCAACCTCTCCATTGACACCGTCAATCAAAACAAATCCGGTGTCACTCCCACTTTGATACACACCCACGAAAATCGGCAGCGACCCATACGCCCCAAAATTCGCCACCACGCGATACACCGTCAAATCAATCCCATTCACCGCCGCCCAATCGCGAATCTGCCCTTCAAAAACATCCACCTCACTCACCATCCCCAGCAACTGCCGCTTCCCCTCCTCCGTAAAATCCCGCTGCGCCGCCCAACCCGGCGACAGTGTCCCAAGTTGGCTAATCCACGTCGCCGTCGCATTCGACACCGTCGTGTACTGCTTCGCCCCAGGCACCGTCGCAATCACGCTGGGCGTCAACCCCTCACTCACCAGCACATTGTTTTCAATCGTAAACTGCGCGTCGTTGTTGTTGATAATCGCCGTCAAGTGCGCCGTGGTCGCATCCGTGTTCGCCAGCGATGTCGTAATCTTCCCCAACGTCAAGTACGCAACCAAGTTCTCATCAATCGTGCCGCCGCCACCAGGTTGAATCGTCGTCGTCGCGCATCCGCTCTGCCCAATGGCTTCGCCCACGATGCTCATCGCCACACGTACTGGCGAAAAGAGCGCCGAGTTCATATCCGCTTTCGTGAACGCAAAGCTGGCCGCATCTTCCGCTGGCGTCCCGTTGTCAAGCAGTTCAAGATACATCGTCCCCCATTGCTTCAATTCCTGCTGCTGCTCGCCGCTCGGTTCGTTGTAGAAGACCGAACTCTGGGCCAGGGCCTTCCCCGCCGTGCCCGCCAAAACCGGCAAGAGCGCCAAACACATAACCCTAATCCCCCCCCTTACAAGCTCTCGTAAACGACTTCAACATGCCATGCTCATACATCATTTCGCAACCTCCAAAGTCGGCCCATGTTCGTACATGCTCGGCCCAATCGCACATCTCGCGGCTGTTTCGTGCCATTTGCACCAGCGGTGGCGGACACACGCTGAACCTCGACCGACAACAAGACACCACGTTACCAAAACCGTCCGTGCCACGCAATACCACCCACGACATTTTCTCACATCTTCATGTAGTTCTTGTCATCCGCCCCCGTGTGGCACCGCCTCCCCCATCCTTCTCAAAGCCCCCGCCCTCAATTCGCCGATGACTCCGAGTTGATCCCTCTGTATCTCTGCGCCTCTGTGGTGAACGGACTAACCCATGCTCCCCATGCCAACCAACATCACCCTCGCCCGCACCGCCGACGCTTCGCTTTGGCTCCACCCCGTCCTCATAGGCACCCACGAGAGCCTCGCCGCCCTCGCTGGCCAGCTTGCCCTCTCGCACATGCTGCCCCAGCACATCGGCTGCATCATCGTCAGCGATGACAACGCTAGCCAAACCCACGACGCCGACCTCTCCATCGCCGACGACATCGCGGGCCTGCCCATCTTGGGCACCCTGCCCACGCTCCCCAACCTTCACGCCGCCCAGCCCTTCACCGCGGCCATCGTCAGCCTGCCCCAAAACCAGCGCGCCCTCATCAGCAAAGTGCGTGAAACCCTGCGCGGCCTCAACATCGCCGAGCGTTTCGTCCCCACCCTGCCCGACCTGCTCGCCAAGCCCCCCACCAGCATGCTCGAATCGCGCCTCGCCCCCACCAGCCTCAACATGGCCGAACTCATCGGCCGCACCCCCTACGGCATCGACCGCAAACTCGTCCGCAGCGCAATCGAAAACAAACGCGTCCTCATCACCGGCGCCGGCGGCAGCATCGGCAGCGAAATCAGCCGCATCTGCGCCACCTTCAAGCCCAGCCTGCTGGTCCTCATGGAGCGCAGCGAAAATTCCCTCTTCGAAATTGATCGCCAAATCGCCAAGCGCTTCCCCGATATTCCCCGCAAAGCCGTGCTGCACGATGTCGTCGATGCCGAAGCCACGCTGCGCATCGTCGCCAATATCAAGCCTCACGCCGTCTTCCACGCCGCGGCCCACAAGCATGTGCCGCTGATGGAAGACCATCCCGCTCACGCCATCACCAACAACGTCTTCGGCACCAAGTCCATCGCCGACGCCGCCCAAGCCGTCGGTGCCGAACGCTTCGTCTTCGTTTCAACAGACAAAGCCGTCAACCCCACCAGTGCCATGGGCGCCACCAAACGCCTCGCCGAGTTGTACGTCCAGTCACTCGCCAGCCAACAAGGCCCCACCCGCCGCACCCAGTTCTCCATCGTCCGCTTCGGTAACGTCCTGGGCAGTGCCTGCAGCGTGCTCCCGATCTGGAGCCAGCAACTCGCCGAAGGCGGCCCTATCACCGTCACCGACCCGCGTATGACGCGCTTCTTCATGACCATCCACGAAGCCGCGAGCCTGGTCATTCAATCCGGCTCCATCCCTGCCGACCCCACCAAGCCGGTGGTCTACGTCCTGGACATGGGCGACCCCATCCGCATCTTCGACCTCGCCCAGCGTTTCTGCCGGCTCCATGGCTACGAACCCAAGATCGTCGACGCCGCCAACACGCTGGCCGTCCATCCGGATCTACTGGCCGATGGCCCCTCCATCGACATCCACCTGACCGGCGCCCGCCCCGGCGAAAAACTCCACGAGGAACTCGCGTACCGCACCGACAACCTCGTCCCCGGCCAGTACCCCGGCATCTTCGCCCTCAGCAACGAAGATGGCCTCACCACCGCCGACGGATCGCCGCTCGACGTGCCCGCCATGATCTCCGACCTCGCCAGCATGCGAACCGCCGTCGAGCAAGCCCTCGTCCGTGCGGCCATCCGGCGGTACATACCAGGTTTTGAGACCATCGGACCCAATCACAACACGAACAAAACCTCGGACCAACGATCCGGTCACACGGCGGCCGCATGAAGGTACAATGAAGGCCAGCTCACGGACGGTCCGTCGAGCAATTGCCTCCCGAGGAAGACGACCATGGAAGACGCTCGTCCAAACGCCGAAGCTCTCAAGCTCGCAGCGACGGAGTCGCGCCAGAATGCCCGGCAACTGCTGGAGCAATTGACGGCGGAACTCAAGGAATTACGCGGTGGCGACGACCTGTACAAGCAGGTCACGGGCCACAGCAGCTTGGAAAAGGCAATTGACGAGACGCGTCGCATGATCGCGTGCTATGACCGGGTGCTGGAGCAAATCGATAAACCCGAGGCCGAACTGGTGGTCCGTCGGCTGGCGTGGCAACCGCGCGGGGTGGCGGTGTGAACCCACGTTCTGAACTGCCAGTCGTTGAGACTGTTTCTACAAGTGATTCCGCAACCGTCCGCTTCCAGCGGCTGTCGCCTGCGGCGGTCATGCCCACCTACGCCACGGCGGGGTCAGCGGGCATGGACCTGTCAGCGTGCATCCCGGCGAGCATGACGATTGCTCCCGGGGCGATTGTTGTTGTACCAACTGGTTGGGCCCTGGCGATTCCCGCCGGGTTCGAGGGCCAAGTCCGCCCACGCTCGGGCCTGTCCACCAAGTTCGGCGTGACCGTGCCCAACGCACCCGGAACCATCGACAGCGACTACCGCGGCGAACTGAAAGTCGCATTGATCAACCTAGGCAAAGAAACCTTCGAGGTGACGCCGGGGATGCGGATTGCACAGATGGTGATTGCCCCGGTGGTGCAGGCAAAGCTGCGCGAGGTGGAGAGTCTGGAAACGACGCAGCGCGGGAGCGGCGGGTTTGGTAGTACGGGGATGGGGTGAGGCCGGTGCGGTGCCGACTCGGGTGAGTCGCATCTTTGCTCAATCTTTACCGTGGATTCTTTGCAATCTGCCGATTCTCGTGCACCTTCGTCAGTATGGCACGATTGTGTGAACTTTCGGTTGTTCTATGCGCGGTGATGACCGGCGGCGTTGCGGTGGCGCAGGTTGACCCGCTGTCGGGCATCGACTTCGTGACCATCACCTCGCCCGGCAATGCGGCGTGGGGTGGGAATGGGTCGGCGCAGGATCAGGCGGTGGGGCGGGGTCGGGTTGATTATGAGTATCGGATTGGCAAGTTCGAGGTGACGACTTCGCAGTGGGCGGAGTTTATGAATGCGGCGTTTGATCGGCCGCAGAGTGAGTGGATTTCGCACTTGTTGCCGCCTGGGCAGTGGGGTGCGGCGGGGACGACGCCGAATACGCCGGGTGGACGGCGGTGGTTTGTGCCGGCGGGGAATGAGATGCGTGGAGTGGGCGGGATTGATTGGCGCATGGCTGCGATTTATTGCAACTGGTTACATAACAACAAGAGCTTAGATCGTTCCGCGTTTTTGAGTGGTGCTTATGATGTAAGTACGTTTGCGTATGTGCAGTCGGGTCCGTTTACGGTCTTTACGGATCAGCGAACGCGGAGTGAGGGTGCGCGGTACTTTATTCCAACATGGGATGAGTGGTTGAAGGCGGCTCATTATGATCCGAATAAAGCTAACAACGATGGGACGACGGGTGGGTGGTGGTTGTATAGCAACAGCAGTGATGTGCGATTTGTGCCGGGGCCACCGGGCGAGTTGGTGAATGGGCAACTGGCGACGGCGAACTTCGGCTTTCAAAACGCGGGGGATTTGAGCTGTTGGAGCGTGCCGCTGGGGAGCTATGCGGGGGTGCAGAGTCCGTGGGGACTTGTGGATACGGCGGGGATGACGCAGGAGTGGACGGAGGAGGCGCTAGGAAGTTCGCTAATTGGTGCGCAAGCGAGAAGGTGGGAAGGCAGCTCATGGGGTGACAACCCTGCAGTCTACCTCGCTGACAGTGTGAGTTACGGAGGCGGAAGCGAGTTCCCGACTTTGAATTTTTCGTCAAATGGCTTTCGGGTTGCTGCGGTCGTGCCTGTATCTGGTACATTGATTAGTGTCTTAGTCGGTGCGGTGCTGGTTACATCGCGGCGACGAATGAAGTAATGAAGTAAAGCGGCCTAAGTCAAAATCTTCACGATCATCTCCCGTGCCTCATCGTCCGTACTCGCCAACGTCGCAAATTCCAACCTCATGATGCCAAAGGTCGCGCGGACGTCGAGGCCCCAGGGGTCGACGCCGACGACCAGTGGTTTGTCGGGGCGGGTGCCGAGGGTGCGTTCGCAGGTGTTTGCGATTGACTCGGGGTTGGCGTTGGCGAATTTGCAGAGGGCGCCTTCGTGTTTGCGGAAGGGGTTGGCGAGGCGGACGAGGTCGCCGTCGAGAACAACGTCGAGGCGTTTGATGCTGTCGACATCGATGCGGGCGTAGCGGGCGTGGCCTGGTTTGCCGAAGTAGGCCATGTGGCGGTCGCAGGCTTCCTCGGTATTCGGGTTGATCTCTTTGGCGATGCCGGAAACTTGCAGGCACTCGGGGTTTTCGAACGCGTCATCGGGCAGGCAGAGTTTGAGGTCATCAACTTCGAGGGCGTACACCGGCACGGGCAGCACGGGCTGGCCTGAAAGCGGATCGAGCACGAAGCGGACGCGCTCGTGGAGATCGCCGAAGAGCAGGAGGCCTTCGTGGAACAAACGCAGACGCCGAAGCATGTCGTGAGAGGGCGCGTTGGAAAACATGCGTGATCTTACCAGTGCATGGCGATGTTCACGCTTGATGTCGCGCAATCGTGGCGAATCACGACGAGTGACAGCAAATCACACCGACTGCGGCTGTACCGCGTCGGTTTGCTGCGCGCCTTGCTGCACCGCGACAACGCTTATGCTGCCGTTGGCTTGCTTGGTGAGCGTGTACGTCGCGAGTGCGTATTGATCGCGCTCGAAGTCAAAGCCATCGCCCGCGTCTTGATAGACGGTGCAGGTTGCTTTGCCTGCGTTGTCGAAATTTGCCAGCAGCGTGAGCGGTTCGCCGGCCGCTCGGCGTGCGAGAAATTCCTTCGTGCTTTGCGGCGGCTTGCCACTCGCGAAGATTGCGACCGCGGCACCCGGACGCAGCCACAACTCGGGCAAGTCGGCATCGGTCGTGTTGTCGGAGTTGGTTGCGGGGCGTGCGTTTGCGCCTGAGGCGAGTGCGAGTGGATCAAATTTTTTCCACTCACCATTGGTAACTTTGGGCAGTTCGCCGCGAGGGCCGACGCGTGTGCCGTCTTTGTGAGGGGGCAGCACATCGCAGCGGACGAAGATGTCATCGCCCAACAGAAAGTTGGCATCTTCGCTGCGAAGACGCGGGTTTTTGAGGTCGGCGAAGAAGGCGGGGCGCACCACGGGCAGGCCTGTTGCGCTGGCTTCGCGGAAGAGTGAATAGAGGTGCGGCAGCAGGCGATAGCGACGCTCGAGGGCGAGTTTGCAGGTGCGTTCGCACGCGGGACCGAGCATCCAGGGCTCGCTCATTTTCGCTTCTTTGATTTTGTGGCCGCGAGCGAATGGCAAGAGCGCGCCGATGCCCATCCATCGCGCGAACATGACGGGTTCACTCTCGCCCACGAAGCCGCCAATGTCTGGACCGGCGAAGGGCTGAGCGGAGAGGCCCATGTTGAGGGCCATGCTGATGGACCACTTGAGGTGATCCCAGCTTGCGCGGTTGTCGCCTGTCCACATCGCGGCGTAGCGCTGGCCGCCCAGGAAATTGGCTCGCGTGAGGACGAAGGGGCGCACATCGGGGCGAGCGTCGAGGATTCCTTCGCGCGTGCCGCGGGCCATTTGCATGCCGTAGATGTTGTGGGAGTCTTCGTGATCGCCCGGGCCACCCAGGTCGGTGTCGGCGTTGTGGCGATTGTGGGCGGGCATGCTCTTTTGCACGCCCTTGAAAACGGCGGGCTCGTTCATGTCGTTCCACACGCCGTCGATGCCGGTTTGGATGAACTCGGCGTAGAGCGAGGCCCACCATTCGCGCGTGCGGGCTTGCGTGAAGTCGGGGAAGGCGCAGTCGCCTGGCCAGACTTCGCCGATGAAGATTTCGCCCGTGCGGGTTTTGACGTAGTGATCGCCTTTTTTGCCGGCGACGTAGACGCTGTAGTCAGGATCAACTTTCAGGCCCGGGTCGATCATGCAGATGACTTTGAAGTTGTCGTCGTGCAGGTCGCTGAAGAGTTTTTCGGGGCTGGGGAACTTGGTTTCGTCGAACGTGAAGCAGCGGAAGCCGTTCATGTAGTCGATGTCGAGCCAGATGACATCGCAGGGAATGTCGCGGTCGCGGAAGCCTTTGGCGATTTCGCGCACTTGCGAATCAGGCTCGTAGCTCCAGCGACATTGGTGGTAGCCGAGCGCCCACAAAGGCGGCAAGGGCATGCGACCGGTGAGTGAAGCGAGAGCTTGCAGTACGCGCTGGGGTGTTTCGCCTTCGATGATGGTGATGGCGGGCGTTGGGATGCCGCGGCGCATCTTGAGCATGGCGGTGATGCCTTGCTTGAGGTTGATGGTGACGCGCGCGGTGGTTTCGATGATCACGCCGAAGGCGGTGCCGTCTTTGCGAACTGCCAGCACCCATGGGTGGCTTTGATAAATGCTGGGTGACTTGTCGTTGTAGTCGAAGGCGTCGGTGTTCCAGAGGGTTTTGGTGATGCCGTTGCGAAGCAGAGGCCCGGCTTGCTCGCCCGTGCCGTAGAGGCTGGTGCCTTGGTCGATGGGTACGTGCAGGATGTGCCAGCCGTCTTGGAGGGCGAACTTGGCTTTGGCGATTGGGGCGAACTTGCCGGTACGCGGTGCGGGGCCGAGCGGCGTCGGCGGCTTTTCGTAAGCGGGGAAGGGGCGCAGCGGGAGGTGTTTGCTGGCGGGATCGCGGAAGCGCGTGATGCCTTCACCGAGGGAGGTGGGTGAGGGGTCGGTACGCCAGATCATGCCCACGTTCGCGTCAAGATTTGTGCCTGATTTCATGCCCAACACCCTCCGAGGACTGACTAGCGTGCGGACCAAATGCCGGAGAAGATAGACCGCCTGTACGCCGAACATGAAACCAATACGAAGCTGTCCCGAATAACCCGGACCCTCAAGGAGCTGCGTCATGCGTGCAGATTTGCGTCATCAGGTCGTACTGGGTTTGGTTGGCGGCGTGCTTTTTGTCACCGTGCTGGGCCTTTCGGTGGGCGGGTGCGTGGTTGTCAGCAGTGGCGTCGCCGGGTCGATGGGGATGTGGGATGATCGCGTGAAGGCGACGGTCACGGACTCGATTGACCATGTGGCGGGCAAGCCGCTGTGGGTGGAGACGGGGAATGGCGAGATTGAGGTTGTGAAGAGCGAAGGGGCGCAGGTGCGCGTGACGGCGGAACTGACGGCGAAAGACAAAGTCCGGCTGGAAGGGGCGAAGCTGAGCCTCGTGCGCGATGCTGATGGCAAGCTGCGCGTGAGCGTGCTGTGGCCTGATGGCAAGCGCAAGCCTTATGAAGGTGCGGGGATGCGGGTTGAGATTCCGGATGTTGCAAGCATGGAACTGAAGACTGGCAATGGCCGGATTCGCACGGCGAACTTCAGTGGGGCGCTGGTGGCGGAGACAAGCAATGGCGAGATTGAGGTGACCGACCACGACGGCACAGTGAAGGCGGACACAAGCAATGGCGCAATTCTGCTGCGAAATGTGGGCAATGTGGTGGCGGATACGAGCAACGGCGCAATCGAAGTGTCACTGCGTGATGATGCGACCGGGCCGGTGAAGATGGACAGCAGTAACGGGGCGCTTTCGCTCACAGTCGGCAAGGCGTTCGTTGGCACGATTAAGGCTGATACCAGCAACGGCGGCGTGTTGGCAACGTGTGCGCGTGCGAGCAAGGTGACGGTGAAGAAGACCAGTGCAGAAATTGTCTACGGCAGCGCGACTGTTGAGTACGGCAAGGGTGAGGAGAGCGTGCTTGATACCAGCAATGGGACGGTCACGATCAATGAGCACTGATGGTGCGGCGCTGGACGCCGGAGCTGAGGCTTTGCGAAGCTCCGGATTGTGCGATCAGTTGTTTCGATAATTGGCTCGAGGAATGACCGCGTTTGCGCGATCGATCCGGACCTTCGCGGAGCCTCAGATCCGGCGTCGGGGAATTGAGAAGCAATGAAAAAAAGCCCCGGAGAACCGGGGCTTTTTGTTGAACTTGATGGTTGAGCTTGGCTCAAACTTCGCAATTACTTGCGACGACGGCGGAGAGCGACGAGGCCGCCCACGCCCAGCAAGGCCGCCGAGGCGGGGCTGGGGACGATGGCGAAGCCGCGGGCGTGTTCGCCAGCGTACAGCACGCGGTAGCCGCTGCCGTCGAGGTTTATGTCGGAGATGCGAGCGCCAGCGGTTGAGAACGCACCGCCGCGTTCAGCGATGACGAGCTTGTTGGTGTAGGGGTTGTATTCAACGGACTCAGGGAAGAGCAGGCCCGTGATGATCGTCTGCTGGGAGACGAAGGCGCCGGCAGCGTTCATGGTGACTTGGTTGATCGCGCCGGCTTCGAGGTCGGCGACGAAGAACGAGTTGGTACCTGGAACGGCGGTGATGCCGCGGGTGTTGTAGAAACTGTTGGCGGCGCCGGTGAAGCTGGCGGAGAAGTCAACAACTGGGCCACTGGTGTCCAAGGCGTAGGTGTTGAGGCCAGCATCGTAACGGAGACGCCAGACGGTTGACGCGGTGACATCAAAGCCGAAGACGGGCGTGGGGTTGATCGCGAGACCGCCGTTGACGGTGGTGACGAGATAGTCGCGTGAACCTGGGCGAGGATCGGGCACCAGATCGAAGCTGGAATCAAAGGTCGGGCGGGGGCCGGGGACAGGGAAGGGCTCTTGATAGAACTGGCGAACGACACCGGCGAGGTTGGCGCCGAAGAGGCCGTCATTGGTTTGGCCGTTCACGGGCGAACCGGGGTTGCTGTTCGTGATGAATTCGTTGGTCGTGTTGCTCCACTCCAGACCCAAGGGGTTTTGAAGGGGGTTGCCTTGCGTGAGTTGCGAGGCCGAAGCTGAGCCGCTGAAGATGTTGCTGATGCGGACGATGCCAGCGTCAGTGGTGTTGGGGAAGGGGAAGCGGCCGTCAGCAACGTAGTAGTTGCCGTCTGGAGCTTGGCGGATGCCGGCGAAGCGGGTGGCCGTGTTGCTCGACAGATAGAGGGTGGTCGCGCCGCCCGGTGCAGCACCGGAGATCAGCTTGACGCCGTTGGCGGTTTCGCTGGTGAAGATGATGTCGCCGTTGGCGGGCGTAACTTGGGCCGAAGCAACAGCAGCAAACCCGGCCAGAACGATAAGAGTGGCAATCGCTTTCATTTCTCGTCTCCTTCAAAGTGGTTTCGCAACCCTCAGCAATCAGTCTACCCAAGAAAGCCGAATCGTCCAAGAACGAAATGCAGGATTCAAGGAAACTTCTCGCTCATCCCTCGTCATGCCCTGCTTGGGTGCAATTCTCGGCACCTTTTGCTATGGCGGATGTCCGATACGTCAACGGTTCTTGCAAAATCATGGTTGCGATTCTGCTGAGAATTTTTCAAGATTCGCTTTTGCGTGCAAACGGCGTGCCATCTTCGCTGATACCTACACATGCGTCGTTGGTCGCTTGTTGCCGTCATTAATTTTGTTGTTTTGACAGCGGCGCGGTCGTGTCGCAGCGTGCTTGGCTTACGTCGCAAGCAGGCTGGTCAGCGGCCATAGCGGCACAGACGGCCTTGATTAAGTCGTCGGGTATGGGCAACGTGGGCTTGCCGGGACAGCAACATTTCTTGCTGAGCTTGATGGTGAGCGCGAACTGGTGCATGTACTCGGCGCAGGGCGGGCAGGCTTTGAGATGAGCCTCAAAGGCAAGCCGGCGGACGGCGGACATCTGGCCGTCAACAAAGTCGGAGAGGAATTCGCAGACTTCTTTGCAGGATGGGCCGGGGCACTTCACTTGCCGCCCTCCTGTGAACGTTCGCCGCGAACGACGAGGTCGAGTTTGGCCCGCAGGGCCTGGCGAGCGCGATGCAGGCGAGTCTTGACGGCGCTTTCGGAAACGCCCAGCACAACAGCGGTTTCGGCAGTGTCGAGGTCTTCAACGTCGCGGAGCATGAGTACCGCGCGGTACTCTTCGGGCAGGGTTTCGATTTCTTCGCGGACGCGTTGACGGAGTGAATCGTCGGGGGCGTCATCATCGTTGCCGGTTTCGCCGCGGCGCCAGCTTTGAATGGGCAGTTCCATGTGCCCTTCGTCGTTGTAGCGGGGCAGCAGTGTTTCGATGCTCACACTGGGCTTACGACGCTTGGTACGCAGCTTCATGAGGCATGCATTGATGACAATGCGATGCAGCCAGGTGCTGAGCTTGCTTTTGCCGTCGAAGTTCTGCATGTTGCGGAAGGCCGACAAGAACGCGTCTTGCACGGCTTCGCGGGCATCGTCTTCATTGCCCAACATGCGTACGGCGGTCGCGAGCAGTCGCGGCCCGAGTTCGCGCATCACGCGTTCGTAGGCTTTGCCGTCGCGAGCTTTGAGTTGCAGGACCAGAGCACCATCGCCGAAATCAGCTTCGGGCTCAATAGCCTCGATCTCGTCCGCACGGGGGGCCAGATTCGCCGTTACGCGGGATGGGAAGTCATCGGCGGCAGTCACACGACTCATACTAGCCGCGATTCGGGACGTTTCAGTCCGTGGATTCCCCGAGAACCGAGAATTACTTCGACTGTCGGAAGAATTCGTGACTCGCACCGCTGACCCCGACGATGGCCCCAAACGCCAAGTGGCTGCATCGCGACTGGGCTGGGGGTTGTAAACTCGTGGCATGGTTAACTTGATGCCAGACGCTGGGTGTGGTTGCGTGTTCGCGGGGCTGAATGGCCGCCTTCTCAAGAAGATTGGCGTTATTGCCCTGATCGCTGGAGCCTGGCCAGCGTTTGGGCAATTGACGCCCGACCGGCTGTATTACGGCGTGAATCGATCGATGCCTATGACGGTGGCGGTGCCCGCAACCGTGTCTTCGGAACCAACCGAAGTTCGCATTGACCTGTTTGATCCGCGGAATGAACTGGGTGAGGCTGAGGCGACGGCGCCAGTGCTGGCGGGGCCGGTTGATTTGTCGACGCTATTTCCGGTTTTGTGGAAGGGGCCATCGCCCAAGCTGCGTTACGCGCAGTTGGTAGTTGGCGGCACGCAGGTTGGACCGCCTGTGGTGTTGCAACCCATGAGCAGTTCGCCGACGGCGGTTTTGGTGAAGCCGCAAACGCGCGAGGTGTACTTCAACGATCCGGAGAAGGACGCGCCCAACTTCAAGCCTGGGGATGGGATGCTGCTGTGGATTACGGAGCCGCCTTCGTACTCGGGGATTCGCGCGTATGTGGACAAGCAGGTGCGCATCGAGACGTCGCTTGGGGAGATCGAGTTTCGATTGCTGCCGCAGCATGCGCCGAATACTGCGTTCAATTTTCGGCAGCTTGCGGAGGGCGGGTTTTATACCGAGACGATTGTGCATCGCGTGGTGAACAAGCTGCCCACCAGCGGGCAGCCGTTTGTCATTCAGTTTGGCGACCCCACGGGCACGGGCGCGGGTGGGCCTGGGTACAGCATTGATTTGGAAGCGAGCCAGTTGCCGCATGATTTTGGGGTGTTGAGCATGGCGCGCGAGAGTGATCCGAATACGAACGGATCGCAGGTGTTCATTGCGTTGTCGCGCGAGGGGACGGCTTCGCTGGATGGGAAGTACACGACGTTTGCGGAAGCGGTGAGCGGGGCGGAGACGATTCTGGCGATTGCGAAAGTGCCCGTGCAGAATCAGCGGCCCAACAACCCGCCGACGATTTTGCAGGCGGTGCTGGTGGATGCGCCGCCGTATGGCAAGCGACCAGCACGCGTGCAGCGGCCTGCGGCGACGCCGGGGGCGAGGTAGGAGCGAGGTAAGCATGTTTACGATTTCAGTCACGCGGGAGTTTTGTGCGGCGCATGCGCTGCTGTTTCGCGGCGTGCGCGAGCCGATGCATGGACACAATTTTCGCGTGACGGTGACGCTGAGCGGGCCGGTGCTGGATGGCGACGGTGTGCTTTGTGATTTTCATGATGTGGAGACGGCGCTGGATGGGATTATCACGCCGTGGCAGAACGCGAATTTGCAGGAGGCGAAGGCGTTTACTGGGGTGAATCCGAGCGCGGAAGTTATTGCTCGGACGATTGGGGTGGCGATGGGTGATGCGTTGAAGAAGACGTTGCCGGACGGTGTGCGGGTGAGCAGTGTGAGTGTGACAGAGGCGGCGGGGTGTGTGGCGACGTGGGTGGGGTGACAGTTTGCGTGAAAAGAAAACGCCCGCGTGTGGCGGGCGTGTGTGGTGGTGAGTAAAGCAAAGAAGAAGTAGGAGGAGTAGAAGGGGTAAAGCCGCCATGGAATGGCGGCCCACCTTTAGCGTGATTTGCTGTCGCCTCTCGCGAAGATGCTAGCGACGTAGTTGAGGACATCGGTTGCGCTGGTTTCGTTGTAGCCGAAGTTTTTGATGAGGCGTTGTTTGACGATGTCGATCTTCTGCTGGGTTTCGTCATCGACGACGCTGCTGACGAGGTTCTTGAGCTTGATGGTGTCGCGCTGGTCTTCGAAGAGCTTGAGCTCCAAGGCGCGGTAGAGGCGGGCATTGGTGTTGTACTCGAACTTCTTGCCGTCGAGTGAGAGTGCGCCGATGTAGTTCATGATTTCCTGGCGGAAATCATCCTTGCGACTGTCGGGGATGTCGATCTTCTCTTCGATGCTGCGCATCAGGCGTTCGTCGGGCTCTTCATCGCGGCCTGTGTATTTGTTCTTGACGCGCTCTTTCTGCGTGTAGGCACGCACGCTTTCGATGTAGTTGGTGCAGAGACGCTTGATCGCGTCTTCGTCGGCGGAAATCGCGCGCTGCACTTCGCCCTTGATGATGTCTTCGTATTCCTCTTTCACGACGGCGAGCAGTTCGCGGTATCGCTTGCGCGTGTTTTCGTCATTGATGAGGCTGTGATGCGTGAGGCCACTCTCGATTTCGTTGAGGACCATGAAAGGGTTGATGCAGCGTTCTTCGATGGCTTGCCGGCTGACCATGGCGTTAGAGATTTTGTCCTGGATGTATCGCGGGCTGATGCCGCCCAGCCCTTCGCGGTGGGCTTCGTCTTTCAACTCGCGCACGCTGTCTTCGGTGTAGCCGGGAATGCTCTTGCCGTTGTAGAGCTTGAGCTTTTGCATGAGGCCCAGGCCGGCTTTTTTGGGTTCTTCGAGGCGGGTGAGGACGGCCCACATGGCGGCGACTTCGAGTGTGTGCGGGGCAATGTGGACGCCGCGCACTTTGCCGGAGGTGAAGTCTTTTTGGTAGATGCGGATTTCGTCGTCGAGGCGGATGTTGTAGGGGACGTCGATCTTGATGGTGCGGTCGCGGAAGGCTTCCATCATTTCGTTGCTTTGCAGGCGCTTGTACTCGGGTTCGTTGGTGTGACCCAGGATCACTTCGTCGATGTACGTCTGCGCGAACTTCTTGGGCTTGATGGTGTGTTCTTGCGAAGCACCCAGCAGGTCATACAGGAACGCGACGTCGAGCTTGAGGACTTCGATGAACTCGCAGATGCCGCGATTGGCGATGTTGAGCTCGCCATCGAAGTTGAAGGCACGCGGGTCGCTGTCGCTGCCGTACATGGCGATTTTGCGATAGTTGATATCGCCCGTGAGTTCGGTGGAGTCCTGGTTCTTCTCGTCCTTGGGCTGGAAGGTGCCAATGCCCACGCGGTCTTTCTCACTGAGCACGATGCGGCGGACTTTGACGTGCTCCATCACCTTGCGCCAGTCGCCTTGGTAAAAGGCCATCAAGTCTTCGAAGACTTTGCGGCAGAAGGGATCGGGATCGCCGAAGACTTTGAGCTTGCCGTTGTGATAGGGGGATTGGAAAGTCGCGTTGAGCTTCGCAAGCACGTCTGCGCGGGCTTCGCGCGGGATGAGCACGAGGGGTTCTTCGTGCATGGGGCACTTGAATTCGTGCGTGGTTGCGGCGAGTTTGGGATCATGCTCGCTCGCGGAGACCTCGCAGTGCTCATCGAGCATCCAACTGAATGAATACATCGCGCCGTCGGACGTGCGGCTGTAGTTTTCGATGCCTTTCTTGAGCAGGCGCGCGATGGTGCTCTTGCTGCTGCCCACTGGGCCGTGCAGGAGGAGGATGCGTTTGTCGGTGCCGTAACCCTCGGCGGCGGAGCGGAGGAAATCGACGAGTTGCATGAGGGCGAAGTCGAGGCCGAAGATGGCGTCGGCGCCGTTGTCGAACGGATCGCTGAAGAAGGTGTAGCGGATGGCTTCTTTCTTGAAGACCTTGTAGCGTTCGCTGCCTTGGCTCATGATGGCGTCGTAGAGACGCTGATAGGCGTTGCGCACAACGCCAGGCTGCTTGGCGCAGATGTCCAGATATTCCCAGAAGGTGCCTGACCAGTGATGGTCTTGGAACCGGCGACGATCGAGGCGCGCGTCGACGCTAGCGATGAGGTCGGCTCCGCTGACGGAGCTGCCGATGGGCGCGCCGGTTTCTCGCTGCACGCTGCGATAGTCGCTGAGCGGTTCGCGGCGGAGGAAACCACCTTCGTCAAAGAGTGGGGAACGGAGAAGCTGAGTGAGGCGCGGCGTGTTCATCGTGAACCTCCGGCAAGCATGCCCTGCCAACGTGTCGCGAAGTCTCGCTCTGCCACAGAGCGATGCTCCGCAACTGTCCATACGCAACACAACCGTGAAGGATCGTGTGTGGACCCATAAGGGGTATCGACTTGCGAATGGGTCAGCGTCAGTTCATTTCCAAGGATTTAGGTGCGCGGGCCGCGTATGGATAACGTGTCAGCAACGTCCGAAGGGGTTTGCACCCCGAACGAGTTCCTGCCGATGCGGCGGACTTTGAGCACGTAACCTCTGGGCCTTGGCGACGCAACCGTCCAATTTTGCTCCAGGCCCCGATGACTCGGGCGACGCGGACGCGCGCGATCTGGCGATTGTCGAGCGCATTCGCAGTGGCGATGCGGCGGCGTGGTCGGCACTTATTCGTGACTATCAGGATCGGCTGTTTGGCGTGTGTTTTCGCATGGTGCGAGACCGCGAAATGGCGGCGGATTTGACGCAAGATGCGTTTGTCAAGGTTATTCGGGGCATTGATTCGTTTGATGGTCGCAGCAAACTGAGCACGTGGATGATCCGCGTAACGATGAACGTGTGTTTGTCGAAACTGCGGTCGGAAAAACTGCGTCGGCATGCGAGCTTGGACGGCTTGGCGGCGGGAAGTTCGGGCGATGGAAGGGGCGGGGACTGGGAAGATTTGGTTGCGCAGGAATCTCGAAGTGGTCGGGAACCGGCAGGGACCGCAAACGTCGAACTGAAGGAAGAACGTGAGCGAGTCTTGGCGGCGCTTCGCGAACTCGACCCCGAGCAGCGAGCGATATTGATTCTGTGCGATTGCCGAAGTCTGCCTTATGAGGAGATTGCACAGGTGCTGGGAGTCGCGGTAGGAACGGTCAAGAGTCGCGTCTTTCGAGCCCGCACGGCTCTTCGCGATGTGGTGGAACAGATGGCGCGTGCGAGCGCGCCCAGGATGCAGGATGGGATGCAGGATGAAGCGAAGTAGTTGACCGTTGTAGTTGAACAAAACAAGTCTGGCACGCACGAATGACAATGAACCCGTCCAACCCGCGCAAGCCTGTGAGCGAAGAGCAACTCGTCGACTGGATCGACGGTGCACTTTCGCCTGAGGATGTTCGTCGGCTGGCGGCGGAGTCTGGCCGGGCGGATTTGCATGATCGTGTGGGGCAGATGCAGCGGCATCGCGATGCACTGCGAAGCCTGAATGACGCGCAGAGCATGCGGGCACCGGCGAATTTGCATGATCGCGTGATGGCTGCGCTGGAGCGCGAGTCGCTGGTGGGGCATGAATCAGTTGAGCAGGAGCTGCGCAAGTTGGAGCAGTCGGCTCCGACGGCGACGACGGCAGCGACGCAGCTTCGGTTGGTGCGCGATACGAGCGAAAGTAAAGCGGCGTGGACCACGCGGGCACCTTCACTGGCACTGGCGGCGGGGTTGCTGCTGCTGGTAGTCGGCGGAGCATATTGGACGACGCAGATGCTGCGGAGTGCGTCGCCACATCTGGCGAAGAGTCAGAAGACGATAGCGAAGGGTGATGCGTCGGCAGTTGATGGTGTGGCTGCGAATCAGAACGCCGACGCGATGGAAAGCACGATGGCGGCGAAGGCCAGCGAGAGCGCGGATGCGGCGCGAACATTTGCGTTAGCAACGCCCGCGCCGAATGTCGCGCCGCTCGCTGCGGGTCCAGCTGCGCGCGAAGTGACGATTGATCAGGCGGTGGAATTGGCACGCGAGGGTCGGCTGGCGATTCGCGTGGTTTCGCGAGATTTGAAGGGTTTGCCCAAGTTTGAGCAAGATGGGGCACAGCCCAAGGGCAATCAGAGCTGGCAGCTTTCGCGGGATGTTCCGCCGGCGGTGCTGGCCGCGGCGTTGCCTGCGACAAGCGAGGCGAGCCGGGCCTTTGTGCGTGCGTCGCGTGAATTTGGTGGCAGCACGATGGCACGCGGCAGTGCGCAGCCCATGTTCTCGGCGGCGAGTTTGATTACGCCGCTGATTGGGCCGGGTGCGGCGGTCACGAGTCTTGCTCCGGCGGCGGTTGCGAGTGGTCCATCGCTCACGGCGAGCTATTTGCTTGATATGCCGCAGACGGAGCGGGCGTTTGATGTGATTCGCGCGGTGCTGCGTGATCGGCTGAAGGGCGACGTGGTGTTTGCTGAGTTGCCTGATGTGGTGCCGACGGTTGCGCGGGTGGATGCACAGTCGGCGTTGTGGTGGACCAAGCCCAGCGGGCAGTGGAGCCAGCGCGTGACGGTGCCTGTGCTGGTGGAACGCTGAGTAGCGACGAGTAATGTGGCGGAATTACGTTGATTTCAAGGTGCGTGTGAGCGTGTAGCACAATTCTTCGAGTGTGCTGCGCGGGTAGTAGGTGCAAGGCCATGTGCGGGCGTGCACAACGCTGGCCAATTCGCGTGACTTGATGGCTTCGTCGGCTGCTTGCTTGGCAGCGGCGATGTCACTGCTGCGTGCGGTGCGCATCTGTGCGACAAGCACGTGCATTTGGCGGTAGAGTTGCCTGCGCTGCGAACTGCGGCGGGGCGCGAGCGCGATTTGGTTTGCGAGGTCGCGCTTCGCGGTGGCGAGATCGGCGTCACCGAGGATCGCAGGATCGTGCAGTGAACGGTGGGCTTGCCAGACGGCGCGATCGATTTGTTCGGGCGCGGGCACGATGACGCCTGGGAAGTTGAGCCGGCGCGTCGCAGTGACCACGGCGGTCGGTGCGAGTGGATGTTCGTTCAGCGATTGGGCGGCGGGCGATGGACTATGTGAACTGTTCAGCCAAGCGAACCACCAGGCGTCGGTGGCGCGGTCGTAGATGCCGCCGCCTGTGCCGTGGATGAAGACGTCGCACGCGGCGGCACGTAGGAGGGCGGTCATGAGCAGGGCGCGCGGGGCGAGCTGCTCGCGGGGAATACTGGCAAGATCGTGGGCGAAGACGGGCGTGCGAGCGATGCCAGGACGCAGGCGCCAGAGGGGCAGTTCGATGCGCGACTCGGTTGCTACGAGCGGACGCAAGCGTGCTGCGGGTACGTCGGCGACGGCGGCGTTGTAGGTTGCCGCACAGACGAGCGGATCAGCGAGCATGAGTTCTAGCGCGGCCGCGAATATAGGCGTTTTGATGAGTGAAGTTGCAAGGATGGTTGCATCCGTGCGTGCGAGTTCGCCCAGCGGCTCGAAGGCGGCGGCGGAAAACTGCGTGGCGAGATTGGCCGATGCGGCGTGCTTGCTCACGGTGGTCGCGAGGCGTTGCAGGGCGGATTGCAGGGCTGGGTGGGCGTCGGAAAGAGCTGCAGAGATGCTTCGCAACGGCTCGCGCGTGCCGACGGCGGGCAGGGATGCTTTAGCGCCTTTGGGCACACTCGCGAGGGACCATGTTGCCATGCGCAAGTTGTGCGTGGGGTAGGGAATCTGCGTGGGGTCGTTGGCGTCTTGATCGACGGTGATCCACGCGGCGATGCCGCCAGCGTTGTCGGCGGCGGCGCGAGCGATCATGGCCTTGGCGGCGATGCCCGGGTGCCACAACTCGGCCTGATGGCCCGACATGATGACGGGGCGGTCGTCGGGCAGGTGCAAGAGGCAGCGCGTTTCTCGCGCGAATGGACCGGCGGTGTGCGCGCGCGTGGGCCAACCCGAGGTGGGTGGCTGCACGGTGACGTCACTCGCGGGCTGCATGCGTGAATGTACGATGCCAAGACTTGGATTTGGTTTGCAATCCTGGCCAGAGAAGTCCTAACAATGGGACGCGTGCAACCGGGCCAGAAAATGCAGTCGCGGAAAATCGTCTGCCAGCGCTGGGAGCGGCGGTGGGCGATGTGGACGCAGTTGTCGATGTTTTTTGCGGCAATTGGGTTGCCGGTTTTTCCTGCGCTGGTGTTGTGGCTGCTTCGTCGGCGCGTGAGTGCGCTGGTTGATGATCACGGGCGCGAGTGTTTGAATGTGCAGCTATCGAATTTGATCATCGGGTTGGCAGGGCTCGCGTTGCCCGTGTGTGGGATTGGGATTTTGTTTACGATCATGGCGGTCATGCTGGCGGTTTGGAGTGCAATCGCCGGCGCGATTGCGGCGCAGCGCGGCGAGATTTATCGAGCACCGATGACGCTACGACTGGTAACCGCGGCACGCATACCGGCAGGATTGATTGCGCCAAGCAACGGCGTCTGATAAGGCCGCGCGATTCGACAACATGCTGGCATTGCGCGAGATCACGCTGTATGTTCCACGACTCGGAGGTATGAGGATGCGTGGCATAACAGCGATGATTGTTTGTGCAGGCACGTGCGGTGGCGTGTGCGGCAGTGCGTGGGCGGGCTTTGTGCCTATTGCCACGTCGTACAGCCTCGATGCGACGGCGCGGGTTGAGTCATCGACGCTTGCGCTGAGTGATACACGCAATATCTCGCTGACCAGTCCGGCGATGTTTGGCAGCAACGTTGCATTCAATGAGTCGCGCACGACGACGGCTCGCATGAGACTGCTGCAGAGTGATGCAAGCACGGAGCAGATTGCTCGCTTTGCGGGCGGTGTGTCAGGCACTGCGACGCGCAATGAGATCAACGGGCAAAGCTGGACGCAAGGCCGGCATGATGGCGTGTTCGACATCGGCTCGGGGGTTTCTCGCGAGGTAGATGCGGTTGCGCGATTGCGGTTTGAGTTTGCGGTTGAAGAAACCACGGCGTATCGATTTTCAGGATTGCCGGGCGGGCAGAGTGAGTCGGGGCCGTTTGATGGGCTGCCGATCAGCGATGTGGTGATTGCGTTCTGGAGCGCGAGCGGGCCGCTGCATGAGTTTCACAATATTGATTTTCAGAGCAGCCGGTCGGGCGGCTTTGATGTGTCGGGTGTGCTGACGCCGGGCATTTATACAATTGATGCGACCACGCGCGTGCGCATGGGGCTGGGCAGCATTCCCGCGAATGACCCGTATACGGCGATGCTTGATTTCAATCTTGTGACGGTGCCGAGCGCAGGGCCGCTGGCGATGGTGTTGCTGGCGGGCGTGGCGAGTGCACGGCGCAGGCGCTGAATCGAGACCGGTGATCAGCCTTTGCGGCGATCGAGTTTGACGCCACGTTCTTCGAGCATGGCGCGCCAGGCGCGGGCGGCGGGGTCGCCTCGTTCGGTGAATGAGCCGGATTCGGCGCGATGCACGAGCACTTTGAGATCTTCGAGCGAGAAGACCCAGTCGAGGCCGCCGTGGCCTGGGCCTTTGATGCGAGCAGCCTTGCGAATGAGGTCGAAGGTTTTGCTGGACAAGCCCGACGCGTCGAGCAGTTCCTGCTTGGTAAAGCCGTCGGGGTCTTCGTGGGGCAGTTCGTTTTGCGGTTGGAATCTTCGCATGATGGTTTGAGCAAGCTGAGCTTACGGCGCGGGCTCGATGACGGCGGACATGGAACCTTTGCAACTGGCGATGAGTTTATCTTTGCCGTAGGCGTGAATCTGATCGCGCTTGAGTTCGGCGAGTTCTTTGTGGACGGTGGTGCAGATGACGCGGCCTTCGGTGTCGACGGTTTTGGCAAGTTCGAAAGCGCGCTGCGGGTCGCACGAGAACAGGTCTTGGGTCATCCGCATGACGTACTCGTAGGTGTGGTCGCTGTCGTCGAGCAAGATGACGTGCCACATCTCCAGCGGCTTGGGTTCGCGCGGCTTGGTTGCGGTTTGAGTTACACGCTCACTTGCTCGCTCAACAGCGGGAGGCGGCGCGGCTGGGGTTGTGGGGTTGGTCTCTTCCATGACTGTGCGTTCCGCTTGATCGTTTGATTATTCGCGGAAGGCGCACTCGGCGACGTCGATTGCTCTCGCAAGTGCGGCACTTTTGTTGATAGTTTCCATGAATTCGTCTTCGATAACGCTATCGGCCACGATTCCGCCGGCGGCTTGGAGGTGATAGGTCCATGTTGTACCGGTTGGGGATTGTTTGATGAGCGAGAAGGGCGCGACGATGGTGCGCAGTGTCAGGGCGATGTCCATTTGGCCGTCGAGACTGACGTAGCCCATGCCGCCGCCGTAAGGGCCGCGGGCGATGGGTTCGAGTTCATCGATGATTTGCATGGCGCGGACTTTGGGGGCGCCGCTGATGGTGCCAACGGGCAGCGTTGCGGCGAGGGCGTCCCAGCAATCTTGATCGCTGCGAAGGACGCCGGTGACGGTGCTGGAAAGATGCATGACGTGGCTGTAACGCTCGACTTCAAGCACGCTTGGGAGCGCGATGGTGCCTGGCTGGGCGACGCGGCCTACGTCGTTGCGACCGAGATCGACGAGCATGATGTGTTCGGCGCGTTCTTTGGTGTCGGCGCGAAGTTCGTGCTCGAGAGCAGCGTCTTCAGAAGGTGTTTTGCCGCGGCGGCGCGTGCCGGCGAGGGGGCGATTGGTGAGGACGAGTTGGCCATCGTCGCGTTTGCGCACGCGGCAGAGAATCTCGGGACTACTCGCGACGAGAATGCAGCCATCGGCTTGCATGTAGACCATGTAGGGACTGGGGTTGACGGTGCGCAGGGCGCGGTAGACATCGAAGGGATCGGCGGCGCTCTCGCGTTCGAAGCGTTGACCTAGCACGACTTGAAAAATGTCGCCGGCTTTGATGTACTCCTTGGCTCGCGTGATCATGTCGGCGTGCTGGGCGCGTGACATGTTGCTGCGAAGCGAGTGACCTTGCGGGGCGTTGTCGCGCTCGAGCAAGCCTGCTCGCAGCGGCTTGCTGTGACGCTCGATGGTGGCAAGCCGTTCGTGCAAACGCGCGATGGCATCTTCGTAGGCGTGGTCGGCACTTGCGCCGGGTGCGGCGAGGGCAAGGGCGACGAGGTAGACGACTTTCTCGACATGATCGAAGACGGTGACGCCGTCGAAGAAGTACATGCTGACGTCGGCGAGGGAGCGATCGTCTTGCGGAGCGGCAGAAAAGGGCAGTTTTTCAGACTCGGCGTAGCGGACGCTGTCGTAGCCAACGTAACCGAACCAGCCGCCTAATACACAGGCGGGCAAGTCGCGCGTGTCGGTGGGCATGACAAGCTGAACTTGTTTGGCATATTCGCGGAGCAGTGCGAGTGGGTCGTCGCAGGCGAACGTTTCTTCGTGGGCGTGCAGCACATCCTGCTTGGCGTGGTCGTGCCAGACGCGCACAGCGTTGCCCTTGGCGATGACGGCGGCTCTGGGCTTGTTACCGAGAATCGAGTAGCGGCCTTGGCGTTCGCCGCCTTCGACGCTTTCGAAAAGGAAGCTGGGTTCTTTGCGATCGTCGGCGGCGACGAGCCGGCGATATGCGAGAACGGGCGTGAGTTGATCGCTGAGTACGCGCAGAGCGATGGGAACGGCGATGGTGCGGCCGCTTGCAGCGTGGGCTTGGACGAGTGCGGCGAATGCTTCACGCGAGAGGCTGGGCATGGGCGATTCTACATCTGTTCGTGGTTGGATGGCGTGAGAATCAGATGTTGGAATCGTGAACGCGGGCGGGGTAGTGAGCGTTTACAGTGGTGCATGCTCGCCGCCCTCACAGTTATCGCCTTCACATTTCCCGTGCAATTGCAGCCTGAGACGCAGAAGGCTGCGCCGACGGCGGCGACACAGATTCCGCCGGCAATTGTGCTGGGGCAGCGCATCGCGAAGGCGAACGCGGCGGTGAAGATCATGCCGCACGTGGTGGTGGTGAGCGATGCGCAGTCGTTTTTGGATGCGATTGCGGCGTGGACGCCTTCGCGGCGATTTCCGATTTTGATTGACGATGGATCGCCTGAGGCGGCGGAAGAGATCGGGCGATTTGTCCGTGGATTTGGGGCGCAGAGTGTTGTGAGTTGGCAAAGCCCGGCAAGTGCGAAGAGCACCACGAGCACGGTTTCGTTTGCGTCGATTACGCCGGAGCTTTTGGTCGCAACGTTGGCAAAAAGCTGGGACATTAGCGAAGATGCGACGCAGGAACGGATCATCGAGTTGTGGCGGTCGGCGGAGGCAACGCCGCCCGGTGTTGTGGCGATGGATGTGAGTGATCCGGCGTGGACGGCGGGGCTTGCGCTGGCGGCGGGACGCGGGCAGCCGATGGTTTTTGTGAAGTCGCGCAGTGAGATCAATGGGAGTTTCAGCATTGATGATGCGGATGCACTGGCGAAGCAGATTGAAGATGGCACGCAGGCACTGGGGCTGCGTTGGAATAGCTTGGGCGATGAAGTTGATGCGGTAACGCTCGCTCTGGCGTGTCCGGCGCGGATTGATCGGCCCATTCCTGGCAAGGAAGGTCGCGAGTTCATAGCGACAACCGACCGCATGGGTCGCATTGGCGCGGGAACAGAGCAACCCGAACGCTGGGCGTGGAGCGGGCAGATTTTTGGATCATCGCGCACGGCGAATTACCAGGCGATGTGCGCGATGTTTCTTTCGCCGCGAACAGCGTGGCTGTTTGATGGGTATCGCACTGATGGTGCGTTTGGCGCGTATGACCTGACGAAGGCGGGCGACATGCTGCGGCAGGCGGGCATGGGCGTTGAGACGCTGGATTGGCCCGATGGCGGCGCGGAAGAGTGGCGAGCGCGGGCGGTGAGGCCTGTGCAGGCGCAGATCATCATGGTGAACACGATGGGCAACAGTGATTTCTTTGAGCTCTCACCCGGGCGCTGTTTGCCTGCGGACTTGCCCATACTTGATCAGCCTGCAGCCGTGCACTTCATTCACTCGTGGTCTGCGTTGTTTCCGGCGTTACCGAGTCACTTGCTGGGGCGGTGGTTTGAGCGCGGCGCGTTTTTCTATTACGGCAGTGTGCATGAGCCGTATCTGTCGGCGTTCTTGCCGCCTGAGAAGGTAGTTGCACGCATCAGCATCGGTGCGCCGTGGGGTGCGGCGTTGCGATATGACGGCGGGCCGCCGTGGAAGATCGCGACGTTTGGCGATCCGTTGTTTACGACCATGAACTTGCCGCTGCGGACGAGTGATCCGTTGCCTTTGGAAAACACGACGGCGGTTGATGCGACGCTTCGGGATGATCTCAAGGCCGACAAGTACGAGTTGGCGATTCGTGCCCTGGTGCTAGCGGGACGTGAGGCGGACTTGGGAAGGCTTGCAACGCCATTGCTTCGTGATAAGGCAGACAAAGTCACGTCGGCGACGGCGGAACTTTTGGTGTTGCCGCTCTTTCGGCAGCAGCGTGCCGATGACTTGGTGGCGGCGTATGGCTTGCTGGATAAGCCGCGGATGAGCAAGCGCGCGCTGCAGGATGCGCTATGGCATACCGCGTATCCGCGAATTGGTTCAGCAACGGAGAAGACGGTGGGCCTTCTCCGGATAAACGTGCGGCCTGACAGTGCGGCAAGAGATACGGCGTGGGCGGCGGTTGCGATTGCGCAGCGCGATGGTCGGCCAGCGGCGGACGCGTTTCTTGCGTCTGCACGCGAGAAAATGGCACCTGAGCAACTGAAGGCACTGGCTGAACTGACACGCGGACCGATCGATTCGTGGGCGCGCTGAAATATTTTCTGGCCTCGCCGCAACTCAACAACGCATTGACTGGTGCGAACGCTGACGGAAGAGAATCTTCGCAAGATTCTCGAACGCTCGTTGAAACAAAGGTCGGAGGCGGGAAGAATGTGACGCGAACCACCGCTTCAAGGTGGTTCGTAGTTGAAAGGGGTGTGACGAGATCGCATGCGGAAGGGCACGGATGGCAGCACAGGAATTTCCAGAAGGCCTCGGTCGTCAACTCGCCGCGCGTCGGCCTGATCTGCTCGCGAAGATCAGCGATGCCCAGCGTGCGGTGCTCGAGCAGTTGCTCGAGGGCAAGACCGAGCCTGAGATTGCCGAGTCACTTGATCGCAGCAAGCACACGGTGCATGACCACACGAAAGCGATTTATCAATTGCTAGGCGTGGGCAATCGCGTGCACTTGGTTTTGCTGTTTAGTTTGCCGCACAAGTAGTGTGTAGCGTCGAGAACTCACGCGTCACTTTGAGGAATGGGCCGGCCTTGCGGGTCGCGTTCGTTTTGCACGTGAGCTTCGAGGTCGCGCGCCATGTCATCGGTGATGAAGTGTTCCATGCGCTCGCTGGGGTCGTGGACGTGGCTGACTGGCAGCGAAAGGTCACGCCAGAGGTAGCTTTCCCAAAGTCGGTGGGCGCGCAGCACGCGGAGCGCTTCGGCTTGGCCGGTTGAGGTCAGCACTGCTTGGCCCTGCTGCGAGGCGATGAACTTTGCCCAGATAAGTTGGTAACGAGCGATTGTACCCAGTGGACCTGTGAGAAGCTGCTGGACATCTCTCGCAGTTGCACGCGAGTTTGACTCAGCATGAACGCGGTAGAGCGTGCCCAGCACATCTTCACGTCGCACCCGCAGCGTGAGTGAGAATCGGCGGAGCCAGGTCGCGATCAAGCCTTGGGATGGCGATGCGAAGAGGGCGAGTGCGAAAAGCAAACCCACGACAACGCTGACCGTGCCCGCGATCGACGTGTTGAGCCGAACAGCGGCGATGGTGCCGATTGCGCCGCTAAGGACGCCCAGCGATGCGGAGATTGCGATCAGTCGGCCGAATCGCTGGGTCAGCAGACTGGCGGAAGCTGGGGGGCCGATGAGCATCGCGACGACGAGAATCGAGCCGACAGCTTCGAAACTCGCGACTGATGCTCCCGCGATGACAGCAACGGCGACGTAATGAATGAGCGTTGCTGAGAAACCCATGCTGGTGGCGAGTGCGGCGTCGAAGCTGACGAGTTTGATTTCTTTCCAGAAAACGGTGAGCAGCAGCAGCGTGATGCCGCTCGCGCCGGCGAGAGTTGCGAATGCTCGCGGCATTTCGAATGACAGCACGCGCACGCGATCGATATCGACAAACTCCAGAAGGCCGTAGAGGACGCAGCCAGGATCAAGATCAACCTTGTCTGCGGCTTGCGATATGAGCAGCACGCCCAGTGCGAAAAGAGAGGTGAAAACGACACCCATCGCGGCATCGCTGGGAACTTTGCCCACGCGCGCGAGCCAGCTTGTGCCAGCGGCAGTCAGCAAACCGACGACCATCGCGCCGGTGAGCATGGCCCAGGTGTCGCGCGTGCCGCTGAGGAGGAACGCACCGGCAAGACCCGGCAGAATAGCGTGGGTAATGGCGTCACCCAGCAAGCTCATGCGACGCAGCACGAGATAGCAACCGGCGACGCCGCAGAGCAGGCCGCACATTGACGCGGTCGCGAGCATCCACCACTCGCTGCTGGTGAGGAATGGGTTCATTCGTGCACTCCTGCGCGAGAGTGTGCCGCGACGGCGTGAGGCGAATCGGGAATGACGACTGCAGGCAAGCGACCATCTTCGCGCAGGCGCGCTTCGAGTTCTGCGATGATTTCAGCGGGAAGTACGTGTTCAATGGTGTCGGCGTCACGATCAACGTGATCGGTCGCGATTGCGGCGTGCGTGACGAGATACACCTCCCACAAGCGGTGCGTGCGCACGATTGCCTGTGCCTGCTTGCGACCTTCGGGCGAGAGCGCGACACGGTCAGCTTCTCGCGAGACCAGTCCGCGTCGCACGGCATGACGAAGCAGCGAGTCAAGTTCGGCGGGCGTCCAAGCACGCTTGAGGGCGACATCACAGACTGGTACGAGGGCCGCTTGCTGGGCTTCTTGCACTTCAAATATGGCACGCAGGATGTTTTGCAGTGAGATTTTGTTTCGCAGCGCACGCTTGCGCCACCAACCAGCGATGAGACCACGGCGCGGTGCGCACAATAACGAGGCGATGAAGATCAATGCGGCAACCAACGTGATGACCGGGCCTGCGCTGAGCTTGGGTTTCATCGCGCTGATGCCTGAACCAATTGCACCAGACATCGCGCCGACGACTGCAGCGATGATGGCCATGATGCCAAGCCGATCACTCCAGCAGCGCGCCGCGACGGCGGGAATTGTGAGCATTGCAACTGCCAGCACCAGCCCCACTGCTGGCAGCGCGACGACGGTGCACACGCACACAAGACCCATGAGCAGCAAGTCGAGCAGTTGGACACGCAAACCTGCACTGTGCGCGAATTCTCGGTCGAAACACAGCACTTTGAACTGACGATAGAAGATGCCGCACGTGATGACGACGAGCCCGGCGACCACGGCGATCAGTTGCACGTCGCGCACGACCATGCTGGCTGCTTTGCCGAAAATGAAACCTTCGAGACCTGCGTGAGCTGCATCTGGCGAGCGCTGGACGATGCTGAGCAGCGCGACCCCAAGGCCGAATGTGGTTGAAAGGACGAGAGCAATGGCGGCGTCTTCCTTGACGCGTGAGCTGCGGCTGATGCCCATGACGGCAAGCACGCCCAGTACACCAAATGCGAGCGCGCCGGCAAGCAACGGACCCAACTCGCGAGAGCCGGTGATGAGAAACGCGATGCACACACCAGGCAGCGCAGCGTGCGCGAGTGCGTCGGCCATGAGCGACCTGCCGCGAAGGACGGTGAATGTGCCGACGACGCCGCACGCGCAGCCCAGCAGCACGCTGCCCAGCAGCACGATGTTGGTGTTGAAGTCAGAGAATGTGAGGAGACGTTGCAGCACAGTTGCGTTATGTTCCCGCTCGACGGACGGCTTCGGCGGCTTGCTCGAGCAAGTTCAGTCGTCCGCCGTACGTTTTTTGCAGGTTTTCCTGCGTGAATACATCATTTGTGGGCCCTGCCGCGACAAGCCGCATGTTGAGCATGATGACATGATCGAAGTACTGCGGCACGGTTTGCAGATCGTGATGCACGGCGATCACCGTCTTGCCCGCATCGCGCATGGTGCGCAAGACATCGAGAATCGCTCGCTCGGTTGCAGCATCAACGCCAGCGAAAGGTTCATCCATGAGATACAACGCGGCATCTTGTGCGAGGGCTCGCGCGAGGAATACGCGTTGCTGCTGGCCGCCTGACAACTGACCGATCTGCCGCTGCGCGAAGTCACTCATGCCAACTTGTTTGAGAGCGGCGAGCGCACGCTCGCGTTGCGGCTGGCCCACGCGGCGCAACCAACCGAGCTGGGCGTAGGTTCCCATGGTGACCACGCCCATCGCGTCGATTGGAAAATCCCAGTCGACGCTTTCGCGCTGCGGGACGTATCCAACCAACGCACGCGCTTCGCGAATGCTGCGGCCAAATATCTCGACGCGTCCGCTCGCGAGCGGTACCAAGCCCAACATCGCTTTGAGGAGTGTGCTTTTGCCGGCTCCGTTGGGGCCGACGATGGCGATGAGTTTGCCGACGGGAACCTGCACGTCAACATCCCACAGCACGGGCTTGCGGTGGTACGCGACAGTCAGATCGTGCACGTCAATTGCGATTGCAGCATTGGGTAGAGCAGCAGGAATCACTTGAGTCCCTCGACGATCTGCGTGACATTGTGCTGCACCATGCCGACGTATGTTCCTTCGGGCGTGCCCGCTTTGCCCATCGCGTCAGAGAAAAGCGAGCCTCCGATTCGAACGTTGTGACCTTTGGACTTCGCACCTTGCACCAGTGCTTCGATGTTTTTGGGACTGATGCTGGTTTCGATGAAGACGGCTGGCACTTTGCGAGCGACGAGTTCGTCAACAATTCGATTGATGTCGCTGAGGCTGGCTTCGCTTTCGGTAGAAAGACCTTGAATGCCTGCGACTTCGATGCCGTAAGCGCGACCGAAGTACCCGAAGGCATCGTGAGCGGTGACAAGAATACGTGTTTCTGCTGGGATTTTCGCGATTCGCTCGCGAACCGAATTGTTGAGATCAGCAAGTATGCTTTTGTACGCAGCGGCGGTGGCTGCAAACCGCTGCGCGTTGGCGGGATCGCGCTTCTGCAGCTCGTCGCGCACGGCTTCGATACCTGTACTCCACAAGTCGACATCAAACCACACGTGCGGGTCGAACTGCGAGCCGCTTTTGGAAAGCTCGCCACTTGCTGCGAGCAGACGCTCGCGTGGCATGGCATCGGTGTAACACAGCACGGGCTTGGATTTAGCGAGGTTCTCGAGCGACTCCGACATTTTGCCTTCGAGTTTGAGGCCTGAGTAGACAACCAACTGCGCACTCTGCAACGCACGCATATCGCTGGGCGTTGGCTTGTACAAGTGCGGATCGGTGCCTGGTCCCATCAGAACTTCAACACGCACATGCTCGCCGCCGATGCGTTCGATGACATCCGCGACCATGGCGGTTGTGGCAACGACATGCAAACGTGAATCGGTTGTGCTCGCGGCAGGCTGGTTGGCTGGTTTGCAAGCTGGCAGCACGATGAGGCATAGAGCGAGCAGAACAGCGAAGATTCGAGCGTGAGACATAACGGTTCCTTCGATGACACAATGCAAACATCGGTCATGGCAAAGTGTAGCATCGGCTACAAAGTCAAGCCAGTGTTACAGAAGGTTGTCTCTGCTACCGACAAGGCTAGAATTGGTGGTCAGGCTTTGAGAGCATGTCCAAGTCGTCAGGTTTCAGTTCGGTTGCCAGCAGAGCTGCACAAGCGACGGATGCCGCTGCGCATGCATCGGTTCGGGCTGCTCACGCCAACGAATTGGCGGAGGATTATGTCGAAGCCATCGCCATGCTTATCGCCTCCAGAGGTGAAGCCCGCGTGGTGGACCTGGCTCAGGCGATGGGCGTGACGCACGTTACCGTCGTGCGAACTATTGCACGTTTGCAACGCGAAAAACTCGTCATTTCACAGCCGTATCGGGCGATTTTTCTGACTCCGGCGGGCCAATCGCTGGCCACACGCAGCCGAGAACGACACGAGCTGGTTGTCGCGTTTTTACGATCCATGGGTGTATCCGCGAGTATTGCTGAGCGCGATGCGGAAGGCATCGAGCATCATTGTTCGCCACAGACGCTGGCGGCGTTTGCTCGATCCATGCGAACTCGGCAAACGAGGAAGTAACTGATCTCGTGCGAGACGCGACTCGCCGCGAGAAAGCATCTATCCTCGTGCATGGCGCAATCTCGTTCCTTGGCAAAGCGATCTACTCGCACATCCACGCCTCTACCGCTGGTGGGTGTCATCATGGGATCACAAAGTGATTGGGAAACCATGCAGCACGCGAGCCTGATGCTCGAGTCGCTGGGTGTGCCGCACGAAGTCAGCATCGTAAGTGCGCATCGCACGCCTGATTGGCTCTTTGAGTACGCAGCCTCGGCACAGCAACGCGGATTGCATGTCATCATCGCTGGTGCGGGCGGCGCGGCACATCTTCCCGGTATGTGCGCGAGCAAGACGAACCTGCCGGTGCTTGGTGTGCCGATGGAAAGCACGACGCTCAAGGGCATGGACTCGCTGCTGAGCATTGTGCAGATGCCTGCGGGCGTGCCGGTTGGCACGATGGCAATTGGTAAAGCCGGCGCGATCAACGCGGCTCTGTTTGCAGCGAAGATCGTTGCACTTCACGATGCGAAGATCGCGAAAGCCGTTGATTCGTATCGCGATGAACAAACGTCGCGCGTACTGCTGCAGCGCGATCCTCGCAAGTCACCCAAGAAGTAAGGAGTTCGCATGCTGCTGGGAGTGCTGGGCGGCGGGCAACTCGGACGGATGTTGGCGCTTGCTGCCGCGCCGCTTGGTGTGCGCGTGCGATGCTACGACCCTGATCCGGATGCGTGCGCGGGCGATGTGTGCGAGCTGCAGAGTGGCACATGGGATGATTCTCGCTCGCTCGCGGCGTTTGCACACGGTTGTGATTGTGTGACATTCGAGTTTGAAAATGTGCCGGTTGCGACGGTGCGTGAAGTTGAGAAGCAATCGCCTGTTTTTCCGCCTGCTATCGCGCTGGAAACAGGACAGGACAGATTGCTTGAGAAACGTCTGTTTGAGCAAGCCGGTTTACGCGTGCATGCGTATGCCCACGCCGATTCCGAAGCCCAGCTCATCGAAACCGTTGATCGCATTGGCACGCCTTGCGTCATCAAAACTCGTCGCGGTGGTTATGACGGCAAGGGACAAGTGGTGCTTCGCGAGGCGAACAATGCGAAGCGGGCTTGGCATGAATTGTCGGGTGTGCCGCTGCTTGTTGAGAGTTTTGTTCCGTTTGAACGCGAGCTTTCGTTGATTGCTGTGCGCGGGCGCGATGGCGCGTTTGCGTCGTATCCGCTGACGCAGAATCGTCATGAACGCGGCATGTTGCGAGAGAGCATTGCGCCCGCGCAGCATGTTGATGCCACGATCGCTCGCGAAGCGGCGTCGCACATGCATGAATTGATGGATCGCCTTGCGTACGTGGGCGTACTCGCCATTGAGTTCTTTGTCGTGAAGAGCGGCGGTCAGACAACGCTGCTCGCGAATGAAATGGCTCCGCGCGTGCACAACAGCGGACATTGGACGATGGACGCTCGCGTCACCAGTCAGTTTGAGAATCACGTGCGCGCCATCATGGGCATGCCGCTTGGCAGCACGTTGCCTACGGGAGTGAGCGCGATGGTGAATCTCATCGGCAACAACCCGATACCGAGCGATGTACTTGGCATCGACGACGCGCGACTACATCTGTACGGCAAGGAGTCTCGCGTGAATCGCAAGATCGGGCATGTGAATGTGCATGGCCCGACGTGGGAAGCCATTGCACCGCGCGTCACGCAACTCATCGCTCTTGCGCAAACGTGCGATCGCCAATCGTGAGAGGCTGGCACTTTCGCAACTCGTGCAGCCCTCTTACGCTCATCCATGGAGTTTCGCATTATCTCAATCGGCTGCCTGCCCGCCCACCCGCTGTGGAATGAGCGCAGCCCCGTGCGCACCGGTCACGCCACGACCACGCTTATTTCAGCCGGCAAACGCAAGATTCTGGTTGATCCAGGACTGCCGCCGCAGATGCTCGCCGCTAGGCTGAACGAACGCGCGGGCATCTCGCCGCAAGATATCACTGATGTGTTTCTGACGTCGTTCGCGCCCGACGTTCGCCGGGGTTTGCAGCTTTTCGACGGAGCGACCTGGCACATCAGCGAAACGGAACGCGAAGTCGTGGGCGTCAACATCGCGACGGCGCTCAAGGACTTGGTGATGCGCCGCGAGGACCAAGGCGGCGTCGCGAAGGACGAATCACTGCGCGAGATTCTCGAGCAAGATATCGCGATGCTGAGCAAATGCAAGAACGCGCCTGATTCGCTGGTTGAACGTGTTGATCTTTTTCCGCTGCCGGGCGTGAGCCCGGGCATGTGCGGTCTGCTGCTGAGTCACGCACGGCACACCGTGCTTGTGTGCGGCGATGCGATTCCAACCGTTGAGCATATCGAACAAGGCAAATCGCCCAGTCCAGTACCGGATTTGCAAGCTGCCAAGGCGAGCTTTGAAGAAGCTCTGGAGATTGCAGACTTGCTGATTTTGGGCCGCGACAACATCGTTGTGAATCCGACTAAACGGCCGTTCTGAGTTTTCGCGAACGCGTCCGTCACTGTACTTGCTCTTCGCACGCTCGCTTTGGAAACAAACGAATCATGCACACTTGCCCTCTCTGCACCACAGTTTCGCAAGCGGCGACCAATCCGCTCCATATCGCCACGCTTGCAGAATGCACTGCGTTTCTTGGTGAAAACCAAGGTTGCCAAGGTTGGTGCGTGTGCGTGCTCAATGAGCATGTGGTGCATATGGATGATCTTGCGATTGCTCGGCAAGAGCGCGTCTTTGCGGAGGTCGCGCGTGTTGCCCGCGTTGTGCGGGCGGCGAGTCTGCGACACAGATGGGGCAACGACATCCAAGCCCCGCGGATCAATTATGAGTGTCTGGGCAACGTCGTGCAGCATGTGCACTGGCATGTGGTGCCGCGGCATGCAAATGATCCAACGCCCAAAGCGACGGTCTGGGGCTGGACGCCCGAGCAACTGCAGGGTGATGCAACGCCGCAGCAACGTGCGGGCATCGCGGCGATACTTCGCGAGATGCTCAAAGCTAGTACGTGATGCTTGCATGCTGCGGCGTGTTTCGCTGCAACGCATTATTCGCATCGAGCAATCGCGCGTTCATCTTGGACCGTTGACAGGCTGGCCGGTCGCCGTATCGCGCCCGCGGAAGTGCCGTGTCATGTCGCGCATCATCTGTTGACCGCGATTGCGCTGCTGTGTGGTTGCGTGACTACCAACCGTGAAGTTCATGAACGTGAAAATCTCGCCGAGTTGCTCGCCGCTGGGCATGGCGTCGGGATTCTTCTGCATCATTTCGCGATTTTGAGCCACTTGTTCGCGCATTTCGGTCAGTCGCTTTTCGTCGCTCACATCACGCGGCGCACCATTCGCAACAACTTCCAGCATCTTGCTCATCTCGACAAACGTCTTGTCGAGATACTCCGCCCGCTCGCCATCAGGCACCTTCGCATAGTCCACGGCGTACTTGTCCCAGGCGTCGATTGCGAGGCGCGAGCCATTTTCTTCCAGTTGATCTCGTGCCGCACCCGCGATGCCCGCCGCAAACGCGCCGAGCATCATCGAGTCACCCGATGACATGTTCTTGAGTCGCGCCACGAGTTGCTGCATGAGTTGCAGCCGCTTTTCGATGGGGAGCTTGTTGAAATCATCACTCAGCAGCGTGAAGTCGAAGATTGCGTCGAGGTCCGCCGTCATGTAGTCTGGCTGGGGCGTTGCACGAAACGCGAAGTACGCGCCGGTGCCGCCCCCGAGGAGTACCGCAAGACTCACCATCGCCATATTGCGTTTGCGATTGGGCTTCGAAGCATCATTGAGCCATGTATCGACAGTTCGCGTTGCCGCCTCCACGCTCTCACCAACGGTCGGCCCGCGCCGCGAACCAGTGAAGACATCGCGCAGTCGCTCGAGCACTCCGCGATTCACACCCGGCGCGGCTCGAAAATTCTGGAGTTCGCTCATGGCAGGCCTCCTGCGATGCAGTTGGGATTCACCCCGCCAGCAAAGATACTGATTTGCTCGAAGATCTCTGGGAACGTGTTGGGATCCTGATACGCCAGATCACCCGCGCGCCAGTCGCCAAAGTAGAGACCGTTGCGCTTCCAGCGTTGTGCCGCGTCACCCGTACCCGCAGCAGTGACCCAACGTGGATTGTGCCAATCGTCCGCATCGCTCAAAACTGCAATCGCGTTGTTCTGACTTTCATAATACTTGCTCACGCCGCCTTGCGGATCCGTCAAACACGCAACCTCGGCAGCAAGCATGAGCAGGCCGGGACCATACTCGTAACTGGTGCCGTACGTCTGCCACTGCGGACGAAATTGCACAGCTGCATCTAAACTGCGATCGTCTGACGGACACCGCCACGGATCGCCGACGATCCAGAGTCCATTCTCATCTTCAACGGGAAGTCCCGCATCAACATACTTGCCCATGATATCAAGCAACGAGGGATCATTGGTGTTGCTGCCCGTATTCAGCGGCCTGACCTTGGGCAGAATGCGCCCCTTGGCTTCGGTGTCCATGTACAACTGCAAGCCAACGCCGATGCCCTTGAGATTCGCGATGCACTTGGTTGATCGAGCACTCGCGCGAGCCTTGCCGAGCGCGGGAATCGTGATACTGACCAGCAACGCGATGATGCCAATAACCACCAGCAGCTCAATGAGCGTGAATCCGCGGGCAGAATGGGGCAGGCGAAACCGCATAGAGAATCGTAATCGTCCTACGAGTTGCAAGCCCAAGTGTTTCGACACAACCGGGCGTATGGGCGCACATTGCGACGATTCTGCAAGCAGAACGCCGCGAAACGTGGTTTCTTTCCCTGATTTGACCGCTTTTCTGCGCTTTCCGCACGCGGCGAACATCACCCAGCCCGCGTGCCACTACCCTGCTTCGTGGCTGCAAAGAAAGACAATCCTCTCCAGCGATCGGGAATCGCGTATCCCAAAGCCGTCGACGCTTTGATCGCCGAGTTCGCCAAGTTGCCCGGCATCGGTCGCCGTAGTGCTGAGCGGCTGGCGTTCTACGTCCTCAAGAATGACGAACGTGCCGCGATGAATCTTGCTCAGGCCGTCATCGATATCAAGAAAACCGTTCGCCAGTGCGAGAACTGCTATCACCTTGCCGATGGCCAGTTGTGCGCCGTTTGCAGCGACGCATCGCGCGATCGTGGACTCGTGCTCGTCGTTGAACAGCCAAAGGACCTGCTCGCCCTCGAACAAACCGCGATGTTCAAAGGGCTCTACCACGTGCTCATGGGTCGCATCAGCCCGCTCGAAGGCATCGGCCCCCACGACCTCACCGTCGCACGCCTCATCGAACGCATCAAAGACCCCGCAACCAATCCAGGCGGCGTTGCGATTCGCGAAGTGATCTTGGGACTCAACCCAACGCTCGAAGGCGACGGCACCGCGCTGTATCTCAGCGAGGCTCTTACGGGCCTCAAAGTCAAAGTCTCGCGCCTCGCTCGTGGTTTGCCCAGTGGCAGCCAACTGGAGTACGCCAGCAAGGCCGTACTCGCCGATGCGATTTATCATCGGCAAGGTCTTTAGCCGGTAGGCCGCCCATCCCGGGCGGCAGGTCTTCGACACTTTCACTCAACAATGGCACAACAGGCCGGCCCCCCCTCGGAAAGGAGCGCGACCCGCGTGCACAATTGTCCAGATGCTCATTTCACTCTACTGACGGGAACGCTTACGGGCGCACTTATGGGCAAGGGCCGCCTGCAAGCACGGTGAAGAAATCAATCACATCTTGGTCTTCGGGAAACACGCCGTTGTTGTTGAAGTCAATTGGATCGCATTGCGTGATCTGATTCGGGCAATCAGCACCCGCGAGCACGCTGAAGAAGTCAATCACGTCGGCATCTTCAGGAAAGACGCCGTTGTTGTTGAAGTCGATGTCGTTGCACGCCGCCGGATCGCCGTAGTACGCAGCTTCGCCATTGGTCCGCTCGCCGCATGGATTGGTCACCACAAGTTTGTAAAAGCCAAAGTCTGCATTTGAAGGCTGGTTGATGGTGAGCGTCTGCGTCTGCAGGCCAGTCAGTCGGCCGTTGTCGTCATCCGTCATAGGCAGCCCGTTCTTGAACCACTGGAACGTCATGGGCTGATCGCCTACCCAGCTTTCGCCAAACTGTGTGAAGCAGCCCAGCCCGCAGCCTGATCCGTAGCCCGAGTGGTTGTACGGCGCGAGGCACGAGTCACCAGCACTGCCATTAAAGGCCCAGGTGTCGAACGCGTGAGTGGAATCAGCGAGTCCGGTTGCACCAGTAATGCCCACCCACGTCTTGCCATCTTCGTCGAAGATGCTCTGACCATTCACGTTGTTCAGATCTATGTTGTTCACCGTGAACAGCACCGTGCCATCAATGTTCACGATGAACTCTCCGGGTGCGGGCGGGTTGAGCGTCGGCGCGACGTAATGAAAGTACAGCGTGTGCGTGCCCGAGTCTGTCAGTTCGAGACCAAAGTCACTCACCAGCGCGTGGCCCAGGCTTTCCGCGTCGCCCGCGCCGATTCGAGTGCTGCCGTCCTTCATGCCTTGCAGCGACACGTGCGTGGCATCAAACTCGCCCGGCGCACCAAACGAGAAAGTGTCAACCTCGAGCGCGACGCCATTCTCAATCCACACGCTCTGCCCTAGGTTCGTGAAGCCGTCGCCATAGCCCAAGTCTGAGCCACCGCCGCCGAGTTGGTTGAACCCGCGAGGATCATTGTGGAACACGATCGCGAAACCATCACCATTGAGCGTGGGCGTGTTGATTCTGAAGTCGATCGTGCCGCGGAACCCGCCGATGGCGTCCTGCTTCACGTTGTACCAGAGCGCGCCGCGCTGGTCGCCGCCGTCGGTCACCGTGGCGTAATACTGCGGAAACGCCGCAGTGCCCGCCAGCACCATCTCAGGTGGCTGGCCGAATGCAAACGCATTGCTGAAATCTGCCCGAGCTGACTGCGAAATCGCACCAAGCACAACCAGACCGACCACCGAACAAGTACGCATGAACATAGAGCCACCTCTCGTTTCGTGATCCAACGCGCATGAATCGCCAGGTACATACCAAGCAACACGACATGGGCAAGGTCAGTAGTCTGCGCGAGGTGCCGCGCTGACACAATCAAGAGAAATTGTGCATTCAAGGAGCGAGAATTTCGTGTATACCCGAACGCCAGCTTCACAACTTGAGTTACACAAGTTGGTTTACACACTTTGCGCCCGAGCCGACACACTGCGTTGCCTCGAACGCAGCACGAACGCCAGCGGCACGCTCGCTACGTAGAGACCAGCAATCGCTGAAATCGTCAGCCAAGGCGACATCATGGCACATGTTGCCACCACCACCACGATGATCAGCAGCGGCGCAACCAGCTTCCGCGAAATCCGCACACCCTTCATCGCGAACATCGGCACAGTGCTCACCAGCAGCACGCCAGTCACGATCAAATGAATCGCCATCACCCAGCTCGGCACATTCCATGCCTGAAATTGCAGATCATCGCTCGCCGCGAGCATCGCCGGAATGAGCGCGACGCCCGCACCCGCAGGTGTCGGCATGCCGGAGAAGAACATGCTCGTGCGCTTGTTGCTCGGCTGTGCTGAACCCCCCGAAGCCCCCGAAGACGCCTCGACCGCTGCTCGCATCGCCTGCGTGTGTGCCTGTGCGGTGAACCTTGCCAGCCGCAGCGCTGAACACAGTGCGAAAACCATCACGCCGACAAGTTCGAGCGTGTCCTGAGCCTTGGTTGTCACCGGGCTGAGCAACCACTGGTGCATGATGACTGCCGGCGCGATGCCGAACGCAAGAAAATCTGAGAGCGAATCAAGCACCGCACCAAACGGGCTCTGCACGCGCAGCAGCCGAGCTGCTCCGCCATCAAGCACGTCGAAAATCGCAGCCAGCACAATCGCGGCCATTGCCCGTTCCCACTTATCGAGCAGCGCAAAGTGAATACTCGCCAAGCCGCAACAGACTGCAAGCGTGGTGAGCATGTTGGGCACAAGTGCCGCCAGCGGAACAGAACGAGTTTTGGGCCCCAATCGCAGAAACACGCAATTGCCTGCACTTTCTGATTACTTCAGCTTCGCCAGCTTCGTCACCCCGCCCGTGGTTTTGTCGCCAGGCTTTACCAGCCACGTGGTGCCCTTGGGCAAATACACATCCGTTCGACTGCCAAACCGAATCAGCCCGTATCGCTGTCCAACTTTGTACGCCTGGCCTTCCTGCGCGTGGCACACAATCCGCCGGGCAACCAGCCCCGTCACTTGCGTCACCACCGCCGTTGCACCGTTGCTCAGTTGCAACGCGATGCTCTTGCGTTGATTGTGCTCGGCCTCGGGCTTGCCCGCATGCGCAAACAGACCGGCCTTGCCTGCAACTTTCAAAATCGTGCCTGCATACGGCACGCGATTGACGTGAACATTGAACACGTTCAGAAAAATCACCACACGTTCCATCTCGCCCGTGCGCGCCTTGTCAAGCCCCAACTCCTCCGGAGGCGTCGCGGGCTCAATTGCAATGACTAGACCATCGGCAGGCGCAACCAGCAACCCGGGCTCTTCCGGAATCGCCCGCTGCGGATCTCGAAAAAACCAGCAGCAAAAAGCCAACAGCAACACGCCCGGAATGGCCAGATACCAGCCCCACGCCGGCGCGAGCGGGCCAGCAATAAGCGGCGGCAACGCCGCGATGACCAGAACGATCGCGAGAATGGGCCACCCCTCGCGCGCGAGAATCGGCGCAGGATCATCGCTGCGCGTCCGAGAAGCGGGGGAAGAAGCACTCATTGTTGGGGCTGAAGCTTGGCTCACAGGTCATCGTAGCGCTTGTGGTCCTCCTGCCTGATAGGGAATTACCCGTAGAAAGGTGAGCTGGGCATCCGAGAATCCGCTGTTTCCAGTCACACCCCGGCCATTCATTCAAATCACCCGCCGAACGACTCGATACTAAACATATGACCCAACCGGCCACCATCCTCGTGTGTGACGACTCAGCGCCGATCCGCTCCATCGTCGCCACCAAGCTCCGCGCAGCCGGTTACACCGTTTGCGAAGGACGCAACGGACTTGAGGGCTACTGCTGGGTCGATCACTCCGCGCTGCCTGTTGGATCACTGCCCAAGAGCCCGATGCCCATCGTGCCTGACCTGGTCGTGACGGACTTGCAGATGCCCATGATGTCGGGCCTTGAGATGGCAATCAAGCTACGAGAGTTTGCCGACACCGCTCACGTTCCGATCATCATGCTGACCGCGCGCGGATACATTGCTGCTGCGGAAGATCTCGCCAAAGCGAATATCAGATATCTCATGCCCAAGCCCTTCGGTGCCGCTCAATTGCTCGAACGGGTACAAAATTTCCTCGCATCGAGTTCTGGAGGACATGCAAGCCATGCCGCCGCCTAAACGCGGTGCAGGAAACCGAAAATGTCCACAGACACGCACAAGACCGGCAACCCCACCCTCGACGCGATGCTCGCTCGATGCAGCAAGCTGGGTTTACTTGCGTGCGCTCTCGGCCCTGACGGTTTGCTGCTCGATGTTGTTGCTCCACACGAACTCTGGGCCGATGTGCTTCGCGCGCCGACCTTCGCAAACGCCCTGCAACGCATCGCACTGCTCGAAACTCCCAAGCGTTTACGCGGCGGTCTTGCTTCTGCGAAGATCAGCGAAGGTCTGTCCATCGTGCTTTGCCCGCACACCGACGACACAGGCCTGCGCGGCTCAACAGCAGTTGTGATGATCGAACCCGATGCCCGCAGCAGCGAGATTCTCGCTCGCGCGTGCAAAGAAGCTGGCCTTGAAGATACCGAGGTTGAACTACTCGTCAACGCCACAGGCAGCATTGGTCTAGCGGCTTCACAACTCTTCGCCCAATCACTCAGCACGATGAGCCAAGACGTTGCTGCAACGCTGTGTGGCAAAAGCGAACTTGAAGGCTTCACAAAGCAACTCACAGGTGCCTTTGAAACCATCGACGTGCTGTACAGCCTTGGTCGCTCGATGAAGTCGGTCCTCAGTCCCGAAGAGTTCTTGCAGAACCTCTGCACGCGAGCTGCAATGAGCCTGAAATTTGGCTGGGTTGCGGTGCTCTTTGAGAAGACTCCAAAGACGCCAAGCGTGCTCAGCAGCATGCTTGTTCACCAAGGCGAACTACCTCTGGCTGCTGACGCCTTCCGCCAGGTCGCAGCCCGAGCGATGCACGACAACGACACGACCTGCAAGATTCGCACCGACCTTGACGGTATTGCCAACGAAAGCAATCCGCAGGTCATCACGCAGCCGCTGCTTTGCAAAGGCAATCAGATCGGCGTTGTCATGGCTGGCAACAAAGGCGGCGATGACTGGATGATCAGCAGCTACGACACGCAACTCTTCGAGGCGTGTGCGGGCTTCCTGACCACCTTCATCGACAACGTCGCTCTCTACGACGACCAACATCAGCTCTTCATGGGCACTGTGCAAGCCATGACCGCCGCCATCGACGCCAAAGACCGCTACACCCGCGGTCATAGCGAGCGCGTCGCGCTCATCTCCATGCAGCTCGCGCAGCTTGCGGGCTTGCCCGCGCAGCAATGCGAACGCATCCGCATCGCTGGCCTGGTGCACGATGTCGGCAAGATCGGCGTGCCCGAAAACGTGCTGCTCAAACCTGGCAAACTCACCGACGAAGAATTTGCCCATATCAAAAAACACCCAGAAACCGGCTACGACATCCTCAAAGGTGTCACGATGCTCGAAGACATCCTGCCAGGCGTCATGCATCACCACGAACGCTACGACGGCCGCGGCTATCCGCACGGCTTGCTTGCAAATGAGATTCCGCTGATCGCCCGTATCATCGCCGTCGCCGACACGTTCGACGCCATGAGCAGCAACCGCGCCTATCGCAGCAAAATGCCGCGCGAAGTGGTCCTTGCTGAAATCGCCAAGAGCGGCGGCACCCAGCTTGACCCGCGCATCAGCCAGCTCATGCTCACGCTCGACTTGACCGAGTACGACGCCATGACGCTGCGCCACGCAGCCATGGACCAGCAAACCGCCGAAGAACGCGCGACAAGCAAAGCGGCGTAAGCGTTTCGATTCTCGCAACGAATCTCACGGTGCCAACCGCTGCACGCTGTCTGCTTCCACAAACATGCTCGACGCCGTTGTAAAGCCCGGAATCGGCGCCGTCAGCGGAGCCCATCGCACAGTCAAAGTTCGTGCGTCGCTCACCTGCACCCTGCCATTGACCCACAGAACGCCTTCAAATACACTGTTCTGGCTTATCTTCGCTTTCCCAGAGACGTACGTGAGCCCACGAATCCATGAGGGATATCGATCGCTCTCGTCAGAATCCGTCTCGCCCAGATACGGTGCTCCGCTGGGATTGAAATTGCGTTCAGCATCCCACTCCAGCAGATCATAATCGTCCAACTGGAAGAACATCTCGCCGTCCACCAGCAACGTGGGCAAGTCAGCCGACGCCGGCGACATGGACACCCTGGGCCCAATCTCCGAAGTCGTGTGCGGGTTGATAATCACAAGTGTGCCAAGTACACGCGATTCTGAAAGCCTCAGCCTCTTGTTGTTGCAATCAATCACATAAATGCCACGTGCATTCAGCCCCGTTCCCGCCGGATTACTCGTGGGCGAGAACAACACCTCGTCATACGTCGTCGCCGTGCTCAACGTAATCAGCGTGCCGATGCTGCGGTAGTACACGAACAACTCCGATGGCGGCTCCTGCACTTCTCCCGGCACCGTCGAGTTCATCGCAAGGATCGCCGCATTGAGTTGCGCTGGCGTCACGCCGGTCTGTGCATTCGCGTCGTAGGCCGCAGCTCGCACCGGCAAACTTGCCGCCGTTGCTATCGTGCCACTAACCGCAATTGCGCTGCCCGGATGCTCACTCTCCCGGATCAACGCATTGCTCAAAGCGCTGAGCGGCGTCTGCGTAAATCCAAACGTGAGCTGCGTCGCACGCTTGGATGCACCCACCGTGCTTTCCACACGCAACCGCACATCATCTACCAGGTTCACCGTGCGCAGGTTGTCATCTGCCGGATCCGTCAGACTCAACACGTGACTCGTGCCGCTTGTACCCAGCATTGCCGGTGCATTCACCACCAACCTGCTGAATGGCCGCCACGCACTGCCCGATGGATCGTTCTCAAATGTCTCAATCGCATACTCCACCGCCGCCGCGTGCTCAGCATCCACGCTTACCGTCGCGTCCATGCTGCGTTGTCGCACGAGCCTTGCAGACTGCAGCGTGGTCGCCAGAATCCCGGTAGTTGCAATGAGCATTGCCGCACCCAGCACGAACACATACACCGACCCTCGCCGGTGCAACGCTTTCGAATTTCGCAGGGGTTGCATCATGGCGTTACTCCCATCATCGCTGTGTCAGTGCCCAACGTGCGCAAAGCCGCCGCACGCGCCACCACGCGATTGCCCTTGTACACCGCGACACGAATGCGCTTCACGCCCGATTCTGTCGCCGACACATTGCCCGGATTGCTCGCAGCAACCCACTCCACCGTCACGTTGCAACCCCACGACCCCGACGACAACGTATTGCCGCCTTCATCCGTCATCGGACTCATCGCGAAACCGTTGTAATCATCAACATCGTCCACCGTGCGCCACGCCGCCGAGCCAATGTCATCGGTCGCTTCAGGCCCAAGTGCGCTCGCGGGCAGCGCCGCATCGCGATATCGCTTCGCCACAATCTCAGCCAGCAGCCCATCGGCGTACATCCGTCCCTGCACTTCTTCGGTGGCATGCGTCCGACTCTTGCGCGCCACCGACACAGCGTTCAACCCCGCAACCGCCACCACCGACACAATGACAAGCGACAACGCCGCTTCAATCAGCGTAAAGCCTCGCCGACTAGAGTTGTCGCGTCGTGCGTTCATAGTTATGGCATCGCCGGCTGATTCCTCAAAGGCACCGATGCGCGAATCACCACGCCATCAGTCCGTACAACACTCACGTGTAGCACCGCCGCCGCGCTGTAAGTTGACGTCACGGTCGCGGGCCGCCGAACAACGGCGTACACCTCAAACACCATCGCCGTAAACTGGCGTGTCACTGTGGGTTCTCCAAACTCAGAATACACCGTGTACCCGGCGTGTGGCGCAGTCGTTTCGACGCCAAGTTCGAACTCAGCGGACATGTTCGTAGTGTCGCCCCAAAGAAATGGTCGCTCAGTCGCCGCGTACCAGTACGTGTTGCTTGCAAAGGCCTGCGATACCCATTGTCCCGAAGATAAAAGCCCGGTGTGTGTGGTTGAAGCAGTTGTCCGGACCTTAGCCGGATCAGGCTGACCTGCACCGGTCGCGTCTGCAATTAACATACGCACGTTGCACGTCTTGCCCGAGACAGGCTTCACGAAGTATCGCGCCCGGGTGATGCGAAACTGCGTGGCATCATGCGGCAGCTGCGGTTGTAGCCGCATCGCCAATGACTTCGTGATCGAACACTCGCGCAGAGCGTTCATCGGACCCGGCCAACCGTCTATGAGCATCTCCGCTGTTTCGTACGTGCCTGATACCGCCGTCATCGTTCGCTCTCTTACCGCCACGTCGAACGTTACGCTGGCTACATCATCAATCAGTGTTTGCTGGGTGCCATTCAAGCCCATCATCAGCGGATCGCCACTTGTTCCTGAAAACATCAACTGCGATGTGTCGTCCAACCCGTCATAGTCCAGGTCCGGTGTCTTGAACGCCACTTCACCGGCATTCCTCGTGAGAAACACCTTCGCATCAGCAAGCAACCACAACGCCTCACGCAACGTGCGCTCATCGCTATCGGTCCGCACGTCTGCATCAAAGCTCGTCGGCATCGCCTTGGCCGTAAACATCATGATCGACGTCATGGCGCCCATCACCAACGCGAGAATGCCCATGGTCACGACCATTTCAACCAGCGTGAAGGCATGTCGGCGATTGCTTCCCATGCTCGTCAGTTCCTGATCACATCATCCAGTTCCGTCGCCAGCGACGTCGCGCTCGCAGGCTCCATCGGCACCGTGCGCACGCCCGCAGCCAGCGCTTCCCGCACGCGCGGCTTCATCTCAACACTATCGGCGTTCAGTTTGCCATCAGCCATCCGCTCTGGCACAAACACCTCAGCTTTGCCGCTCGTCGGATCAAACGACACGCCGCGCGTGTGATCGCCATTGGTCAGATAAATCACCAGCGGCGTGCCCGCTCGCCCCAGCGAGTCAAACATCAATCCTCGATCAGTCATCACCTGAGCTTTGATGCCAACGCGATACGGTTCGAGTGTCAGGTCCACCTGCTCTTTCACCGCCGCACCGCTGTCGTCTGTCGTCACCAGCACATACCCCGCATCGCCAAAATACACCCTCTGCTCGCGCCCTTGCTGGCGAGCCCGATCGCGCAGCCGCTCAATATCCGCGACAACTTTCCGCGCCGCGCCATCAACCTTCACGCGTGTCGTACTGCTCAAGTACCGCGGCAACGCGATAGCCGACGTCACGCCGACGATTGCCAGAACAATGACCAGTTCCACCATGCTGAACGCGCGCCGAGCAAACATGCATTCCTCCTACGACAAACGCCGACGCAAGATCGCATCGGCGTGTGAGTACTGGAGTTGTTTCGATTCACCAGGTGTTGTAGGCAGTGCCATTGCTGCCCACTATGCTGCTGTTGGCCCTTATCACACCAGTCGACTCGGTGTAGATCCAACCGACCGTTGCAGCCGACGACGCCGCTACGCCATTCGCCTTGGGGTTCACCCCCGAAGGCACCTTCACCGGCAGCGGAGGAATCTCACGCAGGTAGGGTCCATAGAGGTACACATTACTCGATGTCGCATTCGCAGTGCCCGCCAAATCGGTGAACGTTGTCATCTGGGCGACAAAGCTCGCAACGGTCGGCAGCGTACCCTCGTGTTCGTTGTCATACAAATCAATCGCATTCCGCAGCACCGCCAGGTTCGCCCGCAGGCTGCTCTCGGCCGCACCCTCCGCACCGCGGCTCATGCGCGGAATGGCAATCGCTGCGATGATGCCGATGATCACGATCACGATCACCAGCTCGATGAGGCTGAAACCGCGACGAAGAGTTTGAGTGCCACGCACCATTGAAAAGTCTCCACGAACCGCCCCACGATCCAATTCCATCCGCAGCGAACATGGCTGCAGTGTGGGTCAGCCCACTTGCTTAGTCATCGACAACTCCCCCCACGAAGTTGAGTCACAGCAATCTGCAACCCGCAATCTCGCGTCGCAACATGCACGAAGATCGCGCAACCGCTACAACCCGTCAGCTCATCGCCGGTCGATAACCAGTTCAACGCGATGCTCGCCATCCACCAGCACCGTGACGCTGCCCAAGTCGCCCGTCTTGCGATCAGGCCCCTTCACCGCCAGCAGCTTCACGCTGTGCCGGTCCGCGCCTTCGCCCACGCGCACCTCGTCATTCAACTCCAGCTTCTCGCCAGTAATCCACGCCATAGGCCTCGGATTCAGCATCACCGTGCTGAGTTTGAGAAACTGAAACTGCTCAGGCGTCTTTTCTCGCGTCTCGGCCTCAACAATCGCCGCTTGACGCGTGCTCGCTGCAGTCGTAGCAGTCGCACCAAACATGCTATCAAGCTGCGCATCAGCGCTCGCATCCGCCCGCAACTGTGAAGCCGCAGTCGCAAGCCGGTCCGCCAGCACGGTGCCATGCTGAACAGGCTCACTCGCCTCCGCTGGCTTGACAACTTCACTCGCGGGTCTGGCCTCCGCCGTCGCGGGTGCAGTCACACCGCCCGACAGCAGCACGCGGTCGCCAATCACGGCAACCACACCCAGACCGAGCACGCCAAGAAGCACTTTGTGTTGTTTCGTCAGTTCCACGCCCAAGCAGACGATTTGCTGATGGCAGTGTCAAGCGATCTGCCCGATCAATCACCGCGCCGCGCCCGCACGATCGCTACGACCGTTAGAACCAGCTTCTCTGCCGGGCAGCGTGTACCACGCCAAATCAAGTTTTACATCAACACCCGCTGCACCGTCTCGCCGGCGCACATGAATGCCGCGCGTCGCGATATCTCGAAACTCGCCATTGCTCGCATGCAGAAAGTTAAGCGTCTGCGCGAAGGTGCCCGTCGCCGTCAACTGAATCGGCACAATCCCGTACTCCCGGCTCTCGCGTTCCTTGTCGCCCGGCGTCACTTCCGCAACACTGAGCCCAGCTTTGATCGCGGCATCAGTCACATTCTGCACCACGCGATTGACATTCTCCGACGACTGCAACTGCACAGAAGAATCAAGCTGCTGCCGCAGCCCCGCCAGTTCAGCCCGACCCACCACAATCTTGCGATCCTTATCCGCCAGTGACGCTCGCGCCTCCGCCAGCTTGTTGCCGTCAGACTGCGCCTGCGCCTGCCTTGCCTGCACGGGCATCAGCACCATCATCACAAACGCCGCACCAAGCGCAAGCCCGATTGCGCCCCCGACAACATGCACCACCTTGGGAGGAACCGACCGCGTGGCACGCTGCACATTCGGATTCACATCGCTCATTGCTTGCTCTCCTGGCTGCTTGCTCCGTGCGTCTCGCCGCCGTCTCGCATCACGCAAATGATGCGAAAATGCGTGCCCCGTTCATCCGGCGCGTTCGATTCCGTCCTTCGCACGCGATCAAACAATTCTGACTCTTCAAGCGCCACCACAAAGCTGTTCACACTGCGCACGTCTTCGCCCACGCCAATCAGCGTCAGCTCATACTGCTCTTTTCGCATCGGCGCCGGCGCTGGTCCCTTCGCATCCGCCGCCCGCTCAACCGGCACCAGTTCCATCCGATGTTCAAGCGACACATCATCAAACGTGATCACATTGCCACGTCGCTCAGCGATGAGTCGCAGCAGAATGCTCCAATCCGCGTGATAACCAACCGCTCGCGCCGCGTTCACGCGCTTGCGCAACTCGTTTCGTTGCGACATCAACTGCTTGTGCTCAGCCTCGCGCTGCTCAAGCTGCATGCTCACGCCCGCGAGTTCGTTCTCCGCCAAGCCCTGCACGCGCGTCGAGAGCAGCACCATCGCCGAGACCCCCGCCAACAGCATGACATACATCGCCAGCCCGCTGATCCATCGCCGCATCAGCATGCGACGCAGCGACCGCGCCTTACGCGCGGGCGAAAGCAGGTTCACGCCTACAACGCTCATTCCGCCGTTGTTTATTCCGTGGCCGCTCATGCCGCTTTCCTTTTCTTCGCGCTCCCAGCATTGCTAAAAGCCGCCAAACCCAGCGAAGTAATGATCGACGTGTCTCTCGCGAGCGGACTTTTCTCATTCGTCTGCGTCACCACCGCAGGCGTCAACGTCGCAACATCAACCGCCAGCGCGCTCGACAGTCTTGCTCGCACGCCGCGCACGCCCGCGCCTTCACCGGTTATCCACATGCCCGACAACGGAATCGCCGGATATCGCTGCGTGGCGTAAACCACCGACCGCTGCACTTCCGGCACCAGCGCATCCGACAACTCCGTCTGATACCGCCGAATCGAGCGATACAACTCCGCGAGCTTGGCTTCGCGCATCTCCTCTTCGCCGCATCGCATCGCCGCTTCAGCGACATCCACGTCAATCTCCACAGCCTTCTGCAGGTGCTGCACGCTCACGCCAAACTGCGCTTCCTGCAGCCGGCGCTCATAAATCACGCTCGCAGGCTCCTCGCCCGTCACGTGAATCAGCACGACCATCGTCGCGCTCCAGCCAACATCCACAACGCCATACAACCCAGGAATGCCACCACTCGCCGCGGCGCAGCATCGCGCCAGCGCACACACCCTCGGCTCAATCGCAACAATATCCGCGCCCGTGACATCAAACGCTGCTGCCACAGCATCACCCGCTTCCGTGGGCAGCGCGAGGGCCATCGCATGCGTTGCACCCTTGGTCCTATCCGTCGCCGGCAAGTCCCACATCGCCAAATCAAATGCCTCCGGTTCACGTCGATGAATTCTCGCGACCTCCAGCCGAGCAAGCTGATCGATGGGCGCCTTCGACGACCGAGGTGGCAGCTCCAATACAGCAGGCAACAATGCTGCGTCGGGCGCGCACACCACAATGCGCGATCCGACAAATCCCGCATGCGCAATCGTCTGCCCCAGCAGCAGCGCTTCCTGCTCCAGCAGCGGCCCACTAGCCGCACGCGCCAGTCGCACGCTCGCGCCCAGCACAGCCTTCGCGCCACCATGACCAACAAGCTGCGACGCCACCATCCAGCGATCACCCACATCCACACCAATCACGCCCGCGCCGCTCGCGATGTGCAGTCCCTTGTTCGTCACTTCACACCTCCCGCCGCCGTCAAGTCAAACAGCGGCATCATCATGCTGATTGCCATCGAGCCCACAATCACGCCGAGCACCAACAAAATCAGCGGCTCAAGCAAACCTGTCACAGTCTTGATCGTGGTCTGCGTGTCCTCATCCATGTATTCCGCCACGCTTCCCAGCACGTCCGCCAGTCGCCCCGACCGCTCGCCGCTCTTCACCGCTTCCAACACCGCAGGCGGCACCAACGTCGGATCACTCAGCCCCTGACTCAGCGACTCGCCGCGCAGCACCGCTTCCTCCGCGCGCCGCATCAGCGATATGTAATACGTGTTCGGCACGCTGTGCTTTGCGAGCGACAAAGCATCCAGCAGCGGCACCTTGCCCTCAAGCAATGTCGCCAGCACACGAATGATCCGCGCCGTCGCATACACCCGCGTAAAAGTTCCAAGCTTGGGTATCCGCAGGCTCAGCGTATCGATCATCCGTTTGCCCAGAGCAGAACGGAAGTAAAAGAACCCGCCCACCACCGTGCCAATGACCCCAACCGTGATGTAAGGCCAGTACGCCCGCAGAAAGTGGCTGATCTGCATCAACACTTTCGTCATCGCGGGCAGTTCGGTATCCAGACTCTTGAATAGCCCCTCAAACCTGGGCAAAACAAACCCCACCATCGCAATCATCACGCCCAGCGCGACGAACACAAGCAGCATCGGATAGATCATCGCATGTGAAACCGTCTTGCGAATGCGCGATTGCTGCCTCAGCAGCACGCCAAGTCGATCCAGCATCACATCCAGCTTGCCGCCACTCTCACCCGCCGCCACCATGCTGCGACACACCGCATCGAAATACTCCGGATGCGCCCCCATCGCCTCCGCCAGCGACTTTCCTTCTTCCAACTTCTCCCGCAAACTCGCCAGCACGCTGCGCCACTCACCCTTCGGAGACTGCGCCTCGAGCGACTGAATCGCATCAACCAGCGGCGTTCCCGTCGCGACCAGCAGCGACAACTGCCGACACATAAATACCACGCTATCCAATCGCTTGCCACCACCCAGCAGTACGCGCTTCTTGCTGTTTAGCACCGGCGCATCAAGGTCCGTCGCACTCGCCGCCGTCAGATCGGTCGCAATCACACCCTGCTTGCGCAGTGCCTCAGCCGCCTCACGCGAGTCGCCAGCATCCACCACGCCGTGCACAGCCTTGCCGCCGCGATCAAATCCCTTGTACGCAATCTTCATGCCGCCTCCCGCGTTTCATTCGCGCTCTGCGGATCGTGATTCATCTGCTGTTCATCATCATCGTTCTGCGTCACGCGAAGAATTTCTTCCAAGCTCGTGCGACCATCCAGCGCCACCAGCACGCCCTCTTCGCGAAGCGTCAGCAAGCCCTCTTTCCGCATCATGCCGCGCAGCTCGTGCGTCGGCCGACCATGGTGAATCATCCGCCGCAGTTCAGGCGACACTTCAAACACTTCATACACACCCGTGCGACCCTGGAACCCGCTGTCATGACACCGCGGACACCCCGAGCCCTTCCTGAACGCCCGCCCCGCTTCATGCGCGATGCCCGCATCCGCCAGCACTTGCTCACTCGGATAATACTTCGTCGCGCACGCGCTGCACACCGTGCGCGCGAGCCGCTGCGCAACCGCACCATTGAGCGCACCACTCAGCAAATAAGGCTCAATGCCCATGTCCACCAATCGCGCCACACTGCCCGGCGCGTCGTTTGTGTGCAGCGTCGCCAGCACCAAGTGTCCGGTCAGCGCAGCTTGCGTCGCCACGCGCGCCGTGTCCTGGTCGCGAATCTCTCCCACCATGATGATGTCCGGATCCTGCCGCAAAATGCTTCGCAGCGACCGCGCGAACGACAACCCAATCGCGTCGTTCACCTGAATCTGATTCACCATCTCCAGTTGGTACTCAACCGGGTCTTCAACCGTCAGAATATTCACCTCAGGCCCGCGCAGCAAATCAAGCGCGCTGTACAACGTCGTCGTCTTTCCGCTTCCCGTCGGCCCCGTCACCAGCGCCATCCCGTGACTCTGCTCAAGGAACCGCTTGAACACATGCATCGGCTGATCGCGGAAACCAAGGTCCTCCAGCCGTACCTTCAAGTTTGCTTTGTCGAGAATGCGCACCACGATCTTCTCGCCCAAAAGCGTCGGCATACTGCTCACCCGCAGATCAATCTCGCGTCCTTCCGCAATAATCCGCACGCGCCCTTCCTGCGGCAACCGCTTCTCGGCGATGTCCATTTTACCGATTACTTTCACGCGCGACACAATGCTCGCATGCATCCCAGGTGGCGGCTTCATCAGCGATCGCAGTGTCCCATCCAGCCGATATCGAATCCGCGTCCCCTTCTTGTCCGGCTCAATGTGAATATCGCTCGCGCGATCCTTCACCGCAGTAATCAACGCAATATTCACCAAGTTGATGATCGGATTCCCCGCGATCATCTTGTCCAGGTCAGTCGCGGGCCCTTCATCCACCGACTCTCGCTCGACAACCTCGACATCCTGCTCCGTCAAGCTCGTCAAGAACGCATCGATGTCAACATCGCCGCGCGCATACCGATTCACGTACTCAACAACATTCGCCTCCAGCGCCAGCACCGGACGAATGCTCAAATTCGTGAGCTGCTTCAACCTGTCAATTGTCGGCAAGCTCTGCGGCTCGCTCATTGCCACCGTCAGCGTGTTCCCAACCTTGAACATCGGTATCAGCTTCAGCCGCTCACACTCTTCGGCGCCAACCAGTTTCATCACAACCGGATCCACCAACCCGTGCCGCAGCACCACGCCCGGCACAGCCATCACTCTCGCCAGCGCACGCACCAGCGCCGTAGGACTAATGACGCCCTGCGCCACCAGTGCCTCACCCACCATCTTGCCGGTGCCCTTTTGCTCCGCAAGTGCCTTCTCTAGCTGCTCGCGCGTCACATGCCCCTCTTGCACCAGCACATCGCCCACGCGAACGCGCTTCGCCCCTTGCGGCGGCGCAGGTGGCTGCGTCGGTACACCCGGCGCAATCGGCGCCGTAAACGGCGTCTCGCTCACCGGCGTTGGCGTAATACCGCTGATGGGCAACGCGTCGTTCTTCGGATTGTTTCCGAAGGGAAACTTCACAGGAAGCTCCTCACCGCTGTGTTCACATCCGTGTAGTGCTCAAACTTCTCCGAAAGTCCCGTCACATCCAGCACTTCTCGCAGCGTCTCTGTCGTGCCACACATCCGCAGCACGCGCCCACTGCTCGAAAGCTGATCGCTCGCATCGGCCAGCACTTCAAGCCCCTGACTGTCCACAAACGCCACCGCCGACGCGTCCACAACAAGCCGCCCCAAACTCCGCGTCATCACATCGCCCAATCGCTGCCGAAAAATGACAGCATCGCCCGCGGTCAAAGGACCCTCAGGCTTGATCACCGTCACCGCGCCATGGCGTTGTTCGTGAATGTCCATGCACTTCTTCCTTTGCCAGCTCGCTCACCACCAGCTCGCTCATCACATCACGCCGCCAACTTCGCCGCTCCGATCGATGCACTCGCCGGCAGCGTCAACATAAATGTGCTTCCCTTGTCAATCTGACTCTTCACCGTGATGTCGCCGCCATGCAGCCGCACAACCTGCCGCGCCAGCGCCAGCCCGATGCCGCTACCCGTAATGCTCGCAATCCGCTTGTCCTTGCTGCGATAGAACTTCTCAAAGACCAGCTCAAGCTCATCAGGCTTGATGCCAATCCCGTTGTCGCTCACTTCGATCATCAGCACCGCGTTCTCTTCGCTCGCACGAACCACCACATTGCCGCCCTCAGGCGTGTACTTGATCGCATTGCCCACCAGGTTGTGCAACGCCATCTCAATCTTGTCGCGATCGCCCTTCAGCAAAGGCCACTTGGGCGGCGTCTCGAAGCTGAGCGTGATTTCCTTGTCCGCCGCCTGGGCCTTGAAGTCTTCCTCAAGGTGCGACCACAACTCAGGAATGTTCACATCATCACCGCGAACCTTGAACGTGCCCGCCTCAATCTCGCTCACGCTGAGCATGTCCGACACAATTCGCTCAAGCCGGCGTGACTCGCTATTGAGCACATTCAAGCACCGTGCCTTCACCAGCGGATCCTTGTCGCCATCTTCCACAAGTTGCTCAAGATACAACCGCATCGTCGTCAGCGGCGTGCGCAGCTCATGCGTCGCCTGCGCCACAAATCCATTGCGGCTCTCATCCGCCACGCGCTGCTGTGTCACATCTTCAATCACAATCATCGCCGCTGAACCATCTTCGCGCCGCATGGGCCGCACCGTAAAGCGCAGCACCGTCTTCTCCGCGTCAGGCGTCATCTGATCGCTGGCTTCCAGGCTCGCACGCTGCCGCGCCTTACCCGTCGCCACATTCATCGCAAGCGTCGTGACATCACTAAACCGCAGCAACGCACCAATTTCCTTGCCCGTCATTTCACCCTTGTTGCGCTTCAAGAAGACCGCCGCGGCACCGTTCGCCACGCGAACCTTGCCTTCATCATCCAGCACAATGAGCCCCTGCCACAACCCATCAAACGCCGCCGCATAGTCGCCGCCACCTGCCGCCGTCACGCCCGCCGTCAGTCGCTCCGCCGCACTCTCCAGCGCAGTGCGATGGTTCTGCCGCTCGCGCTCATCCAGCAACCGGTTCCACGCCAACGCCTCAGACCCCAGGTCTTCCGCCAGCCGCAGCCCGCTCGCGCTCAGTTGCCCGTCTTCCAGTTCACTCGCAAATCGCAGCGACTCCTGAATCGCTCCCAGCGCGCGCATCCGCAGCCGCATCCGTCGATACATCACCAGTCCCATCGACAGCACCACCGCGCCCGTCACGCCAATCCCAATCTGTGTCCGCAAGTGCGCCAGCGGCTGATACGTATACGCCTTGGTCACATCCAAAATCGCATTCCCTCGGCCCGAAACCGGCACACAAGCCCGTGCCGTGAATTGATCGTCCGCATACGTCGATGTCGTCCCCACCTGCTCATTGCCCGTCCATTTTTCAGGCAGTTTCAAATTCGCGTCGTGCTTGCCGCGCGTGTCCGCAATCACCGTCCCATTGGGCAGCGTCACCGTCGCGCTCTCCAAACCCTGCGCGCGAGCAAACTGCTCCATCAGCGACTGTGCCGTCGTCAAATCATCATGCGCGAGCGCCACACCAATCCCCGGCGCAGCACTTCCCGCAGCCTGCGCCAGCGCATCCTGCTGCGCTTCCGTCAGCGTCTTGCGGTGCGTGTAATACGTCCACGCCCCCGCCCCCACCACCGTCGCCGCCACCATTCCCGTAATGAACATCCCCGCCGTCGCGACAACGCTCTCGCCGCGCGCAAATGCCCAGTTGGTCACCCACGACGCGGCTCCCAACGGCGCAGACTGTGTCCGACTGTCCTTGCTGCTCTTGCTCACGTTGCACCTCACGGCGAGCGCACAACTCGCGCTCGCATGAGGTATCGGCCCATTCACAACGCCAATCAAGCCCTATCCACCACAGGGCTCCATGTCAACCTACGAGATGAGTTTATCCGGTTCTAAACCAAATCTTGTTGATAAGTTCACACATCAGCAACGCACGCCCGTCGCCAACTTGCTTTGATACAGCAATGACAAAAGCATCTCGCCAGTATCCTTCGGACGCCTCCCGCCGGGCGTTCACGCTTATCGAGCTTCTGGTTGTCATTGCAATCATCGCACTTCTTATCGGGCTGCTGCTCCCCAGCCTCGGCACCGCCCGCGAGAACGGCCGTATCGTCAAGTGCCAAGCCAACTTGCGCTCCCTCGCCCAAGCCTCTATCGCCTACTCCAACTTCAACAAAGGCTTCTTCAGTTCCGGCTCCTGGGATAACAGCCTCGAAGAAGGCTACGGCCCCATGGACACCACCGGCTGGGTCGCCGACATGGTCCTGGGCGAGTACGCCCTCCCCGGCAAGATGCTCTGCCCTAGCAGCCCCGGCCAGGCAACTCAGAACCTCAACCCACAACGCCTCAACAACGCCGCTCACCGCGTATACACGCCCGCCCAAGTCGATGGCATGATCGATCGCGGTATGAACACCAATTATGCACAGACCTGGCACATGGCTCACACCGATGTGAAGTCACATCGCCAGGTCGGCAACTTCAAAAACCGCGCAACGCTCATCGGCCCGCTCAACGAAAAGAACACTGCCATCGCCCCCACCGATCAACTCGCCTTCTTCGGCGACGGCCACGTGCAACTCAGCGAAGAAGACGTCGACACGGTTTACTACCGTGGCGACCCAATCCCTGGCGCGAAGGCTCTCACCGACGGCCCTGTCGTCATGTTCAACCCCCCTGGAATGCAAGGACCTGCTACGGGCCGCCAGCGATATGAAGATCTCGGGCCCACCCACGGGAAAGGCGGCAAAGTCGTCGATGGCGAAGTCGAACACGACAAAAACCTCGGCAACATTTCCTTCTCCGATGGTCACGTCGCTCAATTCCGCGACGACTTCCGTCGCGACGGTCGCTGGGGCGGCCAAGGAACTTCGTGGAACGGCACCTCGGTGCTGCGATACGACGAAATCGAAGGCAAAGTTTTCGGCGGCTGGCTGACCAAGTCAGGCCTCTGGTAAGTCTTTCGTACGCCTTGCATGACGCTGGCGTGACTGTGAGTTTGTTTTCAGCAGGCCCAACGCGTTTGGAGAACGCGCTGGCCCGCTTGGCGAAGGCGTTTGGACGTGTGTCCCAAGCGCATGGATCATGGTCTGTGATGATTTTGTCTGTGATGACTTTTCATCTAGACCCTCACTTTGGAATCGAGATTGGGAGATCGTGTTATGAAGAAGTCTTTTGTCTTGGCAGCCCTCGCAGGCGCAGCGGTTTGTTCGATGGCTTTCGCTCAGCCCGACGGCAGCGTCATCATCAACGAAGCCATGGTTAACCCCCCCTCACCCGATGCCGACGGCACCCGTGAGTTCTTCGAACTCAAGCGCGTCAGCGACAACGGCACCCTGCAGAACCTCTGGCTCGTCGTCATCGACGGCGACAACAACACCGCCGGCAACAGCACCGCCACGGGCGTCGTTGACTTTGCCCTCAACCTCAGCAACTTCTCGTTCGGCACCAACGGCCTGCTCCTGCTCCGCGACAGCACGCTCGTCCTCCAACCCGCCCCCGCGCCCGAAACCAACGTCGTCGTTATCACCCCCGACTGGCAAGGCTGCACGGGCAGCGTGACCGTCGGCAATATCGACATCGAAAACGGCGGCGCAACCTACCTGCTCGTCCGCAACTTCACCGGCAGCATCTGCCAAGACCTCGACACCAACAACGACGGCATCCTCGACGCCACCCCCTGGACCAGCGTGGTTGATGCTCTCGGCTTCATCGATGGCGATGACTTCGACGCCGGTATCCCCGCCCGCCAATACGCCACCCAGCTCGGCGGCATTGACTTCACCGACAACAGCGCAATCGCCACCGGCTTCACGCCCGACGCCTTCGCCCGCATCTGCGGCGATTTGCTCAGCCACGACATGCTCGGCACCAGCCCCGGCCCCTACGTCGCTGACCCCGCCGAAACCCGCTTCTTCCCAGACGCTGGCCAAGCGCTCGACGGCAACTACACCCTGACCCCCGGCAGCCCCAACATCGAAGTCTGCGGTCCCGCTGGTTGCGATGACATCGACTTCAACAACAACGGCGTCTTCCCCGAAGATCAAGACGTGATCGACTTCTTCGACGTCCTCGCCGGCGGCACCCCCGCCACCTGCGATGCTATCGCTGGCTGCAACGACATCGACTTCAACAACAACGGCGTCTTCCCCGAAGATCAAGACGTCGTCGACTTCTTCAACGTCCTCGCCGGCGGCACCTGCCCTCAGTAATCCATCGTCAACGTTCAACACAAAACCGCTGGGCAATGCCCAGCGGTTTTTCATTGCGCACCGAACTACGAATTCACCGCGCCTTCATCCGCTCCCCAAACAACGCCGCTCGCATCGCGTTGTACATATCCGTGTTATCCATCGAGGGCCGAATCAACTCCCCCGCCCGCGCCCCATCGCCGCGCACGACCACCGCACCCGCCACATCCCCTCCCGCTGCCCACGCCACGCCAAACGGCAACCGCCGCCCGCGTGCATCCGCCGCTGCCAGAAACGGCTTGGTCCCCGTCCCGGTCGCGCCGTCGATGGGCGCGCCATTCTCCTCATCGCGCTCAGGCAAGGGCTTGTTGGGATCCATGTCCCACTCGCTGACAACCTGCATCCCGCCGCAGTCGCTATCTGCCGCCACCATCATGAACGTGTTGGGATTCTGCTTCACAAACTCGTGCGCCACGCGAATGCCGTCATCCGCGCGCTTGCACGCCGCCATGACCGCCCGCGCGTTGTTCTTCCCCGCAAAGTTGTCCGTCCCCTCTTCTTCCGCCACGAGCAAAAATCCCGACGCATGTTTTCGCAGCACCGTCAGCGCGGCCTGCACCATCTCGCCATACGTCGGCGCTGTCGCCACGTAATCCGGCGTGCCCTTTTCTCGCTGCTCTTCCTCGCTCATGTCCAAAAACGTGTCATTCGCCGCAAAAACGCCCAGCAGTCTTGTCGTGTTGACCGGCGTCGCCAACAACTCATCACGTGTGAACACTACGTGATACCCCGCCGCCCGCGCCTCGGCCAACAAATCGCGTCCATCCTCGCGCACACCTTCACCGTGCCGACCCTTCACACCCTGAGGCAAGAAAAACTGCTCGCCCCCGCCCAACAAAACCTGCGGCCTAGCTTCCAACATCTGCCGCACAATCTCGCCGTATTCCTTGCGACTCTTCACCGTCGCCAAAAACGTCCCCGTCCCCGCATCTGCGACGGTCGCACTGCTCACAATGCCCACAGCTTTGCCCCGCCGCAACGCCTCCGCTGCAATCGACTCACGCCCCAGTGGCACACCATTGTCCGTCGCAAACGACTCCTGCCCCACCTTCACGCCATACGCGTGAATCGTCCCACCCGCGTTGCTGCTCGCAGCAAGTGAATCGCGCAAGTGCCCGCGATAAATTCCCAGATGCGGCAACCCATCCCAAGCCAAATCACCATCAGGCCCAACCGTCAACATGCGCGTCGCCGCCCACATGTTGATGCCCGAACCATCCGGATGCAAAAACACCACGTTCGCCGGAGCAATCACATCGCTGTGGCTGCGCGTCGCGCTCGCACACCCGCCGATCATCATCGCGCCCGCCCCAACCGCCAGCATCACACTCGCAACACGAATCACCATGCGTCAAGCTCCTTGTTTCACCAGCATAACCCCGCCACCACTCCCACAACAACCCCCTAAATACGACCTTCACACTCCCCACCCCGACGCCACCCGACGCCGGACCTGAGGCTTTGCGAATGTCCGGATCGCCAATCTGTTGCTCCCGCCTCCGCAAATCGCCGCAAACCGCGAACCCCGTTACCAACCCGTGACGGACCTAAACCCTCCGTCGGCAGTATCACTCTCTGCAACCACGCGTGTGCGTGCAGCCCGTGCAGTCTCATGTCTCGCCAAGGAGTGCCCCATGTTCACCGCTCTCACCCGTTCGCTCGTTTGTTCATTCACGCTGGTCGCTGGCCTCGCGTGCAGCCTCCCCGCCGCCCACGCCTGCCCGCCCGCCATCGACCCGCAAGGCACCTCCGTCACTCAGCCCCAGCCCGTCGTCCGCATCGCGCTGCTGCTCGACACCAGCAACAGCATGGACGGCCTTATCGGCCAAGCCAAAGCCCAGCTCTGGAACATCGTCAACCGCTTCAACCAAAGCTGCAAAGCCGGCCAAAAGCCCCGCCTCCAAATCGCCCTCTACCAATACGGCAACGACAAACTCGACGCTGACGGCAAATGGATTCAGCAAGTCTGCGGCTTCACCTCCGACCTCGATGTCCTCAGCGAAAAACTCTTCGGCCTGCAAACCAACGGCGGCACCGAACTCTGCGGCCCCGCCATCGGTGCCGCTCTGCGCGATCTTGCCTGGAACAAATCTGAAGCCGACGCCAGCTTCATCTTCATCGCCGGCAACGAGCCCTTTGACCAAGCCGCGTATAGCGAAGAAATCGCCGACGCCGTTCGCAAGGGCGTCCGCATCAACACCATCTTCTGCGGCACCTATCAAGAAGGCGTCCACGGCAAGTGGCTCGACGGAGCAACACTGGGCCGCGGCAAGTACAACGTGATCGATCAATCCGCCGAAGTGCGTCACATCGAAACACCCTACGACAATGAAATTTCTTCGCTGGGCAGCGAAGTCAACACGACCTATCTCGCCTTCGGCCAAAAGGGCAAGGATTCGCAAGTTCGCCAAGAACGCATGGACACTGCCGCTCGCAGCGCGGCGCCAGCAGCAGCACTCGAACGTTCCGTCAGCAAAAACTCCGCCGTCTACGACGCTTCCGACTGGGACCTGGTGCAAGCCGTGACCGACAAGAAGGTGAAACTTGAAGACGTCAAAAAAGCAGACTTGCCTGCCGACCTGCAAGGCCTGTCACTCGCCGAGCTGCAAGAGAAAATCACGCAACTGCAAACCCGCCGCAGCGCCATCAACCTCCGCGTGCAAGAACTCACCAAACAGCGCGAGGCATTCATCGCCAAGCAGCAACCCAACGACAAAGCGAACACGCTCGGCGACGCTCTGGTGAAAATGATCACGCAGCAAGCCACCGAAGAAGGCTTCACCTTCGAGTAACCCCCAATCCCAAGACATCCTGACGCAAACGAGCGAACGAGCACCACCCCCCTCGTTCGCTCGTTCGCTTCGCCCCTTCTTCGCTCCCTCGCTTCCTCGCTCCCTCGCTCTTCCTCCCCTCACTCCTCCCGCGGATGCCGCAACCGCTCCAGCGCCGGATGCCGCTGCGCCTTCTTCTCGCGCATCTTCTCCACCACCATGGGCGGACACATATTCGACAGCACACCCAAATCATCACCCATCGCCGCAATCTGCCGAATCAGGCTGCTGCTGGTATACGCGAACGTCTGCCCCGCGACGACAAACGCCGTCTCCAGTCCCGCCACTTCGCGATTGGTCACCGCTTGCTGCACCTCATATTGCAAGTCACTCAAGTTCCGCACGCCTCGCAGCAATATCGACGCACCAATCTCGCGCGCAAAATCCACCGTCAATCCCTCATAGCTCTCCACCCGCACCGGCGCACCCTTGGTGTCCTTCGCCATCATCTCCGCCACCAGCGCGCGCGTCATCTCCACGCGTTCATCCGCCGAAAACAACGCATCCTTCCCCGGGTTGCGTCCCACCGCCACCACCAACTCATCAAACAACTTCCGCCCGCGCCCAATCACATCCAAATGCCCAAAGGTGATGGGATCAAACGAACCGGGATAAACCGCGATGTGTCGCATGGCACCATGATACAGCTTGGATACAACTTGCTTGAGCCCGCTCGCAACGCGCAGAAAAAAAGCCCCGGGGCCACGTTGGCCCACAGGGCTGAGAGGGGCGAGTTGCTCGAATCCGGCATCGCGATAGGTGTGACACAAATCATGGTGGCACAACCAGCGGCGGCCGCTGTCGCAAAGGCACGCTTCCATCACGCGTTGACCCATCCGGATGGAAGGAATGTAACGGAAACTGTCAGAAAACGCAAGCCCTAAAACCAAGGTTTCGCAACTTATCCCGCACCTCGGCCACGTACAAAGCCCTGAAATAATGTTGTTTTCATGCAGTCCCGTGCATTACCTTGGAAAATGCAATCGCGCAAGTGGAAAGCCAATTGCTCGCACCAAAAAAGGGCAACGCCCCGGGGGGGCGGGGCGTTGCGGGGGCCGAGTAGGGGTGACTCGGCCCGAGGGGGGGGCTGATGAGGATTCTTCGTAGAACTCTAGTCGATCGGATGCACGGAGTCAAATCTTTGATGCCGCAGGAAAATCAACGGCGGTCAAATTCACATGATTAAAGTAGTTGGTGTACACCGCCAGGGCGTAATTTGCGACCACTTCCGCGATGTGGGCCTCACCGTAACCTGCTGTCTTGAAAGCAGCAACGTCAGCGTCACTCACGAATCCCCGTTTCTCGTGGATGGCCAAAGAAAATTTTGCCAGGGCGTTCATCTTCGCGTCCGCCATCGTGCCGCGGCGTGCTTCGACCGTTTGCGGCTCAGTCAAACCCGCACCCTTACCGATCGCCGTGTGTGCCGCCACGCAGTAGCCGCAGTTGTTCGCTTCACCCACCGCCAGTTGAATGACCTCGCGCTCCTTGGCGTTCAGCCCGCCGCTCGCGACAGCTCCCGACAAGCCCAAATACGCCTGCAGCGCCGCCGGACTCTGCGCCATGCTGCGGAAGATATTGAAATGCTTCCCAGCCAGCGGCCCATCCAAAAGTTCCTTGCTCTTGCCAGTGACGGTTGCGGGATCAACAGGAGTGATGCGTGCCATGCGGGTTGCCTTTCAGAAAAGTGTCTACCAAGTTGTCTACCACTCTTAGAGCCTTGCGCGAAGACTTGGTTACAACCGTGGCCCGCCTCCACAACAACTTCATTGGCCGTTATCCTGCACCAGTCAATTTGCAAACGAATCCCCCACTCCTCCATCATGCCACCAACCGGCTTCAAATCTCGTCCCAAACAACGCAAACGCACCGCAACGCCCCCACCATCGCGCGTGGCAACGCGCGTCGTGCTCTTCACCGACACGCTGGGCGACGTGAACGGCGTCTCTCGCTTCATTCGCAATTCCGCAGATCTCGCGCTTACCACCAATCGCGACTTCACCGTCATCACCAGCACCAACTTCGCGATTCCCAAGCAACGCAACATCATCAACGTCGCGCCGATCTTCGCGACCAAGATGCCTAAATACGAAAATCTCGAACTCGCGCTGCCGCCCGCGCTCGCGATGTATCGCGCCGCCGCCGCACTCAAACCCACCGTCGTCCACATCTCCACGCCCGGCAGCGTGGGCCTTATTGGTCGCTGGATCGCTTGGCGCCTGGGCGTGCCCATGGCAGGCGTCTATCACACCGACTTCCCCGCCTACATCGAAAAACTTTTCCTCAACGACAGCATGACCATCGGCTGCAGCAGCTTCATGAAGTGGTTCTACAAACCCTTCGCCCGCATCTTCACTCGCAGCGACGACTACGCCCAGCGCCTCACCACGCTCGGCATCAATCCAAACAACCTCGTGACGCTCAAGCCCGGCATTCGCATCGACGAATTCCACCCGCGATATCGCGACGACACCATCTACCCGCGTCTTGGCTGCGCGCCGCACGCCGTCCGCTTCGTCTACTGCGGCCGCGTCAGCGTCGAGAAAAATCTCCCGCTGCTTGCCGACATCTGGCCTGCGGCCCACGCCGCGTTGCACGCTCGCAACATCACCGCTGAACTCATCATCATCGGCGATGGCCCATTTCGTGCCGAAATGGAAGCAAAATTGCAAGGCACCAACACGCACTTCCTGGGCTTTCGCTATGACCGCGAACTCGCGACGCTCTACGCCAGTGCCGACGCGTTTGTCTTTCCCAGCGCCACCGACACGCTGGGCCAAGTCGTCATGGAAAGCCAAGCAAGCGCCTTGCCCGTCCTCGTCAGCGACCAAGGCGGCCCCAAAGAAGTCACGCGTCACAACCAAACCGGCTTGGTGCTGCCAGCTCGCAACCCGCAAGCCTGGACCGACGCGATCATCTCACTGGGCACCGACCACCCCAAGCGCAAAGCCATGGGCACCGCCGCCCACACATTCCTGCAAGACTTTTCGATTGCGAAAAGCTTCGACCACTACTGGAGCGTACACGAACAAGTCGCCGCCGGCCGCTAGTGCCCAATGCCTAGTCCCTAGTCCCTAGTCCCTAGTCCCTAGTGCCTAGTCCCTATTCCTTCCCTCACCCAATATCATCAATCGCATCATTGCGCAGCGTCAAGATGTCGCGCAGTTGCTCAGTGCTCAGTTCACTCAGCCACGCTTCACCCTGGCCGATGATGTTCTCCGCAAGTTCGCTCTTGCTTTCAATCATCTGGTCAATGCGTTCTTCCAGCGTGCCGCGCACGACAAACTTGTGCACCTGCACCGTGCGCGTCTGGCCAATGCGATATGCACGGTCCGTCGCTTGATTCTCAACCGCCGGGTTCCACCAGCGGTCAAAGTGGAAGACGTGCGTCGCCGCAGTAAGGTTGAGACCCACGCCGCCCGCGCGCAAGCTCAGCAGCAGTACCGGATATTTGCCGCCACCTTTTTGAAACTGCTCGATCATCATCTGCCGCTTGGCTTGCGTCACGCCGCCGTGAATGAACAGCACTTCTCGCTCAAACTGCTGACGGATCATCACCTCAAGCATCCGGCCCATGGTGCGGAACTGCGTGAAAATCAGGCACTGATCGCCCTCGGCCAGCACTTCATCCAGCATTTCAAGCAGGCGGATGCACTTGCCGCTGCGCGTGGGATCAAGCGTGCCTTGATTGCCCGCAAGCCCACCCGTTTCGTCCCAATCTTTGAGCACCTGCGACGGATGGTTGCAAACCTGTTTGAGTTTGATAAGCGCACTCAGCACCAAGCCTCGCCGCTGCATGCCCTCCGCATTGTCCACTTCATTGAGCATGCGCTTCACATACGTTTCGTACAACGTCGCTTGCTCCGCCGTCAAGTGGCTGAATTCCTTGCTCTCCAGCTTGCTGGGCAAGTCGCTCACCACCGTCGGATCACTCTTGAGCCGCCGCAGCACAAACGGCCTGATAAGACCGCGCAACTGCTCGCCCTTGTGCTTGTCGTGATACCGCTCAACCGGCACCGCAAACCGCGTGCGGAAACTGCCCGCACTGCCCAAGTACCCAGGATTCAAGAAGTCCATGATGGACCAGAGTTCCGTCAATCGATTCTCAACCGGCGTACCCGTCAGCGCCACGCGATGGTCCGCCTCAAACAACCGCACCGCCTGGCTCTGCTTGCTACTCGGATTCTTGATGTACTGCGCTTCATCCAGCACCACGCGCCCCCACCGCACCTTCGCAAGCAGTTCACGATCGCGATGCGCCAGCGCATATGTCGTGATGATCAAGTCGGCCTGAGCCGCATGCTCCAAGAACGCTTCGCCCTGATGCCGCTCCGCGCCGTGGTGCACCATCACCTTCAAATGCGGGCAAAACCGCTTGGTTTCGTGCACCCAGTTGCCAACCACGCTCATGGGCACCAGCAGCAACGTGGGCGGCACGCCGTGCGACAGATTCGTCGTCACCTTGGGCTCATTGCTCGCAGGCACATCGTTCGCGTCCGCAGCAACCTGCGATGATGATGATGACGATGGCAGCGCCATGTCCGCCATGCTCGCCACAGGCCCCGCAACAACCGGCGTGCCCGCGCCCTCAGCCGCACCTTCGCGCTCATACGCAAGCAGCGCGAGCAATTGCACGGTCTTGCCCAAACCCATGTCGTCCGCAAGACAAATCCCAAAGCCCAGCCGCTCCTGGAACATCATCCAACTCACGCCGCGCGCCTGATAAGGCCGCAGCGTCCCCTGAAAATCTCTCGGCGGCGGCAACATCTCAAGCTGCTTGGTCGCCGCTTCGCTGTTCATGAAGCCCTGCAGCCAGCCGTTGGCTTCAAGCCCAACAACCGGAATGCCCGTTGTCTTCAGTTCGCTCGCGTATGCCAAACGCATCGCTTCACTCAGGCGAATGCGCCCGCCCGGATTCTCACGAATGAACTTGATCGCGGCATGCACGTCCTCAGGACGAATCTCAACCCATCGCCCATTCACTCGCACCAGCGGCACCTTCTTCGCCGCGAGTGATTCAAACTCTTCCAGGCTCAGCGTCGTATCACCCACGCTGATTTCCCAGCGGTAATTCACCAGCGTCGCCAACCCAAGCTGCGCCTTGGCCGCGTTCGAAAGCCCGCCCGCCGCCGTGCGTGGATCGATGCCGTCATCGGCTTCGAGCATCAGCTTGGCGCCCAGCCTTGCCGTCGGCGTGTCCCACCAAATCGGAGCCTCCACGCCAAAGCCCTGCTCAATCAGAATGGGCCGCACTTCGCGCAAGAAGTCATACGCGTGCCGCGTGTTGAGCTTGAGGTCCGTCGGCTCGCTCTGATCAAGCGCAACCTCCAGCCGCTTATAGAACCGCGACGCGCGACCAAGTTCCTTGAGGAGCAACTCCTGCGGCATATCCAGCCGGCGACCCATGATCGTCGCGCTATCGCCCTTGATGATCCACACGTCGCTGGCATCAACCACCAAGTTGGGCTGGTCAACGCTCTGCAAGTGAAACGACAACAGCCACGATTCCTGCCCCGGGTCCGGAGCTTGATCCGGCGCCATCGTCTTGGTGTCAGGCTCACTCAATCGCAGCACCAGCCGCCATGCGCTGCTTGCTCCGCGATCTTCCAACCCGCCAATCCACACGCGCACGCGCTTGGCAAGGTCCTGGCGAATCATGATCGAGCCAGGAATCGCATCGCCCAGCGTCACCAGTCCACTCAGCCACGCCACGTGTGCATCGGTGAATGGGTCTTTGCCTTCAATCGTCGCGCCGTAATCCTCGCGCACAAGTGCAGCTCGACACGCCGCATCAACAATCGCTGCGAGAAAATCTTCCGTGATGCTCCAAGCATCATGTTCAAGCGCATCAACCACCGACCGTGCAGCAGCTGGCATCGCGCTAATCAGCAGCGTCGCCTTGCCGGCCATCGCTTCATCGCTCAGCCAAGGCCGCCAGCCGCCCTTGAGTTCGCCCGTCAGCGTCTGCACCAGCATGGGCACAAACCGCTGCTGCGCAATCACGTGCTGCGCGAACCTCGCCGTGAGCATCCAATATTCCAAGTCGCTGCCAATCGCAATCCGCTCATGCGACTTATCAACATCTTCGCCGCGCGACTGTTTCTCGAGAGCATCCGCAATCGCGAGCAGCGCATCCCCCGCTTGCTCGGCTCCAAATGCCGTCGTGGCAATCATGCACGCACGCAGCGAAATCGTCGCAAGAGCCGTATCGGCCTGAGCCGCCTCACCGGCTACTGACACATCATCGACTTGTGTCGCCGCGATGACGTCTTCAACAGGTTCGCCAGCTTCGCCCGCATCACCCTGCGAAGGATCTTCGTAATCAACGTCATCATCGCCCGCGCCGCCGCTGCCCGCCAGCCGCTCCAGCGTCGTGCTGGGCGCGGGAGAGTCTCCCATAAACGGAATGCGAAGCTGCACTTGCGAAGGCTGCCCATCTCGCAGTGCCGGCAACTTGCCCAGCCAGCCAATATCGCCGCTCGCGAATGGGTGCGAGCCCGCCGATTTGCCCGATATGGCCGCAGGTGCCCCGGCGTATTGCCGAGCATCCTCCGCCCACAAGTGCAACCGACCCGACGACCAACTCGCGTGCAGAACCTTGGGCACAGTCGCTCCCTCGACACCTCATCAACACGGAATGGGGACGCTGGGACTCGAACCCAGGACCCACGGATTAAAAGTCCGATGCTCTACCAACTGAGCTACGTCCCCGTGTATGAAATGATCTGCATTCACCAGATTCCTGGCCAAGCAGTTTCGATTATAGGTGCGCGGTGGATGCGAAAGCAAAGGGGAAGTGAGGAGTACCGGAGTACCGGAGTACCGAAGTACCGGAGTATCGAAGTGCCGGAGTGCCGGAGTGCCGGGAGTACGGGAGTGTCGAAAACACGAGTAGATGCGAAAAAAAGAGGCCGTGCCCGCGCACGACCTCGAAAAGGCTCCCAGTTTGTCTCCACTTCGGTACTCCGGTACTCCCGTACTTCGGTACTTCTTCTTTACGTCAACTGCGACACAATCCCCAGCGGCGTGCCCAGCGTTGCAAATCCACCCGGGAACAGCAGGTCGATGTGATTCATCGATGCCACAATCGGCTGCGGTGCCTTGATGAAGATACCAAACGACTGGTTCGTCGCCCGGCGGTTGCCCTGGATGAACTGGTCGATGTTCAACTCCGTCACCAACCGAGCCGGCAGCGTGCGGCGGTAGGTTTCGCTGCCCGCACCACCGACCGCATCGAAGTTGAATGTGATCTCAACCACAACCGGCGTCGCTTGCGGGTTGTAGAGACGCAGCGTTTCCGTCAAACCAGGGTGCCGCTGCACGCCAGGCAGGCTGCCATTGAAGTCAACGTTGTCACCCGGGCGGAAGCCTTCACCAAAGCCCCAGTACGTGTAGGCCTTGCTCGAGTCAGTCACGCTGAATGCATCGCTGAAGTTCGATCCACTCGCCGAAACCGGTGAGTTGAGATTGACCGAGACAGGCGTCGCACTGGAGTAGCGAATGCCGTAGGGCTGAGCCGTCGGGAAGTTGGGAATACTGCTGACATTGAACGTGCGGTGGCTGTTGGCAGGCACCTGCACTTCTTGACGAACAGACGAGCCATTCTGGAACGAGAACGTCAAGGCAACCGTTGTCGCCGTGCTCGTGGAGTTCAGAATGCCCACGCTTTCCGTGGTGTTGCGTTGACCAAACTGGCCTTCAGGCAGGATACCCGCCGTCGTGCCCAGGTTGTCTGCACCAATCGTGCCCGTTGCCTGACGCTTGCTGGGGTCGTACGTCGACTGCGCTGCGACCAGCGGGCCGTCAGCCACAACCGTCACGCCGTACACGCCGTTAGGAATGCTCGCGAAAATCTCAGGCGTATCGGTCAGGTCGTCAGCAAGTTGGAACTCGCTCATATACACGCCCGATCGGCCAAACGCCGGCACATCGCGAATGACGCGATACACGCGGTTGTTGTTGGGATTGTTGGGGTTGGTAGGATCGTAGTAGAAGAGCCGAACTTCTGCGCGAACCAGCGTGTTGCTGGGATTCTGCAGCAAGATGTAGCTGTTGATGACCGCTGCGCCACTCTGCACGCCCGGGTCGCTCTTCTGCACGTTCGCAAAGCTCCACTCACGCGAAGTGATAGGCGTGAAGCTCTCGCCCACGGCCACCGGGCCGCTGGCGATCTGTGCCAAGTCGTAGTAGCTGAACGTGGCCGCAACCGGCAGCGTCGAGCGGATTTCAAGCGAGTACGCACGGTTGCGTTGATCTGACGGAATCGGTGATGAGTCCGCATCCGGATAGACACCAGCCGCAAACGTCTCAGGACGATTGATGTCCACACCTCGGCGAGCGAGCGCACCGATTTCAACATCGAGCACGCGTTCAAGCGAGCCGTTGTTGTCCGTGTCGCGATATTCAAACGAAGCCACACGATCACGATTCGCGGCGTTGACGACACCTTCAAACCGCTGAATCACAACCACGCGCACCGGCTGGTTGTTGGGGTTCGTCAGCGGAATGAAGCTGAAGATGTTCGCACCATTGAAGCCTTCGGGGTAGTACAGCCGGTACGGATAGTTCGAAACTTGCTGGCCCGTCGACAAGGTCTCTTTCGAAACAATGCCCGTACTGCCCGTCAAGAATCCCGAACCCGTGTTGTTGTTCACTTGAGCAACCAAACCATCAAGCTGACCCTGGCTGGTGGCGAAGAATACAAAATACCGCAGAACACGCGAAGTGCCCGCCGTCAGGTCACCAACGTCAAACGACACAGCAAGCTGGCTGTCGCTGCTGGCGCCATCCGGATCGGCTGCAGCCAGCGTCAGGAGTTGACCCGAGTCACGCACTGTGAAGTTCGCCGGCAAAATCAACGCACGACCAGCACCGGCACTGCTGGGGGAGATCGCCATCGCGCCAAACAAGCCAGCTTGGAAAACGTTATTGGTATAGCGAGCCTGCACAACCCGGCCGTCCGCGCTGCGATCATTCGCCGTCGAGCCGGTGCCTTCGTTCAGGCTCAGAGCCGGATCAGGATTGAAACCTTCCATCCACGAAACGCCCGTCAGCGTCGTCGCGGTCGTATTCGTCAGGAACACGTCGATGGCGATAAATCCATCGCTCTTGGCGTAGCTCAGCGTTCGCTCAACCTTCAAGCCGCGATAGCTGCCGTTGGTCTTCGCACGGTTGTTGACCATGTCGCTCTCGCTCGTCACCGAGAAGGGCAACTGGCTCTGATCATCCGAATTCACGAACCCGATGCCGCCCGCCGTTGCGCCGAGGAACGAATTCACACCCGAGGTGCCCAGGAACTCGACGTTCGAGTACCGCAAACGGGGCGAAGCCGACTCGCCACCCAAGGTCCCTGTCGAAGTCACGCTGACATCAACCAAGTCTCCATCAAGCGTTGTTCTGCCGTCGCTCACACCAGCCGCAACGTTCACCGTCAGGCGATAGTTTCCAGTCGTGCTTGCCGCGGTGCCGGTCGAAGGCTGCAACACGCTATACGCAACGTTGCTGCTTTCGCTCACGACGATGAAGTACCTCCCTGCATTCGGCACCACGTAATTCAAAATGCTGCTGTTGAGCGTGTTGTCGAGGTTGCTCAGGGCAATTTCAATTCCCTGGCTGTCAAACAGACGCAGTGCGGTATTGAGCACAGCCGTGCCAGCGATGGGGTTGCCACCTTGCGAAACGGCTTGCGTGGGCTGTGCGGTGATATTGATCGTCGCGCCCGCATCGGCGTTGAATCCGAAGGCGTCGCGATCCAGCCCGCCGAAAGCGCCGTCACCGATAAACGCATCGCGCGTTTCGCTGCCAGTCCCGTTCACCTGCGTCAGGTTCGTGGCCGTGTTGATCGTGTCGTTGCTTTCATTCGTGCCGAACGTGTCGTTGCGGTACTCAATGTTCATCCGCCAATCAATGATCCGGCCGTTGGCCGTCGCCCGCTGATCGCGAACAAGCAGCGTCCACGTGCCTGACAGCCGCTTGCCGTCAAACGCACTGAGGCCGTTGCCGACTTCTGGCGCGAACGAGCCGCTAAACGGCGCCGCCGCTGAAGCAATCGGTGATCCCACCGATTCGTCGTCAAACGTCGTGTACGTCAGGACCGCACCGCTGCCGTTGCGCGTGCCAAGGTCGGCGTTGTTGCCGCCCCGACGATTAAACAGCAACACCGTCGTGTTGTCCGGACCAATCAGACTGATCTCTAGATCGCTCACATTCGTGTGCTGAATGTTGATGCTGACGTTCACGTCAAGCACTTCACGCGTGTCCAAGATCGAAATGCCCACGCTGCTGGTGCCTTGCGTCGCCGTGCTCGCCGGCGGATTGGGCTCGCCCCCGCGCGGAATGTTGATCGGAAATGCCGGCTGACCCGCCACCGCGTTGCCCGCGCCGGTGTAATCGACAATGTCGTTGCGAGCAAGTTGCGTTCCGACCTTGAGCGTGTACGCGCCTTGGCTTTGCGGGCCCGTCCGGCCTGACAGATTCGTTGCCGTGTAGGTGCTGTTGCCAAAACCCGACACGCCGATGTAATACGTGCCCGCCGTGCGAACATAGAAGTCGATGAACGAATCTTGTCCGAAGAACTGATCGTTGACTGCAATCTGCGTTCCTGACGCATCAAACAATCGCAGCACGCTGTCAAGCGTGCTTCCGCCCGGCAGCCGCTTCGCGACAACTTCCGCCGTGATCTGTCCGCCTCGCGGCAAGTCGAACCGGTACAAGTCAACATCCAACGCGCCCTGCGACCCGTTGCCCACAAACACGCCCGCAAACGTCGCCTCTCCGCTCGCGTTGAAGTTGACAGTCGTCGCCAGAGCGGTAGTGTCGTTGCCCTCGTTGTCGCCACCCGTGTTCACGACACGAATCGTGCGCACATCGTTCGTGCCGCTTGATGTATTGCCATTCAAACGGTTGCCCGTGCTGTCACGGAAGCCCGTCGCAAGAAGCGTCAGTTGCAGAGTGTCAAGGGGCAGACGTCCGCCAAACGAGCCGAGATTCAGGTTGATCGTGGCCTGACGCGGATTCGTCATGCTACGCACAACCGACGTCACCGGAATCGTCACGTCGTCAATCGTGCCGAACGTGTTGTCCGTGCCATCAGCTCGCAGTTGCACCGCGCTGCTGTTGAAGAACGCCGGATTGTTGTCCACCGTTTCGCTGAAACTCACGGTAAACGAAGTGATCGGCAATCCCGTGTTCGGGTCAAGCTGCGTCGTCACCGGACCAGGATTTACCGCCTGCACCACCGGTCCATCAGACAAAGCCGCTTGCACCGCCCTCAGCGCGTTTACTCGGCCGCCGCTTGCGATCTTGCCTTGCAGTGTCGGCAGCGGATCAGACGTGTTGAACAGAATCTCGCGAACTTCAACTGCACTTGCCGTCGGCTTCACGCTCTTGATGAGCGCCGCAATGCCGGCAACCAGCGGGCCTGAGAAGCTTGTGCCGTCGATGTACTGATACCCGCCGCCCACCTGCGTGGTATATGTGTTCACGCCCGGAGCCGCCAAGTCCACCGTCTGAACGCCGAAGTTGCTGAACGTGGCCAGCGCGTCGTCGTTGTCGGTTGCCGCGATCGTCAAGATACCAGGATTGGGATACGACGCAGGATACTGGGGAATCACATCGTTGTTATCACCGATGTTGTCGCCACCCGCGCGGCCGTTGCCCGCGCTTGCCACGAAGATGCCACCAGCGGCAATGTATCGGTCAATTGCTGCCTGCTCGCCCACGATCCCGTTGGGGTTGTCGTCAGTGTAGAAGTCCGGCGCAAAGCTGCCGTAGCTGTTGCTCGTCACATCAACCGCGAAACCGCGCTGACGCATCAGCGTTGCGTAGTCATGGGCCTGAATGATGGCGTCAGTACGAAGCGCGCCGCTTGCATCCGCGATCTTCAATGGCAGCAGCGACACAAGCCAGTTGATGCCCGACACACCGATGCCGTTGTTGCCAACGGCGCCGACCATGCCTGCCACCGCCGTGCCGTGCCCTTCTGTGTCACGCGGATTGTTGTCAAACTCGCCAAAGTCAAATCCGTTGACGTCGTCGGTGTAACCGTTGTTGTCATTGTCAATGCCATCGCCCGCAATTTCGCCGGGGTTGGTCCAAATGTTGTTGCGAAGATCGGGGTGATCAATGTCCACGCCCGTATCGATGATCCCGACAATCACGTTGCGCGAACCAATCGTGATATCCCACACGCTCTCGGCCCGCACGTCCGCACCCGCCGTACCCGGATCCGTTCCCTGAGGAACGCCCACCAGCGTCTGGCCGTTGTTGTTCAGCCAATACTGATTGCCGTACAACGGATCATTCGGCACTCGCTGTGACTTGAAGACTTGGTTGGGCTCAACCCAGCGCACGCCCGGAACAATCTCCGATACCGCCTGCGCCTGCTCAAGCGTCAGTCGCGAATCAGTGCTGAACATCGCGTATTGGCCGCGCGCAATTGACTTCACATCCCACGCGCGAATACCCAAAGCGCTTGCCACATCGCGTGCTGCAAGCACCGCGTTGTCGTTGCTCATCTGATCGTCAAACGTGACGATATACGAACCTCGCACCGCCGCCACGGGCGCGCCGCCCCACTGGCTCCATTCCGCAATCGCCGGCAGCACATCGCCCGACAGCAGCTGACGGGGTTCCAATGTTTCCACAGAGTTGCCGCTGGTTGTCACCAGACGAGAAACAACACTGGTGGCCTTCTCGAACAGTCGGCGTGTACGGCTCGGCGACATACGAAGACTCCAATCTCGCCCCGTTCATAGAACAGGGTTACTGCTTCAAAACAAACACAGTTGGCTGGAACGGGGCGTCGGGTCTGTGTGCTTTCCGTGTTTCCACGCGCACACGCCGCTTCCGCTTTTTGCCCGTCGTGGCTCAAACTGCCTTACGGGTCCCGCTTCATCCTGTTCCTATCTTCTCCAATTCCCACTATACGCACAAGTCGGGATTCGTCAGGACGCCAAGGTTTTTCTCACACGTTTCTCTGATATCCATACAAAAACCTATCGATTCGCCAGCGTCAAAATCATCTCAGCATGCCGCTCCGACGCGCCTTGCCGCTCGCGAATCACCGCGCGCCCCGCTTCGCCCAACCGCTTCCGCCGAGTCGCATCCGCCAGCAACTCCACCAACAATCCCGAAAGCTGCTCGCGCGAAGTTTGAATCAATCCGCCGCCAGCCACCAAATCGCGCACATTCTGCGCAAAATCACTCGTCGATGGTCCAATAATCGTCGCCTTCCCCAACGCAACCGGCTCGATCGGATCGCTCCCATACAACGTCCCAAAACTCCGCCCCACCACCACCACATCCGCCAACGCATACGCCTTCCGCAACTCCCCAATCGTATCTAATAGAAACAACCCCGACGCCGGACCTGAGGCCCGGCGAAGGTCCGGATCAGCCACCTGCATCGCACTCCTCCTCACACACCCCCCCATCGCCCGCGCCGCCTCCTCAAAATGCTCCGGCTTCCGCGGCGCACACAAAAGCTGCACACCCTTCGGCAAGGCCCGCACCAACATCGCCTCTTCATCTTCCGCCGTGCTCCCCGCCACCACCAGCGGCTTGCTGCGATCAATCCCCATCTGCTGCGCAAGCTCACTCGCGCCAGACACCTCATCCACCAGCCCCGCACCATCCCACTTCATCGTGCCCGAAATCAAACACTTGTCACTCGCCAATCCAAGTGCTTCAAATCGCTTCGCATACTCGCCATCTTGCACCGCCGCAAACGCCAGCTTCTGCAATCGCGTGCCGAAAAAGCCCGCAATCCGGCTGTATCCCTTGAAGCTCCTCGCACTCAACCGACCATTGATAATGCAAATCGGCACGCCGCGCGCATGACACGCATCCACAAACTGCGGCCACACTTCAAGCTCGACTAGCACCACAACATCAGGCGCAACCCGATCCAGAAATCGCTTCACGCTCCACGAAAAATCCAACGGATACCGCTCAACCCGGCACGTCGCCCCAAACAACTCCTTCGCCCGCGCCATGCCCGTATCAGTGGTCGTCGTAATCACCACCTCAGCCTCGCGCAACAACACAGGCACCAACGCCCGCAGCGCCGAAACCTCACCCACCGACACCGCATGCACCATCACCCGCGGCTTGGTCTTCTTGCCAAGCACATCACCCTTGCCAAATCGCCCACCCCACCCACCACGCCTCTTCATCGCCCACATCGGCGCCGTGACTAGTGCAAGGGGAATGTAGAAAAGATCGAGGAAAGACATACAAGCAGGCACTGGGGACTGGGCACTAGGCATCAGGGTAAAGACAAATCCCGCTCGCACCAAGTGCCTTCACCCTAGTGCCCAATCCCTAATCCCTAGTGCCTTCTGAAATGGGCAAGCAGGGATTCGAACCCTGGACCCTCCGCGTGTAAGGCGGATGCTCTAGCCGCTGAGCTACTCGCCCGAATTGCTAGCAGTTTAGTCGCGCCGTTGCCGCTGCACAGCACCTGCACGCGCACCCCCGTTTTCCTCCCCTATTCTGCGTTGTCCTATGACCAACACACCAAATACTCCCAACACCCCCGCCAACCAGCCAGCCAACCAGCCCCCGGCTCAGCCAGCCCTGCCCGCCGCTGACCTCATCGCCCAGCGCGGCAAAAACCGCGAGGGCGTTCGCGCCTTGGGCCTCGAGCCCTACGGCTCGCGCAGCGAAAACATCCTCACCAGCACCGCCGCCCGCGCCACGTACGACGAAGCCGCGGACAAAGACCACCAAGCCAATGGCAAAACGCCCGGCTACATCGACACGCGCCCAACCGTCAAAGTCGCAGGCCGCATCGTGCTGCTGCGCGACAACGGCAAACTCATCTGGCTCAACGTGCGCGACCACGCAGGCGATATCCAAGTCGCCATCTCACAGCGCGATTGCGACGCCACCGCCTTCAGCTTCGCCAAACTCACCGACATGGGCGATGTCATCGTCGCCGAAGGTCGCCTGATGCGCACCAAAACCGGCGAAGTGACTGTGTGGGCCAGCAGCATCCAGCCCGCCGCCAAGTGCATGGTGCCGCCACCCGAAAAACACGCTGGGCTGAGCGATGTCGAACTCCGCTACCGCCAGCGCTATCTCGACCTGTGGGTCAACCCCGACACCGCCAAAGTCTTCGAGCAGCGCAGCACCATCGTCAGCACCGTGCGCACCTTCATGCACTCACGCGGCTACATGGAAGTCGAAACGCCCATGCTCCAGTCGCTCGCAGGCGGTGCCGCAGCCCGGCCGTTTGTCACCAAGATGAACGCCCTCGACATCAACCTCTTCATGCGCGTCGCCCCCGAGCTTTATCTCAAGCGCCTGCTCGTGGGCGGCTTCCCCAAAGTCTTCGAAGTCAACCGCAACTTCCGCAACGAAGGCCTCGACAAGCAGCACAACCCCGAGTTCACCATGCTCGAGGCCTACCACGCATTCGGCGATGTCGAAACCGTGATGGAAATGACCGAAAGCCTCATCCGCGCGTGCGCGACAGTTCTCTGCTGCAACGCCGGCTCTGCCTTGAGCAGTCAAGGGGGCGACGCCATCCTCCCCTTCGGCGACCTCTCCATCAACTACAGCAAGCCCTTCGCCCGTCGCAGCTACTCCGACCTCTTCGAAAAAGCCTGGGGCTTCTCCATGCTCGACACCGCCAAGGTCAAAGCCACCCTCGCCCAGCGCATGCCCAAGCACGCTGCCGCTATCGCCAACATGGACCCCATCCTCGCCGTCAACGAACTCTTCGAAGACAAAGAAAAAGGCGGCGAAGCCCAGCTCGACCACAGCACGCCGACATTCATCACCGATTACCCCGCCGCCATCAGCCCCCTCACGCGCCCCAAGCGCGACAACCCCATGCTCGCCGACCGCGCCGACCTCTTCATCGCCGGCATGGAAATCGCCCCCCACTACACCGAGCTCAACGACCCCGATATCCAGGAAGCCAAATTCCGCGAACAGCTCACCGGCATCGACGCCGAAAAGAACGCCGAAGAAAACACCTACCGCACGATGGACCACGACTTCCTGCGCGCCCTGCGAGTCGGCATGCCCCCCGCCGGCGGCATGGGCCTAGGCATCGACCGCCTCACCATGCTCCTCACCAACCAACGCACCATCCGCGACGTGGTCCTGTTCCCGCTGATGCGACCGGAGTAACCACTATTTCCCACAACGTGCAAAGAACTCAGCCGCGAGACGACGTGCATCGGAAAACGGGCTTGCTATAAACTCCACCCGAACTCGCTCACCCGCGTTCGTCACGCACGTTGCACTCACATGACGAAAAGCTGTCTGATTTGATCGACGTGTCTTGTTGATGATGTTTTCAAACGTCGGCGTACGCGCATCGAGTGTCAGCGTCGGCTGACCCAAAAGACGCAGTTCACGCGTCTGGGTCGAGAAGACGGCAAACTGCTCGTGATCTGCGACCGTTTGACGAACGAGCATCGCAATGACGCCGGCACACGCCACGCCGACGCTCAGACCTACGACAACATAAATTGCAGTGACGGGCAGCTTGCGCGCCGGCCCAGCGAGCAACACCACGAGAATCGCAACAATCGTGATCGCGAAGATCGAACCAAAAACATGCCTCCACCTTGCGGCTCGCAAATCGGTTCCCAAAGTGACCACCCCGTCGCGCTCAATCAGTCGCAGCGGCACGTTCGGCCACACTAGTTGGATACGACGGGAAGTCATCGACCTCGATTATTGCTGCGTCCAACATTTATCATCACCCTCTCACCCTCTCACCGACTCACCCTCTCACCGTCTCACCGTCTCACCCACTCACCAACCACCCCGGCAACCCCCTCAACACCCCCTTCCCATCCACGCACGCCAGCATCGTCCCCGCCGTCGCGCACAGTACCGGCACATCCGCACCGCCAGCCGCCGCGATATTCCCCATCGCGTGGCCGCCGTGCTCAACCACCCACAACTCATACTCGTGCACAATCTTCACGCGTCCGCCGCCCTTCCAGGTCGTGCGCACTTCCACCACATCGTCGTACCGAATCGGCCGCTTGTAATTGATCTCCATCTTCGCGATGACCAAGAACACGCCCTCGGTTTCCAGCTTCGCGTAACTCACGCCGCTTTGCCGCAGCAGTTCGGTGCGCCCCACTTCCATCCACGGCGCGTAGTTGGCATGATGCGCCACGCCCATGGGGTCACACTCGCTGTACCGCACGCGAAGCTGCACGCTGCACGTGCGAGAAAGTTCATTGCTCGGCTGACTCGGCGGATGCGGTGTATGCATAGATATGAAACCGTGTGTATACTTATGCGAAAGAGAAATCACGCCAGCTCACCGCCGCACCAGCCCGTGACATCAGCCCAGACAGCAACACCAGTCATCAGTCGGAGCAACGAATTGCCAGCAGCACAGTCTACACTCTCACGCATGTCGCACGCGATGCCTGAAAACCCCAAGCAGCCGCAACCCAAACCGGCCCAAAACGCCGATTCCGCCCATCGCGAGTCGCCCAACATCACCGTGCGCCGCCTCAGCCCCACCGACTCCATCTCCGAAATCACCAAACTCCTCCACCGCGCATACGCCAAGCAAGTGCAAATGGGCCTCGCCCCCCTCGCTGGCCGGCAAACCGACGCCCAAACCGAGCAGCGCCTCTTCAGTGGCGAAGCTTGGGTCGCCGTCGAACACATCCCCGTGCCCGACCCCCAAGACCCCCCCCACGCACGCGGCGTCCTCCCCATCGCCCAACAAAAAATCGTCGGCATCATCCTCTACCACGAAATCGAAGAAGCCGAAGGCCCCGCCTGGTTCCACCGCCCCGACGTCGCCTGGTTCAGCCAGTTTGCCGTCGACCCAACCTACCAAGGCTGCGGCATAGGCCAAATGCTCCTGGGCACCGTCGAACGCCGCGCCCGCGAAGATAAAGCCAAAGAACTAGGCCTCAGCATGGCCGAACCCGACACCGACCTCATGAACTTCTACATGCGTCGCGGATACCGATTCGTGGAGCACTGGCAGTGGCCGTACACGAACTATCGCAGTGTGATTTTGAGTAAGACGGTGTAGGCCCGGCGTCCCGCCGGGCACAACGCAACAGTCGGCGAGTCTCCCAGAACTCTGAGCCTCTAGGTGAACGCCTGTCGCCCCGGACGCGCGGCCTACCTCTACGACACCACCACCCCCGCATCCAACCGCGTCCTCAAATTATCCAACACATTCATAAAGTTGATATACGCGTCATACGGGCTGTCATACGGGCTGAAGTACTTGTGCACGTCGCCGTCCGCGAAATACTTCGTGCACATGTAGTAAAAGTGGTCGCTCGTCGTCAGCTTGCGCCAATCGTTGAGCAGGTGCCACGCGTCGTGCCGCTGCTTTTGGTCGCCCGCGATCATCGCCTTCTGATACGCATCCTTCACGGCCTTCTCCAGCCCGAAGGTTTCGTTCAGCGCGTTGTGCTGCATCGCGTTGTCGCGCCACGCCGACAAATCTCGCTCCGTGTCCGCCCAACTGATGTAGTCATGCACGTCATACTCACCAACGGGCGTGAACTGATCCAGCGCCATGCTGGGCGTCACAAAGTGGTTTTCCGTCGTGCCGTCGGCTTTCTTCGCCACATCAAACACCTTCTCGGGCAGCGCATTGAGGAACTCGAAAATCCCTGTATCCACCCACTGGTGCTCGCCAAACGTTTCATAGTCCATGAACAAGTTGCACAAATACCCATCGCCATTAATCTGATTCACCCACTGTGCAAACTTCTCCGCGCTCAGGGGCCATTCCGCCCAGCCGCGATTGCTGAACCGAAACGCGATGTCATCACTCAGCCGATAGTTCTTTAGCAGCACGCCAAACGGCTTGTTGTCGCGACCAATCGGCTTGCCAGGCGGCGTGTACAAATACGTCGGCTTGCGGAAACCAAGATGCCGATCCACGCCCTCGCACAACATGCCCTTCCACCGGCGATTGCCGTCCTTGTCCAGCATGTTGCTCACGTGCCACGCCAAGTCGTTGTTATAAATGAGTTCCGTATTCCGGAAAACCCTCGGCGTCTGCCCGAAGAGTTCCTGAATCTTGTTGGTGTGCATCTGCACCTGCTCATCAAACTCCGTGCGCGAGTACAACGCACTCAGCGAGTGGTAATACGTCTCGCCCACAAACTCGCAGCAGCCGGTCTTGCTCAGTTCTTGAAACGTCGCAATCACATCCGGCGCCCATCGCTCAAGCTGGTCCAGCACCGTACCCGTAATGGCATAGCTCACACGAAAGTTGCCCTTGTGCCGCTTGACCATTTCCAGAATCTGCCGCGTCGCCGGGCGATAGCACTTGTCCGCGACCTTCTTGCAGATCTCGCCGTTCTTCGCATCATCGAAGTAAAACGGGTCTTGATCAAACACGCTGTACCGACGCAAACGGTGCGGCTGGTGAACCTCGAAGTAAAAGCAAATGCTCGCCATGCAACCAGTATACAGCCAAACGACCAAACGCACAAACGAAAACCAACTCGCACCCATTTTCTCTAGGCGCAGATTCCGCCTGCGGTGTCTTTCTCGCCGGGCACCCGCAATCTTGACTTGCAGCTTTGCCCTATGTCTGGTAGGCTAATAGTCTGGTAGTCTGTACCCATCGCGTCACAATTCGCACGCAAGAAAGGGGCCTCTCATGCAGTTTCGTCGTCTGTTCGCGCTCGCCGCCATCACGTCGGTGCTCGTCGCCGCACCCGCCCGCGCTCAAGAAACCATCGCCAACGAAGTCTCGCTGGGCAGCACGCTCTTCACCATCGAAGACCTCGAAAATCTGACCGACGCCGCCAAACTCACCAAAGAGCAGCAAGCCGCCGCTCTCGAACTCATGCGTTCCGCCATGGCCCGCGCCCGCACCATCACGCTGCGCGCCCACCGCTCGATGGAAGACTGGCCCGACGAAGATGGCGACCAAGCCAAGATGATGGAAACGTGGAAGAAGCTGGGCGAAGAACGCCGCACCGAAGTGATCGACCTCGAAAAGTCAGTCATGAACGATCTCAAGACGCTCCTCGAGCCCGACCAAGCCAACGACGGCTGGCCCAAGTTCGAGCGTTCACGCCGGCGACTGCTCCTGCGCGGCACCCAGCAAGTCCAGCAATCGATGTACTACATGCTGCAACAACAAGGCGACAACGAATCCGCCATGTACTATTACCCAGGCCAAGAGCAAGGCATCCCCGATCTGATCGGCGTCCTTCGCGCCAGCAAACTCACCAAGGCCGACATGACCAGCCTCGACACCGTCCTCGAGCAATACGCCAACAGCATGGACCTGCTCATCAAAGACTACCGCGCCGCCGCCAAGCCCGTGCTGGGCACCGAGTGGGGCTACTGGGGCATGGAAGAGAAAAAACTCTCCAAGAGCGACGCCGACACCATCAAAGATCGCATGGAAAAAATGCGCCAAGCCCACGTGCGTTACGCCCGCCAAGTGGGCGAAACCCTGCAAGGCGAAGCCGCCGAGCGCTTCATGCGTCAACGCCTCCGCGCCGAATACACCTGGCAGTGGCAACCCAGCAAACGCCTGCCGCAAGTCAAAGCAATCCTCAAACTCCGCAGCCTCAGCGACAAACAGCGCGAGCAAGTGACCGCCGCCGTCAAAGAAGCCGACCGCAAACTCATGCAGTTCGCAATCGAAGACCTCAAGAAACAAGACGAGGACATGATCGCCGGCAAGAAAGACGAAACCCCCTACTGGGAACGCCAGCAAACCCCCGAGATGATGGAACGCCAGAAAAAAGAAGCAAAAGTCCGCAAAGACCTCATCAAAGAAGTCGTCGCCCTCCTCGATGACCGCCAACGCAACGCCTACGAAACCGGCATCGAAAACGAGCAAGACCTCGCCAACGCCTTCGAAAAACGCCGCCACGGCGGCAACCCCTGGGAAGGCCCCGACCAGGAACTCACCGGCTGGGACCCCAGCGACTGGGCAGGCGAAGATGAGGAAGATCAGAAGGAGTAAAGGCACGAGAAGGCAAAGCACTTACTGCCGTTACAACAACGTCCCCTTCAAAATCACCATCGCCACCGAGAAGTAAATGATGATCCCCGTCACGTCCACCAGCGTCGCCACAAACGGCGTGCTGCTGCCGGCCGGGTCCAGCTTGCACTTCTTCAGAATGAACGGCAGCATCGCCCCCATGATGCTGCCCCACAGCACCACACCAAACAGCGACACCGAAATCGTCACACTCAGAACAGTAAAGTGCTGTTGCACCGTCATGTTCACGATTCTCTCACCCGTGTCGGGATCAATCTCCGTCCGCTCCCACCAGCCAAGCCACCCCCACAAGTTCACGCGGAAAAGTCCGATCAACCCGATGATCAGTCCCAGCATCCCCGCCACCAGCAACTCGCGCCGCAGCACCCGCCACCAGTCGCGCAGCCCCACTTCGCCAAGTGCCAGCGCGCGAATCACCAGCGTGCTCGCCTGACTGCCGCTGTTGCCCCCGCTCGAAATAATCGCCGGCAAAAACACCGCCAAAATCGCCGCTTTTTCAATCTGCGTATCAAAATACACCAGCGCATTGCTCGTCAGCAATTCGCTCATGAACAGCAACGCCAGCCACGGTGCCCGCTTCTTCACCAAATCAAACGGCGATGCCTTATCAAACGGTGCTTCCAGCGCCGCCACGCCGCCCATCTTCTGCATGTCTTCCGTGGCTTCAATCTGCGCCACATCCGCCACGTCATCGTGCGTCACAATCCCAATCAGCGCGCCGCGCGAATCCACCACAGGCAGCGCTGTCCGGTCATACCGCGCCATGAGCCGCACCGCATCTTCACGAGGCTGATCCGCCCGCAGCGTCACAAAACTGCGATTCATCAAGTCTTCAATCCGCGCATCCGGACTCGACAAAATCACCTGCCGCAGCCGCAGATCATCCACCAATCGCCCCGCCTCATCCACCACATAAATCACATTGATCGTCTCGGCATCGCGCCCATACCGCCGCACATGGTCCAGCGCCCTTGCAACCGTCCACTCCGGATTCACCCGCACATAGTCAGGCGTCATGATGCGCCCAACGCTCTTTTCCGGATACCCCAAAATCGCCTGCACTTCGCTGCGCGACTGCGGAGTCAAACTCGCCACAATCCGCTGCGCCACCGACTCAGGCAGCTCATCCACCAGCCTCGCCCGGTCGTCCGCGCTCATCTCTTCAATCATCTTCGCCGAAGCTTCCGTCCCAAGCTCCGCGATAATCGCCTCCTGCGTCTGGGCCGACAAATACGGAAACGCACTCGCCGCATCATCTCGCGCCAAAAACCGAAACGCGACCGCCCCCTTCTTAGGCCCAAGCTCATTCACCAAATCAGCCACATCCGCCGGATGCACATGATGCAGCGCATCACGCAAGTCGCCGTAAGAGCCGGTCGCAATCAGCTCCTCAATTTCCGGCAGCAGTAATTGACAAGTAGGCGTCACGCCCCCAGTTTATCTCGAAAGCACCTCAGTCACGCACTTCCTCTCGTCATCGCAGCAAAGTTGTTCAATCTCTGCTCTGTCCGCATTTGCCAAGTACGTTCCACCAAGCCTCCAGCGCCCAGCTTCTCATGCATTCGGCCCATGCGCGCCCACACTCACACATTCGTACACCAACCAAACAAAACTCAATCTTACACTTTTTTTCCCATCCGGCAGTCTTTCGTGGTAACATCTCCCCCTCGGAGATTCGTTCTTGCACCGACGCCGCGGCCTCACCCTTCTCGAACTCCTCATCTGCATCGCGATCATCGCGCTGCTCCTCGCCATTCTCTTGCCCACCCTCAGCCGCGCACGCTCGGTCGCCAATCGCTCCCTCTGCGCCAGCAACCTTCGCCAAATCGGCATCGGCTGGGCGCTCTACATCCAAGACAACAACGACCGCCTCCCCCGCACCGCCGAACTCCCCACTTGGAAATACGGCGGCGTCGAATTCGTGGGCCCCAGCCGCACACCCATCCTCGCCCAATCGCGCCCCATCAATCAATACATGGATCAAGCCGCGATCAACGACCTCTCACAAGTCACGCGCCTCTTCCAATGCCCCAGCGACATCGGCATCACCGCACGCGGCACCACCATCGCCGGCACACCCGCCCCCAGCATCCTCAGCCAAGGTTCCTGCTTCAACACCTTCGGCAATAGCTACCGCGCTAACGACCTGCTGCTCGACGCATCCCTCTCCCGCGCGACCGAACTCAATCGCCCCCTCGCCCTCTACGAAATCACCACGACGCACAGCAAAGTCCTGCTGACCGGCGACCCCGCCTGGTTCTACGCCACCCGAGTTCCCCGCGACCCGCAAGCTGCCGACGAAGCAACCTGGCACACCCAGCCCGACGCCGGCAACATGCTCGCCGTCGACGGCTCCGCCCGCTTCATCGACTTCCGCGACCCCACCGCCTTCACCTTGGCCCCCCGCAACTAACAAGAACACGAGGGCGCAAGCCCTCGAATCCCCCCCCCCCCCCCCCCCCCCCCCACACCCCAAAAAAACACAACCCACAACCACCACACCCCACCCCCCCCCACCTCCCCCCCCCCCCCCCCCCCCCCCCCCCCCCCCCCCCCCCCCCCCCCCCCC
>BJHL01000001.1:0-827105 GCA_014192545.1 Phycisphaerae bacterium | reverse complement strand
CCCCCCCCCAAAAAAAACCAAGCCAGAAATGAGAAGCGCCGAGGCCAAGCCTCAGCGTTCACTTCGTCACTTCGTCACTCAGTCACTTCTTCTCACCGCCGACCCCGCGGCTGCTGCGGCAAGTTCCGGTTCGCCACCAGCTCAATCTCCACGGTCAAAGCCACATCCGTCGGACGATTCAGTTCCAAGCCCGGTACCGGCTTGTTGAAGTCCTTGGGCACCTTCACCGTGCGCTTGCCGCCAACCTTCATGCCTTCAAGGCCCGCCGACAGACCATCAAATTCGCCCGGGAACCACACATAAGGCTGGCCTGCGGGGCTCTGACCAATCACTTTGCCTTCGGCATCCTTGATGACAAAGTTCGTGACCGGCACGCACTGCCCGCTCACCGCATCGCCTGTGCCTTCAACCGTGTCGCTCGACTGCACCGCGTCCACCAGTTGAATCACAAAAACCAGATCGCTGTTGGCAGGAATATCAGGGCTGGGGCTGTTCGCGCCGTACGCCATCGCCGCCGGAATCGTCAGCCGACGAACGCCGCCCAGCTTCATGCCGGGCACGCCCTTCTGCCAACCTTCAATCACGCCCGTGAGCGGGAACGCAATCGGCTCGCCGCGATCAAACGCGCTGTCAAACACCTTCGTCGGGTCAGCCTTCAGCGTGCCGTGATACAGCGCAACCACCGCGCCGCCCGGCTTTACTTCATAGCCTTCGCCCAACTTCAGTTCTTCAATCAAAATGCCTTCCACCGTCGACGTCGCGACCGGCGGATTGTTCGGCACGGGAATGGCCTTCTTCGCCATAGCTGCTGCTGCTTCCTGTTGTGCAAAAGCCGCAGCCTTCGCCGCCGCTTCCGCGTCTTGTTTGACCTTCTCCGCCGCCGCATCAACGGCAGGCTTCACTTCCTGCGTCGCAGGTTGAGCGGGCTGGGTGGTGCCTTCCTGAGCAAACGCGCAAGTGGCGAGCCCAGCGGCGAGAACGATTGCAGAAACCATTCGCATAAAAATCCTTTCGTGAGCCCCGAGGATAGCTGGCCCCCCACCAAAAAACATCCAACCCAACGCACGCCGAACCAGTTACCTACTTCGCGCGCACACGATCTATATATACATGTTTGTGCGCGCGCTTTGACACGCACCAGCCATCCGCGCGGGGATTTTCCAACTTTTTCGGCACAAGGCCGCACAAGCACTTACGAGCCAAATTGGACCGCTGCCTGCAAAACTGTGCGCGCAAACGTGTCCTTCGGCCCCTTTATGGCGGCGCGACTTTTTTCCGCGCCGTCAAATCAAAGGGGACCAAACATGACACGCCCAGCACAACTGACCGACGCCTATCTCGCCTGCATCCAGCCCGACGACATCCCGCGCGTCCTGCGCTACTTCGAACTCGGCCGCGACCTCTATGCCCTCGCCCGCGAGCTTCGCTTCTGCGCCCACGAAATCGAATCCTGGGCCGCCCGCGCCGAAATCCAGATGTGCCTCAACGTCGACCCCCGTGCCACCGACCTCGGCTCTGCGAGGTCGGTGCCGAACCCACCACCACTCCCCGCAACCCCAACACGAATACCGAATCACGAATGCCGAATGCCGCATTCCGTTTCTCAGTGTGTCAATTCGTCTTCACGCAACCTCCCGCTTCGCCGCCGCAACCACATCCGCAATCTGTATCGCATTGAGCGCCGCGCCCTTGCGGAGCTGGTCGCCCGCAACCAACAAGCAAAACCGCCGCGCCGCGCCAGCAGGCTCACCCGGATCTTCGCGCAGCCGCCCGACAAGAATCTCATCGCGCCCCGTCGCCTTCAGCGGCGTTGGAAAGTCATTGACCGCGCGATCATCAATCACGCGCACACCCGCCGCTTGTTGATACGCATTGCGCACCGCCGCCAGCGACGCCGGCGCGCCGAGTTCAACGACAATCGCCTGCGTATGCGCCCGAAAAACCGGCACGCGCACGCACGTGGGACTGATGCTCAGGTGCGGCAACCCCCAAATCTTGCGGCTTTCACTGATCATTTTCGCTTCTTCGCCATTGAGCCCGGTTTCCAGGTTCACACTCGCGTTGTGGCTAAACACATTGAACGCTGTCTGCTCGCGAAACACTTTGGGCTTCGCCGTGCCACCTTTGAGCACGCTGCCAGCCTGCTCGCGCAGCTCATCCATCGCGCTCGCGCCAGCCCCGCTCACCGCTTGATACGTCGATACGACAATGCGCGACACGCCAAACCGCTCATGCAGCGGCTGCAAAGCCAGCAGCATGATGATCGTCGAGCAATTCGGATTGGCAATCAGCCGATGCGAACCAATCGCATCCGCATTGATCTCCGGCACCACCAGCGGCACGCGCGGATCAGCCCTAAACGCGCTGGAGTTGTCAACAACCAGCGCGCCAGCAGCCAGCGCATCGTTGGCGTAGAGCTTCGCGATATCGCTGGTTGCGCAGAACAACGCAACCTGCACGCCCGCAAACGCATCATGCGTGAGTTCACGCACGACCAGTCGCGCGTCGCCATATGGCAGAAACGTGCCCGCCGAACGCGACGATGCGAGGGCGATGATTTTGTGCGCGGGATGTCCGCGCGATTCGAGAATCGAAAGTGCTTCACGCCCGACCGCGCCGGTTGCGCCGACGATGGCGATGGTTTGATTGTGCGAAATCATGGCTGTTTCCTTTCAGTTGCTCACGTGCACCGCTCGTGCCGCGTGTTGTGTGTGTGCGAGTTGGAACAAATCTCCCAATACCGCCTGCGCCGTGGGCCACCGCCCCGCGCCGCGGCCTTTGATCGTGATCTCTTCGCCCGTTGCGAGCTGGGCAATCAAACAGTTGTGTTCGTCTTTGGCTTGCGCGAGCGGATGGGATTCATCCAGCACGCGCGGGGCGATTGCTGCACGCACTTTCGAGCCATCTCGCGCGAGCGACGCGACCAGGCGGATGGCCTTGCCTTCGCTCGCGGCTTGCTGCGCATCGGCGACATCGAGCTTGCGAATGCCGGTGCGATCAATGTCATCCAGCGACAGCGGCACACGCAGCACACGCTGCGCGAGCAGAATCAACTTGTGTGCGGCATCGATGCCGTCAAGGTCTGCGCTCGGATCAGCCTCGGCAAAGCCCGCGGCCTGCGCTTTGGCGACGGCCTGCGCGAACGGCACGCCTTCGCGCAAGCGATCGAGAATGAAGTTGGTTGTGCCGTTGATGACTGCTTCGATTTTCGTGATGTCGCGCCCGGCGAGTACTTCAAGCATGGGCACTGCGCCGCCAACGGCTGCGCCGCAGAGCAGCTTTGCGCCGGTGCGATTGCAGACAGCGGCGAATTCATCGCCGAATCGCGAGACGACGGCCTTGTTGGCGGTGACGACATGTGTGCCGCGTTCGAGGGCGGCGAGAATCGCTTCGCGCGCCGGGTGCAAGCCGCCGAGGGTTTCGACGACGATGTCGACGTCGTTTTTTGCTGCACTGATGGCATCTGCGGCCAGCAAGTGCGGCGGAATGTCGTGCTTTTTTGCATCGCGCACGGCGATGGCGTTCACACTGAACAAGTGCGGCAGGGCGAGTGCGTGCTCGTAGACGCCTTTGCCAACTGTGCCAAGACCCAGCAGCGCGAGGCGCAGCGGGCGCGATTGATTTTCGTTGGCGCGTTGGCCGAGCTGCGCTGCATGATTGGCGATGATGGTGCCGATGGGCTTGCCGATTGCGCCGATGTGCAGCGGGACGTTGTGCTGCTTGGCGAAGCGCACGGCTTTGTGCTGCACGATGCCTTCGGGCAAGCCGAGAACATCGTCGTAGTTTGCCTTGGTGAAGCGACTGGCGTTGTGATTGACGGCGGGGTCGGCGTTGTAGATCGCGTCAACATCTTTGAGCAGCACGCATGGACACTTGAGCGCGGCGGCGATGTAGAGTGCGCTGAAGTCGCTGCCGCCTCGGCCCAGCAGCGCGGCGCGATTGAGATGATCGCGGCCGATGAAACCGGGAACGACGAGCACGGATTTATCGGCGAGCAGTCGCTCGATTGCGCTGGTGTGGATGGAGATGGGATCGCTGTCGAGGGGTGCGCCGTGGGTGCGCAGTGCAATGGCGCCGGGATCGACGCAGTTGGCGGGGACGCCTGCGCGGTCGAGGGCGAGGGTGAGCAGCGCGGCGGCGTGAGCTTCGCCTGTGGCGGCGAGGGCGGCGATGGCGTGCTGATCGGGGGAATCGCCGAAACTTTTGGCTTTGGCGAGCAGGCGATCAGTTTCGCCTGCGAATGCGCTGACGACGGCGACGACCTTGCGGCCTTCGCGCACGTGGCGATAGATTTCGTGGATGGCGTGGGGCAGGTGGGATTGATCGGGGAGGATCGACGAGCCGAATTTGAGGACGATGCAGGACATGGGATTCTCGATTTGTGAAGCGCACAGCGCGCGGAGTGATGGGGAATGCCGAGTGCGCGGGACAGCACGGCGACGGAACTCACGGTGATTTGGTGGTGAGACTCGCCGGCACGGAATGTGGGGGCGAATCAGGCGACGGCGGGAATGGGAGGAGTGTGTGTGCGCGCGCGGCGCGTCGTCGTCGTGAGGGCGCGCGTGGTGCGCATCGTCGTGCGTGCTGTCACGGTGCGAGCGGGGGCTTGCGAAATTTCGAGGGCTTGTGCGAGATCGGCGATGATGTCGGCGGCGTCTTCGAGGCCTGCGCTGAGGCGAATGAGGCCATCGGTGATGCCGGTGGCATCGCGCTGGGCTTTGGGCACTGCGCCGTGGGTCATCGTCACGGGGTGAGTGATGAGCGTTTCGGTTGCGCCGAGATTTTCGGCGAGGCTGCACAGACGCACGGCGTTCATGAGTTTGGTGCCGGCTTGGAGGCCGCCGCGAACTTCGAAGGCGATGATGCCGCCGTGGAGGGGCTTGCTCGTTTTGCTCGACGGTGCGTGCTGGCGCAGGGCGAGGTCGTGCTGGGCGAAGCTCTTGAGGCCTGGGTACCAGACGTGAGAGACGGCGGGGTGAGCTTCGAGAAATTCGGCGATTTGCTGGGCATTTTCGCAGTGTTGGCGCAGGCGAAGCGGCAGGGTTTTGAGACCTTTGAGCGTGAGCCAGGCTTCGAAGGGGGCTTGGATGCTGCCGACGGTTTTGCGGATGAGGCGGAAACGATCGCTGAGTACTGCGTCGGCGGTGGTGAGTGCGCCGCCCACGGTGACGTTGTGGCCTTCGATGTATTTGGTGGTGGAGTAGACGCTGATGTCGGCGCCGAGATCGAGCGGGCGGAGGATGACGGGCGTGAGGAAGGTGTTGTCGACGGCGAGGAGGATTTTCTTGGCGCGGGTGATGCGCGCGATGGCGGCGACGTCGGTCAGGATGAGCGTGGGGTTGGCGGGGGTTTCGATGAAGACGAGTTTGGTGCGGCGGGTGATGGCGCGTTCGACGTTGCGCGCTTCGCGGGTGTCAACGAAGGTCACGTTGATGTTGAGCGGGCGGAGGATTTGCTCGACGAGGCGAACGGTGCCGCCGTAGAGGACGCTGCCCAAGATGGCGTGGTCGCCGGCTTTGAGCACGCTCAGGAAGAGGGCGCTGATGGCGGCCATGCCTGTGGCGAAGGCGGTGGTGTGGGCCTGCGAGTCTGGATTGGATTTGGGATTGGACTCAAGCGAGGCGAGGGCGTCTTCGAGAGCGGTGACGGTGGGGTTGCTGGCGCGGCTGTAGGTGTGGCCTTTGTGGGTGCCGACAGCTTCGTGCAGATAGGTGGTGCTTTGGACGATGGGGGAGATGAGTGCGCCGGTGGCGGGGCAGGCGGAGCGGCCGCCGCGGATGGCGAGGGTGGCGATGCCGGGTTGAAGAGTTCGACTGGGTTCGGTGCGCCTGGGCTCGGCGCGATGGGCAGCGGCCTGGGACGCGGGGGACTGAGCGGCGAGGACGGGGGATGAAACGCGACGAGCGGCCATGGGGAAACTCCACAGCATACCACGAGGTGCGTTTGGGAAGGAGTGGAATCTCACGCGGATTCCGAGGCATTTTGCGAAGTTTCGGTGTGGAGACCACACGCAGACTTCGCCGCATCGCCTGTCCTTCCCGGACAACGCTCGGCACCGCGACTGGTATTGCTCCTGCGTTGGGACGCGGGAGTCAGCTCGGTTGCCGGTCAGGAGAGATTCCTGACGCTCTGGATGCAAGGGAAGGCTAGGGGAGGGGATGGGGGCGGGTCAAGGGCGGGAGTTATGAGATTGTGTGAAGGGGTGAGCGGGTGAGCGGGTGAGGGGGCGGTGCGACTATGCGACGGGTGGCGTGACGCATAAAGTCGGACCTATGACGATGATTACTACGGGTGCAGTCACGGTTGCGGTCACTGGTGCGAGCGGGTTTGTTGGGCGGAACATGGTTCGCGCGCTGCTGGCGGCGGGGTACAACGTGCGCGGGCTGGTGCGCGACCGGGAGAAGGCCCGGCAGGTGCTGCCTGGGGCGGCGGGGAAGCTGCAACTGGTGGTTGGGGATGTGACGGATATTCGCAGCGTGGAAGAGCTTTTGCAGGGGACGCAGGCGTGCGTGAACCTGGTGGGGATTATTCGCGAAGTGAAGCGCAAGGGGCAGACGTTTCAGCGGATGCATGTGGATGCGACGCGCGTGCTGGTGACGGCATGCGAGAAGGTGGGCGTGAAGCGGTACTTGCAGATGAGTGCGGTGGGGGCACGCGATGTGGGTGTGGCGGAATATCAGCACAGCAAGTTTGAAGGCGAGCAGATTGTGCGGCGAAGCGGGCTGGATTGGACGATTTTTCGGCCCAGCTTGATTCATGGCAAAGACGGCGAGTTTGTGCAGCAGGCGCAGGACTGGCTGAAGGGTGAGGCGCAGCCTTACTTCTTTTTGCCGTATTTTCAGGGTGGTGCGCTCGAGCAGCGCATTCCGCTGGGGGATGTGAATCCGCGCGATCCGCGGATTGCGCCGGTGGCGGTCGAAGATGTGTGCGCGGCGTTTGTGCGTGCGCTCAAGAACGAACAGACGGTGGGCGAGACGTACAACTTGTGCGGGGCGGACGTGATGACGTGGCCGGCGATGTTGACGTTTATGAAAGAGAACACGCCTGGCTCGTTGCCATTGCAGCCGTTTGGAATTCCGTCGTGGATTGCGGCGATTCAGGCGCAAGCGGCGGGGCTGATTGGGCTAGGGCAGTTCCTGCCGTTTGATGCGGGGATGGCGAAGATGGGAGCGGAAGACAGCGTGGCGGATATGAGGAAGACGCGGGAGGAGTTGGGGATGGAGTTTGTGGGGTTCAAGAAGACGTATGTGGGGTATGCGGGGTGAGGATGAACTAGAGGGTGAGCAGGTGAAGGGGTGAGTGGGTGAGTTGTCGGTCGATACAAAGCAGTCGCTCGTGTACGACGCACGAACGCGTTACGACTCGTGGCTCTCGAGGAACCACAGCAGTTTGTCGTTTTCGCGTGACAGTGCGGTGAAGAGGTCGGCGGTGTTGGCGTCGTCGAGTTCGTCGGCGGTGTCGCTGGCGGCGCGGAGGAGTTTGCCGAAGGCGGCGAGGGAGTCGGCGAGGGCGGGGAGGTGGTCTTCGCCGGTTTTGGCTTTGTAGGTGGGGAGCGAGGTGGTTTTGGCGGCGTGGGGGAGGAGGCCTTGGGCGTCGTGGCCTAGGGCGCGGGTGCGTTCGGCGATTTCGTCGGCGGCATTTTCGGCGTGGTCGGCGACTTTATCGAAGAGTTCGTGCAGGGCGATGAAGTTGGAGCCTGTGATGTTCCAGTGGGCGTGCTTGGCGCGAGCTTGCATGTCGATCGCGTCGGCGAGGCGGGCGGTGAGGAGCGGGGCGATTTTGTTGCGGGTGGCGGCGGGGAGATCGATGCGGGGCATGGGTGGTCCTTTGTGAGTTGGATGCTGGAGGGGGCGTAGGGGTGCGAAGAGGTGCTGCGGGAATGGGACTCATAGTCGACTAGTAGTCGTCGATGTCGGTCAGCCAGGTTTCGGGTTTGCTGCCGAGTTGTTCGCCGAGGTCGACGAGGGCGTTCATGGTTTTGGTGTTGAAGTCGCCTTCGGCGGGTGGGGACCAGTCGTCGGGGATGGCGGCGACGCGGACTTCGACGTTGGCGTTGTATTTGAGGCGGAAGACTTCGGCCATGGCGTAGAGATGGCGGATGGATGTGAGGGTGCTGGAGCGGATCGAGGTTTCGATGGAGCGGGTGACGATGGTGGGCCAGCGGGCGGGGACGATTTTGGGGAGCGTGCGCAGTTTGTTGTTGAAGAGGACCCAGTAACGAATGGGTGGGATGGGGTCGTTTGGATAGAGCTGCTGCCAGAGGGCCGGGATGGACTCGTCGCTGCGGAGGCGGCCGCCGTAGATGATGTTGGCGGTGACTCCGCCATCGACGTACATGGTGCCGTCGATGTCGCGGTAGGGGAATGCGCCTGGGATGCCTGCGGAGGCGAGGATGATGTTGTGGAGGCGCGACATGTCGCGGTCTTTGACAGCGCGGCGGGCTTCGATGACGAGGCTGAAGACGCGGGGGCTGGCGTCGTCGAGATTGGTGGTGTTGACGGTGAGGATGCGGCCTGAATTTCCTTCGTCGACGATGCGCTGGGCGAAGGCGAGATCGACGCTTTGTTTCAGGTCGCGTTCGAGGCCTGGGATGGTGGCGAAGGAGATGTTGTGGGGCAGGAAGAAGAAGAGGCCGCGGTCGCGCATCCAGTCGCGCTGGGGGTGGCGGTAGAGGAATTCGATTTTGTCGAGGGCGGCTTGGTCGCCTAGGAAGGCGAAGGGGGCGATGAGTGCGCCGGTGCTGACGCCTGTGACAGCATCAAACTCGGGGAGGGCGAGCGGGTTAGCGGGGTCGATAGAGCGCCAGCCTTTGAGGAAGCCGGCACCGAATGCGCCCCAGTCGCCGCCGCCAGAGATGGCGAGGACGTCGATGGTGGGCGGTGCGGGGAGGTTGCCGGCTTTGTAGGCTTCGAGCTGAGCGTGGGTGCGTTGGAGTACGGCGAGGAAACGTTCGCGGGTGACGGCGTGGTAGGTTTCGCGGGTTTTCTCGCGGATTTCGAGGAGTTGGGCGGTGTCGCGCGTGGGGCGCTGGGTGCCGCGGCAGGCGGGGAGGAGGAGTGCGGCGAGCAGAAGGATGAGGGAGGTGCAGCGATGCGCGAGGGACATGCGGCGGTTCATCCTTGAAATGGAGTTGCCGAGAAAGGCTCAAGACAACGGAGCGGGAGGGATTCGAACCCCCGAGGCCTTTCGGCCTGTCCGATTTCAAGTCGGGTGCTTTCAACCGCTCAGCCACCGCTCCAGTGGGCGGGATGGTAGATCGGCTGGCGGGGCGAAGATGTCAGGGGCAATTGCCGCCGGCGAGGACGGTGAAAAAGTCGATGACGTCGCGATCTTCGGGGAAAACGGTGTTGTTATTGAAATCGATGTCGCTGCAGGTGTTGCCCGAGCTGCAAGGCCCGCCGGCGAGGACGTTGAAGAAGTCGATGACGTCTTGGTCTTCTGGGAAAACGGCGTTGTTGTTGAAGTCGATGGAGTCGCAGCGGCAGGCGGGATCGCGGAGGAAGGAGGCGAATCGCCAGGAGGGTTGGCCGTCAATCTCAGTGAAGTTGCCTGCGACGAAAAGTTCGCCGGAGCGACCGAAGCCGGCTTGGGTGATGTCGGCGTATTCGACCAGTGGGGTCCATGTCGAGCCGTTGTATCGAGCGACGCTGAAGCGTCGGCCGTCGATGTAGAAGGAACCGACCATGACGTTGCCATTTGGACCGTCTGGCAGGACGCTGAGCAAGACTGTCGCAACGCCGGGTGCGAAAGGCTGCCAAGTTTGACTGATCAAGATGCGAGGTGGTTGGCCGAGTGTGACGATGCGACCATCGGCGAGTTGAGCGAAGCCAGCGATGGGTGGAGAACTGATTGACGCGCCGAGGGTTACCCACTGTGAACCAGTCCAGCGTGAGGGAGTGGTGTTGTTGAGACCGGGGCGAGCTCCGACGAGTGAACCGTCGGACAGTCGAGTCAGCCAGTCGGCATAAACGCCTACTTGCGTCCACACGCCGTTTTCGTATCGGTAGAGGCCACCGTCGGAGCCGTTGGGATTGATGGTGGCGGCTGCGTGAATTGCTCCAGTGGAGTCATACTCGACGCGAAACAGACCGGTCGCACTTTGAACGATAGTGGACCATGCTGAGCCGTCCCAGATGCCGACGCCGTTGACGAGAACGCCTCCGGCTCGCGTGAATGTGCCTTGGATTGTGAGATTGCCGCTGGGGGAAAAGAACACGCGGGTAACGGGGCCGTCGGTTCCGCCGGCGAACTCGCGCCAAGATGTGCCGTCCCACTCGGCGAGATTGCGGGCGGCGGCGTTACCGATTTTGAGGAAGTCGCCGGCGGCGAGGAGGTTGCCGTTGGGTAGTTTTGCGAACTGAAGCACGCGAGGTGAAATGTCGTAGTTTGTTGGAGAGAGATAAGCACCGCCGCGACGGAAGGCGACCTCGACGTACGGGTTTGGACCAACAAGATTGGTCGCTCTGATGACCATCGAGTCGCCGTTTGGTGCGAAGGCGATGTCTTCGCCTGGATCGACGACCCACGCTGAACCGGTCCAGCGATTGAGTTGGTAATAGCCAACGCCGAAGATTTCGCCGGTGGGAGAGTAACGAAGCTGAGGGTCTTCGGGAACGGGCCAGGGGCCGAGGACGGTCCAAGTGTTGCCGTCGAGACGTGCGAATCGCGGCTGGGTGTTGGAGCTTGCGATCTGCACGGAGCCAGTCGCATAAAGCGTGCCGTTGGGTGAGCATGAAATGTGTGTGGTACTGCTGAAGCGACCGTTGGGCAACGCGGACCAGGTTGTGCCGTCGAAGAGAGCGAAGCCGTTGATCGCGACGCCGTTTACGGAAGTGAGCGATCCGGCGACTAACAGGCGACCAAAGTTGTCAACGGCCAATGAACGGATGGAGCCTACGGGAGTGCCGATAGTGATCCAAGCGGAGCCATTCCACTCTTGGACGGTGTTGCCGGATAGGCCAAAGAGGCGTCCGTTTAGACCGAAGACTGCTTTGGCGCGGTATGGGGCGAAGGTTTGCCATGCTGAGCCATCCCAGCGTTTGATTGCGCCGTTGGTGGGATCGGGCCACGCGGTTTGGACGGCAAAGAGCAAGTTATTGTTGTTGATGAGCAGTCGCTCGACCTTGCCGAGCGCGCCCATTGATTGCCAAATCTTGGTCGTGGGGTTGTAACGCGCGACGTTTTGGACCGGGACGTCGACGGCGTCGGTGAGATCACCGCCGACGATGAATTCGGTTGGTGCCGGGCCGTTGGCGTCTGGGTCCCACGCGATTGCGGTCGACGCGATTCCTTGTAGGCCTGGTGCGGGGAGGCCAGGTTGCCAAGCGAAATCGCAGCTTTGCGCGAGAGATTGCGACGCGAGGGTGAATGCAAAAACAGACGTTGCAACGAACGATGAGAAAGGCATAGAACCCCCTCCTTTCGTCACAACTTTCGCATCCGGGTCGCGTGCGGTTCTAGCAAACTTTCCCATCCCCCCGACACCCCGGCGGCTGGGCTTCGCGCGGCCTCTCCTCCAAGAAGCGCGAAGCGGGGGGCCGCCGGGGTGGGTGTCGGGTGTGCGTGGATGGTGTGTTTTGGGTGATCGATCCGGACCTTCGCAGGGCCTCAGGTCCGGTGTCGGTGTGGGGTTAGATCACGATTTGGCTGGGTTGGGTGACGACGATGTCGGTGCCGCCTCTTGCTTTGATGATGGGGATGAGTTGGGCGAGGTTGACGCGGGGGACGGCGACGCGGACGGCGAAGCCCATGCCGCCGTTGAGGGGGGCGACGGTGGGTTCGCGCATGCAGGGGAGGGATTCGATGACGGCGCTGAAGTTGGTTGCGCTGACGTTGAGGTCGATCATGACGCGTTCGCGGGCGGCGAGGACGCTGCGGACGAGCATGGCGAAGTCTTCGATGCGGCGGCGCTTGTCGGGGTCGCTCATGGCTTGGCGACTGGCGAAGAGCTTGGTTGAAGTGCGCATGATGTCTTCGATGATGGTGAGGCCTGGGCCGGGTTGGGGGCTGCGCCAGGCGACGGCGTCGATGATGACGTCGGCGTCTTCGGGGGTGAAGGCTTGGGTGTCGCCGTAGGTGCGAACGAAGCGGGCGCGTTGGTCGCGTGAGGCGATCCAGGCGCGGGCGAGTTTTTCGTATTCGCTGGCGACGATGAGTTCGCGCTGGGGCAGGCGCCCGGCGTCGAGCAAGTCGGTTGGTGCAGCGGCGACGATGCTGACGGGGTCGAGGCCTGTGTCGACGAGTTCGACGAGGTCAACGCCTTGTTCTTCGACCCAGTCGCTGCCTGCGAAGCCCAGGTCGCGCGAGCCGGTGGCGAGCATGCCGATGATGTTTTGCGGCGAAAGGGCCTTGCAATCGCTGTTGGGCAGCGGCAGGAGGGGACGCTGGGGGGTGAGGCCTTCGGCGGGGCGCAGGCCGGCTTGGGAGAGGAGTTCGATGACGGCGGCTTGGCGCGGGCCGTTGGGGATGGCGAGGCGCAGGGTGGTGGATTCTGCGCTGAGTGAGCGCGGGACACGGGAGAAGGAGGTCTTTGGGTTGGAAGCGAAGGTGGTCATGGGCGGGTCCTTTTGGTGCGGTGCACCGTGGTTTGGACCGGCTTCTCGCGGGGGCGTTGTTTGCGTCGCAGGGAGCGACTGAAACAACAACGCCGACCCGAGAGGGGCCGGCGTTGACTTGCGAGCGAGACTGCCAAGGTCTCACATGCAGAACGCGGGCCCGCCGGGAGCGGCGTGGCATTGCGTGCATGCGAGATGGGCTTGGGAGAACAACATTGCGGAGAAGGCTATTGGCGCGCGGGGGGTGGGTCAAGTGAGCAAGTCGAAAAGATTTTGTGCGTGCGGGTTGTGCGGGTTATGCGTGTTAGCTGGACATGAAGTGGGTGCGCGTCTGGCGAGTAGCGGCGGCGGGTGGCATGGTTGGTTTGGGTGCCCGATAGTTTTGGGGCCGGTTCGTGCGGTGGGGTGTCTGAATACCCTGCGGGCCTTTCCAGGGTTGTTCCTTTTTGATGAGAGCTGATGCGTGCCAAGACCGACCATACTTATTTTGTCGCAGGTGTATGTGCCGGACCCGGCGAGTGTGGGGCAGCACATTGCGGACGCGGCGGCGGAACTGGTGAAGCGCGGGTATGACGTGAAGGTGTACGCGGCGGCGAACGGGTATGACGACCCGAGCAAGCAGTACGCGAAGCGCGAGATGCTGGATGGGGTTGAGGTGGTGCGGCTGCCCTTTAGCAGCTTTGGCAAGAGCAGCATCGCGGCGAGGCTTTTGGGGCAGAGCTTGTTTGTGATGCAGGCGTTTTTTCGCAGCTTGCTGGTGGAAGATCTGGCGGGGATTATGGTGAGCACGAGCCCGCCGTTTTGTGGTGTGGTTGGGGCGATATTGAGCAAGCTGCGGGGTGTGCCGGTGAAGTACTGGCTGATGGATTTGAACCCGGACCAGATGATTGCGATGAAGAAGATTTCGGCGACAAGCTTGCAGGCTCGGGTGTTTGATTTTTTCAATCGCGTGATTTTGCGGCAGGCCAGTGACATTGTGGTGATGGACCGGTTCATGCTGGATCGCATCGCGGTGAAGGGTGTGCCGGTGCGCGAGAAGACGGTGGCGAGTCCGCCCTGGCCTCATGAAGAAGAGACGCAGCGGATTGCGCACGGGGATAATCCGTTTCGGCAGAAGCATGGGTTGGGTGGCGACAACCGCGAGAAGTTTGTGGTGATGTATTCGGGCAATCACAGTCCGGCGAACCCGCTGAAGACGCTGCTGGATGCGGCGGAGCGCATGAAGGATGAAAAGCGGCTGGTGCTGTACTGCATTGGCGGCGGGGGCGGCAAGAAAGAAGTGGATGATCGCATCGCGGTGGGGGCGAAGAATATTGTGAGTTTGCCTTATCAGCCGTTCAAGGAGATCAAGTATTCATTGAGCGCGGCGGACGTGCACGTGGTGTCGATTGGTGATGATGTGGTGGGGATCGTGCACCCGTGCAAGGTGTATGGGGCGATGGCGGTGTCGCGGCCTGTGCTGCTTTTGGGGCCGAACCCGAGCCATGTGAGCGACATTATTGAAAAGTACAAGATTGGGTGGCATGTGTCGCACGGGGATGTGGATGGGTGCGTGCGCGTGCTGCAAGAGATGCTGAATACGTCGCCTGAGCAGTTTGCGGAGATGGGCAAGCGGGCGGCGGAAGTGATTAGCACGAAGCTGAGCAAGAAGACGCTGTGTGGGGATTTCTGTGATGTGATTACGCGCGGGTTGCCGGCGGCGCCGGCGCGGGGGAAGGCCGAGCATGCGGGGGCAGGGCACGCGGGGGCGCATTGAGAGTTGAGTGTGTGGTTGGAAGATTGAAGTGGCTTGTGTGAAGGAACGCATGACGACGAGCGCGAACAACTCTGGGTCCCCCACTTCTGCGGCTGCTGGTGACAGCGGTCGGCGGCACAGCAACATCACAGTGGTGGTGCCGACGTTTAATGAAGAGGCGAACTTGCCTTTTGCGCTGGAGAGCGTGAAGGGGTGGGCGGATGCGGTCTTTGTGGTGGATAGCGAGAGCACGGACCATTCGCGCGAGATTGCGGAGAAGCATGGGGCGAAGGTGGTGGTGCAGCCTTGGCTTGGCTATGCAAGGCAGAAGAACTGGGCGCTGACGAATCTGCCGATTGCGACGGAGTGGGTTTTCATTTTGGATGCAGATGAAGCGGTGACGCCTCAGCTTCGCGATGAGATGCTGATGATTGCGCGGGGCGATGCGGCTTCGCAGCAGATGGCGGGGTTTTATGTCAATCGGTTGACGTACTTTCTAGGTAAGCCCATCAAGCATTGCGGGTATTTTCCCAGTTACAACTTACGGCTTTTCAAGAAAGGCAAGGCGCGGTACGAAGAGCGCGAAGTGCATGAGCACATGATTGTGGATGGGCCGACGAGCCGGCTGCGCAACTTGATGCTGCATGAGGACCGGCGTGGCTTGGAGCATTTGATTGCGAAGCACAATCGCTACAGCACGCTGGAAGCGCGCGAACTCACACGCGAGCAGATTTTGCGGAAGGGTGAAGATGCGGGGCCACTGGAGCGGGGGATTGCGACGCGAAGGTGGCTGAAGCGCAATGTGCTGCCGCGGCTGCCGTTTACGGCGTTGTGGCGGTTTTTGTATATGTATGTCATCAAGCTGGGCATACTTGATGGGCTCACGGGGTTTCGGTTCTGCTTGTTTTTGGCGACGTATGACTTGTTTATTGCGCTGAAGATGGCGGAGATTCGTTCGAGCGGATTGGCGAGCGGGGCGGTGGCGGTTGCCAAAGCGAGCCCGGCCAGCACGCCTCCGGCGAAGGTGCAGGGGTTGGCGATTGCGGAGGGTGATGCGCCGACGGTGCCGCTTTCGCAGTATGCGGCGGTGAAGGATCAGAGTTCGCTGGGGACGCCTTTGGCTGCGACTACGCCTGCGACAGTGGTGACGGCTGCGCCGGGTGTGGCAGGAGCTGTGGCAGCGGTTGCGCGAGTGGCGAATGACATGCCGGTTGTTCCCAAGACGGATGGTGTGCCGATTGCTGATGCGGTGCGCAGCGATGTGGTTGAGATGCGCGCGAAGCTGAACCCGACGAAGATGCCCGATGGTGATTTTCCGGCGGCGGGTAGCGTGAACGTTTCGATTTTGGTGCCGGTGAAGAACGAGCAGCGGAACATTGTGGAGTGTTTGCGGCGGTGTCAGTGGGCGACGGAGCTGGTGGTGGTTGACAGTGCGTCGACGGATCAGACGATTTCGTTGTCGCAGGCGATGGGCGCGGATGTGTATCAGTTCCGGTATGACCGCAGCACGGGCTGGCCTAAGAAGAAGAACTGGGCGCTAGAGAATGTGCCCTGGAAGAACGAATGGGTCATGATTCTGGACGCGGATGAATACATGACGCCGGAGTTGGCGCAGGAGATCAAGCGTGTGGTTGAGGGATCGTGGAAGCCTGAAGGGAAGTTTGCGCAGGCGGGCTGCGGCGATGGGTACTGGGTCAATCGGCGGTTTATGTTCTTTGGGAAGTGGATCAGAGGGTGCGGGTATTACCCGAGCTGGAATGTGCGACTGCTCAAGCACAAATTAGGGCGGTATGAGCGCATCGGCACGCTTGGTGACACGGGCAGCGGCGACAACGAAGTGCACGAGCACATTGTTTTGTACACGGGCAAAGCCGGGTACTTGTCGAATGAGTTTTTGCACTACGCATACCCGGATTTGGCAGCGTGGATTGAGAAGCACAACCGCTACACGACGTGGGAAGCCCACGCGATGGAGGCCAAGGACAAGGGTGCGGTGCGGGCGAAGATGTTTGGCGAGCCCATTGAGCGGCGGCGCTGGATGAAGAGCGTCGCGAGGAAGTTGCCGTTCAGGCCCACGCTGCGGTTTTTGTATTCGTATTTCGTGCAGCGCGGGTTTATGGATGGGTATCCGGGGTTTGTGATGTGCCGGCTGCTGGCGTGGTATGAGTTCACGAGTATTGCGAAGTATCGCGAGATGCTGGCGCTGCGAGGCGATGAGGCGCGGCGCGATAGCTCGAATACAAGCGGGAGGCCTTCGTGAGCGAGCGGCCTTCTGATCGTGTGGGTGCGGACACGCAGGATGATGCGCTGGAGGCGATGTCGCTGGCGGATCGGGCGGTGAGTCCGTACACGACGAAGGAGAAGATTGGTCGCGTGCTGTGGAATTATGTGGGACAGAAGCTGTTTCGGCTGACGTTTCATAACTGGTATGGCGTGCGCAATGGGCTGCTGCGAATATTTGGGGCGAAGATTGGTTCTCCCGTTCGGTTGCGGCCCACGGTGCTGATTGAGCAGCCTTGGAATTTGATTGTGGGCGACAACAGCAGCGTTGGTGATCGCGCGATTGTGTATTGCCTGGGGAAGGTGACGATTGGGGCGCATGTGAGTGTGTCGCAGGGAGCGCACTTGTGCGCGGGGACGCATGACCATCGCAAGCCGGATATGCCTTTGCTGCGGCCGCCCATTGTGATTGAGGATTACGCGTGGGTAGCGGCGGATGGATTTGTGGGCCCCAACGTGCGGGTGCGCGAGGGGGCGGTGCTGGGGGCGCGGGGGTGTGCGATGAAGGATTTGGATGCGTGGTCGATTTATGCAGGGAACCCGGCGGTGAAGGTGAAGGATCGGGCGAAGTTCAGTCGGTAGCGTGAGGCTGCGAATTGGTTATGGAAGGATTGAGCGAGCGATGGAGAACACGCCTGTCATTTCAGTGGTGATTCCGACGTATAAGCGGCATGAATTGCTGCGACGAGCGATTGCGAGCGTGCGGTCGCAGACGTTGACGAATTGGGAAGTGATCGTGAGCGATGACGAGCGTCCGGGTGGGACGGCGTTTGCTGAGACGAGCGAGATTGCGGCGGAAGATTCGCGGATTAGGATTGTGCAGAATCCGGGGAAGGCGGGGCAGGCGGGGAATTTGAATCACGCGTGTAGCTTGGCGCGCGGGCAGTGGATCAAGCCGCTGTTTGATGATGATGCGTTCAAGCCGGAGTGTCTTGCAGAGTTTTGGGCGGTGGCGCAGAAGGCGCCGGATGCGGCGCTGATTGTGTGCGGGGTTGATCGCTATTTGAACGGCACGCTGCGGGCACCGGGGAATGTGGGCAGTGTGCCCGTGCGAGCGCTGCAGCAGAACGCGGTGCACCTGGCGATGCTGATGCAAGATGCTGATTTGGGTACGCCCATTCAAGCGATGATTCCGCGGCGCGTGTACTTTGAGTGCGGCGTGCGGTTTCCGGAGAGCAAGACGATTGTGAGCAACGTCGATACGTTGTGGAAGGCGACGGTGCTTTCACACGGGGATCTGGTGGAGATCATGAAGCCGCTGGTGAATCAACATCAGGGGGCGCATGAGACCATCAGCTCGAAGATGACGACGCAGTCGTTGTTTCAGGAGTTTCATGATTTGCGCGAGGTGTTCTGGAATTTGATTCCGGCGGATGTGCGCAGCGCGGGATTTGTAGATGTGCGGACGGATCAGGGCACGCAGCGGGTGAGTGTGCCGGCACTGAGTGTTTCGCAGAACATGCAGAAGCTGATTGTGTCGGCGGTGATGGCGAAGCGCGGGCAGAAGTTGGCCGCAATCGGCAAGGCTGCGAGTGTCTTGCAGCCTGGCGCGTGGGGACATTTTTTGCGGTGGGTGAAGCAGCAGCGAGAGCCCGGGCAGCATCATTTTGTGCCGCGGCGGACGTTGGTGTGAGGATTGTTTGTCGCTTCTGCGGGATCGCGGGCGCGGTTTACTTAGCTGCCCTTGGGCTTGAACCAGACGTTTTCGTAGATGCGGGTGTTCCAGGTGTCGATGTGCGACTGGGTGATGGGCTTGTGCGAGAAGCCGTCGATGGTGAAGGGCTCGTACGCCGAATCGATACTGCGAATGAGCTTGGTGATCGATGCGGGCGACTCCCCGAAGGCTTTGAGTGCATCGACATTGAACTCGACGACGATGTGGGGCTTGGTGCGGCGGATGAAATCGGTGCCGCCTCGCAGGGCCATGGCTTCGGCACCTTCGATATCGATCTTGAAGACTTTGCAGGACTGGACATCGCGCAGCTCTTGGTCGAGCGTGCGGACCTGGCATTTGATTTTCGTGCCGCCTTCCATGACGGGGCGGAGCGAAGCGAGCATGTCGTTCTCGAAGGAGTAGAACTCGAACTCGCCGTCGGCTTCGCCTGCGCCGACTGGGTGAAGTGAGATGTTCTTGAGACCGTTCTTGTCCATATTGGCTTGGAGGCGGCGCTGATTTTGGGGCAGGGGCTCGAAGGCGTGAACTTTACCCGATGGGCCGACGATTTTGGCCGTCAGGAGACTGAACCAGCCGACGTTGGCGCCGACGTCGATGACTGTGTCGCCTTGCTTGAGGAGCGAGCGCATGAGCTGGACGGTTTTGATTTCGAAGACACCGTAGAGCATGGCGCAGTCGGGGTAGATGCCTGGACGCAGCAGGAGTTGGATGCCGTCTGGTGTGGCGGACCAGACTTCTTGGGCGGCATCGCTGCGTGCACTGCCTTGCATGAGGGCGACGGGCCAGAGATACTTGTCCGATGGCCACAGCGATCGCATGAGAGGGAGGGCGACTGGGGCGAGGGTTTTACCGATAATTTGTGAGAGGGCACCGGCCATGCAATTCTCCGCGACATGAAACGTTCATCGGGCGGGAGCCCGCGTGAGCCACTGTATCAGCGGCGCGGTATCGGGATGAATCGTGGAGGGAGTGCGTGTGGTTACCGATGACTATTCTCTGGCTTTGTAATTCTTGGTACGTCCGATTTGCCCCTTCGCATTCTCCATTACCTTCCCTCCATCGACACTCGCTTAGGCGGGCCGATTCGTGCTGTCATTGATTTGGCGGACGCGATGTGTCGGCGCGGGCATCGTGTGACGATTGTGACGGCGAGGGTGCCGGACGGAGGCGTGCCCGAGCGGTATCTGCAAGGGAAAGAAGGCGTGCCTCGTGTGATTCATGTTCCGGGGGCATTGCTGACGCGGCATTGGCTGCGAGGGTCGGCGCGCGAGAAGATTCGGCAGTTGTTGACGGAGCATGAAGCGCTGCACCTGCACGGGGTGTGGGATTTTGGCAATGTGCAGCTTGCGGAAATGGCTCGCGAAATGGGCAAGCCTTATTTCGTGAGCGTGCGCGGGATGCTGGATGACTGGAGCGTGGCGCAGAAGTATTTCAAGAAGCGAGCTTTTCTCGCGGCGACGCGGCGGCGGTATTTGGATCGAGCGGCTGAAATTCACCTGACTGCAGAAGGGGAGCTTGAGCAAGCCTGCAAATGGTTTGACCGGCGCAAGGGCACGGTGATCCCGAATCTGCTGGACCTGGGGCCTTATCGCGATCCGCCTGGACCTGAGTTGGCGCGACGCATGTTTCCGGTGCTGGACGGTGGTGTGCCTGCGGTTTTGTTTTTGTCGCGCGTGCACTACAAGAAGGGACCGGAAGTTCTGATTGAAGCGGCGGGGCTGCTGCGCAAGCGCGGGGTGGATGCGGCGTATGTCATTGCCGGGGCGTGCGATGATGAGTATCGCATCAAGCTTTCGGCACTTGCGCAAAGCTGCGGCGTGGGTGATAGGGTGCACTTTATTGGGCACGTTGAGGCTTCGATCAAGATCAGTGTGTATCAAGCGGCGAGGGTGATGGCGCTGCCGACGAGTCAGGAGAACTTTGGGTTTGTGTTTCCGGAGTCGCTTGCGAGCGGGACTCCGGTGATTACGACCAAGGGCGTGGACATTTGGCCCACGTTGGAACGGGGCGGGGGGGCGATGATTGTGGAGCGTTCGCCGGCGGCGTTCGCGGATGCGATTGAGCGGATACTGAAAGATCCGATCCTACGTGATGGGATGTCGCGGGACGGACGATCGTTCGTCTTTGAAGAGTACAACGAAACGAAGATCGTGGAGCAGTTTGAGTCGATGTACCGGAGATCGCGTTTGCGGACACATCGATTGAGTGCAGCCCCGCGAATCACGCACTTTGTAGACTCGACGGATTTGCGGGGCGGTGGTGTGCCGCGCGTGGTGCTGGATATTGCGGGGACACTGTCGAAGGCGGGTCGACCTTCGATCATCATGACATGTGAAACCTTGGACACGCCAGCAGCTTGGCTGGCGAACAGCAAGCCGTCGAGCGAGCCTGGGCCGATAGATCCGATGATTCCGGCGGTGTACAAGCTTGCGGCGAATGCGCGGATGAAGAGCGCAATTGCGGATTCGGGGATGCTGGACGTGGTTGAAATCATCCGGCGGAGCGATGTCGTCCATCTTCACTGTGTGTGGAGCGTGGCGAACCTGCAGATAGCGAATTTGTGCAGAATACTGGGAGTTCCGTATGTTTTGACGACGCACGGCATGCTTGACGACTGGAGCATGAAGCAGGGCGAGCTCAAGAAGCTGGCGTATTTGCGGCTGGGTGGAAGAGCGATGATGGAGGCAGCTGCCTTTGTGCTTTGCACAGCGGCGGGGGAGATCGACCAGAGTCATAAACGGTTTCCGCGTGGTAACGGACGCGTGTTGACGTACATCATCGACTTGGAACCGTATCGAGAGCTGCCGGGCGAAGACCTTGCGAGGCAGCAGTTTCCGCAAATTGCACAGGCGAAGGAACGCGGGGAACCGATTGTGCTGTTCCTTTCGCGACTGCACTACAAGAAGGGGTGCGATCTGCTCATCAAGGCAGCCAAGCGCGCGCTCGACAGGGGCATTGCCGCCACGTACGTTTTCGCCGGGACTGGCGATGAGCGGTACATCAATGGGCTGAAGGAGTTGGCGACGACGCTTGGCATTTCAGACCGAGTTCATTTTGTGGGCATGGTAAAGGGACAGGTGAAGGTGAGTTTGTACGAGGCATCAGACTTGTTTGTGCTGCCGACAAGTCAGGAGAACTTTGGTCTGGTGCTGATTGAGTCGATGGCTTGCAACACGCCGGTGGTGACGACGCGGGGCACCGATATTTGGAAAGACATCGAGTCGAGCCAGGCAGGTGTGATCGTGGACCAGACTGACGCTGCGATCGCGGACCAATTGTGCTTATTGTTTTCAGACAAATCGCGATTGCGTGAACTTGGGCGTGGGGCGCGAGATTGGGTTTTCGAAAACTACGACGAAACCCTGATTGTTGGGAAATACGTAGCCCTGTATGAAGAGGCGGCGAGAAGTTCCGCGAGAAAAGAACGGAGTTTGTTTGGGCGTACTTTTCCAGTACTTCGTTTGCTAGGCAAGCATTACGTCCCGCCTGAAGAGTAATTGTTTGGTCTATGATTGGAACGGCGATGCTGATTTGATGTTTTTTTGACAACAAAGTGCGCGCTTTTCTGGCAGATTGGCAACTTTGAGGCATGTTTGTCACGGCGGTGCTTTCGGGGCGCCGTCGTCATCGTGTACATGGTGGAGTGCGCGATGTTTGGTGCTGCTACGGAATTAGGAGCCGTGGCGGGGAACACCGAGAACAGCTTGCCGTGTGAGCACGTCAGGCGCCAGAAGAGCGGAAAGACATGCAAATCGTTCACTTCGTAGATACGACTGACTTGCGCGACGGTGGTGTGCCGCGCTTTGTGCTTGATGCCGCGCGGGTGATGGCTGAAGCGGGACATCCCTCGACGATTTTGACGACAGACACGACCGATTCGCCACATGCGTGGATTGGGAACCGCATGGGGCACGCGGCGATAACGCCTTTGAAGGCGACGATGCCGCTTGTTCTACATGTTGCGCGAAGCAAAGTCGGCAAGAACGTGCTGAGCGCGGAAACGATGCGCGATGTGCGAGCGAGCATCAAGAATGCGGATGTGGTGCACTTGCACTGCGTGTGGAGCATCGCGAATCTGCAGATCGCGGCGGCGTGCCGGGCGATGGGTGTGCCTTACATTGTGAGTTCGCACGGCATGCTTGATGACTGGAGCATGGCTCAGGGTGAACTGAAAAAGAAGCTGTATATGCGACTGGGTGGGCGCGTGATGCTCGAGCGTGCGGCACGGGTGCATTGCACGGCGCAGGCCGAGGTTGATCAGAGCAAGAAGTGGTTTGCGAACGGGCGCGAGTACACGTTGCCCTATCTGATGGACCTGAGCGATTTCCGTGAACTGCCTGGAACGGCTTTGGCGCAGAGCGAGTTTGCGTGCGTGCGTGAGGCGAAGGCGAACGGAACGCCGGTTGTGCTGTTCTTGTCTCGCCTGCACGAGAAGAAAGGCTTGGAGTTGCTGATTGAGTCAGCAGCTCAGATGCGCGACGATGGCAAGAACGTGTGCGTTGTGATCGCGGGCACTGGCGAGGCGCGTTATGTGAGCGGCCTGAAGCGGCTGGCAAGCAAGCTGCATGTCGATGACTGCGTTCACTTTGTGGGCATGGTGAAGGGTTCGACGAAGGTCAGCCTGTATCAGTGCGCGGACTTGTTTGTGCTACCCACCCGCCAAGAGAATTTTGGCTTGGTGCTCACCGAAGCGATGGCCTGCGGCACACCCGTTGTGACGACGCAAGGCACCGACATTTGGAAGGACATTGCAAGAAGCGGCGGCGGCGTGATCGTTCAGCACACAGCGTCGGCGATTGCGGAGGAAGTGACCAAGCTGCTTGAGAACCCGGCGAAGCTTGCAATGATGGCGAGTAAGGCTCGGCCGTGGGTGTTCGCGAATTTTGATGAAACGGTGCTGACCCCCAAGTTTGTGCAGATGTATCAGACTGCGATGGGGCAGAACACGCAGATGGAAGCAAAGCCCGTGCACATTCCGGCGATGCAGCGATTGCAGCCTGCCGCAGTCACGGGGTGAGACGTGGTGTCAGTCACGGCGTGAGTGATGGACGGGACCATCGTTGTTTGTAGATTGTGTTTCCTACTGTGGTCATTTCAACTTGATCACTTCAACCCCGCGCGGCCGTGCGGGGTTTTTGCATATGCTGGCTCGCGTGAAGATTCTGCACTACTTGAAGTGGATGCGAAAGCGCGATGGCGGCGTGGTGAACTGCGTGATGCAGCTTGGGCCGCTGCAGGCTCAGCATGGACATGAGGTGGTGCTGCTGACGGCGGATGCGAGTGATGTGCCGCGGGAATCTTGGCGGCATGGGGGCGGGTTTGCGGCGGGGTTGCCGGCGTGCGTTGAGGTCGAACTGCGGGACCGAGTTGCGGAACTGCGAGGGAGCAGTGTGCGGCGGGCGGAGGGCGATACGCCGTTTCAGCTTTTGACGCCTTCGGCGATGCGTGAGGCGCGCAAGCTGATTGAAGCGTGTGATGTGGTGCATGTGCATGGGCCGTGGTCGTCGTCGAACTTGCAGATTGCGGCTCTTGCGCGGCGGTGCGGCAAGCCTTATGTGGTGAGTGCGCATGGCATGTTGGATGATTGGAGCATGGCGCAAAGTGCTCGGAAGAAGCGGTTGTTTCTGGGTCTTTTTGGGCGGCGGATGCTGGATGGAGCAAGAGCGATTCATTGCACGGCGCGCGGAGAAGCTGAGCAGGTGAGCAAGCACACTTCAGCGCCGACGCGGGTGGTTGCGCTGCCCATGGAGCTTGGGCCGTTTTTGCGACTGCCTGGGCCTGAGATGGCGCGCGAGCGGTTTTCGCTGCGGCGTGGTGTGGCGAACTTACTGTTTTTGAGCAGGCTGCATCCGAAGAAAGGGGCCGAGCACGCGATCGATGCGTTGATTGCGTTGCGGGGGCGCGGTGTGGACTGTGATTTGGTGCTTGCTGGGCCGGCACAAGATGCGGCGTATGCGCAGATGCTGGAAGCGCGGATCGCAGCGGCGGGCGTGGGCGAACATGCGAGGTTCGTGGGAATGGTGGATGGGCAGCTCAAGCTGAGTTTGTACCAAGCGTGTGATGTGCTGGTGCTGCCGACGAGTCAGGAGAATTTTGGGTTTGTGTTGGTGGAGTCGCTGGCGTGCGGGACGCCGGTGGTGACGACGAAGGGCGTGGATTTGTGGACGGAACTGGAGGCCAGCGGGGGCGGGGTGATTGCGAATGCGGAAGGTAACGCAGTGGCGAAGGCGGTTGTGCGCGTGCTGCATACCGATCAGGGCACCAACATGCGTGAGGCGATGGGGGCGAAAGGGCGGGCGTGGGCATTGGCGATGATGGAGCCGGCAGGGTTGATAGGGGCGTATGAAAGCATGTACCGCGGGACGTAATTGCGCGATCCGGTGGTGGGCATGGTCCGTATGATCGCGCCTCGGACATTCGCTGATGCGAATGTGTCTGGGCAAAAGGACCGATAGTTCAGTGTCAGATCGTGTACGGGGTGACCCTTGTGCGATTTGAGGTGGAGCCAGCAGCCGCATGGAGTTTCTGCTTTCGATCTATTTCGTGACGCTGTTTGTGAGCGTTGTGGGTGTGATGGCGTATCGCGTAAGTCGCGGTGCGCCGTTGCTGTCGCTGCTGCATTTTTTCCTCGCGGGCCTTTTGATCTTTCAGGTCAGTAGCGGCGCGATCATGCTTGGATTGCGTGCGTACGGCGAGACGAATGTGCAGGAGCCTGCGACCACTGGCGTGTGGTATGCGCTGATGGTGACAACGTTCCTGATTATCTTTGCGGTTGGATGGAAGACCAAGGCGTTGACATTTGGCTTGCAGAACCGGATTGGCACAAGCCAGGCAGTGCCGACCAGTGCGACGATGATGGCGCTGGCGTGGGGCGTTCTGGGCGCGGCGGTATTGTTTCGCTTCGTGCTGGCATTTGTGCCTGTTTTTTCGCAGTTGTCGTTGATCATCGCGTCCGCGTTGGCGTCGGCATCGGTTGGATTGGCCGCATGGGCGTGGGCGAGGCACTGGGGGAATCCGACGTTTGTTGTGTTGTTTGGGTCGCTGCTTTTGTGCGCTATTGCGATCGTGATCTTTCAGAACTTCGGACGCCGGGATGTTGCGAGTGTGTTGATTGCGGCACTGTGGGGTGCGTTTCACGGTCACTTCAAACTGATATCGATACGAAGGGCAGTATTGCCGTTTGCGGCGATCGCAACCTTTGGTCTGGTGACGCTGGCAGCGTTTACGTCCGCACGAACAGAGAAGGCTGCTGAGACAAGCTTCGTGGAAACCATCACGCGATTGTTCTCAGCAGACATTGTTCGTGGACTGCTGGACATGGGTGCGGGTCAAGAGGCTGCGGGCTATTCGATGTACCTCATCGAAACGCGTCCTGAAGCTACACCTTACGACCCACTGCACTCGATGATTTATGCAGTCGTTTCACCTGTTCCTCGACAGTTTTGGGAAGGCAAGCCGAATCCGCTGGGGTTGATGATGGTGCCGGAGATGGGCATCACGAAGAAGAGCGCGGGCTACAACGTGGGGCCGGGGCTGATAGGTCACATTGTGAACGACAATCCGTACATTTGCCTGTGGTTGTATCCTTTGGTTCTTGCTGCGCTGCTACGCATCGGTGACGATCTTGTTAGGAAGTTTGCAGAGAACCCATTTATTGTGGTGCCGCTTGGGGTTGCGTTGGCGGAGATCACAGCACTATCACGCGGAGAACTGGGGCTGTTTTTATTTCGAGCGGTCACGGCGACTCTTTCTGCATATGTATTCATGTGGGTCACAGCGAAGATACTGGTTGCACTAGGGATGCGTTATCAGGCCGTGCTGACGGATGTTGCGCATGTTGAAGATGACGCGGTCATGCAGGAGCAGAGCGAGTTGATTGACCCGACGTACGCTTATACGTACGGGCAAGACGAGAATGGGCACTCTTCGCAACTATGAACACAACGTGAACGTTGCAGAGGAGAGCGTACCGCGGACGCAGTGAGCGCGAGTGCGCGAACCAAGACGCCCTAGAACGCGTCAAAGCAAAGAGTTGATCTGTGAAGTCAGGTAGGTTGCAGCGATAAATCCGATCTTTACAGCGATGCGCGATGGAGACGGGATCTTCGCAGTGCAGGGAGCGTGGCACGGGCCACGGGAGCAACGACCATGGTTCGGCACTTTGTCAAGCGTTCATTTCGTCCGAGTGCTAGCTCGCTGGGTGCACTTGCCGCAGTGCTGCTGCCCGCACATCTGCTGATGGCGCAGGGACAGCCGGTGAGCCTGATGCAGATCCCCGCTCTGGAGCATGGCACTCCGACTGTGACATCACGGCTGGTTGGCTCACAGTTTGAGATGCGCGATGCGGCGACGAATCAGGTGATCGTCGGGCTGTCAAACGTCGCGGTGGCGAATGCTTTTCCCGCAGGCGTAACAAACACAGTGCGACTACAGCAACAGCCTACAGGTGCCGACTTGATCGTGACGGTAAAGAACGTCACAGGCAGCCCCAAGGCGATGGGTCGGATGGGCATCGGCATTATCAATCTGGGTGAGAACATCGAGTATTCGTGGACGCGGATGAATGCGGAGATGCGCCCCGCCAACGCGCATTCCCAAATTGGCCAGGCGTGGATCTACCCGCTGGACTTGTACTCGCCCGTGATGGTGATGCGGAATCAAGAACGCACCGTGGGCATCTCGCTCAACTATCCGGTGATGGACTACAAGCATGACGTCCGGCTGCACGTCAACAGTCCCGGCGGCTTTATGGAGCAGGGTGAGGCGGGTCGGGGATGGTCGGTTTACTTCGGCTTTAACAACGAAGGGAACGAATCAGAGTTCACTCGTCTCGCGCACCAGGCGATGATTCCTGCGGGCGAAGAGCGCGTATACGTCATGAGCATTCGCACGAACAGCGACACGCAGAACTGGGTGCGCTCGATCCTGCCTTATCGCGATTTTTTCCGCAATACCTATGGCGGCGTGCAGTACCGCCGTGATGACACGTTGGTTGGTGGAAACAACATGGCGGACGCCAGCTATCAATCGGCGGCGAATCCCTACGCCTATCCGCATCACCTGCGGCCCGATCAGCGCGGCTTTGGCCCCGCGGTGCGTGAAATGGAGGCTACCGGCTGGGACAACATGATGATCTGGACACCCACGGGCATGTATCGCAATAATCCGCGGCTGAATTGGCCCTTCCAAATGGCCAGCCAGCTTAATGCGACGCCACAACTCGCGACTGCCTTTTCAGTGACGGAAGGATTTCCTTGGCTGGTCTCGCGCGGGAAACGTGTGGGATTTTGGTGGGGCCGGTCTCTTGAGGTGTCAACAAGTTGGGACAGCCCAGAGTCAGAGCACTTTGATCTAGGCAACTTGCTGCACGTTTCGGCGTGTAACAGGGAACTCGACGATGCGGTGCGAGCTGGTGCGACGATGATTGGACTGGACACATTTACGCCCTATCACGTTCCTCTGTGGGATTTGGTGTCCTGGCTTGATCAGATGAAAGCGCGTCATCCTGGGGTAGAGTTTGTCACCGAACCAAGCCAGTGCGACATTCTGCACGTGCGCGCTCCAACTTGGTACGACGGCTGGCTCGACATCGAAGGGTCCACGTCGGTTCGCAGTGATGTGTTCAACATCAAGGGACCAAACGTGCTGTCTGACTTCCTGAACCCCGGTCATGAGAGCTGGGTCGGATTGGCGTATCGACCTGCATATCAACGCAATTTTGGTCGTCCTACCAACACTCAAGTAGAAGCAGACATTCGTCAACTTGCTGGCTGGGGGTACCGCCCCACGGTCTTCTGGGGCATTCAGCCACCTGCGAATGTGCAGTTTGCGCGTAGTTGGGAGTACACGCTGCCTCCTGACATTCGCGACAACGATCCCTTCATTCAGAACATTCGTGCGGGCCGGTTGCCTGGTGAGAATGCGCCGGCGCCGACTCAATCGAACAATGAGAACTCGAACCAACAGCCGGCAGGTGGTTCGAATGGCACGCCTGATCCGGCACCGAATCCACAACCGACGCCGATGGTGCCGCCAATCAATAACCCACCGGCAAACAACCCTCCGGCGAACAATCCTCCCGCGAACAACCCGCCAGCAAACGAACCGCCTGCGAACACACCGCCGGTTGTTGTGCCGCCGCCTCAGAACGGGAATGCGCCAATCGTCACGCCGCCTGAGCAGCCTGATGCCGGCAATGCACCTGCACGGCGTGGTTCGATTGCGGCACAACGCGGCATTCGTGTGAATCGATTGAGCGCCGTCTCGCGTGCGACGCAGACAACTCGTACTGCGAACAACAACAGTGGTTCAGGCAACAGCGGTTCGAGCGGTAACAGCAACAACGGTTCCGCAAACGCGGGATCAGGTTCGTCAGGTCAGAACGCGTCGAGTGGACCAAGCACACGGCGGCCGGTTAGCCGGCCGCAACAGAACGCGACGAGCGTGCGGGGCACTTCGATTCGGCGCACTGGTTTGACCACAGTGGTGCAGCAACAACTACAACAGCAACAACAGCAGACCAACGCGAATCCTTGAATGAAATTGAATCAGCAACTCAGCCCCGTCGCCCGTGCGACGGGGTTTTTCGTTTTGGTCAGTTGCCCAGCGAACGCATCCATGACCATTGGCGGGCGAGGCCTTCGTGAAAGCTGGTGCGGGGTTGGTAGGCGAGTTCGCGCGTGCTGCGCGAGATGTCGGCGCAGGTCAGTTCGACGTCGCCGGGTTGCATGGGTTTATGGTCGATCTGTGCGGCTCGACCGACAACTTGTTCGATGGCGGCGATCATGTCGCGCAGGCTGACGGGTTTGTTGTTACCCAGGTTCCAGATGCGATAGCCGTGGGCGGGGGCGCGGTCGTAGGCGTTCAAGATTCCTTGCACGATGTCGTCGACGTAGGTGTAATCGCGGGCGGTGGTGCCGTCGCCGAACATGGCGATGGGATGGCCTTGGGAGATGCGTTGCATGAAGCCGCTGATGGCGAGGTCGGGGCGTTGGCGCGGGCCGAAGACGGTGAAGAAGCGCAGCAACGCAACTGGCTGTTTGGTGAGATGCACGTGCGCGTGCGCGAGAAGTTCGCACGCGCGTTTGCTGGCGGCGTAGGGACTGATGGGCGTGCTGACGTCGAGGTCTTCGCTGAAGGGCGAGACTTTGCAGTTGCCGTAGACGCTGCTGGACGACGCGACGACGACGCGCGAACTGGCAACGCGATGCGCGTGTGCGAGGATGCGTGCGGTGCCGGTGACGTTGGTGTGCATGTAGCCCGCAGGATCGGAGATGCTGGGGCGAACGCCGGCCTTGCCTGCGAGGTGGATGACGCCCGAGGGTTTGTATTGATCGAACACGCAACGCAGGGCGGCGTCGTCGGTGATGTCCGCTTCGATGAGTGGAGCGACGGAGCCCAGGCCAGCTTCGCGGGCGTTTCGTTGTTTGATGGAGCGGTCGTAGTAGGGATCGAAATTGTCCAGCCCCACCACTGTGATGCCGCGGGCGAGGAGGGCGGCGGTGAGGTGGGAGCCAATGAAGCCGGCAGCACCGGTGACCAAGATGGGGCCGTCGGAAGGCATGGGTGATGATTGGCGGGACGTTCGGGAGGCGTTGGCAAATGCGGGGAAAAGCGGGAAATGCGAGCGTCCGAGAAAAGCGAGCGTCCGAGAAAAGCGAGGTTGGCAGATATGTCCGAGAAAAGCAGGCGTAGGGATCACGAAACGCAAAAACAAGCGAGGCACCATCTGGTAGACGGTGCCCCGCTGGAGGAGAGAGAGATCAATGTAGTGTACAAGACATCGGAGTTCGTGTTCACGGACCACGCAATTTTCGGTTCAGATTTCACAAATGTGCTTGACTTTCTTAAAAAAGGGAGGTGTAAGTGGCCGAAATATGCGATCAAAATGCGAACACACAAGTGACTTGTGCGCGTGTATCCCCAGAAACTGGAAGAGGTTGCGACTGGTTATGCGCAGCAAAAAAAGCGGAAGGCTGGGCACAAAGCACCAGCCTCCACGCTATCGGGGGCAGATTGGAAAGAGGCGACGGATAGCGTCGCTACTGAGTTCAACGGGGTTGGGCGGGGCGTATTGTCGGGAAAGAAAATTTTATGCGAAGATTTGGAAGTGCATGGTTAGAAGTGAGTTGCGGGTGAGCGGCGGGTACGTTCGCAACAAAAACAACCCCGGCGGTGAGCCGGGGTTGTTGGAGGACTTGGACTTATCGGAGCGATTTGGTCGCGCTTACTTGGGTTGCTTGTTGCCGCGCTTGCCTTCGCCGCCGCGTTGCTGCATCTTTTCGCGGAGGTATTCGCGACGTGCTTCGGGGGTCATGTTCTTGAGCTTTTCGCGCTCGGCTTCGGGGAGGTTCTTCCACATTTCTTCGCCGCGACCAGCACGTTCGCCTTCACCTTCGCCGCGACCTTTGCGTTCTTCGGCGGCTTTTTCCATGGAAGTGCGGACGAACTGCTTTTGGTCTTCGGTCAGCACGCCCATGACGTCGGCTTGGACTTCGGTGGGCTTGGGGGCGCCTTCGAAGATTTCCTTGAGGCGCGTGCGAGCGGCGTCGGCTTTGGCTTCATCGACGGGCTTGCTGTCGTCCATCATTCCGTCGGGGGGCGGGGGCATGTCGCCTGGCTGGGCTTTGTCGCCCTTTTCGCCACGGGGGCCTTTCTCGCCGCGAGGGCCGCGTTCGCCTTCGGGGCCGCGGAGCATTTCGTCGATGCGGCGTTGTTCGCGCGGGCCGACGTCTTGACGCAAAGCGAGGATTTCGGCTTTGTTTGCATCGCGGTACGCGGTCATTTTGGCTTCAAAATCGCTGCGGAAACCTTGGATTTTTGATTCTTGATCGGCGGTCAAGCGCAGCTCGGCGGGAGTGCTGTCGGCCTTGAGGCTTTCGAGAGCGCGGGTGAACTGGCGTGCGCCTGCGGGGCGAGGTTCGCCGCGTTCTTTGGGGGTGGTTTGGCTGAGCTTGCGGTTATTGCCGGGCACGCTGTTGTCTTTGACTTTGGGGCCGCTCAGGTCGTCGTCGGCCTGGGCGACTTGGATGGTGACCAGTGAGCCAGCGAGGGCGAAGAGGGTGAGTGAACGGACGATTGCGGTACGAAGTTGCATGATGGAGTTCCTTGGAGCTGCGCGATTCCGCGAGGACGCGCGGCGGGTGAGACTGTGAAAGAGATTGGTGAACGAGATGTTGAACGAAGCAGGACGATCGTGCCTTGGTTGACGTTGCAGGTGATGTTGTTCATCTGCATGGGTTGTACATCGAGCTAAACGCGGGGAATTGCGGCGTATTGCAGCGTGCGTGCAAAAGCTGCGGGGCGTAGACCGGATAAACGGACCCTACGATGGATGCAAGCTTTGATTTGCGTGCGATTTGGGTCGCCGCGTTTGGATAATTACGGATTTGGAAACACTCATGCCTTTGACCAAAGACGGAATCAAGTATGTGATTGGCTCGCTGGCGCATCCGCTGGGCGGGACGCTGGCGGAGAGAGATGCGATGTTGTGGAGCAGCGTGTGCGACACGTATGCGAGCGTGAAGATTGAGCTGCCCGAGGGCGCGACGCGCGAGCAGTTTGATGGCGTGAGCAAGATCGCGAAGCAATCGATGGACGCGTATGCGCTGCGCGAGGGTGTGCGGCTGGAGTCGTTCATCATTGAGTATGTGAACAAGGGCGGGACGGTGGTGCATACGGCGCGGTTTGGGGCGATGGCTGGTGCGAGCGGCGCTGGTGGCGCGAGTGGTGGGCCGACGCAGAGTGAGAAAGCAGGGAGTGCGAAACCTGCGGGTGAGAAGCAAGCGGCGGCTGAGAGCAAGCCGGCGAGCGGTGGGCATACGCCGATTCCTGGGCTCAAGCAGCCGGAGCGTGCGGTGAATGCGCGGCACATCATTGCGGTTGGTGCGGGCAAGGGGGGCGTGGGGAAGAGCACGATTTCGCTGAATATCGCGGTGGGTTTGGCGCGGCGGGGATATGCGGTGGGACTTTTGGATGGCGATATCTATGGGCCCAGCATGCCGACGATGCTCAACCTGGCTTCGCTGGATGCGGTGGTGCATCGCGGGATGTTGCAGCCGTTTCTGACGCATGGCATCAAGGCGATGACCATTGGCAAGTTGGTGGATGCGGACAAGCCGCTGATTTGGCGCGGGCCGATGGCGCACGGGGCGTTCAAGCAATTGACGGAGCAGACGGAGTGGGGCGAGCTTGATTACTTGATTATTGATTTGCCGCCTGGGACGGGCGATGTGTCGCTGACGATGGCGCAGACGCTGCAACTGGCGGGGGCGGTTGTGGTGTGCACGCCGCAGAAGGTGGCGCAGGATGATGCGGTGCGGGCGGCGAAGATGTTCCAGCAATTGCAGATTCCGGTGCTGGGCGTCGTCGAGAACATGAGTTCATTTGTGGGTGATGATGGGAAGGTGTATGACATTTTTGGGCGAGGCGGGGCGGAAGTGATGGCGCAGAAGTTGAATGTGCCGTTCCTTGGCGCGGTGCCGATCACGATGAGTTTGCGGAGGAACAGCGATAGTGGCGATCCGACGAGCAACTTCACGCCGGCGAAGGATGATTTGGCGGGGCAGCGGCTGGCGAAGGCGATGGAGGATTTGGTGACGAATCTGGAGGGGCAGGTTGCGCTGGCGGGGGTGCGTGGGGGGAGTGGGAAGCCGACGTTGACGATTTCGTGAGCAGCAGAATTGCCGCGCGATGAGTGATGCAGTTTCGCTTGCAGACTTCGCGAGTCTGTGGTACATTTCGCACGAGCGGTGCGGATGCACGCGGTGAAAGGTGGAACCACTATGGCGAAGAAAACAGCGAAGAAGATGGCGGCAAAGGTTGCGGGGAACGGTGCGGGCAAGAAGGCTGCGGTGAAGAAATCACCAGCGAAGAAGCCGGCGAGCAAGCCAGCGATGAAAACCGTCGCAGTGAAGAAGCCAGCGGCGAGCGCGGCGAAGGCTGAGAAGCTGGTGGGGATGCACCCCATCAGCACGGGCGGCGGGGCGAGTGCGATGGAGATTGGGTCGGCGGTGGTTGCACACCTCAACAGCGGGGCGCATGACGACACGCCATTGTGGGACAAGCATTGGTCGAAGGATTTTGCGAGCATTGAGGGGATGGGCGCGAATCTCGCTTGGCATGGTCGCAAGGCGGTGTTTGAAAAATGCCAAAGCTGGATGAACGAGAACACGGTGCATGGCTGCCGAGCTGAGGGGCCGTTTGTGGGCTCGACGGGATTTTCGGTACACATCACGATGGATGTGGAAGAGAAGAAGACGGGCAACCGGCGCACGATGCGTGAGGTGGCGGTGTACACGGTGCAGGATGGGAAGGTCGTGCGTGAGGAGTTCATGTACGGCATGTGAGTTGCCAGCGGGAATGCTGCAAGGAAGACAGCCGGATGGCGCACGTTTCATTGGCAGAATGCCTGCTGCACGCGCAGTCGCTGACTGATAGCGGGCGAGTAGCGGCGTGATTTTCGGGCTCTTTTCGGGATTGGGCTCACTTGACGATTCTGGTATAGTGTTCCCCTCGTGAGGGCAATGCTCGCACTGGTTCAGCGTTGACTGTTTCGGTTGAAAGTTTGATTGGTTTATCGGGGGTTGTTGGTTGACGTTCGTGAATGAACGAGGAGTTCTTATGCGCTTTGCTTGCTTGGCGGCTTTGTTTGCAGCGTCGGCGTGCGTCGTCGTGGCACGCGGCGGGGAGATGTCGCTGGATGGTCGGTGGTTCGCAATTGATGCGCTGCCGGCTGAAGTTGAAGCGCAGACACCTTGGATCAGGCCTGGGAAGGGTCAGCAGGTGTTGTTGGATGTCGTGGCGATGCGGCAAACGTTGGCGAGTGCGCCGCTGGAGACGAGCCGGCAGGTGCCGATTATTGTGTGGCTGCCCAAGCCTGATGGAACGTTTGAACGATTCCGCGTGGTGGAATCACCCATCATGATGCCTGACTTGGCAGCGCAGCTGCCTGACGTGAAGACGTATGCGGGGCAGGGACTGGATGATGCGTTTGCGAGCGTGCGGTTTGACATGACGCCGGCGGGGTTTCATGCGCAGGTGCTGAGTGTGAATGGAGCGTATTACATTGATCCGAGCACCCAAGGAAACGTGGATTACTACACGAGCTATTACAAGCGTGATTACACGCGTGAGATTGGTTCGGCGTGGCGATGCTTGGTTGGGGCGGACGCCGGGCAGTTGGAGCAGCCGGGCGGCGGATTTCAGACGCGCGTGGTGCTGAGTTTGAACACGGTTCGGCTGGCGGTTGCGGCGACGGCGGAGTTCACGGCGTATCACAGTTTGCCTGCGGATACAGACGCGGTGAAAAAGAGCAAGGCACAAGTGGCGATCACGACGCTGATCAACCGCGTGAACGGAATTTACGAGAACGAACTGCAGACGCGGCTGCTGCTGGTGAACAACACCAACATCATTTATACAGATAGCGCGACGGATCCGTATACGGATTCTAACGTCAATCAGATGATCAGCGCGAATCAGACCAACGTCACGACGGTGGTTGGAAGCGCGAACTTTGATGTAGGGCATGTGGTTGGACGCACGGGCAGCGGCGGTGTCGCGGGGCTGGGTGTGGTGTGCAGTGCGGGCAACAAGGCGCGAGGCGTGAGCTGCTTTGATCCGCCGGTTGGTGATCCGTTTGCTGTGGATTACATCGCGCACGAGCTTGGGCACCAGTTCAGCGGACAACACAGCTTTGCGGGCTGCAACGGCAATGCAGGTACAACGAGCTGGCGATACGAACCGGGCAGTGGCTCGACGGTCATGGCGTACGCGGGCATCTGCGGCGCTGACAACTTGCAGAGCAACAGCGATCCGTTCTTTCATCACGAGAACATTCAGGGCATGCGAACGTTCATCAGCGGCCTGACATGTGATGGCGCGCTGGTGACGACCAACAACATTCCGACAATTACGGCGCCGGGACTGACGTATGTGATTCCGCAGCAAACGCCGTTCGCACTCACGGTGACGAGTGCGGCTGATGCTGATGGTGATGCGCTGACGTATAGCTGGGAACAGAGCGATAGTGCAACGGCGGCGGGCGCGGCTGCGCTTTCGCAGGGAGATTTGGGTACGAATCCGATTTTCCGGGCACGTGCGCCGGTGGCGAGTGCGACGCGATTTTTCCCCGCGCTGGACGACGTGATTGATGGCACGCGTGATGCGGGCGAGTTCTTGCCGCAGGCGGCGCGGACGCTGAGTTTCCGCGCGACGGTGCGCGACAATCGCAGTGGTGGCGGCGGCGTGGCGATTCAGCCAAGCGGCGCGGGAGCGGAAACGCGGGTGACGATCAATACTGCGTCGGGGCCGTTTACGGTGACGAATCCGACGGGTAATCCGCTTCTTAATGGCGGTGCGTCGTTTACGCTGACGTGGAACGTTGCGAGTAGCAACGTGGCGCCTGTGAATTGTGCGAACGTTGATGTCTTGCTGAGCAGCGATGGGGGATTGACCTTTCCAACAGTTGTGCTTGCGAACACGCCCAATGACGGCACGCAGGCGGTGACGATTCCCGGCGTGAGCACCAATACGGCTCGTTTCATGGTGCGAGCTGTTGGCAATGTGTTCTTCAATGTGAGTCCCAGTTTCCGCATCAACGTGGCTGCACCTGCGACACCAACGAATGTGACGGCGACGCCCAACCCGGCATGCGCGGGGCAATCGGTTTCGCTCAGCGCGACGGTTGGAAGCGGCGAAGTGGTTGATTGGTTCCGCACAAGCTGTGGTGGAACGCTGGTTGGAACTGGAAATCCGCTGGTGGTGCCCACGCCTCTGGTTGGAACTTACTTCGCGCGGGCTCGTCGCACGAGCGACAATGTGAGCAGTGCGGTGTGCGGCACGGTGGTGGTTGCCATCAACACAACGCCTGCCGCTGCAACCAGCGTGACGGTGGATCGCAACAACTTCTGCTCGGATGATTCAGGCAACATCACGCTGACTGCATCAGGCGGTGGCGGCAGCGGTGCGACGCTTCGATGGTTTGCGGATGCGTGCGGCAGTACGAGCATTGGGACTGGCAGTTCGATTGTGATTGCAAGCCCCGCGGCGAGTACGCAGTACTTCTGCCGATGGGAGAATCTGTGTGGGAACTCGCTGTGCGCGAGTGTGGCAGTCAACGTGAATGCGGCACCTTCGCCGCCGACGCTGGCGAGCGTGAATCGCAACAACTTCTGTTCGGATGATGCGGGCAGTATCACGCTGAGTGCGACAGCGGGAAGCGGCACGACACTGCGGTGGTTTGCGGGTTCATGCGGCAGCGCGAGCATTGGCACGGGCACATCGCTGGTCATTGCAAGTCCGACGGCAAGCACGACGTACTTCTGCCGATGGGAGAGTGCGTGCGGCAATACGACGTGCGCGAGCGTGAACGTGAACGTGAATGCGGCGACTTCGCCGCCGACAACTGTGGCGGTGGATCGCAGCACGTTCTGCGCGGTGGATGATGGTCAGATCATGCTGAGCGCGTCTGGTGGTAGCGGGACGTACGAGTGGTTTGCGGATTCTTGTGGCTCGTCTGTCATTGGTACGAGCGCAAGTCTCACAATTGCGTCACCAGTGGTTAGCACGACATACTTTGTGCGGACCACAGGAGCTTGTGGGCCAAGCGCGTGCCTAAGCGTGAGCGTAACGACTGGCAGAGGCAACGTTGACTTTAACAACAACGGCGTCTTCCCGGAAGATCAAGACGTGATTGACTTCTTCGATGTGATAGCTGGCGGCGTTTGCCCGACGTGCGATTCGATTGACTTCAATGGCGACGGCATCTTCCCGGATGATCGCGATGTGACGGACTTGTTCGCCGTGTTGGCAGGGGGTTCGTGCTGAGCGAGAGCCGGCTTCTTCGCGACGTTTGCGATATGTTTGAGATATGCAAAGATGCGTGGAAGTTTGGTGATCAAAGTCAGACTTTCGCGCACTTTTTCGCATCGCTGGACGATGGTGTGCGAAGAGGCGATGCAGGCGCCTTGCGTGTGCCAGCGTTTGCATTGGATTTTTCGTTGAGCTTTTCGGACGTGTGATGGCGTGTCACACCCGTTTGGTGGCCAAAGATTCTCCAGCAGTGCGAAGTGTGAGATGGGTGGTCAGCGCGAGCCAGGTGCCGCGCAGAAGGCAGGAAGGAACGAACATGCAGAAGATGATCGCTTTGACGAGTGTTGCGTTGGCTTTGGCGGGTGCTGCGGGCATGGCGGTTGCACAAAATGTGACGCTTTCAACCTCGCGCGTGGCGAACGGGCTTGCGCGGCCGTTGTTTGTAAGTGCGCCGGTTGGCGACAACAGCCGGTTGTTCATCGTTGAGCAGCGCACGGGTTCGGTTGCACCAGCGACGGGCCGGATTCGCATTCTGAATCTGCCTGCCAACACGGTGAACGCGACGGCGTACTTGAGCGTTGGCAATCTTTCGGCGGGCAGCGAGCAAGGTTTGCTGGGCTTGGCGTTCCACCCGAACTTTTTGAACAACGGGTATTTTTACGTGAACCTCACGCGCACGGCACAGGCGGGCGTGAGCGCGGGCTCGACACAGATCGTGCGATATCGCGCGAATGCGCCGTTTGCTACCAGCACGACGGCAGACCCCGCGAGCGCGACGACGCTGCTGACCATTCCGCAGCCTGATGCAAACCACAACGGTGGCTGGATCAGCTTTGGGCCCGATGGCTTTTTGTATATCTCGTCGGGTGATGGTGGTTGCGCCAACGACAGCACTTGCGGCGGCGCGACGCCTAGTGTCTTTCCGCACTCTGCTGGCGGCAACGCGCAGGATCGCACACAGAACCTGCTTGGCAAAATGCTTCGATTGGATGTAGATGGTCCAGACAACATTCCGGGCAACGCCGATGACGATGCATTCCCCGCGGATGCTGACCGAAACTACGCGATTCCTGCGACCAACCCGTATGTTGCTACCGCTGAAGATGACGAGATTTTCATGTACGGCCTACGCAACGCTTGGCGCAGCAGCTTTGATCGTGCAACTGGCGACCTGTGGATTGCCGATGTGGGCCAAGACGTGCGCGAAGAAGTGAACCTCGTGCGCGCAGGTGCAGGTAGCGGTTTGAATTTTGGCTGGCGCTGTATGGAAGGTACGCGCTGCACCGGTCTTTCAGGTTGTACGTGCAACTCGGCTGGCTTGACGATGCCGATTCTTGAGTACGGGCACACGGCCGTGGTTGGTCCGACGTCGCTGCTGGGCTGCTCGATTACGGGCGGCGTGGTCTATCGCGGTGCGGCGATTCCTTGCTTGGATGGATACTACTTCTTCACGGATTACTGCACGGCGAACATTCATACGTTCCGTGCGGGCCCCAACAACGAGATCGTTGATCTGGTTTCACGCGGGCAGATGAACGCGGCAGGTCAGGCGATCAACAACGTCGTGAGCTTTGGTGAAGACAACGCTGGCAACATGTACATCGTCGATCAGACAGGCGGCGAAGTTTTCCGCGTGATTTCGACGGGCTTTACAGGCCCTGACTGCAACGGCAACCAGCAGCCTGACGCGTGCGATATCCGTTTGGGCGTGGCGCAAGACTCCAACAGCAACGGCATTCCCGATAGCTGCGAAGCTCCGACGTGCGACAGCATCGACTTCAACCAAAACGGCGTTTTCCCGGAAGATCAAGACGTCATCGACTTCTTCGACGTGCTTGCCGGCGCACCTTGCCCCTATACCCCTCCATGCGATATTGACATCAACAACAACGGTGTCTTCCCTGAAGATGCTGACGTGGTGAAGTACTTTGATCTGCTTGCGGGCGGCGCTTGCTGAATGCTATGAGTCCGATGCGCGATCTTGTGAGATCGCGCAGTTGATAATCACAAACCCCTCGATGATGGTCGAGGGGTTTTTCGTTGGTTGCAAGTTGTCTGGCTCACTGCGGCGGGGCCAAGCCGGGCGGGAGTGCGGACGGCGGAGCAGATTCCGACTGCGGCGTTGGTGCATTCAGCGGCTTGAGCATGTCGGCCATCAGCGGGCGAATGTTGCTTACTTTCCAGTCGGGAAGTTGGTACGCCCACGGGGCAAGGCGAGCTTGCAGTTCAGCAGCTTCATTGGTGATCGCCGCGACTGTTTCGTCGGTGGGAGCGGTTGCGCCTTCAGCGAGTGGCGCGGCGAGCTGCTTGTCGTACGCGACGGCGAAGTTGACCCACGTTTTGCCGTCGGCAAGTGTGCTGCGAGCGGTCAAGACGATGCCTTGATACGTGGTGAAGGTTGAGACCGCGGCTTGAGAGAAATCGAGATTCGCGGCTTTGCGTACATCTTCGAGCGTCACATTCGCGAGTGCTTCGAGCACTTGTTGAGGCTTGTTCGCATCGGTCAACTCGCGACCAGCGGGCAGGTTCGCGAGAGTTGCCGTGGCTGTTGGCGTGGCGCGTTCAATCTGCACAGCTTCGTCGGCGGGTGCGATGATTGCGGCTTTCCAGAATCGATCAGGGCTGAACGTGAGCACTTCGCGCTTCATCCATTCAACGGGTTCGAGGCCTGTGGTGAAGGTGCCTTTGACGAGGTAGCTCTTGGCACTATCTGCGGGACGCACGAACGTCGCGGCTTTCTCACTATCCCAGTTGGCAGCGTCCTGGCGATTGCCGATGATGAGGCTCGCGATTGTGGAGCCATCGGCTTTGGTGAGTGAGACCAGGGTGCCTTTGGCTGTTGGCGTTATCGCGTCTTCGACGCCCAGGCGAGCGTACAGCTCATTGTTGCTGGTTTTTTCCTCGATGACTTCGGCGTCAATCACGCGGCGGACAAGTTCGCGGGCGCGATCGTCGAGCGCGGGATAGTTGTCGCGCGAAGCGAGCAGCCAGGTGGTGCCTTCGCGAACGATTTCGACTTTCTTCTCGCCTTGCGAGATCGTCATACGAGAGATGTCAGTTGCATTCGCGGATGCGAAAAGTCGCGATGTTTGCGTGGTGGCGGGTGGCTTTGTGTTGTTGCCAGCGGAAACGAAGTACGCAACGACCGCGAGGGCGGATGTGAGGCAACCGATGATGGCGATGACTTTTGTGTTCATGAAAGATGCTCCGATTGTTCCGTGCGGGAACGGGACGTCGTATTTTTCGCAGGTTGCGTGCGAATAGCCAGTGTCATTTGCGTTGCCAGGCTTGGGGCAGCATGGCGGCTTGCTCGCTGCCATCAACAAGCGACAAACTTGTCGCAAGCCCAGCGGGCGAAACATCGGGGCCGTCAATCTCGCGCAGCCAGCGTTTGGTAGCTGCCAACGCATGAGGCGGCTTGCCTGCAAGATCGCTCGCCCACGCGATTGCACGCTGTTCGCACGCATCGCGCGTGGGTTCGCTCGCATGCGCAAGACCGATCTGCACGGCTCGCTGGCCGTCGATCAAACCTGTGTCGAGGGTACGTGCGCGGGCGGGGCCATCGCCTGTTGCGAGTCGCAGCGTGGGCGCGGAGACAGCGGGTGAAATACCCAGACGTAGCACGGGATAGCCGATCTTTGCATCGTGCGTGGTGACGACGATGTCGGCTCCGCCGAGCAAGGCACAGCCGCCTGCGATTGCGCCGCCGTGGGCACTGATGACGACGGGCTTGTCGCACGCTCGCAGAGCTGCAACGAGGCGCGAGAGACCCGTGAGCAACGCGGGCAGCACGGTTGCGTCATCTTTGCAAAGCGTGAGGTCAAAGCCAGCGCAGAACATGTCGCCTTCGCCAGTCAGCATGAGCACGCGAGCGGTGTCGTCGTGAGTAAGTGAATAGACTGTGGCGATAGCGGCATCGAGCATCGATGGCGTCATGGCGTTGCGTTTTTCGCTGCGTGCAAGCGTGACGATGCCCAGATTGTCGCGGACTTCGTGTTTGATCACGCCGTGTTCCTTCATGTTGCTGCGGATAGCGACGCGCGAGATGCACCGCACTCGTATAGCGATCTCACCATTCGCCTTCCAACATCTTGTCGATCGCTTTGGCGAGGCCGTCTTCGTTGTTTGTTGCGGTTTGCCGCGTTGCGGCGGCTTGCACGCGCGGCACGGCGTTGCCCATCGCGATACCAAGGCCCGCCTGCGTGATCATCGCGAGGTCGTTGACTTCGTCGCCAATGGCCGCGATGCGATGAGGGTCGATATTGAATCGGCGGGCGACGTTGTTGATGCCGCTCCACTTGGTTGCGTCGGCGTCGAAGAGTTCGATGATGTGCATCATGCCGCGGACATGGTGCGTGGCTTCTTTCGGCGCGACGACAGCGGGAAAGTTGTGGATCACGCCGCGACTGCCGGCGATGTCGGCGAGCGTTTGCTCGATCTCGTGGAGTTGGCCGCTGGGGGCACATGCGCCAACGCGTACGGTATGTTCGGGGTGTTCATCTTGATGAATGCTGTCGAGAAAACGGGCACGGACGTTCATGCGTTGAAACCACCATGTGGTGACGGGATCAAGCGGCAAGCGATTTTCGCCGTGAATAACGAGGTATTCGTACCCGGCTTCGCTGGGGTCCTTGAGCACCAGCGCGGCGTGCTGCCGCACGAGCAAGGCACGCACGGCGGTTTGCACCAAGTCCTCGTGCATGCTGAAGCGATGCAGCGTTCGGCCTGATTGTGCTTCGGCGACGATTGCGCCGCCAGCGACGACGACGGGGTCGGTCTGGTTGATCTGCTCCAAGATGTGCCGGCACTCGACCCAGCCACGGCCTGTACAAACGATGACACGAAGGCCCGCGAGGCGAGCGCGATTAATGGCTGCGATGCTGGCTGGCGACACGGTGCCATCGCTGCGAAGCAGTGTGCCATCAAGGTCCATCGCGAGAATGTCGTACTTGCGTTTCACGACTCAAGCGTACGCGTGGCGACGGCTTTCGCTGCGATTTCACGCGACCCGAGCCAACGACCGATGCATGTGCCGCGAACCAGTGGCCATGTGATGATTGCGCCGCCCAAGCCAACAACGAGCACGATGAGAAACTTCAGCACGTGGGGCCAATTTGTGAACCACAACGCGAGAACGGCGATGCCTTGTAGCGGCACGTGGATCATATAGACCCAGTAACTCGCATCGGCGATGCGGGCGGCGCGGGCACCTATCCACCGGCCGATGGGCCGCGCGATGATGAGAATTGCCGTGATCGCGCACCAACCCAGTGACGTTGCGCCCAGCGCGATCATGATGCGATGGGTGTCAGTGGTTTCGCCTCGCATCCACGCGGCGGCGGTAGATAGATAGATCGCGCCGGCGACCAAGGCGCCAACCGCGCAGAGATCAACCAATAGTGTCGCGGCGCGGCCTTCGATGCGTTTTGCCGAGCCGTAGAGAATCAGTCCCAGCAGGAAATAGCCGCTGAAAAAAAGCAGTTTGGGCCAGTCAGGGAGAAAGCCGTTACGGAAGGCGAGCAGGACGCCCGGCTTGATGAGCAGTGCACCAACGCAAACGCCGAACGCGACCAGCATTGCGACAACAACTTGCGTGCGTGACATCGAAACGCGCGTAACGCCGGCCTTGCGCGCGAGCCAGACGCAGGCGGCGAAGGTGCATGCGTAGATAATGAGATATTGCAGGTACCACAAGTGCCCCAAGCCGTAGAGGTTTGGTTGAATGTGCTTGGCGAATCGCACATGCAGGATGTGCGAGGGCTCGGCTTCTCCTTGCAGCACCCAGCCCCAGGCCCAAAGCAGGTACATGCCGATGAGCACGGTGCTCATGCCGATGAGCAGCGGAATGCCGAGACGTTTGAGTCGTTCTTTGACGAACTGCAATGGTTCGCGTCGAGCGATTGCTCGGGCGGAAAAGTAACCGGCGATGACAGAGATGAGAGCGACGCCGATTGCTCGGCCTGCCCACACGATGGCGTCGAAAGTCCACGGCTCGCCACTCGCGAGCGTTTCGGCACGCGTTGTGCCGCGAGGGCCGTAGCCGTGTTCGCGGATGATCCAGAGTAAGCCCGGCGTGGCAAAGAGCATGTACGCGATGGCGGCGTGCAACGTGGCGACCACGCTCATGCCCACGATGCGGCAGACGTCCCACGCGGGGTCGCGGCTGGCGAGCGAGCGGGCATTGTCGGTCTGGTTCGTCACGCAAAATCCGTCGAAGGCACTAGCGAAGGTTGGTAAAGTGTGGTAGGCTGCTCACATGAGCAGTTCTCACGCCGGTGTTGCAATTGTCGCACGTTCGCTGCGGGTCGTCGCGGGTGGTGTACTCGCATTCGCTGTTGCGTCTGCAATAACTGGCTGCGCGTCGCATCGTGATGTGCTCAACGGCTCCTTGGGCATGATGCAGAACGAGGTCTCGTCTCGCAAAGTTACGGACAAGGAGATTAGCGAGGCGTTGACGCGTGGTTGTGAAATTCTGGTTGCGCGGCAGCGGGCCCAGACTGAGAACGGCAAGAAGAATCAGTGGCCCTATGAAGGCGTGTATCGCGTCGCAGGCGAAATTCCGATGGGATATCGCATCGGCGGGACGGCGATTTGCACGATTGCACTTGCGCGCGCGCCTGGATTTGAAACTGATCCCAAGCGAGCCGAAGCGGTTGCACGCGCGGTTGAGTTTCTTTGCACCGCGCGCGAGCACCCGACGATGAGCGAGAAGGATTACACCGCCGGGTACGACGTTCGTGCGTGGGGATACATCTACTCCATTGAGTGCATCGCGAGGCTGAAGCAATTGGGCCGATTACCTGAGGCCCAAGCGCAGGCTGCGGACGATGCGATGAAGTGGTACATTGATGCGCTGCAGAAAGTCGAGATTCCGCAAGTTGGCGGCTGGAACTACGCCAGGCCTCGCGGCCGCGACACGGTTGCGCCGCCTTCGCCGTTCATGACGGGTCCGGCGATTCAAGCGTTGTGGCGTGCGAAGGAAGTGGGATACGAGATAGATCAGAAGATCATCGATCGCGCGCTGGACTTTCTCGAGCGTTCGCGCGCGGAGTCAGGCAGTGTGGTCTACAGCGGCGACGCCAGCGAGCGCTCGCGAGATCTTTCGCCCGGCGCTGTTGGGCGCATGGTGGTGGTAGAGAGCACGCTCTCGCAAGCCAAGCGAAGCAAGCCGCGAGATGTGCGCGGCGCGGTGGATGCGTTCATCGTGCACTGGGATTGGCTCAAGCAACGCAAGCAGCAGAACGGCACGCACGTCGCGCCCTATGGCGTTGCGCCGTACTACTTCATGTTCGCGCATTACTACGCGGCTCAGGCGATTGAAGAACTGCCAGCGGCGGAGCGGCCTGAATATCGCAGGCGCGTCAACGCGTTACTTTTCAGCGTGCGCGAGGAAGATGGCTCGTGGAACGATCGCGTCTTTGATCGCAGCGCGGCGTACGGCACAGCGATGGCCATGATGGCGATGCAGATTGACGAGTGAGCACGCAGCGATGCCCGCTCAGGCTGTCTTCACTTTCCACGACGATTCGTGATTCACTTCACGCCGGTACAACTTCGCCCGGTTTGCGGCTGGCTGGCAGAAGTCCCAGCAAAATGCACAATGCGCCGCCCGCGAGCAGCCAGATGCGCGTGGCATCCGTGGTCGCTAGTCGACGTAGGGTCGAATCGACTTTGGTTTGCACAGGCAACACCACAGGCGGCGGCTCAAGAGCCGGAAAGACTGACGCGTTCACGCTGTTGTCTTGCACGGTGCCGGGAATCGCGGCGCGATCTGCGGGAATTTGGTTGAGCTGGCTGCTCGCGAGGCTTTGCACGAGCGCGGGCTGCTTTTCATCAATTGCAGCGAGAAACTCGCGGTAGTTGTTCAGTCGAGTCTCGCGATGCTGCTCGACAGCGAGCACCTGATCGCGCAGGTGATTGGCTTCGTCCACGTCGTCTTGAGCAGCAACCAGCACAGTTGCTGCGAGCAACGCCACGCCCGCGACCAGAAAGAGCCACGTGGGATCGAAGAATGCGGGATTGGGAGAGGCGCGGTTCACTACCGAGGCTCCATCGGGCGGAGGATGGCCAACGCGTGAAATTACCGCGCGATGACGGGCAACCGTGCGACAATCGAATCGAAAGCTGGCCTCCGAACGCGTTCCGAACGTGCTTACGAATGGCAGCGTGAAACGAGGCGTGAATCTGCCTGAAAGATGCTATAGCAAGTTTCACTTCGGCGATGCGTCTGGTTCCGTCTTCTCGTCGTCGGCTGGTGCCTCGACTGCTGGTTCGTCTGACGGTTTTCCCGTCCGCCGGGGCATGACTTGCTCAACTGACTCTTCATCTTCAATCTTGAAATCTTCGCCCAGCAGATCAACGGCTTTCTCTGCTAACGCGTTGAAGCTCTCAAGATCGACCGCTTCTTCGTTGTCATTCCAAATCACGCTGAATGCGTAGAGCTTGGCGTCTTGACGCTCCAGCAGCCACACGCCGCTGAGTACGCCGGTTTCGCTCGCGCCAACGTACGCGGCGGATTTCCATACTTGCGGATCAAGCGAGATGCCGGTGGTTGCGCGAATCCACGGGCTGATGAGCATGGTCTTGTCTTGCGTTTCCAGTTCGCGCATCTGCTTCATCAGTTCGCACATTTGCTCGGCACTCGCAAACCAGCCGATGTCGGCAACGCGCGGGTTGTGCTTCCACGCGCCCAGTGCTGCAACGTCGGGCTTGCCCGTATATACGCTGCCACCTTCGGCGAGCATACTGCGCTGCTCATCATCGGTTGCGTCGGCATATTCCGTGTGCAGGCGATCATCCGCCGCGAGCTTGAGAACAAACGCGTCGCGCGTGGTCAAAAACGGCGTGTTTATGGCCGCGTTGTCGTTCATTTCATTCAGTGACTTCTCAACCGTGTCGCGACCGAGCGTCGTCACGATGTGATCCATCGCGGTGTTGTCGTCAATGGTCATCATGAGTTCGGCAAATCGCCTCATCGGGTAGCTGCGGCCCGTTGCTTCAAGCTGCATGCGACCACTGGGCAGGCTCTTGAGATTGTCGGCAATCGTCACGCGCGTATCCCACGTCACTTTGCCTGCTTCCACTTGCTCCACCAACGCGTTGAGCACGTACAGCCGAACCGCACCTGCGATATTGAGTGCTCGATGCTCGTCCTGCCCGGTGATGGGCAGCAGTTCCAAATTGCGATTGGGCTCCTTGGCATCACGCGGCTGCACTTCGTACACGCCGTATGACACCGTGCCGTTCAAGCGTTCGGCGTCCTTCGCGAGCGGGTCCCACTTGCCTCCGCCGCCCCCACCGCCGCCCGGGTTGTTGCCACCAGCGGGAGCAAACCGCAGACTTGCGATCTTGCCGGTTTTGTCGTCAGTCATCAGCAAGACCGAGAGCGCGTTGGGCATGCCGACGCCCGTCACAATCGCATCGATCAGATCGTCACGATCTCCAGCCGCAGCGCGAACAGCGACGATTTCCTTGCCTTCATAGACCTCTTCTTTGATCTCGCGAAAGGTTGATTCCAGCTCTTTCACCGAGATGAAATCAAGAAAGCCCTCGCTGCAGCGCTCGCTGGCTTGCGAGACATCGAGATTGTTCAGTGCGTCAAGCACCCATTGCATCTGCTTGCCTGCGGTGGTCGTCGGAATCTTCGCACGCACGCTTCCCGGTAGTAGATCGTTCATCTCATCGCGAGCATCGCGCAGTTCTGGCGGCGGACCAGCCAAGGCTGTCGTCGCGAGCAGCAGCGTTGCCGAGAGGCGAAGCAAAAGCGAAGATGCGCGGAGCGAGTGCATGCGTGGTTCCCCGTCAGGTCGTGCTGCAGAAGCGTATCGACACCCATCGCGCCGTGAAATCCGTCGGCAGCTACCCAATTCGTTCGGCCTTCTGTTCCCGGCTCATGAGTAAACCGATGGCGTCGATCGGGTCGGTGCCTTCAAACAGCACGGCGTGCACCGCCTGCACAATGGGCATATCGACGCGGTATTGCTTTGCGAGCTCCACCACGCTCTTGGTTGTCGCCACGCCCTCAACCACGAACGGCGAACCCGCCAGATATTCGTCGAGCTTGCGACCCTTGCCCAAGGCTTCGCCGCAGCTTCGGTTGCGACCTTCTGGGCTAAAGCACGTCGTTGCGAGATCACCCACGCCGGCGATGCCGAAGAACGTGCTGGGCGTGGCGCCCATCGCCGTCCCCAGCCGGACGATTTCCGCAAGCCCGCGGGCCAGCAGCGCGCTCTTGGCGTTTGCGCCAGCGTGCAAACCATCGCAAATGCCGGCGGCAATCGCGATGACGTTCTTCACCGCGCCTGCGAGTTCCACGCCCACCACGTCGGCGTTCGTGTACACGCGCAACCAAGAATTGCCAAACAAACCCTGCACCTGTTTCGCGAACGCGGGGTCATCGCTCGCGGCAGTCATCGCGGCGGGCAAGCATCGCGCCAGTTCCGCCGCGATTGTCGGACCACTCAGCACGGCGTAGGGTCGCGAGGGACCATCCGGGTTGTCGCGGCCTTCCTGCTGCAACGCATCGGCGACGATTTGCGTAGGCCGCATGAGCGAACCGTTTTCGATGCCCTTGGCCACGCTGACCACACCCGCGCTGGCGGGAATATGCCGAGCCAGCCGTTGCCACACGGACCGCGTGTGCTGCACGGGGACCGCACTGACAAAAAACTGAGCGGCGGCCAGCCCTTCGTCCTTGCGCAGCACCTCGACCTCGGGCGGTAAGACAAACCCTGGTAAGCGATCACTCCGCCGAGTTTGCAACAGCGACGCGGCTTCGTCAGGGCTGTGCCCCCACATCAGCACGCGCAGGGGCTTGGTCAGCGGAAAATCTCCCCCGGAACCCTGGGCCAGTAATCCCGCACAGACCAGTCCCATTTGTCCCAAACCGAGCACGGCGACCGTCGGAAGGGTATCGGATCGGCGATCTTTGCTGGCTGGGCTGGTTGGCGTCACGCGAATTGCTCCGTCAGCGCGATCTATCCGCGCCGGCTCGAACCGGGAAACGAAACGATGCGTAAGCCTAAGGCCGATTCTCGGCGTGCGTTGCCGCGCAAGTTGTGCGGACACCGCACAAAGACAGACCGCGGAGATGGCTTTTTCGCAACTGTCTTCCTCTCCGCGCTTCGCCGATTCGCTCCGTCCGTCCGCGACCCGTATCCTTGCCTCCCGTTTTGTGACCTCGTTTCTTCACCCTGTTCGAAAATCTCTCCTTCGATCAGTGGAGCTTCCAACCTATGCCAGTTCGCCACTTTCCGCTTCGTCACGCCGGCCATGACCATGCTGGGCACGACCACAAACACGATCACAAGGCCAGCGAGCCCCACGTCCACACGTACAACGACAAGGGCGAAGCCGTTTGCTGCTCGCACCATGAAATCGCCATCGAGCGTTGGATTCGCTTCGCGCTGGTTGGCGGCGTGCTGCTGCTTGTCAGCACCATCATGAAGCTCCTGGGCTCCAACAGCTTCGCCGATGTACCGGCGGTGATCGCTGCTTTGTGCTTGGGCTGGCCGCTCTTCCTGGCGGCGTTTACCGAACTCAAGAACGGCAAAGCCAGCAGCAGCACGCTCGCGGCTTTGGCGATCATCTCGGCCATCGTCGTGGGACAATACACCACGGCGGGTTGGCTGGCGTTCATTCTCGTGGTCTTCGGCCAGTTGGTGCGTCGCAGCGCCAGCGGTGCTCAGCGAGCCATCGAACAACTCGTCAAGCTCACGCCTGACGTTGCCCGCAAGTTTGACAATGGCGTCGAGAGCGAAGTGCGCGTCGCCACCCTCCGCGTGGGTGATGTTGTTCGCGTGCGTCCCGGCGAAAACCTGCCCGTTGACGGCAAGATCATCAGCGGCCGCAGCACGCTCAACCAAGCTTCGCTGACTGGTGAAGCGGCACCTGTTGAAGCCCAGGTCGGCAGCGATGTCTACGCAGGCACGACCAACCTGACGGGCGCACTCGACATTCAAGTGACGACCATCGGCCAAGACACCACCATCGGCAAGGTGACGCAGCTCATTCGCCAAGCCGAACAAAGCCGCACGCCTCGGCAAATGCTCATCGAGCAAGTGTCGCGTTTCTTCGTGCCTGTGGTGCTGGCGATTGCCGCCGTGACTTGGTTCATCATGAGCCAAAGCGCAACTGAGAGCATTCGCGAAGCTGCTGCGACAACGGCCGTGACCGTGTTGGTCGTTGCCTGCCCGAGTGCTTTGCTGCTCGCCAGCCCCAGCGCCATGCTCGCGGCCTTCGCTGCCGCGGCTCGCCTTGGCATTCTCATCAAGCAGCCGCAGTATCTTGAGGCTGCGGGCAATGTGACCGCCGTCGTGATGGACAAGACCGGCACGATGACCACGGGCAAGTTCCAAGTGACCAAACTCGCTCCCGCCACTGGCGTTGATGGTGCCGAATTGCTCATGGCCGCAACAAACGGCGAGCAGCACAGCAACCACCCGCTGGCTCAAAGCATCTTGACCACGGCAAAGCTCGCCAACATCAAGCCCGACGGCACCAACGACTACGAAGAAATCCACGGCCGAGGTGTTCGCGCTCGCACCAGCATGGGCGAAGTGCTCGTTGGCCGGGCGACCTGGCTGCGCGAGATCGACGGTTCGATCAAGACCGAAGTTGAGCAAGTCGAAGGCAAGATCGAAGGCATGACGGGCGTACACGTGATGCGCAACGGTCGGTACCTTGGTGCCGTCGCGCTCGAAGACACGATTCGTCCCAACACCAAGAATGTCATTGGCCGTTTGCGTGAACAGGGCATTCGCTACATCGCGATCTTCACGGGCGACCGCATGAGCGTGGGCAAGCGCGTGGGCCAGGCTGTTGGTGTTGACACCGTTGAAGCTGAGTGCCTGCCCGAAGAGAAGCACGCACAGATTCAAGCCATGGTCAAAGCCGGCTACCGCACCATGATGGTCGGCGACGGCATCAACGACGGCCCCAGCCTTGCTGCGGCTGACGTCGGCATCGCGATGGGCCTCTCGGGCAGCGACATCGCCGCCAACAGCGCGGGCGTTGCTCTCATGAACGACGATCTCAGCCGCGTGCCGTTCCTCATCGAGCTTGCACGTCGCACCCGCACCGTGACGGCACAGAACATCGTCATCAGCGTACTGCTCGCGATCATCGGCCTTGTGCTGGCGATCACCACGACCAGCAAGATCGGCGAAGTCGCTCTGCCCCTCGCCGCCTTCTATCACTTCGCGGGCGACATTTTCGTCTTGGCCAACAGCTTCCGCCTCTTCCGCTTCGGCGAAGACTTCGCGGATGCTGAGAAGCCCAGCGAAGCACCGATGATGCCCCGCCGAGAAGCAAGTGCTCGCGGCCTCAACGCGTCACCGGCGTAATGGAAGCAGAGCAGTGCATCACAGTTAACACAAAACGGCTGCAATCGCAGCCGTTTTTCATGTCCAGAAGATGATGATTTCTTCGCAAACGCAAAACCGCAAACGAAGTTTCAGCACGCCCGCACAAGCCGCGAGACCACGCCCACCAGCGCACTTGCTGGCAAACGCCTCGCCTGTCGGCGCAGTTCCTTGTGCAGCACATCGCGATAGTGCGCCAGTCGAACGGTGGGGTCATCAAGCGTCACACCGAAGCTGCGGTTGGGGTCGTTATAAATCAGTTTCACCGGCATCTCACGCACGCTCAGGCCGAACGCCGCAGCCTGCACCCAGAACTGCATGGGGAAGGCGTAACCGTTTTCCGTCAGCCGAAGTCGCTTAATCGCCGAAACGCGATATGCCTTGAAGCCGCAGAAACCATCCGTAAGCTGCGCGCCGAGCCTGCCGCCCAACCGCTCATTGACTTCCTTCGTGATGGTCATGTTCACCGCGCGGCGCTGCGGCGGGGGTGCATCTTTCGCGATGCTCTGCGGCATGTAGCGAGAACCGCTCACGATATCGGCTCCGCCTCGCAAAGCCTCGTCAAGAAATCGCGGAATCGCGGCAGGCTCGTGTTGCTCGTCGCAGTCCATGGTGATGAGCCAGTCATAGCCGCGCCCGCTGGCCCAACCAAAGGCGTCTCGTAGCGAAGCTCCGTAGCCCGCATTCATGCCGTGGCGAATGACATCCACCGGGTGTTGCGAGAGAATCGTCGGCGTTGCATCAGTGCTGCCATCGTCAATGGCCAGAACATCGACATCGTACCGCTCCGCGAGCGAATCTCGCACGGCAAGCACGCGACGCAAAACCGCATCGGCGTACTTGGCTTCGTTGTAGACGGGAATCGCGATCAGAACACGCATGGTGCAAACCTCATACGAAAAATTCGTCACCTGTGCCGTCCGTGGCCGCTGCCTTTCAAGGCACCTGAATGTTCGATGCGTGATGCCGTCGAGAGTCACAAAAATCTGGTTACGTTGCAAGTCTCGGGGTCCGAAATCGTAAAAACTGTGATTCGCGTCAAAATTTGCCGGCAAAATGGTTGCCCGACTGGCTTGTCCAACTCGCTGAACAAAATTGCTTAGTCCGCGCCGCTGGGTTCGTCGTCATTGTCGTCGAGGCCTGACATATCGGTGGGCATTTTTCCGCGAGCCATGCTGGTGAACGCCGCGAAGCCGAAGGGCTCAACCTCGCTGCCATCAGCCTGCGCACCCTCGCCATGCGAGCGAGCACTGGCTGCCAGCTGATCCATGAGTTCTTCCGTCAACGCGTGAAACCCGCGAATCTCGTGCAGGGGCAGCGTGTAGACCTCGCCACCTGGCGTGTGAATTTGAAAGACCGTGCTTTGCAAAATCGCTGAGAGCGTGAGTGTTTTCGACGTGCTGGGAACGGACGCGGAGAAAACTGGGTACACCGCCGCGATGGGGATTCGCTGGCCAGTCATGGTAATGAGGCCCAGCCGGCCATCAAGCACAGCGGCGGGATTCGGCTCGGGCACGGGCCCAGGCAGCGGCACGGCATGCTCGGTGGGCACGCGCAGCATAATGAGCGACACCAGTACTTCACGCAGCACGTTCTGCCAGAAAAGTTCGCGATAGGCCTGCGTCTCGGTAGGTGTTATCGCGATGCGATGAGCGAGCCGCACCGGCGCGGGACTGGTCGCGGCGGATCTTACTTGCATGCGTTGGCGCGCGGACGACTTTCTTATCTTGCTTGCTTGATTGCGACGCGCGCTCTTGTTCGAACTCGACTTGCTGGTGACGGGCTTGTTAGCAACAGGCTTGTTGGACGCAGGTTTGCTCGATCGCTTTGCCATGCTTGTATCCTTGATGGGCCGATACCCAACAGATCTTGCACACATCTGTTCATCAGCCGTCCACTCGCGCCGCCTGCGCATCCTCGCGAAAAACGTGGGTCCGCTCCATATCCACTTCCACCTGCGTCGCCATGCCGGGTGTCACATTCATGTCAATGGGCACGCGTGCTGTCATGCGATGGCCGCCTTTGAGCGTCACATGCACATCCATCTGTTCCCCCAGCGGCTCAACGGTTTCAACAGTCGCTTCCAGCGTCGCGTTGCTGGCGTCGCGAACGAGTCGCAGCATCGTCGGACGCACGCCGAGCTGAACAGTCGCTCCTACTGCGGTTCGCAAACCGCCGCGAGACGCCGGGAATGCCAGCGAGGCCCCCGCATCGGACGCGAAGGTGAGCGAACCCGCGTCCTTCACGCTGCCGAGAACAAAATTCATGGGCGGCGTACCAACGAACGAGCCCACAAACCGATTCGCAGGTTTGCCAAAGACATTCAGCGGAGTATCAAACTGCTGCACCAAGCCAGCGTTCATCACCACCACGCGATGCCCTAGCGTCATGGCTTCTTCCTGGTCGTGCGTCACGTAGATCGTCGTGGTCTTGAGTCGCTGGTGCAGCGACTTGAGTTCTGCGCGGGTCGTCACTCGCAGCTTCGCGTCCAAATTCGAAAGCGGCTCATCAAACAAAAACACCTTGGGCTCGCGCACGATGGCCCGCCCCACTGCCACGCGCTGCCGCTGCCCGCCGCTAAGGGCGCCAGGCTTGCGATCTAAAAGCTCTTCAATGCCCAGCGTCTTGCTCGCGGCTGTCACTTTGCCAGCGATGATTTCCTTGGCGATGCCCTTCATCTTGAGAGCAAAGCCCATGTTCTCGCGCACGGTCATGTGCGGGTAGAGTGCATAATTCTGAAAAACCATCGCCACGTCGCGGTCTTTAGGCGCAACGTCATTCACTACGCGATCGCCGATGCGGATGGTGCCAGCAGAAATATCTTCCAGCCCCGCGACCATGCGCAGCACTGTGCTTTTGCCGCAGCCAGATGGCCCCACGAGCACGACGAATTCGCCGTCGGCAATAGACAGCGAGACGCCCTTGACGGCCTCAACGCCACCAGCAGGGCCGCCTCTCGTGGGCGGATAAACCTTCCGAACGCCTTCGAGCACGACTTGTGCCATGGGGCAGGTTAGGGCGTTGCGAGAGCAAACGAACCAGGGTTCGCAGCGAGAGCGGTCGCCTGAATCAATCCACACATTGCCCACACGTGTTACACAGTCGCACACGAGTCGCTGCACGAACGACTTGCGCGCGTGCGAGGCAATCGCTCACCACTCTTCGAGCGTGAACACTTGCTTTTTGTTGCCCAAGCCCTACAACCCGCACGTTGAAATCTCGAACTGCGCAGAAATCGCACTCGTATCCAATCTCCGGAGATTTGTCGCCGATCTCAGCCCTGTCCCTTCTCGGAGGTGTGTTATGGGTCCGTCTGAAAAATCATTCCAACAAGTCCGCAACATCCTTGGCAAGCTCGATCGCAACATCGACTCGCTGCGCGTCCAGCGCACGACGCCTGCCGCGCCGCCGCCGCGTCAGCCCAGCGCGCCCATCAGCCCTGACCGCACGATCGGCACCGCCGAACGCAGCGCACCGGGTGCACAAGCGGGCAACCAGCCCGCGCCCAACCGCGCGGCCAGCATCTACGGCCGAGCAAAGCCCTTGCCGCCGGCGTGATGCAGCCGGCGTGTCAGGGTCTGACTTGCTCTTACTCGCCCTGACACGTCACGTTTGCTTGCGTTGATCAATCTCGTGCCCACTACGCTGCGTCTATGCGCGGCGTTTTTCTTTTGCTCCTGAGTGTGTTGCTGGTCGTGACGGGTGCATGCTCGCGCGAGAGTCCCGCAGCTTCCGCTTCCAAGCAGAATCGCGTCGTTGTGCTCAGCCCCGCGTTGGCAGTCATCGTGCGCGACTTGGGCTATGCCGACACAGTCGTCGCTCGCCACGCGTACGACGATGTGTTGCCCAAGGAGCTGCCCGCCGTGGGCGATCAGGCAGGTATCGACTACGAAGCGTTGCTCCGCGTCAAGCCTACGCATGTGCTGGTGCAATGGGGCTCGCGCGAACTACCCGAGCGGCTGACGCAGCTAGCGACACAAAACCAGTGGCAAATCACCAACTTGAATCCGCTTCAAATTGAAGACATTTTTCTCGCGGTGCACCGGATCGATGCCACGCTAAGAAAGGGAAAGGAACCCAGTCTTCGCTGCTCGGAGTTGTTGAATCAAATCGCAGAGTTTCGATCCGCGCCGAAAGCTGCAGCATGGGGACCGGTGCTGCTCCTTGCATCAACCAATCCGCCCGCAGCGTTGGGACCCGGCTCATGTCACGATGAACTGCTGCGAGCCGTGGGCGGGCAACCAGCAATCAGCGAAGGCAAACCTTGGATCGAACTCTCGCCCGAGGACCTGGTGCGACTGCAACCACGCGCGATTCTGCTGATTCGCCCTCGCAGCGCGCGAGGTGTGACCGACGCCGACGTGCCGACGACTGACCCGTGGGAACCGCTCGCAAAGCTGCAACTGCAAGCACTGCAAACCGGCAGGTTCGCCGTCATCGACGATCCCGAAGGCCTGCTGCCCTCCACCAGCATGATCCGCGTCGGCGAAGCAATGCGCAAGCACCTCGAAGCCTGGCGCAAGTAATCCGACGCATCCCAAAACAGTCTGACGCCGGACCTAAGGCTTTGCGAAGGTCCGGATGATCGCGCAGCACCCGACCAATTCACAAGTCATGTCGATGCGCGATTCGCGCTGACAAGACTTCCATCCAGACGTTCGCAAAGCCTCAGGTCCGGCATCCCTACATTTTTGCATGACCATTGATCCTGTTGCTCTCATTCGCTCGCGCTTTGCGGACGCGGTTGCCAAGGCATTTCCCGACGCCGCCGACGCTGACCCCATGGTGGTCGCGAGCAAGAACCCCGAGTTTGGCGACTACCAATGCAACGCGGCGATGGGACTCTCCAAGCGCGTGGGCAAGCCACCTCGCGAAGTTGCGATGAAGATTCTTGCCGCGGTTGATCTTTCTGGTGTTGCCGAGCCGCTCACTGAAAAGTCGATCGCCGGACCCGGTTTCATCAACGTCAAGCTGCTCAGCAGCGCGCTCTCGCATGCGGTTCAGCAGATGGACACCGCTGATCTTGGCATCGAGAAAGCGTCGCCCGAAACTGTCGTCGTTGACCTGATGGGCGTGAATCTTGCGAAGCAGATGCATGTGGGGCATCTGCGCAGCCCGATCATCGGCGATGCCATCGCGCGCACTTTTGAACGCCTGGGGCACACCGTCATTCGCCAGAATCACGTGGGCGACTGGGGCCTGCCCATCGCGATGGTCACCACTCGGCTGATGCGTTTAGCGGCGGAAAACAAGCTTGATTTGAACACACTGACACTCGACGATCTCGACGTTGCGTACAAAGCCGCGCAGGCTGAGTGCCAGCGCGAGACCGCCGCGCTGGAAGCAATCAAGAAATCCGGCACGCATCCCAAGCTGGTCGCGGAAGTCGAAGCACAGGTCACTTCAGCAACCGAAGCTTTCCTCGCCGCTCGGCAGACGCTGGTGAAATTGCAAAGCAAAGACCCCGCGACGTACGCCGTGTGGCAGAAGATTTATGCAACGACAATGGCGGTGTGTGTTGAAGTGTGTCAGTTGCTCAATGTGAAAGTTACTGACGCTGATTCTGCCGGCGAGAGCAGTTACGCGGATGAACTCGCGCCGATGGTTGACGATTTGCTTGCGCGCGGAATTGCCGAGCATGATCAGGGTGCCGTCATCGTTCGGCTTGACGCTCCGCCCATGCAGAGCGGCAAACCCGCGTGGGACGCGATCAAAGAACCGTGCCTGATTCGCAAAACCGACGGCGGTTTTCTCTACGCAACAACCGACATCGCCGCGATACGTCGCCGGGTGCAGAAGTTCAACGCACATCGCGGGCTGTACGCCATCGATGCTCGCCAGATGCTGCACATGAAGCAGGTTTTTGCCAGTTCTCGCAAGGCTGGATATGCAACGCATCCGGTCACAGACAAACCCGTCATCTTGGAACACGCCGCGTTTGGCAGTGTGCTTGGAGAAGATGGTCGGCCCTTCAAAACCCGCAGTGGTGAAAGCGTGAAGCTGTCGGACTTGATCAGTGAGACCTTCGAACGCGCTGGTAATGCCGTGAAAACGCGCAATGCCGACTTGCCTGCGGATGAACTCGCGAAGATCGGCCGCGCGGTTGGCATCGCTGCGCTCAAGTACGCAGATTTGTCCACCGATCGCACGAAGGACTACACCTTCAGCTTTGATCGCATGCTCGCGTTTGAAGGCGACACGGGTCCGTACTTGCTGTACGCGCTCGTGCGCATCAAGAACATCCTCCGCAAAGCGACTGATCAAGGCGTGGGCGATGCGTGGAAGATCTCGCAGATTGCCGTCAACGAATACGCCGAGAAACAGCTCGCACTGTCGCTGCTGAAGTACCCCGCTGCGATGATGAGTGTTGCAAACAGCTGCGAGCCTCATCGCATGTGTCAGTTCTTGTACGAACTCGCCGGCAACTACGCGAGTTTCTATGACAAGTGCCCGGTGCTCGCTGCACCCGACGCCTCAACACGCGATGCCCGCCTGCGGCTGTGCTCACTGGTAGGTCGCGTGCTGGAAGATGGTTTGGGCGTGCTGGGCATCCCCACGATTGAACGGATGTGACTAAGAACGCGAGGGCGCGAGCCCTCGAAGAGACCATTCCAGAGCATGCGGCTTGCTGCAATCTATCGCCGTAAGTCGTCTTCGAGGGCTTGCGCCCTCGAGTTCTCATTCCCAAAAAGCAACCAGCCGCTCGTGCGAGCGGCTGGCTGAAGCAAACTGTTTCGAATCAACCAAGACTGGCGAACCAGTCGAGATGATTAGAAGCGGACTTGGGCTTGGACGGTGAGAGCGAGCTCGCCATCCTTGCCTTGACCGAACAGGCCGTTGTCGTTGGCGGCGGTGCCATCGAGAAAGCCGGTGGTGTCTTCGAAGGAATAGATGCCCGACACAACGAACTTGGCAGCGTTGCTGTCTTGGAAGAGGTAGTAGTTGGCGCCGAGGGTGAGGAAGTTGAGGGTGTCTTCCGTGGTCGTGCCCGAATCATCCAGGAAGAGGCCGTCGTAACGACCGAAGAGTTCCCACTGGCTCGAGACGAAGATGCCGCCTTGGAGCATGAAGCCGAAGTCGGCGACATCGGCGCTGCCTTCAGCGTCAACTTTCTGGTAGTAACCAACAGCGGTTGCATTCCAGCCGGCGCCTTCGTAGGTGAAGTCAACGGTGGCCAGGAGGATATCCACATCACTGGTGCCGCCGGTTTCGCCACCCGACTGCCAGTGAATGGCAGCGCCGAGGAGGGCGCCAGCTTCGCTGTTCTGCCAGCTGGTGTAGTTGTTGAAGCGGGCCCAGTCGCTGCCGACGACGAGGAACTCACCGCGAGCGCTGATGGCGTAGTCAGCTTCGAGATCGCTGTCGAAGTTGGTGTTGGACGTGAAAGCACCGTCGCTGACAGCGCCCATGAAGCGGAAGCTATCAGTGGTGTAGCCGAGCTGGATGCCTTGGCTATAGCCTTGGTTGAAGTACTGGCTGGTCACTGAGGAGTCAGCGCCCAGGTGATCTTCAACGCCGATCACGACTTCGCGGACGACGGGCAGGTTGAACTGGCCCCAGCGGACGCTCCAGCCATTGCCGAAGGCGTATTCAGCGAAGGCATCTTCGATGACGCCGACGCCATCTTGGCCGAACGTGCTCTGAATCTTGTAGCTCAGGTTACGATCACCAACGGTGCCGCTGGCGCGGAGAGTGGTGGTGGGGGCGTTGAAGCCCAAGGTCAGGTCGTCTTGGTCGCCCACGCTGTCGCTGTCGCGGAAGCTGGCGTTGTAACGGAACATTGCAAAGCCGCCGATCGTGAGGCGGTTGTCGCCGCTGGCGTCAGCAATGTTGAAGCCGGTGTCGGCCGTGTACGTGCCGCCACCTTGAGCGAAGGCCGAAGCCGCGAGGCTCAGCGAAGTACCAGCGACCAACATCAGCATCTTGGATTGCATCATCGACTCCTTCTGGTAGAGACCGGCGGGGGAGCGGCGGGAACGAATCCAACACGCTTTCTTGCCGGCTCAGTGGATCGCAACCATTGCGACCCGTTTTCTAGAAAACTCGAACCCTGCACGCTTGTCTGGGGCCGGGTGCGGCACACGCCGGACCCTCAAACCTGACCCCCTCACGGGGCGTGCTGTCGGTCGGAACTCCACCGTCCCGAGGTTCCTAGGTCGCTGTCCGAACTATCTCCGGGCACCGACCCTCGAACCGACTACCGACGTTGACTTGTCAACGAGTGGATCCTCCACTCGAACGAAGAACACTTGACGACCTGCTAAGTTTCCCTTGACTATCTTGTTGCCGCGATCGCGACGACGTGTATTGAAAGCCAGAGTGTTGGGATTCGTTACAGGTTTCTTCCAGTTGCATGTGTAGAGCAAACAGTTTGTAGGCACAAGTATGGTGGGCACTATAGACCAAACCACGGGCGGGTGCAACCGCCCATTGTACAGTCGGCATATCCACGCGTGTAAGCACTCAAATTTCACGAATTTCCTCATGCAAATTGACCGCAGATCTTGCGCGTCCCAGCGGCTCGTGGTGCAAGTTATTGTCAAAGCTTGATTTGCGCTGCATCGATCAATTCGATTACCCGCTCGCCACCCATCAAATACTTTGCGGGTTTGTTGTAAGTGCCTTTATATCAACGATTAAGCTGATTCACAATGTGATTGTCGCAGCAACAATTCACAGGTTTCTCAACGGATTCAATCATTCATAAACATCTATAAAACAAACACTTACACCATTTCGAACAGCCGCCAGACAACTTTCGCCCGTGGCTCGCCCGAAAACCCGCTCGCTTTCCAGTAATATTCACCAAAACTGAACCAAAGCCCGCTGCCATACCCACTTACGATCAGCCCGCAACGAGCAGTTAATTTTTCGAGCTGCTCAACCAAACAACGTCCGGACAACCGCTCGCGAGGATATACATGGCTGGTCGCAAGCACATTTTGGTCGTGGACGATGAACGTGATCTGGCTGACACCGTCGCGTACAACCTGCGAAAAGCCGGATATGACGTCACGGCGGTCGCCACAGGGCGGGCCGCGCTCGACGCGATTGCGAACAAGCAGCCCGATCTTGTGCTGCTCGATGTCATGCTGCCTGAACTCTCGGGCACCGAGGTTGCCAGCCGCATTCGCAGCAACCCGGCGACCATGCAACTGCCCATCGTCATGCTGACGGCCAAGGGAGAAGAAGTCGATCAGCTTGTGGGCCTCACGGTTGGAGCCGACGACTACATCCCCAAGCCCTTTTCCATGAAGATTCTGCTAGCGCGCATTGAAGCGGTGCTCCGCCGCACGCAGCGTGATCCGGCGGAAGTTCGCAGCGCGAACATGAACGGTGTGGATTTGAATCTTGACACGCACGAGTGCAGCGTGGACGGCGTCCAAGCCAAGCTCACACTTACTGAATTCCGGCTGCTGGCCTCACTCATCCAAGCCGGCGGGCGAGTGCTCAGCCGCAGCGCACTCATGAGCCGGGCTATGGGTCCGGGCGTGATGGTGACCGAACGCACCATCGATGTTCACATCACGTCGATTCGAAAGAAGCTTGGCGACAAGAAAGCCGGCATGATCAAAACCGTCCGCGGCGTGGGCTATCGCGCGACGACGGACCTCTCCGAAGGCGACGAAGAACCCGAGGCGGCGGGAGCTGACAGCCGGGAGGCGTGAAGGCAGGAACGCAGAGGAAACCAGAGGGGCAGCAGAGGAATACTGAGGCGGTCTGGGGTGCGAAGCTTGGGTATGTCGTTTCCGTGTTGACTTTTTTGTTTCGGTGCGACGAAGCATACCGAGTTCCTGCGATTTCTCCGTCTTCCTCCGCCACCCCTCCATCTTCTTCTGCGTTCCCGCCTTTCCGCGTACCCTATGTGCATGGCGGAGCCAGCCAAACCCAGCACGGACGCAGCACCCTTGTCGCCGCAGAGCAAGCCCGACGTTCGCCCCGACATGGGCTCTTTCGCGCACCTGCACCTGCACACCGAGTACAGCCTGCTTGACGGCGGCAATCAGATCGAAAAACTCGTTGCTCGCATCGCCGAGTTGGGCATGAAGGCCTGCGCGATTACCGACCACGGCAACATGTTCGGCGCGGTGGCCTTTTATCTGGCTTGCAAGGAAAAGGGCATCAAGCCCATCTTGGGCGTTGAGGCGTATGTCACGCCGCCAGGCAAGCCCAGGACGGATCGCACATACACCGGCGGGGGCGAAGGCGGCTATCACACGGTTTTGCTCGCGATGAACAACAAGGGCTGGCACAACCTGCTGGTGTTATGCAGCGAGGCGTATTTGACGGGCTTTTACTACAAGCCGCGGATTGATCGCGAGCTGCTTGCCAAGCACAGCGAGGGGCTGATTGCCATCAACGGGCACCTGGGTAGCGAAATTGGCGATCACTTGCTGTCGTTTCATCGCACGCAAGATCAGAAATTCTGGAAGGCGGCAGTGGAGAGTGCGGAGTGGCACAGGAAGACCTTTAGTGACGAAGTGACGAAGTTACGGAGTGACGAAGTGAAAGGCACTTCTTCGCTGCCGCGGTTCTATGTCGAACTGCAGCACCATGTGCCGGAGCAGAATGCGATCAATCCGCTGCTCATCAAGCTGGCGCGGGAAACCAAGTGTCCGCTGGTGTGCGACAACGATGCGCACTTTCTCAAGTCGACTGATCACAACATGCACGACACGCTGATTTGCATCAGCACGGGCAAGGGCAAGCGCGACGACAATCGCATGCGCTACCCGACCGACGTGTACGTGAAAAGTCCGGCCGAGATGGAAGCGCTCTTTGGCAAAGAGAGCATTTATAACGATGACGTCTTCGGCGACGCAGGGCTTGAGGCACTGGGCAACAGCGTGAAGATCGCGGAAGCGTGTGATGTGCAACTTGCGCTCGGTGCAAACCACGCGCCGCTGGTGCGGGTAAAGGTGCCTGACCCCAAGGACCTGCCCAAGCACGACGACCCTGCGTACGGCGGCGACTTGACGGCGTGGTACAAGGACTATTGCTCGAAGTTTGAGCTTTCACCTTTCAGCAGCGAAGCGCAGACTGATGAAGTTCGCGCGAGCGTGAAGGCGGACTGCGACCGTGCGCTGCGGCTGCTGGCTGAAGGCGGGTTTGTGTGGCGGTATGGGCGAGCGGCTCGTGTCGAGCAAGGAGACACGAATGCCGAATCACAAATGCCGAATGCCGACGTGCAGCATGGTGACAAAGTTGCGCGCTTTGAGCGCGAGCTGAAGATTCTCGCCGACAAAAACATCTCGGCGTACTTCCTCATCGTGTGGGACTTTGTGAACTGGGGCCGCAGCAACGGCGTGCCGGCGCTCGCGCGTGGTTCGGGCGTGGGAACGATGGTTGGTTATGTGCTGGGGTTGTCGAATGCGTGTCCCGTGCGATACGGCTTGCTGTTTGAACGCTTCACGGACCCGGATCGCAGCGAGTATCCCGATATCGATATTGACTTGTGCCAAGATGGCCGGCAGCGCGTTATCGATTACGTTCGCAAGAAGTACGGACACGTTGCGCAGATCATCACGTTTGGAACGCTCAAAGCCCGAGCGGCAATCAAAGACGTTGGCCGTGTGCTTGAGATTCCACTGGCGGAAGTGGATCGCATCACGAAGCTCGTGCCCGAAACGCTGGGCATTGAGATCAAAGACGCCATCGACCAAGAGCCTGAGCTCAAGGCGATGTACAACAAAGACGAGCGCATTCGTGAGTTGCTTGACCAAGCGATGGCGCTCGAAGGCCATACGCGGCACGCAGGCGTACACGCGGCGGGCGTTATTGTCGCGACGCGGCCCTTGAATGAAGTGGTGCCGCTGTATCGCGCGCCGGGCACGGTGAAGGACGAGAACGGCCAGCCGATTCCAGAAGAGCGGCGTGATGACTACGTGACGCAATGGGACGGACCCACGTGCGAGAAGATGGGCTTGCTCAAAATGGACTTCTTGGGACTGCGCACGATCTCAATCGTGGCGCGAGCGAAGAAGCTGATTCAGGAGACGTTGAGCGAGCGGGAGATTTGGGAGGCGGTGGGACGGGGCGAAGACTTTGAAGCGAAGGAGCGAGAGAGCGAAGAAGCGAAGAAGGGAAAGACGAAGACGGGGCACTCCCTCGCTTCCTCGCTTCCTCGCTCGTTCGCTCATCCACTGGACCTCGACCGCCTCTCCTACGCCGACCAGCGCGTGTTTGAGATCTTCCGGCGTGGCGAAACAACCGGCGTATTTCAGTTTGAATCGGGCGGCATGCGGCGGTTGCTCGTTGAGATGAAGCCCGACCGGCTGGAAGACCTTATCGCCGCCAACGCGTTGTTTCGGCCAGGTCCGATGGATCTGATTCCCGATTACAACCGCCGCAAGCACGGCACTGAAGAAGTGCCGAAGGTTCACCAGATCGTCGATACGTACACCAACGAGACATACGGCGTCATGGTGTATCAAGAGCAGGTCATGCAGATCGTGCACGGGCTGGGCGGCATCAAGCTGCGCGATGCGTATTCGCTCATCAAGAATATCAGCAAGAAAAAGCACGACAAGATCGAGAAAGAGCGGCCCAAGTTCATCGATGGCGCGGTGAAGCAGGGGCTGACCAAAGACGGCGCGAATGACTTGTTCGAGCTCATTCTCAAGTTCGCGGGTTACGGCTTCAACAAGAGTCACTCGACTGGTTACGCCATCGTCGCGTATCAAACGGCGTACTTGAAGGCGTATTTCCCGAATCAATACATGTCGGCGTTCTTGACGTATGAAAGTCAGGCCAACAAGGTCAGTGATTGGATTCCGTATCTCGAAGATTGCCGGCGGACGCGGTTTGTTGATCCGCTGAGTGACGAGCGCAATGTCAAGACGGTGAAGGTTGGTGTTGAGGTCAAGCCGCCTGATATCAATTTGTCACGCGCGGATTTTGCGGTGGTGCGTGATGGTGGGCCGCCCCTCCGGGGCGGCAGTAATCCAGAGAAGAACGTACCAGAAAACAAGGCCGAAAGCGAACGGAATCCTGCCGCTCCGGAGGGGCGGCCTACCAGTTATCACGATGGCCACGTGCGATTTGGTCTCAAGGCAATCAAAGGCGTGGGCGACAAGGCCATCGATGCGATCATCAGCGAGCGCGAGAAAGCGGGCCCGTTCCAAAGTCTCTTCGAGTTCTGCGAACGCGTTCCGCCTGGTGTTGTGACCAAAGCGATGCTTGAGTCGCTCATCAAGTGCGGCACCTTTGACGGCGTGCATGGCCGCGACCAGCGAGCGGCGATGGTGGCGACGATTGAAACCGCCATCAACGCAGGCGCGCGATTGGCCGCTGATAAAGCGATGGGGCAGACTGCACTCTTTGGCATGGGTGGAGCAACGCCTGCGTCGTCTCGTGCTGACACCAAGCTCGCGTCGCCCCTCACGAAAGTCACGCCCTGGCCTGAAAAAGAAACGCTCGCGTTTGAGAAGGAAGTGCTGGGCTTTTATGTTTCGAGCCATCCGCTGGACCGCTGGAAGTTCTGGAGCGCCGCCTTCGCAACCTGCGACACGGCGGGCATCAAGACGCAGGCTCAAGACGCCCGTGTGGTGCTGCCGGCGATGATCCAAAGCGTGCGCACCATCGTGGTGCGCAATGGCAAGAGTGCAGGCCAGAAGATGGCGATCATCACGGTGGAAGACGCCGCCGGTGCGTGCGAATGCGTGCTGTTTACGGACAATTTCACGAAATACGGCCATCAAGCGGAAGCCGAGAAGGTCGTGTTTGTGCTCGGACGCATCGACCTCAAGCGCGGCGATCCGCAAATCATCATCGACCGGCTGGTGCCCATCGAGGGTGTGCCTTTTGACACAGGCAAGGTGCGGCTGTTTGTTGACGAAATGAAACTCAACGGCGGAGCAGGCCATGCGCTCTCGCGCGTGGCGCAGTTTTTCCGTGATGCTGACAAAGCTCCCGCGACCAGCGAACCAAAGCCGATCATCGTCGATCAAGGCCCCAAGTTCCCGATTGAAGTCATCATCGGCACGCAAAACGCAGTTGTCGCGGTGACGACCGACGCGAAGCTGCGCGTGAACCTCGCGCCGGAACTGGTCAAGAGCGTGCTGGGCGAGCTGGGTGAAGGGATGCTGAAGGTAATCGGCGGGTTCACAGTTGAGAAAGAGAAGAAGCCGTGGGAGGGGAAGAAGAAGTTCAGAGGCGGGGACGAAGAATGACGCTCTGATGCGGCGGCATTGATTCCACTCGCACTCGCTCAAGGCCGTGTCGCACTTTATACCTTGCCGCTGTCTTCCCACCGCGTCTTCAAATCATGCGGCACATGCAGCAAGTCCAGCACCTTTCCCACAACAAAATCCACAATCTCTTCGAGCCGTTTGGGGTTCAAGTAGAACCCAGGATTCGGGCTACACAAAATCGCGCCCGCGAGCGCGAGTTGCTCCATGTTGCGGATGTCGATGAGGTTCAGCGGCATTTCACGGTGGCAAACAATCAGCGTGCGGCGTTCCTTCAGCGTCACCATCGCGGCACGCGTGAGCAAGTTGCTACCGCTGCCAGTTGCGAGTTGGCCCAAACTTGCCGACGAGCACGGCAGCACCACCATGCCATCATGCAGAAAACTACCACTCGCGATGACCGCGCCTACGTCTTTGTTTGGATGAATCAGCAGCCGCTTCTCATGATCGCTGGCTTCGGCGCTCGCGGCAAGCGTGGGCACTAGCTCGCCGAGCGTCAGATTCTTGATCTGCGCTTCATCAAAGAGCAGCCGCCGGCCATAATCAGTCACGACCAGATGCACCTCGTGCCCTTGCAACAGCAGCACCTCCAAAAGTCGAAGCGAATAGCACGCACCACTCGCGCCGGAAATGCCGACGACGAACTTCTTCCGACCGCCCGACGGATCTGCGTGTGCCATGCGGCAATTGTTCGTCGGCTGAGCCGCCAGCGATGCGGATAATCGTTGTTTGTACGATGGAATGCAAATGAACGCGCGGGCTGTGCGCGACGTTTCACTTTCAAATCACATTGCCACCAATAATAATCACGTACCATTCGCTCCCGTTGTGCGTCCAACCGTTGCCGACGCGAGCCTGTGCAATCTCCCACCATGACTACCAACAACACCGATTCCACCAAGAAGCCCTCAAAAACCAAGAAGATTCTCCTCTTCGGCGGGGGCGGCACGCTACTCGCGCTCGCGGGGCTTGGCGTCTTCGCGCCAAGCATCGCCGGCGGTCTCGCGCCGGGCATCATTCGCGAGCAAGCTGGTAAGTTTGTCAGCGGAAAAGTTGATGTCAGCGACGTGAGTCTTTCGTGGGGCGGGCCGCAGCGGATCGCTGGCGTCACACTTGTTGACGCTAGCGGTGCGACTGTTGCGAAGGCGAGCGTTGAAACGTCGGCGGGATTGTGGGGCCTTGCAACTGGTGGACTCGATCTGGGCGAAGTCACGATTCGCGATACGTCGCTCGCACTGGTGCGGTACGAAGACGGCACGACCAACCTGCAGAAAATGATGGTCAAGCCTGCTGCACAACCGGCACCACAACCTGCGCCCGGCGCGGGCCAGCCCGGTGCTGGCGCCAAAGACGCGGCGAAAGTTCCACCGGGCCTGAAGGTTCGCGTGAAGATCACGAACGTGAATGTGACGCTGGAAGACCAAGCTGGCCCCGGCGGCAAGTCGCAACCCACGAAAGTTGAACTCAAGAACGTCAACGGCTCAGCAGTGCTGGACCCTGCGAAGCCGCTGGAGTTGAAGCTGACTGCCGACACCACCGGCGGCGGCGGCACGGGCAAAGTTTCGGCAGACATCACCGCGAACAACTGGGCCAATGCGCAAGGCGTAATCACGACTGATGTGGCGAGCGTTGATGCGAAGATCGATATCGCGTCGCTACCCATCGCGCTGCTTGATGCACTCGCGGGCCCGATTGTAAAAGATGAAACGGGCAAAGCTGTGCCACTCGCACGGGCGCTTGGTGCGCAGCTCAATGCGCAGATCAACGCGAAGGGCACACTCAAAGACGCAACCGCGAATATCAACATCGCCGCAGAACGTATAAATGTTGTGGGCGATATCCGCCTGGCGGACAACGTCGCGACAACGCCCAGCGGTCTGACAATCAACGCGAAAGCCGCCGCACTGAGTGATCTGGTTCCTGCACTCAAAGCGGCAACTAGCAACCCACAAGCAAAGATCGACACACTGCCTGACGCAACGGTGAAAGTGGCCGATTTGCGGATGACACTGCCCAAAGACGGCAAGCCCATGAGCTTCGCCGGCGCAGCAGCGACGCTCACGATCGACACGACGCAAATCACAGGCAATGTGTCGCTGGGCGAAGGCCAGCCCATGCAAGCGATGACCATTGCGCCCATGCGCATCAGCGTCGCAAGTAGCGACTTTGCGAAAGACCTTCGCATCACTGGCGGCACAAGTGCCACACTCGCCGGTCAGCAAGCGGGAACATTCGCAATCGACGCGACGCTCGCGGGGTTGCTTGATAACGCTGGTGCATTCAAGAAAGGCATGCCCAGCAACATCAACGCGAGCGTGAAGGCGACGCAGATTGCAACCGCAATCGCCCAGCCGTTCGTCGCCGCCTGGAGGCTTGATCTGCCGCGCGATGTGGGTCCGGTGCTGAACCTTGATCTGTCTGCGAAGACCACGGCCGCAGGTGGCGACACGATCAACATCGATTTCACTGCTGATGCACAAAGCCTCAAGGCTCGCGGAGCACTCGCGTATTCGCCCACCCTCATCGCAACACGCGAGTTTGCAACTGGCGGCGGCAGCGGCATCGTCATCGAAGCTGCTCGTGCGGGCCGCATCGCGGAAGCCTTGACGCAAACAACGGGTGACTGGCTCATCTCGCCTGACACGGGCGAAGGTGCGTTGAGAGTCAACATCATCTATCTGAATCTGCCGATGGGTGCAAACGGCCCCGAACTCGCGCGTGCTGGAGCACAAGCGAACTTTGAAACCAGCGGCGTGCGTGCAACAAAACGCGGCAGCAACGACCCGATCAACATCAACACGCTCAAAGTCGCGGTGCGCCTCGACGCTGGTCTGACGTCCATAGCTTCACAAGGCGTGATGAACTTCCGTGGTCAGCAGTTCAACCTTGGCACGGGATTCGATGTCCCCGGAATGCTCGTGGCAAACAAACCGGTGAAGGCCGAAGACAAAGCGTGGGCAATCGCCGAGCCCATCACGCTTCGACCTGTTGGCGGGCTCGAAATCGTCGGTCTTCCTACGGGCCTCGCGCAACTTTTCATGCAGCCACCAACAGATGGCTCGCTTGATGTCGCTCGGCTCATGCAAGATATCGCTGGCCCTGCGATGACTGTTCGCGTCACCAGTGCGAAGGACCCGGCTGACGCGAGTGCTCTGCTGCTTGACATACTTGCCGACTCGGGCGCGATCAAAGTGAACGCCCAAGCCAGCGCGAACGACAAACGAATCGCCCTTGCCAGCGCAACTGCACAAACTACGCTCACGCCGCAGAGCTTTGCGACATTGCTCGACACATTCGCGAAGGAAATGGCCGACAAGCCGCGCCTTGATGCACCTGCGACCGCAACACTCACGCTGAAGCCCATGACGATTCCGCTGGACGCGAATCGCAAGCCCAAGTTCGGTGAAGCGGGATTGGTTGCCGGCACGCTCGCAATCGCGGGCGATGCGTTCGTCAGCAACGTGAGCGCGGGCGAAGGACAGAAGGCTCGCGTGGGCACGCGCGGCTTGGAAATCGAGTTTGAAGCGCCCGCATCGAGCCTCGTTGCACCAGACCAAGGCGGCAAAGCTGGCCAAGCCAAGGCCACGCTTCGCGGCTCGCTGCTTGGCGCGCAAGCCAACGCCCTCGCGCAGCTCTCGGGTACGCTTGGCGCAACACTTTCAGCCGCCAAACCAACCGGCACGGCAAACGCCAACATCACGCTCGCGAGCATCGACACACGCGGCGTCGAGAACTTGCTCAACAAAACTGGCTTGCTCAGCGGCGCGCTGGGTGACACTGCCCAAGTCTGCATCAACGCGAACTACGCGTTTGATACCACAAACGCGGACGTGCAATTGACGCTTGCCGCACCGAACGTCACGACAACCGGGCCAATCACACTGCGAGCACTCGCCGACCGCTTTGAACTCGCCCAGCCCGCGAACATTCGCGTCAACGCGCAGCCAGCGTTCGTCAATGCTCTTCTGACACCAGCCCCGGTGCCCGGCGAAGCTGCCAAACCACCTGCGATGACGATGACGCAGCCCGCGATGATCGACATTGCGCTGACGCGGCTGCTCCTGCCGCGCGCGAAAGATGGCCAGAAGAGCACGCTCGCGCCCGACGCAGCCCTCAGACTCACTGTGCCGACCATGGCCCTTCGCACCAGCGACAACAAAACTCTCGCCCTTCGCGGCGTCAACGTTTCGCTCGACAGCGACAAGTCTTCAACGACCGATCGCCCGCTGAACTTCGCCGCAACTATCGACGATGCACAAGTTGACGGCGCAGCCGGCAGCGGCAAAGTTGGCCTCACCGGTCGCGTCACGCAACTGCTTGATAGCAACGGCGCATTCTCTATGGAGCGAGCACTCGCCGACGCGAAGGGCAACATGCCCACCGTCCCCACTGCTGTTGTGGACGCACTCGCGAATCAAGACGGATTGCTTGTCGAAGCACTCGGCCCGCTCGTGCAACTTGATCTGGATGTGCAGCGATATCCCTTGGGTGGCAAGCCCGTCGCCGGCGCACAGCCCGGCATCATCAAAGCGAATCTTGTCAGCGAACGCGCGACGGCAAAGATCGAAGGCAACATCGACGACGCCGTGCTGGTCACGAGCCAGCCCGTCGCAGTTGATATCTTCGAAATCACCAACGCGCTCTCTGGCAAGTTCGTCAAAGGCCTGCCGCTCATCGGTTCGTTTGAAAAAGGCAAGAAGGACGTCCCCGCGACGCTGCGCGGCAACAACCTCCGCATTCCCCTCGATAAAAACTACGCGAAGCTCAACGGCGTCGTCACGTTCGATCCCGGCGAAGCTCGCTTTGGCACCAGCGGCGTCTTTGGCGAACTGATCAACGTCGCAGGCCTGCGCACGGGCGGCGTGATTGGTCAACGGCTTGAGCCGCTCACGGTCACAGTGCAGAATGGCGTCGCGACCTATCCGAAATGGCGGCTGCCACTCGGCGAGTTCGTGATCGAAACCGAAGGCACGGTTGATCTCGTCAACCGTCAGGTCGATGTCGTTACGTGGATTCCGCTCGGCGCACTCACGGACAAAGCTGCGGGCGTCTTCAACACCGGCATAGGCGGCACGCTGGACAAAATCGGCCTTGATCGCATGAGCACGCTGCCCTTCCGCACGCGCGGCAGCATGGACAAGCCCGAAACCAACGCCGACCTCGAACTTTTCGGCAAGCAAACGATCAAGAACATCAACCCGGGCAATCTCATCAACGACTTGCTCAAGGGCATCGGCGGCAAGAAGGAAGAGAAAAAGTGAATCAGCCCGTCCCAGCAAGCTTGCGCACCGTCATGTCAAACGTGCGCACCATGTTGCTGTGCAAACCGTAGCAGATCAACGCATACAGCGCGGTGCCAACCACCGCACCGATGCCAAAGAGGACTCGGCCGCTCGCGAGGCCCGCGCCGCCGGTTGTCGCAGCCATCGCGTCATCTGGATATGTACTGCCAAAGATGAAGCTCGCCGGACTCATGCCGCCCAAGATGGGGCCGATGAACGCGATGCTTGCAATCGACTGATACGCGCACAATCCAACGACACCGCCCAGAATGCCAACGACTGCGACGGTCTTCACTGTCGAGCCCAGCGTGCCCTTGCTGCCAAGACTGAACTGCAACCCCACCATGACGCACGCCGCCATGAACGGCACAATCGCGAACGCCGCAAGCAGTCCAGCTTCGGGCAAAACAACCGGCACCGGTCCCGCAGCCGTCGTGACATCAACCCCGCCCTCGCGGCCAAAGCCGTGAACCGCGACATACGAGCTTGCAAGCAGCAACGTACCGATGGGCACCGCACACAAGGGCAGCAAATAAGCCACCAGACCCCGTAATTTGCCCCAGATATACGCACTGGCGGTGATTGGCGTCGTCAGCAGCAAATCAAGGTGTCCTTCTTCGCGTTCTTTGCTGATAGCCGTCGCACTTGTGTTGATGGCGACCAGTGCAATCACAATCAGCTCCACGCTCATCGTCGCTGCGATCGCAAAGCGGAAGGTCTTGTGATCAAACGTGCCGACGTGATACAGCACGATGAGCCCCGCGCCGAACAGCACTCCCAACGACAGGAACGTCCATCGCGCTGCAATCTTCGCGGGCGTGCTGTTGCGACTCGCGGCTTCGCGCCATGCAATCGGATTCGTCCACACACTCCGTGGCGCGCGGTGCTCGCCCGCCGGGCCTGGCGTCATGCGCAGCAACTTGCGATAGAGCGGCACGCTGTCCTCGCCCGCGCCCAGCATCGCTAGGCCACCCACGCGCACCGTGATCGTTGACGCGATCATGAACAGCACGCTGATGAGCGTGCTACCCACAACCCACGTCGTCACGGGCATTTCAAGCATCCATCGCGTCACCCCGGCATATGTGCCTTCGGGTGCTCGCGGATAGGTCGTCGGGTTCAGCAATGCGTTGAGCGCGAGAAACGGATTGAGACTGGTCATCACCGTCACGCCGTCGCCCATCGGTCCCATGCCTCGCCCCGCGTTTCGCAACGCAAGATCAATGGCAATCGTGATACCCAGATAGCTCACGACGCTCACATAAAACGCGAAAAATGCCCGCTTTCCCGCGGTACGACTCACCGCAAGCCCGATGGCGATAGCGCCCACCAACAACGCCGCCCCCGCCGCAACAAAGTAACTCGCAAAGATCGCCGACCCAGGCACGCCGCCAAAGTACTGCGTCAGCGCAAACAGTGGCAGCGAGCAAAACAACAACGCGAGCACAAACAGCAATCTGCCAAACAAGTTACCCAGTACAATCTGCCCCGCCGTGAGCGGCGTCGTCAGCAGCACTTCCCAGGTTTTTGGTCCCGCTTCTTGTGCAATCGCACCACCCATGAAGACTGGCGCGAGGATGCAAATCAGCGTGATCTGCAAGTACGCGATGTAGATAAAGCTCTGCGCGCCAGCCTGCGCCAGTTTCTGATACGTCAAATTCCCGCCACTTGTCGCGATGAGCAATGACCACAGCAGCACGACAATCAACACCGCGAGGTACGCGCTGCGAATGTACATGTGCTTCGTGCGTCGACTGCCGTTCTGCACAAGTCGCACGGCGATCGGATTCGTAGGCCCCAGTCGCAACAGATATCGAAGAATGGCGGGCATGATGAAATGTACGAACCCACCAGAGGCCAAGTTTTCGATACATGTCCGCCCCAAATAAAAAACGACCGGCTCGCACCGGTCGCCTTTTGGCCTTTATCAAGGTCGCACGCTCAAGGCAGGCTTGTTCAAGGCAAGCAAGTTCCGCCCGCCAGCACGCGGAAAAACGCAATCACGTCTTCATCTTCGGGGAAGACACCATTGTTATTGAAGTCGATGTCATTGCAGTTTGGATCATTCGTGCACGCACCGCCCGCAAGGACGTTGAAGAAGTCAATCACGTCGAAATCTTCGGGGAATGCACCGTTGTTGTTGAAGTCGATGCTGTCGCACACGCCGCGAATCTGGTAATTCACATTCAAGCGCGTACCGGTTTGCCCGCTTGCAGGCGAAACACGAATCCAGTATGACTGCCCGTGATTCAGTTGTACGTTACGCACTTCGCTCAGGAGCGTGTTGATGTTGGCATTGTCGTTGCAAGTCACGAAAGTGGGATTGATGCAATTGCCATTGATCGAGACCGGCGGCAGGTTGCCGCGGAAGACATTGATGACCGTGTTGTAGTTTGAGTTGAATGTGTTCAGCGTCAGGCGCACATCGTCGTCGGGAATCAGACGATACCAGACTGAATGGTCGAGCGACGCGTTGCAAGCAACAGGGCCTTCACAAGTGCTCTGCGTAGCACCTTGTGTACGAATCTCCGGCAGCGCAATCTGCGTGCCGATATCGCTCACCAAGACCTGCGCATTGGTTGCAAGATCGTTTGCGGGAGGCGAAGGAAGCGTGTAGAAGAAGTTGAAGTTCAGATCACCCGGCGCGACGTTGTTGCCGCCGTACCGGCTGACCTTGATGCGATAGGTCTGCCCCGCGTTCACCACAAAATCGCTGATAAGGCTGGTAGTTCCGGTGCCGCCATCGTCATTGCAAGCCAGCGCACCAGTGATGCATGTGCCATTGATGCTCAGCGGGCACGTCGATCCATAGATCGACAGAACCGTGTCGTACGTACTGCCTTCGGTGTTGATGTCAAGCTCGCCATCCAGCGGCGCGGTGAAGGTGTACCACACAGAGTGATCGTTATTGCTGCCGCACGTGTCGATACCGTCACACGTGGGATCAGTTGCGTTCGTGATGTCGTAAGCCCCGGGGTTGTAGCTGCCATAGGTGTTGAGATTGATGTCAGTGGCGTTCACGCAAAGGTCGTTGGGCGGCGCAACTGGCGTCAGCGTTGCATTGAAGTCAAGATCGCCGCCACCAGGCGTTGAGCCGTATTTGCTCACCTTGATGTAGACGATCTGCCCGTCGCTCACCGGGAAATTAGTGATCTGGCTTTGTGTGCCAACGCCCCCGTCATCATTACAAGCAAGTTGCGTGGGATTCGTGAACGACAACCCGTTTGCGGCCAGCGTGCCACACCCGCCCCAGAAACTGAGCACGGTGTCGTAGTTGCTGCCGTTGGTGTTGACGGACAGATTGCCGAACGTTGGCGCAAGGAAGCGATACCACACGCTGCTGACTTCGCCACTGCCGTTTGTTTCACAACTTGCTTGCGGCTCAAACACACGCTCCGTCGCCCAAGTTGTGTCAAGAATCGCCGGGTTGAATGCGAGGCTTGTGAACAGCGTCCCTGACGAACAATTGTCGTTGCTCGGTGCATTTTCACGAATCGCTCCGTTGGCGTTCACAATACCGTAGCCGTGCGTCGTGTCGTAGCCTGCAGTGCCCATGTCCACCGCGCTGTTGTTCATCGCGACGATCGTCTGCGAACGCGTCGCGAATGGGAACATGCTGCGGAAAAGACCAGCCACACCCGCCGCGTGTGGGCTGGCAGCACTTGTGCCGCCAAAGCTCGTGTAGTCCGTAGTTGTGTACCCGTTCGCACCCGTGCGATCAGTGCTGGGCACGCTCGTACCCGGCGCAACAAACTGCACACCAACACCAGTGTTGCTGCTGCTGTTCAGCACGCCGCTGCTGCGCACGTTGCCCACGCCATACACAAACGAAGCCGACGCGGGATAGCTGATCGAACTCGCGCTGTCATTACCAGTCGCGGCCATGTGCACCATGTCGTTGGTCACCGCGCGATCTTCATACGCCTGCGACATCGCCGCGCTCGAACTCTGACTGAACGACGAGTTGGTGACATCCGCTCCTTGCCCAATGCTCCACGCGAGCGCGTTGATCACATACACGTCACTGGTGCTCCAACTGGGCGTCGCACAGCTCACGTCGTCGGCTGTTTTCCCGCCCAAAATGCGCGTTCCCGGCGCTGCCCCCACTACACCCGTACCGTTCAGCTCCGCCGCCGCACATCCCGCCACAGCAGTGCCGTGGTGATCGCAGCCTTCTGTTGGGTCGCCATTACCAACGCCGCCTACAACGCCCGTGGTAAAGTCGCGACCCGCAAGCCAAGGCAAGTCAGGATGCGTCGATTGCACGCCGTTGTCCATCACCAGAATGCGCACACTGCTGATGCCGCGCGTGTAGTCCCACGCGATGTCCGTGTCCATATCAAAGTCGCTGGCTTGGTTGTGCTGCCACTGCGTGTCATAGAGATCATCCGTTGGCGTCGTGGTTTCAAGCTTCAGCGAGCAGATCATCGCTGGATGTGCCCACTTCATCAGACCATTCTCAGCCAGCGCATTGGCTTTCTGCATCACGCGATAGCCATTGCGATCACTTGAAGTCATCATCACTGCGCCGCGCATCTCGCCGAAGTTGTCTTGCACCAGTGACAACGACGAATCTGCCATCGCGACAACGCCCTTCGTGTCCTCGCGCTTGTTCGCCATCGCCAGCACCTTGTCCGCGAAGAACAGGAACCCGCCCTCAACATCATCACTCATGAACACGGGTGTCACAAATGCAAACTCAGCCAGTTTGGTCAAATCTTCGATCATCGCATTGGCCGCTGCTGCATCGGCAAGCGGTCGCTCAAGCGTCACAAACTGCCAGCCAAAACCGGCTTTACCGCCGCTGCGAATCACAACGCCCGCTTGCTGTGCAGCCGCGACCAACCTCGCGGCCAACGCCTGCTGATCGCCCTGCAAGTTGCCATCAACCTTCACAGCCAGCCGCGAGTGATCAAGCTGCATCGCCACACGCGTCTTGAAGTAGTAGTACCAGTTGGGAGTCTGCTGAGTCGACAACGGATAGCGCCGCGATGCCAGTTTCGCGAGCAGTGCATCGTCGCCATCTTCGATGGGCGTCCACGCCATGTTCGCATCAACAACTCGTGCCGTCGCACTCGGAGCTTCTTTGTTCACCGGGTTGTCAGTATCACCGTTTTCAACAAAGCTGATCTCCGCAGGCAGCCCCGTGTCTTCCACCTGCGCCCACGCTGGCATAACGCTCATCACCAGCCCCGCCGCCGCCACCAGTTGCATTCCCATTCCCATGACTTGCCCCTTGCCATTCGTGCACTTCATACCGCACCTCCAGATCGACTCGTCGCCACACCTCGCGGCAACGCCATAAAGCTCATGCGAGAGTGAGCACGACCAGGGCCAAAGATTTCAATGACAATTTCACGACCACCGCAGATCGCCAACCGCGCGAAAAAAAGCACAGCAATCTCTGCTGTGCTTTGAACTGCAATATGTACGCCCATACTCGCCTATTACGACAAAAGCGAGAAACCCACATTGTGAGTCTCGATAGTTACTGACACGCCCCGCCCGCAAGCACATTGAAGAACGCGATCACATCCGCATCCTCCGGGAAGACGGTGTTGTTGTTGAAGTCAATGTCATTGCAGGTGCTGCATTCGCCGCCCGCGAGCACGCTGAAGAAATCGATGACGTCTTGATCTTCCGGGAAGACCGAGTTGTTGTTGAAGTCAATTGTGTCACACGCAGGCACGCACGACGCGTCGCATGCGGTGAACGTCTGCGACGTGACGGTCCCGCAGCCGTTGCTGACGACAACGCGATACTGCCCGCGCCAGGAGTCTGTATAGAAACCCAGCCGCAACTGGCTCGTGCGGGAGCCCGTGGCATCAAAGAACCGCGCGTCGAACGTGCCGCAGTTGTCGTCAATCAGATCGACCCACGCGCCGCTCACATCCTGCTTCTGCCACACGTAGTTAAGCGGATACGTGCCCGACGCCATTACGTTGAAGGCCATGCCGTAGTTGCCCGGCGTAAGCCCGCCGTTAAACTCAGACACCGGATCCAGCGCGATCCGCGGCGCTTCGCAAGGTCCACCATCAAGATCGAGCACGGCGCTAAAGAACGTGGACAGGCACGGATTTGTCTCATTCAAGCCGCGAATCGCGATACGCGTGCCGTCGTCGGACACGCCCCATGTGATGGCGCCGAAGGGATTGAAAAATGTGATGCCCGGAAAACCACCGCCCAGGTTGGCGATGTGCGCGTAAAGATCAACGGCCTGCCCGCCATTCAGATCGCTGCGCCAGATGAACAGATCTCCTGCGATGACCGAGCCATCATGGTTGATGCTGGTGGGCAGGCCCATGGTGCCCAGCGTGGTCTTCGTCCACGTGTTGCCCGCGCCGCGCACCCACCGGCAAGCCTGGCCGTCCGCGTCCCGGCCCGTCGCGACCTGCCCATCTCCCGAAATGCGATACAGCTCGCCACCGTTGGGGTCCAGCACGTTGAGCGTCCACACGTTGGTCGTGGTGTTTCGCGCCCACACCGCCGCGCGGTATCGACGAATCGTGAAGTTGGTGTTCCAGTTGTCGTCACCGCCCACCAGCGTGTCACCGTCATCCGAGATGTCGAACACACGCGTTGCGCGGGCTGACTGGTTCGAAGGCGGCGGCGCAAGCGACACAGGCAACTGCACGAAGGTGTCAGTCAATGTATCGTACCTGCTGGCACGGTACGGGCCGCAGAGGCCGTTCGTCCAGCCGGTCACAGCGAGGTAACGCCCGGTGCCGGAGATGCCCGAGATCGTGTTGATGGTGAAGTCACAGCGGTTGCCGTTGTTGGCAGGGCCAATGTTGAACACGCCGCCCGTGTTGGTCCAGATGTGCCCGAGCGCAGCGCGTTCCCACTGGTTTGCAACCGCAGGGTTATACGTGATGCTGTTCGTGGCGTTGTTCAGGTTCTCAAGGTTGCCCGCATCAAAGCTGACCGTCGTCATGTCGGGGCTCATGCGCGCGTAGCCGTTGAGGATCGGTCGGTTGATGCGCTGCGTGCCCACGCCGCGAGTTTCAATGGTGGGAAAGCTCGCCCGCGCGTTAGCGTCATAAATGCTGCCCACGACCTTGGTGCCGTCCGGGCTGATGTCCGTCACGGCCACGCCGGAAACGATAAGTGTGGGCTGAGCCACCGCGCCCGCCGCCAACACAAGAGATGCGCCGCACACCCGACCCGCCAATGCCGAAGACTGCTTCCAAGACAGCATGATTCGTCCTTTCAAAAGGTGCGCCGCAGGCGCGCCATGTGGTCCAACCTCACTTCGCACGCCGCGTATCCGGCGCGTTTCGATAAGTACGCCGCGCGCCCGTCAAGGCGCGCGGCGTGATTCGTGTATCTTTCGTGCGTCAAGCCTCAATCAGGGGCACTGACCGCCCGCCAGAACGTTCAGGAAGTCGACGACATCTTGGTCTTCCGGGAAGACGCCGTTGTTGTTGAAGTCGATGTCGTTGCACAGCGGGCAATTGCCGCCGGCCAGCACGTCGAAGAAGTCCACAACGTCCTGATCTTCGGGGAAGACGCCGTTGTTGTTGAAGTCGATGTCATCGCAGCCGGCGACGGGCGGATTGACCTTTGCGCGGTACACGATCTGGTTGCCGATGTTGTCGCTGATGCGAAGCGCCAGCCAGCCCGTATCGCTGAAGCCTGCCGAGCCGCCTTCGCCATTGCCACGGCAGTCGATAGTCACCTGCGTCGCGAGTGCCATCGTGAGCGGATTGTCATATTGCTCGCCCGTCTTCGCGACCAATTGCACGCCCTGCACCGGATCCCAGATGAACACGGCAACGTCGTTGACACCCGGCGTGATGCCCGTGCCCGTAAAGCGAGCCGGGAAGGCGTACTGCCCCAGGTTGTTGAACCCAGCGCCAGCCTGCGCGCTTTCGTAGATCCACACCGCGTCGGGCGGGAAACCGGGCATGTTCATCAGGTCGCCTTGCCGGACGACAAGTTGCGCTGGCTGACCGACCGGGAAGATGTAGAGCACATCGTCGTTGTTCGCGGTGATGGGCGTTTCCAGCGAGGCGTCCTGCCGCAGGAAGCCCGCGACGGCAAGTGTCTCGGCGTTGTTCGCACGGGTGTTGCCCAGGTTGAGCGAAGCGAACTTCGAGCCAGCTAGCACGCTGCCGGTCACCGGAGCCAAGTTCTCAGAGCGCCAGACGATCGTCCAGACGCCGCCGTTATAGCGGTACAGAACGAAGTCGTCGACGCCGGGAATCGCCAGCCCGCCCAATGTTGCGAACACGTGGATCGAGCCCGCGTTGTTGATCGGGGTGAAGCTCAGCGGGCTGAAGGGCGATGACGCACCCGTCTTGAACGTGTATCCCGCAGGCAAGCCGGGAGCCTGTTCGCCCTGCCGCGCGATGCAGCGCAGGGTGCCGCCGATTGTCGTGAGCAGTACATCGTCATCGTTCGTCGTGACCGGCGTCGCGCCCGAGCCCACGCGCAGCTTGTTCGGCAGCACCACCTGGCCCAGCCCGTTCAGCTTCATGCCGAACGTGGTCGCTGCTCCCAGTTGCAGCGTCGGGTCAGGGAGCCCCGTTACGATGTCATTCAGCCCCGGCACGTTGTTCTGACCCTGGCGCATCACCATCTGCACATTGCCGGGCGAACCGATCCACACGCCCGAGTTGTTCTGGCCCGCGCCGCTGGTCACGGTGTCGCCGCCGGTCAACTGGCTGTTGAAGACCACCTGCCCCGCGTTGTTGACGTCAACCTGCGACGGGCTGAGGTTGAGATTAGTGTTCCAGATCGCGCCGCTCGTGCCCGGAGCGGTCGCCGGCACAAAGCCGCGCTGCGCCACCACCGCCAGCGAGCTGGCCGTGCCCGTCCAGAACGCCGTGTTGTTCGTCGTCGTCGCGCCCGATCCGTTGAGGCTCGACGAAATCATCATCTGCCCGTTGGGAGCGATGGTCGAGCCCTGCGCCAGACCCGCGCCGTTCGTCGTCGTGTTGTGCCTCCAGTTGTTCGGATTCGGCAGGAAGGGAAACCCGGCCAAGCTGCCATCGCGCGCCAGCAACTGCATGTTGCCCGGGCTGCCGTAATACGTCGCCCGGCGGTTCGCCGTCGTCGCGGTGCCGCCCGCCGTCGTGTCGAGAACCGCGTCAACGACAACATTGCCCGCGTTGTCAATCTTCGGATTGCTGAACGAGAACGTCGCGAAGAACTCGCCCGGAATGCCCGGCGGCGCATCCGCCTTGCGAATGACTTGCTCCAGTGTCACACTTGCGCACGCTGCGGATGCCACCCCGGCCGCCAGCACAAGACCCATGATCCGACTCGAAGAAACTCCCATCGCTGATCTCCTCAGATTGTCCGCTTCCCACAGCAACAGCGCCGCGGAACGATGAATCTACCAGAGAAAGCGGAATCTTGCAAGAGATTCTCTAGATAATTCGCTAGATCACTTGTAATCCTTTGTCCACCAAATCCGTGAGGATCGGTTTTGATTGGTTTTTGATTGGTTTTTGATTGTGGGACAGCCCCGGGTGCTTCTCTCGCATCGGCCCGGTACTGGTCTTCTCAGAGACCCGTGTTGCTGGAATCGGTGTTCGCAAGTGCAAAAGCCCTGGCACTTCCTGCCAGGGCTCAACGCATCACCGCTTCACCCGCGCTCACGCGCCGCACTGCCCGCCCGCCAACACCGTGAAGAAATCAATCGCATCCTGATCTTCCGGAAAGACGCCGTTGTTGTTGAAATCAATGTCGCTGCATTGCGCACACGCACCGCCCGCCAGCACGTTGAAGAAGTCAATGACATCTTGATCCTCAGGAAACACGCCGTTGCGATTGAAGTCGATGGAGTCGCAGACAGGGGCCGTGTAGTCTCGCCCTGAACAGCTCACGATGCGAACCCCGGGAGTAAGCACTTCAATGCGGTAAATCGCCTCTGCGTTCGCGGCGATTGACGACGAGATCGGGCCAATGCCGCTGATGCTCGGGGCGTTGAGAGACCAATTCATCAACTGCCAATAGACGAAAGTCGCGCCGACGCTGTTTTGGCAGGTCTGCGATGCAGAGCCGGGCAACGACACATTCTGCGTCGCGCACGGGCCCAGCGTGGTGTAGATATTGGACTGCGGATTGGCATCCTGAATCCCGACGGAACCCGTGAGCATGACGGAGTATCGCAGCGTGACCGGCGTACCGACGGGAAGCGAGTCAGACTGGATCGAAAGTGTGTCGCTGAAGCCAAGTTCGCCCGAAGAATACAAAAACATCCCAGCACTTTGCGTGCTCGCATTGCCGGATGCATCGAACGCAAGCCTGCCGAAGTCCGCCGTGCCGTTCTGCGTCATCGCGCCGATACAGCCGCGGGAGGGGTTATCGTCCCACGCATACGCGGTGCGCGTGACAGGGCCCGGAATCCAGCCGGTGTCGAGAGACACATCGCCGAAGCCCGACTGCCAAGCCAGAGCGACCGAGCGCATCGAGTTTCGCACCGAGCACTGGGCAAAAGACGTACTTGAACTACCGGCGACGGCGAAAAGCCCAAGGAAACCCGCGACGATCATCTGCTTTGACAGCTGCATGACAACACTCCAGAACCCCATGCCCCCGGACCTGCTCCTTGTCATACCGGCACAAAGCCGGACGCCATATGTGTAAGCGAGTCTGGAGCCGCACGGGCGACAGGAATTGTCCATCGCGCACGAAAAAACTCCCAGCAGCCGGGAGTTCGTTCAAACAAAGTCCAAGAACACGCGTCGCTGCGCCCGCCTTACGAGTTAATAACCCGCCCCTCACTCGCCAACGCCGCCTCGTGCACGCTTTCGTGCATCGTCGGGTGTGCGTGTACGGTGCAGATCAGCTCTTCGCTCGTCGCTTCAAGCCGGCGTGCAAGGCTCAATTCGGCGATCAACTCCGTTGCCTGATCGCCCATGATGTGCGCGCCCAGAATCTCGCCGCGTGGCAAGCCGCGGATGATCTTGCAGAACCCATCCGTGCTGCGCGTGGCAATTGCCTTGCCCAGCGCGCTGAACGGGAACACGCCCACGGCGTAATCCTTGTCCTTGACCAAACCCTGATCCTTGAGATGCCGCTCCGTGAAGCCGACACTCGCAACCTGCGGGTGGCAGTACGTGCAGCCGGGAATCACGCTGTAATCCAGCGGAATCGGCTCATGCAGTTTCTTGCCGTGCTCAAGCTTGCCATCGCGCCACGCGATGCGCTCCACGCACAAGATGCCCTCTTCGCTCGCCACGTGCGCCAGCCAAGGTGGCCCGATGATGTCGCCAATGGCATACACCCCCGGCAGATTCGTCTTGTAATCCACGGCTTCGTTGACCGTCCCCTTGCCCGGCCCATCCCAGCCCATCGGGCGAAAGTCCGTCTTGATGTGATCACGCTCAGTCGCAAGATTCAGCGATGCATCAAACAACCCATCAAACCGGCCCTTGACGCCAATTGCCAACAGCACCTTCTCGGCTTCCAGCACTTCCTTCTTGCTCGCATCCGGAGCCATCTTGCCATCGGCCCCCTTCACCATCGGCGCAACCGTCACCTTCACACCTGTCGCCGTCTTCTCAATGTTCATCACGCCCGTACTGGTGCGGATGTCCATGCCATGCTTTTTATACACCTTCTCCAGCGCAATACCAATGTCATCATCTTCCACCGGCACAATCCGCGGCATCATCTCAATCACCGTGACCTTGGTGCCAAACGTGTGATAGAAGTATCCAAACTCCATCCCAATTGCGCCCGCCCCAACCACGATCAAGCTCTTGGGCTGCGCCTTGTTGTTCATCGCTTCGCGAGCACCCCAGATCTTGTCCCCATCAAACTTCGCAAACGGCAAGTCTCTCGCGACGCTGCCCGTCGCCACAATCACCCGCGTGCACGTGAGTCTCTCGCGCTTCGCCCCCACCGTCACCGGCGAATCCGTCCGCGTGTCCAGCACCTGCGCTTCATGGATGTCAATTGTCACCACATCGCCCGCCGGAATCGGCCGCACGCCCGATGGCGTCTTGCGCGCCGACACAATCTTCGCATTCCCCTTCATGAACTCGATCTTGTTCTTCTTCATCAAGAACTCAACACCCTTGTTGAGCTTGCTCGCAACATCGCGCGACCGCGTAATCGTCTTGTCCCAGTCATACGACACATCGCCCGTAATCTTGAGCCCCCACTGCTCCTTCTCCATCAACTTCTCAAACAACTCCGCGTTCGCCAGCAGAGCCTTGCTCGGAATGCAACCCCAATTCAGACACACCCCGCCCAGCTTGTCGCGCTCCACCACCGCAACCTTGTACCCCAGCTGCGCTGCCCGAATCGCAGCCACATACCCGCCGGGCCCACCACCAACAACCACAACATCAAAGTGACGATCAGCCACAGGAAAGTCCTTTCATAAGCCAGGCACAACAGCCGGGGCGCGATGGTAGCTGGCAAAGGCCTGAACCGCAAAGCCGCAAAGGCCGCGAAGGAAGACAAAAGCCATCACCACAGAGACTCAGAGGCACAGAGGAGAAAGGCAGGAGGTCAAGGCTGGGATGCATGTGTTGAAAACAAAAAGGCAGGCGTCGCGATCGGGCTTTCGCCCAACCCCAACTCCTGCCTTCCTCTGTGCCTCTGCGCCTCTGTGGTAATCGAAGGTTCGCTACGCCGCGATTCTCACCACCGCCGCCCCCACCCGCGTCCCCACCTGCACCGCAATCGCCTCGCTCATCTCGCCGCGCATCGCTCCCCGCCTCGGCACGATGATGTACGCGACGCCCAACCCCGCCGCCGTCGCCGGAATCGTGCTGTCCACAAAGCTCATCACGCGCACGCGGCTGGTGGTCCCTTCGCTCGCGCCGATGCTCATATAAGTAGTCTCACCCGGCAACTTGCGCAGCACCTCAAAAAACGCCCCGCTGCTGGCCGCCGCGTCATCCGCCGTCCACGACAACTTCACCCCGCCCCCCGCCACCAAATCAATCTCAATATTCGTCGCCCTCCCCGGCGCACCACGCGGCGATGCCGCCGCACGCAGCGGAATGCGACCCAGCGCATAAATCGATTCGGGCTCATCACTGGCCGCCGCCCGCGTCTTGATCTCGCGCACGATCAGCGCAGCTTGCTCCTGCAACTCGCGCGCTTGCCCATAGAGCGCAGTGGTCGCCGCCTCCGCCGCTTCGCGCGCGGCGAGCGCCGCGTCATACGCCGCCCGCGTCGCCGCAAGCTGCTGCGCAAACACCACCGCGCGCTGCTCGCCCAATCCAAGCTCCTGCGCATGCTCCCGCCACGCCGCCACATGCGACTCACCAAACGCAATCTGCTCGCGAATCGTCCGAGGCAACACCGCCATGACAAGCCTCCTCTGTGAACAACGCGTGAAGAACACCACCGCCGCAACAATCTGATTGACACCAGCCGAAACATCTGGTAGCGTGAGCTATCGACGCAGAATCCCCGCGCCTGAAGCCGCCCACAAGGAATTTCCCATGCAAACCCCCGTTTCTCCCGCAAGCAGCGCAACTTTGCGACTATCAAACAGCTCGTTCCCCGAAAACAGTCCCAAACTTTCTACAACCAACGCCGCGATGCCCCAAAGCAACGCCATACCGCCGAACGCAAAAACCATTTTTCCATCCTGCACGCTGCCGTTGCTATTGACGTGTGCAACGCTGATGGTGTGGCCTGCAACCAAAGCTCTGGCCCAACCCACACGCCCGACAATGCTTGTCAGTGCCGGAACCACGCTCTATCGGGTGAGCGGTGAGCAAAGTCAGACGGTCGAGACGTACACGGGTCAGACAGAACAAGTAAAAGCGATGACTGTCATCCCGCCCGGCGTCGCCGTCGCAAACTGCCAACCCGGAGACGTCATTGCGTTTTCTGCGCTCTCGAACGGCGCAGTTTGGCGTGTCAACAACGCGCGAAGCGGTGCCGTGACACTGACGCAGATCGGCACCATTCCGAACTTGTTTGTTTCTTCCGCTGTCTTTACGCAAGGCAAGCTCTACGTGCTTGCGGGCAGCGTGAATCGGTGGGAACTCAATACACAGACTTTCGCGCGCGTACCGCCTGCTCGGGCACTGTTTGCCAACGTTGTGGACGGGATCGGAGGCATGGCCGTCAGCCCATCAAATCGCTGGTACTTTCTGTTTGGCAACGACTCTCTGTCGTACATGAATGATCCTCCGACACTCGGCACCGATGTGCAGATCACTGCGGCGGTGGGTGTCAACGTTGATAGTTGCGGTCTGGAGTGGTACGGAACCGAGCTTTGGGCGGGCATACTGACGACGGTGAGCGATGAGTTGCGAGTCGGACCGCTCAATCTCACGACGGGTGCATTCACCAACGTGCGCACCGTCGCGACGGGCATTACCACTTCACCTTCGGTCGGATTCGTCGCCATTTCGCCGCCACCACCGCCTTGCGACGACATCGACTTCAACAACAACACGGTCTTTCCGGAAGATGCCGACGTCATCGACTTCTTCAACGTCCTTGCAGGCGGCCCTTGCTCACCCGGCAACACCTGCAACGACATCGACTTCAATAACAACTCCGTCTTCCCCGAAGACGCCGACGTCATCGACTTCTTCAACATCCTCGCCGGCGGCAACTGCCCATAACCGTCGCAAAGAACTCGAGGGCGCAAACCCACTACCGCCAACCTAACAGCCTGCCGACGAAAGATCCCGCGACCCCTCGCGGATTTTTTCTGTGGGTTGCATGGTTTCCAACACGCCCACTCTTCGCTCGGCGCGAATGAACTCGCGTAGAAATTATGTCGAAAACGACCGAGAATGTGATGCAATCCGTGCGCGTTGGCAGGACATTTTTCGCTTATCAAGTGCGTGCGTGTTATCGCAAACGCTGGGAGACCGTGCAAATGAACATCAATAGCTTGACGACCCTCGCAACGTGCGCCAGCTTGGTGCTGGCCAACTTCGCTGCTGCGCAGTGCCAGGAAAACTGGATCGCGACGCAGGCATACGGCAGCTTTGCCTCCACCGCGGGCGGCATAACCACCACGGTCTGGGATTCTGACGGAGCTGGCCCCCTGCAGCCTTGGATCGTCGTCGGGGGCGGGACCAACATTCCCGGCGTGCCCTCTAATCGCGTCGCCGCGTGGGACGGCGTGCAGTGGCGCGCTCTGGGCACGGGCTTTGGCAGCAACGTGCGGGTGCTGCATGTGCACAATGGCGACCTGTACGCGGCGGGAGATTTCACCACCTCGCCAGGCGTGCAGTACATCGCGCGATGGAACGGGACGGCATGGCTGCCTCTGGGTACCAACGCCCAGAACGGCGCCAACAACGCGATCTACGCCATGACCAGCTACAACGGCAATCTCGTCGTCAGTGGCTACTTCACGCAGGTGGGCGGCACCGTCGCCGCCAATCGCGTCGCCCAGTGGAATGGTTCCACATGGAGCGCCATCGGCACGGGCACTGCGGCCGGCGTCGAAGCGCTCGCCGTGTTGGGCACCGACCTCTACGCAGGCGGCGTCTTCACATCGCTCACGGGCGGCGCACCCGCCCTGCGTGTGGCACGCTGGAATGGCTCGACATGGAGCGCAGTAGGCGACGGCTTCAGCAGTCAGGTCCAGGCCCTGCACGTCCACAACAACGAGCTCTACGCGGGCGGCAGTTTCACCGCCTCAGGCGTCACACCCGCCAACTACATCGCTCGCTGGACCGGCTCAGCTTGGCAGCAGGTCGGCCCGGGCTTCAACTCCACCGTCAACACCCTCGGCACCTACAACGGCAACCTTATTGCTGGCGGCAGCTTCGGCAACAGCGGCGGCACCCCCATCGCGCGCATCGCGCAGTTCGTGAGCGGCGCTTGGTCCACACTGGGCGCTGGCGTCAACGGGGCCGTCAGCGACACGGTCGTCGCTCCCAACAACGAACTCGTCCTCGTTGGCACCTTCTCCGACGCGGGCGGCCTCGAATGCTCGGGCCTCGCCCGCTACAACGGCATCGGCTATGTCGGCTTCGGGAACGCCCTGAGCAACGGCGTCAATGCCCTCACACTCTTCAATGGCGATTTCGTCGCAGGCGGGCGCTTCCGCAGTAACGGCACCGTCGCCCTCAATCGCGTGGGCCGCCTCGTCAACGCGCAGTGGCAGCCCATGGGTGCCGGCTTCGGCCGCGCCGTCAACACCCTCATCGTCTTCAACAACCAGCTCTTCGCGGGCGGCGACTTCTTCGTGGGCGATGGCCTTTCCACCGCCAACTACACAGCCGTCTGGAACGGCTCATCCTGGCAACCCCTTCCCAGCATTGGAAACTCCGTCAGCACCTTTGCCGTCTACAACAACACGCTTTACGCGGGCGGCAGCTTCACTGGCTCGCTCGCAACCTGGAACGGCACGACTTGGACGCCTCTGTCCACGAGCCTGCGACCCAACGGCACTCCCTCCGCTCTTACGGTCTTCAACAACCAGCTCATCGTCGCGGGTTCGTTCACATCCGTTGGTTCGCCCGCTATTGCCAACACCCATTACCTCGCTGGCTTTAACGGCAGCACATGGACCAGCTTCGGTCTCAACAACGCCAACACCAACAGCGGCATGACCGCCCTCCATGTGCACAACGGCCAGCTCTACGTTGGCGGTAACTTTGCCACCATCGGCGGCGTGCCCGCCACGCGCATCGCCCGCTGGACAGGCTCAGCCTTCGCACCCTTGGGAGGCGGCCTCAACAGTGCGCCCGCCGCCATGACAACGTACAACAGCGAACTCGTCGTTGGAGGTGGCTTCACGCAAGCCGACGGCTCGGTGGGCGCCTCGGGCATCGCCCGCTGGAACGGCGCGCAGTGGCGGCCACTGGGAGGCGGTGTGAGTGGCGACATCTTCGGCACCCCGCAAGGGCTCGCCTTGCTGGTCGCGCCTGACGGCGTCCTTCGCGTTGGTGGCAACTTCACGATCGCTGGCAACGTGCCCAGTTCGGCTTTCGCCGCGTGGACCGCGGGCGGCGGGCAGATCAACATCACCCAGCAGCCCGCCAGCCAAGTTGTCTGCCCCTTGCAAGACTTCCTGCTCACCGTCGAAACCGCGGGCACCGGCACCTTCACCTATCTGTGGCGCAAGGACGGCCAGCCTCTGCGCGACGGCCGCGGCATTCAAGGCTCCACCGCCGCCCAGCTCAGCATCAATGACGCTGGCCCGCTCGACGCCGGCACCTACGACGTGGTCGTCTTCAACGACTGCGGTCCCCTGCTCAGCAGCCCCGCCACCATCATCTATGACGCTAACTGCGCCGCCGTCTGCAACTCCATCGACTTCAACAACAACGGCGTCTTCCCCGAAGACGCCGACGTCATCGACTTCTTCAACGTCCTCGCCGGCGGTTCCTGCCCGTAACCGACGCCGCCGACGCCGGACCTGAAGCCCTGCGAAGGTCCGGATCGCCCACCAACCATCTCGTTTCAACCCAAAACCGCTGAACCACAGCGGTTTTTTCATCCTACCTCACAAACTCACAATCCGCTTCGCCACGCTGCTCCCACTCTGCAGCGCCCCCTCCATGTACCCCACAAACTTATAGCACGCATGCTCACCCGCAAAGTGCACGCGCCCCGCGTGTGCCTTCACGAGCACCGGCCCCGCCGTCGTCACCTGTCCCGGCGCAGGAAACGAATACCCGCCGCCAATATGCGTGAACCCAGGCCAATCCATAAATCGCGTCGCCACAACATGCTTGGCATACCCCGGATACAACCGCTCATACAGCGCTGCGTACGCCTTGTCTCGCTCTTCCCCTTGCAACCCCCGCGCCTTCTCCGCCGCGTCGCTGCCCGAAAAACCAATCAAGCACGCCGGCACATCCACCAGCGCTCCAACATCTTGCCCATCAGTGCCATCCCACGTGCTCGACACAATCTCATCCGTCTCGCCATACTGGCTCAAATTCTTGTCTCGCCAAAACCGCCGCGAAACGTGGCTGAAATGCTTGACGTTTACCCCCACTTGCACGCCACCCGCCAGCACCTCAGGCAGCGCAGGCGTCAGCTTCAACTTCCCCCACATCCTCGCCGGCACCGCCAGCACCACCTGATCACACTCCAGCTCTCGTAGCGTCCCGCCTCGTTCACTGCCAAACGTCACCAGCACATCTTTCTCGCGCACCGCAATTGCCTGCACCGCCGCATTCGTCTTCACGCGGTCTCCCAGCACCGCAGTAAACTTCATCGCCAGTTGCTGGTTGCCCCCCTTGCACCGATACACCTCGCTCTCCAGCCAGTACTTCTCCACGCCCCCACCCTTCACCGCCGTGAGCATCCCCAAGTAACTTGCGCGATCACACGGCACGCCATTGGTCGCCGCCGTCGTCGCGTCCATCGCCTTGCGCGTCATCTCGCCTACATCCATCTCACGCATCCACTGCGCCAGCGACTTCGCATCCCAAACCTTCGCCTTCGCATGCGTCCATGGTACATCCGAATCCACACTCCTCGCGTCCGCATTCATCAGCGGCAGCGTCTCTTCCACCTGATCGCCCACATACTCAATCTCTTCGCTATTGAGCACTTTCCCATCCACGATCATGGGCTCTTCCGCGTCCCCATCCGCGCCCACATCCAGCATCTGCAATTCAAACTTCTCCGCGTAGTGGTTCCACAACGGATGATTGCTGCCAATCAATTCGCCCCCGCCTTCAATCGTGCGATCCTTGATCCACTCCGCCCCGCACGCCCCGCCAAACGAAAACACCCGCCCGCCCACGCGACTGCTCGCCTCCAGCACCGTCACCTCATACCCCGCCGCCATCAACTCATACGCGCAGCACAACCCGGCGAACCCGCCGCCCACCACCACCACTCGTTGTTTGCTCTCGCGCAGCACCACCCGCGCCATCGCCCCACCACTTAGCAGCACAGCCCCCGCCGCACCCGCCAGCAGCTTCACCGCGCGCCGCCGCTCACTCGCTGAAGGCTGCCCCTGCCGGTCCGCCAAAACGCGTGCAATCCAAGAACGTGCCATGCACGATTCTTGCACCGCCCGCCGCTTCGTGTTTCACAATTCACGCCGCATCGCGCTTGCCAGGCCGCTGCTTGTGCTCAGCCCACCGAGGCGGCCGCACATTGCTGGGCGCGTTGTAAGGTTCTTGCCAGTCTTCCGCGCTGCTCAGGTTCATTTCCATGGGCATCGTCTTGCGATACCCAAGCAGCCGCATCACTTCCAGCACATCCGTCCACGTCGGAAAAACCCGCCCGTTGGCCTTCTTGAACGCTTCAATTGCCATCACAAACAAGAACTGCTCTTTCGTCAGGTTCCCCTCTTCAGCACTGCGCGAAAAATCACTCAGCCGCCGACCAGGTCCGCGCCGCCGCTCGAGCCCCGAGAGATCACCCGTCTCAAAATCGCGCCGATCAATGCCGCTGCGGCGATCTAGCACACCCGCGCCCATACCCGCTGCCGCGCCATCTCCCGCAGTATCGGCAGGACCGCTCGCGCTTTCGCCCTTCTCTGCACCTTTGCAGCTCCCCGCGTTGCACGCCTCGCGGGCACACGCATCGCCGCACCCACCCGCCGGGCAACCAACGCCCGAGCAATCATCAAAAGGCAAAACACCCCGGCTGCATGTGCCCGGGGTGTGCTTGCTGGTTGCTTTATTGTTCTTGGCGTTCATACGTGACGTCCTTCGCGATTGCTCGGACGTCACCGCGACTTACAGATCGTCGTCGTCGTCCTCATCATCACTATCGGCGCTATCAAAGTCGTCGTCGAGGTCTTCGTCGTCGTCGTCTAAGAAGTCGTCATCCTCGCCGTCGCCACCGCCCTCGCCGTCTTCTTCCAACTCTTCGTCTTCGTCGTCAAACTCGTCACCGCCGTCAAAATCATCATCATCGTCGTCTTCGTCTTCGTACGAGAATACGTCCGTACCAAAACCTCCGGGCTCCGGGCGCCAGCTTTCGTTCTGCGTCGCCGGGCCCCACAGCACAGCCGCGTGCTGCGAAGCAACCACCGTCGTGCCCACCATTGCCGTCTGCATTCCCATTCTTTCAAGCATGTACTTTGCCATGAACCACCTCAGTCTAGATCTACCTCGATCTTCTACGTGTCCGAATCAGTCCACCAGTTGCCACCACCAACAGTTTCACATGCATCCCACCATACCTGCAAGCCCGCGAACGTAGGCACGATTTTCGCTCCAGAAAAGTCTCCGCTCACTATCGACCTACATTGAGCGCACATCTCCGGTCGATCCTCAACGCGCGGTACAGTACCGACCTTCCGCGCCCAGTCAAATCGCATGAGCACCCCTAATCCATCAACCCCCGCCACGACCACCATCGAAGACATCTCCTTCGATCCCCTCGCACTCGTTGCCGCCTGCGTCGTGCCCGGCTTGGGGCACGTCGTTCGCAAAGAACGCGCCCGTGCCGCGGCCATCTGCTTGGGAGTCCTTGGCCTCTTCGGCACTGGCATGCTCGTGGGCGGCATCGATGTCGTGGACCGCCGCGAAGACACCGCCTACTTCATCGGCCAAGCCTTTGTAGGCCCCATCGCCTTCGGCGTTGACTACGTCCACCAGTCGCGCTTCAAGGTCTGGTCCACCCAGCTCGGCCCCAACAACAAACTCATCCGCACGCCGCTGCGTTCTGGTTTCCCGGGAGAATGGCGATTGCCCACAGGCGAAGCCGTGAAAGTCGACGCTGCCGGCAACCCGCCCGCCAGCGCGACCAAACCCGCGACGAAAAGTATCAGCAAAGTAAACGAACTAGGCATGCTCTTTGGCGCAATTGCCGGCATGCTCAACCTCATCGCCATCATCGACGCCGGCTTTCCGACCACTCGTCGCCGCGTGAGCAACACACTCGGTTCCGCACAACCAGCTGCTCAAAAAACCGCTCAAGCCAACACAGGAGGTGCCGCATGAACCACCTCCTCACCCTCGCCAGCCGCCCGTTCATCGACCCCATCGAGCTGCACACCCAGTGGTACCTGCTACTCATACCCATGGCGTTTTTCGCATCGCTGGCGTACAAAGCCGTCCGCGTCTGGGACGTCAAAACGCTCCCGCGCCAAGTCCTTGCGATGACCCTCCAAGTCATCCTTGCGATGGCAGGCCTGGGCCTTGCCGTCTACATCTTCGTCGAAGTAGCCCTACCGCTCATTGCACCGAAGTAAGAAAGAGTGACGAAGTAACGAAGTGACGAAGTGAAGACATCGTGGCAACTTTGCCTTTTGCCTTTACTCCGTCACTTCCCCCACTTCTTCAATGCTTCCCCACCACGCGATACTGCACCAACGTGTACATCGCCAGCCCCACCACGCCGCCGTACATCAGCAGCAGGCCCGGCAGTCCAAGCTGTTCCGTCAATTGCTGCCCGCCTGAAATAGTTACCAGCGTGATGACGCCCGGAATAAACGTCCACAAGTACGTCGTCAGCGGCAGTCGCTGGCTCAGCCGCAGCGCAGTCACCGCGCCGCAAATCGTCACCACCAGCACACTCAAACTCATCGCAATCCGCTCATGCTGTTTGCTCGCTGCCTCTCGCACCAGTTCCGCCGTCTTGCGATCCAAATCCCGATACGCCTTCCCCAAACTCGATGCTTCTCCCGCCGCCATCGCCGGCCCTCGCGCCTGCTCCAGCAACGCAAACGTCGGCGTCTTCGCCAGCGGCTGCACCGGATTGGGCACAGGCACCAAATTCCCCGCTTGCCACTGACTGCGCTCCGGACTTTGTGCAAAACTATTTTGGGCTGCCACCTCGCGCGTCCGCACTTCCTTCATTTCCAGCAGCAACCCGCCCGCCGTCGCGCGATCATCAATCCGCAGCATCGCCTCACGCGCCAGCGTGTGCAACTGCACATCACCTTTGTCGCCGCCGCGACTATGAAATACTTCAATAGCCCCGCCTGCTCGGCCTTGCAAAACGCCCCGCTCCTTCCCCTCAATCACCCGCCGATCCAGCGCGCTGGCCTGCACCACAAAGCTCTTCCCCCGTGCATCCACAAACGTCGCCTTGCCACCTTCACGCAGCTGCTTGTCAATTGCTTCCCACGCCGAAGTCTTCCCCAATTCATTCGCAAGCGACTTGCGTCGCGACTCAATCCAGTTCATGCGCTCAGGCACGCGCTTGAGCGCCGCCAATTGCCCCGTCGTCAAAAACTTCGGATTGTCCTTGAGCACGTAAGGCACGCGAAACTGCGCCGTCGCGCCATCTCGAAATCCGCCCAGTCCCGCCGGGTCCGCCGCAATCACTTCATCCAATTGCAGCACCACCAGCGACGCATCACTCCGCCCAGCCAATGCCGCTTCACTGGCCCCTTCATTCGCCCCACCACTCGCCACCTCACCCGGCGCAGCCCCCGGCGGAAACAACCACATCGTCGCATTCCGAGCCGTCACCTCCTGCACCGGCTCGCCCTTGTCATCCAGCCGAATCGCCGCGAAATTCGTGAAAATCACCTGATCCACCGCCCCATCATCCCCAGGCGGCACCCGCTCCGCACGATCCGCAAATATCAGCGTGTCCTCCAGCCTTACCGGCTTGCCGCGACTGATTTCCTGCGCCAGCAGTCGCGACACATCCACCGTAATCAGCCGCTGCATCTGCAAAAGAAACCGCGGAATGACCTGCTCATTCAGCCCCGACACCACCAGCGCAAGCACCAACCCCATCACCGCAGCAGGCATCAAAACCGCCCGATGCGAAATCCCGCTCGCATACGCCGCCGTCGTCTCGTTGCTGGTCGCAAGCCGGTGATACGTCAGCGTGCTCGCAAACCCCGCCGCAAATGGCAACACAAACGCCAACATGGGCACCATCGCGAGCGACACAAACAACGCCGCATCGCCCGCATCAAGAAGCCCATCCGAAAGCGGCTTGATCGCCGCACCAATCGCGATGATGACAACAAGCACGCCCGCCGAAAGCCCCGTGAGCTTCGCGAGTTCGCCGAAAATCATGAACCAAAGCGTCCAAGGTCGCTGCACGCGTCACAGTAGACGCGACAGCACTCGCCCACAATCAAGCACGCATAATCACGCCCTGCGCACTTCCACACGCCCACCCGCCATGTCCTTGATGGCATACCCCATCGCCGCCAGCTCATCGCGAATGCGATCGCTCGCCGCAAAATCCTTCTTCGCTCGCGCGTCCTTACGAGCCGTGAGCAGTTCCTCCACCTTCGCATCCGGCGCAACACCCGGCGCGTACGCCGCAATCTCGCTCGTCACCGCCTTGGGCACCAGTTCCAGCACGCCCAGCACACCATCAACCAGCTTCATCGCTTCCGCATCTTCTCGCGAAGGTGATCCGCACGCACTTACCCACGAATTGATCGCCGCCATCGCCTGCGCCACATTCAAGTCCTCATGCATGCCCGCCGCAAACTCTCGCAACATCTCCTCGCGCGCCACCTTACCCGCCGCCGTATCCGCCCCACTTCCTTCACCCACGCGCCGCCACCGCTCCACAATCTTCGCGCAGTCCATCAGCCCCTGCATCGTGAAGTTCGCATTGCTGCGATAGTGCGTGCGAATCAATTCCAGCCGCAGCGTTGAAGCCTCAATCCCCTTGGCAAACAAATCTCTCGCCGTAAAGAAGTTCCCCTTGCTCTTGCTCATCTTGGTCCCTTCCACCAGCAAAAACCGCGGATGGAACCAGTGCTTCGCAAAACTCCCCTTCGCCCCGCTGAACGCGCAGCAACTCTGCGCAATCTCGCACTCATGGTGCGGAAAAATATTATCCTCGCCGCCGCTATGCAGATCAATGATCGGCTCGCCCGCAGCAAACTCGCGCAGCCCAACAGTGGTAATCGGGCTCTGCCCACTTCGCGTTGCCAGTCGCCCAACCGCCATCACCGTGCACTCAATGTGCCACCCCGGATACCCCGCCCCCCACGGGCTCTCCCACTTCATGATGTGCGTCGCATCTTCCTTCCACAGCAAAAAATCCGCCGGATGTTCCTTCTGCGCCTGATTCGCCTCACTCACGCGCCCGCCCTCGCCCGCTCGCAGTTCATCCAGCGTGTTGCCGCTCAATTCGCCATACGCCGGGAAACTCATCACGCGAAAATACACCACGCGCGACCCTGCAGGCCCCACCACATACGCATGCCCCTTCTCAATCAGCCGCTGCACAATCGCAATCATCCCCGCGATGTTCGCCGTCGCCTTGGGCATCAACGTCTCATCGCGATCCGCCTCCATCGCCAGCTTCAATCCTAGCTTCTTCGCATCCTCACGAAACCGCCCCTCATAAAACCTCGCGATCTGATACGGATCACCCGGATTCACATCCACATTCGCCGGCAGCTTGCCCGCTTTCTTCGCTTCCGCAATCCGCCGCCCCGCCACTGCCATGCGGTCCTCGCCGCTTTCGCCCCCTTCCGCATCATCGGTCATGTGCCCCACATCCGTGATGTTCATCACATGCGTCACCGCTCTGGGCCCGCGATGCACGCCCGCGTCACTCCGAATCTCGCACAAAGGCGACTCCACAAATCGCCGCAGCACATCCGCCGCCAAAAAGCTGCGAAAATTTCCAATATGCGCATCGTCATACACCGTGGGCCCGCACGAATAAAACGTGACCCGCGCTGGATCAATCGCGGTAAAGGCCTCGATACCCCGAGAAATCGTATTAAAAAGACGCAGCGGCATAGGAGGCAAGCATAGTGCCAGATCATGACACTTTGACAACGCTCCGCGGTTCAAGCTTCGCGAGGTGTTGCAATATCGCCGGAACCAGCGGCGCCAGATCGTCCATGTCGCTCGTCCTCGCTCGCACAATCATCACACTGAGCGGCAACTGTCGAACATCGTGCTGAAACTCAATCCCCGCATCCAACGTCAACATCACATCAAATCCAGCATCCGCCGCCGTCGCGAGCAGTTTGCCATTGGTCAGACCGTTCCACTTCATATACGCAACCGTGAAACAATCACGGCCGACGATCAGCCTTCGCAAGTCATGCGGCAGATTCTCATCAAGCAGTACTTTCATCCCGCTTTCCGCGATTCATGCTCGCTCAACGCAGGCGTCGCTTCCTTCAGCAGCGCCTCCACCTGCTCGCGCGTCACCGTCGGAAACTGCGCCAGAAAATAATCGACCGTGCGCCCTAGCCGTAGATAATCAAACAGCGTCACCACCGGCACTCGCGTTCCGCCAAATACGGGCGTGCCGCCCAAAATCTGCGGGTTTGTTTGAATCACTGACATACAGCATAATACGCCGTCATCCCCTACTTCCCCTTCCCCATCCTCGCCAATACAAAGGCCATCTCCAACGCCTGGTGATAATTCAGCCGCGGATCACACGCACTCGCATAGTTCGTCGACAAATCCTGCTCCGTCAGCCCGCCCGCCCCGCCCGTGCATTCCGTCACATCTTCGCCCGTCAGCTCAAAATGCACGCCCCCCAGCGTCACGCCCTCCGCCAGATGAATCGCATGCGCCGACGTCAATTCCTTCAGCATGTCTTCCACATTCCGCGTCTTGAGTCCCGCACTCGTCGCCCGCGTGTTGCCATGCATGGGGTCACAAATCCACAATCCGTTCAGCCCGAGCGTCTTCACCGCTCGCAGCAATCTAGGCAGCGCCGCGTCCACCTTGCTCGCTCCCATGCGCGCAATAAACACAATCTTCCCTCGCTCATTCGCCGGGTTCAGTCGCTGCGCCAGCTCCACCAACTCCGCCGGTGTGCAATTTGCGCTCACCTTCACGCCCACCGGATTGCGCACCCCGCGAAAAAATTCCACATGCGCCCCATCAAGCTGCCGCGTGCGCTCACCAATCCACGGCAAATGCGTCGTCAGGTCATAATGCCCCTCGCGTCGCGGCACTTGCCGCGTCTGCGCACTTTCATACCACAAACTCAGCCCCTCATGGCTCGTGAAAAACTCCACGCGCGTCAAATCCTCTACCGTCTTCTCGCCCAGTGCCTCCATGAATCGCAGCCCATCCGCCAAGTTCGCGCACATCTTTTCATACTCAACACGCAAACTCGCCGGCAATCCCGCCTGCCGCAAAAACGACAAATCCCAATATTCCGGATGGTGCAAATCCGCAAAGCCCCCGTCCACCAAGCTCCGCACAAAGTTGATCGTCATCGCCGCGTGAAAATACCCTGCCAGTAGCAAGTCCGCATCAGGCGTTCGCGAACTGCCCGTAAATTCAGGCCGATTGACCAAGTCGCCAAAGTAACTCGGCAGCGTGACCTCACGCGCCGACGCCCCCGTTCCAACCAGCCGAGTCTCACTCGCGCTGCTCCGCGGCTTGGCATACTGCCCCGCCATGCGACCAATGCGTACCACCGGCTTCTTGAGCCCGTGCACAATCACCATCGACATCTGCAAGAGAATCTTCAGCTTGTTTGCAATCTGCGCCGGGCTGCAATCCGCAAAACTCTCCGCACAGTCGCCGCCTTGCAACACAAATCGCTTCCCCTGCTCCGCATCCGCCAACATCATGCGCAGCTTTTCAATCTCCCAGCTCGTCACCAGCGGCGGCAACGCCGCCAACTGCGCAACCACTCGCTGCAACTGCTTCGGATCCGGATACGCAACATCCTGCGCACGCGGCATCCGCTGCCAACTGCCCGGCTCCCAACCCTGCAACGACGTCGAAGGTGTACTCAATCCCCGAACAATATATAGACCACCGACGCCGGACCCGAGGCACCGCGAAGGTCCGGATCGAACCAAAATCAAACTCCCGCACGCCCCTGCCCCACCCGCGCAACCGGCGCCACCCCACACTCCGGACAAGCCACCTCCTCCGCAAGCCCCGCCCGCGAATACCCACAAGCACACAACCCCTCACGCTTCAGTCGACGCCTCGCCGCCCAATCCTCACAAAATCGCGGCAAATCGATTAATCCACGCACGAACATCACAGGTATTACGAGCATCGCAGCAAGCCACGCCCACCCCCACCACAGCGCACGGTCTTGCTGCAAGTCGCCGCGCAACAGCCGTTGCGCGAGGTCAGACTGATCCAACCCGGTCCTGCTTGCAACAAACTCGGCATATGCCTGTTCCGCACCAGCCTGCGCACGCAGCGGACGCGTGATGAGTTCTTCCTTCGTGTACCTGTCCGTGCGCTGCAAGTCCATCACCATCTGAATGCGTGAATTCTCGAAGAGTGGAATCAGAAAGCCACGTATCTTGACTGAGTGGTCGAATGAAATCGCAAATACCTCGCCGCGCGGATCATCAAAGACCCGCCGCTGGTCTTCCCAACTGTTCAAATCCTCGTACCGAATGATCCGGTGCTTGCCCCGATCATCAAGCATTGCCAAGCACTTGTCCGTAAATGAGCGCTGCTGTAACCAACGATCGAACATGTGCGATCGAAAGGGAATCAGACGTGTTTGATCAAATGTGTAACCGTCCATCATGCTGTCGCTCGGCGCAATCGCCGCCAACCCAAGCCACGCCACAACGAGCGCGAGCAAACTAGCGGGATGCCGCAGCACCCGCCGCCATCGTGGTTGTCGCTCGCGCGATATCGTCACACTGAATCATTACTCCGCTCGCCCGCCTCAGGTTTCGTAACATTCTCCATGCCTCGCGAACTTTCTACCGCCGATATCCGCAAAGTCGCCTCCCTCGCCCGCCTCGCCTTGCGAGATGACGAGATCGAACCCATGCGCGCTTCGCTAGGCGCCGTGCTCACATACATGGAGCGGCTGCAATCTGTCGACACCACCGACGTCGAGCCGCTTTACAACGTGAACGACGGAGCCGCCAACCTTCGCGGCGACGAACCAGGCCCCGCGCTAGCAACCCAAACCCTCATGTCCATCGCGCCCGCGCCGCACGAAGCATCAACCCATCCGCCGTTCATCCGCGTACCCAAAGTTCTCGATGAATCCGGAGGCGCGTAATGGCCGCAAAGCCCGCGGTCGTCAGCATCATAATGCCGCTCTACAACCGCGGCCGGTTTGTCACCAACGCCGTGCACAGCGGCTTGTCGCAAACTTTCAATGATGTTGACTTGACAGCATCGACTTCAACAAACATGGCGTCTTCCCCGAGGATGCGGACGTGATTGAATTCTTCAACGTGCTCGCGGGCGGGGTGTGTCCGTAGAGGCAGCGACGAAGTAACGAAGTGACTGAGTGAAGAAGTAGGAGCCCCTGCGGGTTGCGGGGGCTTTTTTGTGTTCGTAGATGTTGCTGCGCGGGCTTGCGCGATTGCTTCGGCGATGTGCGGTTGGCGCGACCACCAGTCGAGTTGTTGGTACGTGATGTAGCGTTCGTAGGCGACGGTTGAGAGATCAAAGTTGTGCGTCGTGAGTTGTGTGATGAGATCGCGGTCGTAACTTGTGAGCGATTGCATTTGTCTTCCCCCTTGCGCTTTCGTGCTGATGTCTGCGTGACCCACCGTCACTCATTATGCGTGTTGTACACAGTTGGGTTTCGTGATGCAAGAGGCTTGGAGCGCAGTGACAGCGATTGGGCGCACGCGGCCGGTTTGTGACTACAAAATTCTTGATTATGCGGAAGGCATCAAGGCATTTGGCATCGAGGCATGAGTCAGAAGAAGACTTCGAGGATGCCCATGGTGCCAAGGATGCAGGCGACGACGCCGTTGAGGGTGAAGAAGGCCATGTTGAGTGCGGGGGGTGGGTTGTCGGTGCCGTCGGGGTTTGGTGTGAGTGATTGCTTGGCGAGTTTCGCCACGACGGTGTGTTCGACGGCGAGCAGCGCGACGACGGCGGCGATGCCGATGAGGAACAAGTTGCCGAAGCGCGGTTCGCTGCGGAAGGCCATGAAGAGTGCGGCGAGGGCGGCGGCGTGCAGTGCGCGGCTGACCCAGACTGCGCCGCGCGTGCCGAGCTTGGCGGGGATGCTGGAGAGTTTGTTGGCGCGATCGAAGTCGCGATCTTGCAGGGCGTAGATGACATCGAACCCGGCGACCCACAGCAAGACGAAGCCGGCGAGCCACCAGATGACTGGTGTGGTTGCGAGGGCCGCGGGATCGATGGCGAGGGCGGCGGCGAGGGGGCTGGTGGCGAGTGCCCCGCCTAGAAAAATATGGCAGAGGGCGGTGAAGCGTTTGGTGTAGCTGTAGAAAGCGATCCATACGAGAACGGGAACGCTGAGTGAGAGCGGCCAGACGTTGCCGAAGAGGAGGGCGAAGAGGCCACAGAGTGTGATGAAGGCGGCGGCACAGAGACACGCGGCGGTCCAACCTTGCTTGACGGTGAGTGCGCCGCGAGCGAAGACGCGTCGCTGCGTGCGGGCGTTGCGGGCGTCGATGTCGCGATCTGCGAGGCGATTGACGAGCATGGCCCAGGTGCGAGCGACGACCATGCAAAAGATGATGAGAACGAGCTGGGCCCAGAAGCGCTGCGTGGTGGACCAGCTTTCGAGAAGGCCGGCGGTTGTTGGTGTAGTGGTGGCGGCCCAAGGCGAGACGAGGAAGGTGGCGAGCAGCGCGAAGGGGAGGGCGAAGATGGAGTGGGCGAGTTTGATGTCAGCCGCGATGAGGCGCAGGGCGAGCCAAGGCGAGGCGGTCGGCTGGGGAGAGGCGGCGGTGGCGGTCATTCTGTGAACGGTAGGTGATCGTGCGGGCGATGAAATGCGTGGGCAGGGCTGGCGAAGAAGGGTGTGGAGGTTCTCGATCTTGATGCCCACTGCTTTCGTACCATTTGCCGTGAATGAATCGATGAATGATTTTGGTGGTGGCGGGCCGCGGCTAATGGGGCAGGTGAGTGGCCAAATGCGTAGCGGCGGTGGGCTGGGTGCGCGCATTGTGGGGTTTGTGATTTTTCTGGTGGTGCTGGCGGTCATCGTCGCGCTGGTGGCGGTGCTGATTCCGGTTGCGCTGGTCGCGGTGATTGTGGTTGCCGGGCTGCTGGTGCTGCTGTTTGCGTGGATTCGATTTCGATTGTGGTGGCGCGGGCTGCGGGCGCCCAATGGATCGCTGGATGGGCGGCGGAATGTGCGGGTGCGGCGGCCTGGGCAGGCGTCTGATCCGGTTGAGTTCACGGCACAGTCGCGCGAGGCGGACTATTCGGATCACGCGGATCAGGCGGATCAGGCGGATCGCGCAGACGCACCGGGCGGCCCTCGCAACTAATGCGCGGCGACTCTGGCCGATATTCTGAGCATGCGATTGCACAATTCGCGCGACGGCGCGACACATTGTCCGGACTGCGAGCAGCCGATTGATGCGGCGGATATCAACGTGAGTGAGGGTGCCGGGTTGTGTCGGGCGTGCAACCGGTTGTTTCGGCTTTCGAAACTGGTTGATGCGGCAGACAAGCACAAACTTATGAATGAGTTTGTCGGTGAGCCACCTGCGGGCGCGTGGGCGAGTGACGATGGACACACGGTGGTGATCGGCGCATCGATGCGTTCGTTTGGCGCGGCGGTAGCGATGCTGTTCTTCGGGCTATTCTGGAACGGTATTGTGAGTGTTTTCGTCGCCGTCGTGCTTGCATCAACACTCAAGCACATGGGCGTGACGCTGCCCGCGTGGTTTCCTGCGCCGAACATGAACGGCTCGCCTATGTCGCTGGGCATGACGATCTTCATGTGGCTGTTTCTGACGCCCTTCATCTTGATCGGACTTGGGCTGATCGCGGCGTTTCTATCGTCGCTTGCGGGGCATGTGGAAGTGTCGATTGATCGCGAGCGCGGGAAGGTATTTGAGGGCATTGGACCGTTTGGCTGGGCACGGCGATTTGATGTGCACGCCTTCAAGGACGTGCGACTGAGCGACAAACAATGGACGGACAGCGATGGCGATCGGCGGAGCAAATCGAACATTACCATCGAGGCCGATAAAACGATTAGCTTTGGTAGTAGTCTGTCGGTGGAACGCAGGCGATTTGTTACGGCGAAGCTTGCGGATGTGCTGCAGCGTGCGGCGTGATGCACACGGGCTGCCTTGTGCAAGGCCCGCCGCTACCCTCGGGCCATGTCGAGCCCCACTTCTCCCAGTAACCAACATGTGTACACCCTGCGCGAACTGACTGATCTGATGCTCATTGAAGAGCGGCAGATCATGCAGGGTGGCGGGAAGACTGCTATCGCGCGGCAGCATGAGAAGGGGCGATTGACGGCGCGCGAGCGGATTGCGTTGCTGATTGATCCAGTGAGCGATGGCGCGAGCGGCGTGCAGTTTCAAGAGCTTGGACTGTGGTCGGCGTGGAACATGTACAAAGAGCATGGCGGTGCGCCGGCGGCGGGTGTGGTGACGGGCATCGGCAGCGTGCAGGGGCGCAAGTGCATGATCATTGCGAATGACGCGACCGTGAAGGCGGGGGCGTTTTTTCCGATGACGTGCAAGAAGATCATTCGGGCGCAGCAGGTGGCGATGATGGGGCGGCTGCCGCTGATTTATCTGGTGGATAGCGCGGGTGTGTTTCTGCCGTTGCAGGAAGATGTGTTTCCGGATACTGATGATTTTGGGCGGATTTTTCGGCATAACGCGGTGATCAGCGCGATGGGCATTCCGCAGATTGCGGCGATCATGGGATTTTGCGTGGCGGGCGGCGGATACCTGCCTGTGCTGTGTGACACGCTGATTATGACGGAGGGGAGCGGGTTGTACTTGGCGGGGCCGGCGCTGGTAAAGGCGGCGATTGGGCAAGAGGTGACGGATGAGGAGCTGGGCGGGGCGAGCATGCACGCGAGTGTGAGCGGGACGATTGATTTCAAGGAGAAGACAGACGAGGATGCGATTGGGCGGATTAGGAGTTTGGTGAGTAAGTATGATCCGGCGCCGCTCAACGACGCGCTTCGTCGCTTGGAGATGAACCTGCAGGAGATTTCTGCGGATGTGTTTGAGTGGGCAGAGACTGAGTCAAACGGCGAGTGGGTTACGAATCACGCAAAGGTGAATTTGGAAAGCGCGACGAAGTACCTCACGCCCGAAGCGATCGCCGAGCAGTTTGCGAAGTTCCGCGAAGACATGTTTGGATCACGAAGGGACAACACAGTTCCTTCGGCGTCACGCGATTCGAAGGATGCGTTCAAGATTTTCACGGATAAACCTGGGACGCAGTATGACGTCAAAGATTTGATCGCGTGCATTGTTGATGCGAATACTGCCGCCCCGGAGGGACAAACTACCGTGGATTTTGATGAGTACAAGGCTGATTTTGGGCAGTCGATCGTGTGTGGGTACGCGAAGATTGGGAGCATCGCGTGCGGGATTGTGGCGAATCAGAAGAAGATCACGCAGAGCCAAATGGGCAGCGGTCAAGGGGGCGGCAAGCGTGTGAATATGCCGGGCGTGATTTATGATGACTCGGCGGACAAGTCGGCGCGGTTCATCATGGATTGCAATCAGCGGAAGATTCCGATTGTGTTTTTGCATGACACCACGGGCTTCATGGTGGGACGCGACAGCGAGCAGAACGGCATCATTCGCAGCGGGGCAAAGATGGTAAATGCGATGAGCAACTGCGTGGTGCCCAAGATTGTGGTGATTACGGGTGGCAGTTACGGCGCGGGGAATTACGCGATGTGCGGGCGGGCGTTTGATCAGTTCTTGGCACTTGCGTGGCCTAGCGCCAAGTGCGCGGTGATGGGCGCGAACCAGGCGACGGGGGTGCTGACGACGATTGAAGAAGCAAGCCGCAAACGCAAGGGTGAGACGATTGATAAGGACGCGCGCGATGCGATTTACAGCGCGATTCATGCGGGGTATACGGAGCAGGCGGATATTCGCCACGGGGCGGCGCGCGGCTGGCTTGATCGCATGATTGCGCCGGAAGATACGCGGAAGGAACTGATTGCGGCGCTGGAAGCGGCGAATGCGAATTGGGATTACTCGCTTGCGTTTAGGACGGGGGTTTTGCAGGTGTAAGTTTCTTTGTTTGGTTTGGCCTTAGAGGAGGGTTCACGATGTCGAAGAAGGCTTCTCGCAAGGGAGTTTCCCGCGGGGCAAAGAAAAAGATTGATTCAAAAGGTCCTGCCAAGTCGCGTCGGACAGCGACCAAGAAGTCTTCACCGAAGAGTTCAGCGGCAACGCAGAACGCGAAACGAAGCGACGCTTCCAAGCAAGTCAGCGCGGGTGGCTCTGAGCTCATCCGTCACAATGAACCAAGTGCCGCAGCGACTGCGTTCCCACCACAAATGTTGACAACGCAGCAGATGTCACTCATCGAAGGACATGTTGCGCAGTACGTGGGTAAACCCAATGGCGTTGTGCACGAGATCATTTCATTTGGAATTCACCTTGATGTACTTCCCGTGGAACCGTCCGAGACGTTCCCTTACAAGACATTCGTTACGATGGGAATGAGTGCGGTGCCGATGAACGTGAATGGGCTGCGCAAAGCACGGGCGGAACTGTGTGTGGTATTGCCGCCCGACTGGCCAACCGACGAAAAATTGCCTGACGCGAAGGAGAAACACTGGCCGATCGCGTGGCTGAAGAATCTGGCGCGTATGCCGTTGTATTATGACACATATCTCGATACGGGCCACACCGTGCCCAACGGCGATCCAGCGGAACCTCTCGCGCCGGATTGCAAGTTCACGGGCTGGCTCGTGATGAGCCCGCTGAGCGTTGTTGATGAGTTTTTTGAACTCAAGGCACCACGCTTCAAGGTGAACTTCTTCCAAATCGTTCCGTTGTATAAAGAAGAGTTGAACATAAAACTCGATGAAGGCCTCGAGGCGTTACTTTTGCGATTTGCTGCAGTTCGCATGGAAGTTGAGCAGATGTGCGACCCCGATCGCATCAATGTTGGTCTGTGAAAGAGACATTGGGTTTATGCCGACAACTCGTTTACTCTCGCCGGAAGTCCGGTTCTCTGGTGCGGAGAAGATTTGGAGCGGCTTTCGCTAATCTGGACAGTGTTGGATTTGCAGATGTCGGGCTAGGGGATTAGTTGATCGATGATGGGCTTGAGAAAGTTTTCGTTGCTGAACTTCGAGCCTTCTCGCGACGGTTCGGCGAAGCGGACGACGACGAGGTTGAGTTCGGGCACGATGAACAGCCGCTGTTTGCCTAGGCCTGCGGCCATGTAGACTGGCGTAGATTTGCCGTTGATGGTGATGCGTGTGTCGGAAGCTTCTTCCATGATGCGGTCGCGCTGGCGGGTGCTGGCGGGCGTGTTGGAGTCGGTCTTGTCACTGCGAGAGTCGGTGGACGCTGGTTGCGCGCCGTCGGCTTCGCGGGCTGCGCCGCCTAGCCACCATGTGAGTCCGTAGGCTTTGTTGTGTTCGCTCGGTTGGAAGCACTGTGCGAGCAAGTCGGGTTTGAGCAACTGCTTCATGCTGCCGTCTGGTTGTTTCCATGCGCCGTTTTGTAGCACGAATTGGCCGAATTTGGCCCATTCGCGCGCGGTAAGCATCATGCCGCCTGGCATGTTGACGTTGCCTGCCTCGTCTTTGCCCCAGCGGTCGACGTGCATGCCGATGGGCTCAAAGAGTCTCGCGGTGGCGTAGGACTCGAACGTTTTTGGTTCGATGGCTTTGATGTTTCTGTTGTCGTGGCTTGCGGCGAGTTTGCGATTCATGAGTTCGCCTAAGACGTAGAAGTGGCTGGGGCCGTAGTCAAACTGCTCGCCAGCGTTGTACTTCATGGGCACGTTGAGGGCGTCTTTGAACCAGTTGCCGGTTGCGAGCTTGCTCACGCCCGTGCGAGCATCTTCCCGGGCGATGCGCTTGGAGCGAGCGTCGGTGATTTCGTTCTTTGGAACGCGCATGCCTGCGCGCTCGGCGCGCGAAGGGAAGGCGGCGTCTGCGGTATCGAGGCCAGAGGAGAGCGTGAGCAAGTGACGAATCGTGATTTCTCGCTTGCGCTTGTCGGCTTTCCACTCGGTAATGGTGTCGGCGACTTTCTCATCAAGCGTGAGCAAGCCGTCTTGCACGGCGAACATGGCGATAACGCCTGTGAAACTCTTGGTGCCGCTTGCGAGCATGTGGGGCTTGGTGGCTGTCCAATCGGCGTCGTAGCGCTCGAAGATGACTTCGCCATTATGCATGACGAGAACGGCGCGGCCACTGTGTTTTGTTGAGTAGTCGGCGGATTGGTTGAAGGCGGATTGGTCGGTCTGTTTCGCGGCTGCCGGTGGGCGAACGGGCGCTGTCGTGGTTGGCTGCGCGGCACACGTGATGGCGAAGGATGTGCAGGTAATTGCGACGAGCGCGAGATGAAACATGGAGAGCCTCCGGTTGCATAACGCGGCTGTTGAAAGTTTCTTGCGAGGCGTGAAACTAGAAGTTGAAGCCGGATGATTCGCAGTGGCTTATCGGGATCGGGCGCGTGTGGTGTTGCTCTTCGCACGCCCGGGACGGGCGGGCCACCGTCAGATGACGTGCGCGGGGAGGGGCATTTCTTCGGTGATTCGTTGCTTTGTGAGTTTGCCGGCGACTTCTTCCATCGTGAGCAGATATTGCTCTTCGTTGAGTGTCATCGCGAGGTGGACGGGGCGGCCCCAGATCAGTCGCAGGCTTTGCATGACTTCGTTTGCGCGTTCGAGTTCGACTTCGACGCCTGTGAACTTGTGCGCGAGGACCATTTCGCCGCGGTTGAGGTAGTTGGCGTCGACGACGTAGATGAACGGCTGGCCGGCGTTGGTGAGATAGTGCAGCAGGGTTTGCTTTACGCGGCTGAAGTCGCGGCTGGCGACTTTGAGTTCGCCTGTGTTTGGATCGCGCTTGTGCTGATACATCTTGTGTTTCTCGACGAAGTCTTCGGTCAGGAATTCATCGATGAAACTGACGTCGTTGTAGATGCGGCGCACTTCGAAAATCTTCTCGCGGCCTTTCATGCTCTTGTCGTCGAAGGATTTCTTGTCGCCGATGGTGTCGATGTTTTCCCAGGCTGGGCCGTGTTGGCCTGTGTTCCAGCGGCGTTCGATGTCTTTGAACATTTCGACGCCGATTTTGTAAGGGTTGAAGCCGCCTGGCTGCATGTAGACAACGCCGCTGTGTTGGTCGGCGTAGTGGATGATTTCTTTGGCATCAAGGAAGTGCTGGGTCATGAGTTTGCTGTGCCAGTAGGTGGCCCAGCCTTCGTTCATGACTTTGGTCATGCCTTGGGGCGCGTAGTAGTATGACTCGTCGCGAATGATTGAGAGGACGTCTTGCTGCCAGTCGGTAAGTTGCGCGTGTTTGAGCAGGAAGAGCAGCACATCGCGCGCGGGCTGAGCGGGGAACTTGTCGCGCTGGGCTTTGGCGCGCTCTTGCTCGGCTTCGCGCTGCTTGGCGAGCACGTCGCGCGGGTTGATAAAGGGGTCCATGTAGTCTTTGGCGGCGAAGCGATTGGTTTGCGTGTCGCTGCGTGCATCGGCGGGGTTTTCGTCGCCGATTTGTTGCAGATATGCGCTGCTGGATGAACCTTGGCCGGTTGCGGGCGCTTTGTACACGCTGTGAGGGTCGATGAGATTTTCGATCATGAGGCATGCGTCGATGAATCGCTCGACGGTGTCTTGGCCGTGGCGGTCCATGTGGCGACGAATGCGTGTGGCGTGGTTGGCCATCTCGTCCATCATCTTGCGATTGGTTTTGCTGAACCAGGCGTTGCACTTGAAGAAGTCGGCGTGGCCGTAGACGTGGGCCATGACGAGTTTTTGATCGGTGACGTTGTTGGCTTCTTGCAAGTAGGCGTAGCAAGGGTCGTTGTTGATGACCATTTCGTAGATGCGACCCATGCCGTAGGCGTCGCGCTTGCTCATCTTGTCGTATTCCATGCCCCAGCGCCAGTGCGGGTAGCGCGTGGGGAAGCCGCCGTATGAGGCGATCTGGTTCATGACTTCGAAGGGGAGCACTTCGAAGACAACCTCGAAGAAGTCGAGGCCATAGTCGATGGCTTTGGCTTTGATGCGCTGCATGTGCTCGAGCAACTCGGGTGAGAGGTCGGTGTGCGGCATGGCGCGGATGGTTGAACCTTGGGATGTGGCGGCCATAAGAGCCTCCTGTGGATATCCACTTATCGGCTGCTTGGACACGTGTCTATACGTCGAAATGGCACGAGTGGTGCGAAGTAGGAGGCCGATTTTCATCTGGACATCAACCGAACAGCCAGTACCGCATCCAAGGGATGCCGTACAGCAGCAACTGCATGGTGCACACGAGTAAGAACACAAGCATGACGTTCTGATAGATGTTCAGTAGGGGACGCCTGCGTCGATGCATGGAGATGACACGCACCAGTCCGATCGAATACACCACAAGCGAGAAGAGCGGCAGAACGAAAGCTTGAGCATACGACCATGTCATCCAGCTTCGCCAATTGGATAGGTTGTCCAATCGCCACGCCTGTATAAACCAGTTGATCAAATTGAATAATGGGTATCCCAACGCAACGCCCAACAACGTGTACATGAGTCCAAAGTGACGGCGGGGTTGCTGTCGCTGACACAACTGCAACGACAGTTTGCGTTTGCATTGAGGGCACATCGCGACAGTGACGCCGCGCAGGTTGTAGCGACAGTTCGGGCAGGGTTCGTCGCGGTCGGCGAGGAAGGATTGGAGGTGGTCGCTCATGCGTTACCAAAGCTCCCACGACCAGACCAGTTGAAAGAGCCATTGTGTGATTTGCAGGGCGGTGATGAGCAGCATCATGCCGAGGCAGATGACGTAGGCGCGGATGATGTTTTTGCCGGTGCGTTGTGACTCGGTGACGCGCCTCCACGCGAAGACGCATGCGGCACACTCGATGGTTGCCAATGCCATGGGCGTCATGTAGTGGATTGCGAGCTCTGTCGTGTTGTACTGGCCTGAGTCTCGAAACCAGTAGAGTGCGTGGATGCAAATTGTCGCGAGCGATGAAAAGACCATCAGGCCCAGTAGCCACTTGGCCATCGGCAAGTACCGAATGGCCGCGTAATCGCCATCGATCTTGAGTTGCAGGTCGTGCTTGCACTCGGGGCAGACGCTTGCGGTCAAGCCGCGGAGGTTGTAGCCGCAGTGCGGGCAGGGGACGTCGTTTTCAGCGAGGAAGTGCGAGAGCGGTGATGTGTGCATGAATACCCCTGTTTTGTCATTCCTTTGCGATGCGCCACAGGTGAAGAACAAAATAGAGCGCAGGCTGCGTGGCGAGGACGATGATTGTTCGCTGGACCCAGACGGAAAGGCGGCCTCGCGTTTGGGCCGAGGATAATCCAATCAAGCAGATGCTTGACGGAACAGCGATCAGCATGTTGAAGATGTATTCGGGCCGAATGAGCCAACCGGAATATGCGTTGCGTAATGGGCTGGAAAGAATACTGAAGACCCAAGCGATTTGTGCAATGACGGCGGGCACCCACATAGCAACGTTCACTGCCATCGCGACCATCATCCAACTGGCCCAGCGGATCCAGGGCGTGCGGACGTAGACGTCCATCTCTTTCCAAATCGCTTGGCGCTGGCGGAACCACACAATCGATGGCCAAACCAACACGGCCGCCAGTACCAACACGGATGATGCCTGTGCTGCGCGGAACGCCGCGTCTGGCAGCGAGTTTTTCCAACTTGCTAGCGTGTGCATCAACACGAAAAAACCAATGATGGTAACGATGAGCAGCGCGATGGCAACGCCACGTGTCTTGATACGTTTGCCATCGAGCACATTCTCTGGCGTGATCGTGAGTTGGCACTCGGGGCAGATGGGAGATGCCAGTCCGCGCAGGTTGTAGCCACAGCGCGGGCACATCGCGTCACGATGTTTGAGGATTTCCTGAACGGACTGGCTCATATCGACAGCATATGACATTGTGCAACTACCACCAGCCGAATGCATCACCCACGAGCCACGCGGGCACGCCGATAAGCGCGAGAAGCATCACTGGTCCCAGCACTGCGAGGCCGGCGAGCACGCACCACTTGAGCATCGTCGGCAGCGCGAGGACGCGCAGTGGGCGATAGCTGACGAACCACAGCACCCATCCGCATGCGAAGACGCTTGCCAGCACGATCGCGCCTTCGGCTGAGGTGGGCATGGGGGTTTGGATCATGATGGCGACGGTGGCGGCGGGGCCGATGATGAGCAGTTGGCACGCGCCGACGATGGCGGCGACGAGCCAGTTGTTTTTCGGCAGGCCTGCTTTGACGCGGTAATCCTCGGCGTGTACGTGCTTGCCGCACTCGGGGCAGATGGGTGTTTGGGCTGCGCACAGGTCGTATCGACAGGCGGGACACGAGAGACGCAGCCGCTGCATGAGTGAGACAAGTTCGCGGTCGGCCTTGGACATCGTCTGCGCGGCGCGGGGTGGAATTTGCGGCGATGGAACGCCTGATGGATTTGTCGCGTTTGTCGCGACTGGGCCGCGCGTGACATTGCCAGCGTTCACAGCTTCACCACCACGCGCTTCACGGTTTTGGTCAGGGCTTGCACACTTTGCAAGCCGCCTTCGCGCAGCCACATTTCGACTTTGTATTTCACCGCAGCATCGCTCGCGATGAGCGTGAGAACGCCGCGAGAGAGTTTTTCGGGACGCACGCGCGAGGCGATTTCGCTCGGCAGAGCAACGCGCCACGACTCGTCAACAGCTTTGACAGCTTTGGCGACCTTCTTCGCATCGCGCAGCAGCGCGTCGACTTCGCCCGTGATGCTGACGTTGCGTTGCGGCACCGCGCGGAACTTCCGCAGCGCTTCGATGCGCGAGAGTGCTGATGCTCGTCCGGGCCGTTGCATGAGCAAGTGTAACGCAGGCTGCGGCGGGCCGCTTTACTCGCAGGGGCCGCCCGCGAGCACGTTGAAGAAGGTGGTTACGTCGCGATCATCTGGAAAAACGCCGTCGCCGTTGAAGTCGATGCTGTCGCACGCGGGACACGCCCCGCCGGCGAGGACATCGAAGAAATCGATGACGTCACGATCATCGGGAAAGATTTCGTCGTTGTTGAAATCGACATCGTTGCATGTGGTGTAGGTAATGGTGAGGGTGGGTCGCTCTTGCGAGGCTGCGTTTGAGCGCGATGCGAAGCGCTTGGCGCTGCCCGAAAAGAACGGATTGTCGGCGATGATGATCCAGCCGTTGTTTGAGGCCGGGTTGGTGAGCCAGCCAGTGACATCGGTGGCGAGCTGCGCGGATGGGCCGAAGGTGTAGGTGCTCGCGAATGAAATGTTGGACGAGGTGGAAGCGACGGGCGCGAATTCGCCGCCTGGCGTGGACCAAGGCACGCGCAGCGCGGGAGCGATGTTGTATTGGCGGAAGTTCCACGTGACATCGCCATTGAGTGGCTCGGCACCGTTGCCTTCTGGACCTTCGGCAATTGATGGCCCTTCGTTCCACGGTGCTGTCACGCGATGGAGATTGAACTCGTTGCCTTCGGCGATGGAGCGATTGACGTTGATGGTGAGTTGCGCGCTGGTGATGGTGGCTTGCGGCGGGATGAGACCAGCGAGATCGAACTTGAGCAGTGCGCGGCGTTCGCCGAAACGCGTGGTCCAGCCCGAAAAGAGCTGCGAACCGCCGCCATTAGCGGCTTCGTCGATGCCGTTGCTGGCGGAGTAGATTGTGGCGTCAGCAGATGGCGTGATCGCGATGGTTTGTGTTTGTGCGAGCGCGTGTGATGCTGCGAGGGCGCTTACGCCGAGTGATGCGAGGGCGATGAGTGTGCGCGAGACGCGTGATGCGCGTGATGGACGAGCGGAGTGTGAGAGAGTGTTCATGGGAGCAAGATACGAGATTGCTTGGGGAATTCCGTCAAGGTCGTGTCACGTTTGCATGAAGTTCGATCTGTCTTCGCGCAATCATCACGCCACATTTACCAATTAGCGACACGAATGTGTTGAGTGCGAGGTATGCTCCGCTCATCACATTCGCATGTGTTTGTGCGATATGTGAACCTCGCGAGCGTTCGCGCGAGGGGTGACTGGCGAACGCTGGCCATACGGCCATTTGATGGATCAACCGCTCTGAGGAGAGCACGCCTCTAACGAGGCAAGGAGACAGGATAATGCAACGTTTCATGATCGTGGCCCTTGTGGCCGCCGCCGGTATCGCTGCGCCCGCACTTGCTCAAGGCACCATCACTGGCCCCAACGCCGGCGCGACACCGTACATGCTCCCCGCCAGCAACAGCTCGGGCGTGCAGTTTGTTTCAATCGCGACCACTGGCGCGAATATCTTCTACAACAACCTTGACACGGGTCTCGCAACCTATCGCAACGTTGGTATTCCCGATGGCCTGGGCATCTACCGCGATGCCGACGATATTGCCAACAACACGTTCAGCGTGGTGCAGAACCACGAACTGGGCGCAACCAGCGGCATCGTTCGCGCTCACGGTTCGACCGGCGCGTTCGTCAGCCAGTGGAAGGTTCGTCGCAACGACTTCGGCGTTGTCGGCGGCCGCGATCTGATCCAGGGCGTCAACACCTTCAACAACGCGACCAACAGCTTTGTTGCCGGCACCACGCAGTTCGGCCGTTTCTGTTCGGCTGACCTCGCCGCGCAGAGCGCGTACAAGTGGATGGACCCGACCACGGGCACCGTGTACGGCACCGATAGCCGCATCCTGCTCAATGGCGAAGAATCTGGCGCCGAAGGCCGCGCGTTCGCGAACATCATCGATGGTCCCGAAGCCCGCCAGAGCTACCAACTGCCCGACCTTGCACGTTTCAGCTGGGAAAACGCAGTTTCCAACCCCCTCTCGCAGCGCAAGACCATCGTCGCTGGCACTGACGACAGCACGCCCGGTCAAGTTTACTTCTACGTGGGCGACAAGCAAGCCACCGGCAACACCATCGAGCGCGCTGGCCTGATGAACGGCAAGACCTACGGCATGCGCGTGCCTGGCATCGCACTCGAAGGCGCTGCCCCCATCAACAGCACCTTCACCATGGTTGACAAGTCCGCCACGCAGCGTGGCACGGGCGCAGCTTTCCAACAAAGCAGCCGTGACCTGGGCGTCACCGAGTTCGCTCGTCCCGAAGACAGCGCTTGGAACCCCAGCAACCCCAACCAACTCATCTGGGTCAACACCGGCGGCACCGTCAACGGCGTCCCCGTTCCTACCCGCATCTACAGCGCGGACTTCACCGACATCGCCAACCCCGAGCTCGGCGGCAACATCACCATGCTCGGCCAAGGCAACGACTTCAGCACCTTCGGCGGCGGCGTGACCAGCTTCACCCCCGGCACGACCACGGCCAACAGCTTTGACAACATCGCCATGAGCCGCTTCAACCAAGTGCTCATTCAAGAAGACGTGGGCAACAACGCACGCCTTGGTCGCTTGTGGATGTACGACCTCGTCACCGACAGCATGCTCGAGATCGGCATCTCTGACTCGACGCGCTTCCTGAGCGGCGGCAGCCAGTACCTCGGCACGCAAGACGAAGAAACCAGCGGCATCGTTGACGCTTGGGACACGATCGGACCGGGTTGGTGGCTGATCAACATGCAAGCTCACTACGGCATCGCCGGCGAACTGGTTGAAGGCGGCCAGCTCATGGCGGTCTTCATTCCTCAGACGGTTCCCACTCCTGGCGCGGTTGCCGTGCTGGGCTTGGGTGGCCTGATGGCAGCCCGTCGTCGTCGCAGCAAGTAAGTTTGTGTGTCGCGTAGGCGACACGACGAATTGCGCAGTGCCAGCGTTGTCTCGCGCTGGTGCGCAAAGCGTTCATCTCTCAGTAGTCTCCACACGACCCGTGCGAAAGCGCGGGTCGCGTCTTTTGCAGAGTCACCGACTACGCTGGGCGTTGCCTGCGATGCGTCGAAGCGCGGGAGAGTTTGCAACGCGAGGATGCTGCATGTCCACGACGATTGTCATCAAGGACCTGGTCAAGAGCTACCCCGCCATTGCGCCCGCGCCGGGCAGCCCCCCCACTACTACCGCGGTTGATCGCGTGTCGCTGACGATCAACGCGGGCGAGTTGTTTTTTCTGCTTGGTCCTAGCGGCTGCGGCAAGACCACGCTGCTGCGGATGATCGCGGGCTTCATTGAGCCAACCGGCGGCACGATTGTGTTTCAAACGGCAGACGGCGCGAGCAATGATGTGACGTTTTTGCCGGCGGAAAAGCGCGATACGGGGATGGTTTTTCAGAGTTACGCGTTGTGGCCGCACATGACGGTGGCGCAGAACGTGGCGTTTGGGCTGGAGGTTCGCAAGATTCCAGTCGGCGAACGCGAGTCGCGCGTGCGCGAGGCGTTGGCGGCGGTGCGGATGGAGCAATATGCGCAGCGCAAGCCGAATCAGCTTTCGGGCGGTCAGCAGCAGCGCATTGCGTTGGCGCGGGCGATTGTGGTGAAGCCGCGGGTGTTGTTGCTGGATGAGCCGCTGAGTAACTTGGATGCGAAGTTGCGGATTGAGCTACGCAGCGAGATTCGGCGGGTGTGCAAGACCAGCGGCATCACGACGGTCTACGTGACACATGATCAGAAAGAGGCCCTGAGCATGGCGGACCGGATTGCGATTATGAGGTCCGGTAATATTGTGCAATTGGGGACGCCCACTGGATTATACCAAACTCCGACCGAACGTTTTGTGGCGGAGTTCTTGGGCGAGACCAACATCATCGAGGGGCAGGTCCTGTCCGCCGGTCAGCATGTTGTCGTCTCGACGCCATTCGGGCAGTTGGCTTCGGAGAACGCATCGAAATGCCCAGTTGAGGTTAGCGCGACCGTCCTGGTTTCACTGCGGCACGAGTGCGTACGACTTGCGAAGGGACCTGGCACGAACGCGATCTCGGCAACGGTGAAGGATTCCGTGTATTTGGGAGAGATCGCGCAAGTGGAGCTGGCGAAAGAGAGCCAGACGATTTCATTGTCGATCTTGAACCCGCGCGGAGAGCTACCTGCGGTCGGTTCACAGGCTTGGTGCGAGATTGATCCTCGCGATGTGATCCTGATGCCGAAGCGGTAGATGCGTGTTCCACGTGGAACACGGTGAGGGAAGGTCGGTTACTCGCGAACGCTCGACCAAGCGAGCGGCTTGCCTGCCGCAGCGGTTCGGATGACGGCCTTTGCGTGGCTGGGACGAATATCGCGAGTATCCAGTTGCGAGAGTTCGCACCATTCAAACGCGATGTGTTCCTCGACGCTCTGAATGCTGCTCGGACCGGCAGAATCGAGCGTTTTCATCGCGAGGTACACGTTTATCTCGTGCCGTGCTCTGCCGTTCTGCTCGAACAAGTGTTCATCGATGGCGACAACCTCATTGGCGACGACAGCGAGCGCTGCTTCTTCTTGCATCTCACGCACCAGAGCTTGGGCGGCAGTCTCACCCAGTTCGACGTGGCCCCCTGGCAGGTAGAAATAGCCGTGCTTGACGTTCTTGCACAGCAGCACGCGTTCCACGTGAAACATCACACCCCGGGCAATGACCTCGATATGTCGATTCTTTGACGATTTGTCGCTCATGTGCACACCTCTGGTTGCGAGTTGTATCAACATCCGCTATGCTGGACCACAACAGAAAGGAAATCGCATGGAAGCGAACAAGCACGAGGGTGTCGATGGCAAACCACGTCGGCTGGGCAAAGGATTGTCAGGGTTGTTGAACATGAATCATCCGGTGCAGGTTGCGCCGCCGCCGGTGCAATCGCAGGCGACAGAGGTCAGCACAGATACCGCGCTGATAGCGTCCAATTCGCGACGTGGTTCGGAGCCAACCGCATCACCGTTACCCAACGCGAAGGCCGAGAATTACTTATCGGACGTTGTGTCGGTGCCTCTATCTGCGATTCGGGTTTCGCCCTATCAGCCTCGGCGCAGCTTTGACGAGAAGGCGTTGCAAGAACTCGCGCGATCGATCAAGTCTTCTGGCGTAATGCAGCCCATCTTGGTTCGGCCGGTCGTGCCGTCAGTGGGGGAGACGCGGTTCGAGCTCATCGCAGGCGAGCGGCGGTGGCGGGCAGCACAGTTGGCGGGACTCGAGTCGTTGCCGGCGATTGTGCGCGAGCTTTCTAACAACACGGCGGCGGAATGGGCGCTGGTTGAGAACGTGCAGCGGGAAGATCTGAACCCGATGGATCGCGCGTTTGCGTTGCGGTCGTTGCTACAGAACTTTGCGATGACGCATGATGAACTTGCAGAACGATTGGGTCTGGATCGCTCGACTATCAGCAATCTGTTGCGACTTGCAACGCTTGAACCTGAGATTGCAGAATTGATTGTTGCGGGCAAGCTGTCAGGCGGGCATGGCCGGGCTCTGCTGGCGATTCATAACGCTGGCAAGCGGGTTGAGATTGCTCGATTGGCGGCGCAGTTTGGTTGGAGCGTGCGGAAAATCGAAAAGATTGCGGGTGATATTGCACAAGGCATCGGCGGCCCAAGTGTTCCGACAAGTTCGGCAAATGATGTGAGCCCACGGCAAGCGGTGCTGCGTGATTTGGAACGACAGATTGGCGCTCATCTTGGTACGAAGGTCCAAATCCTAACTGATCCTGCTGGAAAACGCGGGAAAGTGGTGATTGAGTTTTATGGGCTTGATCACTTTGATGGCGTGGTGACCAAGCTTGGTTTCTCGGCAATGAGTTGATTGGCGTCACCACTTCCGTATGCCAAACAGGATGGTAACGTTAGATCCACGCGCACACGAGTTGGTGATCGGGCCATGCATGAAGTCGCATCGCTCGACTTGTTCACTGGGTTTGCTAATAATGGCTGTACGTTTGTTACGTAGAAGTTCATATCACGCGATGTGCTGGGAACGTGACGAAGCGTTTGTTGTTTCAGAGTTTGTGAAAGGAATCCACATGGGTCGTCGTCCTGGTCCTTCGTCGCTCAGCGCCATCCCCGTCACCACGCTGCAAGCAGAGATTCGTCGTCGGCAACGTTCGGTCACGCCGCTGACGCGCCGGCGCGAGAAGTTGCTTGCGAAACTCGCAACGCTTGATGCGCAGATTCGCGAACTGGGTGGCAATGTTCCCGGCGGGCGCGTGCGGCCGCAGAACAGCACCAATCTTGCCGAAGGTTTGGCGGCGGTACTCAAGGGCAAGACAATGGGCGTGAGCGAAGCGGCTGATGCGGTCCTGAAGGCGGGGTATCAGACGAACGCCGCGAATTTCCGCACGATTGTGAACCAAACGCTGATCAAGAACCGCTCGATGTTCAAGAAGGTTGGTCGCGGTCAGTACACGGCGGCGTGATGTTCTGAATTTGCGGCCTGTTGTACAATGGCCAAAGTGAACTCTCGTCAATCCAATAAAGAACCGGCGACACTGGTCGCCGGTTCTTTTGATTTCAACATTGATTCAACCGACAGCAGCGCCGTCAACTGATGACTGCCAGTTCAAACTTACCAAGGCGTGGGGTTGTTGGTCAGGCGGCTGGGACGATCCAGCAGCAGGCCTGAATAGATGTCTTCCCACATCATGCGCCCGTTGACGTCCCACGTGTGGTACATGCGGTTGTCGATGTCGATGGGACGCAGGGCGAGCATGTCGAGTTCGGGCGAGACATTGCCTTGAATCTTGCTGAGCCGGCCGCCATCGGCGCGGTCGGTTTGGGCACAGCCGGTCAGGGCGAGTGCGAGCGTTGCAACGCCAAGCACGCCAGCGGCACGGATGATCGAAGCGGTGGGGGAGGTCGAACGCATGGGCTACTCCAGTCTTCGTAGGGCTGGCGACACGGTGACCCGACATTGGCCCAACGCCAAGAGCGGGACGAGAGTTGTACCAGTTGCGGGCCTTGCCGTCAAGCGAACCCGCCGGAGGATATCCGGGTAAACAGCATCGGAGGTTCGGGGGTTGGAAAGAGAAATATAGATAGTTTGGGGGTGCGCGGGACAGGGCGGCGGGGGCGCATTTGGCAGTGGCTGCCTGGTTGGCAGGCCGGGATGGTAACGCAAGTCTGCTTTTGGTAATGATTTACGACTCACATTTCCGGCATGGAGGTTGCATATTGCCTCTCGAAGAGTCGTTTTGCTCCTTCTCAAGGACCTCTTACTGAAAGGTTGTTATGCGCCAGGATCAATTCACGACCGCCGCTCAGCAGGTTCTTGCCGACTCTCAGTCCGCGGCAGCGCGGGCGGGGCATCCGGAGGTGACGGGGCTGCACGTGCTGAATGCGTTGCTGGATGATCGGGCGGGGTCGGCGGCTTCGATCTTTGTGAAAGCTGGGGCGGATGCGCAGCGGGTGCAGGTGCCGGTGGTGAGCGAATTGGCACGGCAGCCCAAGGTGAGTGGCAATGCGGGCAACACGGGGCGCGCGCTCATGGATGTGCTGGTGAAGGCTGAGGAACTCAGCAAGCGCATGGGTGATAGTTATGTAAGCAGCGAACACTTGTTGTTGGCGTTGGCGACGGTGGCCGGACCGGCGCGCGATGTGATGAACGCGGCTGGGGTGAAAGTGGGGTCGCTTGAGCAAGCGGTCAAGCAGATTCGCGCCAGCAGCGGCGTGAGCAACGTGACGGATCAAGGCGGCGAGAGCAACTTTGAGGCTTTGAAGAAATATGCGATTGATTTGACGCAAAAGGCACAGCAAGGCAAGCTCGATCCGGTGATCGGCCGCGACGAAGAGATTCGGCGGTGCATGCAGGTACTGTCGCGGCGCACGAAGAACAATCCAGTGTTGATTGGTGAGCCAGGCGTGGGCAAGACGGCGATTGCCGAGGGGCTTGCGTTGCGGATTGTGAATGGCGATTGCCCCGAGGGCATGCGCGACAAGCGGATCATGGCGCTGGATGTCGGGCAGTTGCTCGCAGGTGCGAAGTTTCGTGGCGAGTTTGAAGAGCGGCTCAAAAGCGTGCTTCGCGAAGTGACGGCGAGCGCGGGCGGGATCATTTTGTTCATTGATGAGTTGCACACGATCATCGGCGCGGGCGCGGCTGAAGGCGCGGTGAGTGCGGGGAACTTGCTTAAGCCTGCGCTGTCGCGCGGTGAACTGCGGTGCATTGGCGCGACGACGCTGGATGAGTATCGCAAGCACATCGAGAAAGATGCGGCGTTTGAACGAAGGTTCCAACCGATTCTGGTGGATCAACCCAACGTGGAAGAGACGGTGGCGATTTTGCGAGGGCTCAAGCCGAGGTATGAGGCGCACCATGGCGTGCGGATTTTGGATAGTGCGATTCTGGCGGCGGCGCAGCTCAGTCATCGGTATATTGCCGATCGGTTTTTGCCAGATAAGGCGATTGATTTGATGGACGAAGCGGCGAGCAAGCTGCGCATTGAGAACGACAGCATGCCTGGCGAGCTTGATGAGCTGCGGCGGAAAATCATGCAGCTTGAGATCGAGCGAGAGGCGCTGCGGATTGAAGCGAACGAGCGAACTGGCGAACGAGCGAACGAGGGGAAGGGCACGTCGCGCGAGCTTGATCGCGTGCAGCGCGAACTTGCCGAGTTACAAGAAGAGAATCGTTCGCTCACTGCGCGATGGGATGAAGAGAAGAAAGAGCTTGACGCGGTGAAGGCGATCAAGGAGCAGATGGGCAGTAAGCAAGTGGCGCTCGAGCAGGCGCAGCGGCGGGGTGACTTGGAAGCGGCGGCGCGGATTCGGTATGGCGAGATGCGCGAGCTTGAAGCGACGCTGAAGCAAGCTGAGGATGCGCTGGCGAAACGCAAGGCGCGCGGTGATGCGATGGTGAAAGAAGAAGTGGACGCCGAGGCGATTGCGGAAGTGGTGGGGCGATGGACGGGCATTCCGGTTTCGCGATTGGTTGAGGGTGAGCGCGAGAAGCTGACGCGCATGGAAGATGGCTTGCGCAAGCGAGTGATTGGGCAAGATCATGCATTGCGCGCGGTGAGCGATGCGGTGCGGCGCAGTCGCGCGGGGCTGAGTGATCCGAATCGGCCTGTGGGTTCGTTCTTGTTCCTGGGGCCGACGGGTGTGGGCAAGACTGAGACGTGCAAGGCACTGGCGGAGTTTTTGTTTGATACTGACGAGGCGATGGTGCGCATTGATATGAGCGAGTACGGCGAGAAGCACGCTGTTGCGCGGCTGCTTGGTGCACCGCCCGGATATGTTGGATATGACGAAGGCGGACAGTTGACGGAAGCGGTCCGTCGCCGGCCCTACAGCGTGGTGTTGCTGGATGAAATCGAGAAGGCGCACCCGGATGTGTTCAACATTTTGCTGCAGGTGCTGGATGATGGTCGCTTGACAGATGGCCAGGGTCGCACGGTGGATTTCCGCAACACCATCGTGGTGATGACCAGCAACTATGGCAGCGCGCAGATTCAGGAACTCACGGCGAGCGGCGCGGAAGATTGGGAGATCGAAGCGGCGATTCGCGAGATGCTCAGGCGCGGGCCCGCGGGGATGATGGCCGAGGACCTGGGCAAGGCTGCGGGCTTGCCTGCGAAAGTTGTGGAGGTGATGGCGCGCAGCGCGATGCAAATGCAAGGTGGCTTGATGCGGCCTGAGTTGCTGAATCGCATTGATGAGGTTGTCGTGTTTCACCAGTTGCAGAAGCAAGCGCTGGGCGCGATTGTGGATATTCAGTTGTCACGCCTGCACAAGCGACTTGCCGAACGCGGCATGACGCTGGAAGTGACGGAAGCCGCGAAGCAGTTGATTGCGAGCGAAGGCTGGGACCCGCAGTTTGGGGCGCGGCCTTTAAAGCGGGTGATTCAGCAGCGCGTGGAGAATGCGCTGGCGACGAAAATATTGGCGGGGGAATTGGGGGATGGGGATAGTGTGAAGGTGGATGTGGGGGGTGGGGGGTTGGTGTTTGGGAAGGGTGGGTGAGATTGGTGGGCGGTGGAGAAGGTGTGGAGAAGTGACGCAAGTGATGTATTTTGAGTTGTTTATGACATATTTTTGAGATTTGCGTTGGTTGGGCTTGCGTTGCGGCGTGTGTTTGTGTAGTTTCGTGGAACGGGTACCCAAAATTATAATGCAGTTACTTTGTTGGCATGCAGCGTGTTGGTTACCACTGCCACAACATGCGCACACGCGCAGATGTCGGGAGATGTGAACGGCGACGGCTTCGTAACCGAAGTAGACGCGCTTACGCTGGAATCGTGCATGAGTGGTCCGCTTGGTCAGGTGGCGACTGGGTGTCAAGCGTTGGATTTTGGATCGCGCGGAGCGGTTGATATTCAATCAGTCTTAGCGTTACAAGCCTCTCAAACCGGGTTCGGGTGTGTGCGATGGGACGAAGCAAGCGTTGACGGGCGTGGATACGCTGGCGTACGGACACCTTTTCCGGTATTGAATGACGGTGTTGAATGTGAGATCCGCCCCAGAGCCCAGCCGGTCCTGTGCCCAAGCGGAACTGATCCTGCCTTCTCTGCACACTGGCTCGGTCCACTAAAGTATGATCCCAACAATCCCAACCCCAACAAGCGGTTATTTTGGGCACAAATTGGTGTGGACACTCATCGAAACGACCCACGAGATCCCCTGCCAGTAGGAGTCACGGTAAGAAGATACTACTACGAAGTGACCAGTGGTAATCCCAACATCTCGTCACTGTATCGACTCGTCTTTGTGCCCAACACTCCAGTTATTTCGTCCGAAAACGTGACGTTGACGGTTCGCAGAGCGAATGCTACTTCGTGGTTTTTCTCAGCTCTTGATGAGTTTGGACTTCCAATTTTCAACCCGGTTGTCACGCCTGCAAATGCAAACTGGTCAGGCGTCCAGCCTGATGAAATCCAAATTTTGTGTGAGACTCAAAATACTCTTGATAGAGTCGCCGGACCCGGAGGTGTTGGTGGTCGGGTCAGCTTCTACAGCCTTCGATACTTCTTGCCAGGAGGTGTGATACCTCAGCCTTTAGAGTTTTCGGCGGATGCAGTTCCTTCGCCGTACGTAAACACCCTGCCCGACTCGTACACCACTGTCCTTTTCGCGCCAGACTTCCTAGAAGTATGGGACAATCGTCCGTGATGCGATCCTCCTCGTCAACTTTGTTTTGCGGCACACTCTTGACTATTGCAACGTCGATGTGCGCATGTTCTTCTACGATTCCCAGTAACCCAGCGATAGGAAACCCAACACCACCCGCTGGTGTTAGCATTATCCGTGATCCATCAATCTTTTCAGATGACTACAACCTAATTAAAGTCCGGCGGTTTCTCGGCGTCGAAGATAATTTCTTGCTCATTGAAGGCCAGTACAACCGCGAACTGGATCCGGAGGTACCTTTTCTTCAAGATTCTATCGATTGCTCTTCGGTTATAGTCATTATCGCACCAAAATATCTTCAGATTGACGGCACATTCTATGATTTGCGATGTGTTGTCTCGAAATCGAGCGGTCTCATCTACGTCGCGAGCTCATATCCAAAGCCGAACCGTGAGCTTGTCTGGCCGCCAGCAAAGTCGAGCGAAGCGGCTGCGTCCATCGGTGATGTGGATGCAGAAACGTGGCTTGCGTTTGCTTCCGACAGTTCGGTACGTTCCCTCCACGAAGTGTTGGGTAGTCTGTCTATTTTGGACCAGCAAGGCACCGCGACCGGCTTTACTGAACTTGTTGTAAGTTGTGTACAAGCGAGTGGCGGTGGCGTTGGATTGAACGAGACTGCTTGGTCTGTAGATCGGCGTGGGCTTACTCGTCTCGCACGAGAGTCGGGAGTTCACGGATTTTCGCCACCGACTTCCGCGTCCGCACCCTGTGAGCTGCTGGGATTTCAGAATGGACGTAATCATCTGCGTACCCTTGTTCGCGACCGTGATTTGAAACAGGGTTACACTTCGAACACGCCGGATCCGATTGAACCACCTGAATGCGTCGCGTATTGGAAGAGCATTGCGAGCGAATCGCGGAGGTAAGTCATGCGGTTTCAAGTTACATGTTGTTGTGTTTGTGTGTGTGCTGTAAACATTCCTAGCTATGCCCGTCCACCTGTTCTTGAGTCTAATGTCAACCGGTCGGCGACAATTGATCTTATGTCGCCTCAAAGTAATTCGACCGTCTTGCCGAATTCTACTGTACAATGGTCCATCGTTATCCAGATGGACCTTAACACTCGGGGCTTGGCCGGATGGAGTGCTGATTTACTTCAAAGCACCTCGAATCCATCACAGTTTGATATGCCACCCGCCGACTTGGCGACATCTCTCCTGAGTGATTTTGATCGTCCTCGCGGTATCGCGAATCCTTTAGTGAATGGTGCGGGCGGTGGCTATGCAGGCACGCAAGTTGGTCTACCCGGAGCCCGCAATCTAATCCAACTCGGTGGAGCCCAGAACACTTTCGGCGTTTCGCTCGGCACGATTGGGACTGATCCCTTGGTCAATGCCGATATCGCGCGAAACGCTCAAGTAACGGTTGCTAGCGGGCAATTTTTTCTGCCTTCTACGGCCGGAACGTATTGTTTTCAACTCGCAAACGTGCGCGTGAATTCGCTCGAACGACCCGCAAATGGTGCAGCATGGTGGGTGCGCCGAGCGACCACTACAGGCGTCAATGAATTCTGCGTCACCGTCGCCGGTCAGCAATGCGACTCCATCGACTTCAACAACAACGGTTTGTTTCCTGAAGATCAGGATGTGATCGATTTCTTCAACGTGCTCGCTGGGGGCGAATGCAGCGTTGGTAACGTGTGCAGTGACATTGATTTCAATAACAACGGTTCCTTTCCCGAGGACCAAGACGTGATCGACTTCTTCAACGTTCTGGCTGGCGGGACGTGTCCGTGAGTTCATCCGCAGATTGTTGCAGCTTGTTGCAACAGCCGCCGCTTCGTGGGAGCATGGCTCTGATAACATCAGGTCCGGAGGCTCTATGGCGAAGCGAACAGCGGTGTGCGGCGTGATTGGGTTGGCGATGGCGGCGGGCGTTGCGATGGCGCAGGGGAATCCGTATGTTGCTGCGAATTTGGGCGGCGTGGCGGATTGGATGCGGTCGCATGAGTTTGCGGATATCGCCAAGCAGTCGCGCGGGTTTGCGCCGGTGAATACGCCTTGGGATGGCGTGATTCCGCTGGATGACACGGGGCATCCGCTGGATGATGCGGGGCTGTACATCATGTGTTGTCAGCCTACGGATACTGATCAGGGGCTAGGCGGGATTTATCGCTTCAGCTTTACGTGCAATGGGACCGAGACGCCGCGGTTTCGCGGATTTGATAGTTCGGGGCAACTGCGCAGCTATGAACGCAATCCGCTGACGGAGCGCGTGGAAGGCGAGTGGTTTTTTCCGACCAATGGCGACCGGCTGCTTATGTCATTTTACAAGACGATTGGTGGGCTGCGCGATATGAAGATCATGCGGCCTGGTACGACGGACGATCAGGTGTTCATGCCGAGGTTTGTGGATTCGCTGCGGCAGTTTGGCGCGATTCGTTTCATGCCTTGGACCAAGACCAACAACAGCACGGCGGTGCGATGGACGGATCGCAGCACGATTGAAGATGCGAGCTATCGCTGGCGCACGGGTGTGCCTTATGAGTTGTGCGTTGATCTGTGCAACGAGCTGCATCGGGATATGTGGATCAACGTACCGCACCTGGCGGACGATGAGTTTGTCAACAAGCTCGCAATTTTGATTCGCGATCGGCTTGATCCGGGCCTCAATGTGTACGTGGAGTACAGCAACGAGGTGTGGAACTTCATGTTTGATCAGGCGAGTTGGAACTATGACCAAGGCGTATTGGAAGCACAGAACCCATCGAGCATTTTGCGTTACGACGGCGTGACGGATGCAGACACGATGCGGCACCGGCGCATTGCCAAGCGCACGGTGGAGATTGGGCAGCAGTTTGCGGATGCGTTTGGGCCTGGAAGCATGAACACGCGCGTGCGGCCTGTGCTTGCGGCGCAGTTTGGGGCAACGTGGCAGTTTGAGAAGATGCTGTCGTTCATTGATGGGGCGTATGGGCCGGCGAAAGACCGCATTTATTCGATTGCTGTCGCTCCGTATATCTCGATGGGTGGCGCGGATGTGCGAACGCTGACGAGCAGCGAAGTGCTGGATGCGCTGCAGGGCATGCTGGATCGACTGCCGACTTCGTATCAGTACGAACACCTTGCGACGATGACGGCATGGCACGGACTCAAGCCGTTTATTGCATATGAAGGTGGGCCTGACACCACGGGCAGCGCGAATGTGAATGCGAAGCGCGATGCGAACTATGACCCGCGGATGGGAGAGATTTGTACGCAGTATTTGCGGCAGTGGTACGAAGCCGGCGGCGGATTGTTCATGTGGTTTCACGCGGGCAGCGGGTCGTGGATCAATGACAATGGCAGTTGGAGTTTGACCGAAGCTTTGCCGCTTGGAAGCCCCAAGCAGAGTGCACTGCTGGCGATGTCGCAGCAACCGGTGCCGGCCGTGAGTGCGGGGACGAGCTTTCCGGGATTGGTTGATGCTCGCAAGCATCTGAATCGCAATCCGGATTGGCAGACGCGCGAGCGCGAGCAGATGGGGTCCAACGACACGCGTGATTATTTGGTCCGGGTGGATCAGCCGGGTGAGTATCGCGTACGGGTGCGGGCGGTTGCGCATGTTCCTACGACGAGCATTTGGATGGGCGTGAATGGGCAGCAGCTTGGCACGGTGACGATCACCAATGACGGGTCGGCTCAGCAGGCGGTGCCGCAGTGGTGGGGTGATTTGACGGCCAACTTCAACGCGGGGCTGAACGCCATTCGGCTGCGGACGGTGAGCGGGTATGAGTTCTCGATGTGGGAACTTGGCAGCGGCTGTGATGGGATTGACTTTAATCGCAACGGGGTTTTTCCGGAAGATCAGGACGTGGTTGATTTCTTCAACGTGCTCGCGGGTGGATCGTGCCCTGAAGGCTGGGCGTGTGACATTGATTTCAACAACAACGGCGTCTTTCCTGAAGACCAAGATGTGATTGACTTCTTCCGGGTGTTGGCGGGCGGATCGTGCAACTAAAGCAAGAACGAGCGGACCAAAAGCAACTTTGTGCATGAATTCTGACGAATAAGCCGACAATTACCGGATTCGATTGGATCTTTCGGAGGTTTGCATGCCCGCCAGTTCTGTTCGCGATGCGTTGCCCAACGGCCCTGAACATCCGACGGGCTCGACCATGGTCGCTCCCGGTGCGAATGCGTTGATTGAGGCGCGGCCTGCGATGAGCGGTGACCCGTTCGAGCGGTCGCTGCATCAGGCGGCTGAGCAGGTGTTCTTGTCGCCGCGCGTGGTTGATCAGCGGGCTTTTGATGAGTTTGCGGGACAACTTGGAAAACTGACGAAGGACGCGGGCAAGGCGGGCGAGTCGCTGGCGTTGACGCATGGGCAGGTCAAGGCGCTGAATGAGCAGCTTCGCGGGTTGATGGGGGACCTGACCAGCAAGACGGATGCGGCGTTGAAGGCGTTGCCGGTGATCGAAGCCAAGACGGCGAGGGTGCAGCAACTGCTGGCACACGTGGGGAATGAAACGGCGATTGCGAAGGCGCGCGAACTGCGAGATGGGGTGGCGCAGGAGCTGTTGTCGCAGCGCGAGGGATTGGTGGCGCAGCTTGCGAGTGAGTTGCGTGAGTCGCTGGTCAAGAAAGTGATGGATGATGCGCAGGCGCAGATGCGAGATCGCGTTGAGGCGATGGTTTCGCAGTTGGTGAACGAACGGCTGGCAAACTTGCCCGTGCGTGAGGATGTTCGAACTTCGATGGTCATGCCGATTGCGGCGGCGGTGCCTGACACGCTGGCGATTGATGCGTCGCTGCGCGAAACTATCAGCGATGCGAAAGCCGCGATGCAGACGTTTGAGCATGGGGTGCGGACGGTTGAAGGACGATTGGAAGCAGCCCGTGGAGCGAGTGAGCAGATTGCGCTGAAGGCTGAACAGGCGGAAAAGAGCTTAGAAGAAGCCTTGCTGCGCGCGACGATGCGATTTGAGCACATCGTGAATACCAGTGAGCAGCGAACGGAAGCGGTGGTGAGTGAGATTGCCGAGCAGTTGCTGGCACTGCGGGCGGATGCGGGGCAACTCGTGACAGAATCGCGCGAGGCGATTGCGCAAGATCGTTTGAAGATGATGCAGGAGAAGCAGCTTGCTGTCGCGGCGATCGCGGCGGCTAGTGCAGAGGCAGAGCAATCGCTGCGGAGCATTCCGGCGATGAGTGAGGAAGCGATTCAGGCGCGGATTGAGATTTCGAGTCGGGAAGCGGCGAATGCGCTTTCGCAACTTGCGGCGGAGCATGCAACGCATATTGAGCAAGCTCGCACGGAAGCGATTACGTCGATTCGGTCTGCGGCGACGATGACCACGAACACGACTTCGCGCGGCGAGAACATGGATCGCATTACAACTTCGCTGGCGGAGGCGGACATGCGACCACTGTCGCTTGATTTGCTCGAGCAATTGCAAGCTGCTACGCAGCATGCTTCGCAGACGCATGCGTATGTCTCGGCGATCATCACGCGGCTTGAGACGCTTGCGGCGAGAGCGGAAGAGTCGCGGCTGCTGCTGGGCGATCGCGTGTTGGCGGCGGCGCATGCAACGGATGTGATTGAGCAGCGCATGGCTGAAGCGACGAAGGTGCCTGCAACACACGCAACTGCGACGAGCACGCACGCGCAGAACGAGCCAATGCCGCAATCTCGAGAAGTTGTCGGGCTGCTACATCAGATACAGCACACGGGTAATCAGTTGCATCAGCTTGGCGCGTGGATCACGCACTTGTTGCAAGCGGGTGAGGCGATGGCGCAGCGGCTGGAACGTGCGCAGCGCCTGACGCCATAAAGTGAGCGCGATGAAGCCTGATGCGTCCAATCTTGATGTGCCTAGCAGTGGCATCAGCGTGCATGGCAGGCTGGTTGTGCCGGCGGCGGTGATGGATTTTTCGTTTGTCAACAGCAGCGGGCCTGGCGGGCAGAATGTGAACAAACGGGCGACCAAGTGCGTGCTGCGCGTGTTCTTGCATGCGATGTTGCTCGCGCCGGCGCAAGCCGCAAGACTGGCGGCGAGTGCGAAGCACTTGCTGACGGATGCGGGTGAGTTGATGATCATCGCGGATGAGTATCGCAGTCAGGAACGCAACAAAGCGGCGTGCGAGGAACGGCTGACAGAACTGATTCGCAACGCGTGGAACGCTCCCAAGGTGCGACGAGCGACCAAGCCCAGCAAACGTGCCAAACAGCGGCGGCTGGATGCGAAGAAGCACGAAGGTGAGCGCAAGCGGCGGCGATCGAGCTTTGATGAATAGAAAAGGGCACGGGCGTGATGCCTGTGCCGTGGGCTTGATGCGAGTTCTTCGTTCTTCGATTTCTTCGCGGTCAATCACTTTGCCATTTGGCTGATGAACTGATCCGCTTCCTTGATGCTGGCTTCCATCTCGGTGATGAGGCGGCTGACATCGTTCTGCACTTGCGAGACGTTGCTTTGCAAGCCGCGGATGGCTTGGGCGTTGAGGCTGTGTTTGAGATAGAGCGTGAGGTCTTTGAAGTTGGCGAGAACTGGGTCCATCTTGGAGCTGGCGTTCTTCATCGCGATGATCATTTGCTCGTATTGCCGCTTGGTGTCGTTGAGCATGCGTTCGCTGTCGCTGCGGCGCTGCGCGTCGGCGTATTGACTGAGTTCGGTGTTCCATTCGCTGAAGAGCTTGCTGGCGACGACTTCGACGGTGTTGATGTCGCCGCGAACGCTGTTGGCGGCGTCTTCGCAGCGGTCGTATTCCTTCTGAAACTTGCGATACTGCTTTTCGAGCTCGCCGCCATCTTGCTTGGTCATGACGAGGAACTCGTCGAGAGCGCTGGCGAACTGCTGCTTGGCTTCTTCCTGCTCTTCGCGGGCGTCTTTGACGCGGCCTACGAGTTGGTCGCGCTTGGCTTGGCCGAAGACGCTTTCACGAATGGAAATGCCTGCGCTGGTGCAGCCAGACAACGCAGGGAACAATGCGCTGACGAGCATGAGTGCCGCGAGGCTGAGAAGTTTGGTGGTGGTCGGGATCGGCGAGTTGTTCATGCGGCTAGTTTACGCGGCGAGCGGCGGGCTCGCCAGGACATGAAATTCGCATGAAATGCGGGTTTGCGGGCTTTGCGGAGCGAGGCGAGCTTGCTCGCGTGGGGCTTGGTCCGTAGCATCGCTCGTGAGACGGTTCTCGTTGTCGACGCATGACATCATCACGCTTGCACTCATCGGCACGCCGCTGCTGGTGGCGAGTGCGTGTGCTTCGCTGCGCGCGGATGTCATGTGGCAGATATCGCTGACTGGACTTTCGGCGTTGTTGTGTGTGTGGGTGTATGTCGCGTTCATCGTGACGAGCCGGGCGAAGTGGATTGCGGATTTGGAAGATGTCGCGCAGTCGTTGTGGCGCGCGACGGACCAGAGGCCACTCGCGACGGATGATGAGTTGAGTCGGCCTGCGCAGGTGACCAAGTCGCTGCGCGATGTGCGCGGGCCGGTGGTGGCGAAGCTGGAGGATGCCGTCAACGACCTGGCGAATCTGCGCGGCGTTTTTGATGCGATGCAGAGTCCGGTGCTTGCAACCAACGCGGCGGGGACGGTGGTGGTGGCCAACGCTGCGGCGAAAGCTTTTTTTGCGGATAACGCCAAGCTTGCGAGTGGAATCGTCGGCAAGAGCATCGATCAGTTGTTCACGCAGGCGCAGGTCATTGGCCAGCACGCGGCGGCGCTGGCGGGCGCGACGCGCTCGGGCGAGTTTCGCGTGGCGCGCGACGGCGGCTTGCGGGTGTATCAGGTCTTTACCGCAGCGATTACGCTGCGCAGTGGTGCATCGGTAACGGCGCGCGGCGTGGTGATGACGCTGCGCGACGTGACCGAACTGGCGCAGGCGATTCATCTCAAGACGGATTTTGTGGCGAATGCGAGCCATGAGCTGCGCACGCCGCTTTCGAGCATTCGAGCGGCGACCGAGACGCTTGCCGATGGCGCGTGGGAAGATGTGCCGATGCGCGAGCGGCTGACGCAGGTGATTGGCACGAACGTGCAGCGCTTGGAAGAAATGGTGCGTGACTTGCTTGATCTGTCGCGACTGGATTCGCCTGATGCTCCGGTGACGCGTGAGCCGGTGAGCGTGCTGGACTTGATGGAAAGCATGCGCGACACGTTTGCAGGCGTGTGCAAGGAACGATCAGTCACGCTCGAGACGCAGGTGGACACCAGCGTTGATATCATTGAATCTGATCGAAAACTGCTGACGGCGGTGGTGCGGAACCTCATCGATAATGCGACCAAGTTTGCATATGAACGCACGGCGGTTGTAGTGAGCGTCGAGCGACTGGGCCCGGCGGGCATTCGCATTCGCGTGAGCGATCAGGGCGTGGGCATTCCCTTGGGGCAACAGCAGCGAATCTTCGAGCGGTTTTATCAGGTGGACCCCAGCCGAGCGGGGTTTGCGGTGCGGCGCGGCACTGGTTTGGGGCTTGCGATCGTGAAGCACGCAGTGAAGCTGCTGGGCGGCAACATCGGTGTGGAAAGCGTGTGGAAACAAGGAACCACGATGACGGTGGAATTGCAGAACTGTCTTCCGGGCGGCAAGTAACGCGATTGGGTTGAGCCTGGCCCGTGAAATATCACATATCTGATATACAGTTGCGAATTTCTCGTCAATTCTGTGTTTGCACCTTGCGTTTTTACGGACGGCGCGGTATGTTGAACGTGCTTCCTTTGGGGGAAGTGTCCAATCGTCTGGAGGGTCATTATGAATTGCATGGAAAGTTGGCGGAATCGCAGCTCATTTGCTGCGGCCATGGTCGCTTGTGCACTTGCTGCACCAGCATTCGCACAGCTCTTGCCGGCGGCATTGCCGGTCAACCCCGGTGAACTGGTTCACACGCTCGAGGCGCCCAATGACTTGGTGCCGCCGCCATCTGCGGGCGGTGCCGACTTGGACGACCCGGTTGTACTGTTGTTCAACGTGAACAACCCCGCTGCACAAGGAGCGGTGCTAGACACCAACTGGTCAGCGAACCGCTTCTGGAATGCTGGTGCAGGCGTGCATGAGTGGACGGCTCGCAACCTGGGCAACGTCTTTGGCGTGTGCCTTGATCGTGCGAACAACCCCAACATCTACGTGGCGAACGCGAACTATGTGCTGCTGGGTTACGGCGGCTTCGGACAGACGCCACTGTGGGGTCCGGGCGGTCCGGGCGGTGTGTATCGACTTGACGGCACCACGGGCAACATCTGTCGCATTGCTGATATTCCCGACGCGGGCGTGGGACAGGGCGATGTGGTGCACGGCGTGCGCGGCAACGTGCTGTATGTGTCCAACTTTGAAGATGGCTTGATTTACCGCGTGCCGATTCCGCAGGCGTGTCCGCCTGCTCCGTACCGGCCCACCGGCGCGCCGGGCACATTCTGGGATCACGGCGTGGAGCTGCTTGGTCCTGGCAATGCCGACGACGGTCAACCCAACACCTTCACGAGTTTGCGTCGTCGCGTGTGGGGCATGGCAGTGAATGAAGGCGAAAGCAAGCTGTATTACGGCACGTGGCTCGAAGACAGCGCGAACCCCAACGGCGGCACCAACAACCAGATTTGGTCGGTCGATCTTGACGCGACGGGCAACTTCATCACCGGTACGCAGCAGTTGCAGGCGACGACGCCCGCGCTGGTGCCGCTCTTTGGTGGCCCGGTTATCTACACCGCGCCAATTGCGGATATCACGTTTGGTCCCAACGGCAACATGTACATCGCCGAGCGCAGCATCGGCAGCGTGCACTATTCGCGCGCCCTCGAACTGTCGGGCGGCAGCGGCGCGTGGGCTTTCCAACCTACGCCCAAGTGGCGTTTGGGTCGCTATCAAGGCAGCTTCCCCGCTGGACACAATGCAGCGGGCGGTATTGGTGTTGATTGCGATGGCAACGTGTGGGGCTCATCGGACGCGATCATTCTCGGCAACATCGGTCTGTACGGTTTACACCGCATCAACAACGGCGGCAACGCGGCTGACCTGACGCCTACCACGAACGGATATCTGATCGACAGCGACGACAACGTTCTCAACGGCGGCGGGGATAAGACCACGCTGGGCTCGCTCGCGATTCGTCGTGAGTGCGCCGACTGCGGCCGTATCGCCGAAGAGAACATCATCTGCAAGCCGCCGCAACCTGACGGCACGCCATGCTATACGTACACCTTCGCGTTTACGAACTTGTCGGGTCAACCTGTGAACCAGCTCAACATCGCGAGCCCGCTGGTTTCGCCCAACCCCGTCATCTTTAATCCGCCGCTCGCGAATAACGCGACGCAGTTCATCACACTGACCATCTGCGGCCCCGCAGGCGGCACGAGCATCGATCTGCCGTTTATTCTGTTCAATCAACAAGGGCAGGTGTGCTGCAACTTCCGCAAACGCGTGACGCTGCCTGATTGCGACTGCTTCGTGCTTGAGGGCAACTTGCCGCCACAAACCACGTGCATCGCGCCGGGTCAGTTCTCGGTGCAGTTCTTCCTGCAGCCCACTGACTACGCGATTGGTCACATCTTCATCAGTCCTACGGGCGTACCCGCTGGCTCGACAACGGTGACTCCTGGCTACATCCCTCTCGCGATTCCGCAGTGGGGCGCGGGCAACGTCAACTTCAACGTCAACACCACGCTGCCGCCTGGCACGCGGATCTGCTTCACGATTGTCGTGCACAAACCCGACTTCAGCGAATGCTGCTCGAAGGATGTGTGCATCACCGTGCCTGATTGCAGGCCCGGCGGCAATCCGTGTAACATCGACTTCAACAACAACGGCGTCTTCCCCGAAGATCAAGACGTGACAGACTTCTTCAACGTCCTCGCAGGCGGCCCGTGCAGCACGCCCAATGTGTGCGATGACATCGACTTCAACAACAATGGCGTCTTCCCTGAAGATCAAGACATTATCGATTACCTCAACGTGCTCGCAGGCGCTCCGTGCCCGTGAGTGACAATGCGTCATCGCAACTCGCGATGCTCAGGTGACAGATACATGCTTCGCAGCGATGCGAACACACACGAACGACCCCGTCGAAAGTCGGGGTTGTTTTTTTCAGAATGGCGCGGAGCTTTTGCTTGCACTACTGCGATACGCGCGACAGTGCGACAGTGCAACATCAATAACTATCGACCACTCGCCCACGCCGACCACATCTGGCGGATGGCGGCTTCGAACTTCTTCGCAAACGCTGGCGCGTTGCACAATTCGCTGGCCTGCACGCGAGCCCGCAAAGTTGATCGCAAAGTCGCCAATGCTTCCGTATCGGATGCGTATCGCTTCGCGATGTCCACGTATTCGTCGTCGGTGCGTGCAATCCACGAAGGCAACCCGACGCATGTGAGCAAACTCGCGCCCACACGCGAAACGTGCGTCTGACCGGCGAGCGTGACAACTGGAATGCCCATCCACAGTGCTTCGCACGTTGTTGTCGTGCCGTGGTACGGATAGGTGTCGAGCGCGATGTCGATCTCGCCGTACTGCGCGAGGTGGTCGCTGGCGCTCTTGGCGGCTGGAAAAACAACCACGCGATCCATCGGCAAACCGAAGTCTTGCAACTGCTGGCGTGCGAAAGTGACAGAGCTGTCTTCGGTGAAGTTGATGCTCTTGATTGCGAGCCGCGAGTTGGGCACGCTCTCGAGCACGCGTCGCCACAAGCCGCAGATGCGTTTGTTGAATTTTCGCTGAGCATTGAACGAGCCAAACGTCACAAATCCGCGACTTTGACTGGGCAAAGGTGCAACTTCGGGAGCCTGCGCTTCTGGCGTATAACACAAGAAACAAGGATCCAGACGCAGCAACCGCTCAGTATTGAACGACTCGCTGCCCGCTGGATCAGTGATCGAATCAACGATGCGCCAGCCGATGCGCGAGCTACCCGTGGTATTCGGATAGCCGCAGTACGTCGCCATGACCGGCGCGGGGCGGGCGGCCATTGCGGTCAAGCCGTGAACTTGCGTGTAGCCTGCGAGATCAATGAGCACATCAATCTTGTCGTTGGCGATGATTTGTGCGAGCACACCTGGCTGTTCTTGCTTGACATGCCGAAAGACATCGACGGCTTGTTCGATACGATCGGTCACGCCGTCGCGATTGCGATTGGTGTGATACACATGCACCTTCACTCGTGTGCGATCGAGATTGTTGAAAAGTGCTTCGACGAAATACGCCACGCTGTGACGGAAGAAGTCTGGACCGATGAATCCAACGTGAAGCACACGATTCACATCACAATCGCGACTTGCCCACGCCGCTGACATGTCGGGAGCCATATCAAGAAATGCCCCGCACGCTTTGTGCGCCGCATACACATGCTGCGGATCAACATCTGGCAAATAGTTCTGCGCATACGCGCGATCAAGATAGAAAAACGCCATCTGAGGCATCGCGCGGATCAACGCGTCGTACAGCGGCATCGCCTTGTCGTACTCGCCCGTTCGCAGAAACTCGCCCGCTTTCGCGAACGTCAACGCCGCGTCTCCCGGGCACGCCGCGAGACCGCGCTCGACCCACGTGCGGCTTTCCATGTATCGCTGTTTGTCGGCGAGTAACTGCCGAGCTTCGAGATACAAAGTGGAAGCCGATGGTTGCAGCGGCAGGGCGGCGGCAATCTCGCGCAGCGCGGCGTCGGTGTCGTCGGATTCGTGCAGGGCCTTCGCGAGGTTGAGCCGCAAACTGGCATCTTGCGGTCGCAATGCCACTGCGCGGCGGAGATATTCAATCGTACCCGGAAGGTCCGCGGCGGCGTGAGACGTGAGAATGGCCGCTCGCACACACGAAAAGTCGTGCGGGTTCGCGTTAGCAAGTGCTCGCGCGAGCGCGAGAGCGTCCTTTGTGTTTCCAGATCGCAGCAGATTCTCAACGTGCGCAAGCTGCGCGGCGATGGGGTTGTTTGCCGTCATACCGCTGCTCCTTGCACAGACAACGCCCGGCGAACATGCTCACGCGCGAGTGCCTCGGCAGTGGTGATGTCCGCCAAGCACGTTACAGGTTTGCTCGCAATGTCCTGCATGGCATTTGACACCAATCGATGCAGCGCGCCGAACGGCATCGCCCGCGAACCTGCTTGATCGCTTTGTAGAAATGAGGCGACTGCTTCTTCGTTTGCTGCGTTCATGATCGCTCCTGCGGTGCCGCCCGCGTGCATCACGTGCTTCGCGAAGCCGAGCGCCGGGAAACGCGTGAGGTCAGGAGGCTCAAACTCCAATCGGGAAAGCGTGGACCAATCGAGTTTGGTCGTGCTTGCATCGCTTGTGTGGAGGAATGCGTCGCGATAGTGCAGCGCGCGGTGAATGGGCGTTCGCATGTCGGGCTTCGCGAGTTGTGCCGTCGACGAGCCATCGGTCCATTCTGCAATTGCATGCACGATTGATTGCGGATGCACGAGCACGTCGAGCTTGTTCGCATCAAGCCCAAAAAGCCAGTACGCTTCGATGAGTTCAAGGGCCTTGTTCATCAGGCCCGCACTGTCCACGGTCACTTTCGCGCCCATGTTCCATGTGGGGTGCTTGCTGGCTTGCTCGGGCGTTGCGCGTTCGATCTGTTCACGCGTCCACGTGCGAAATGGTCCGCCACTTGCCGTCAAAATCACGCGAGCGAGTTGGGCGTGCGATTCATCATCTCGTAGTGTGGGTGGCAAGCCGCGCGTTCGCAGCAATTGAAAAACTCCGGCGTGCTCGCTATCAACCGGCAGAATCGCCGAGCCAGTTTCGCGCGCACGCGCGACGACCAACTCTCCGGCAGCAACCAGCGTCTCTTTGTTCGCGAGCGCAACTGTTCGCCCTTGCTCGACAGCTTCAAGCGTCGCCGTGAGTCCCGCGCTGCCCACTATCGCCGCGACTACAACATCGCAGGTGACATCACGTACGAGTTCTTGCGCCGATGATGCCCCTTGCCGCACGCGTGCACCAGCGGGTAAATCACTGCTCGCCGGCGGCGCACCAGCACAAGCAACATCTCGCACTTCAAACTCGCGTGCTTGCTGCGCGAGTAATTGTGTATTGTTTCCCGCCGCCAATCCCACGATTTCAAATCGCGGCAGCACTTCACGCGCCACGCCGCTTGAAGCAGCGTGCCGCGCGTTGGCCGCTCGAACCACGTCAAGCGTCTGCGTGCCGATGGAACCGGTGGAACCGAGAATGATGATGCGTCGCAGCACGTTCGCTCCGATCAATCATCCTTGGGACGATTCTTGAGTTCGCCGGGCGTCAGCTTGCGACGCACCGCGCCGTACAGCGTGCGCGGCGGCGGCTTGGGCGTGCTTGCGGCAGGCGTGGGCGGTTTCACGACCGGCGGCGGTTCGCGCACTGGCTTGGGCTCGCGCACTTCCGGACGCGGCTGCGGCCTTTGCTCACGCGGCAGTTCATCGCGACGCTCGCGTGGTGCCGACGGGGCTGGCCCCGCAGGACGATCGCCACCGCGCCCGCCACGACCGCGCCGACGCCGGCGACGACCGCCTTCGCCTTGGTCGCCGCCACGCGCGGGTCCGCCTGCGATTTCGCCAGTATCAGCAGCACGATCCGCGCCGCTTGTCTCTGCGCGCGGCTCGTCATCGCCTTCAAAGTCGTCGCCTTCATCATTGCGCGCGTTGAGTGGCGCAGATGCATCGCCCGGGGCGTTCACGCCATCACGCGGCGCGCCGTTTTCCATTGGTGCACCTTCGCCGCGGCCACGGCCACGTCGGCGACGACGGCGACGCTTGCGGCGCCCTCCTTCGCCTTGTTCACCGGCTTCATCGCCCATCGGCTCGGGCCGGGGCGCGTTGTCGCGAGGCGGCTCGTTCTCGCGAGCTTCACGCGGCATTTGCTGCGTTTGCGGCGGGGGCAGTGGATCGCCTGGCGCATCAGGTGAGTCGTTGCGCGCGGGCGGCGATCCTGCCGGCGCGGGTTCGCCCCACTCGGCATCATCGTTGAATCGCGATCGACCCTGCGGACGACTCTCTTCGCGACGCGGTTCATCTCGGCGCGTGTCGGGCCGACGCGGTTCTTCACGCCGAGGCTCGTCGCGACGAACTGGTTCACGCCGATCATCACGCGGGCCGCGATTGTCACGCGGTTCGCTGCGGCCGCGATTATCCGGCTGCGCACGGGGCTCTTCACGCCGATCATCACGTCCGCGCCCACCACGCCGACCGCGCCGACCGCCACGGTCGCCACGATCACTGCTACGTTCACCGCGATCCGTGCGAGGTCCTGCACGGTCGTCTCGTGGCTCATTGCCTCCCGCGCGGCCACGTCGACCCCCCGACGCTGCAATTTCCGCATCGACTTCATCGTCGGGCAGTTCAATCTCGATGGGATGCACATACGATTCATCATCGGCTGCGGCTTCATCAACTTCGTTGCGACGCGCTTCTTCGGCTTCGGCATCAAGATCGGGTGCCCAGTCCGCCTCCGTGGCGGCGTCAGCATCGATCCATTCCGGCAAATCACGCGGCTTGCGAGGCATGGGCAAGTTCGAAAGGTCAATGTCGCTGCCCGTTTCGTCATACGCGTAGAACGTAATGCGATCAACCGGCACGCTCTCACTCACGCGCACGTCAACGTGCTTGCCATACGTGCGTTCGATGCGGCTGAGCAATCGCCGCTTGGTGCTGAGCAAGTCGCCGGCCACGCGCGGCGCGACGACCATTTCAACCTTGGCCACACGTTGCAGGTCGAGAATCGCTGAAAGTTCGCGCAGTGCGTCACCCGCGACGCTGTCGGGCTTTTGCAACATGCCGCGGCCGCGACAGGTTGGGCAGTCGGTGAAGTGAACACTCTCATGGCTGGCCCGCATGCGCTGGCGAGTCATCTGCAGGATGCCAAACTCGCTGATTTGCAGCACCGTGCTCTTGGCGCGGTCGCGCTTCATGCGTTCTTTGAAGCGATTCTCGATGTCCTTGCGATGCGAAATGCTGCGCATGTCGATCAAGTCGTTGATGACGATGCCGCCCATGTCGCGCAGGCGAAGCTGCCGGCAGATTTCATCCACCGCTTCGATGTTGGTTTGATATGCGTTGGTTTCGCTGTCGCGACTGTCGCGGCTGCGGCCGCTGTTGACGTCGATTGCAACCAGTGCTTCGGTTTGATCGATGACCAGTCGCCCGCCGCTTGGCAGGGGAACTTCGCGCGCGTGAATGAGCGAGATTTGATTTTCCACGCTGTAGGCGTGGAACATCGGCGCTTTCTGGTTGTAGTGCAGCAGCTTAGTGCTGGTGCGCGGCGCAACGATCTTGAGGAACTTGGCGGCGCGCTTGAGTGCCATCTCATTGTCGATCGCGATCTCATGCGTTTCATTCGTGAGAATGTCGCGCAGCGCACGCACGAGCAAGTCGCTCTCGCTATAGAGCAATCGCGCCTTGCTGCCGCCGCCACTGGCGCGGTCGCGGCGCTTTTCCATGTCCTTCCACAGGCGCATCAAGTACGCAAGGTCGCGCTTGAGTTCCGCCTTGGTGCGGCTCATGCCCGCCGTTCGCAAGATGAAGCCGAAACCTTCGGGCAGATCAAGCTGATCGAGAATCTCTCGCATCGCGCGGCGTTCTTCTTCGTCTTCAACCTTGCGTGAGACGCCAACCTTGTCCATGTTCGGCATCATCACCAGGAATCGGCCAGGAATACTCAGGTAGCTGGTCAGCGTCGGACCTTTGGTGCCCACGCCTTCCTTGAGCACCTGCACGATGATCTCGTCACCCTTGCGCAGCGCGGTTTGAATCGGCGGGCGTTCGCGACGCGGCGTCTTGAGACCCACGCGTTCGGTTGCGCTGTCATCTTCGCCCGGGAAATATCGCGGGTGCAGGTCGGTCACGTGCAAAAAGCCGTTTTCGCCCACGCCAAAGTCAACAAACGCCGCTTGAATCGCGGGCTCGACGTTCATCACGCGACCCACGTAGATATTGCCCACGCGGCTTGCACTGGCGAAGCGTTCAACATGCAGCTCTTCGAGCTTGCCATCTTCCATGATGGCGACTCGGCACTCTTCGCCCGGCACGTAGTTGATGAGCATCTGCGTGAACGGCGTGTTGGCCGGTCGATCGGGCTTCTCGCGCTTTTCCTCGCGCTTTTCATCTTGTCGAGCAGGGCGGCGATCGCGGCTCCGGCGTTCGCGCGGCTTGCTTTCGGCGGCGTCCTCGCCATCTTGCGGTTCGTCGCTTTCGTCGCTCGCGGCTGCTTCTGCGGGCTCGTCTTGTGGTTCTTCAACTTCTGCGGCTAGCTCGTCGCGCTCGCGAAAATCATCGTCGCTGCTAGCGACGTCTGCTTCTGCCTTTTCAATTGGCTCAACTGCGCGAGCGACTGCTCGCGAGCGGCGCGGGGCCCGCGTGGGTGCGGCCTCGGGTGCAGCTTCGGCTTCGTCGCCTTCTGCTTCGCTCGCAGCTTCGCTGTCTGTGTTGCCATCAGCCTCGCCATCGGCGGTGCCTGCTGCATCACGAGTTGTTTCGCCTGCTTTGCTCTTGCGCCGGCCGCGTCCGCCGCGACGGCTGCGACGACGCTTCTTCTTTGCTGCGTCGCCCGCGTCACCTTCGCCCTTGGCATCGCCTGCGGTTTCGTCGCTGCCTTGTGGTGTGGAGTCAGCAGAATCAGCAGATTCAGATTCATGCGAATCATCGCGCTCGTTCATGGTGTTGTCGTCAGTGTTCATCACGTGTTCCCTTTCGCGATTGCTCGCTCGCAAGAGGAACCGTTGTCACCGCATCAATACACGCTCGGCATGCGCTCCACCCGCCTGCGCTGCGCCCATCGGCAGCTCGCAGACCTAACTGCGGCACGATCTTCGTCGCGCCGTCCGTTCGCATTCGACGCCTTCAGCGTCATTGCAAACGGTTCCCCATGCACACCGGGGCAAGCGTTCAGGCCCACGCGCCGCGTGCCGAGTTGTTCGCGGGTGTTTCAGCGTCCCGACCTTGCGCTGCGCGCTTGGCCCGAGGAGAAACCCCGCGGGGTGTTCATGCCGATCGGTGGTGCTTTGCGGGCACGGCCCAATCGCTGGTTTGTGTTCCCGTCGTCAGTCTGCGGCACGACCGCTGAAAGCTTCGGGGACGATTTTTCGAGCCTGATCGCGAAGGTAATTCGTGATCAGAGCATCGGAATCAAGCGACAGGGCTTGTCTAGCCACGCGCTCGCACTGGGCAACGGTCACACTGCGTATGAACCGCTTGAGCTGCGGAATCACGCCGCTGCTCACTGACAGCGTACGCAACCCCAGACCCATAAGCAGCATCGCGTACTCAACTTGTCCCGCCGCCTCGCCGCAGCAACTGACCGGTGTGTTGTGCCGGCGGGCAGCGCGGGCGGTATCGCGAATGAGCTTGATGACCGCAGGGTGGGTGGGCTGGTACAAATGGGCCACACGCTCATTAATACGGTCGACCGCCAGGGTGTACTGGGTGAGGTCATTTGTACCAATAGAAAAGAAATCGCACTCGCGGGCGAAGGCTTCGGCCTGCAACGCCGCGCTGGGTACCTCGATCATGATGCCGACCTGGACCTTGGCATCGAACGCAACCCCTTCTTCTGAAAGCTCTTCCATCGTGTCGTGGAGGATGAACTTGCCTTGGCGCAATTCTTGCAGGCTACTGACTAGCGGGAACATGATCTTCACCGGGCCGATGGCACTGGCCCGCAGGATGGCCCGGAGTTGCCGCTTGAACATGGGAACGTTCCGCAGGCAGTAGCGGATACTGCGATTGCCAAGGAACGGGTTTCGTTCGGGAATCTCTTCACGGCTTTGTGTGAGCTTGTCCGCGCCAAGGTCGAACGTGCGGATCGTCAGGTCGCGACCGGCACAAAGTTCGACGCAGCGCTTGTAGGCCTCGAAGTGGACCTCTTCGGTGGGTTCGTCGTGGCGGGTGAGCCAAAGATATTCGCTGCGGTATAGCCCGACGCCTGTGCCGCCGGCTTTGAGAACCTTCGCGACTTCGTCGGGCAGTTCGATGTTGCCCACGACCGCGACGGGTTCGCCATCGAGCGTAACGCTGGGCAGGTCGGCGACGTCCGTCAGGTTCGCGCGGTACAGCCGGCGCTGCTCGATCATGCGGTGGTACTGGGCCACCGTGCTGGGGCTTGGGTGCAGAATCACCGCGCCGGTGTCGCCATCGACGATGATCGCCATGCCGTCATGGGCGTGCTTGGCCATTTGCTGCACGCCCACAACTGCGGGGATTTCAAGGGCTTTTGCGATGATTGCGGTGTGACTGGTCATGCCGCCCAGGTCGGTGGCGAAGCCGACGATTCGGCTGCGATCAAAGCTAGCGGTTTGGCTCGGAGTCAGGTCGCGGGCGACAACGACCGTGTTGGGCTCGGCATGTTCGAGACGCTTGCGCTGCTCGCCCGCGAGCTGGGTGTGCAAGCGGTGACGCAGATCGTCGATGTCGTTGACCTTGGTGGCGAACGCGCTGTTTTTCATCGCGCGGAACTGATTGGCGAGGGCGCTGAGGGCCTCGTACGCGGCGTACTCGGCACAGACTTGTTCCTTCTCGATGCGTTGGCGAATGGGGCCGACGACGCTTTTGTCTCGCAGCATCATTTGATGCACGAGAAAAATTTGCGCGGTTTCTTTGCCCATCTGCGTCTCGGCGTGGGCGTGGACGTTCTGAATTTCGACAATCGCCGATTCGATGGCGGCGTCGAGCCGGGCCAGTTCGGCGGCGACCGAGTCTTTTTGCAGGACCCGACGGATGGGCTTGAGGTGCTCGTCGTCAACCAGTAAAACCGTGCCGATAATGATGCCCGGAGAGACTGGAAGTCCTTTCAGAACAATCTCTTGGGCAACGCAAATCGACCCGGCGTCCGTCGGAACGGGCGGGGCAGTCGGGAGCGGGGCTTTGGGGCTTGGGTCGGACACGGCGAAAACAGAGAAATCGGCGATCTGGGACGTTGGGCAAAGAAGATATCGGATTGTAACAGCACTTGATGCAGCCAGACCCTGTTTGTAACCGAAAGGACTGGAGCATCATCGCAATTCTGTGTCCGGGTGTGCAACGCCGGCTATTTTGTATGGTACGATTTGCGGGCAGTTCCGGTGCGACTCATGACGCCGAATGTCGCCCTTTTCTAAAGATGGTGCATTCTCGTGGGGAGAAGTTTGCGCCTGGAAAGGGAGTTCTGCTTGTAGCTTGCTGCCTGCCTGCACGCGTCGTCTTGCGTGAGTCTTGTTGATCTGGGGCTGGCTTAGGGCTGTTTTGGATACGCCAAACGCGTATCGCATGTGTGGTTTTTGCTTCTGGTGCCTGTCTGCCGCTGCTTTGTAGCGCGGCGTGGATGGGTCAACCAGGAATCGTTTGACAACTCGCGTGGTGCCTCTGCGCCCACGCGGCGGTATCGAAGCGCCAATGGCCTTTCGAGTTTTCTGGAGTCATGGATGAGTGTTGACAATTGGCATGGTGGTGGGGGAGGCGGCGGTGGCCACGGTGGTGGCAGTTCGCGCGGTGGTTACGGCGCGGGTGGGGGCGGAGGTGGTAATGGCGGCGGCGGGGGACGCCGACGAGGTCGACGTGGTCGCGGTGGTGGTAGTGGGGGTAGTGGGGGTGGCGGTGGCGGCGGGGGAAATCGCGGCTATCAGGGCGGGGGGTGTGGGGGGGGGGGGGGGGGGGGGGGGGGGGGGGGGGGGGGGGGGGGGGGGGGTGGGTGGGGGGGGGGGGGGGGTGGGGGGGGGGGGGGGGGGGGGGGTGGCGGCGGGGGAAATCGCGGCTATCAGGGCGGGGGTTCTGGTGGCGGTGCGGCGGTGGTGAATGCGCTTCGTAATGACGGCGGGCCTGCGAATGGGCAAGCGGGCAACCAATCTAATTCCAGTGGTTCGTCGGGACAGCCTTCGGGTAATCGTCTGGGTACGGCGACGGTGGATGTTGACGGCAATCCGCTTGCGCTGCCGGCCGGTGCAAAGAAGTTTGAAGAGCTTACGAGCATTGATCCCCAGCCTCGGTTGACGCTGGAGTACGCGGGTTGTCCGGCGTCATGCCGATTGATTGATTTGTTCTGCCCGATTGGTCGCGGGCAGCGTGCGTTGATTGTGAGCCCGCCCAAGGCTGGCAAGACGACGCTGCTCAAGGACATTGCAACGGGCCTGCTGCGGAACCATGCGGACATTGAAGTGGTTGTGTTGCTGATTGACGAGCGGCCTGAGGAAGTGACGGACTTCCGCCGGACGTTTGCGAATGTGGGACAGCAAGAGCGCGAGATGCTTGCGCGGGGCGAGGCGGCACTGCGTGACGTGGGCGGGCCAGGCACCGAGGCTCGCGAGACGCAAGTGCCAGCGAAGTCGCGCGTGCGGGTGATTGCGAGTTCGAACGATCACACGATTGAAAAGCACATTGATACGGCGATCACGACGATTGAACGCTGCAAGCGCATGGTCGAGGCGGGCAAGCATGTGGTGGTGTTGCTAGATTCCATCACGCGCATGGGCCGGGCTTTCAACAGCAGTCGCAAGCACAGCAACAGCGGTCGCACGCTGAGCGGCGGGCTTGACAGCCGGGCGCTGGAAGTGCCGCGTGCGCTGTTTGGTAGTGCGCGCAACACCGAGGAAGCGGGCAGCCTCACGATCATCGCGAGCTGCTTGGTTGATACGGGTAGTCAGGCCGATCAGGTGATCTTCGAAGAGTTCAAAGGCAGCGGCAACATGGAGCTGATCTTGGATCGCAAGGTCGCCGAGCGACGCATGTTCCCCGCGCTGAACCTGGCTGAAAGCGGCACGCGGAAAGAGCACTTGCTGATGGGCGACGCTGAAGTGAAGACGATGACCGCGCTGCGGCGGCGCTTGCTGAGCATGCCGCCGCCTATGCAAGTTGAGCAATTGCTGGCGGCTTTGAAGCGATTTCCGACGAATGCGGCGCTGGTGGGCAGCGTGCAGTGAGGTGACGCGATGCGCGTGCTTGTGACGGGGGCGGCGGGATTTTTGGGTTCGCATGTGGTGGATGTATTGCGCGCGCGGGGGCATGATGTGGCAACGCCGGCGAATACGCGTGAAACGCTGCGCTCGGTCGAATCTGTGAAGGCGATGTTGCGAGATGCAACGAGCAGTGCTGCTGCGAGCGGAAGGTTGCAAGTTGTGGTTCACGTCGCCGGCTTGTCGGGTGGCCTTGGCATGTGCAAGGCTTTTGGCGAGCGGATGTATCACGAGAATCTTGGCGGCGTGAATCTCGTGCGGGCGATGCTTGCGATGCGTGATGCGGATCGGCCGAGCTTGATCTGTGTTGGTCACATGTGCATGTATGGTGTAGCAGCTCCGCAGCCATATCGCGAAGTGGATGTGCTCGCGGGTGAACTTGATCCGGTGACACGGTGGTATGGCGAAGCCAAGCGCGAGACGTATCGCGCGATGCTGGCGGCGCGCGAGCGTGGCTTGCGGGCGGTGTGCATCATTCCAACGAATCTGTACGGCCCGCGCGATGCTTTTGGTGATCCGCTCAAGAGCCACGCGGCGGGCGCGATGATTGAGCGATATGTCGACGCGGTTCGCAGCGGCGCAGCGAACGTGACCAACTGGGGCACGGGGTCGGCGGTGCGAGATTTTCTGTTCGTGCAAGACGCGGCGGAGGCGATTGCAATCGCGAGCGAGCGTGTTGATGAGCTCGACGCGGCGGGGCATACGGCGATCAATTTGTCGGGGCCGGCGGAGGTTTCGATTCGGGAACTTGCCCAGGCTTGTGCCGACGCGACGGGGTTTGCTGGGCAAACCCTGTGGGATGCGAGCAAGCCAGACGGCGTACCGCGGCGGGTGCTGGACTCGGCGTTGGCGGAACACGTGCTGGGGTGGCGGGCGCAGGTGTCTATTTCGCAGGGGGTTGCGCGGACGGCGGCGTGGTTGTTGGCTCGCACGGGCTGAAAGCCCGTGCCACTCGTGCAGGAAAGTCTGGGGCACTGCGGCAAACGTCCTTCAGGTGCGAGCCTGGCTTACCGATCCATAACACTTCGTCATGAACTCGCAAAACTCGGCGATGTAGCGCCGATTTTCGCGTGTTGCGCGGCAATCGCTTTTCTATCATCCCTTCCTTCGTCATCGCTCAGGGGAACGGCGGGAGCGGCGAGAGATTTTGGCTCTGACTGACTTTGTCTGCTAAAGGAGTTTCGTGTGGCCCAAGCTTCCTCAAACGGTGATTCGCTGACTGGTGGCGTGAAGATCAACAAAGACATGACGGTTGTCGTCACTGGCGGCGGCGGGTTCATCGGCGGGCATCTGGTCAACTTCTTCCGCTCGATGGGCGTCAAGAAGATTCGCGTTGCGGATATCAAGCCGCTGGATGAGTGGTATCAGGTCTTCCGCGATGTCGAGAATCACGCCGGCTCGATCAAGGGCGACTGCCGGGACTTTAAGGTGTGTCGCGGCTTGAGCACGGGGGCGGATGAGGTGTATCAACTTGCGGCCGACATGGGCGGCATGGGATTCATTGAGAACAATAAGGCCTTGTGCATGCTGAGCGTGCTGACGAACACGCACATGCTGCTGGCGGCGCAAGAAGCTGGCGTGAAGCGGTTCTTCTACGCGAGCTCGGCGTGCGTGTACAACGCGGATAAGCAGAAGAACGCGGACATTACGGCGTTGAAAGAAGCGGACGCGTACCCGGGCCTGCCTGAAGATGGCTACGGCTGGGAGAAGCTCTTCAGCGAGCGCATGTGCCGGCACTTCCGCGAGGACTTTGGCATGCACACGCGCGTGGCGCGTTTCCACAACGTGTATGGTCCCGAAGGCACGTGGGAAGGTGGCCGCGAGAAGGCGCCTGCGGCAATTTGTCGCAAGGTGATTGCGGCGAAAGTCAGCGGCAAGCACGAGATTGAAATCTGGGGCGACGGCACGCAGACGCGCAGCTTCATGTTTGTTGACGACTGCGTGCGCGGGATCAACATGATCACGCACAGCAGCATTCTCGAGCCCATCAACCTGGGCAGCAGCGAACTGGTGAGCATCAACCAGCTTGTGAGCATCGCGGAAGAGATCGCGGGCATCAAGCTCAAGCGCAACTACAAGCTCGACGCGCCCAAGGGCGTGGCCGGTCGCAACAGCGACAACACCAAGATTCAGAAGTACCTGGGCTGGGAACCTTCGACGCGCCTGCGCGACGGCATGGAGCGCACGTACCGCTGGATTGAAAAGGAATTCCTCGCGAAGTACAACGCGAAGACCGCGCACCTGTCGAGCATCAGCACGTTCACCAAGGGCAGCCATCCGATTCCGGGTGATGGCTACAACCCCGAGAGCAAGAACATGACGACATGGACGCAGGGCATTCCGGCGGGCTACGGCACTGCAGGTAAGGCTGGGGGCAAGGCCAGCAAAGCCAAACCTGCGGCGAAGAACGCCCAGGCGACAAAACCCGCAAAGGCGATAAAGAAGGTCGCGAAGAAGGCGGGCAAGAAACTCGCGAAGCGGCAAGCGTCTCGCAGGTGAATTTGCAACTATCCTGCGTGTATGGCAACACCGACTACCAACACTGCGTCCATCAGCGATGCTGAGCTGTCCAGGGTCATCCAGGAGGTCGAGGCTTCGCTCCCCGTTGTTGAGTACATGGGAACGAGCCTCGACGATGCCGCTGGATTTGCGGTTCGTCGGATCGAGAAATACCTGCCACGCGGCTCGACTATTCTTGACTTCGGTAGTGGTCCTGGTGATGCCGCCGCCGTGCTTGCGGGGTTGGGATACCGCATGTCGGCAACGGACGACCTGTGTGATGAGTGGCACCTGGCGGGCAATATGCGCGATCGCATATTGCGTTTTATGGCGCGTTGGAAAGTGGATTTCTTTTTGAGCGAACAGGGCAAGCCCTGGCCGTGGGCACAGGGACAATTTGACATGGTCATGTCGCACCATGTGCTCGAGCATCTGATTGACTCGCCGCGAGAACTCATGGTGTCGCTTACCGCTTTGGTGCGTGACGGCGGCTATGTGTATATCAGCGTGCCCAGCGCGGTGAACATTCGCAAGCGGATTTCGTTACTGCGAGGGCAGACGAATCACCCGCCCTTTGACAAGTACTACTGGTCGGAGGGCACATGGCGCGGGCATCGGCGTGAATACTGCCGTGATGATCTGGTTCAACTGGCTGCGTGCCTGGGGTTGAACATCGTGGAACTGCAGACTTACCACTACATGACGTATCAACTGTCGCCAGTTGTCAAGAAGGTGTACGAGGCCGTCACCGCTATTGTGCCGGGCTGGCGAGATTCGTGGTATCTCATCGCGCAGCGGCCAGCTGGTTGGAAAGCTCCGCAGAAGCAGCTTCGTCCGCTCGTTCGCAAGGTCCGTCCCGAGTAACGTCCGAGATTTCACGACGAAGTTGCCTCGCTTGCCTGACTGTTGCGCTCGCGGACGAATCCCCGTTGTGGGCTGAAGCTTGCTTCGCGCCCGCTTGCAAAGTACCGATAGCTATGTCGTGCTGCGTCTGTTGCTCCAACACGCTCGACCAGGAATGGAAGTCGCGATGGCGATTCACCATCCAGGGCATCCTGATGTGGTATTGCTGCGCCAGGGTGCGCCGCTGGATGCGTACTCGATTCCGCACTTGATGCAGCTTGGCATTCATGAAGTGTGGATTCGCTATCCGGGCCTCGAGCATCTCGTGCGGTTTGTTGATCCGCAGCTCATGGCCAACTATCGCACGCTGACGACTCGCATCGGCAACGTGATCGATCAGGCGATGGTGCGCAACACAGTCGAGATTGATTTTTATGCGTGCAAGAAAGCACTGCTGAGTGTGACGCGACATCTGGCGGATAGTCCGCAGAGCGCATTGTGGATTTCGCAGGTGGCGCACGCTGACAAGCCGTTCGTGCGGCACAGCGGCAACGTCGCAGCGCTCAGCCTCATGATGGGCATGCGACTGGATTTTTATCTTGTGCGCGAGCGCAGATCGCTGCCAGCCGGACGCGCGAAAGACTTGACGAGTCTTGGCATCGGCGCGTTGCTGCACGACATCGGCATGTTGCGCGTATCACAGGCTGCGCTTGATCGCTACAACGCAACGCTCGACACAACCGATCCTGAATGGCGCACGCATACCGCGCTGGGTTACGACATGATGCGAGGCGTGCTTGATCCGACTGCCGCGATCATCGCGCTGCACCACCATCAGGCTTGGGATGGCACCGGGTTTCCTGAGCGGCCCAGCCTTCGCGGCGGCACGCGACCTGCGGCTGAGCGTGATGTGCATGTGCTTGCCCGCATCGTCGCGGCGGCAGAGACATTCTCGCGCATCAAGAACCCTGCGCACGCGCCGGGGAGCAATTCGAAACTCACGCCGACGATTCCGACGGTGCGGGCGCTGCGGCACATGCTGGATGAGCCCATGCGCAAGAAGTTTGACCCGGTTGTGTTCAAGGCGCTTATGAGTGTGATTCCGGCGTACGCGCCGGGCAGCGTAGTGCGGCTGAGCACCCAGCAAGATGCGGTGGTTGTGAGCTGGGATGTCAACAACCCCTGCAAGCCGCTGGTGGAAGTGCTGCAAGAGTTTGACCCCAGACCGATGAAGCAACGCGGCAAGGTTGTTCGCATCGATCTGCGTGAGCATCGGGATGTCTCGATCATCGCGATGGACGGCGAAGATGTGAGCGGCGACAACTTTGAGCCTGCCGAGCATGGGGAGTTTGATTTGCTGGCGCTGTATCGCTCGATGGAGAATCGTGTGCATGCAGATTTGAAGCCGGACGCCAAAAAAGACGCCAAGCACGATGTGAAACCGGAGGTGGCGAAGGTTGAGGACGGTTCGCAGGAGCAGTTGCCGCCGGCGGAAGCGGCCTAGAAGTTCACAATGAAACGAAAAACCGCCGGGTCTGCACCCGGCGGCTTGTGGCATGAACTAGTTTGCGAGACTGCGAGCTTTTTCGAAGGTTTGCGCCCTCGTGTTCTTATTTGGTTTCGCGACCGAAGAAGAAGCCACCGAAGCCGCCTCCGCCGATTTGGTCGGCGTTGTAGATGTACTGCGCGTCGAGTGCTTTCTCGATGCGGATCTTGGCTTCGGACAGGTGAGCATAGCTGTAGGGATCAAGCCCGCTGCTGTCTTTGCCCTCCTTGCCGATGATGCCGGTGATCTTGTCGACAAGTTGACGCAGCTCTTTAGTTGCGAGATTGCTCACGGGCTTGGCGACTTCGCCAAACGATCCGCCCGGCAGCGAAAGGTCGATCATGCGATCGATGTATTCACGCTGCAGGTTGCGGCGCAGGCTGCTGATGTAGGGCTTGCGCGCACTCGAGCCGCTGGGGCCTTTGTCAAGCTCCTTCCAAGCCGCATCACCGATGGTGTCGAAGAGTTCGGGCAAGGTGAATGCGTCGTCGCCACTGGGCACACGGAATTCGTTGTCGAAGACTCGGCGAACAGTGGTGGGGTTGAGGAGCATCGTCATCACGCTGGCTTGCATGCCACCGATGCGATCGTGAATGGGAAACGCATTTTCCTGAATCGCTTCGCTGATGCCGCCCGCGTCGAGCCATTTGTCGCTGCTCATGTATTCGAGCAGTTCGGGTGTTAGGCCGAAGGCTTCGTCAAAGAAGCTGTTGTCGATCGCGAACTTGAGTGCTGCGCGCTGCTCAGCGGCGGGCACAACAGTCAACGGCTTGCGGTTGCCCGGATCGCCCTTGAAGTCACGATTGACGAGCACGCCGCCGACCCAGTTGGTCATGGTGGTCACGCCGGTCATTTGCATGCCCAGCGTGATGGTGTAGCCCCGGCGAACCTTGCTCCAGCTTTCGCCATCTTTGATGAACTTGTCGAGCAGTCGCGCGCGGTGGTAGCGGGCCAACTCCATGCGCTGCTGGCTCCAAGTGATGGGGTCTTTGCCGAAGTCGTAGCGACGCGAGCGCGGATCGGGGCCTGCCGTATCTTCGTCGGTGCCAAAGTCGAGTCCTTGTTCGCCGACGCGCTTGAGCACGTCTTTAGTGTCGCCCATGGTGTAGCCATACTCGATGGCCCACTTGTCGTATACGCCGATGTCGAGCATGGACACGTCGCCCACGATCTTGCCGTTTTCAATGGCCATGTTGGGGCCGATGTAATCCATCACGCTCGCTGCGAAGGGCTTTTGACCCTTGATTTGCGGGCTGTTGATCTCGGCAACGGTGTACTGCGTGCTGGCCTTGAAGTTGTGACGCAGACCCAGCGTGTGACCAACTTCGTGCAGCACCAAGTCGCGCAGCAAGGGTTCGACAAACCAATCAGGAATGCCGTCAAGCTCGGGGGCGGCTTTCTTCTTTTTCTTGTCGTCTTTCTTATCGTCTTTCTTTTCTTCGTCCTTGTTATCGCCCCCGGCGTTGTCGCCATCTTGTGCCATACCTGCCGCTTCGTCGAAAGCGGTGTCATTGCCCAGCACTTCCATCGAAAGTCGCATCATGGCCATGTCAAGAGCCTTGCCGCGAGCGGCGAGGCACAAGCCGTTGACCTGACTGGTGCGATTGATGAGCCCGTCGTATTCGTTGTTGCCCATCATGCGGTCCATCACATGGCCGCCGTCTTCGCCAAGGAGATCGCTCTGCTCGTGCTTGGTCACAGCGATGGGATGGCCACCCCAAGCTTGAATGCCCTTGCGCGCGCGCTCCGCGAGGATCATGGGACGCTTGCCCGGATCAGCCAGGCGCACGCGAGGGTCCCATTGCGGGCGGGTTTCGAGCCACGCGAGCGTTTCGGGGCTCATGCCGTCCATGACGATTTCGGGCATGATTTCGTTGAATTGTGCCCAGAAGTAACGAATCCAACCGTCGGTGAGAATCACGTCGGCGTCGAGGATTTGGCCCGTAAGCGGGTGAACGCGTGAAGGCCCGATGGCGGTGCCGATGTCGTTGCTGAGCCAGCGAATGAAATTGTACTTGACGTTCTCAGGGTCCTTGTCCATGTGGGCCCCGGTCACTTCATCCTGTTGATACACCTCGATGGCGTTCTGAATGCCAACCTGCTCGAAGGCCTTGTTCCAGCCCAGCACGCCCTCGCGCACAGCCTGGCGGTAACGCACGGGAATGCGCGCGTCGAGGTAATACACGATCGGTTCCTTGGGCGGGCTCATCGCGAGCTTGGGGTCGCGCTTTTCAATGTGCCAGCGGTTGATGTAGCGCACCCACTTTTCTTTGTCCGTGAATTTACCAAGGTCGCGATACACCGTCGTGAAGTAACCCACGCGCGCGTCTGCCACGCGCGGCTTGTACGAGGGATTGTCCTTGATGATGCTCAGGCTGTAGTGAAACTCCTGCAGGCGGCCTTCGCGGTTGGGCATTTCGAAGGAGATTTCGTTGTTCTCTTCAAAGCTCTTGCAGACCTTGATCTGCGCCACGCGCGTGTTCGCGCCGTTCATGCGCGGGCCGAAAAAGGAAGCCGCGCGATTCACCAGAAGCTCGCGCAGATCAATCACGGGTTGTCCGCCCGGACCCATCGTGAGGATCGGGATATCCAGCACCACGCGATCGGTGAAGATGTTCTGGACGCTGCTCTTGCTTTCCTGATCGCCCGTGCTGCGCGTCTCGACGTTGGGCTCAATCAGCAGCAGGCGATCGTTGAATCGCTTCCAGTACACATACATCTCGCCAAACTGCAAGCCCGCGTAGTCCTCGCCACTTGCGACGGTCAGCGCGATGAAATGCCGCTGACCTTCATACCCGCGCGGCAGCTCGCCCAGCAGGCTGCTGTCTTTGTCCTTACGCCATAGCTTGAAGAAACTCTTGCCGTCGGCACTTTCGACTTCGGTGAAACCCTTACCCACCTCGGCCCATGGTTTGAAGTCGGGCTTCTCCGCGGCTGGCGCGCCAGCGGGAGCACCGGGGGGTGCGTCTTGGGCGACGGTGACGCCAGCGGTTCCAGCGGCGACCAACAACGCGGCCAGCCCGAAGACCAAAGAACTCCTGCCCAGACGACCAGTTGCCATGGAAAACTCCTTGCGTGCGAAACGCCAGAACGAACAACACGAACCACCTGCCAGCGACAAAAACCGCCAGCAACCCGCAGAAAAAGCCGCTAAGCGCACAATCGCCGCGTCAGATTGACGCGTGAATGCCATCACGCCCGGGCCACCCCGGCGAGTAACGGATTCTTCGCAATTGGGTTGCCGCGCGTTTCCGGGCATTTTACAAGAATTCGCGGATGCAGAAAAACCCCGTGAAATCGCTTTCCTGAGATGGGGGAGGGTTGCCTTCAGGAGTACCGGGGGAGCGATGGGGCTGCGACGGGCCTTACCGCTTCACGCCCTCAAGCAAGCTCAGCACGGTGTCGCGCTGCAAGTTGATTGCGATCTCGCGCGTCGCGATGGACGACTGTTGCAAGAGCTGGGCCCGCACCAGCGTGGACGTTTCCGCCGCGTAGTCGGTGTCTTCGATCTGGCTTTTGGCGCCGGTCAGGTTTTCGAGTTCGACCATCAACACGCGCTGCTGGCTTTCGATGTCGCGCGTTGCGTTGCCGATTGCTGCTCGCCGGCCGCTGCTGCCCTTCTGTGCGGCGTCAACAACTTTCTGCGCCAGTGCCATGTCGCCATTGACGAGATTGAGCTTGCCGCCGCGTTGCAGGTCTTTGAGCGAATACGTGACGGGCTGGCCATCGACAACTTCGGTGATGCTGCCTTCAAGAAAGATGTTTCGCCCGGAGAACAACTGCTGGCCGCGAAAGTTGGTTGTATTGGCGACGTATTGCATGCCCTGCAAGGTGCCATCAAGCTGCACCTGCAACGCCTCGCGCTCTTCCGTACTCAGCGCGCCACTGTTAGCGGCGGTCACAACCAGCGATTGCAGTTCGAGATACGCCTCGGCGAACGCCGACTCGCCACCTTCGCGCGCATCAAGCTGAATGCGCTGAAAGTCCAAGTTCTTGATCTGCTTCTGCAGCGTGCGCTCTTGCGCGTTCATCGCTTCGACAGCAGTCATGCCCGCAGGGTCGTCCGCCGCTCGATTGATGCGCTTGCCAGTTGCGAGCTTGGTGAGCGAGTCATTCACCTCACGCGACGTCCGCGCGATGGCGAAGTTACTCGCCATGACCCGGGTATCGATGTTGGGAGAAATTCCCCGCATAGAGAGGGGATCGGTGGGAAAGGAGGCCCACTGAAGTCCGTGAGTGGTTATAGCGCTTCGCAGCAACGAGTTATAAAGACGCGCTGCGCCATGCATGCGCAATCCTGTGAGCAATCAAGTTACTTCGCATTCTCCCGATACCACGCAATCGTCCGCTTCAGTCCATCTTCAAACCCAACCTGCGCCTTCCAGCCCAACAACTTCTCCGCGCGCGTCACATCCAGGCTTCGCCGCGGTTGGCCGTCGGGCTTGGTTGGATCCCACGCGATTTCTCCCTTGAAACCCGACAGTTTCACGATCAGCTCGACGAGATTCTTGATCGTGATTTCAAAACCCGCGCCCAGATTGATGGGCGTAGGGTCGCGCATCACTTCGGCTGCACGAATGATCCCCTCAGCGGCGTCATCAACATACAAGAACTCACGGCTCGCGCTGCCTGTGCCCCACACAGGCAGAACTTTGTCGCCGCGTTGCTGGGCTTCGACGCATTTGCGAATCAGCGCGGGAATGACGTGGCTGCTTTCAAGATCGAAGTTGTCCCAAGGTCCGTACAAGTTCACGGGCAGCACATACGAACTCTGCATGCCGTATTGCAACTTGTACGCATCGAGCATCTGCCATGCGGCTTTTTTCGCCACGCCGTAGGGAGCGTTGGTTTCTTCGGGGTAGCCGTCCCACACTTCATCTTCGCGAAACGGAACATTGGCGAACTTTGGGTACGCACAAATCGTACCGGTCTGCAAGAAGACGCCGCCGCGTTCGATCAGTCCGTCGAGCCGGGCGTGTTCAATCAGGTGCATCGCCATCGCCATGTTGGCGTAGAAGTATCGTCCCGGATTTTTGCGGTTCGCACCAATGCCACCAACCTCAGCGGCAAGGTGCAGCACGACATCGGCTTTCGCATTCGCGAAGGCCTCGCGGTAAAGACGCGCAACGCTTGCGTTGTCCGTCAGGTCCACATCTTTGCGACGGGGAATGCAAATGTGTTCTTCCTTCACACCCCGCGCCAGCAGCCGCTGCTTGACGTGCCGGCCCAAAAAGCCCGCGCCGCCCGTCACGATGATGCGTTTGCCCGCCAGCGGCGAAGGCCCTGCCGCAGTCTTTGTTGAAGTCGTGGACGTTGTCGTGATCATGCTGCAATCTTTCGCTTGCAATCACCGATTATCTCCCTTTGTGTCGTATTCTCTCAACACTTGGTTATAGTGACCCATTCGCCTGAAATTGCATGAAAGACGCCGCCATCGAATCTCTGCCAAACCCGCCAACGGCTGCTCCGGCCGAGGCTTTGGGTGCGCGCGTGGGTCACGGCATGGCGTGGATCGTCGCCGTGACCGTCGCAAACAAGCTGCTGACAAGCTTGGCGCAGATCGTGCTCGGATGGCAGCTTGATCCCAGCGACTTCAGCGTCTTCGCGGTTGCAACAGCATTTGCCGGTTTGATCATCGTGTGCCGCGATGCCGGCATGCGCGAGTTGGTCATCCAACGCGGCCAAGACAACTACGACAAACTCGCCGGACCTACATACTGGCTGGCATTCTGGTACAACATGCTCATGGCGAGCATCATCGCAGCGGTTGCGTTTCCGCTTGCTGCGTATCTCAACAAACCGAGCTTCGCGTACGTCATCATCGTCATCGGCATGGCTGCACCAATCGGTACCTTGGGCAGCATGTTGCAAAGCAAAATGCGGATCGATCTCGAATTCGCTCGCGGTAGCAAAATCGCTTTCTGGTCCAACTCGCTGCGCCAGTTGTCAAGCATCGGCTTCGCACTGGGCGGGCTTGGCGCGATGGCACTCGCCATTCCTGCGGTCATTGCCGCCGCGGCTGAGACGATCATCTACGGTCGTTCAGACAAGAAGCGAATTTGGAAGCTACCAGCCGAGCGCGACAAGTGGCCAAAGCTTCTGGGCGACAGCCGCTGGCTCATGTTCGGCTCACTCGCCAATTTCAGTATCGATTGGGCGCCGTTCATGGTGCTATTGCCGCTGGGGCTGTTGTCGGCAGACCAGAACGGCTTGTTCTATTTTGGATATTCCATCACTGCACAAGTTGGTGTCATGCTGGGCGTGAGTGTTGTGATGGTGCTTATGCCCGCACTCACGCGACTCAACGACGATCCGATTCGGCAAGGCCAAGCCGTGCTTCGCAGCCTGCGCACGCTCATGCTCATCGCCAGCATCGCAAGCTTGGGTCTTGCCGCGTGCATGCCCGCGCTTGAAGGCCTGCTCTGGCACGGCAAGTGGGCCGCCGTTGTGCCCGCGACGATTGCGCTGGGCGTTTTCTTCTCCTGGCGCATTACATTCGGACTCACTTCGGCGCTCTTGATGGCACAAGGCCGCTTCAAGCTCTACGCATGGCTCACGTTGTTCGAAGGAGTAGGCCTCACGCTCAGTTGCTGCCTCGCCGCACTCGTCAAGCCCGATGCGACAACTGTCTCACTGGGTGCGGGCCTTTGGCTGTTCGTCAGTCGAGCGGGTATCTGCATGTGGGTCACCAAGCAACTCGGTTTGCCTCGCCGCAAACTTGCGGTTGCCATGTGCAGTTCCTGGATCATCGCCATCATCGCCGGTGCTGCGGGTTGGTCGGCAGATCACTTCCTCAATCTCCGCGGCAGTCTTCCTCAGCACATCCCCTTCGGCAGCGACACCATCAAACTCGCGATCGTCGATCTGCTCAGGCTCAGCATCGCAGGCGGCGTCACCAGCTTGCTCTTCCTCGTGCTTGCACGCGTCTTCCTGCATGAAGCTTTGCTCGATGTTGTCAACGTCGCTCCTGTTCGCCTCCGCCGCATCATGGCGGTGGTTTGCGGCGTGCGACTCGAACCTGAATCTACCTCCACACCCCCCGCGCAACCATGAACGATCCACGCCTGATCATCGTGCCGCTTCGCTGGGCCAGCAGGGCACTGCTCGCTCTCGCATGGTTCGCGCTGCTCGCGTGGATCACAGGCCGGCTTGTCTCTGATCGCTTTTTCTGGAGCCAATTCGTTCTCTGGATGCCGAGTTGGATCATCGTGCCTGGTTCGGCGATGTGCCTCGGACTCTCAGCGCTGCTCGCACGCTTCGCCTTCCCGCGATACGAAACCAGCGACACGCGCGATGACACTTGGCGTAACGCAAGACCCGGCAAGCGCAGCTCACGCTGGCGCACCATCGCGTGGTGCTTCTTCGGTGTTGTCACTCTTGGCATGATCTTCGGCGAGTGGCGACTCTTCAATGTCTTCTCGCGAAAGTCGCCCACATCGCCCACGCGGCTTATAGCTTGGAACCCGAGTGAAATCGAGCGATTTGATGACGCCATGCAAGCGATGATCAGCATGCGGCCTGACATCATGCTCATCGCGAATGCTCCATGGGGTCGCTCGCTCGCGCCGGTGACGCAGGCCATGGGCCGCGCGGGCACAATCGACCAGCCAGCCGCTGCCGTTATCTATGGTCGGCTGTCGATCATCAGTAAGTATCCCGTCATGCGCTGGGCTGGCGTTGAGTTGGGCGTTGAAGGCGCACAAGTACGAAGATTCACCTGGTCCGGCGGCGGCCAGCTCAGCATCGATAAAGGCGTCGCGCTGCTCGTGCAACTCGACACGACGCAGCAACTGGGCAGGCCGACTGTCATCTGGCTCGTCGATCTTCCCAGCGACCCCGACATTCCGCGCGACCGCATGATGCGTCAAGCCCGCCACACGCTCGACAACATGACCAACTACCTCGTGCGAACCGCCGATGGCAAAGATGCCGCTGATACCTGGCCCGATGCGAAAACCAACCCGCTCCGCACGCCTGACATCATCGCAGGCGATACCAACACCCCACGCGGCTCAAACTCGCTCAACACCCTCACCCGCTTCGACACCGGTTCGCTCATCGGTGCATATGAACAAGCCGGCTTTGGCCCCGCGCTGACGTTTCCAAATCGGGTGCCGCTGCTCGCGATTGATCACACTTTCCTCGCGCCATGGCTGCAAGCAAGCGTCTACGAAACCCACAACGTGGGTTTGGGCAAACACCGCATGCAAGAAGTCGAAATCTTCGCAAAGTAACGCACCCCAACGCAGGACCCGAGACCCTGCGAAGGTCCGGATCTCCGACCGACAAATCCAAATCCCGCAGGGCAATCTCGCCCCAAAACTTACCCCGCAACGACCGCCCCACCGACCCCGCCACCGACCGGGCCACCCTCAGAACTCATCGGCGCCTGCGGCGAAAGACTTGCCACCACATCCGCCAAACTCTTCCCAAAGAACGCATCGCGCCGAGCCTTGTCGATGGTCGTCGCCAGCACCGCGTGCTCGCCATGCATCGCCGTACCCGGCGGATCGTTCAGCGCAATGACCTCAGTCGCGAGAATGAATTCCGGAGCTTTCGCGAGCATGAAAGTGTCAATCGTCGGATCGTTGTCCACAACTTCCACCAGCAACTTCGCCGCGTGCAGCCGCTTCAGCAGCACATCCACCAGAGACTCGTCCAAACTCGTCGCCATCGCGAGAGTCTGGCGATCCGCGGTTTGTCCCTTGCGAAATCGCTGCGTGATCGCACACATGATGACCAGAGTTGACGCGGGGTGAACCAGCAGCACGCCTTCCGCGCCACTGTCGCGCGGATCAGGAATCATGCCCAGCGACACCATGAGCGATCGCTTGAAGTCTTCTCGGCTGAGTTTGCGATACGTCTGCATGACAACCGTGAATTGAAAGCCCAGCAGCATGACAATCCACGTGACATACACCCACAGCAAGAAGAGCGGAATGAGCGCGATCACGCCGTACAACTGCGCATAACCCGTGCTGTATCGCACGTACGCGGTGAATGCCCATTTGCTGGCTTCCCACACAATCGCGGCAAACGCTGCTCCCGCCGCAGCACTAGGCACATGAATGCGCGTATTGGGAATACTCGTATACAACACCAGCAGCATGACGGTAGAAATCGCACATGAAATCGCGAAGCCCACCGTCGCAACCGTGCTCTGCCTTGCGCGATCCGCAAGCGTCTTCTTCGCGACCGGCGGCTGATTCGCCATGTTGGTCGCGCCAGTCGCATCGCTCGCGCCGCCGCTCGCTGCCGCTTCAACTAGCCGCGTCTCTTGCGCAACGCCCACCCAGCTTTTCGCCGTCCTGCTCGCAGCTTCACTCACACCAAAGCTCAGCACCAAGAACACCGGCCCTAGCGTGAGTAGCGCCCAGTACTGCGTCACACGCCGTACCCACGTCTTGCCCGCCGTCGCACCTGCGATTTGATTAAACGCTTTTTCCGTCTCCACCACCATCGACAGTGCCGCGTAAATCAACATGAGCGCACCAATGAACCCGATAGCGCCAAAGTTGATCGACTCCACGCGTTGCATGAGCTGCTTGATGAGTTCATCCAGCCGCGCGGCTTGCGCGGTCTGTTGCACAACCTCGGCACTGGGCGCGGCCCCACCAAACGCAAAAATATTGATTCCCGGCACCACAGCCGCAGCTTGTTTTGAAGGCTCAACCTTCTCCACCACAATGTTTGCCAGCCCCGCGTATTCCAGCACGCTGGTCACCACATCGCGCACCTGCTGCTCGTTCACAAACCGGTGCAGCACCACCAGGCCGATGACCAGCACCGGAATAATCGCAAAAATCGTGCGAAAACTCAACGCCGCCGCCATCCGTGTAATTTGACTCTGGCGATAGTTGCTGCCCACCAGCCGCATCAGTACGCGCGTCCGCGGCATCCACTTGGGCGCCCACTTGGGCAGTGGAATTTCATCCGCATGCGGCAAACCAGAAGTAGTGGGAGAGTCTTTTGCCATCGTCAATCACTCGTACTGGCGCGTCACTCGCGTGGTTCGCACTTTGCAACCGCTTCGCTTCAATCCGGCATCAATCAGGCATCAGCGTGCGAGGCTTGCGCCGCGTCGGTTCGTTCTGCGACTCACTGGCTGCCTTCAGCCGTGCCGCTTCGTTCCCCGCCGCTCGCTTGTTCTTACCCATCACGCTGGTTGCAGTTGTGCTGGTGGCATCCTGCCCGCTGGTGCCGCGCCCGGCAAGCAATGCCAGTGCGCGCTGCGTCGCCTGTTCCACAGCCGCCGAAGCTGCTGGAGCATTCGGCGTTTTTCCCCCGCCGCGTCCACTTTCCTTGCCAAATCCGCCCTTGCCAGCCGATTTTCCGCTGATTTTGCCCTTCTCGCCCCGTTTGTGCCAGTCGGGCCGCATCATCGCGCGCACTTCCTTGGGCTGCAATTCGCGCCACGCGCCAGGCTGCAGCGTCTTCATCTCAAGTTGGCCAATGCGCACGCGCACCAGCTTGCGCACATCCAGCCCCGCCGCCAGCAACACATCGCGCAGCGGCGCGCGATTGTCAATCAGCTCCACTTCCAGCACCGTCTTGCCATCATCAATCCGCAACACGCGCGCGTCAATTGGCGTAATGGGCATCTTCTTCTTACCCGCAGGCAACTCACTCGCCGCCCACGAGCCCATCGCCTGCCTTGCGTTCTTGCGCTTCTCCGCAATCGCAGCCTTCGCCACCAGCTTGCTCTGCCGACGAATCTTCGCCAGCGTCTCTTCGTTCACATGCCCCTTCACCCACGCGTGATACACCTTGGTCACGCCCTTGCTCGGATGCGTCACAAAGTTCGCAAACTCGCCATCGTTGGTCAGCAGCAACAGCCCCGTCGTGTCATAATCAAGCCGCCCCACCGGAAACAGCCACGCCCGCGCCGGATGGTCCACCAGATGCATCGCCGTCCGCCGCTCAAGCCCAGGCTCATCCGCCGTCGCAACAATCGTCCGCGCCGGCTTGTGCAGCATGATGTACACCTTCTCCTGCGGCGGCGGAATCAGCTTGCCATCCACCGTGATGCGATCAACCGCCGGATCAACAAAGATGGGCAGCTCCGTCATCTTGTGCCCGTTGACCACCACCCGCCCGTCGGCAATCAGCCGCTCACACACGCGCCGAGCGGCGATGCCAGCGTCAGCCAACACGCGTTGCAATCGAACCTTGGTCGCACTCTCTTTTTCTACTCGGGCCATGAGTGACCGTAGTCAGACCATCGCTAGACCACCGATGGCCGCAACAACCCGCATAGCCCAAAGAAAAACGCCCCGTCACGCACGCGATGGGGCGTCTGTTTGGTCGTTCGTGTGATCAGATCAAGCTCGGGTCAAGCTGAGGTCGAGCTCAGGTCAAGCTCACCGGCATCACCACATACAAGAAATCCGTCCCGCTCTTGATGAGGCCGGGCTTGTTGGGAGCCTTCAGCTCCATGATCACTTCCGGATCTTGAATCACCTTCATCGCGTCGACGATGAACTGCGGATTGAAGCCGATTTCCAGATCATCGCCTTCGTACGCCGTCACGTCCACGCGAATGTTGGCTTCGCCCACTTCCGCGGCCCGGCTCGAAAGCTCGAGCGTCTTGCCCTTGCTCTTGAACGCCAGCCGCACGCCTCGGCTTTCTTCGTTCGTCAGCAAGGCCGCACGCCGCACCGCGCTGGCGATCACGTCGCGATCAAACGTCACTTTCTTATCGCTGTCCTTGGGCAACACGTCTTCGTACGGAGGGAACGAACCCTCGACCAGGTTGCTCACCAGCACCGCACGCCCCGGGCTGCCAGCAGTGCCGAAGCTGAACAGAATCTGCGCATCCGTCACCGCAATCTGCACCGGCTCGTCATGGCTTGCAATCAGCCGCTGCAACACACCCAGCGCCTTCGTCGGAATAATGCACGAAACAGCCTTCGCATCTTTATCGCCGCCAGAGAGTGCCGCGCGAGCCAGCGCAAGGCGCCGACCATCGGTCGCAACCATCTCCAATCGCTTGCCGTCGCGCTTCATCAGCACGCCGTTGATCGCATATCGCGAGTTCTCGCGCGCAACCGCGAAGCTGGTCCGCGCCACAAGCTGCGCGAGCGAGCCTGCGGGGTGGGTCATCACGGCTTTGGCTTTGGGTTCACCCATGTTGCCCGCAACCACGCCCGCAAAATCAGGAATCGGCGGGAAGTCATTGGCCGGATAGCCAAACACCTTGAAGTGCGCGTCGGCACCCTTGATGTGGCAAATGTCATCGTCAACTTCAATCGTCAGCGTGGGCTCGCCCTCTTCCGCCGCAACGATGCTCTTGAGCTTGTCCGCCGGAATCAGCGCCTCACCCGGCTTCTGCACATCCACCTGCGTCAGCGTCAGCTTGAGCGCAATCTCCGCGTCCGTGCCCGACAGCGTGAGATCGCCCGCACCATTGGCCTTGCTTGCAGTCAGGCGAATACACCCAAGCTGCGGCTTAGGGCTGCGGCTTGCAACGGCGGAAGAAACCAGATTGATGGCGTCCATCAGAGCGGCGCGATCGCAGATAACCTTCATAGTCTGCGATAGTAGACGCGGGAAAATCGCGGCGGGTCGCAAAAGGCCGCCGGAATTCATAGGATTTCGTGTGGGGAAGAAGCGTGTACAACCTGTGCAACTCGTGTCGAGTGCGACGAATCGGCTAGACGCGCGGATAGCCAATGGTTCTTGCAGCCGGGGCGGCGAAGCCGGCATGAAGATGCGATTGGGGACAGTTGTCAGACTACCATCAACTCAAGCGGCAGACCTTGTCACAACGACCGACAAGGCTATTGATTGGCCGCACGTATCTTGATGCGTCATATTGACAAGCGTTTTGGAAAGTTGAGCGAGTTTTCGTTCGCATCGCCGTCTCCCGAAGAATGCATCGCACGGGCTATGCAGTCAGATCGACAGCGACGTTCGTATGCCCAAAGCCGAGAGCTGTCGGGCGGCAGACTTCTCGACTGGCGTTGGAGTGAGTCCTCAGTCACGTTTCTGCTCTCGCAGTCACTCTTGCACATCGACATGCAGTTTGATCGCGTGTGCTGGAACTGGCGGCGCGAGCGTCCGGATGCACTAACCGGCACCCGCGCAGCCGAGAGATTCACGACAACTTTCTATGGGAAGAACGATGATGTCTGGGATCCCGGCACGTTGCTGGACGCGTGCGTCGGCCTCGAACTCAAGCATGTGATCGCGGGCCATGTGTGGTTGCGGGTCTGTTTTCGAGGCCTTCGGCCACTTTGGTTCTGGAACATGGAAGATTGCGAACTCGGCACTCCCTTGCTCGATTTCCGCCCGGATGTTGACGAGGATGTGGTTGAGTAAACGCTGACCAATGAAAAAAACGACGCGAATCACTCGCGTCGTTTTCATCGATACTTGCTTGATCCGCGTTCAGCTCTTCTTACCCAAGAACCATCCAATCCCCGCACCCAGCAGAGCAATCAACGCACACACGCCCACGATGATGAACATGCTGTTGCCGATGGTTGCCACCAGCCCGCCACCCGTGGTGCTGTTCATGCCGGCAATCAGCGTGAAAGCTGCCACCGCGAGAGCCGCGATTGCGCCAACCGCCAAGCCGCCAACCAGGCCCGAACCAGGGCCATCGTAAACTTCAACCGGGCCAGCCATGACATTGCCAGCCGGAGCCGCATCAAAGTCGCCGCCCGTGCTGCTGCTGGGGCTTTCAAAGAGCGATCCGCCGCCGCCGGCGGCCGCACCGCCCAAGCCGCCTTCTTCAGCAACCGTCGCGCTGGCAACGGTTTCGCTGCCGTACACGTCTTCGAGCAAGCCCGCACCCAGGCTGGTGTCGTCAGCTTCGCGCGTCAGGTCAAGCAGACCCGCGCTGCCGCTCTTGCCCTTGTCGTCGCCCGGGTCAACCAGCGAGCTAGGGGCCGCCGCCACGCGCGTGACCGCATTGGCGTCCGCTTCATCGGTCGCATCAAGCTCGAGCAGATTGAAGCCCGAGCCGGTGCTTTCTTTCTTGTCAGGCTTGATGCCCGGCGCGGTGCCGCTGCTGGCAAGGCCAACCGGCTCCAATTCGCCCGAGTCCGCCAGCCGCAGGCTGTCGTCTTCGCCGCCCGCCAGCAAATCAACCTGCTCCTTCTTGAACATCAGGCGATCGCGGTCACGGAACTCGCTGAGCTGCCCACGAGCGGCCATGGTGCGAACATCGTCCGCCGACTTACCCAGCCGCTGGGCGGCTTCTTCGAGCGTGTAGAAGAGCTTTTCCATACTGCGAGAACCTCCACCGGATCACCAATCAATCAAACGAACCCATCGAGCGAACCCATTAAGCGATCAAAATGCCATACGCACGCCCACCAAGGCCAGATGCCACCAGTAGACGCACACCAGCGAATTGCCACAGCTTACCCGAATCCACCCGGGAATGCTGGGGAGGGGAGGGTAGGCCTCGCCTCGGAAGTTCGTCGTCCACGGCCAACCTGTCGCTCTGCCGGTCGTCCCGCCGCCAAACATAATCCAATTGGCCCTATCCGAGCAGCCGCCAATTCTTATCGAATCCCACCATTCAACTTGTTTCGGTGTTTCTTTTGCTCTCGCCTTACCGAACCATCCTCACAATGCGGACCCCACTGGTCATCATCACGATATTGCTCGCAGCCCTCTGCGGCTTCGCGGTGTTGTACACGCAGTCCGTCGTTCATCGCGGCAAGCTTTCGCCAACGACCGCCAGCAACTCAAGCAACGCTCAACAGCCACCACGGTCTGACGCAAAGTCCAAATCGACTTCGCCTTCCACGACACCAACCACACAACCCACCCCACCCAAACCCATCATCAACGACCTCGACCGCGTCGCCACCGCGATGATCGAATCCAACCGTCCCAACCCATACTTCGGCGAGTGGTCTCATCGCTACCTCATCATTCGCGACGTCCTCCGCGCGGACGTCAACGATGACAACTGGCTCACCAACGAAGACTTTCGCCTCTTCATCGAGTGGTTTGATTCCAGCGATCCCTGCGCCGACTTCAACCAAGATGGCGTCATCAACGGCCAGGACATGTCCGACTTCATCACCAGCTACCAATTCGAAGAACTCGGCGAACTGCCTCGCGATGCTCCGCGCGAGTGCTAGCGACTACGCTCAGCTCCATGCTCTCCCCGGCGATGACCAAAGCCGACAACCTGCTGGCCCAAGGCCGATACGCCGACGCGCATCCGCTGCTCTTGCAGCAACTGCGAAGCAAACCCAACGATGCTCTCGCCCACGAGTGGATGGCCGCCGCGCTGCTCTTCACCGCAAGGCCCGACGCCGCACTCTTCCACGCCCAGCGTGCCCTCGCCCTCGAGCCACACGCCGACGCAACCACGCAAGGCCGTCGACACGAACTGGCCGCGAACATTTTCGGCGCACTCACCAAGCCCGCCGAAGCTCTTGCGCACGCGCGCAAAGCTGTCGAGCTCTCACCGACCGCGCAAGCCCTCAACGTCCTCGCCGCCGTCAACCTGATGGGCGACAACAAAGCCGGCGCACTCGAACCTGCAACCCGCGCGTACACACTCGAACCAGCCGAACCCACCATCGCCCTCAATTATGCTGGCGTCCTCGCTGAAATCGGCAAACCCGAAGATTCACTGCGCATCACCATGGGCGCGATGAACGCTGGCAATCAAGCCGACCCGGTCTTCACCGAACGCATCACCACGCTGCTGCACTACACCACGCCCATCGCACCGCTCGCCGCCTCCGCTACCGACGCCGACATCATCGACCCAACCGTCAAGCTCGCATGGACCAAGCGCTGGTCCTCGCACGTGACCGCCGTGCAAAAATCACTCGGCGCCAAGCCCCTCACTCGCGTGCGCGATTTCGCCGCCACCCGTCCGCTTCGCATCGCCTTCATGAGTGCCGACTTCCGCTCGCATTCATGCGCCTTCTTCCTGCGACCACTGCTCAAGCATCTCCCGCGCGACCGCTTCCACGTCACGGCAGTTCACATCTCCGCACGCAAAGACGCCATCACCCAAGAACTCGCCGCACTCTGCGACGCCTTCGTCCACGTCCCCACCTGGACCGCGCAGTCACTCGCACAAAAAATCGCCGATCACAACATCGACATCCTCATCGAATGCGGCGGCTTCACCACCGGCTCGGGCATCGCCGCCTGCTGCTGGCAACCCGCGCCCGTGCAACTCAGCTACTTGGGCTACCCCGCCGGCACCGCGATGCAAACCATCAACGCCCGCATCGTCGACACGCTGACTGATCCACCAGGCACCAGCGACGCCCACTGCGCCGAACCACTCTTACGAACACCCGGCTGCTTCGTCTGCTTCGACCCAGGTCCCGACATCCCACCGCTTGCAACGCGCACGCCAACCAACCACATTACTTTCGGCAGCTTCTCCGCCACCAGCAAGTTCTCCCGCGCCACCTACGACATGTGGTCGGCCGTCTTGCGTGAAGTCCCCAACTCGCGCATGCTCATCAAAGGCGCACTCTTCGACGAACCCGCCGCGCGCAACGCCGTCCACGCCGAATTCGCGCAGCGCAGCATCCCTCACGATCGCATCGAGCTCGTAGGCCGACTCGCAAACCCGCGCGATCACCTCAATCTCTACAGCCGCGTTGATATCGCCCTCGACACCTACCCCTACGTCGGCACCACGACCATCTGCGAGTCGCTGCTCATGGGCGTGCCCATCATCTCGCGCGCGGGAGACCAACACGTAAGCCGCGTGGGCGTTTCGCTGCTCACGCACGCGGGTTGCCCCGAGTTCATCGCGAAAGACGCGAGCGACTTCACGCGCATCGCGACCCAACTCGCACATGACGACACACGTCGCGCGACTTACCACGCCACGCTGCGCGACAAGCTGCTCACATCACCCGTGTGTCAAGCCACCAGTTTCGCCCAGTACTTTGGCGAACTGCTCTCGACCGCTTGGCGAACTTCGCCGCGCTGACTGTGACCCGTATTGCCGCCTGCTTCACCGCAGCACTTCATCCATCTTCCGCTTCTCGACCGGAGTCAGCGCTTCCACACTCACCTGCGCCAGCAGATCATCAATCACTTGGTCCGGAGTCACCTGATCGGCTTCCGCATTGAAGTTCAGCATCACCCGGTGCCGCAGCACGGGCTTGGCAACTTGCTTCACGTGCTCGGGCGTCACATGTGTGCTGCCGCCCAGCAGCGCGGCAGCCTTCGCCGCCAAAATCAAGAACTCACTCGCCCGCGGCCCCGCGCCCCAGCCCACGTAATCCTTCACCTTCTGCGGCCGCACCTGCCCCAGGTCCATGGGCTCCTTAATGCGCGTTGCACGCACCAGCCGCAACGCATATCCAATCACGTGCTCAGCCACCGGCATCGTCCGCACCACGTGCTGAATGTGCTTGATCGCCGCTTCATCCAGCACCGGCTTCACATCGGCGACAACGCGCGTCGCCTGCCGACGCACAATGTCCATCTCTTCCGTAAACGTCGGATAGCTGATCTGAATCTGAAACATAAACCGGTCAAGCTGCGCCTCAGGCAACGGATACGTGCCTTCCTGCTCGATGGGGTTCTGCGTCGCAAGCACAAAAAACGGCGAGGGCAGCTCGTGCCGGCGCCCGCCAACAGTCACTTGCCGCTCTTGCATCGCTTCGAGCAGTGCCGCCTGCGTCTTGGGTGGCGTGCGATTGATTTCGTCTGCAAGAATGATGTTCGCAAAGACCGGCCCACGCACAAATCGCAATTCGCGATGCCCCGTCAGCTTGTCTTCCTGAATCACTTCCGTGCCCGTTATGTCCGCGGGCATCAAGTCAGGCGTGAACTGCACGCGGCTGAACTGCAAGTTCAGCGCACGAGCAATCGTGCTGATGAGCAGCGTCTTCGCCAAGCCCGGCACACCCACCACCACGCAGTGTCCCCTGCAGAAAATCGACATGAGCATCTGCGTGACAACTTCGTCCTGCCCCACAATCACCTTGCGAATCTCTTCCCGCAGCTTCGTGTACGCATCGCGCACATGCTGAACATCCTGCGGCAAAGCAGCGGTTGACATGGCGGCAGACGTTGAAGTTGGTTCGTTGCTCATAGTAAAGGGTACTCGATCCAGCTTGGCACCAGCAAAATTCACGCAATCAAGTCTCGCACAGTCAAGATTCGCACATCACTCCCGACGGGTGCATCATTGGCTTCACCATCATCGGCCAAAACGCATCTCCACCCAGCACGCCAGCCTCCGGTTGCACCAAATTCAGCCCGGGCACCACGCACTTTCGCGGCCCACACGCACTCGCCCACGCCGTGTAACTCGCCGGATGGACCTGCACAGGCTGCGCCAACCTCGCCCACGCCGCAGCTACATACGTGCTGCACACCCGGCTCGCGCCCTGCATCACACCCGCACCCAGCAAGCACGCAAGCGCCAAGCCCATCCAGTGCCGTTCGAGAAATGAAATCAACCATGACGCCGCCAACGACTCACGCCCGTCGCGTCCTCGCACTGACATATCCATTCCCCAATCGCCCGAAAGCAAACCGGCCGCGAAACCGGCGAATGTGCTACGTGAAGATGCTCGGTGTGTTGCGAAACAGGCGTGACTTGTCGCAAATTTGTTTACGTTGCTTGCTACCCGTCGTGCTGCCCAGTCGCGCTTCGAAGACGCCACGCTACTCACTTGTCAATTTGCACGCGCGTCCCCTCCGCACTTCGCACTTCGCACTTCGCACTTCGCACTTCGCACTTCGCACTTCGCACTTCGCAAAAAAATCGAGCGGACTGGTGGGACCACCCCGTCCAGCCCGCCCGTCGCGGATGATTGTGTTGTGTCGCTCGCAACACACTCGCGGTGCATCGCAAACTTCGCCCAACTTTTTCGCCTGTCGGCCAGACCTGTTACGGCTTATTCCGGCGATCTTGTTCGGATTTTTCGCGCATCTCTTTCAATTCTTCCCGCATCTTGCGCATCTCTTCACGCAACTCTTTCAAACCATTTTCATCAACCGCCCGTTCCGCATCGCGATTCCACCGCCGCTCCACCCTCGCCCGGTTGTTCCCCTCAGGAAGTACGAACATCTGCCCATTCCCCAGTCCGGGCGCAACCCACACGTTCCCGCCGTGCTGCGACTCAGCCAGTTCCTTGCGAACTGCCTCCACGCGCTCCGCCGCTTCTTCCAGAGCCTTCTTCGCAGTGTTCCGTGCTTGTTCAAAGTCGCCCCGCATCTCCGCCATTTCCTTCGCCCGCAGGGTCAGTTCGTCAGCCAGCTTCGACAAATGCTCACGCGCGGCTTCGTTGTTGCCACCGAACAGGTTGTCCAACATGCGCATTTCCGGGAAGGCTGGCACCACAGGTACCTCAGGCACGCCAGGAACAGCAGGCAACGCCAGCTCATCGTCCTGTTCAAGCAACTCAGGCGCATACGCCACCAAGTCCGCCGTCAACGTGCGCTCTTTGCCATCGCGCAGCACCACCATGTCCAGCTTGTCGCCAGCCTTCTGATCGCGCATCACGCGCAGCAGATCCGTCGTGTCCGTAATCGCCTTGCCGCCAACCTTCGTAATCACATCGCCTTCGCGAACTCCCGCCTTGTCCGCCGGCAAGTCCTCAATCACGCGGTCCACGCGCACGCCATCCTCAACCACGCTCATATTGATGCCCAGCATCACAGGCGGCCGAGGCGTCGCGACGTCCGCGCCACCTTCTGCGCCGCGCTGCGCATTGCGCAGTTCCCGCAGCAAGCGATTCACGTCGCCATTCTGAGGCCGCTGCCCCCACGCGCCGCCCCCACGCCCGCCATTACCGCCAAACTGCATGCGCAGCCCGCCGTTGTTCATCGATGGTGATTCAATGCTCGCCTCAACTTCGCCCTTTTCGTCGAGAATTTCGATCTTCCCGTCCTTCTCGCGCCACTGCTTGGCGTCCAGTTGCTGGCCATCAACCTTCACGCTCACTTCGCCATTCTTGTTGGTCACGTTGTACGACTTGCCATTCTGCGACCACGAATTCGAAATCGTAAACGACGAACCCGCGCGCCCGTATTGCCCACGTTCCCCGGCTTGCCCATGTTCATTGATGTTCTGATCAAAGTCCCCCTCAATGCGATCCATCCGATCCACCTTGGGCGCGTCCTTCTTGTCGTCATCGGCCATCGCCGACGCAACCCCCAGCGTGCTGCCCGCCGAAAGTGCCAACATCATGGCAAGTGCGCGAATGCTCTTGGGAACACTGGTCAAAGAAGTAATGTCTTGCATAGCTGAACTCCTGATTGTCACGATGCTGAAAGCAATCGTTCCGCGTTGCTTGTGAAAACTCTCGGTACGAAAAATTTCAATACGTCTCACGCCGCTGAAGTTGCTGGTACGCGTCTTCCCGCTCCGCGCGATCTTGATTGCCATATAACTCATCCAGCCGCATCAGCCGCTGCTGCCCGGCTTCATCATGCGTAAACCGCATCAGGTCTTCCACCCTTGCGGTCTCCACAATCTGCCGAATAAAAATCACGTCATACCCGCGCCCGTTCTGCACAGGCGTCCCGCGCACCAGCACCTTGGTGGGCACTTCGCCCAGCACGCTGCCCTCTTGCTTGCCGCGCTCCAAGTACGCCGCACGCGCCTGGTCCGTCGTCAATGTCGGAATCAAACTCGCCTGCGCCGTCCCCGCTTGTTTCCCAGCATCAATCGCCGGCTGATTCGCCAAATTCCGCCATTGCACAAAGAACATAAGCCCAAGCACCGCCGCCGCTGCCCACCCGCCCCACATCCGCAGCGATGATGTCTTCTCGCTCACCGCTCCCGCTGGCAACTCGACGTTTTCCGCCATCGCCGCAGCTCGCCCCACCGCTCCCTCAAGCAGTGCCGCATCACGCATCGTGAGCGCAAGCTCGCGCCACACCACAGGCTTCTCATGCGCCGCAATTTCCAGCATCGCCCAGTCCAGCCGCGTCGCTGCACCATCCACCGCTTTGCTGATCAGCACATCAACTTGCTCTGCATCCACCACCACATCGTTCTGCGCTGACGTCTGCCCGCCAGCCACTTTGCTCGCCGGTTCACCCGTCAAACCACCCGCCGCATCACCAACAGCATTGTTCATTTCGTCGCTCATACTTCACTCATCCCGCCACTTACCCCGTCACTAATACAGATGCTCCCCGCGCCCCTTCCCGTCGCACTTTCCTCGTCCGAAAATCCCCGCGCTCTCCCTCACCCCGCCAACTCCCGCAACATCTTCCTCGCCCGTGCTATCCGCGTCTCCACCGTCGTCTCCGGCAAATCCATCACTTCCCCAATCTCGCGATAACTCATTCCCCTTACCGCCTTCATGATCAGCGGCTCGCGATACCCATCCGGAATCTGCGCACACAAATCTACTAACCGCTCGCCCTCTTTGCGTTGCTCATACTCCGCCGCAGGCGTCGCGCTGCCGCTCGCAATCCGTGCAATCACCCCCGTCTCATCATCGCCCGCATCCAGCGACGTATTCGCCGCCCACTTCTGCCCCTTGCGCGCCGCCATGAGCGCACAGTTGATCGCCACCGTGCGCAGCCATGGCTTGAACGCCGCCTCATCGCGCACCTCGTGCCCCTTGCGCACCACCGCCATTGCCACATCCTGCAACAAATCATCCAAGTCCGCCCACCGCGGCTTGTACGCCAGCAAGATCGCCGCCACCCACCGCCGATATTGCCGCCACTGCGATTCCAGCCACGCCGCGTCGATGCCGCCTCCCTCAATCCGCGCAACCACCGGCGAAGTCTGTTCAACTTCCGTGGGCGCTGCCCGGGCTTGTCCGGCCGTCGCACTCATGACTACACGTCCTTCGCCGCTCGCCGCAAGCATGTTTGCTCCAGCAATCTTCGGCAAAGTGCTTTCCTTGCAACCAAGATGCTCCGCCGATGCGTTTCCGTCGCCGCACCCTGCAAGAATGTCCCGACCGCCGTCCGACTCTGCGCCCAAACCCCAAGCCCGCCCAGGCGACGCTTATGCCCACCAACCACGATCCAAACATCCGCATCCAGCCCGACGCCGTCGTCATGACCCTGGGCCAGCACTTAGACGACCTGCGCCGCCGCATGATCTTCGCGATCATGGGACTCATTCCCATCCTCATCGTGTGCCTCTGGAAAGGCGACTGGCTGCTCGACCATCTCATTCTGCAACCGACGCGCGACATCTTGACCAGAGCCAATCAAGGCGAGATCACCACCATCGATCCCACCGAGACCTTTAGCGCGTATGTCCGCGTGAGCATGATCGCCGCCATCGTCCTCGGCACACCTTGGATTCTCTACCAACTCTGGCTCTTTGTCGCGCCGGGCTTGCACAAGCACGAACGCCGATTCGTCTACCTGCTGATTCCTATCTCCACAATCCTGAGTACCGCAGGCGTCTACTTCCTCTTCAAAGTTGTCCTCCCGCTGATTCTCTCATTCCTCATCGCCTTTGGTGCCAACCTGGGCATAAGAGAAGTTCCCGTAGTCGATCGCCCCGCCGACGTAACCATCCCCATCTTCCCCACATTGCAAGGCGATCTCAAAGATCCAAAGCCAGGCGAAATGTGGATCAACGAGCCCCTCCGCCAACTTCGCATCTGCATCAAAGGAGCCGACGATCAGCCGCTCGTGCTAGGCATGCCCGCCTTCGCTTCCGCTGGCGTTCGGCCTCAATATTCCGTCAGCAACATCGTCAGCCTGATGCTCACGCTGATCCTCGCGTTCGCTGTTGCGTTCCAAGCCCCCGTCATCATTCTGCTGCTGGGCTGGGCCGGACTCATCAACCGCTCGTTCCTGCACAAATACCGCCGCCACGCCATCGTCATCAACGCCGTGCTCGCCGCCGCGCTCATGCCAGGCGATGTCGTCTCCATGCTTTCCATGCTCGCTCCGCTTCTGCTCCTCTACGAACTAGGCGGCATCCTCCTCTGGCTCTTCCCCGCCAGCCGCGTCTCAGGCCGACCACGCCAACAACCAGAAACCACCGAAGACCAGGACGACCGCCCGTGATCGGATTCGAGCGCGACTTCCAACCCCATCCGCCCGGCGGCCTCGCCATGCTGCGAGCCCGCATGCGTGACGCATTCGTCATGCTCGTCGCAGGCCGCTGGCCCAAGCCAAGCCCGCCCGCTCAAGCCTCACCACTCGATGATCGCATGATGCAACGCGCCCTCGAACTCGCGCGAGCCAGCGCGGCCCAAGGTGAAGTCCCCGTCGGCGCCGTCGTCTATCGCCTCAGTACAGGCGAGATTCTGGGCGAATCAGGCAACACCCGCGAGCGCGACAACGACCCAGCAGGCCACGCCGAACTGCTCGCGATTCGCACCGCTGCCAAGCACATCGGCGACTTCCGCCTGCACGAGTGCGGCCTCGCCGTCACGCTCGAACCCTGTGCCATGTGCGCGGGCGCAATCGTCAACGCCCGCCTGCAGCGCGTGGTCTTCGGCGCCTGGGACGCCAAAGCCGGCTTCGCCGGTTCACTAGGCAACCTACTCGACCACCACCGCCTCAACCACCGCGTCCCACCCATCGCGAGCGTCCGAGGCGACGAATGCGCCACACTGCTCAAAGACTTCTTCCGCGACCTGCGCACACGAGAAAAGCAGCACCGCAAAGACGCTAAGAGCACAAAGAAAGGCAAGGACCAGGATTGAACACCGAGGCCGCAGCAAGCGCACCGATGCAAACCCTCTCACACATCACAACCCACCTCACGCAGTACCATCACAACCCAACCCCACCTCTGTGCTCTCTGTGCTCTCTGTGTTGAAAATGCCTTTCTCCCGTCTTCCTCCGCGCTCTCCGCGTTCTCCGCGGTGAACCTGTCTTTATGCCCGAACTTCCCGAAGTTGAAGCCCAGCGCCGCTCCCTCCTCGCCCCGCTCATCGGCGCGACAGTCGCAGGCGTCGACATCTTCCGCAGCGACATCTGCGACTGCGCAAATGCCCAAGGCTCACTCCACGAAGCTACCCCGCGCGATCTCTTCCTCGCCGCCACCATCACCCGCATCGACCGCATCGGCAAGCAAATGGCCATCATCAGCCACGACGATCGCGTCATGAACGTCCACCTGGGCATGACCGGCATGCTCATCGCCCTCGCTGAAGGCCAGCAGCACCACCAACCCGACCACATCCACCTTCGCTGGTCCCTCTCGCGCAACAACCAACCCGCCGGCACCCTGCTCTTCCGCGACCCGCGCCGATTCGGCGGCATCTGGACCTTCCCCACCCACGCCGCTCTGCTCCAGTATCGCTGGCACAACCTAGGCCCCGACGCCCTCACCATCACCGCCGATCAACTCCAAACCCGCCTGCAAAATTCCGACCGCGCCATCAAAGCCGCCCTGCTCGACCAGCGCATCATCGCCGGCGTGGGCAACATCTACGCCGATGAATCCCTCTTCCGCGCGGGCGTCGCGCCACACACCCGCTGCAGCCACCTCAAGCCCGCCCAGTGGACCAGCCTCGCCAACGCCATTACCGGTACCCTCTCTACAGCCATCGCTCTGGGAGGCAGCACGCTCAGCGACGGCACCTACACCGACTCCACCGGCAAAGCCGGCGGCTTCCAAAACCACCACAAGGTCTACGGCAGAGCTGGGAAACTCTGTGCTCTTTGCAAAACCGAGCTCCGCACCAAACCTATCGCCCAACGAACAACCGTCTGGTGCCCAACGTGCCAACCCTGACCCTATAAAGCCAACATCGCTCAACACAAACAAGGCATTTCCACATTTGCGACAAGCAACTCCATGTACCCCCAAGCCGCGGCAGTGGTTGTTGCCTTCCTGCCTTTCCCCCTCTAAGAGATATTTACTCGTAGTCGTAGTAGTAAGCTCTGGCGCATTGTGGAAACATCGGTGGATATCCCGCGCAACCGCATTCCCTGAAACACGTTGCAACACACATGCATATCCACAACCTGTCGCCTAGCTGGCGCTAGCGCGCGGCCTAGTGCGGCATCTGCCCGGCAAGTTTTCGCCTTGATCCACCCACCCCCAAACCCGCGCCAACCACCGAGCGCGGGGGCCAAGTCTTCCACAGGTTACTCACACGCGCCCTGACAATTGCGCAAGTCGCGAGACAGTCAAGAATTGCGCCCTAAAACGGTGAGAACTTACACGCGCAGCCACCCGGATGACAGCCGTTCGTGTAACGCGGTCACCGCGCCCGCGCCTTCTCTTCCAGCATCGCCAAAATCACCGAGAACTCGGAGTCTTCCCGCAGTTTCTCTTCCACCGTCTTCACGGCATGCATCACCGTCGTGTGGTCGCGCCCGCCAAAGAACCCGCCGATTTCTTCCAAGCTCAAGCGCGTGCACCGCCGCGCCATAAACATGCACACATGCCTCGGCAGCGCAATTGACCGCTGGCGATGCTTGCTCTGCAGGTCTGCCAGGCGAATGCCATAAAACTCCGTCACCACGCCGATGATGCCCTGAATCGTCGGCTCACCCGCAGGCTGCACCACGCGCTCGCCAATGGCTTGCTTGGCAATATCAATCGAAATCGGCTGCTGATTCACGCTCGCCAAAAGCTGAATCTTGACAATCGCCCCCTCAAGCTCGCGAATGTTGCTCTCGATGCGTTCAGCGACAAACTTCGCCACATCATCAGGCATCGCCAACCCGCGCAGCCGGGCCTTGGTCTTGAGAATCTCAATCCGCGTTTCGTAGTCAGGCGCCTCGATCTTCGCAACCAGGCCCCACTTGAACCGGCTCACCAATCGCTCTTCCAAATCCGGAATGTCTTCCGGCGCGGCGTCCGAACTCAGAATGATCTGCTTCTGCACCTGAAAGAGCGAGTTGAACGTGTGGAAGAACTCTTCCTGACTGCGATCGCGCTTGGTCAAGAAGTGAATGTCATCGATGATCAGCACATCAACATCGCGGAAGCGATGCCGGAACTGGGCCATCTCGCCGCTTTGCACGCAGTCCAAAAACTGCGTGACAAACGCCTCGCAGCTTGTGTAATACAGCACAGCATTCGGGTTGGCTTCCACAATGCGCAAACAAACCGCCTGCAGCAAGTGCGTTTTGCCCAGCCCTACGCCGCCGTACACGAAGAACGGGTTATACGCCCGGCCCGGATTACTCGAAACCGCCTGCGCCGCCGCGTGCGCCAGTCGGTTGTTGTGTCCCACCACAAAGTTCTCGAAGCAGTAGTCCGGGTTGACCACCAGCGTCTCGTACTTGTTGGGCGTGTCATGAATCGTGATCGCACTCTTGCGCAGCGGCAACGGCTCAGCCGGAATCGTCCGCTCAGGCCGCGGATACTCAACCGCCGGCTCTTCAGCTTTCGCCACCTGCTTCATGGGCTCGGGCGCAATCACCTCAACCGTTCGCTCCACCGCCCGCGGCTTGACAGGCTGTCCCGGCGCCGCAACCGGCACAGGCGGCGGCACCAACGCCGCCATCGACTCATGCGAACTCGCCGCATCATCCGCCGGCCCCAAAAACCGCACACTCAGCAGCCGACCACTCACCGTGCGCGCCGCATCATTGAACGCATCCGCACACGTCTTGCGCAAGTAATCGCGATGCAGCACCGTCGCCGAACGCACTTCGATTGCCCCGCCCGCAATCCCCAGCGGCTCAAGCTCATCAAACCATTGCCGGCACATGCCGTTGTAATGCTTGCGCAAATGCGCGATCACGCCAGCCCACGTCTGGCGATACGGATCAGTATCACCCGCGCGCCGCACAGGCACCGCAGGCCGAATGGGCTTCTTGCCCGCAAGTTCTGGATCACGACCATGCACAGCCACACCACCATTGACGCGCAGAGCGCGAAAGAAAGCTACTTTGTCCGATGCGCCGACGAGAGCACAAACTCGAGCCAAGCAAAGCCAAACATCCCGGCCGTACCCAAGACACGCTGCAGCCATCTGACGCTAGGTCGCAGGGAAGGAACGTACAGCGCCATATCTGCAATGTCAACAAGCTGTTGGAAGGGTGCCAAACGACTTCGATAAGTTTAGAAAAAAAAAGCCAACTACCCGTTGACACAAGAAATCAAAATCTGTAAATTCAACAGACCCAAAGGGAGGTAATTCATGAAAAACTGCTTCCGTGTGCTGTGCTCGCTATTCGCATTGTCGATCGTTGGTGCTCAGGTTCTGGCTCAAACCCCCGGCCAAACAACGCAGGGCTGGAATTACACAGACCCGATCAACATTACGGAGTCGCGTCGGTATGCCACGCTTTTCTATGAGTATCAAGACACCGGCATTATGACGCCGGAATTTGCCGCGTTTCGCTTCACGAACCCTGCGCCGCAAGGCACTATGACACCATTCTACGGCACCGAGCTGCTGTTCGACAAGATTTACGCCAGTCGGCTAAACTACAACGGATCGTCGCCGAGCTATTACACGCTGTCGGATCTCCGGCGCGACGATCCTGATGTGGAAGCGGCATTCAGACTCTACGCGACCACGGGAGTGCTAAAGACACCGTTCGCAGCACAAGCAACCGCTTCGATTGAGCATCTGAACGCAGTGTCCACGGCTGGCGAGGCCGGATCAAACTACGAACTCGTAGAGCCCATACAGGTCACTTTGGCTGGCGAGTACTTGGAATCGTTGGGAATTGCAGTCGCACAGCGAGCTTCGACTAGCACAACTCTTTCAACCCAGAGTCCACAAAGCCATCCGGTCGCAGACGCCATCAAGCGAGAACTTCCAAGGCGTCCCCGCTGGAAATCCACCATACAGCGTGCCTTACTGGCCAGATGGTGAGAAGCCCTGCGCACCGGGAGGTCCCGACGATGGCTACAAACCCAACGACGGTTTCTGTGTTTCACCCGGTCATCCAGGATTTGACTGTGACGATTACGCTCTCGCTTGGGCGGCTTGGCTCAAGCGGCACTTGACGGAATATCCCGACGCCAAGTATTTCATCTTGTATGTTTATTGGGGCAAGCCGCCCGTTGGACATGCGGTCGTCGCCATCTTGATTGATGGCAAATATTATCTCGTCGACCCGCAGACGGGTCGCGTTGTTGGCCCGATCAATGAGGGGAGTCCAACCGACTTTGAACCAGGCATTCGTGAACTGTTAGAGCCCTACGACATCGGTCCCGGCAAAATTACTTGGAAGCAGTTGCCGCCGGATTACATCAACCCGAATGACGTACGGCCTTGGTACGAGGATCCGGAAGTACTTGAGTGGTGGCGTCGCATGTTCCCAGGCAAAGACCCCAACGACTACATTTGGCCACAAAGTTCTTCGTCGGCAAATCAGTAAAGGGAGTATGACTGTGTTCACGTGCGCCGTTGCGATCTTGATCGGCCTTCACACCACGCCCTCGTCCGTGCCGCAAGATACTCCACTTCAAAACAACCACAAGCAGGTCAAGATCGAGTCTACGAACGCCCAATCCCTCGCTGATCGAGTGCTGCTCATGCGCGGCTACGAGGGGCTTCGACCCGAGACGAAAGCTGTGGACCAACAACGCTGGCGAGCAGCAATCGAAGCTGTTGGCAGCAAACAGTGGCCACTTTATGACCACAAGGAAGCGAAGGATACGAGTCAGTTTCCAGCTTCCGTTCCTGACTTTGCTTCTCGATCAGAACCAATACCGCTCTACATCTTGGCAGACATTCCTTCGGCTCCAGAGGGCTTCGAGACCCGGTCCTTGAGCATTCGCGCAACGCTCATCTCGCGTCATGAGTTTTCTGAAGCTTCGAATCTCGCTTTTGCAAAACCGTGGCCGACATGGGCCGACGTGCGACTGAGATTGACCGATGAGGGTTTGTCGTACCCACCTCTGACGAACAACAACTGGACGCTGCTGGCATCAAGCGCGCTCGGCGAGACGAACTTCCTCTCGCCCGCGCTTCGCCAGTTAGGCGTTACATCACTTGGCACGCTCGATGTTTTTGAGTTGTCACCAACATTGTGGACGGTCGTTGAAGTAAAGCCGTCGATTTACGCGCCGACGCAATCGCCCAAAGGTGTGCTCATCTACCCGCTCTGGGAAGCAACCGGGCTGCAACGTCAGGCGGAGACTGACGCTCGCAGCGAAGTTCGCAACAGCCCGCTCAGTGCGTCCGCGCGAGCAGAAGGATGGGACTGGAAACTCGCTCAGCGGCAGTTGTTTGTGCTGCCACAACCTCGAGTGCCTTCGCGATCTTCACCAGTCCGCGAATGGTTGGTTATCCCGGAAACAGTTCGCCAACTCCCCGTTCCAATCGTGAGTGTTTATGTCGATACGGCAACTCCTGCGTTTGCAGAAGATTTCATCATGCGTTCAGGTACACCACAGTCCGCAGATGGACTTCGGGCAGTATGTGTCATGTCAAGCTGCACCGATGAACAGCTTCAGTCGCTGGTCGAGCAAATACGTTCGCTGGCGACACCCGCGGCAAACAAGTGACCGCGGCTGAGCATCAACGCCGAGGCGGCCGCCCACCCGGTCGCGGCGCAGACGATCCCGATGATCCCGACCCGCTACCCGCAGGCCCATCCTTCCCCGGCACCGGCTCGCCCGCCGCAATCAGTTGGCTTTCATATCGCGCTTTGTTGCCCTTGAAATCCATCAAGCACAAAACCCGATCAGCATGCTTCGCGCCAGCAATCTCCGTCACGCGCTTGCGAGCATACTGCATGTCCGTTCGCCGACTCACGTGAATGAGCACCATGTACTGGCACTCCACCACGCGCAGCCACTCGGCGATGTCATCCAAGTGCATGTGCATGCCCACCCGCGCCCGTTCCTTGTGATCCGGCTCAAAAAACGTGCATTCGGCGATGATGATCTGCGCTTTGCGAACATCCTCACGCACCAGGTGCGGCCCAGGCATCGTGTCGCCCGTGTACGCCAGCAGCGGAATCTCGAACGAACGCGTGATCTCCGTGCCGCGTTCCTTGAGTTCCTTCAACTTGTCCTGCGGCAAATCCAGATATTCCTGCTTCAGCTTCGTCCGCTTCTCGCTCACCGTGTACCCAAAGCTCGGGCACGTGTGCTCCGTCTCAAAGCCCCGCAGGAAAATGTTGTTCTTGATTTCCAACGGCTCATCCGCCATCAGCGGCACAATGTCATAAGGCGTGCGCTGCCGTTCAAGATCAACGTACCCATCCATCATCCGCTTGATCGCCGGCGCAATGCGATGATCGCACACGATCTTGGCATTACCCATGCCCTGAAACCGCCGCTGACTGCAGAAGTACGCCAGCGCGCCGATGTGATCCATATGGCCGTGGCTGATGGCCAGATACTTGCTACTCAGCATCGCCCGCGGGCACGAGCCAATGTCAAAGCCAAGGTCGAGTTCAGGAATCTGAATGCACGTCGCCTCACCCGCGATGGACTCGCCATAAATGCGGTAAGGCGGACAAAACAGGAATCCGGGTGAAAGGTCGCGAGGCGGTGGCTTGGGAAGCATCAGCGAAACTCCTCAGCCGCGAGGCGGTTGGCCTGGCGGGAAGTTGTCAAACAGTTCGGCAGATAGTAGTCGTGCACCAACCTGTTGGACGCACATACGAATTGTCGGTTACAACACCAAACACCGCGCACAATACACAATCTCACAATTCGCAAAGTTGGCACACTACGCTGCCCCCGTGACCGAACCCCCGACCGAACCCGCGCCCAACCCAACCCCCAAGCCCGCTTCAGGCGACTCCCTCTTTCTCATGGGCGCACTCCCGCTCGCCGCCATGCTCGCCTGCGGACTCTTCTACAGCCGCCTGCCCGCAAAACTGCAAGACAAAGTTTCCCTCGTCGTCCTTGATCCCACGTACCGCTGGCTCGCCCTCGCCCTAGCCGCAGGTTTCTCAGCCATTCTCGCTGTCGCCATCGTCCGTGAAATCGGCCACGAGCGCCTCGTGCAATCCTGGCGATTCTTCCGAGGTCTGGGTCCAACCGGCATCCTCGGCATCCTCAATATCACGCTTCCGCCACTTGCAGGCTTCGTACTCATCTGGGCCATGGGCGCAACCAACCTGGGCCCGTGGATGAAATCCCAAGGCATCATCGCCGTCATCGTGTACGCCGTCGCCTTCGCGGTTTTCGCGGGCCTGAGCCTCTTGCCCACCTACGCACAAGCCGCACTGGGAGGCTGGGCATTCGGCGTCGCCTGGGGCCTGCCCGCCGCCCTCATCGGCTTCGTGGGCGGAGCCCTCATCGGCTACGCCCTCGCCCGCCGACTCAGCGGAGATCGCATCGAAGCCATCATCGAAAAGAAACCAAAATGGCGCACCGTGCGCGATGCACTCGTCGGCACACAAGCCCGCGCAGGCGACAACAACTGGCGCCAAAGCTTCTGGCGCAGCACCGGCATGATCGCCCTCTTGCGACTCCCACCCAACTCTCCCTTCGCCTTCACCAACACCCTCATGGCCTCCGTCAAAGTTCCCGCCGTCGAGTTCGGCTTGGGCACATTCCTCGGCATGTTGCCGCGCACGGCTGTTGCGGTGGTGCTGGGCGCCGGCCTTAGCACATTCTCCAAAAGCAACCTCGAATCCGCCGCACCCAAGTGGCTCTGGGCCGTGGGCATCGCAGTCACCGTGCTCATCGTCATCATCGTCGGCATGATCGCCAACCGCGCAATCGAAAAAATGTCCGCAACAACCCAGCCAAAAACCCCCGCATAAGTCAGCTCTTTCCCTCGCTCCCCGTTCCCCACTCTCCGTTCCCCGTTCCCCGTTCCCCTACCTTCCCCCCATGGCCACCGTCTTCCTCAACGGCTCCTTCCTCTCTCGCGACGAAGCCCACATCAGTGCCTTCGACGCCGGCTTCCAGCACGCCGTGGGCCTCTTCGAAACCATGACAGGCGTCCGCGCCCCCAAAGACGATTCCCCACGCGGCGTGCGCATCATCCACTTGCACGAACATCTCTCGCGCCTCGCCGACAGTGCCCGCGCCCTGGGCCTCTCCGACGCCCTGCACAAAAACGCCCTCGCCGAAGCCTGCGAACGCACATTCGCCAAAGCCAGCGACGACATGCCGCAAGTAAACAAGTTCCGCTTGCGTCTCACGCTCTCAGGCGGCGACCTCAACATGCTGGGCAAACCCAGCGAAGCCCAGCAAAAAATCGAACAGCAACCCACGCTGCTCATCGTCGCGCAACCCGCGACCGAATACCCCGCCGCCATGTTCGAACGCGGCGTCCTCGCCACCATCGCCAACATGCGCGTCAATCCGCTCAACCCGTTCGAAGGCCACAAAACCCTCAACTACTGGCCGCGCCTGCGCGAATTGCAACTCGCCGGCCAAAAAGGTGCCGCCGAAGCCCTCGTCTTCCAAGTCACCAATCACCTCGCAGGCGGCTGTGTCAGCAACGTCTTCGTCGTGCGCGACAACGTCCTGCTCACGCCCATCGCCCAAGGTGAAGAAGCCAAAAACGAAACCGACTTCGACGACGACGACCCGCTGCTGGGCCAAGCAAAAATGCAAGGCGCATACCTGCCCAGCCCCGTGCTGCCAGGCGTCACGCGCAAGTGGGTCCTCGACTGGGCCGACGAAGAAATGGTCGACGTGCAAACCCGCATGCTCTCCATCGACGATGTACTCAACGCCGACGAAGTCTTCCTCACCAACAGCAGTTGGGGCGTCTTGCCCATCACCCGCGTCGAGCAACGCATGATCGCCGACGCCGTGCCGGGCCAAATTACCCGCCAACTCATGGACGCCTGGCGCGTCACCACGCGCTGAAAAGGACCCCACCAGTGGCACGGGCTTTCAGCCCGTGCGAGACAACAAAAAAACAAAGCCCGGCGTGTGTGTCGCCGGGCTTCGTGCACATCAAGTGTGCGTGTGTGACTAGAACTCGATTTACTTCTGCTTCCGCATCGCTTCCACTTCCTCGTTCAAGCGCCAGTAGCGCCGCGAATGTTCCACGCCACAGTGCGTCTTCACATACTCAGTCGTGTCTACAAATGCCAACGATTTCACATCCATCACTGTCGCCCGCGCATCGCTGAGAGGTCGCAATTCATGAAGACGCAAAACCGTCGCGAGCACCCCGACACGCGCTACACATTCACTCATACAAAATCGCAAAACGACAATCACCCGCGTCGCCGCAGGTGTTTGTCCATCGTTACACGCTTTCATCAAAACCTTACCGCTGCAGCGCCTTCTCCAAGCGCTCCAGCCGCGCCTTGAGTTCCGCGTTCTCCGCTTCGAGGGCCTCCAGCCGCGTCTGCTGCTGCTTGATTGCTTCCACAGTCACAGGCACCACGCGACCATAATCCAATCCCGTCGCCTTGCCATCGCCCGTGCGCGTCACCAGCTCAGGCAACACCGCACCAACTTCTTCCGCGATGAACCCGATGTCGTGCTTGTGCGTTCCATCCGCCATCGCACTCTTCCAGTCAAACGACACGCCACGCAGCTTGCGAATCATCCCAACCGGATCCGTCAGCGTCGCAACATTCTCCTTCAGCTCCCGGCTCGAATACGTCACCCACGCATTCGCCCGGCCTTGCCCAGCCGGTCCCGCCGTGTTCGGTAGTTCCAACCGGTACCCACTCGCCGAGGGCGAACCAGTGCCAATGCCAACCAAACCCGTGTTGCTGACCACAAAGTTCTCGCCACCATAGTTCAGCCGCCACGTATTGCTCGTCGGATTCACATACGTAAACGCCGTGATCCCACCATTGACCGAATATCCATAAAACGGCAACCCACCCGCACCACTCACGACATACATCCCGGCGAAAGAACCGTTGGTCGCAAGCGGATTCGCCACGTCAAATCGACTTGAACCAACCGGGCTTTGCCGACCAATGCCCACATACCCCGTCGACGTGTTCATGGTCAGGCCCCAACCCGCCGTAGGCCCAAACAAACCCACATTGTCATTATCAAACATCCCGACAAACGCCCGCTTCGTTGGCGACGCAACTGGCGAAGCCAGCCACACCCCAGCCGTCTCACCCGCCGTTGCGCCACGCACTTGCAACCGTCCGCTGACGTCCACCAGTTCCTGCGGATCGGTATTGCCAACGCCCATGCGTCCAGCCGCGTTCAAAATCATCCGCGTGTTGTTGCCGCCCGTGCGGAACTGCAACCCATCAAGCGTTCCCGTGTTGTTGTGAACAATCCCCGCGTTCGCCGCGCCGCCCGCAGGCTTGCCAAACAGCACGCCCGTCTCGGCGTTGTTCGGCGCAAGCAGGTTCAAGTAACTACTCGCCGACGAATTCAAAATGATCCCCGAGCCCGGCGCATATGCGTTGCTGCCCAAACCCCAATCGCCCGCATCAACCAGGAAAGGCGCGCCAGCCCGTGAAAAATTCGCCAGGCTGCGAGCTTGCTCCGCAATGTGCGCCGCCATCGCCGTGGGCACCTGCGAAATCCGCTGCGCAGGCGACAGTGTCACGTACGAACCAATCCCCGCAGGCCGCACCGAAATCTGCAAGTACGGATCAATCGTGCTGTTATAAATCGTGGTGGGGTCAATCGGAATACGAACCGTGAACACCCCCTGCGTCACCGGTACGCTCAACACGTTGTACTCGCTTGCGATCGCTGCGCCCCCTAAACCATTGGTCAACTGAAACCGCATGTCATAGCTGCCAGTCGCCGGCGTGCCGCCGTTGTCCAGCTTGCCCTGATACGTAAACCCCGTGCTCGCGCTGGTCGCTCGCAGTGTGAAGTACCCAGGTGAAGACAACCCCACATCCGCCACAAAATTCGCGTTCAAGTTCGTAAAATTCGCCGCCGGAGTGCCCTGCAAGAAGTAGCTCACGCCCGCGGGCACACTCGCTGCGTCTTGATAGCCCAGCCCAAACAGCCCCGCGCCGGTAATGATCGAAAACCCGATATAAAACGTACCCGAAACCGAGACCGGCGTAGAGAGTTGGTACGTGTTGAACGTATCACCCACCGCCAAAACCGTCACATTCTGCACGTGCAGCAATTGGGCGCCGCCAATACCAGTTCCCACATCCTGCCACACCGCAATCTTCGCGGGTTGGCCAATGGACATGTCGCTCCACCACTTCGTCGAAATTGACGTGATGACATCCGATCCACCCGCCGCTGTAAACGGCTGAATTCCGATGATTTCGTTGTTCCCTGCACCCCAAGCCGACGTCAACGAGCCGTTATCGCGCTGATACGTCCCCGGCTGCGTCACCGCCTCAACCACCGGCCCGTCCTCACTCACGATGGGCGAGCGCGCCGCCTCAAGCTGCACAGCGGCATGCTGCGCCGTCGCAAGCCCAACACTACCCGCCAACGCCGCCAACGCCCAAATCATGGATCGCAGATTCATCGTCAAACACTCCTGAAAACGACTTCGCCACACGTCGCCGCGAGGTAAAGCGAGGATGCCACCAGCGTTGCGACACGAATTTCCAACGAAAAAACGCTCCCCAACGGGAGCGTTCGCCAATTTCTCATAACACACGGCCGCAGCCGACCCTCAACGCCTCTGCTTAGCCGCCTGTTGAACCCCTCACTCAGCCCTTGTTCTTGAAGTAATCCAGATTGATCTGAATGTAGTTGTTCCACTCCGCAGGCACATCTTCCTGCTGATAAATCGCCTTCACCGGGCACTCATCCACGCACAACGCGCAGTCAATGCACGTGTCAGGATCGATGTATAACTGCTTCGCCGTCGCAAAGTCAGCTTCGTTTTTCGTCGGGTGAATGCAGTCCACCGGGCAGACGTTGACGCAGCTGGTGTCCTTGGTACCGATGCAGGGTTCCGCAATAACGTGAGGCATGAGGTTGCTTTCGTACCGGGCAGTGTCCGGGGGTAGGTGCGAGAAATCGAGACTCGCTCAATTCTACGGCGTGCAACTGCCCCCCGCCAACACGTTAAAGAAAGCAATCACGTCCAAATCACTGGGGAAAACACAGTCGTTGTTGAAGTCAATCGTGTCGCAAGCTTCGCACACACCGCCCGCCAGCACATCAAAGAAATCAACCACATCCGCGTCTTCCGGAAAGACCCCGTTGTTGTTGAAATCCAAGTCGTTGCATGCCGGTGTCCGCAGCGTCAGCAGGGCCGTCCCCGTCACATTCGCCGCCGCGCCCCGCACCGACACCACCACGTACACATCCCCCGTATCCGACAGCGCCAACCCATCGCGCGAAAATGCACCCACAAACGCGTTGTCGTTCAACACCCCGTCCTCATTCAAATCAAACTCTGCCCCCTCACGCAGCAGCACCGTACTCCCGTTGAACACCAGCACCGTGTCGCGCAGTTGCTCCGCCGCGTCCGTGTATCCCACAATCACATAATCCCCATTGCTCGCAACCGCCGACGCCAAAAACGTCTCAGTCGTCTCCGTCTGCGAATACCGCTCGCCCGCCCCAGGCGTTATCTCATCTCCGCGCTTGGCATACATCCCCATCACTGCCCCCGCCTCAATCCGCATCACCGCATCCGTCGCATTCACAAACGTTACCCGCGCCATGCAATGGCCACCGGTAGGCGAGCAAGAGAGCGGCGTGTTCCCCGACGACAACTGCGCGAACGCAGCACTCACGCCGCTTCCTGCAATCACCGCCCCTTCCTGCGCTAAAACCTGGTTGTTGTACAGCAAGACTGCATCGCTGCTGCCGGGCCCGCTCAGCACGCTCCCAGTCAACATATCCACACCATCCGAACTTACAGCAGGCCGCGCAACTCCCAGCGTAAACAAAGTCTGCGCCGGCGCAACCAACTGCCCGCTGGGCACAGTCACCCCTGTCAACGCCAGCACACTGCCCGTCGTCGCTGAACTCAGCGACACCAGTGCCGCTTGCGTGTTGCTCCCGACCAACGCCGTACTCACATGCCGAATCTGACCATTCTCCAAAATCGTCGGGTTGGCGTTCTGTGTTCCAAATCCAAAGTTGAGTGAAGGCACCGGCAACCCTTCACGCGCGAAAAATGTCAACCCGTTGTTCCACACTGCTGAAAACGAATCATCGGTGATCGACCCCGACAAGTCGCCGGTAAACGCAACGCTTCCGTTGTTTGCAACATCCACAATCTCGGCAATCGTGTCACATGTTCGCACGCCAAGCACCTGCGTCACCGTCCGCCGTGCCACAAGCTGCGCCCCCTCACGCGTGCGCGCCGTCCCCCGAACCACCACGTGTCCCGTCGTCGTCGTCGCTGCTCCTCGCAGCGCCCAGTACGCACCGTTCGGACTCACCGCGACATGCTGAAACGCAATCCCCGGCGCCGCGCCTCCCACAAATCGTGCCCCCGGTGCCGTGCCCGGCACAATACTGCTCGGCAGCGAGTTGTAATTCGTATACACCACTGCGGGCGCACATTGCCCCAGTGCTGTAGTCGTCGCCATCGCTGCTCCAACAACACTCAAAACCACGCGCATACGTGCCTCCACCCTTGGGATTCGCAACGTATGCGCTATCCCAGCAACACACGTTTTACGCCGTGACACAACCTATTTAAGCAACACCACAAATCCGTGTCAAAAACCGCAACAGCAACCCATAACCGTGTGCGACAACGCCCGCCCATACCACAGCAACCAGCCACCCGCAGGTTCTCGGAGCCGCATCATCTCGCTTCTCAGCAGTCACCCCCCGCCAAGACCGCAAAGAAGTCAATCACGTCTTGATCTTCCGGATAGACGCCGTTGTTGTTGAAGTCGATGTCGCCGCACGCAAAGCACACGCTGCCCGCGAGCACGTTGAAGAAATCCACCACATCCTGATCTTCCGGAAACACGCCGTTCTCATTGAAGTCAATAGCGTCACAACCAGGTCCAAGGCGACCTGTCGGCAAGATGTTCTGCGCCTTGATGTCCGCCACACCAAATGTGCCGTCCACCCAGCTCGCAATCAGCATGCTACTGCCCGCCGTGTTCGCCACCGCCAGCCGCCCTTTCGGCGTGCCGCTGATTCCAACACCACTGGGCGAAGGCAGCCACACCGTCTCGCCCAGCGCGTTGGCTCGCAGCGAAAAAACCTGAGTGCTTTGCGATGCTCCCGCCTGCAACCACGAAATCACAGTGTCAGGTCCAGGCGCTTCGCTGCTGGTCACAAACGAAGGCTGTGAAGCGGCCATCGGAGTAAACGCCTGTCCCGACCCGCCACCCCACAACAACAGCCCTTCGCTGCTGACTCGCTGCGCGTTCACGCTCCACATGCTCTGATTCGTATTGCTGCGCACATACGACACCACAAACGAATCGCTTGGTTGGTCATACGCCACCGACGCACTCAGCCGCAGCTCTGTCGTCGATGGCGTCGTGCTCATCGCCAATCCTTCCGCCGCAAATCGCAGTTGGCCGCTGCTGCTCACCGCTTGCAGCCACGCATTCCGCGCCGCGCCGTTGTCATACCACGCCACGATCGCGCCGCCGTTGCCGTTTGAAATCATCGCCGGGAAATACCCGTTCTGAATGCTCTTGGAAGGCGAAGCCTGCGACGTATAAATCGCAACCGGCGCACCACCATTCCACTGCGCCACATTCGCGCCATTCCACTTCTGCAAACGCAAACCTTTGCGAGATGTCGAGGCACTCGTCGTCTCGCCCACCACCCACAACGCAATCACTTCACCACCCGAAGCGCCAGGCAACAAATCACTGATCGCCAGATAGTTCCCGCCATTGCTGATCGTAAAGCTCGTTCCCAATGCTCCGCTCGACGTGATGCGTTGCATCGTCACCAAGCCCGTGGCATTCCACGCCACCACATACGAACCATCCGCCAGCGCAGCCACCCGCGGCCCAAGGCTCGTGGTGTTATTCGTCACCTGCACGCCGCCCACAGGCCACAGCACATTGCCGTTCGCGTCCACGCGCTGCGCAAACACGCCGTTGTTGTCAAACGCCACCACTGCGCCGCCAACGTTGTCCGCACGCATGTCATACGTAAACACACCCGAGTTCGTGCGAGACGGGCTCATGATCGTGCCCGCGCCCAGCGCACTGAACCCCGTCGCCGTCAGCCGCTGCACAACATGCTTGTAGCCGCTGCCCCCCAAAGCGTTGTCGGCATACGCAATCCACACCCCGCCGTCCAGCGATGGCCGCATCACGGGCGAAGTCTGATCGCCTGTTGCCACAGCAACCGGGGTATTGACAGTTGCGTCAGCAATCCACTGCGCCTGCGCGCTCCCCGCGCAAACGGACAACAACAGACAGAACGTGACAGACATGTGATTGCTCATGGTGAACCTCAAGAGGGGAAAGGCAGACCCGCGAGGACAATACATTACCAGACCCGTCAACCCCCGCAAAAAGTTACAAAACGCCCAATAAAAACGCCCGCACAGGCGGGCGCAGGACGATCCTTCAAATTCCGTTACTCCGTCCCTTCGGCACTCCGGCACTTCTTCCTACGGACAATTCCCACCCGCCAACACATTGAAGAAGTCAACCACATCCTGATCCTCAGGAAACACGCCATTGTTGTTGAAGTCAATGTCATCACACGCCCCGCACGTCGCACCGGCGAGCACGCCAAAGAAATCCGTCACGTCCTGATCTTCCGGGAAGACCCCGTTGTTGTTGAAATCAACGTCGTTGCAACCCACAATCACACACGTCACATCCGAAATCGTGACATCGTCCACCAGCGCCTCAACAACACTGGCCGCACCGGTGTCCGCAACCGTCACGCGGAAGCGCACATTCGCCGAAGGCACCGCGAAGAAATCACGCAGGCGCAAATTGGTCTGCACCCATCCGCCCTGGACTTCGCTGCCGCCGGGGCCAACGGTCTGCACAGTCTGCCACGCGCCGCCGTTGTCGTTGGACAACTGAATGATCATGGTGTCGTCGCGTGCGGTGTTGCCGCTGTTGTTGAACCATCGCCAGAAAGACAACATCGGATTGCCAAAAGCCGTCCCGTTGTATGCCGGGCTTGTCAGCGTCGTCGTCAAGTTATCAATATCAAACGAGCCCGCAGAAGCGCCCGCTGCCGCACCCGTCACCCAGCACAACGTCCCGCTGCCGGAAGTGCGATCGTCGCCCGGCTGCACTACCAACGAGTTCGCACTCGTGGCTTCCGGGTCGGCGAGTTCCCACGCGCCCGTCGTGGCAGTTCCTGCAACGATGGGCGTGTTCGTGACGGACCATCCTTGGTTGGTTTGCAGCGTATCGCTGAACAAATCCTGCCGACCGCCAATGTCAAACGTGTACGGCGCACTCGCCCCGCCCGCAGGCAGCTTCACCAACCCCGACGTCACACCTGCAATCTCAAAGTAATACCGCGGCTGATTTCCGCAAGCAAATCCCGGCAACTGCCCACTCCAAATCTCGCCAGCCTGCGTCAGCGCAACACTCTGATACGCCGTGCCCGCATTCGCCGCATACCACAACCGTGCAGACCCAGCAGCAATTTGATCCGCGCCCACAATCGCCCGCACACTCACTGTTTGAGGCGTCGCCGCCAGCACAGGCGACGGCGCAAGCGTGGGCGTGCTCAACACAACAAACGAACCGCCGCTCGCCGTCGAAAACGGATGCGAACTCACCAAACTCACCGTCTGCGGCCCCGTCGGCACATTGAACCCGACAACCCGCAGTGTGTAAACACCCGCCGGCGGGTTCGCAACAAAAATCTGCTCCATGTTGTCGCGCCGATTCGCCGAAGCCTGCGTCGCGCTGTTCGCCGGGTTCGCCGGGTCCAGCGTCCAAGGCAAGTACACAACACCTGTCGGCCCAATCATCTCCAGATCAACGTCATTGACCAGTGAAGGAATCACATTGGGCGTCCCCGGCGCATCATCCCACGCCATCGTTATCTTCAGCGACGGCGCGCCCGCAGGCACCGTCACCGTTCGCGTCTGCACGCCGCCTTGCACCACGGGCGTTTCCGTAAACTGAAGCGACCGCATCAAATCAACCGCGTCTTTCGCACGAATAGAGCCATATCCAAACTGGTAATCAGGCCCCGGATTGCCCAAATCCACCGCCGTCTGCGCCAGCAACGCCTTGAGCGTGCTGTTGCGCGGGTCACCCAGCGACGGAAACTGCGCGCGGCAGTCTTGCATGATGAGCGCACACACGCCAGCAACCGTGGGCGTTGCCATGCTCGTGCCGCACAAGGACGCATATGAAGTGTTGTTGGTCGTGCTGAAAGTCGTGCTCGTCACGCCACCATCACCGCCCACCTGGCATCCACCAGTCGCAAAGTCCGGCTTCATCCGCCCATCATCCGTCGGTCCCCAACTCGAAAAGTTCGTCATCGCCTGCGTCACGCTATCCACCGCGCCAATCACCATCGCATTCTTGTTGTTGCTCGGCGGAGCAGTGCTGCGAAACCCCGTGCTGCACGCCGTGCTGCCACGCTCATTGCCCGCAGCCCACGTCACGCGAAACGGCTGTTGTCCCGTTGCTGGCAGCGCGCCGCGCACGATGTTGTCAATCAAAATATCCGTGACGTTGTAATCACCCATCCACGCACACGAAAACCCATTGAACGAGACGTTGGTCCCAATCGAGTTGGTCGCTAAATCCGCGCCCTGATTCACCGCCGTCGTGTAGTTCGCCTCAATATCCAGCGGATTCGTATACAACCAGCCACTCGTCGTCAGCGTGCCCAACCCGCCCGACAGCAACGTGACGCCCGGCGCCATGCCGCGATGCGTCGCATTCGCAACCCCAGCTCCGCCCACCGTGCCCGCACAGTGGGTGCTGTGTCCCTGCACTGTGTCGGCGTCCGCCGCGTCAATAATCGTCATGCGCCCCTGAAAATCCACATGCGTGGTCATGGCGTTGCCACTATCAAACACCAATACACTCACGCCCGCACCAGTCAATCCATACGGCGCAGCTTGCAACTGCGCCGCCTGCGTCAGCGTGCGATTCTCCGCGTTCGTTCCCGTCATCTCAGGCAGCGCGGGCGCAATCCACTGCACCACATCCTCGCGCGCCAGCGCCGCAATCTGGCTCTGCCGCATCTCCGCGACAATTACCGGAATGCTCTCCAGCGATCCGCGCACGCGCTCCACAAAAGGCTTCAGCACCGCCGCTGCCGCCGCATCCGCTTTCAAATCAGCGTGCAGCATCACCATCACGGGCGTCACCGGGTCCGCATCGCGCGTCAGCACCGCATCAGTCACGCCATACAAGCTATATATATCGCCCAGCAACTTGCGATCAATCTTCCAGGTCGCATCAACAGCACTCACGCCTCGCAGCAACTTGCTCTGCGCCAGCATCGCAACATCCGCCTTCGCGTCCAGCTTCGCAAAGAACGCATCGTTCCCCAGTGGCGACAGCAACGTCATTCCGCCCGCCGCCAAAATCTCCCGCGTCGCATCATCCGCCCGCACATCAAGCTGCACCGCGATGCGCACGTCCCTCTCGCCACGCAATTCCGCGAGCTTCACGCCCACATCCCCTTCGCCAATCGTCGTCAGCGTGCCAGGCGAGCTTCGCAGCCAAACCTGCCCACTCGCCGCGCCAGCCGCGCCGAGAGCACAACCCGCCACCAAAGCTATCGAAAGTGTCCGCGAAATGATCTTGTGCATGAGTGTCCTTTGAACTTCCCACAATTTCTATCGAGCAGTTTACAGATTCCCACGCCGCTGTCTACAGAGAAAGCCTGTGGACCCCAATATCTCTCAAAAATCACACCCTACCAAACCACGTATCGATGCGCAAGCGTCGGTCAATTTGCTGCAGCCGGACCTCGTAACAAAAAACCGGCGAGTGATCCTCGCCGGTTCATGCAAGCACAAGTTGGACACACTCACGGACACTCGCCGCCCGCCAGCACATTGAAGAAATCAATCACATCCTGATCCTCGGGATACACGCCGTTGTTGTTGAAATCGATGTCGCAGAAAACCACATGCGGACAATCTCCGCCCGCCAGCACATCAAAGAAATCAACCACATCACGATCATCCGGAAAAACACCGTCGCGATTGAAATCAATCCCATCACAAGGCCGACATACCCGAATCGCATCTTGAGCCGCTTGCCCCAAGAGCACATACAACTGCTGCAAGTTCCCGCTCGCCGAAACATCAGTCGCGAACACGCACACAAGCTGATCTTCAAAATCAATCCATGACGCAAACCCGCGCGCTCCGGCAGCCAGCCCCGTCCGCAGTTGCCCCGTCTCATCACGAGAGATCAGCCACACGCCCACGCCGTAATCAGTCGGGTCTGGCGAAATCTGTACCGGCGAACTCAGCAGCGTCACACCAACCGGCGACTGCCGCGAGAACATCGTCTCAACACTCTGCTTGCTCAAATAGCGCCGCCCATCAAACACCCCGCCGCGCCGCAGCATCTCCATGAATCGTCCAAATTCACTCGCCGTGCTTTCGCACCCGCCTGCGATGCGCGGATTCGTTGGCGTCGTCAGCACAAACCGCGTGTTTGGCATGTTCAATCGATTCGCCGCCGTAAATCGCTGCGAAAACAGCGTGTTCCAAGGCACGCCCGTCGCAACTTCCACCGCCGCCCCCGCTGCGTGCATGCTCGTTCCACCATACGAAAAATACTCGCCCGGCTGCGCAAACCCATCACCCGGCACAAAAATCTGCACATCATCGCCGATGTCTGTTGCCGTCTGCCGCAGCGTGAGCGTCTGACTGCTCACCGCCGCCGACTCGCGCGTCCCCGCCGTGTGCGAGAACGCCTGCCGCATCGTGATGTTCGTCTTCGCGCCGACAAACTCAGGAATGAACTGACTGATGCGCGAATCAAGACTGATGGGCGTCACGCTGTTTTCAATCGCCGACATCACCAGCGCACCCGACAGCGTCTTGGTCGAGCTGTCCGCATTCGCCACACGATTCAGCGACCAGTTGCCAAAGCTCTGGTGATACACCACAACGCCGCGGTGCATGATCAGAAAATCAAACCCCGGCACCGCCGTCGTGACATTCTGACCTGCCAACGCGCCGTTGCACAACGCCGTCACTGACGAAAAATCGCAGGTTTGGCCCATGCTCCCCGCCGCCACGCCGCCCATCGCCACAATCAGTGCAATCTGGTTCATGCCAGCACAACGCCCCACCGGGCAACATATTTCCGATTTCTCTTTGCTCATGCCTTGATGCCAGATGCCTTGCTGCCTTCCGCCCAACTCAAAAATCTTCACTCTACTTACCGGCCGCGTGCGCCCATCCGCAGTCACTGTGCCCAAAGCCCCTTGAACTACGAAACCCATTCGTGTACAACACGCATGACAACTGGCCTTGTGGGGTCACACGGGTCATACGGGTCACACGGCTCACACAGGTACATCGCGAAAGCGCAAAGGGGAGAGACATGCAAACGCTGACAGACTACGACCGCGATCTCATCACAACACTCGCGCGCCACAACTTCGACCGTTCACAAACCGCCTACGAACGCTACATCACCTACCAACAACTCGACTGGTGGTCGCGCCAACCCCACATTGCCCAAGCCATCCAGCAAACCATCGAGCAAGCATCCGCGCAAGCCCGCGCAACACAATCTGCACCAACAAAAGAGCCCGCGCAACCCGCAGGGGCTCCCTCTTCGTCACTGTGTCACCCAACTCGTCACGCTGCTACTCCGTCACTGCCTTCACGCGCAAGCACCGTCCGCCAGCACGTTGAAGAAGTCGATGCCATCTTGGTCTTCCGGAAAGACGCCGTTCTGATTGAAATCAATCGAGTCACACGCCGCGATGTTGCGCGACAGCGACACCATCGCCACTTCGCCAGCTTTGAATGGCGCAGCCGGCGTGATCGACGCGGCATTGACTTGTCCGTCAAACCTGATGCTGATCGTCGAGTTGCGATCAACGCTGGGCGCGTGCCGACCGGGCGTGTGCCCGATGACATGCAGCGCTTGTGCAAGCGCCGGCGCGGTGATCGCACTACCAGCAACAAGTGCGAGCGGGAAGAACGATTTGGTTTTGCTCAACATGCAACTTTCCCCGATCGGTGTGAACCTCTCGCGTATGTGCATACCGACAGGTGCGATACTGACCATGGCAATTTGCGAGTTGTCAGTACGAAAGTGGCAAGTCATGCTGCACCCATACGATGTGGTGTGTCCTGCGAAACAGCCAGTAAAAATGCAACGCCGCCCACCCCGGCAATTGCCCCGGGTAGTGGCGGTATCAATACCCGCGAGGTCGCCCGCGCTATCGGTGATGGCTCTTGGGCGTGGCCCGGCGGCGGCTTGAATCCGCGCGCGTGCGTTGATCCGCGCTTGTTGCAACTCATGCCGGGCTTTGATGCGCCGTTCTTTCAAGCCGGACTCGCCGGCTACAGCGATGCGGGCATGCGCATCATCGCAAGGCGGCACGGTTGTCCCATGTGCGTGACCGAAGCGCTGCTTGATCGCACGCTGCTCGCCGGCGGACGCGGCTTTGACAAGGCAGACCTGGGCGAACTGCACGACAACATTCCCGGCGGCAACGAAGACCACCCGCTGACCTGCCAGATCATGGGCAGCGAGCCCGCCGAGATGGCGGCGGCGGCGATCAAAGCGATGGAGCAACGCAAGCGCAGCGATCGCGAATACAGGATGTTGGCGTATCAGGGTGACGAAGTGACGAAGTTACATCGTGACGAAGGGAAGACAAAGCAAATACTTCGTGCGCCCGGGGGCGAGGTGATTGGGGAGTTTGATCCAACAGAAGGTCTTGATGATTCGCGCGACTCATGTGATCCGTTGGATCACACGTTTGGTGACGACGCATTTGTTGACGCGTCCGCGTCGGAAACTTCGTCACTTCGTCACTCCGTCACTTCGTCACTCGCCTTCCAGTGCATCGACGTCAACCTCGCGTGTCCGGTGAAGAAGATCGAGAAAAAGTCGCGCGGCGGGCATTGGTTGACGGACCCGAAGGGTGCGGTGCGATTGCTCGAAGCTGTGCGCGAAGCGGTGCCGGCCGGAGTTCCTTGCACGGTGAAGTTGCGGCGCAGTTTTGATGACACGCCCGAGATGGTGGAGAATTTCTATCGCATTTTTGAGGCCTGCTACGCGATTGGATACGCGTGGACGACCGTGCATGCGCGCACGGTGGAACAGAAGTACATCGGCCCTTCACGGTGGACGTTTTTGAAAGACCTGCGCGAGCGGCATCCGGACAAGTTGTTCCTGGGCAGCGGCGATGTGTGGGGCGTGGATGATATTTTTCGCATGATCGCGTATGCGGGCGTCAGCGGCGTGAGCGTGGCGCGCGGGTGCATTGGCAATCCGTGGATATTTCGGCAAGCGCGCGAGATGATGGCGGGCAATGCGCCCACGCAGCCGACGATTGCCGAGCAGCGCGAGGTGCTCAAGCAGCACTTTGAATTATCACTCGCGTGTACGCGGCGATTCCGGCAGCCGGAAATTGCAACCGCGATGATGATGCGGAAGTTCGGCATTCGCTTTGCAATGCACCACCCGCGCGGCGAGGATGTGCGAAGGCGATTTATCGCGGTGAAGGGAACGCAGGACTGGATGAATGTGCTGGCGGAGCATTACGTTTGAACAGCGGCGTTAGTCGCGCGGTACTTTGCGGATCAGGTGCGTGGTCACTCGCGTGAACTTGCCTGTTGTAAGCGAGCCGTCGTCGGCGAAGCGGTCGAAGGCGGTCCATCGAGCGATTGGGGAGGGATTTAAATTGATGGAGACGTTGGGCCCGTGTGTGGTCCAGAAGGATACTGGTGCGCCGGACGAGTTGACGACGTTGTTCCAATCCCACTGCCCGCCAAGGAGAGTTGGCTTCAGAAAGATTGACGTGTCAACGTAAGACGCGAAGGCGGCGTGGGTCGAGCCGGGCCCGTAGTCGTGCGGCAGATTGCCATTCACAGCGCGATACATCTCGGCGGCGTTTTCGATTGTTCCAAAGGTTGCGAGTACCGACGTGTTGCGAGAGCGCTGGGCGGCATTCGAGAGTCTTGGCGCGGCGACAGCGACGATGATTGCGATGACAATCACGACGAAGACGAGTTCGATCAGGCTGAAGCCGCGCGCGCGCAGAGATTGCCCTCCCTCTTTCCGTAGAAGTAGCATCGGGAATCGCGGAGTGGTGGACCATACCAACCGGTGAGCGGTCTGGGTTATGCGACCGTCGCGAGTGCGTATGTGCGGACCTTGCTTCGATTAGCGAGCAACTTGCACGGGTTTAGGCTCGCTGGTGCTGGATTGGCGGACATCTTCGCGGCGGCCGGTGGGATAGGGCACGCGGCCGTGGTACATGCTGGTGATGGTGCGCGAAACGCTTTGCACGATGGCGTGGAGCTCTTTGAGCGTGAGTTCGCAGTCGTCGAATTGGCCATCGTGGAGGCGCTTGTTTGCGATATCACTAACGAGGGTTTCGATTTTTGCGGGGCTGGGTTCGCTCATGGTGCGGCAGGCGCTTTCGCACGCGTCGGCGATCATAAGAATCGCGACTTCCTTGATGCGCGGCTTGGGGCCTGGGTAGCGATAGGCGAACTCGTCGGGCATGAGTGTTTCGCCTGGTTCGTCGTCTTCGCGGGCGAGGGCTTCGAGGGCTTGGCGTTTGGCGCGGTGGTAGAAGTACTCGACGAGCGTGGTGCCGTGGTGGGCTTCGATGAAGTGGACGAGTTTGCCGGGCAAGTTGAATTCGCGGGCGAGTTCGACGCCGTCTTTGACGTGACCGACGACCAGCAGCAGGCTCATGGCGGGGCTGAGCTTGTCGTGTTTGTTGACGCCCATGGCTTGATTTTCGACGAAGTACTCGGGCTTGTTCATTTTGCCCACGTCGTGATAGAGGCAGCCGACGTAGGCGAGCAGCGAATCGGCGCCGATGGCTTCGGCGGCGGCCTCGGCGATGGTTGCGACGTTGAGCGAGTGGGTGTAGGTGCCTGGAGCGCGGAGCTGGAGTTCGCGAAGCAGCGGCTGCTTGGGGTCGCGCAGTTCGCTGAGCGTCATGCCGGTGGTGACGCTGAAGAGACGTTCGATGAGTGGGAGGACGAAGTAGGTGAGGCCTCCAACGACGAGTGCACCGGCGGCGACGAGGCCTGCGTCGATGGCGAGTTCGCGAAGGACGGGAAGCGGTTGAATATCGACTGGGCGACCGATGACGCCGAAGACGAAGACGGCAAGGACGAGACCGATGCTGGCGATGACGGTGGTGCGGACGAGGCTTTTGCGATCGCGGACTTCACGAAGTGACGCGGCGACGCAGGCGACACCGGTGACGCACATCGCGAGCGTGGTAACGCCTGCGCTGAGGGCGATGCAAGTGAGCAGGCCGTGGAGAAGGCCAAAGGCCAGAGCGGTGCGGCGGTCGTAGCCGATGCAGAAGAGCATGGCAACAAGCAGCGTGGGGAGGATGGTGATGGGCAGCAGCAGCGCGGGGGCGAGGGTGGCACCAAAGCAACTGATGGCAAGAGCGGCGAGCATGAGGACTGCGGCGCCGAGCACGCGCGATGCATTGCGGCGGATGCGAGGTGCGAAGAGCAGGGCGTAACCGGCCATGGCGCTGGCGATGCCGGCGACGGCGAGGGTGCCGCTGGTGAAGTCGAGTGCGCTGGCGAGCCAGGGGCGTGTTTCGTCGAAGGTGGCGAGTTCGTTGGCGTAGAGGTCGCGTTGTTCGCCTGTGAGGACGTCGCCTCGGCGGAAGATGACTTCGCCTCGCGGGGTCCGGACTTTGACGTCCTGCACAGTATCAGCGGCGTCTTTTTGGGCTGTGCTGGTGACGTTGACGTCGAAGGTGTAGGTTGCTTTGCCGACGTTTTTGAGGCGACTGACGACGACTTCGCGGGCGGGCTGGGTGAAGCCAGCTTCGCGGGCGACGGTGTCCATGGAGCGTTGGAGGAGTTGTTCGTTTTGCAGGTTGACGAGGTCGCTGCGGAGGACTTCGTAGGTACCGCCGCCAAGGCGCGACATGGGGAGAGGGCCTAGCGAGAGGTCGGGGGCGACGCTGATGAGGCGGATGGTTGAGTGTGTGCCCTCTTGCTGGCTGCGCTGGTAGGTTTGTGCGTCAACGACGGGGCGGAGGCGGATTTGATAAGCGAGGTCGGCGGTGCTGCGAGCCCAGCGGTCGATTTCGGATTGCTGTTGAAAACGCTCGAGGAGGAAGGCGAGCATTTCGGGAGTGAGGCCGAATTGGTTGACGACGAGCGGGTTGAGGTCGTCGATGTTTTTCGCGCTGGCGATGGTGGCGGGTAGATTTTGGACGGAGGCGACGAGGCTTTCGAGCACGCTGTCGTCGGCGACGTAAACGCGCGGGACGTTTTGGCGGGCGCGTTCGACTTGTTGGCGGGTTTGAACTTTGTCGACGGTGACGAGTTGTTCGACGCGCACGAGGCGCGTGTTGTCCATGACGCGGCCGACTTCAACCATGGGTTGGCGGCGCGACCAGAGCGCGAGCCATGAGGCGACGATGACGAAGCCGATGACGATGATGAGACCCAGACCGAGGCTGGGCTGGGTGAGCGCTTCGAGAATTCGCCAGAGGCCTGGGATGCCCAGGGCTTGTTGATTGATGGCGCGTTTGCGCGCGTGCACGCTGCGAGCGAGTGCTTCGGTTCTGCTGGTCAGTCTGGACTCTTCGCGGCTCATTGATTGGCTTGGGGCCGCCTTCGGCTGTCCAAGCGATGCGTCCTTTATGTATGCTCAGGCTTGCTTATTCATCGACCCCTCGCCGGTCTGTTCTATGGGGCGCGAGGGCGGATTGGTGGTTTCTTCGCTGGAATTGGCGGGATTTGGGCGGGAATCGGCGAAGCGTGCGCTTTGTCGGCGGCCGTATGGGCCCGTTTTGTTGTTATCGCCGTCGTCGTAGGCGCGGATGATGCGCTTGACGAGTTCGTGGCGGACGACGTCGTGTTGTTCGAAGCCGACGAAGGCGACGCCGTCAACGCGGGCGAGGCGGCGGGCGCCGTCGGTCAGGCCACTTTCGACGGCATCGGGCAAGTCGGTTTGGGTGGGGTCGCCTGTGACGATCATTTTGCTTCCCTGGCCCATGCGGGTCAGGAACATTTGCATTTGGCCGCGGGTGCTGTTTTGGGCTTCGTCGAGAATGACGACGCTGTGATTGAGGGTTCGGCCTCGCATGAAGGCGAGGGGGACGACTTCGACGACGTCGTTTTCCATGAAGCGGCGGACGGTGGCGAAGTCCATCATGTCGTTGAGGGCGTCGAAGAGTGGGCGGAGGTAGGGGTTCACTTTGTCCCGCAGATCACCGGGCAGGAAACCGAGGCGCTCGCCGGCTTCGACGGCGGGGCGCGTGAGGACCACGCGCTTGACGCGGCCTGAGCGGAGCAGGTGAACGGCGGCGGCGACGGCGAGGTAGGTTTTGCCGGTACCTGCGGGACCGAGGCCAAAAACAAGGTCATTTTCGCGGATGGCGCGGAGGTAGGCGAGCTGGTTGGCGGTGCGAGGGCGCACGGGTTTGCCGCCTACATAGACGTTGAGGCGCTGCTCCCACTGGTCGAAGTCTTCTTCTTCCATGGCGGGGGTATCGATGCCGAATTGGGGCGTGTCGGCGTTGGGATCGGCGGCGTCGCGGGGGGCAGCTTTCCAACCTTTGCGGGCGTTGGCGGCTTCGGCGGTTTGTTCGGCGATGAGATCGAGGACGGCTTGGCGGCTGAGGGGGCTGTCGTGCTCGGCGGCGTTGATGAGCGTCTCGAGGACGCGGCGGGCGGCGCTGACGGCGTGATTGGCTCCGGTGAGAACGACGCGGCTGTCGCGCGCCAACACTTGGACGCCCAAGGCATCGCGCAAAAGTTTGAGATTGCGGTCAGACGAACCAACGACGGCGACGCGGTCAGGGCCAGAAGGGACTTTCACTGTGACTTCCAACAAGCATCTCCGGGGTTTGCGCGAGGGCGAGGGATCGGCTCGCGCGAACGGTTATTCTAAGTGGGCTGGGCGAGGGACTTGGGGTGTGGTTGCAGGGGTTTTGTTGGGGGTGGTTGGAATGGGCGGATGTGCGGGTCCGGGGTGGGCGGCGCTGGGGGGGCCTAGCAGCGGGACGACGTTGCAGGCACTGGGGGATTGGAACGATTTGGATGCGGCGATGGAGGTGAGTGCGCCCAAGGTGGAATTGGCGCTGGAGCATGTGGAGACGGTCGCCGATGGGCGCGGGCGGCTGACGCGGGTGTGGACGCTGCGGGGGATTCGTGATGAGAGCGCGGAGGTGCGGGCGACGGCGCGCGAGAGCGGCGACGAGCGCGAGCTCGAGGCGGCGGGGACGATTGCGATTGATTTGAATGCGAGCGTGGGGAGGCTGGGGGATAGTGTGCGGGAGAAGACGTTGTTGGATTTGATGCGGCAGCGGCTGGGGAAGTTGAGTGGGGTGGATTATGCGCCGCTGAGGTAGTTACTGATACTACAAATTGCGTTGGACGCGGGCGAAGACTTGAATGATGGCGGGATTTTTTCTGTGCACTCGTCGCGCCGCGTATCGCGAGCGTGCGCAAGGATTGCGATTTTGATAGGCGTCCGAAAAATTCCGTGGTGAAGACTCAACAGGCGTGGGGTGTGGCCCGATAGCCGATAGGTCGGCGTTGCGTGCCGGCGCTTTGGGAGTTTTGTCATGGTGCGTATGAACAGCCAGAACGTTGATAGCGGCGGGCACATCTTTGATGATGGTGGCATGAGCGAGCCGGCGGCGATTGAGTTCGCGGCGGCGCGTGCGGCGTGGCAGACGGCTGGGCACGCGGTGGGTGAGACGACTGAGTTGAAGCTGGCGCATGAGCGGCGGAAGGTGCCGCGGCGCGCGGTGAAGGGTGGGGCGATGGCGGTGTTTTCAGCCGGGAAGGGCGCGGGAACGCTGGCGCGTGTGGAGTTGCTGGATGCGAGCTGGACGGGGTTGGGGGTTGCGAGCCCGGTGGAAGTTGAGCCGGGGACGGCGGTGAGTGTGATTCCGGAACATGCGATGAGCCCGAGGCAGATTGGGATTGTGGTGCGGTGTGAGAAGATGGATGAGGGGTGGCGGCTGGGGCTGCAGTGTCGGACGCAGAGGGCTGTAGCGTAAAAGGCACTAGGGACTAGGCACTAGGCACTAGGCACTAGGCACTAGGCATTAGGCATTAGGCATTAGGCATTAGGCATTAGGCATTAGGCACTGGGCACTGGGCACTGGGCACTAGGGGAAAGGGATGGCGTAACGTGTGGGCTATGGCTCAGCGTCCCACATTGGTTGTTACTTCGATTGCGGGGGATTCGCATTCCATCTTGAATCAGCTTGCCAGCGGCGCGAAGGCGGCGGGGTGGCGGTTTATTGTCGTGGGGGATACGAAGAGTCCGGCGACGTTTTCGCTAGCGCACTGCGAGTACCTCAGCGTGAGCGAGCAGGCAGCTTGGGGTGAGTCGCACGGGATGAAGTATCCGGGGATTTGTCCGACGCGGCACTATGCGAGGAAGAACATTGGCTATCTCGAAGCGATTCGGGCGGGGGCGCCGTTTATTGTCGAGACGGATGATGACAACTATCCCACGGAAAGCGAAAAGCGAAAAGCGAAAAGTGAAAATGAGGAGCGCGGGGGGGTGTTCTTTGGTGCAAGGTCGCTGGTGAAGAGCGCGAAGGTTTTGCGGGGGTGTGGGTGGGTGAATTTGTATAAGTACTGGTGCGCGACGGATATTTGGCCGCGAGGGTTGCCGCTTGAGTGTGTGCGTGGTGATGTGCCGAGCGTGAGCGCGATGGCGAGTGAGCGCGTTGCGTGTCCGATTCAGCAGGGGTTGGCGGATGACAATCCGGATGTGGATGCGATTTACCGGTTGGTGAGGCCACTGCCGATTGTGTTTGATTCGCATGACAGCGTGGCGATTGGGGATGGGGCGTGGTGTCCGTTTAATAGCCAGAACACGACGTTTTTTCCGCAGGCGTATGCAATGTTGTATTTGCCGGCGTTGTGCGGTTTTCGGATGACGGATATTTGGCGGAGCTTTGTGGCGCAGCGCGTGTGTCAGGTGAATGGGTGGCCTGTGTTGTTTCACGATGCGACGGTGCGGCAATTGCGCAATGACCACAACTTGATGCGTGATTTTGAAGATGAGATCAGCGGGTATACGCAGAATGCGAAGATTTGCAGTGCGCTGGGGGCGTTGCAACTGCGAGCGGGCGAGCAGCACACGGCGGCGAATGTGCGGGCGTGTTATGTGGAGTTGGTGAGCAAGGGCTTTTTGCCGGAGCGAGAGTTGGAGTTGCTGGGTGCGTGGCTGCATGATTTGGCGAAGGTGGGTGGGATGAAGGGGAGTGTGATGGTGGAGCCGAAGGATGCGGGCGTGAAGGTTTGAGGTTGCACCAGAGCTGCGGCGTGGGATGGTTGATGCTCGTGTGATGGAGGCTGCATGCAGACGCGGCGAGCGAGCGAGGGTGACGACCGAGATGAGTTGGGCGCAAGGGGTGTTGCGTGGGTTTTGCGGGCGTGCGGTGTGATGTTGTGGCCAGCGCGGTGGCGGGTGCTGCGCGAGAATGCGGCGCAGGCGATGGTGCTGATTGTGCTGGGATGGGGCTATTACGGGGCGTTTTTCATTCATGCGGGGATGTATGAGTGGCGGTACTTCATGCCGGGGTTTGTGGTGATTGTGGTGGGTGTTGCTATGATGGTTCGAGGACTGGCGCGGAAAGCAGCGGCTTGTCAAGAAGCAGTTGCGTGAGCGTGTTGCTGGATTTCTGTCACGCGACGCGAAGAGAACCCTGAGCAACGGGAATGTGCATGTCAGCTATTGCGGTTGCGGCGACGTCGATGATTGAGGGCAAGCCGGACGTGAAGTCGTTGCGTGTGTCGCTGTGCATGCTGGTGTGGAACGAGCTGGAGGGGTGCAAGCTGGATGTGCCGGGGCTGCCGCTTGAGCAGTTTGATGAGGTGTATGCGGTGGACGGGGGCAGCAAGGACGGGACGGTTGCGTACTTGGAGGGGCGGGGAATCAAGGTGCATGCGCAGCAGAAGCGCGGGTACAACGCGGCGATCATCGAGTGCTTCGAACATTGCACGACGGATGCGATGGTGCTGTATCACCCCAAGGGGAGCATTGATCCCAAGGAAGTTTTGTTGTGCAAGCGGATGTTGAGCGAGGGGTATGACCTGGCGGTGGGCAGCCGGATGATGAAGGGCGGGCACAACGAAGAAGATGGGAAGTTGCTGAGGCCTCGCAAGTGGTTTGTGCGCGGGTTGGGATTGCTTGGCGCGGTGTTGTGGAAGCGCGGGAGCAAGACGCCTGGGCAGCCCATTGTGTGGGATGTGCTGCATGGATTTCGCGGGATGAGACGCGAGAAGTTTTTTGCGATTGAGCCGCTGGCGACGGGGTTGTCGATGGATTTGGAGATGGTGGTGCGGAGCTATCGGAAGGGATTTTTGGCGGGGGAATTTCCGAGTGTGGAGAAGCCCAGGCCGCATGGGGATACGCATTTTGCGGCGTGGCCTACGGGGAAGAAGTTGCTCAAGTATGTGTGGGCGGAGTTGGGGCGGAAGGTGTAGGGCAGCGGGAGGGGCGCTTTTGGTAGCAGAGCCGCGATGGAATCGCGGCCCACCCAAGGCAGTCAGCGCGCGAGTTTGGTGACGATTTTGCGGACGGCGGGGACGACGATGTAGGCGGTGGGCCAGGCGACTAACGCGGCGAGGGCCCAGTTGCGGAGCCATTGATTGATGAGATAGCCCAGGCTGTGGTCGAAGCCGACTTTGATGAGGGTGAGCGTCAGGGAGATGACGCAGGACATGGCGGCGACCATGAGGGTGATGAAGAGGAGGTGTTGGGAACGGGGCGACATGGGCATGGGGGGGAGGGTAGAGAGCGGGGAACGGAGAACGGAGAACGGGGAGCGGGGAATAGTGGGGTATGGCACGGTTGTGTTGTGAGTTGAACGGAGGTATCACATGAAGACGCGTGGGTGGATGATTGGTGGTGTGGTGGCGTTGGCTTTGGCGAGTGGGGTGATGCTGGGGATGCAGCAGGACACGCTGCGGCAGAGCAGCTTGGCGAACAGCGTTGGGCTGGAGTGTGAGGTGTATTTGGTGGTGCAAGCCATGCGAGAGGCGGGTGCGACAAAGGTGACCGATGGTTTTCGCACGCGGGATGAGGTGCCGGTGAAGATTGAAGGGGTGTTGAGCGGGGTGTCTGATGCGAGCATCACGGTGCGGAAGAATGAGAAGGTGTATTGGGTGAATCTGGAGTCGGTGGCGGTGGTTCAGTTTGTGAAGTGAAGGTGAAGAAGCGAATGAGCGAATGAGGGGAGGACGGGGCGTTAGAGCGTGATGAGGAGTTGGGTTGCGCTTGGGCGGAAGCCGAGTTGTTGAAACAGGGTGCGGGCGGCGTCGTTTTGTGCGGCGGTGTCGAGGCGGACTTGCGTGATGTTCATGGCGCGGAAGCGCGTGAGGCATTCGCGCGCGAGGGCTTGGGCGATGCCTTGGTTGCGATTGTCGGGCTGCACCCAGAGGTCGTGGATGAAGCCGAATTGCTTGGTGAGGTAGATGGGGATCTCGTCGAGCGTTTCGGCGATGAGAAAGGCGATGATGTGGGGCGCTGGATTTGGTTCGGCGGACTGGTCGGCGGATTGCGAGAGTGATTGAGCGATCAGCACGACGCTTTGCGGGTCGGCGATGCGTTTGGGGAGCCAGGTTGCATAGCGATTGACGACGTCCGGAACGAAGCTGTAGCGGTCGGGGTCCATCGCGGCGTGCATGTCGCAGATGGCTTGCACCATGGGCAAGATGGCGGGGATGTCGGCGGTGGTTGCGGGGCGGACGGTGAAGGTCATGACGTTGTTGGATGCAGGCTGGCGATGCGAGAGCTGAGATTTTCGCGGATTTGCGGCCATTCTTGCGGGAGGATGCTGTAGTAGGCGGTGTCGCGCACTTCGGCTGCGCCAGCGGCGGTTTCTTTGATGCGGTGGTTGCGGAGGGTGCCTTCGTAGGTTGCGCCGAGTTTGGTGATGGCGCGTTTGCTGGTTTCGTTTTTGGCGTTGCACTTGAGGGTGATGCGCAGTGCGCCGCGGCTATCGAACATTTTTGTGAATGCGTAGTCGAGCAAGAGGTATTTGCTCGCGGGGTTGACGTGGGTGCCGCGGGCGGATTGGGCGTACCAGGTGATGCCGATTTCGGCGTGGCGATGTTGTGGGAGGATGTCGAGGAAACTGGTGGAGCCGACGAGAGTTTGCGAGTGTGTGTCGATGACGGCGAAGGAGATTTGCTGCGGCGTGAGGACGTAGTTTTGCAGCCATGTGGCGAAGGCGTCGAGCGTCCACGAGCGCGGTTCGCTGAGGAAGTACGCGAAGGTTTCGGGCGGGGTGATGGCGAAGAGGGCGGGGGCGTCGGCGAGGGTGAGGGGGCGGAGGGTGACGCTTGGCCCCGAGAGCGAGGGGACGCATGGTTGTGACGCGGCAGTCATGCGCGAGGGTACGAGTTACGCGACGTGAACGCTATCAACGATGGACGTGGGTGGAGGGACGGGTTCGTTGTGTTCGCGGAGCGATTCGATGTGAAGTGTGACGGCTTCGCGGATGAGCGAGCGGACTTCGTCGAGTGTGTCGCTACACGCGACGCAGCAGGGGAGATCGGGCAGGTAGGCGGAGTATGAGCCGTCGGGGGCTTGCTCGATAACAACAACGTATTCCATGCTCACTTCACCGCCGCGCACACCTTCTTCGCCGCGTCGGTCAGGTCGATACCGGCTTGCAGCGTTGGCAGTTTGCTCTGTGCATCTTGCAGCAGCTTGCGGCCGGCTTCGACGTTGGTGCCTTCGAGGCGGACGACGAGGGGGATTTTGAAGCCGATGCTGCCGTCGGGGTTTTTGTGTTTGCCGGCGGCGTTGATGATGCCTTGGGCGATGACATCGCAGCGCATGATGCCGCCGAAGATGTTGACCATGACGCCTTTGACTTGGGGGTCACTGAGGATGATGCCGAAGGCTTCGGTGACGGCTTCTTCGGTGGCGCCGCCGCCCACGTCGAGGAAGTTGGCGGGTTCGCCGCCGTGGTGTTTGATGATGTCCATGGTGGCCATGGCAAGGCCCGCGCCGTTGACGAGGCAGCCGATGTTGCCATCGAGGGCGACGTAGCTGAGGTTGAACTTTTGGGCGCGGAGTTCGGCGGGGTTTTCCTCGCTGTGGTCGGCCATGTCCTTGAGGTCTTTGTGGCGGGCTTCGATGCCGTTTTCGTCGAAGCTGAATTTGGCGTCGATGGCGATGACCTGGCCATCGGGGAATTGCGTGCTGGGAGGCGTCAGGATGAGCGGGTTAATTTCAGCGAGCGAGCAGTCTTTGCTGACGAAGAGTTTGGCGAGGCCACTCATGATGGCGGCGGCTTGGTTGACTTGCTTGCCTTTGAAACCCAGCTTGAACGCGATGTCGCGAGCTTGGAAGCTGAGCAGGCCCAGTGTGGGGTGGAGGGGTTCTTTGATGATGGCATCGGGGCGGTCGTGGGCGACTTGTTCGATTTCGACGCCACCTTCGCGCGAGGCGATGAGCATGTTGCGGCGGGTGGTGCGATCAACGGTGATGGCGAGGTAGAACTCTTCCTTGCCGCCTGTTGGGCGATCGGCGATGTCGACACCAGCGGCGACGAGGAGCTTTTTGACCTCGAGGCCTTCGGGCGGCGTTTGCGGGCTCTTCATGCGATTGGTGAACATGAAGCGGGCGGCTTCGGTGGCTTCGTCGGCGGTTTTGGTGAGCTTGACGAAGCCGGCTTTGCCGCGGCCGCCGGCGTGGACCTGGGCTTTCACGACGGCGAAGGGCGTGGTTTGGCCTGCGGTGACGGCCTTGAAGGCTTGAGCCGCGTCTTCGATGGAGGTGATCATCTTGCCCGGGGGAACGGGGATGCCGAAGGAGGCGAGCAGGTCACGCGCTTGGTATTCGTGGATCTTCATGGAGCGGGAGGATAGCGGTGGAGTTCGCGATGCGCACCGCGAATGACGCGATCCCAGTTGAAGGCGGGGCCTGGGTCGATTTTGTTGGTTTGAATGTGCCAGTGGGCGAGCAGGCCTGTGGTGGTTGCGAGTTGGTCATCGGGCAGTTTGGTAGTGATGAGTTTTTTGTGCTGGTCGCGCGGGTAGGTGAGCGTGACTTTGGGGAGGACGCTGTGGAGTGTGGCGGTGAGTTTGATGAGGGCGGTGTATTGGGCGTCGGTGAGGTCGAACTGGGCGAGTTGCTCGCCTTGAATGGTTCCGGTGATGGGTTGATCACGCGCGGGGCGGGCGACGAAGTTACGGGTGGCGAGGCCGCCGTCGCCGACCCAACTTGGGAGTGTGATGTGCCAGCCGGTGCGGTCTTGCGTATACCACCTGGCGAGGGTGGCGGGCATGATGATGTTGTTTGCGTCGTCGCGCGCGAAGGGATATGCGCCGATGTTGGCGAGTTCGACGCCCACGCTGCGGTCGTTGCTGGTGGTGGCGTGCCAGGCGCGTTCTTGCACGTCGAGGGTTTGGTAGATGGTGCCGTCGAGGTCGATCATGAAATGGATGCTCAAGCCTCGTTCATCGTGCAGCGTGCGGAAGCAGCTTCGGCTGGTGCCTGCGGCGTCGTAGTGGATGATGAACTGGTCGACTTTGTCGCGCAGCAAATCGAGAGGCCAGGGGCCGGCGCGGGCGACGGCGAGTTGGTCTTCGGAGAGAGATTTGGCGAAGCGGAGGCCGAAGCGTTCGGGTTGGGGAAGCTTGCCGGATTTTTGCGTGGCTTCCCAGTTTGCTTCGGGCCATTTGGCGAATCGGCGTTCGATGCGGTAGGCGTCGTAGCCGCCTTGATCGAACCAGAGTTTGACGCGGGCGCCGTTGGTGTGGAACAGTTGGCCGGCGATCATGATTTCGTCGCCGCGGCGCGGGTGGGGGGTGCCGGCGCGCGGTGTGGAGCAGGCGGGGAGGAAGAGGAGTGTGAGCAGGAGGAGGGTGAGACGCGAGGGCATGGGCGGAGCGTATCAAGAGGCAGAAGCGGGGCCGATGAAGGCGGCCATGCGGCCGGAGCGGGTGCCGTCGCGGCGGTGGCTGAAGTAGAGGTCGCTGCGAGTGAATGAGCATTCGCCCACGATGTCGATGGAGGTGATGTTGGCGGCGTGCAGTTGTGTGGTAATGGCGGCGACGACATCGACGTGGGGTTTCGGCCAATGCTCGCGGCGGTGGACGACTGGGGCGTTTGGGAAGGCGCTGGCGAATTGCTGTGCGACGTCTTCGCCGACTTCGAAGGCATCGACGCGAATGCATGGGCCGATGGCGGCGCGGATGTTGTGGGCGCCCAGCGAGCGCATCGCGGCGATTGCATTTGGAACGATGTTGGCGAGCACGCCTTTCCAACCGGCGTGAACGGCGGCGACAACGCGGCCTGTTTCGCACGCCATGAGCACGGGGCCGCAGTCGGCGATGCGAACCATCGCGATGCGAGCGGGGTCGTCGGTGACAATGGCGTCGGCTTTGGTGTCGTCGCGCCCATGATGCGTGGGTTGATCTGCGCGGACGATGTGGACATTGCCAGCGTGGACTTGGTGGACTTGAACAACTTCGCGCGCGGGGGTGCCCATCGCGTCGAGGACGAGTTGGATGTTGCGGGCGATGTTGTCGCGCGGGTCGCGGTCGGGGCCGGTGAGCTCGCTGGGGTTGCCGAAGTTGAGGGAGTCGAACTGGCCGCGAGAGACGCCGCCGAGGCGCGTGGTATAGGCGTGGGGTGGGGCGTGGGGGAGGGCGGCAAGTCCGTTTGCCGAGAGGAGGGAGGGCATGATTGAAGGTAGAGGTGGGGAAGGGGCGGCAAAAAAAGAACAGGCCCGTCCCCTCTAGAAACGAGCCTGCGATCGGTGCGAGTGGAATCGCAGGCCGATGTACATAGAACGTTGAAAGTGAGGTCTGTATTGCATAAACAACGCAAATAACTGCGACCAGACAAAATCCATACTAAATTGCATGTGGATATGTGCCGATAACTGGATATGGAGTTGCTTGCGGGTCAAGTTGCGGTCCGGCCCACGTGTGTTGGGTTGTTTTCGCCTGATGTGGCGGGGGACGTGGCGTGCGCGGGGAATGGGTGTGTGGGGGTGGTGGAGCGGGCGGGGGCTGGGGCGGAGGGGATGGTGGGCAAGCGCGTGGTGACGGGGAGTGTGATTGCTTGTGGTGCTTGTGAGCGGTGCAGGGCGGGGTTGTGGAGTCATTGCTTGCAGCGGCGGGTGCCGGGGTGGGATGGGTCGGGGGGCACGATTGGGGCGATGGTGCAAGGTGAGTTTGTGGTGGCGAGTGCTGCGTGTGCCGAAGTGGTGGCGAACGTGCGTGATGAACTCGCGATTTTTGTGAATGCGTATGCGAGCGTGCTGGCGATTGCGAGCATGGTGCGCGTGGATCGCAAGCCGTTTGTGACGGTGCTGGGTGATGGTGTGATGGGGTTGCTGGTGGCGCAGCAGTTGGCGAAGGCCAGTGCGTCGGTGCGGCTGCTGGGGCATCATGCGCAGCGGTATGGATTGTGCGAGCGGTGGGGAATCAAGCATCGTGACGCGCGCGAGGTGGGGCTGCGGCAGGATCAGGATGTGGTGATTGATTGCACGGGCAAGCCGGCGGGGCTGGTGATGGCGAGCAAGTTGGTGAGGCCGCGGGGGCGCGTGATTGTGAAGACGTCGCCGGTTGCGGCGGGAAATTTTGATGTGGCGATGGGGACGCTTTTGGCGAACGAAGTGGAACTGAGCAGCGTGACGGCGGGATCGGTCGCGAGTGCGGCGGCGATGCTGGTGAGTTCGCGCGTGGATGTAGAGCCCATGGTGACGATGCGTGGGCGCGTGGGTGATGTGGCGCGGTTGCTGGGGGCGGTGAAGCGGCGGGAGGGGGTGTGTGGGGTGGTGAGCGTGTCGTAAAGAAGCTGCCATGGAATGGCGGCCTAGTGGGATAACGCCTCCCCGGAGGGGCGGCCGACCACTACGCGGCTTTAAGATTTTTGAGCCAGCCCAGCAGGCCTGGCTTGGGGTCTTCGCCAGTTTGGAAATAGCGCAGGGCATCTTCGCGGGTTGCGCTCATGATGAGCTTTTTGTCAAGGCCGGTCGTGCGCAGGATGTCGGCGGCGTCGACGGGTAAGCCTGCGATGACGAGCTGGCCACCCAGGTTGCGGCAGCGGTGGTGATAGGTGATGATGTGGTTGATCCAGGCGCAGTTGAGGGGTTTGACGAGGGTGAGATCGAGGGCGATGTTGCCTTGCACTTTGCGGGCGAGGTCGTTGAGATGATTGAACATGCCCACAAGCTCGCGCTGGTTGAGCTCGGCGGCGGCGAGTGTGACAAAGCCTGCGCCGTGGCGGATGCCGAAGGTGAGGACGGTTTCGCCTGGGAGAGTGGATTCGACGAGAGCCTGCATGCAGGTGACTCCTTGGAAGGCAACAAACTGGGGTCACGCCGCCGATTGCCACGAGTGGTTCAGGCGACACGTCCCACGCTGCTACCAAGGTGAAAAATGACGCGCTGGTGTGCCAGCGAGTTGGGAAAAGAAGCGGCGGCTGCGGTGGGTTTGGGCCGGATGTGCGGCGAGGAGTTGCGGGGCGTGAGAAATCAATCGCCGTGATGGGGCAGGCGGGGGTGGGCGCGGGGACTTATCGGGGCGGCGGAAATCTGTGCGTGTCAGGGCTGCGTGGTGATGAAGACGTCGAGCTTTTGGCCCGGGTAAACGCGCTGCGGCGAGCCGACGACTTCGTAGAGGACGAAGAGCACGCGCGTGTCGACGCGTTCGGTGGTTGAGCCGGTGAGGGAGGTTTTGGGGACGATGCGGGGCTCGATGCGGATGAACTTGAGATCGACGCGGATGCGTTCGCGGCCACGGATGAAGGCCTCGGCGGCGGCGCCGGGCAGAATGCGGCTGGCGTCTTCTTCGTCGACTTGTACGCGAACTTGCAGCGGGCCTGCGGCGCCGAGCACGATGGGCGGGCGCATGGCCTCGCCTGATTGCAGAAACTCGCCCACGCGAATATCGACGCGCAGGACGACAGCATTGCAGGGGGCGCGCACGATGAGGCGAGCGAGGTCAGATTGCACGCGGGCGACGTGGGCCTGGGCTTCGTCAACTTCGCTTTGCGCGACGGCGAGATCGGGTGCCCATGCACCGGCTTCGAGGCGCGTGAGGTGAGCTTGTGCTTCGGCGAGGTCGGCGCGGGCGGAGCGCAGGGCGAAGTCGCGGGTTGCGACTTCTTCTTTACTGATTGCGCCGGAGGTCACGAGTTTTTGGCCGCGTTCGAGGAAGTCGGTGTTGCGGTCGACGATGACTTGGGCGGCGGCGACGCGGGCGCGGGCGGGGGGCAGGTCTTCGGTGCGGGTGCCCGCGTGAAGGCGGGCGAGGCGCGACTCGGCGGCTTCGAGGGCGCGCTGCGAGGTCGCGAGCTGTGCGGTGAGTTCGCGATCGTCGATGGCGAAGAGGATGTCGCCGGTTTTGACGGTGCTGCCTGTGGTGACGGCGACTTGGCGCACGATGCCGGCGAGAGATGTGCCTATGGAGATTTGTTCGCCCGGAGTTTGCAGTTCGCCCAGGCCTGCGACGGTGTTGGTACCTAGCGATGTGTTGGCGGGCGGGTTGGGGGAGTCGGTGAGTTGCTGCTCGGGCTTGAGGATGATGGTGGTGGCGATGCCGAAACCCAGCGCGAGGGCGGCGAGGACCGGGATGCCGAATTTGATGAGCATGGGCGGGGCCTTTGTGCTGATGGATGTGGTGGTGTGATTAGTGCGTGGTGGCGAGCTGCGCGGGTAAGACTTCTTCGACGTTCACGAGCAAGCCGTCTTCCATGTGCGCGATGCGGTTGGCGTAGGCGTAGACGCGTGGGTCGTGGGTTACGACGATTGCGGCGCGGTCGGGACTGACAGCGAGATCGCGCAGCAGGCCCATGACGGCTTGGCCTGATTTGCCGTCGAGCGCGGCGGTGGGTTCGTCACAGAGAAGCAGGCGCGGTTTGTGAACCAGTGCGCGGGCGATGGCGACACGTTGTTGCTGGCCGCCTGAGAGTTGGCGCGGGAGTTTGGTGAGGTGCGGGGTAAGGCCAAGGGTGTTGAGCAGGTCGCGGGCGGCGTCGAGTGCGTCGGGCCATGGCGAGCCTGCGGCGACGAGTGGGACGGCGGCATTTTCGATAACGGAGAGGCCGGCGAGGAGGTTGTACTGCTGGAAGATGAAGCCGATGTTGGCGAGGCGGAAGGGGACGAGCTGACGATTGGAGAGTGAGGTGACTTGTTGACCAAAGACGTTGACGGAACCGGTTGCGCCGCGAAGCAGGCCGGCGATGACGGAGATGAGCGTGGTTTTGCCGCAGCCGCTTGGGCCGACGAGCATGGTGAGTTCGCCTGGGCGAGCTTCGAAGTCGACGCCCTTGAGGACTTTGATGGGTCCGGCGGCGCTGGGGAACTCGATAGCGACTTGTTGGCAGACAACGCCTGACATGATTAGCTCCGGAAGACGATGGCGGGATCGACAGTGAGAACGCGGCGGACGCTGATGAGGCAGGAGATGAGCGTGATGAGGACGATGAAGAACCCCGTGCCGATGAAAATGGCAGGGTGCATGAACATGCCGCGGAGGCCGCCAGTGAGTTGTGGGCTGAAGATGGCGAAGAAGAGACTGGCGACACCGATGCCGATGCAGAAGCCGACGACGGAGACGAAGAGGGCTTGGATGGAGATCATGCCGAGGATGCGGTGATTGGCGACGCCGATGGCTTTGAGAGCCGCGAATTGACGCAGGTTTTCGATGCTGAACATGTAGAAGGTTTGGCCCACGATGGCGACGCCAATCACGACGCCCATGAGGATGGTGATACCGAAGTTTTCGGCAACGCCTGAGTACTTGAGGACCCAGTTTTGCGTTTGGATGCGGAAGCCGTCGCTGGAGTGGGCTTGCAAGCCGGTGGCGGCAGAGATGGCGCGGGCAACGTCGGCGGGTGCGTGGCCTGGTGCGGCGCGGGCGAGGACGTAGCTGACGGGGTTGATGGTTTCGCGGGCCATTTCGATGGCGATGGATCGGCGGGTGTGAATGCGAGGCAGGCCTGTCCATGATGGGCCGACGTGGCTGATGCCGACGACGTGGGCGCGGCGTTGGCCTATTTCGACGGTTGCACCAGTGGCGAGGGGTGTGTCTGGGAAGATGGTGGAGAAGCCGGCGGCGTCGACGAAGATGGCGTCGGGGCGTGCGAGGTCGGCAAGTGAGCCGATGAGCATGGTGCGCGGCGCGGCGACGAGAGAAGTTTCGTCAACGCCGATGATGGTGACGGATTTACTGCGGCCGTCGGCGGTTTTGAGCTGCGCGATGGCTTGGTAGTAGGGCACGGCCCACGCGACGCCGGGCACGGAGCGGACGCGATTGACGGCGAGCTCGGCCATGGGGTCGGTTTGGTCGAGCGTTTCGACGCTGGGCTTCATGACCCAGATATCAGCTTCGCTGGCCTCCAAGATTTCGCGCGTGGAGGATTGGACCACGGAGTGGAAGATGGCGGATTGCTGGCCGATGAGGAGCGTGGCGAAGGCGATGCCTAGTACCAGCGCGAGGTACTTGGCGGCGTCGTGCAAGAGGATGCGGAAGGCGATGCGGATCATGGGCGCGGGCTCGCGGCTGGGGCGGGCGTGTTGGTTTGGTAATGCGCGACGGCGTCGAGAGTGAGCTGCGCGATGGTGTGGATGAAGGCGTCGCGATTGGTTTGCAGGATTTCGGGAGCGAGTTTTTCGAGGACGGCGCGGTGGGTCAGCGTGGAGATGGCGAGGGTGTACATGGTGACAACGCCGAACTTGACGGCGGGTGCGGACGCGTCAAGACCGGCGGCGCGGGCGACGACTTGGCTGAGCCAGTTCCATTCGGGGGCGAGTTTGCGGTCGATGACTTCTTGAAAGGCGGGCGAGGGGTCAAGCTCTTCGCGTGCGATGAGGCGGATGGTCCACGCGACGTTGATGCCGGCGTAGTCCTCTATGGCCCAGCGAATGGCGAGGCGAAGGCCATCGGTGGGTGAAGCGTCCAGGGCTTGCTGGGCGAGGGGCTGGGCCTGGGGCGAGACTTCGCAGGCGCGGAGCAGGGTCTCTTGGTAGAGATTTTCCATGCTGCCGAAGTGATAGGGAATAGTGCTGAGGGCGACGTTGGCTGCTTGCGCGACTTGGCGAGCGGTGACCCCTGCGAAGCCGTGCGAGGCGAAGAGCTCGCCGGCGGCGTGGATGATGGCGGATTTGGTAGAGATGGAGTCGCGGGAGGTGCCCATGGTGAAGCCCTTTGTCGAACAAATGTACAGTACGCTTGTACTGTTGTCAAGGAAAGTGGTGGTTTTGTGTGTGCGACCGAGGAATTGAGGACGTGGTGGCGGTTTTGTTCTAGATTTGTTTGTAAAGTGAGGTGGCCTCGACACATCCGCGCTTCGCGCCTAGCATCTTGACCCAACTCGGCGAATCCGGGTCGGGCTTTTGGAGTCTGCTATGAAGGTTACTGAACTGAACTACAAGCCCGGCCAGCACCTTGCCTGCACGGTTGAGAAGCTGCCGATGAACGAAGGCGCGACGGACACGATTGCTCGCCTGATGCGTCTTGATCCGGCGAACAAGAAGGCGTTGCGGACGGCACAGCGCATGCGCAAGCAGCGCGAAGTGATCTACAACCGCGGCAATCGCGATTGGCACAAGCGCGAGAAGAGCGCGAAGGTTGTGCGCGTGGAAGTCGGCGAGAACTGGACGATGCCGTTCAACTACGACTTGGCTCGTGACATTGCGAGCGTGAAGGATTACCTGAGCATTTCGGCGAAGTGATACGTTCGCTGAGCGAATGCGATTGATTGCAGTTTCAAGACCCGTTGCGTGAGCAGCGGGTTTTTTCGTGGGCACGTACGATGGCGCATGAAGATGATGCGAGTTGTTTTGTGTGGCGTGCTTTGCGGGGTGATGGTTGTTGGTGCGGGTGGTTGCAAGCAGGCTGCGCCGCCCGCGCCGTTGAGTGAGGGGCGGATGACGTATTTGCGGCCGCTGACGGCGGCGGAGTACACGTATACGACGCGCGGAGTTGTGACGGGGCTGCCTGGGCGCGGGACGCTGTATGTGCAGGTGCATCACGAGGCGATTGCGGATTTTGTAAACAAGGCGGGGGAGAAAGTGGGCATGAAAGAGATGATCATGGACATGCCCAATGCGACGCCTGATGTGAAGGTGGATGCGCTCGCGATTGGCGACAAGGTGAGTATGACGTTTGAAGTGCGGTACAAGAGTGATCCGCGGATGGTGATTACGAAGATGGAAAAGTTGGATGGTGGGACGGTGTTGGACTTGAAGGCGGTGGACCAGATGCGGTAGTGCTCGCGGCGTGAGGTATACTCGCAGCGGAGGACTTCGCCGTATGAGCCATAGCGAGCCGGATTTTTTAGGTGATGTGCGGAACAAGCCGCGGCCGATTGATCGCGTGGTGACGCCGTTTGTGAAGTTTTTGCAATTGGAGTCGGCGGGCGGGTTGGTGCTGATGGGGGCGGCGGTGATTGCACTGGTTGCGGCGAATAGTCCGCTGGGGCATGCGTGGCATGAGTTTTGGACGGGGACGGTGTTGCAGATAAAGCTGGGCGAGCATGTGTTTCCGAGCGGGAAGCATGCGGGGCATTTTGAGTGGTGGGTAAATGACGCGCTCATGGCGATTTTCTTTTTCGTCGTAGGGTTGGAACTCAAGCGTGAGTTTTTGACGGGCGAGCTGCGCAATCCGCGGAAAGCAGCGTTGCCGCTGATTGCGGCGGTGGGTGGGATGGCGGTGCCGGGATTGATTTATGCGGCGGCGAATTGGGGGCAGCCGACGCTGCGGGGCTGGGCGATTCCGACGGCGACGGATATTGCGTTTGCGTTGGGTGTGCTTGCGCTGCTGGGGAATCGGGTGCCTGCTGGGTTGCGGGTGTTTTTGGTGACGTTGGCGATTGCGGATGATTTGGGCGCGCTACTGATCATCGCGTTTTTCTATACGGATGCGAAGTATTTGAGCATGCCGAGTCTGGGGATGGCGTTTGGCGTGATGGGCGTGATGGCAGTGTTGAATGTGATGGGCGTGCGGCGGTGGTGGGTGTATGGGATTTTGGGGCTGGGGCTGTGGTGGTTTGTGTTGCACGCGGGCGTGCATGCGACGATTGCGGGCGTGATGGGGGCGATGACGATTCCGGTGAAGACGCGGATTGATGCGGGCGAATATGAGCGCAAGTCGCGCGAGCTTTTGGATTCGTTTCGCGGCGATGTGGAGGGTGGTCACGACATCGTGACGAGTCCGACGCAGCGCGGGGTGATTAGCGCGGTGGAGCGATTGGCGGAGAGCGTGCAGACACCGTTGCATCGGCTGGAAAAATTGTTGCTGCCGATCAGTGCGTTTGTGGTGGTGCCGATTTTTGCATTGGCGAATGCGGGGGTGTCGCTGGGAGATTCGTTTGGGGCGGCGGTGAGAGATCGGGAAGCGTGGGGGATTGTGGGCGGGTTGGTTTTGGGGAAGACTTTGGGGATTTTTGGATTCGCGCTGCTGGCGGTAAAGTTGAAGTTGTGCGTGCTGCCCACGCACGTCACGTGGCGACACATGCTGGGGGCGGCGATGTTGGGCGGGATTGGATTTACGATGTCGCTGTTTATTGCACAGCTGGCGTTTGCAGGGCCTGAGAATGTGCAGCGGCTGGAGATTGCGAAGTTGGCGGTGTTGACGGGATCGACGATTTCGGCGGTGCTGGGGGCCGGAGTTTTGCTAACGTGTAAACGCAATGTTGAAGCGGGGCACTAGAGGATTCCGAAAGCCAAGTTCGCCGCAAAGCTCGCAAAGAGCGCAAAGAGGAAAAAGGGCTGAGAACCGGATTGAATTGATTGGAGAGGATTTGCAACAGAGTGCGTCGGTGGGATTCGTGGTAGGCTCTTTGCGAGAAACGAGTTGATGGGGTTGGGGTGAGTACTGTGTGATACGCTGAGCGATGCTTGTGGTGTGCATGTTTGCCATCATGATCGCGGCGGCGCTTTTGTTTTGTGTGCAGCCGCTGGCGGCGAGGTTGGTGTTGCCTGAACTTGGCGGCGCGCCGGCGGTGTGGGCCACGAGCATGGTTTTTTTTCAGGCGTTGCTGCTGGCGGCGTATGGATATGCGCATTGGCTGGGGGGCCTGCGGCGCGGGGCGCAGTGGGTGGTGCATGCGTGCGTGCTCTTGGCGGGGCTCACGGTGTTGCCGGTGGTATTGCCCAAAGTGTGGGCGGTGCCGACGAGTTCGACGCCGGTGTGGTGGTTGCTTGGGACGTTGGCGATGTGCGTGGGACCGAGTTTTTTTGCGATGGCGGCGACGAGTCCGCTGGTGCAGCGGTGGTTTGCGGAGAGTGGACATGCGCGGGCGCGCGATCCGTATTTTTTGAGTGTGGCGAGCAACTTTGGGAGTTGTGTGGGGCTGCTGGCGTATCCGCTGGTGATGGAGCCGATGCTGGGGCTGCGTGAGCAGGGGCGGGTGTGGGCGGTTGGATATTGCGTGGCGACGGTAGTGATTGTGGTGAGTGGTGTGGTGACGATGCGCGGCGGGAGGCTGGCGCGAGAAGAGGCGCGAGAAGAAGTGCGGGGTGAAGTGCCGGCTGCTGCGCAGGGCAAGAGTTCGTGGCGAGATGTGGCGTGGTGGTTGGTGTTGGCGTTTGTGCCCAGCAGTTTGTTGATTGGGGTAACGACGCATATTTCGACGGATATTGCGGCGGTACCTTTGTTGTGGGTGCTGCCTTTGTTGTTGTACTTGGTCACGTTCATGCTGGCGTTCTCGCCGAGAGTGAGGGTGAGCAGCGGGGTGCTGGGGCGGGTGCTGGTGGTGCTGGCGCTGGTGGTGATGTTTGTACTGGTGCCGAAGGCGGAGGGGAGTTTGGCGTTGATGCTGCCGCTGCATGTGGGGGCGTTTTTTGTGGCGGCGTGGATGTGCCACGCGATATTGGCGGCGAGGCGGCCTGCGGCGAGTGAACTGACGAAGTTTTATCTGGTGATGTCGGTGGGCGGTGTGCTTGGGGGTGTGTTCAATGCGCTGTTGGCGCCGGCGATTTTTTCGCAGGTGGTGGAGTATCCGTTGGTACTGGGGCTGGCGGTGTTGCTGCGGCCTGTTGACGTGACGATGGATGCGAAGCGACGGTGGGTGCTTGGGTGTGGCGCGGCGATGGTGGTGGTGGCGGCGGCGTTTGTTTTGGGAAAGAACGTGGGCGTGATTGATGTGCCGGCGCGGGTGATGATTGCGCTGATGGGCGGTGTGCCGGTGATTTTGTGTGCGGGGGTGCTGGTGTATCGGCGAGGGGAGATTGCGGGGCTTGCGCTCGCGGCGGGGTTAGCGGTGTCGCCATTTGTGTTGCGAGGCAGCAACAGCGTGTATCGCGAGCGGACGTTTTTTGGGGTGCATGAGGTGTTGGCGATTGGTAACGCGCACACGTTGTTTCATGGAACGACGGCGCATGGGAAGCAGGTGCGGGAGAGTGACGTGACGCGGCGCGTGGCGACGACGTATTACCACGCGAGCGGGCCGGCGGGGGATGTGTTTGCGATGATGCGGCAGCGCGGGGACGATGATGATGTGGCGATGATTGGGATGGGTGCGGGGACGCTGGCGGCGTATGGGCGTAGCGGGCAGCGGATGACGTTTTATGAGATTGATCCAGCGGTGGCGAGGATCGCGAGCGACGAGCGGCTGTTTTCGTTTTTGAAAGACAGTGCGGCGGACGTGCGCGTGGTGCTGGGAGATGGGCGCGTAGCGTTTGCGCGCGAGGCGCGAGCGGGGGTTGATTTGCTGGTGCTGGATGCGTTCTCGAGTGATGCGATTCCGGTGCACTTGCTCACGCGTGAGGCGTTTGATTTGTACTTGTCACGCTTGGCGGATGATGGGGTGATTTTGGTTCACATCAGCAATCGGTATTTTGATTTGGCGCCGGAACTGGCGGCGGTTGCGCGCGATGTTGGGCTGGTGTGTTACATGCGGATGGATCCGCTGGTGAGTGACCAGCAGCGCAGCGAAGGGAAGCAGGAGAGTACGTGGGTGGTGTTGGCGAGGAAGCGCGAGCAGCTTGGGATGCTGGGGAGATTTTCGATGTGGGATGAGGTGGGGGCGAAGTATGGTGGGCGCGTGCCGAAGCGGGCGTGGACGGATGATTATGCGAGTGTTTTGCGGGCGCTGGTGCGGGAGTGAACAGAGTTGACTCCCACGGGCTAAAAGCCCGTGCCACCACTAAAGCCTGTGCCACAGGTGTCAAGTTAGAACTTGAGGACAACGCCCAGCATGAGGCCTTGGTGGGCGCCGCTGTATTCGAACTCTTGGTCGCCGTCGCCGCTGCTGAGGTTGAAGAAGGCGCTGCGATAGCCGATTTGGAGGCCGAAGTTGGGGGCCCAGGTGGGTTCGTAGGTGCCGCCGACGATGATGTCGCCTGAGAAGCTGGTGCCGAGGGCGATGGTGACATCGACGCCCCATTCTTCGTTGAAGGCGAAGGCGAATTTGCCACCTGCCATGAGTTCGATGTAGGTTTCATCGACGCCGCCGCTTGCGGAGCCGCCAGAGACGCCGCCACCTGCGCTGATGCGATCGACTTGCCAATCGATGTCGATGAGGCGCAGACCGGCGAGGGCTTCGAGGCGAGAGGTGATTCGGCGGCGGCCATCGGCGGTGGTGTTGGGGCTGTCGTAGCGATAGACCTGGTAGGCGGCTTCGAATTCGAAGCTGGCGTAGTCGAGGCCACTGCGGATGGTGCTGGCGTTGTCGAAGTTGATGTCGCCGATGCGACCGGAGCGCGACATGAGCGTGGTTTGGTCGTCGCTGAAGACGAAGCCGCGGAGGCCGAATCGCCACTTTTCGCCGGCGAAGATGTGGGCTTCGATGTGGGGGACGATTTCGGGGCTGTCGAAACCGAGTTCGTCGACTTCGATGCTTTCGCCTTGGCCAGCGAGGGTGGGGCTGGGGAGTTTGAGTTCGCCGCCGACGCCCATGTACCAGATGCTGGGCTCGACGCGGAGGCGGAGCTTGGCGTCTTGCCAGGTTGGGCTTTCGGTTGCGGGTTGCTCGAGCTGCGATGATGCAGCTTGTGCGTCAGCGTCGGGCTGCGGGGTGGTTTGGGCGAGCGCGGGAGCGATAAGCAGCGATGGCAGCAGGGCGGCGAGTGAGAGCATGGCGGAGTCTAGTCGAAGTTGATCGAGGTTGATGGGTTGTGAAAGAAAACGACCGCCTTGTGGGCGGTCGGTTGTTCGAGAGTTGTGTGAATTCGGGATGAAGTTCGTGGCTCACTCCATCGGGGCGGGCGGGGCCTTGAGCTTGAACTCTTTGAGCAGGGCGTCGATTTTTTCAGCTTCCTCGGCGGGGTTGCCTGGGCGAAGGGCGTTGAAGCGGACTTTGCCGGCGGGGTCAATGAGAGCGAGGTGGGGAATGCCACGAACGCCGTATTCGGGGTTGAAGACGTTGGCGGAGCTGAAGGCGACGGGCCAGGTCATTTCCATGTCGGTGATGAACTCGTTCATGAGTTCGTATTCGCGGGCGGGGTTGTCGGTGGTGTCGATCTTGGCGCGTTGGTCGCCCTTGCGCTGGGTGTGTGAGCCTTGGAGGCTGGTGACGCCCAGGATGACGACGTCGTAGTCCTTGTAGCGGGCTTGGAGTTCACGCACGCTGGGGAAGGCGCGGATGCAGGGGCCGCACCAGGTGGCCCAGAAGTCGATCAGGACGACTTTGCCTTTGAGGTCGCTGAGTTTGGTGACGGCGCTCGAACCGAAAGCGTTTGGGCTGGACCAGGTGAAGGAGATTTCGGGGGCGGGGCCGTTGATGAGCTCGCCGCGAGCGAAGGCGCTCTTGGACATGGTGAGCGTGTCGTTGATGCGGGTGACGAGGCGCTGGCGAGCGGGATCGGCGGCTTTGCCATCGGTGACATTTTCGCGAGCGAGGGCGGCGGAGGATGCGGCTTGGATGCGCTCGAGCGTTTGCAGGCGGAGGGCGGGGGAGACGCCGGCTTCGGCGGAGGCCATGGGATCGATGAGAGCGCCCAGGGCGGCGGTGCCTTCGGTGTTGAGATCGGTGGTGATCAATGCGCTGAGTTTTTCGATGGTGTTGTTTTTCGCCAGCGTGGCGGCGTCGGCGTCGGCGATCATGCCCGCTGCGACGAAGAGATTGCGGCCAGCCTTGGGCGTGCGCAGGTGTTCTGCGAGTGCTGGGTGGTCGAGGACTTGGTTTACGCGAGCGGCGATGGCGTTGGCGTAGACGGTTGCGCCGTCGGGGCCTTGGGTGTCGAGGCCCACGGTTGCGGTTTGCAGGCTGAGTTCAGCGGCTGCGGCACCGGCGATGGTTTTGTCTTGGGCGAGGGCTTCGAGGCGGGCGGCGATGGGCTTGGCGAGCGTGGGGGCGTAGTCGAGCATGCGCGTTTGCGCGATGGTGGCGATTTGGGCGAGCGTGATTTCGTCGAGTTTCATGTTGGCCATCGCGGCTTGCGCGGCGGCGTCGATGCCATCGGGGCCAGCGTTGCCGGCTTCTTGCATCTTGGTGACGAGGTTGGTGATTTGCTCATCGGTGGGCTGGGCGTGGGCACTTGGCAGCACGAGCGAGCAAGCCAGAACGATTGCGGCAAGGTTGTTCATGGTGACAGCGTAGACGGGCCTAGCGTTGCGACATGGCGAGGCCTTTTGTGGTGATTTCTGAGGAATTGGACCCGGCGGCGAGGGCGTGGCTGGAAGAAAGCTGCGAGGTGGCGGCGTGTCACTTCACCCAGACGGAGGAGTTCGAGAAGTTGCTGGCAAGGGCGGATGGGCTGATTGTGCGGACGTACACGCGTGTGAGCGAGGAACTGCTGGAGAAAGCTCCGAAGCTGAAGGTGGTGGGGCGGGCGGGGGTGGGGCTGGACAGGATTGACTTGGACGCGTGCGCGAAGCGCGGTGTGGTGGTGGTACACACGCCTGATGCCAATGGTGCGGCGGTGGCGGAGTATGTGTTTGTGATGTTGATGGACGCGGTGCGGCCTCGCATGTTCTTGGAGAAGGCGATTCAGAGCAGCGAGTGGAATGCGATTCGCAAGGAGCTGGAGGCGCCGAATCAGTTGGGCGAGCTGCGGCTGGGGATTTTGGGGCTGGGGCGGATTGGCTCTCGCGTGGCGAAGATGGCGCGCGGGTTTGATATGGAAGTTGGGTATTACGACGTGGCGGAGATTGCGGAGGAAAAGCGATTTGGGGCAAGGCCTATGCCTCTGACGGATTTGCTGCGGTGGGCGGACATTGTGAGCGTGCACGTGGACACGCGGGCGAGTAATCGGCGGTTTGTGAATGCCCATGTGTTTCGGCAGATGAGGCCCACAGTCATCTTTGTGAACACCAGTCGCGGGTTTATCGTGGATGAGTTTGCGCTTGCTGCGTTTTTGCGAGACAACAACAAGGCGACGGCGTTGATAGATGTGCATGAGCCTGAGCCGTTTGGGCCGACGTATCCGTTGTTGCAGTTGCCCAATGCGCATGTGAGTCCGCACTTGGCGGCGGCGACGGCGACGGCGCATGCGAACATGAGCTGGGTGGTGAAGGATGTGTGGGCGGTGTTGAATGGCGCGCCGCCTAAGCATCGGGCGTGAGTAGACGCGAGCGATGCATGCTTATGCGAAGGCTTTGATGAGGGCGTCGGCGGCGGTGGCTGCGCCGTTGTCTTCGGCGATTTTTGGCGCGAGGGCTTTGGCGCTATTGGCGAATGCTGGCTCGTCGAGCAAGCGGCGGAGGCGATCGACCAGACGTTGTGGCGTGACGCTGGCGTGCCGCAGGCGAAGGCCAACGCCCAGGCGCTTGACGCGGGCGGCGTTGTCGAATTGGTCGTGGCTCATGGGTGTGACGAGAACCGGGCGACCTGCATGCAGGCTTTGAGCGGTGGTGCCTATGCCGCCGTGGTGGACGATTGCGGCGCATTGCGGGAAGACTTGCGAGAAGGGGGCGTAGTTGAATGCTTGGACGTTGGACGGCAGCGTGCGCGGGGCGTATTCGGGCTTTGCGGTGAGCAAGAGGCCGCGACGATTGAGCAGGGTGCAGGCTTGGGCGGCGGCTTCGTAGAACTTGCCTGCAACGTGAACGGCGGCGGTGCCCAGTGAGAAGATGATGGGAGGTTCGTCGTCGTGCAGGAAGGTATGGAGGCGATCTTGTTCGGCATCGTGGGCGCGGACGCGGTCAAACCATGGGAAGCCGCAGATGAGGCCGGTTGCCGGATCGCCAGCGAGGGCGGGGCGGAAGTGGCGCGACCAGAGGCCGATGTTGATGGTGCCGCCGAGGCAGAGGTTGAAGAAGTGATTGCGCTGCGGGCGAAGGCCCATGTCGCGGCGGATGCGGTTGAGCTGGCCGTCGAGGAGGAAGCGCATGACGGTGCGGCCCATGAAGATTTGGAGATGGGACATCCAGAGGGGCGGCTCATCTTTTTCCCAGGAGTTGAAGATGGGGCGGTCGACGGGGTTCATCCAGCCGACGGGCGCGAGGTTGGAGCAGGCGAAGGGAATGTTGAGTTTTTCGCAAATGCTGGACGCGCCCAGCGAGAGCGGGTGCATGAGCATGGCGTCGGGTTTGATGCGCTGCGAGATTTCGAGCAGTTGTTTGGTTGCACCGGGGATGGCGGGGATGATGAGCCGGCGCATGAGCTTGAGCGAGCCCATGCGTTCGTCCATCGCGCCGGGGGTCTGCGCGGCTTGGGCGAGGTCGAGGTGATCGCCCAGCGGCTCGAAGGGGAGGTTCTCGCTGCGGATGAGTTTTTCGTAGTAGGGGTTGGTCGCGATGATGCCTTGGTGGCCGCGTTTTGCCAGTTCGTGGGCGATGGCGATAGAGGGGTGGATGTCGCCGTGTGAGCCCACGGGGAGGAGGAGCAAACGCATGTGGGGGAGGGTAGGGAGGGGCGCGGGGAACGGGGAACAGGGAGCGGGTAGGGAGACTTTGCTTTTTCCTGATCTCTACTCCCTGCTCTCCGTTCTCCGTCCTCCCTTCCCCCCAACTACCATTCGCCATGGCACTGCTCTCGGTCAACATCGATCATGTCGCCACGCTGCGGCAGGCGCGGTATCGCAAGAGTGCGGTGTATGGCGAGCCGGATATTGCGCGGGCGGTGCAGGAGGTGGAGTTGGGCGGGGCGCATGGGGTGACGGTACATTTGCGCGAGGATCGTCGGCATGTGATTGATCGGGATGTGCGTGTGGTGCGCGAGCTGACGCGGGTGAAGTTTAATTTGGAGATGGCGGCGACGGATGAGATGATTGCGATTGCACGCGAGGTGAAGCCGCATAGCGCGATGTTGGTGCCTGAGGGGCGCAATGAAGTGACGACGGAGGGCGGGCTGGATGTGGCGGGGCAGTTGGAGCGGATGCGCGAGGTAGTGCGGCGGCTGCGTGATGGCGGGGCGCAGGTCAGTGCGTTTATCGATGCGGACGAGCGGCAGATTGATGCGTGCTTGCACGCGGGGTTTGATGTGTGCGAAGTGCACACGGGGCCTTATGCGGATGTCTTTGCGAGCTGCGGCGGGGATTTTCGCGAGCCGATGCTGCGAGAGGCGTTGACACGCGTGATACACGCCGGGTTGGCGATTGTTGATCGGGGGATGCGGTTCAATGCGGGGCATGCGCTGAACTATCAGAATGTGAGCGCAATTGCGGTGCTGCCTGGCGTGGTGGAGTTGCACATTGGGCATGCGATTGTGAGCCGGAGCGTATTTAGCGGGCTGCGTGGCGCGACGCGGGAGATGCTGGAGGCGATGGGTGCGGGCGTGAGCGCGGAGGTTGAAGAGGTGCTTGGGCGTGATGGGGTTTGATGGTGTGTGGGTTGGGGGCGGGCCGACATGAAGCTGCGCGGGTGAGCTATCGTTCGCACATGAGTTTGATTGCACACTTCCAACAGATGCTGGCGTATGAGTCGTGGGCGAATGAACGGAGCGTGGCTTCGCTTGAGACGGTGCCAGCGGCGAACCGTGGTGAGGACAAGTTCACGCGGGCGTGTGGGTTGGTGCCTCACAATGTGATTGCGAGACGCGTGTGGCTGATGCGGATCAAGGGGACGCCTCACGAAAATCCGAAGGAGTGGTTTCCGGCGTGGGACGTGGCGCAGACGCGGGCACAGGCGGCGGAAGTTGATGGATTGTGGCGCGAGTTTCTGGCTGGGCTGCGTGATGCGGATTTGGCGGCGGAATTGCAATACACGGCGAGTGATGGATCGAAGTTTGTGAGCAGTGTTGGTGACGTGTTGACGCACGTGTTCAATCACTCGACGTATCACCGCGGGCAGATTGCGAGGATTGTGCACGAGCTGGGCGGGCAGCGGGCAAGCACGGATCACATCGCGTTTACGCGACGCAACGGGTGAGAGCGATGAAAGAGCAGGTCATACTTCGCGATGGGCGGAGCGTGCTGGTGCGTGCGGCGCACGCTGGAGATGGCACGGGCGTCGTGAAGCTCATGCGAAGCGTGGCGGATGAGCGCGGGTATACGTTGTTTGAGCCTGAGGAGATGGACGCGAAGGCGGAGGCGATAGCGGCGCGAGTGGGCGCGTCGGATCGAGACGAGTTGCGGCTCATAGCACGATGCGGTGACGGCGATGATGATGTGATTGGCGACTTGTCGATTGGTACGAAGAATTTTCGACGCATTGCGCACGTGGCGAAGCTGGGGATGGAGATTCGGCATGATTATCGAGGGGTGGGACTGGGTGATGCGATGATGCGGATGGCGCTTGCGTGGGCGAAGGCGCATCCGCGCGTCGCGAGGGTGGAGTTGCAGGTGTTTGCTGACAATGTGCCGGCCATTGCGTTGTATCGCAAACATGGATTTGTGCAAGAGGGGCGACGCAGGTACTACATGCGGATGGGTGATCGGTATTTGGACGACCTGATCATGGCGGCGTTTGTGAAGACGCCGTGATGCAAGTTGGTGGAAGCAAGTTGGTGGAAGCAAGTTGCTGGAAGCATCTGTGCGAAATTCTCTGGCATAATTTGGCCGATTTGCTATGATGGACGTATGTCTGCTCACTCGCCACACAAGTTCACGACGCTCGCGCAGGCTTATGCCGCGTTGGATGCGCGATTGAATGTGGAGACGTCGCGGCAAGGTGCTGCGGATGTTGCGGGGCTGAAGTCGGCGTTTCAGTTAGAGCGCATGCGGGCGTTGATGGCGGCGCTTGGGAATCCGCACGAGAGCGTAGCGACGGTACACGTGGCGGGAAGCAAGGGCAAGGGCAGCGTGTGCGGTATGACGGCGAGCATGCTGCACGGGTGCGGGTATGCGGTGGGGTTGTACACCAGTCCGCACATGATTGAACTGCGAGAGCGGGTGCAGGTGAATGGGCAATGGGTAAGCAGCGAGGATTTTACTGATGTGCTGTGGCGCGTGATGGGTGCGGCAGACAAGTTGCCTGCGGGGCTGGGTGCTTGTACGCACTTTGAGTTGGTGACGGCGCTTGCGCTCGTGTATTTTGCCGAGCAGGCGGTGGACTTTGCGGTGATTGAGACGGGCATGGGCGGGCTGCTGGATGCGACGAATGTGATTGTGCCGCGAGTGAGCGCAATCACGGCGATTCAGGGCGAGCACAGGCAGTTTCTGGGTTCGACGTTGGAAGAGATTGCGGCGCACAAGGCGGGGATTATCAAGCAGGGTGTGCCGGCGGTGGTGTTGCCGCAGAGCAGTGAGAGTGTCACTGAAGTGTTTCGCGCGACAGCCGAGCGTGTGGATGCGCCGCTGACGGTGGTGGGGGTGGGGAATGATTTTTCGTTGCGATTGGAAGCCAGTGTGGAGCTTGGGGCGCATCACAAGGTGAACTTCAAGGGGCAAGTGCTGTACCTGGAGCACGTGACGGTACCTTTGAAGGGCGAGCATCAGGCGCTTAACTGCGGATTGGTGTTGTCCATCGCAGATGAGTTGGTGCGGCAGGGGTATGACCTGCCACCCGCGCCGATGACGGCGGGATTGAGTGCGACGCCTCGCGCGGGGCGATTGGAAGTGGTGCACTTGGAGCCCAGGATTGTGGTGGATGGGGCGCACAATCCGGAGAGTTTGCGAGAGACGATCAAGGCTTTGCGGCAGCACATGAAGTATGACTCGCTGTGGGTTGTGTTTGGGTGCGCGATTGACAAGGAAGTGGATGGGATGCTGACGGCGCTTGCGAGCGGGGCCGACAAAGTGGTCTTTACGCGGGCGGAGGGCAACGCGCGGGCGATGGATCCGAAGTTGCTGGGCAAGCGATATGTGGAACTGGTGGGCAAGCCGCTGCATGTGGAAGAGTGTGTGCGTGATGCGATGAATCGTGCGGCGAAGATGATTCAGACGGCGGATTTGATTTTGGTGACGGGGTCGTTCGCGGTGGCTGGCGAAGCCAAGCGGCTGCTGGCCCAGAAGAAGCAGGCGGCGCGGGTTGAGGTGAAGGGATCGCCCGGGCGCGTGCCGCGGTGAGCGGGGTTATACTCGCACCATGGAACGTTCGCAACGCAACATGGCATTGGTGATGAGGCTGGTGGTGCCTCGCTCGCTGCTTACGCAGGTGAGAAGCTGGTAGCCCTCTGCGCGAACTGGTGATGAGTGTCAACAGGCTCCGCTCGGCGGGGCCTTTTTTTATGGAAGTGATGAAGTGACGAAGTAGTGATCGAACGCGGTGGTCGGTTTTCCCTGATGCCCAGTCCCCAGTCCCCAGTCCCCAGTCCCCAAAGCCTTCTGGATTCCCCCAATGACAAACGATGCTCCCAAATTTCGGTATGACGCTCAGTTCGCGAATGCGATGGAGCCCAAGTGGCAGCGCGTGTGGAGCGACGCCAAGGTGTATGAAGTGCCGAATCCTGGGCAGGCGGGGTTTGATGCGTCGCGGCCCAAGTATTACTGCTTGGACATGTTTCCGTATCCCAGCGGGGCTGGGTTGCACATCGGGCATCCGGAGGGGTATACGGCGACCGACATCATTTGTCGCTACAAACGCATGACGGGGCACAACGTGCTGCACCCGATGGGATGGGATGCGTTTGGCTTGCCGGCGGAGCAGTATGCGATAGCGACGGGCGTGCATCCGGCGAAGACAACGCGCACGGCGATTGACAATTTCCGCCGGCAGTTGCAGCGATTTGGATTTTCGTATGACTGGTCGCGCGAGTTTGGCACGATTGATGATGGGTATTACAAGTGGACGCAGTGGATTTTTGTGAAGCTGTATGGGGCGTGGTTTGATGAGGGGGCGAAGGAGCGAAGGAGCGAGGGAGCGAAGGAGGGGGAAGGCACCAGCACAGGCGTTTCGCCTGTGGCTGGTTGCGCGAAGCCTATGAGCGAGCTGGTTGACGCATTTGCGCGCGGCACGCGCGTGGTGCGGTTCAATCCGCGGGCGGATGAAGTAAGCGAGAGTGAACGCGCACAAGTATTTGCTTCGTGGGGCAGCATCGACGCGGCGACGCAGCGGCGCATCATCGACAGCTATCGCCTGGCGTATCGCAGTGAGACGACGGTGAACTGGTGTCCGAAGCTGGGCACGGTTTTGGCGAATGACGAAGTGATTGATGGCAAGAGCGAACGCGGCGGATTTGCGGTGTTGCGCAAGCCGATGAAGCAGTGGATGTTTCGCATTACGGCGTATGCGGATCGGCTGATTGATCAGTTGGAGGGATTGGATTGGCCCAGCAGCACGAAGGCGATGCAGCGGGAGTGGATTGGGCGGAGTGAGGGGGCGGAGATTGAGTTTGAGGTACGTCGGCTCTCCGAGCCGACTCCTACCACTTCTACCAACGCTCCGCATCAGTTCGATGCCGACTCGAGATTGCCTCTCTCATACGCAGACTTCCTCCCGTGCGATCCGTATCCGGCGGGTGAACCAAGCCCGAGCACATTGATCGTGCAAGTGCGAAGCTTGCCGCATGTGATGGTCCCAGGCGCGACGTATTATGTTACGTGGAACACGCACGGATGGCATCTCAATGACGCGGGGCGTGACATTGTTATGCGTGCGCTCATGCACTTTGATGGTGAACGCTGCGATGTGCTTGCGGCGTGCGTGATGAGCAATCATGTGCACTGGATCATCAGACCACGTGCCGGACACGAACTGCGCGACATTGTCGCGAGCGTCAAGCGATTCAGCGCGACGCAGGTTAACAAGATTGAGAACATGTCGGGCTCGCTGTGGCAGGAAGATGCGTTCGACCATGTGATTCGCGACGCGAAATGGCTTGGAGCTTTTGCACGATACACCGCTCGCAATCCGGTCGAGGCGAAGTTGTGCGCGAGCGTGCGTGATTATCGCTGGGCGTTTGTGTCGGAGGCGTTGAGGGGTCCGAGCGATCAGCAAGTTGGTTTGGGTGGTCATTGGCGCAAGGAAGGCGTGGTAGAAGGGGAAGGGGTCGGCTCGGCGAGCCGACGTACCTCGTTGCGCGTTTTCACCACGCGGCCCGACACGTTGTTTGGCGCAACGTACATGGTTGTTGCGCCGGAGCATGAATTGTGCAGCGCGATCGTCAACACGCCGGGAAGCGCGGATGACGCGACGCGCGCGAAGTTGGCTGAGTATGTGAAGTGGGCCCGCAATCGCAGCGACGTGGAGCGGCAGGAAAGCAAGGAGAAGACTGGCGCGTTCACGGGCGTGTATGCGATCAACTCCGCGACGGGCAAGCAGATTCCTGTGTGGGCGGCGGACTATGTGATGATGGGGTATGGAACGGGCGCGATTATGGCGGTGCCGGGGCATGATGAGCGGGACTTCGAGTTTGCGGAGAAGTTCGGACTGGCGATCGTGCAAGTAGTTGCAACGAGCGAGCGAGGAGTCCAGCAAGCGAACGAGTGCTTCAGTGGCGATGGTGTCGCAATCAACTCTGCGAGCGACACCGTGTCGCTGAACGGCCTCCCCACTGCTGAAGCCAAGCAGAAGGTCATCGCATGGCTGGAGGGCAAGAAGATCGGCAAGCGCCGTGTGAACTACAAGTTGCGTGATTGGACGTTTTCGCGCCAGCGGTACTGGGGCGAGCCATTCCCCATTGTGTACGACGCGGCGGGGAATGCGTATCCGGTTTCGGCTTCGCACTTGCCGGTGATGTTGCCGGAACTGGCGGATTACGCGCCGGTGGAGAGCGATGACCCGCAGCCGCTGCTCGCAAAGGCGAAGGACTGGGTGCAGACGACGGCGGGCGAGGCGGGAGTTGATCCGGCGTTGCTGCCCGCGAATACGCCTGTGACGCGCGAGACGAACACGATGCCGGGGAGTGCGGGGAGTAGTTGGTATGCGATTCGGTATTGCGATCCGCAGAATGCGGATGCGCTGGTTGGCGCGGACGCGGAAAAGTACTGGATGGGATCGGGGATCAGTGGTGGTTCGGAGGCCGTGAAGGAAGGGAAGGGGTCGCCACGGAGTGGCGACGTACCCAAAGGCGAAGGCGTTGACTTGTATCTGGGTGGCAGCGAGCATGCGGTGGGGCACTTGTTGTACTCGCGATTCTGGCAGAACGCGCTGCATGATTTGGGCGTTGTTTCGTGCAAGGAGCCGTTCCACAAACTGTTTCACCAAGGGCTCATCACGAGCTTTGCGTATCAGCGCAGCGACAAGAGCATTGTGCCGGTTGATGAAGTGAAGGAAGTGAGCGAGGGCGAGTATGTCGAGATCGCGACGGGCGCGAAGGTGATGCCGATTGTCACGAAGATGAGCAAGCGGTACAAGAACGTGATCAATCCTGATGATGTGATCAACGAGTTTGGTGCCGACACGTGCCGGCTGTACGAAATGTACATGGGGCCGCTTGATGCGAGCAAGCCTTGGAATCCGCGCGACATCAGCGGGTGCTATCGGTTCTTGCAGCGGGCGTGGCGCGTGTGTGTGGATGAAAACACGGGTGAGGTGAAAGCGGCGGCGGAAGCGTCGAGCGCGATCGAGAAGTTGCTGCATCGGCTGATTGCGAAAGTTGGCAGCGACATCGAGCGGTTGGCGTTCAACACTGCGATCGCGGCGATGATTGAGTTTGTCAACGCGGCCACTGGCGCGGACAAGGGGCAAGGCAGTTTGACGCGCGATCAGATGCGGCGATTTGCGACTGTGTTGGGGCCGTTTGTGCCGCATCTGGCGGAGGAGATTTGGAGTCGCAGCGGTGCGACAGGCAGTGTCGTGACGCAGGCGTGGCCCAAGGTTGATGCGGCGATGCTGGTGGATGATGAGATTGAAGTGCCGGTGAGCGTGAACGGCAAAGTGAAGACGCGGATTGTGGTGCCCGCTGGCATTGCGAAGGATGCGAAGCAGCTTGAGGCGTTTGCGATGGCGCACGCGGAGGTGGTTGCGACGCTGACGGGCAAGCCGGTGAAGAAGGTGATTGCGGTGCCGGGGAAGATGGTGAATGTGGTGGTGTGAACGCGGGTGCTGGGCAATTCGTTCACCACAGAGGCGCAGAGGCACAGAGAGAGGCAGGAGATAGATTGGCTTGGCTCAATTAGCGCTGTGGTGTGTTGAGTTGGCCGGGCACTTCTTCCGTTGGGTCGGCGTCGTTGATGTTGATCAGCGGCGTGTGGTCGAGATCGACCTTTGTGGCGCCCATCAGTGTGCCGGTGGCGACGGCGAGATCGATCTGCGCGATTTGGTAGTCGGCGAGAGCGTTCACTTCCGCGAGCTGGGCTTCGGCGACGACGCTGGCTTGGTCGAGCACGTCGGTTGAAGTGACGCGGCCGAGATCAAACTGGCGTTGTTCGCTGTCGAGGGCGACGGCGGCGGTGAGAGCGGCCTGGCGAGCCGCAAGGATGCGTTGCCAGCTAGTGGTCATGTTGTCGATAGCCGTGAGCACTTCGACGCGCACGGTTTGTTCGCGGGCTTGTTTGCTAGTAAGGCGCTGCACGCGCGTGAGCAATGCACGGCGGAGGCGGGCGCGGGCTTCTTCGTTGTCGAGCGGCGTGCTAATGCTGGCACCAATGCTCCATGCGCGGCTTTGCTGATCGAACATGCTGTCGATGGCGCTGCCTGGGTTTTCGTCGAGGCCACTAAATCCATAACTTGCGAGGAAACGCACGTCGGGGAGAGTGCCGTCGCGCTCGAGCAGGACGCGGGCAGCGTCGGCGGCGAGTTGTACCTCAAGGTCGAGCAGTTCGGCGCGATTGGCAACGGCTTGCTCTTGCAGTTGCGTGCGATCAAAGAGATACTCGACAGGATCGGGCGGTGAGCTGGGGACGACGAGGGCTTCGGCGTCGATGGGCAGGTCGGGTTTGTTGATGATGCGCTTGAGGTCGCGCTGGCGCGAGAGGACATCGTTCTGCGCGAGCAGCATGCCTTCGAGCCGCTGGGCGACGCCTGAGAGGGCGCGATCGACTTCGACTTGTGGCGACAGGCCCTCTTGCACGCGGCGGCGTGCCTTTTCGAGCTGAGCCTGAGCAAGTTCAAACTGTTGCACGCGCACGTCGAGGGTTGTGCGAGCGGCGTAGAGACGCCAATACGCGCGGTCGACGTCGCTGAGTTGGCGAATCAACTCGAGTTTGGTACGCAGTTCAGCAGATTGCACGTTGTAGCCTGCGATGCGAAGCGCGGCCATGTTCACGCGGCGGCCCGCACCGCGAAGCAGCGGCTGGCTGATGCTGACCGAGGGACCCAGCGAAATGAACTGCGGCTGTTCCGCGAATTCGCTTTGTTGTTCGGTGCGCTCGAGGCGAAGCGGCACGACGTCGATGGTGGTGCCGGTGCGGGAGGGGATGCGGATGCTGGGTTCGATGGTGAATCGCTTGGTGCCTTGCGTGCTGACGCGACTGCCGGTGCTTTGGCGGCTGTCGTTGTAGCTGGCTTCGAGCGAGAAGAGGCTGTTGAACTTGTTGTCTTCTTCGGTGACGGTTTCGCGGGCGATTGCCGGGTCGATGAGCGAGACTTTGAGATCGAGGTTGTTCTCGATTGCACTGCGGCGGCAATCTTCGATGGTCAGATCGACGCGTTCGCGGGCGAGATAGGACATTCGATTGGCGGTAACGGCGTCAATGACGGTTTGGCGATTGTTGAGATCGACGGCGGGGGCGCGGTTGTCGGTGTAGTTTGCTGCGGGCACTTCGCGCAGGCGCGAAAGAGCGAGCGAGCGCGCGTAATCGTCATCGCGAGGAACGAAGGGATCTCGCAGGACCGAGCAGCCTCCGAGCAGGCAGAGGCTCAGTGACGCCGAGACGCAAAGGAGTGCGGTTGCGTGTTGCACATGCAGCGACAATGGGGTTGATTCAGACGTCCTCATACACCCTTTCCAAACTTCGCACTCTGGCACTTTGCACTCTGGCACTTCGCACACGCATCACTCATGTCTCAACGCCTCGATGGGATCAAGGCTTGCAGCTTTGATGGCGGGGCCCATGCCGAAGACCACGCCGGTGAAAGCTGAGAAGCCGACGGAGAGGATGAGGCTCCAGACGGGAATTTCACTCTTGCCAACGGGTGAGTCGGGCGCTAGTTTGAGCAGCATGATGACGCCCGCGCCCAAGACGATGCCGATTGCGCAGCCGACGAGACAGAGCACGACAGCTTCAACGAGGAACTGCAGCATGATGACGGCGGGCTGCGCGCCAACAGCCTTGCGCAAGCCGATTTCGTGGGTGCGCTCGCTCACGCTGACGAGCATGATGTTCATGATGCCGATGCCACCGACGACGAGGCTGATGCCCACGAGCCCCGCGAGGCCCACGCTGAAGGCGGCGGCGATTTTGTTGAATTCGCCGATGACTTGATCGATGGCTTCAACGCCGAAGGTGTTGGGTTCGCCCGGACCCAAGCCCCGGGCGCGGCGCATGTAGAAGCGCACTTCGGCTTTGACGTCATCGACGAATTCGGCGCCGCGAGTCTGACCGACGATGTACATGCCCGGCTCAGGCCGCATGAGTTCCCCGGTTGAAAACGGGATGAACATTTCGACTTTGGTTTCGTTGCGGCCGCCGAAAAGTGGGCTAGGGGTTTTGGTTTCAACGACGCCGATGATGGTGAAGCGGCGGCTGTCGAGCAGAACAACAGTGCCGGTTGGGTCGGCGGGCAGGCCCAATTCTTCGACGCCTTTGTCGTTGATGAGGCAGACTTGGGCTTTCTCTTCTTCGTCGATGCTTTTGAATGGTCGGCCAACCGTGACGAAGCGCTGTTCGATTTCGTGCCAGTCGGGACTGATGCCTTCGACCTTCACGAAGTCGCGGAGTTTGTCGCCTATCTGCACGCGAGCCTGCAAGTTCATGATGGGACTGATGCGTTTGAGGCTGGGGCAATTTTCCAGCAGGCCGCGGGCTTGCTCGGGCGTGATGCGAACTTGCCGCCAGGTGTAGCGTTCGGGCTGATCGTCGGGCCAATCGGGAAAGATCCAGACTTTGTTGGCGCCGAAGCTGGCAAACTGATCAAGCATGTATTGCTTGAGGCCCACGGCAACGCTGCTGACGATGATGACGCTCGCGACGGCGATGATGATGCCCAGCGTCGTGAGCATGCTGCGGACTTTGTTGGCCCAGATTTGAGCCACGGCGGTGCCGACCGTGAGCACGGGGATGCGAAGCAGCGTCATGATGCGCCTCCAGCCAGCGATGCTGAAACGGCGGCGAGTGAAGCGGCGGACTTGGACTGCGTTTGTGCGTTGTCGTCGGCCATGCGCTGGGCGTGCTCAAGCGCGCGCTGGATGTAATCTTGGTGTACGGGGTCTTTATCGGTCGGATAGTCGCTCACGATGCGGCCGTCACGCAGGCGGATGATGCGATTGGCGTAACCAGCGATGTCTTCTTCATGCGTCACGAGGATCACGGTCTGGCCTTTGTTGTGCAATTCACGGAAGAGCGCCATGATGTCTTCGCTGGTTTTGCTGTCGAGCGCGCCGGTGGGTTCGTCAGCGAGCAGGATGCGGGGCTTGTTGACCAAGGCTCGCGCGATGGCAACGCGTTGCTTTTGGCCGCCGGAGAGTTGGTTTGGTTTGTGACCCATGCGTTCAGCCAGGCCCACGCTGGCCAGGGCGTCTTTGGCTCGTTTGCGTGCGCCCCACCACTGGGCGGAGTAGAGCATCGGAAGCATGACGTTCTTGAGCGCGGTGGCCCTGCCCAGCAGTTCGAAGCTTTGGAAGACGAAACCAATTTCGCGATTGCGGACACTTGCGAGTTTGGTTGCGCTCATTTTTTCAACGCGGATATCGCCCAGTTCATATGTGCCGCTGGTGGGGCGGTCAAGGCAGCCCACGATGTTCATGAGCGTGCTTTTGCCGCTGCCGGATGCGCCCATGATGGCGACGAATTCGTTGTCGCCTATGTCGAGGTCAACGCCGCGAAGAGCGTGAACCTCTTCGGTGCCCATGCGGTAGACCTTGGCGAGATTGCGGATGCGGATGGACATGAGAGAAAAGTGACGGAGTGACGGAGTGACGAAGAAAGGAAGAAGGAAAAAGAAGAAAGGAAGTGGTTAGCTTGGGGGGCGACGGCGGCGGCCGCCTTCTTCGGGGCTGGGGAGCGTGGCGGTTGGCTTGTTGGCGTCACCTTTACCTTGTTCAACGATGAGCTGGCCGTGCGTGAGATCAGTGAGAGCCTTGAAGGGACCGGTGACGATGCGATCGGTCGCCTCGAGGCCTGATTTCACAATGGTGCTGGTGCTGTCGCTGGCGCCAGTGGTAATGGGAACAGCGTGAGCCTTGCCGTCCCTTTCGATGAAGACGATGCGCGTGAACTTCTTACCTTGCTCGATATTGGGATTGTCTTTGACGATGTCGGCAGGCAAATCGTCGACCGCGCGATCAAGCACGGCTTGGCTGGGAATCTTCATGACGTCGTCGTAACTGTCGACGTCGATGTCAACATTCGCCGTGAGGCCCGAACGCAGCAGCAGATCGCGCGGGCGCTCAATGAGGACCTTGGTTTCAAAGTAGCGAGTGCCGTTGGTGTCTTGCTCGCGCTTGAGGCCGATGGTTTCGACAACGCCGGGAATCTTGAGATCCGGAAACGCGTTGACATAAACAGTCGCGGTTTGTTGATCCTTGACGCGAGCGATGTTGGCTTCGTCAACCCGAGCGATGAGCCGCATGGTGTCAAGATCGGCGATTTCAAGAATGACACTGCCCGGACTGTTGAGGGTGCCAACGACCACTGTCTCGCCAACTTCGGCGTTGAGCTTGGTGATGACGCCATTCATCGGGCTCTTGATGATCGTGTTGTCGAGGTCCTTCTCGGCGCGAGTGATGTTGGCCTTCGCGATGTCGATGCCGTGTTGAACCTGGCGGAGCGTGCTGAGAGCCGTGTCGTATTGCAACTGGGCGGTTTCGAGGTCGGTCTTCGCGATGTCACCTGATGCGACGAGTTTTTGTCGGCGTGAGAGTTCTGCTTCGGCGTTGGCGAGCGACGCGCGCGCGCCTTCGAGGCGGGCTTCTTCACTCAAGAGTTGTGCGTTGGCACTGTCGAGCAAGGCTTTGAGGTCGCGGGCGTCGAGGCGAACGACCAGTTCGCCCTCCTTGACCGTCTGGTTTTCGCGGAAAGGCAACTCCAAGATGCGGGCGCTGACTTGTGCGCTGATTTCAACTTTCGTTTTCGGTTCCAGTTCGCCTGGGGCGTTGATGGTGCGCACGAGCTTGCCGCGAGTGGGCGAATCAAAGCGAACTTCAACCGACTTGAGCTTGGGGTTGAACTGCTTCTCGAGCTTGTCGGCGAGGCCGGAACTCTTCGCGAACCAAGCCGCACCAGCAATGAGCGCGACAAGCACGACGACGATGGCGATGAGCCACTTCCACACGAGAGAATCTCCGATGAGTCGCTCGCGCGACCGGGCTGGGGTATGCGGTTGAAGACTCGTTTTCGCGAGCAATAACCGAGGGGGCGGGTGCGAGCGTACGACGGTGCAGGCTGGTACGAACGGGAACCATCCTCGTTACCGAGGCGTTGTTGGGGAGACGCGGGTGCGAATTGCAGGAAAATGGAAACTTGCGAGGGGCTGTGTTGATGGACTGATCGATGGCGAGAATTGCGCGATTGCAAGACGGGGGAACTGCAAGCAGTTTTTCACACGTTACTGCACGCGGATCCACGCTAGGAGTGAAGACGTCACGCACATGGGGCGAGTTCGTCCGAACTTTTTGCGTATGCGTCCTGATGAGACTGGCAGGAGAGCGAGACGACGTCGGGCTGCGGCGGGCGGCAGTAGGCACAGTCGCCAGGCCCGATATTTCACTTCGCTACGGGTTGTTCGAAAATGCGTGTCTCGCGTGTGATCGTGAAGGGGCCGGCTTTGACCAAAAGCTGCGTGACTTCTCGCGAAGGCGGCGAAGTCATATCAGGCCAAGTGATCGTGCTGGTTCGCGAAATCGTTGCGGGGCTGAGTTCCATCGTGATCGTCAGCGTTGCGGTCACGCCGTCGGGCGCCTGGTTCGCGACGGCCGTCGCGCGAGCGGTGCCGGTGCGCGTGTCAGATTCGTCGGTCGTTGAAACATTACGAATATCCGCTTTGGACTCGTGCGGGATGTTGGTGATGCTTGGACCACACAGGATCAGCCCGGGCGTGAAGATGGCCCGCGATTGGCGCGAGTAGTTGGTCAGTTCGTGCAGTTGCACGCCGCCTTCGCGCGTGTTTGAAAGCGTGAGGGTTTGAATATCGATCCACGCGGCACTCGGCTTGTTCTCGCGATTGGAAATGTGGACGGTCCACTGGCCTTGCGGGTTTGGTGCCGAAGCCTCGGCGCGTTCGGTCATCGGCTTGCGATTGACGGTGATGGCGCGTTCACGCGTCCATGGGCCGATGGGGTAGACTGTGTTTGTCGGTATGGTGAGGGTGGGCGTGGTGACAGCGGCCGATTGTGAGTTCGCTGCATCAGCCTTCGCGGTACCGGGTATATCGGTGCCATTCGTTGTGGCGCAGCCTGCGAAAAAAATCAAACTGGCGAACACCGAGATGGATCGCACGACATTCCCGAAGAGTGGTCGCATGCAACAGCGTATCCGACACAGGCGGTTGCTAACGTCCGCACCTGCGGCGTGACAAGTCGATATACTGCCGCAATGGCTGTGAATCGTGCAATGTGCGGTCTGGGAGTTGTCGTGGCTGCATGCGTGCTGAGCGCGTGCGGGCCTGTTGCCAAGATTCGCCCGGGTGCGCAGAGCATTTTGGAAGTCTTCGCGCCGCCGACGCGCGAAGAAGCGATGAAGCTCGCGACCGATGAGTTTGATGCGAACAAACGCTATCAGGGGCTCAGCTACGTTGCAGGTTCCACCTATGGCGGCGAAGCACAGTACCTGCAGTTGTTTCAAGATCGCTTGACCGATCGCGATCCGGGCGTGCGGACCATCGCCGCGCGGGCGCTGGGGTCGTACGGCTCACCGGTTGATGCACCGGCCATCGCGAAGCTGCTGGTGGAAGATACCGATGTGAATGTGCGCATCGCAAGCGCTCGCGCGTTGCAGCGGCTGCATAATCCGGAGGTTGTGCCGCAGTTGTTCACGGCTTTGGATGCGGGCAAAGAAGCCGAGCAGTCTGTTCGCGTCGAAGCGGCAAGCGCGCTGGGACAATATCGCGAGACGCGCGTGGTTGAGCGGCTGATTGCGGCGATGGCCGATGAAAGCTTGCCGGTAAACCTTCGCGTGCGTGATTCGCTGCGCACGCTGACGGGTGCGGACTTTGGCACGTCACAGGCGGATTGGCAGAGTTGGTACAAGGGCAATGCGTCGCCGCTTGCGAGCTCGGCGGGGTACACGTATCCGAATTTTTCGCGCGGGCAGCGGTGGTTTGAGTACATTCCGTTTGTGCCCCAGCCGCCCAATGAGGCGACGGGAATCCCGGCGGGTGTTTCTCCCGCGCGATGAACGCGTTGTTGAAAATCGAACAAATCAACGGTGTTGCGCGAGCTGCAGTGCGATAGTTGCAGTTTGTTCCGCGCCGTTGGCTGGTCCCAGCGTATCCAGTGATGCTCGCATCATCACGATGCGGCCCTGTTCGCGAAGAAGCGTGAGCAGACGCGCGCCCGCGTCCGCAATGTTCTTCGCGGCGTCGATGTGATCCGTGTGCACGAATGCACCACCAGATTGTTCCAGCGTTTGCGCGTTGATGCGCTGGTGCTGGTCTTTGTGATATGGATACGGCATGAAAATCGCCGGCACGCGATTCGCCCACACTTCAGCAACGTTGCCTGCGCCGCTGCGCGCGAGTGCGAGCGTTGCCGCGTTCCACCATGAGCCAAGTCCATCGACAAACGGCGCGACGATCGCGGGCACATTCGCGCCAGCATACGCGGCGCTGAGTTGTTCATCGGGAGCGTCTTTGCCGGTTTGATGCAGCACTTGCCAGCCTGCAAACGCACTTGCGTGCTGCGCGAGCATCGCGAGCATGAACTGATTCATGCTGCTGGCACCTTGGCTGCCTCCGGTGATGAGCAGCGTGGGCCTGCTTGCATTAAGCCCCAGTCGCTCGCGAGCGGCCTCGGGCGACTGCGTTGCAAGCGCGGCTTCACGAACGATTGGCGGAATGGCGGGCCACGAAAATCCTTGTGCAGGAGCCGCCGTCACGATGCGGGTAGCACGTTTGCTGATCCACACGTTGGCTTTGCCGGGCACTGCGTCGAGGTTGACCAGCAGCGTCGGCACGCGCTCCACGCGCGCGGCTTGCGCAGCGGGTGCGGCGACGAAGCCGCCCGTTGCCACCAGCACCACCGGCCCCTGCGACTTGGCTCGCCGCAAGATTTCGCGTGATGCGCGAACACCCTGGCCCCAGTTCCACACAAACCGAATGAGCGGCTTGGGGCGCGCGATGAACGGGTGAGCGGCGATTTGCGTGAATGCCGCGAGCGCAGAACCGTCTCGCAAAGGCAGCGTCGCCCGGCTCATTATCTGTGCATCAAGCGGGCGAGGGCTGACGAGAAAGTGACAACGCGAGTTGGGAGCAATCGCAAGGATGCGCTCGGCGATAGCGAGCGCGGGGAAGATGTGCCCGCCCGTGCCGCCGCCTGCGAAGATGAATGACGCGTCCGTGCTCACGGGCGATTGTGGCGTGGTAAACTGCGAAGAGCAAGCGGGCGAAGGTGAATCGCGTCACTTGAAAGACTTATTTGGTAGTCGCTGCCGCGCTGTACACAACGCTGGTCGTCAATCGCGTGCTGCTGTTGCCGCCGCGAGTTGTGACGGTACCCGCGATGGGAAACCCGGTGCGACGATCAAGCCGCATATCGCCGATTTCTTCGAACGATTGCGGCTCCTGCATTTGCTTGATCTTGTCCATCGACGCATTGTGTTCATCACGAGCTTTCTGCGGCAACGCCGACAGATCGACTTCGGGCAGTTTCGTTTCTTTGGCCTTGACCGTCATCGTCGTCGTCCATGTCACACGCACCTCGTACTCGTTCACGACGTACAGCGTCGCTGTGCGGTTGCCGACACTTGACACGAAGGAACTCATTCCCACCATGCTCGAAGCCGGCGCGTTCTCCGTCAGCGGCTCACCAGGCGTGAATGTCTTGCCCCACACCCAAGCACCGGGAAAGAGGTCGATACCAATGTATCGGTTGATGGCCATTTCACGCATCTGTGGAGAGTTGAAAGCTATATCAAGGGCGACGGCAGACGAGGCTTCACCATCAATTTGCTTCGAAAGTGCGTCCATTTTTTCAAGTTGCGGGGCCATTTCCTTCTTCATGGCGTTTGCGACTTTTTGAAATCGCTCTGTCACTTCGCCCGCATTCAAGACATCTTCGATCTGTCCGTCACGCGACACGCGGAAATCGAGACCTTCAGAAAACGAGTCATACGCCATAAGCATGATCCGCGTCATGGTCGTTTGAGGCTGGGCGGCTGCGCTTTTGTTCGCAGAACCCTTCTGCTGAATGACGCTGAAGTCAGGCTCGACGCGCGAAATGGTCCACGTGACGTCTTGCGCGTTGACGATCAACGAATCCTGCATGAAGTTCTTCAAGAATGGCTCGTCGTACTCGGGCAAGTCCATGCTCATCGTCGTCAGCATGGCGCAGCGGATGACGTCGCCTACGCGATGCGACGGGATTAGCGTCACGGGTTGGGGTTCTGCGGCGACCAAGACACCACTGATGGCGACGGCGGACAAAATGCTGAGCATGCGGCACCTCCTCGCGTCATTGTACGGAAACCGCCGGTTTGCGTTTTAGAAAGACAATCTGCAGGCACAGAACGCGAGCCGCGAACTCCATAGAATGGACCGTGCCCGACAACGCCGCTTCCAACTCAAAAAATCCTTCTGGCGAGCCGCCCAAGCCGGCGCAGCCTGTTGTGCCGTCGCGCACGGTGATAACCAAAGGTAAGTACGCGCCGCCCATGGCCGCTCCGCCCAAGTACGTGCCGATGAAGCCGCGATTTGAATCGCACGCGCCGGCCGTGCCCAAGCCTGTGGCGACGCATCCGAAAAAAGTTCGCGGCGGTGTGCGGCTGCCTTCGGGAGAAGTTGCGCCGATTTCGTCGTGGTCAGCCCAGCGCTGGATGCGACTGATGGAAGAGTGTGCGGCAGGTCCAAACCTGGTTGAAGGTTTGGAGTATTCGCGCGAGGGGCAGACCAAGCGGTGGCTCATCAATCCGGGCAAGATTGAGGGACAGGTGCAAGGTCGCAGCGTGAAGCCTTATGACCTGCGGCTGACGATTGAGCCCATTGCACCGGATCAGTGGGACAAAGTTGTAAGCTCCATGAGCGAAAACGCGGTGTACGCCGCGAAGTTGCTCGCAGGTGAATTGCCATCGAGCATTGAAGATGTGTTTGTGCCGCTGGGGCTCAAGCTGTTTCCGGCGGGTGCGGAAGATGTAAAGGTAAGTTGCTCGTGCGGCCATTCGCAGCGGCCTCGCGGCAGCGTGAGTGCAAGCGCGGGCGTGAACGCGATGCGCGGCGTCGACACGAATGACGTCACGAGCGGCTGGTGCAAGCACGCGTGTTGCCTGGCGTACTTGCTCGCGCATCGTTTGGGCAGCGAGCCGTTCCTTATCTTCTCGCTGCGAGGGCTGGACTATCACGATCTGGTCGAGCGGCTGCGTGCACGCCGAGCGGTGGTTGGCGCGGCTCTTGGTGCAACGCCAATCTATCAACAGCGAGTCGCCGGCGTGAGCGACGTGAAAAGTGCGCCGCTTGAAGATTCGCTGGGTGAATTCTGGGACATGGGCGAGAGCGCAAAGCAGCTCGATTTGCCGCTGGAACCGCCCGCTGTGAGCCATCCGCTGCTGCGAAGGCTGGGCCAAAGCCCGTGGACAGGACAGGCGACTTTTCCGCTGGTGGGGCTGCTTGCGAGCTGCTATGACACGATTAGTGAGCAGGCGATGCGGGAAGAGAAGTAGCCACCGTTGCAATCAGCCATGCAGTCGGCTAGCCAAGCACGCTCCGCCACTTGCTCATCCGATCATGCCTCGTCAAATCGAACTTTAGCGGCGTCACCGTAATCTGATGCTTCATCAGCAGATCCACGTCGCTGCCTTCTTCGGTGGCGTGAAAGTCAAGGCCGTGTCCGGCGGCCCAGTAGTACGTATCGCCCAGCGGGCTCATGCGTTGTTCGTACTTGTCAATCAAGCCGTGCACGTTCATCGGCGCGACGTGAATCGCAGGCATCGTCGTGGGCGGCGGCGCGATATTGCTCAGTTGCGGCTTGCTGTGGCTGCTCGCAAGCTCAATGCGATCAATGCGGGGCTGCTCGCCTTCGGCCCAGGCTTCTTCCGTCGTGGGAATATTGATGCTCAGAATTTCGCCCGCTTCCAAATCACCCTTGCGAAAAATCTGCTCAAGCACATGCCGAGCGCGATGAGCGGCAAGATCAAATCGCGGCTTGCCGCGACCAAGCCGCAAACTGACGGCGATGCTGGGAATGCCCAGAAATGCACCTTCAATCGCCGCCGCGACGGTGCCTGAGTAAATCACGTTGATGCCGCAGTTGGCGCCAGCGTTCATGCCACTGATGACAACATCGGGCTTGCCACCCATGCGCTGCGGCCAGAGCGAAGAGACAGCGAGCTTGACGCAGTCAGCAGGCCGGCCATCAACCGCGATGCCCGACGCGCTGGGCGCGGCACCTGTGCCGCGAAGGCGTTCGTCGCGAACCATAAGTGGTTCGTGGAAGGTGATGCCGTGGGAAGTGGCGCTTTGCACGGTGAGCGGCGCGACGACGAGGCACTCAGACTTCGGCCCTCCCAGCGCGCCGGGGTACAGCGGCGTGTCGTGCATGATGGAGTCGTGCAGGGCGATGATGCCGGGGGCGCGGATGCCGTCGTCGTTGGTCAGGAGGATGCGCATGGGTCGTGAGCGTAACCGCGTGGGGTGGCGGGAGACTAACAGAATGACATTCGCGGCAGGAAACCACAGGTTTGATAGCTTTGTGTTCGGATAGTTCAAGAAACGGACCTGCAGGTGTCGAGTAGAATGATTCAGGGTCAACCGGCGCTGTGCGCCAGTTGCACGGGTAACTACTTGGAGATTCCTCATGAACGCTCGTTCACGTTTTGGTTTCGTCGTTGCTGGCATCGTCGCGGTTGCTGGTTTGGCTCTGCCCGCATTCGCACAAATGGGCGGCACCGACGCGCCAGCCAAGGCTCCGGCGAAGGCCAAAGCCAAACTTGCGGTGGGCGACAAGGCTCCCGCCATGGGCATCGCCAAGTGGATCAAAGGTTCGCCCGTCGAGTCGTTCGAAACCGGCAAGATCTACGTGGTGGAGTTCTGGGCAACGTGGTGTGGTCCCTGCCGTACGAGCATTCCGCACCTGACGGAGCTGCAAAAGAAGTACGCTGACAAGAACGTGAAGATCATTGGCGTCTCGTCAGAAGACGAAGAGAAGGTCGTCGCCGACTTCGTAACCAAGCAAGCCGACAAGATGGACTACGTCGTGGCTTGGGACCGCGAAGGCGAAACGAATGAGTCATACATGACCGCTTCGGGCCAGCAAGGCATTCCGACGGCGTTCATCGTCGGTAAGCAAGGCACCATCGAGTGGATCGGCCACCCGATGGAAATGGACGAAGTGCTGGACAAGGTGGTTGGCGGCTCGTGGGATGCAAAGGCCTACGCCGAAGAGCAACGCATCGTGCAGGAACTCGCAAAGGAATTCCAGAAGGCTGGCCGCGCGGGCGACGTTGACGCGATGGTCGCAGTGGCGAAGAAGGGCTTGGAGAAGGCTCCCAAGCAAGCTGGCCGCATGGCGATGATCGCGATTGATCAGCAACTTGGCGCGGGCAAGGTTGCCGAAGCGACGGCGTGGTCCAAGGAACTGATCGGCGGCGCGTTTAAGGACGATGCCATGATGCTCAATGCCATTGCCTGGGGCATGGTTGATCCGCAGCGCGACCTCAAGGGCGTGGACCTCGACACAGCTCTGGCGGCCGCCAAGCGGGCCGACGAACTGACGGGCAACAAGGACCCTCAGGTCCTGGACACCCTGGCCCGCGTGTACTTTAAGAAGGGCGACAAGGCCAAGGCGGTTGAGCTGCAGACCAAGGCGGTCGAGCTGGCCCCGGAAGACATCAAGGAAGACCTTGAGAAGTCGTTGAAGGAATTCAAGGGCGAGTAAGTGTTTGTTGAATTGAGACTTAGCGAACCCCGGCGGCGACGTCGGGGTTTGTTTTTGGCGAAACTTGTCGGCAGAGCATCTTAACACATACTTTGCGCAACAAAACTACCATAGCAGTTCACACGCACCCCCCGCGCCGCATCGGCGTCACCTTTGAGAGAGGTTCTTCATGCCCCCAAGCAAGCAGTACACGGAACTTTGCTCGCAGCTTCGCGAGATTGGTAATCTGAAATCGGTCTCGTCGCTCTTGAGCTGGGACCAAGAAACGTACATGCCCGCCAAGGGGGCGGCCTCGCGCGCCGAGCAATATGCGATGATCGCCGGGCTGATGCACGAGCGAGCGACGAGCAGGAAGCTGGGCGACCTGATCAACGCATGCGAAGACGACAAGAACCTGACGAGCGACCCCGCGACCGCAGCGAACCTGCGCGAGATTCGCCGGGACTTTGACAAAGAGACCAAGCTGCCCACCGAACTGGTTGAAGAACTCGCCAAGCACGGCAGCCTGAGCCAGGACATTTGGAAGCACGCGCGCGAGAAGAGTGACTTCAAGATGTTCCAGCCCGCGCTGGAAAAGATGATGGAGCTGCAACGCCGCAAGGCAGAGTGCTTGGGCGTGCCCAAAGGTGGCGAGCTGTACGACGCGCTGCTGGATGAGTACGAGCCCGGCGCGACATCGAAGCAGATCGAAGCGACGTTCACGCCGTTGCGGAAGGAGCTGACCGCGCTCGTCGCAGCCGTGGCCGCAAAAACCGGCGGCGTGAAGGGTGAGAAGAAAGTCAAGAAGGTCAAGATCGACTCATCGTGTCTTGATGTGAAGGTTGAACCCGCGTTGCAGCATGCCTTCGGGCTCAAGGTGCTCGAGCACATGGGCTTTGATCTTGAAGCAGGCCGGCTTGATACCACCACGCATCCCTTCTGCAGCGGCTTTGGGCCCGGCGACACGCGACTGACGACGCGCTACCGCGGCGAACGCTTCACCGACGCGCTCTACGGCACCATGCACGAAGGCGGCCACGGCCTGTACGAACAAGGCTTGCCCAAGCTCGCGCCCATCGGCAAAGATGGCAAGCCCGGTGAGAGCTTGTACGGCCAGCCGCTTTCGGAAGCCATCAGCTTGGGCATTCACGAGAGCCAAAGCCGCATGTGGGAGAACATGGTGGGCCGGAGCAAGCACTTCTGGAAGTGGGCACTGCCCATCATGCAGAAGAACTGGGGCAAGAAGTTCAAGAAGTTCGGTGCAGATGATCTGTACGCCGCGACCAACACCGTTACGCCCAGCCTGATTCGCGTGGAAGCCGACGAAGGCACGTACAACATGCACGTCATGGTGCGGTTTGAACTTGAACGCGGCATCATGAGCGGCGATATCAAGGTAAAGGATCTGCCGGGCTTGTGGAACGCGAAGTACAAGGAGTACTTGGGCGTGGACGTGCCTGATGATCGCCGGGGCTGCTTGCAAGATGTTCACTGGAGCTTTGGTTTGCTGGGTTATTTCCCAACGTACACACTGGGTAATCTCTACGCGGCTCAGTTCTGGGAGACCATCAACGCCGCGATGCCTGATCTACAGAAGCAGATTGCCAAGGGCAAGATGCTGGAACTGCGTGAATGGCTGCGGGTGAACATTCATCAGCACGGCCGTCGCTATCGCGCGGGCGAACTGTGCGAGAAAGTCACGGGCAAACCGCTGGCAGCCGATGCGCTGCTGCGGCACCTGCGGGCGAAAGCCGAGGCGGTGTACGGCATCTGAGTCGTTGCAAGTTTGCGGCGTGAAAACAACAAGGGTTTGCGTCAACAGTCTTGCACGAGTGTGCAAGACTGTTGTCATTTGTGGTACTGCGTGCGAGCTTGGTACGATGCGCCATGGCCAAGCGACCTGATCTGACCAACTACCAGCGCAAGATCGTGAACCGGTACTACGAGCATCAGGACTCGATCTACGCGACCAAGTTTGCAGAGTTGGCAACTGAAATCGTGCTGGCGACAGATGCGAAGAAGCTCGACACGCTGTGGAAACGTGCACGCGAATACCTCATCAAGTGCGGCGGTGAAGAGCCAATTGTCGCGAAGATTTGTGATTCACGCGATAGCAAATTGCTCGCGCAAGCGGTCAGTGCAGTCGCAGCGGGCAAGCCTGTGCCGAAGTTTTTGTGATGGAGCGTTTGTGAACAGGCGCGAGACGAGAAGCTTCCTCACGCCGCAAGACGCGTGCGCTCGGCCTCGACGGCATTGGCCGACTCAGGCAGCGTGAAGTTCTCGCGCGAAGTCGTTTCGCAAGCCAATTCGTGGCGAACTTCATCAAATCGCTTGTGTACACACAAGAACGCATCGACGATGCGATCGTCAAAGTGCGAGCCGCGATTGTCGAGGATGATCTGTTTGGCTTGCTCGTGCGACATCGCATGCTTGTACACGCGCTTGCTGGTCAGCGCGTCGTACATATCAGCGAGCGCAACAATGCGAGCACTCAGCGGCGTCTGGTCGGCCACAAGTCCGTACGGATAGCCCTTGCCGTCCCAGCGTTCATGATGGCTCAACGTCACTTGAATGCCCATGTTCATCAGATCGTCATCGCCCACGCGTCGGCGAATGCTGATGAGCGTGTCGGCGCCGATCACCGGGTGGGTCTGCATGATCGTGCGTTCTTCGGGTGTGAACTTGCCGGGCTTGAGCAGAATGGTGTCGGGAATGCCCACCTTGCCTATGTCGTGCATCGATGCCGCAAGTTTCAAACGCTCGATCCACGCGGGCGTGATTTCGGCGAACTGATCGCGCAAGGCTTCAGCAAGCAAGCCTGTATATTGACAGATGCGTTCGAGGTGCCGGCCCGTATCAGTATCGCGATAATCAGCGAGCTTTGCGAGGCCGAAGATCAGGCCGTTGCGAATGACCAGGCTCTGCCGGCTGCGGCGCTCAACTTCGTGGCCCAGTTGTTTGTTCATGCGGACGAGGACGTTGTCGTATTTGCGAATGACGACGCTGGTGCCCAGCAGCGAGAGCCCGAGCAGCACAACGCCGCTTGCCGTAGCCCACGCGATCGTCTCATGCGTGAGTGCATGTGCAGAAGCAGTATTTCCGGTCGCACTTTCGTGCAGTCCAGCTTCTACGCCACTTTTCGCGGCACTCAGCGTCAGATATCCACCAACGCCAAGCACACCCGCTTGCAGAACAAGCATCGCGGCGACGAGGCTGCCGCCGTGGCGAAAGTTGGTGCTGCGTGTGATGGTGCGAAAGAGCGACAAGGTGCAGAAGCATCGGCCAGCAGACATTCGTAGCGGCGATTGTCAACACGAAACTGCGTATGGGGACGCTCGGGAAGCGATGTTGCCCGCACGCGCGGCGCAGATGTGAAGGTTTGCGTCCGCGTAGTTGCAAGCCCTAGAACAGCGGGCACAGCAAGAACTCATCGTTGCACGAGTTTGCGCGCATATTGCGATGCGCACGCGAGGGCGTCGAGATCAACATGCGTCGTGAAACCCGCGGCGTGCACCGTGTTGACCAAGAGGGCTGTATCGATATTGCCGGGTGCGCGGCGCGTGGGCGTGCTGGCGTAGGGGCAGCCTCCAAGTCCCGCGACAGAACCATCAAAGCTCGTGATGCCTGCGTCAAGCGCCACGCGAACACAGTCGGCGGCATGGCCGAAAGTGTCGTGCAGGTGAAGTGTGACCGGCGAGGCGGTCGTGACGAGGCCGATTTCTCGGGCGTATATGTTGAGCAGTTCACGCGTTGTTTCGCGAGTAGCCGCACCGATGGTGTCGCCGAGGTCAATTTCATCAACGCCCATTGCGATGAGTTTCTTGGCGACATCGACGACTTGTGCCGGAGCGATAAGGCCTTCGAAGGGACATGCGACAACGCAAGAGATGTACCCGCGAACAAGAATGCGATGAGGCAGCGCACGGATGCGATGCATGACGGGGACGAAGCGTTCGAGAACTTGCGAGATGCTGCCGTTGGTATTTTTCTGGCTGAATGTCTCACTGGCGGCGGCGAAGAGGCTGAGCTTGCCCAGTGCAGCAGGGCCCTGCAGAAAAGTCAGCGCGCTGTCGAGGCCCCTTTCGTTTGGAACCAGCGCAGAGAAAAGCGGACGCGAGGTGAGCGGCGACGGCGCGGAAGCAGCAAGATCGGCTAGCACAGCACCAGCATCACCCAGTTGCGGCACCCACTTGGGACTCACGAAACTGGTAACCTCAACTTCGTCCACGCATGCTGCACAGAGCAGGCGAACAAGTTGGGCCTTGTCGGCAGCCGCGATCATGGCAGATTCGTTTTGCAGGCCATCGCGCGGCGAGACATCAGTGATGCGAACGTTGGGCATGGCAAAGTGTACAGGCGTCAGCGCACGCGCCACACGATGATGTCGGCGGTATAACGTTTCGGGTTGCCTTGTGCATCAAATGGTCCGACTTGACGTGTTGATTCTGTGAGTACGTGCGTGGCAGAGGCCGCGATGGTTCCAGTTCTGCGATCGCTAAGCAATACTCGCGAAGTACCGTGAATAGTCAGATCAAGCTCGGCAAGGCCGCCGCTGGTGGCGACATACAAAAAGCGTTCGTCAGGTGAAAGCGCAAAACTATCACGAGCAGAATCGGTAAGGTTGATGCTCCAGACGATTTCTGCGGTGCCGTTGCTTAGTGCTTTAAGCGAATATGCGTCAATCGCAGTCGAGTATTTTCGCATCGTGATGAATACCCCGTCTCGCAGACTGACAAGCGGTTTACTCATCGCATCGACGTTGGGACCAAGGTCCACCACATGTGACTTCACAAGTATGCCTTGCTCAGTCTTGTTGTAAACATGCACGAGGTACTTGCCACCGTTGTAGATTTCCGAAAAGGATGGAATCGCGTAGACAGAACGGTTGGCGTCATCACCAAATGTGATGAATCGACGGGCCCATGTATTCGTCGGTGCAGATTCATCGGCTTTAATCGTGACAAGCGGCTTGGCGGTTTGTGCGTCAAGTGGCCAAAGCCCGAGTGTTGTGGTGTCTCGTCCTGGTCCCCAAGGCGTCCACTGCACAAACGCTGCTGCAGAATCATCGGTGTGATCGAGTGTCAGAATACTGTCGTCGGACGGCTGGCTTTCTTCAATCTCCAATCGCGAAGTAACCGTTCCCATCCTTGGATCGACGGCACAGATCATTGCGTCGTGACCTTCGACATAGACATTGCCAGTCACTGGGTGAATGCTTATGCCGCGAAATGTGGCTCCCTCCAACTCCGTGATGCGGGTGATGTGTCCGGTTTGCAAGTCAGCCCTCATGAGCGATTGGCTCAGTCCCCCACCGAGCCACCACCATTGCGTGCTTTGATCAAAGTTCTCCAAGAGCTTGGCAAGTCGCGTTGATCGCACTCCAAGGTGTTGAAAGATGCCGACAGTTTGGCTGAGGATCAGCGCCAGCACGAAAACGCCAATAGCTGGCACAATCAATCGAGCAATCGCAAGCCCCGCCCGCCGACGCGAACTGCTGCCTAGCACTGGTTTGTTCCGAGCCAAGTCGCACCCGCATTCGGCGCAGGTAGTCATCGTGCCGCTTTCGTGGTTCACGCAGTAGTTGCAGCTCGGGCAGTAGCGTTTACTGGCTTCACGCGGCCTGCGGATTGCGGCGATGACCTTCACCACGCCGATGATGACGAAGATCAGGCAGATGACGCCCAGCCAAGCGGGAAGCGTGACGTCCAAAACTTCGCCAATATCCAGCGTGTCGTAATACGTCAGGATGTAAACTGCCGATCCATCGAGCGAAAAAATTGCATCTGCGATCGTGGGATCACCCGGAATCGAAAAGATGTGTTCCGGCTTGATGGCGACGGCAGGCAGCATCTACAAGTGTAACGAGGCTGACAGAATGGCAGTCGGCAGATCGCCGGGCTGGCGCATGCAACGGCGAGCCAACCGGCGATTTTGCAATGATTTGCGCGAATAATGAAGAAGAACTGACGTTCTGCGGCGGATGTTCGCACGTTTGGGTCGGGATTGGTCGATATTGCTAGCGTCAGAAGTTGAATCGAATCGGCACGGCTATTGCACACATATGGTGCGACGCCGCGAGCCGAGCAACATCTAAACTCTCGCGGCGGTGTGGCTCGCAAGAGCAAACCGACACGCAAACCTCCACGGAGTGTGAACATGGCCTCAGCAGGCGTTACCTATCAGCGCACACGCGAGATGACAATTGACGAGCTGTTGCTCGAGAACAGGGTCGTCTTCCTGATTGGCGAAATCAATCAGGCCTCGGCGGCGCGCGTCATGATGCAGATGTTGTACCTGGAAAACACCGGGCGCGGCAAAGACATCAACTTCTATATCAACAGCCCAGGCGGCGCTGTTGATGACACCCTCGCTCTCTACGACACCATGCGTTTCATGACCAGTCCGGTCAACACGTATTGCATCGGCCGGGCCTACAGCGGCGGCGCAGTGCTCATGGCGGCGGGCCAAAAAGGCAAGCGCTTCATGCTGCCCCACGCCAAAGTCATGATCCACCAGCCTTACGGCGGCATCACGGGTCAGGCCGAAGACATTCGCATTCAGGCTGAACAGATCATAAAAATGAAGCGCGAACTCAACAAGATTCTCGCAGATTGCACCGGTCGCAACGTCGACGAAATCCAACGCGACGGCGAACGCGACAAGTACTTCAGTGCTGAAGAAGCCGTGGCCTATGGCCTGGCGGATGAAGTGCTGAAAACCCCGGTGAAGTAAACAGAAGGCACTAGGGACTGGGCACTGGGCACTAGTGCAGAACCAACGACCAAAGCAATTCCACTCGCACATCAAACGAAGGAGTCAGGCACAAAGGACGCTCGATCGAAAAGGCATTGACCCTAATGCCTAATCCCCAGTCCCTAGTGCCTTCCACCATGAGCGGCTACCTCGTCCCCATCGTCATCGAAAAAACCTCCCGCGGCGAGCGTTCGTACGACATCTACTCGCGCTTGCTCAAGGATCGCATCATCTTCCTGGGCGGCCCTGTCAACGACGACATCGCCAACCTCATCGTCGCGCAGATGCTCTTCCTCGCGAACGAAGATCCCAAGCAAGACATCCACCTGTACGTCAACTCGCCGGGCGGCAGCGTCAGCGCAGGCTTGGGCATCATCGACACGATGAAGTTCATCAACTGCGATGTCGCAACCTACATCATCGGCCAAGCCGCGAGCATGGGCAGCCTCATCAGCGTCAGCGGCACCAAAGGCAAGCGCTACAGCCTGCAAAACGCCCGCAACCTGATGCACCAACCCCTGTTGGGCGGCGTGATGGAAGGCCAGGCCACCGACATCGAAATCGAAGCCCGCGAAATGCTCCGCATCCGCGAGCGGCTGTACGCAATCTACAGCGAAGCGACCGGCCAAAGCGTTGACCGCATCGCCAAAGACTGCGACCGCAACAAGTGGCTCGACGAAAAAGAAATGCTCGAGTACGGCCTCATCGACAGCGTGCTTGACCGCATGCCCACCGTGGCTCGCAAGAACAAGGGCGACGACGAGTGATGCACGAGTAATCAAGAACTCGCCTGAGTAAGCAACAAAACCGCCAGACATCTGGCGGTTTTTTCATTCTTCTAGTTACTCACCCCGACGCCGGGCCTGAGGCTCCGCGAAGGCCCGGATGAGCCACCCCACGTGACCCCAAACGCACAACCCACCCGCGACCCACTCACTCACCCTTCACCGGCTCCTCCCGCATCGCCTCAATCCGAAGCGCCAGCGCCTCCGCCGTCGCACTGATGTTGAACTGCAACTTGGTGTTGTTGACGTAGATCATCGGATACCCCGCATCGATGCGGTTGTGCTTGTTGTACAACTCGGTCAGATGCCCGATCTTCTGCTCGCTGTTCACCTCACCCAGGGCCGGTTTGTTGTACCGGCCGCCCCAGTAAATGCGCGTGCCAAACGTGGTGCTCACGATCATGGCGCGCGTGCTGGAAAAATCTCGCGCATCAATGCCGCCAATTTGGCTGCCCCAAGGCTGGCGCAGCAAAACCGCGAGCAATTCAAGGCTCGCCGCGATGTCTTCGCCTTGCCATGCCGTGTTGAAGTCAACCGTTGCGCCGCCCGCAAGTTTGGGCGCAGGCAGCGCGGGCGAGTCAATCACCGGAAACTGTGTCGTACCGACGTTGGCGGTCACGGGCATCGGAAAGCCATCCCAACTGATGAGTTGGTCCACGCCATCGCGCCGCACAACTGCCGCCGGAGCTCGCCATGCGCCGTCGATCTGAATCTTGCCGCCAACCACGCGCTGAATCTTGGGCGTGTTCGTAAACCAGCCGCTGCTGGTCATGGCCTTGCCCACGCGCTGCAGGCTCTCGCCCGTAAAGCGTTCGTTGTCGCCCGCAAGGGCCGCCGTCGCGACTTCGGTCAGCGCTTCGCGCTCGGCCTTGGGCACCCACGTCACGCGTTCGCCGCTGGTGGTTTGCACCGTGGGCCAGCGAATATCAACCACCGTCGCGCGTGTACCCGGCAACTGGCTCGCCCGCTTCTCCAGCGGCCGCATGCCCAGCACAATGCCAGCGCCCGCACCCAGCACCAGCACCACCAACCCAAAGCTGGTAAGAGCGGTGAAGAACGAAGACCATTTGAACGGCTCTGCGCCGGATTCCTTGCGACCCATAGAGCACACACCTCACTCAGCACGCGTTGCGCAGGGCATAGCCCATTGCCCAAGCATCGCCGAGTGAGGAGTATCGACAAAATAGCCTCTGTTGCGTGACATTGTCCGTCGCCACAACACGGGCCGGGGAGGGGGGTTAGAGAGTTCAGAGTCGGATTCGCTCACTGCTCCGTGAAGCCGCCGTCAACTTTCACATCATGGCCTGTCACAAAGCTCGCGTCGTCGCTAAACAGGAAGAGCACGGCCTTCGCGATTTCTTCCGGCTTGCCCATGCGCCCGATGGGGTGCATGCTGTTCATCCACGCCAGCGTTTCGGGGTTGCGACCGCCCATAAAGCGATCGAGCATGTCAGTATCGATGCCGCCCCGGGCTCACGGTGTTCACGCGAATGCCCGCCTTCGCAACTTCAAGTGCCGCCGACTTGGTGTACCCGAGCACCGCGTGCTTGCTGGCGATGTACGTGCCGGTGTTCGCCATGCCGATGCTGCCGGCGATGCTTGCGTTGTTCACGATGGAGCCTTTACCCTTCGCCGACATCGCACGAATCTCGTGCTTGAAGCTCAGCATGACGCCCAGCACATTGATGTTGAAAACTTGCTTGTACTGCTCCGCCGTTTATTCAGCAAGCGACACACCCGCAAGTTCGATGCCTGCATTGTTGAATGCAAAGTCGAGAGTTCCCGAGATATTGACCGCAGCCTGAACAGCGGCCTGCACGCTGGCTTCATTGGTGATGTCGCCTTGCACAAACCGAGCCTTGATGCCATGCTCACGGCCCGCGGCCAGAATTTCAGCGACGACCTTCTCGCCCTCAGCCTGCCGACGGCCGCTGATGACGACATTGCCGCCCTCGCGAGCGAAGGTAACAGCCGTGACGCGACCAATGCCGCTGGTGCCGCTAGTAATAAGCGCAGTTATACCGCTGAAAAGTGCCATGATGCAGATTCTTTCGTGATCGAGAAACTGGTTGAATCGTGTCTAGAGGTGAAATGCAGGGCGGTCTTTTCTGGTTTCAAGCGAAGTTGCGATTGTGCAGAATCCAGTTATCAAGCACGGCGTGCGAGCGAAATGTGAACGCTTGCCCACCGCTACATTCCTGCATGCGAACGCTGGAGAACATGCGGGTCACGGTCATGGGTCTGGGCCGATTCGGTGGCGGATTGGGCGTCACGCAATGGCTGGCCTCGCGCGGCGCACAAGTGCTCGTGACCGACATGGAGCCAGCCGAAAAGCTCGGCGCTTCGCTCGCGGCTCTTGAGCCGCTGACGCGCAGCGGCCAAGTCACGCTGCGATTAGGCGAGCACAACGTCAGCGACTTCACCACGTGTGATTTAGTCGTGGCCAACGCGGCTGTGCCCACACCATGGAACAACCGCTTCTTGCGAGCAGCGCAGGCGGCGAGCATTGAAGTGACCACCGAGATATCGCTGTTGATGGAGCAGTTGCCAAAGCACACGCGCGAGCAGCGCACCATCGCCATAACCGGCAGCGTGGGCAAAAGCACAACAACCGCGATGATCGCACACGCGCTCAGCACATGCGGCGTCGATGCAAAAGTCGGCGGCAACCTCGGCGGATCACTGCTTGGCGAATTGTCAACCATTACACCGGCAACTTGGGTGGTGCTTGAGTTGTCAAGTGCACAGTTGCACTGGATTGAAACCATCACGCCCTTCTCGCCGCACATTGCTGTCGTTACCGCTTTCGCCGAGAACCACCTCGATTGGCATGGCGACGTCACGCACTATCGCGAAAGCAAGCGTCACATTTTGCGACACCAACGACGCGGCGACACCGCAGTCATCGCAAAAGAGCTCGACGACTGGCTTGCAAGCGTGCAACCCGGCGTCCACGTCATACGGCCGAATACGCAGGATGTTCAGACTGAAATGTTGCTGCCGGGCGAGCACAACCGCGCGAATGCAGCAGCCGCACGCGCAGCATGTATGGCGGCAATCCCGACGCTCAACAAGGATCAAGTCGTTAGCGCACTGAGCGGCTATCGCGGTCTCGCCCATCGCCTCGAATTCGTGCGCGAAGTCAACGGCGTCAAGTTCTACAACGACAGCAAAAGCACCACGCCCGGCGCGACTCTTACCGCACTCGCAGCGCTCGCGCCCAGCGTGCCTATGCAGCGTGTGCACCTCATCGCTGGCGGATACGACAAGAAAATCAGTCTGCGTGACATCGCCGAGTTGTCAACCAAACTCGCTGGCGTCTACGCCGTGGGGCAAACCGCGCAAGCAATCGTAAGCGACAGTGGAGGCATCGCCAAAGACTGCGGCACGTTGCCAAACGCGTTCGTGGAAATCAAACAGCGCGTCAAGCCCGGTGATGTCGTACTGCTCAGCCCCGGCTGTGCAAGTTGGGGCCAGTTTGAAAACTTCGAGCAACGCGGCGAGTTGTTCAAACAGTTGGTGGAAGGCGTATGAACACGCGAGAGACTAAGCTCATCACTCCGAAGTCGGGTCGGCGATTGCTCGCAGTTACTTGTGCAGCGGCATTGCTGGCGCAAGCGAGTGCGTGTGCGACGCGGCCAGTACGCGGCGCCACTGATACGCCGCAAACTTCACAAATTGAGGCGACAACGCAACCCTCGACCGTCAACCCACAAACATCGTCTGCATCCGTCGAAGAACCACCAACACGCACAACGAGTCACGATGCGACCAGCGAATCACCTGGGTATTCAACTGCCAGCGAGCCAAAGCCGATCAACAAAGAACCTGGTTTTCGCGAAACTTTCCCCGGGTTGCACGTCGATGTTGCAAACAAAATCATCGAGCTTGATGCAGAGGTCCCCATCAATGCTCAAGCCGAGCGAGTCTATCTCGAAGTGCTCGTATGCACACCCAACTCGCGCGAACATGAAACGTTGGTCGTCACCAACGTCAAGCCTTCGCAGGTTCACGCGATGCTCCTGCTCATCGGTGCCCAGCCCGGCACGCCGCCGCGCTGGGACTTTGACGGAACCAACCTCAAGCCAGTTGCACCAACCGGCCCAGTCCTCGATGTCTTTCTGCGTGAAGCATCACAGCCCGCGAGTGCGAATCTGCCGATTGCCGATTTTGTCAGCAGCGTCACGAGTGACCGCACGCTCGCGACCTACGTGCGAAAAGACACGCAGCGGCCCGACAAGTTCGTCTTCGCCGGCTCGCGCCTCGTCGAAAATGGCTACGCCGCCGACATGGACGGCACGATCATCGGCCTGACCGCATTCGGCAGCGAGACGATCGCATGGAGCGCGATGTACCACCCCGACACCGACCGCATGTCGCCCGACTGGATCGCCGACGGCAAGAAACTGCCAAAAATCGGCACAAAAATGATCGTGACCATCAAACCTCGCTAAGCGATTCCCGACGCCGGACCTGAGGCTCCGCGAAGGTCCGAATCAATCAACCAGTTGCACACGCTATCACGCCCGCCACACAAAACGCTTCGCCACGAGAAAACGAGTCATGTGTACACCTCCATAAAGTGAGAGATGCACACCAACATAAACGAACGTGGGCGCTCGACGCAAGCGAGCAGCCGATAATTCTGCCCGTTATCCACATGAAACACACACAATCAGCGTGTATGTGATACACAGACCATCAGCAATACCGCCTGGTGTTGCGCTTAGCGGCGGCGACGAACAGCCAGCAACCCCGCTCCAGCAACAGCTAGCAAAGATCCCGGTGCTGGGATAAGCGTGCCTGTCGCAAAGGTATTGGCCGTGCCCGTGAAACCCACGTTCAAGTCAGACAACGTGAGGTTGAGCAACACGTTCGCCGGGTCGCCACCGGTCGGCAACGCAAGGGGAATCTCCGGAAGTGCCTGGTTCGGCTGCGTTCCCTGCGTGAAGCTGATGGGATTCACACCGGTGATGGTGGCATTGTTGCCATTGATGACAAGCGACCCTTGCAGCGCGAACGGCAGCGGAGCCTGGCCGGGCAGCGCAAATTCATTGCCTAGTACGCTCAGACCGACTTCGAGATTCACCAGCGGCGCGACAACGAAGTCGTACGTATTGGGACCAGTCTGCGTCAGTGTGCCGATGCCGCTGCCAGTCTGCGTGATCGAAAACGTCGAAATCGTCGCCGTTCCGATGGGCAAACTGATCGGCAAGCCCGGATACAGGAACGATGGGCTGCGCGTGCGGAAAGTTTCCGTGCTCAGGTTGATGTTCAGCGGCAAACTCGCCGGCCCATTGCTCACGAAGTTGGCCTGATACCCCGACATCGAAATCGTGCCCGCGTTGGTATCAATCGCGAGTTGGAAGCTGCCCGATGTATCGGTGTTGATGTTGCCCGAGAGGCTGACACCAAAGTTGTTGACGTTGACCGGCAAGTTCTCCGTCGCGCCGAACGGACCGAAAAAGCCCGGCTTGGTACGAGTGCCCGTGGGGTTGGTCGTGGCGTCGTAGTTGCCAATCAGCGTGCCCGATGCGCCGATTGAGTTGTTCGCGGTCGCCGTCAAACCGCTTTGGGCAGGAACATAGTTGAACAGAAACGCACCCGAAACATCCGCGAAAGCGGCGGGGGTGCTGGCGGCCAGAGCGACAAACGTCGCAACGCTGATGGAGAAACCACGCATGATCGGACCTTTCCCACAAGTGAAGTTGGCAACCTCGCGCCGACGCACGATGGTGGAAAGATGCCACGAAAACGCGAGTTTGCAAGCAAAGTGCGCAGAAACTCCTTCCGAACACGCAAATTTTGCTTCAACCGCCGCTCGTACGCTCTTCAGTAGATGGCTCGCGGGATTGGTAGCAAGCGCGTGAGCGAAGAGAAACCAGTTCCATCATCGCATGAGCTGCCCACACCCACAACCTTCCTCCACGCTCGAGATCGTCTTCGCCGACGAACATCTTGTCGTCGTCAACAAGCCCGCGGGCCTGCTCAGCGTGCCAGGAAAGGGCGAGGCGAACCAAGACTGCGTCGCCTCACGCGTTCGCGCGATGTATCCGGCCGCAACCGGGCCGCTGATTGTGCACCGCCTCGACATGGACACAAGCGGCCTCATGGTCGTGGGGCTGACGCAGCACGCACAACGCGAGCTCTCCCGACAATTCGAACAACGCCTCACGCAAAAGGCTTACGTCGCGCTCGTCGCCGGGCGTGTCGAACAAAACGAAGGCGAGATTTCAATTCCCATTCGCACCGACGTTGATAACCGCCCGCATCAAATTGTCGACTATGTGCACGGTAAACCGTCAACCACGTATTACACAGTCATCTCGCGCGAGACTGGTCGCACGCGATTGCGACTCGTGCCGATTACGGGGCGAACGCACCAACTCCGCGTCCACTGCGCGTCCGGCCTCGGCCTCGCAATCATCGGCGATCCGCTGTATGGCCAGCGAGAACTTGCGCTGCGCATGCTGCTGCATGCGGCTGAACTTACTTTCACACATCCTGTGACGGGCGAGCAAATGGCGATGCAGTCGGCAGTGCCGTTCTGAGTTTGTGGTTCGCACGGGCTGAAAGCCCGTGCCACCAACGGCAGCGACTACTTCTTCTTCGCGAAGAAATTCGCAATCGCTTCCTTCGCCGCCGGCAAGTTCCGCAGCCGCACAAGCTGCTCCTGCTCCACGCGCAAGCACGCGGCAAAGCCCTTGGTCACGCCCGCATCAAGCGCCATCAGCACCGCCTTACCCGCGTCAGTCTTGCCCACTTCGTCACGCGCCGCATCAATCGCCGGAATCACGCGCTGCGCAATCGCACTGCGCCCACTGTGCTTGAGCGGCGCACCATCACGCACCGTTCGGTTGCCCGCCCGGCCTCTCAGCGCCTGCTCAATAAGCCACTTTTTCGCCGCAGGCAGCAACCCTTCGGCATCCGCCGCGACAATATCAAACAGCCCCGCCTTCACCGCATCATCCAGCATCATGGGCTTGCCCGCCGCCGTCGCACGAATCGCCGTCGCCGGATCAATCCTCGCCGCCAGCAGCGTGGTGCCGCCCCAACCCGGACAAATCGCCAGCCCCGCTTCAGGCAGCCCAACGAAATAAGGCTTACTCACGCCATCAACCTTCGGCGCCGGCGCCGCGACAAGCCCATCGCAATGCATCGCGAGTTCAAGCCCGCCGCCCAGTGCTGCACCGTTGATGGCCGCAACAGTGGGGTAAGGCACGCGGCTCAGCTTGATGTACACACTGCTCGCATACGCCAAGTAGCGATGCAGATGATCGTCATCCATCTCCTGAATGCTCTTGAGATCCGCTCCCGCCACAAATGCTCGCGGCGCGCTGCTCGCCAAAACCAATCCTCGCAAATCACCCGGCAGCGCAGTCAGCGTTGCATCCAGCCGACGAATCAAGTCATGATCGAGCACGACCACGGGCTTGGGCGACTGCTCCAGAAAAATCGTGGCGATGTTTGCAAAAGTGCCCGAGCGCTCGCGATGCAGAGGAAATGGTTTAGCCATGCCGCAAGCGTAGAAGGCCGAGCCCGACGCTTGCGGCAACTGCTGCCGTCATTCCTCATCATCGCCAGGCCCATTGCCAATGCGAACCTGTACGCCACCGAAGGAATTGGACTCGCCCTTTTTCTTCGCAGGCAAGCTCTGCAGCCTGATGCCCGACCAACCAGTGATGGTCCACGCCGCTTACCCAACACCCGAGCTCGGCAACCCCACATCACAACGCACCCCCGATCCCACACCAACCCCACGCGCGCGCACAAAACCCACACATGCCCCTTTGTGCGCGCGCTTTGAAACGCAAACACGTGATCCACGGGGATTTTCGCAGAATTTCTTCTCCATTGGCCACAATCACTTACAACGCAAAATCTCACCACCCCTTCAAATCTGTGCGCGCGCACCACGTCCACCGCCCGTGTATACGGAGGGCACGTGCCACCGACCATCGGCTCTGCGATGGTCGGTGCGAGCAACCAGCGATACCCATTCGTGAACGCGTACTTCACGACTTGTCGTCCGCATGTCAGCACGTATTGCCGCCAGTCATCCGCGCATCAACGCGCAAAGGGGTTTCCAATGGCCATCATCTCGTTCGATCATCCTCTCGCCCACACCATCGCGCCCATCCACGCGCATCCCGACCAACCCTACTTCACCGAAGAACGCAGCCGCAAGCAGCCGTTCATCGATCCTCACCTCGAATTTGTTCCAACAACCCAAGAACATTTGCTCGCAAAGTGCGCGGCACACGACTACACGCACATCCACGACTGCCTCACCCCCGCCTACCTCGTCAACCTCACGCCGCTCGACCTCCGCCGCATCTTCTGGCTCTACGAGCTCAACAAAAACCTCTTCGACCTCGCCCCGCGCGTCTCCGGCTCAACCCTCGCCGAACTGCAAATGTGGGCCGCTCAGCCCCACATTGCCGTCTGCCTCATCCACAACAAAATACACCAAGACTGTTATCTGGCAGGCCGCCCCTCCGGAGCGGCTGCAATTGAGCAACCAACTCCACCATCCACGACCACGAACCGCGCGACTACACCCGCGCCCTCATCACAACCCCGAAACCCCCTCCTCACCTCCCTCATCGCCGCTGCCTGTCTCACCCTCACCCCACCCGCGCCCGCACGCGTGTCAAGTGGTCCTGCACCCGCAAGCCACACATTCACCAATCTACCAATCACGCCCCTCACGCGTGGGCAAGTCGGCCAACCCTGCCAACAATCCCTTTCACGTTTGTGCCGCGCCTTGCGTCGGCAGCAATCGATGTTCTCCGGTTCAATTGACTCTTCCCCGAGGTTCACCATGGCCCATCCCGGCAAGTCCACTGATCCCAACGTCTTCATCCTTCCCGATCTGGGCGAAGGCGTGCACGAAGCTGAATTGATCAAGTGGCGCGTCAAGGTGGGCGATGCCGTCAAGGAGCATGATGTCCTGGCCGACATGGAAACCGACAAGGCCGTGGTGGAAGTGCCCAGCCCGCGCGATGGCACGATTGCCCAGTTGCACGGCAGCGAAGGCGAAATTCTGCACGTCGGCAATGCCCTCGTGACCTACGTCGGCGGAGCGGCGAGCAAGCCCACCACCAACGGCAAGCACGACAAGAGCGAAACCAAGTCCTCGCCTCAGCCCCCGCGCAACGTGATGGAACACGTGCCCGAGCCTGAAGAGCGCACCGAAGACGCTGGCACCGTCGTCGGCCAGATGAGTGCCGACACGCCTGGACTCAACGCTGCTCCCGGCAAAGCCCTCGCTACGCCCGCCGTTCGCCGACTCGCCAAGGACCTTGGCGTTGATATCGACGCGATCGCTGGCAGCGGCATCGGTGGCCGCGTGCTCGAGAAAGATGTGCGAGCTGCCGGTGGGCCGTCCCTCCGGGGCGGCAGCACGCCAGCAGCCAAGCAACAACCCGCAGTTACCAAACCCGCGGCCTTCGTTGAGCCCGCTCGCAGTGCGCCCGTTGCGAAGCCTGCGGCACCCGCAGCACCAAGTCGCGCTGCCGCCCCGGAGGGGCGGCCTACCGATGAAGTCACGCGCGTGCCCTTCCGCGGCGTGCGCCGCACGATCGCCAATCGCCTGCGCGAGAGCGTGAACCAAGCCGTGCACTTCACGGTGATGGATGAAGCTGACGTGACGGCCCTCGACAGCATGCGTCGCAAACTTGCCGCCGCAAGCGGCGAAAAGGTGAGCTTCCTGCCGTTTGTCGCCAGTGCGGTGGCACGCGTGCTGGGGCAGAGCCAGTTCCGCGCGCTCAACGCGACGGTAGACGAAAAGCCTGGCGATGCAAACTACGAAGCGAGCATTAATCAACATCGCAGCGTGCACCTGGGCATCGCGGCGGATACGGAAAACGGTTTGATGGTGCCGGTGATTCGCGATGCGGATCGACTGGGCGTGCTGGAACTCAGCCGAGCGATTGGCAACGTGGCGGATGCGGCACGCAATCGCACCGCGACGCGCGAGCAGCTCATGGGCAGCACGTTTACGATCAGCAACGTGGGCAGCCACGCGGGCCGATTCGCGACGCCCATCATCAACTATCCTGAAGTCGCGATTCTGGCGGTTGGCCGCGGTCGCGAAGGGATGGTTGTGAACAAGGGCAGCTTCCGCGTGGGGCTGCTGCTGCCGCTGAGCTTGGCGTGTGACCACCGCGTTGTTGACGGCGCGACGGCGGCACTGGCGCTGGCGGAAGTGATCAAGTTGTTGCAGGATCCAGACTCGTTGCTGACGCCCGCGCGGGGATGAACTCGCCGCGATGGATAGAGTGCGCAATGCAAGACAGCGAAGGCACGGAGTGAAAATGCGTAATGCAATCTGCGGCGTGACGATGGTGGCGTGCTGTGCACTGCTGAGTGGTTGCGTTGCGCCGGGCAATGACAGCAACACGCTGGGTCGCAAGCAAGACTTGTCGCCTTCGCTCGATGCAGTGCAACTGCCGGGCCTTGCGGATAACAACTCGCGGCCTGACACAGGGCCGCGCGGCGACACGGCGAGTTTGACGGGTCCAAACTCACGATTGAGCCGTGCCAACTGGGCGCCCACGGCCTTCGTGGTGCCGGTTGATGGCGTGGATGGCCTGCCGACGTACAGCCGGCAGCGGCAGTTTGCGGATGCAACGGCTCGCCAACGCGGGGATTTTCCAACGCCTGCGAACGCGCTTGAGCTAGGTGGCGATTCGCTGGAAGCTCGGCGTGACGAGGTGCTGTTCGCGCCGCTCGATTCGTTCGCGCAGGCGTTGCTGGTGGTGCCGCGATTTTTCTTTGTGCAGCCTTGGGAACAGACCCGGCATGAGGCCCAGCGATATTGGATGGCTCCGGCGATGACGCAGCGGATTACGAGCGAAGATGTGGCGCGATTTGCCGAGCCCAAGACGGATGCGGCTGAGCCAGCGGGACAGTGAGAAGGTGAAAGCAAGGAGTCAAGCGTGTCGCAGCCGATCAATCCGGAGATGGAACTTTCGCCGCAGCAGGCGAAGCAGTTGATGAGCGAGGGAAAGCTGCTGCTGATTGACTGCCGCACACCGGCGGAGTTTGAGTTGGTGCATGTGGCGGGGGCACAGCTCCTGCCGCTTGATCAGGTTGAGTCGCGGCATGATGAAGTTGAGCCCGCGGCGGGGCAAACGGTTGCGGTCATGTGCCACCACGGCGTGCGATCACTGAAAGCGGCATACGCGCTGCGTGCGCTGGGCCACGGCAAAGTGATGAGCGTGGCGGGTGGAATTGACTTGTGGTCGCTGCAAGTGGACAAGAGCGTGGGGCGGTATGAGCGGTCGACGGGGGTGCCGAGGTTTGTGGGGTGAGGGTCAGGGTTTGTCGCGTTGAGCGCGTGCGAGTTTTCGGAGTAGCGAAGGAGTCGGCTGATAGATCACTTCCTTCCCTCTCGCCAATTTCGCAAAGTGCTTTCGGCTAACCAAATCTTCGAGGTCGGCACGGGCGGTTGGCAACGACACGCCGTTGGAGTTCGCGTGTGACTTGACGGTGATTCGAACGTCGGGCTTGTTCGCACAGAGCACCAAGAGCGAGGACTGTCGATCATGCAGATCACGTGTCAGCGAGCCCAGGCTTTGCACGTTTTTTGCCTGCTCTTCTTCCTGCTTGAGATGGGTCGACAGACTCGCGAGACATTGCTCGATGATGTCGAGTTTGTACAAAAGGAAGTATGTCAGATCGCCGCCATCCAACTCCGTGTCTACGTACGCCTGCGGGTAGCGAGCGAAGCCTTTACGGATGTGCTCTGAAATGGAGAGATACTCGAATATTCCGTAACCGTGACGCAACGTCTGCCAGTAGAACAGCATGCGTGCTGTTCGACCATTTCCATCAACAAAAGGGTGGACGTATCCCAGAAAAAAGTGCAGTGCCGAGGCCGCAAGTACGGGATGCATGAACGGATTGAGCAGGTCTGAGTTAGCGAATGCGAGCACTTCGTCGAGCCGCTCTCGCACGGTGGATGCGGGTGGTGGGACGAAGATCACGGTATCGTCGCGGCTATCTGTGATTCGAATGTTGTCGGTTTCATCGCGGAGACGTCCGCTGTCGCGTGCAGAGTCGAGGGTGCCTTCGGTCAGTATCGTGTGGAGTTCGAGCAACGTGGAAAGCGTGAGCGGACGGGTGAGGTTCTGCTTGATGAACTGCATCGCTTGATAGTTGTTCACGATCATGCGCTCGCCGGGCGAACGCGGCGCTCTACCCTCTCGCAGCATCTCGATCGCGTGCGCACGCGTTGTATTAGCTCCTTCCATGATGGATGATTCCGCAGCCTCACCCATGATCGTTCGAGCCATCAGGCGTGAAGGAACGTACTCACCTTTGCTAAACAACGCGTGCAGGCGTTTGCGGAGTGGAAGAGTGGCTTGGCCGGCACCAACAGTGCGAAGGAGCTCGTCGCCACTTGACCGGTCGATCAAGTAAAGCACACGGCCCAATTGCGGCGATTGCGTAAAGCCGAAGGGTGTCCCATCAACCTGCCTAACAGGTATCGCTTGCCAGAGCAAGCCGCGCTGCTGCTTAACCGCACTCCATGCCAATTCCGGGTCGACTTTGAGTTCATTCGCAAGATAGCGGAACTTTCGCCAAGGACGGTAATCGTCGACGAGACGTTTGAGGGCGTCTGGTGCGATGGGCGTCAAAGCGGGCGAGATTGCTGGCGGTCGATCTCTGTTCACGGCGACAGTATGATCGACTGTAAGTGAATTGTCAATTCCTAAAATTTACAATTCCGAATCAATTTGGTCAGTTCACCGCCATCACGACCTTGATGCCTTCGCCTGAGATCATGGTTTCGTGGGCCTTTTTGAACTGTTCCAGCGGGAACTCATGTGTCACGATGTCTTCGAGTTCGAGGCGGCCTGAGAGGAGCAGTTCTTCCATCTGGTACCAGGTTTCGAACATTTTGCGGCCGTTGATGCCCAGGACTGTGCAGCCTTTGAAGATGACGAGTTTGTTGATGTCGAAGGTGACGGGCTTGCCGAAGAGGCCCAGCAGGGCGGCGGTGCCGCCGTTGCGGAGGGCTTCGAAGCCTTGGGTGAGGGCGGTGCTTGCGCCGGACATTTCGAGGAGGACGTCAACGCCTTCGCCTCGGCAGTGTTTGCGGATGTCGGCGATCCATTGATCGTCGCGCGGGTCGAAGGCTTCAGTCGCGCCCAGTTTCTTGGCGAGGGCGCGGCGTTTGGGGTCAAGGTCGGTCGCGAAGATGCGGCTGGCGCCGGCGGCTTTGGCGACGGTGATGCTCATGAGGCCGATGATGCCTGTGCCTGTGACCAGCACGCTTTTGGCGCTGACGTTGGCGGCCATGACGGTGTGCACGGCGTTGCCGAGGGGGTCGAGCACGGCGGCGATTTTGTCGGGGATACTGGCGTGAACGGGCCAGACGTTTTCTTCGGGGACGCAGACGTATTCAGCGAAGCAGCCATCGCGGTCGATGCCGATGATTTTGGTGTCGCTGGCGATGTGGGCGTTGCCGGTGCGGCTGTTGTAGTCTTTCCACGCGGTGATGTGGCCTTCGGCACTGACGCGTTGGCCGGGCTTGTAGTTGGTCACTGCGCTGCCGACTTGTTCGATGGTGCCGACGAATTCGTGGCCTGTGACGATGCCGACGGGGATGCGGCCCGCGGCCCACGCGTCCCATTCCCAGATGTGACGATCGGTGCCGCAGATGCCGACCTTTTTGACGCGGATGAGGACGTCGCGCGGGCCGGGCGTGGGGACGGGGCGATTGGAGACGAATTGGAGTTCGGTGCCGGCGTGGTGCTTGATGAGGGCGCGCATGGTGGTGGGGCGGTGAGGGGCCGAAACTTCGATGGGGCGAGCGGCGAGGGTTGTCATGGTGGTGCTGGAGTGGGGCCGAAGAACGCAAAAGCGTAGACGTGTTTCGCGGACACGCGAGGGGCGAAAAATTGAGGCAGGATCGTGTTCTTGAGGAGGGAGGTATTCGGTGCCGAGACTGGGAGCGCGGCATGGCGAGCGGCGGAATACGGTTGGATGTTCGGGCTTTGGGTGCAATGGGCGGTTGATCCGGACATTCGCAGATCCCGACCTTCGCAGAGCCTCAGGTCCGGCGTCGGTTTTTTGGGTAATACTTGGGTAATACTTGGGTAATACATGGCAACGGCGGCTTCCAGCTTTTTGTATCTTGCGACCCGGCCTGAGGGCGGGTATCGCATGGGGACGGTGCAAGGCAAGGATGAGCGGCATGCGGTGGCGCAGTTGCGCAAGCAGCGGTTGGTGCCGGTTCGGACGGTGGAGATTCCCAAGTGGGCGGCGGGGACGGGGAAGGTTGCGCTGAAGGATCAGGGGGAGATTCACCAGCAGTTGGCGCAGTTGCTCACGCGTGGCGTGCCTTTGGTGGAGGCGCTTGAGGTTGTGGAGCAGTCGGTGTCGGCGACGGCGCAGCCCAAGGTGACGAAGGTGCGCGAGATGGTGTCGGCGGGGTCGGCGTTTTCCAACGCCTGTTTTCAGACCAAGCTGTTTGATGATGTGACGGTTGCGGTGTATAGCGCGGCGGAGAAGACGGGCGACTTGGGCGGCGCGGCGGGTCAATTGAATCAGAGCGTGCGGCGGCAACTGGCGATTCGCGGCAAAGTTGGGACGCTTTTGGCGTATCCGGCGATGGTGCTGATGATCAGTATTGCTTCGAGCTTGGTGCTGCTGACGTATGTGGTGCCCAAGGTTGGTTTGACGCTGCAGGAGCAGCTTGCGAGTCAGGGCGGGCAATTGCCGCTGTATACGCGCGTGCTGATGGCGGTGGGGATTTTCATTCGCGATAACTGGATGTGGGTTTTGCTGGCGACGGTGGTGGCGATTGTCGCGGCGATTGCGTTTCGCGCGAAGTTGTTGCTGCTGGCGCAGGCTGGTTTGCGGCGATTGCCGGTGATGAAGGATGTGGTGCTGGCGCAGGAGTCGGCGCGGTTCTTTACGGTGATGAGCGCGATGAGCCGAACGGGGATTCCGCTGGCGGATTCGCTGGGGGTGGCGATTCCGAGTGTGCAGCACACGCAGTTGCGGCAGCAGTTGATGCATTTGCGGACGCGGCTGATTGAAGGGGGCGTGCTGCGGCAGTTGATTGACAAGGTGTCGGCGCTGCCGGTTGGGACGCGGCGATTGATGATTGCGGCGGAACGCTCGGGCGATTTGCAGCAGGCGTTTGAGACGCTCGGCAAGGACATGGAAGACGAGCTTGATCGGCGGACGTCGCGGCTCTTGGCGATTTTGGAGCCTGGGCTGATTGTGGTGATGGCGGTGCTGATCGGCGGATTGATTTTGTCGATCATGATTCCGATGTTGACGATTACGGGGCAGATTGGGGGGTGAGCGGAAGGCATTGGGGATTGGGGACTGGGCATTGGGGAAGGCAGAGAACAGAGAACAGAGAACAGAGAACGCAGAACGCAGAACGGTGGGCGGGGAAGAATGGGGTGTTCGCGTGGTGTTTCGGCCCGTTTGTGGGCTTTGTGGAGTATGAGTCATGCAGATGCGGCAGAACAACACGGTGGTCATGGGTCAGGTGCAGTCTGATTTGATCAAGCAGCGTGAGGCGATGGCTCGTCGGCGTGGCGGCTTTAGCTTGCTGGAGCTTTCGCTGGTGGTGGTCATCATGGGGATTTTGGTGGCGGTGGTGGCGGTGAATGTGTCGGGGCAGGGCGGAAGGGCCAAGCGCAAAGCAACTGAAATCAAGCTGCAGGAGATCAAGAAATATCTCCAGCAGTATCAACTCGAAAAAAATGCCTTCCCGCCGGAGCTTTCCGCATTGGTTGCTGAGAAGTTGATTGAAGCAAACAAAACCAAGGACGGGTGGGATACCGAGTTGAACTACGACCCACGTGGGCGCAATGCTGATCAACCGTTCATCCTGACTTCGAGCGGGGCCAACAAGATTTTGGGTGACGAAGACGATGTGAATGTGTGGGATATCAAGTAAAGCGATAAAGCGGTAAAGTGAAAAGCGCAAATGAAAAGCGCAAATGAAAAGCGCAAATGAAAAGCGCAAATGAAAGGCGCGAACGAAAGGCGGGCATGCGGCGGAGGCGGTCCAATCGCGATGGGTTGACGCTTATTGAGGCGGTGGCGGCGATTACGTTGCTTTCGATTTTGGCCGCCACGGTTTTGTCGTCGCTGTCGGGCATGATCAAGGCGCAGTCGCGGCAGTTGCAGCGGCTGGGGGCGGGTGAGATTGCGAATCGGTTGATGTTGCAGTATTTGGATGATCCGCAGACCATGCCGGCGGAGGGTTTGCCGGTTGCTTATGACGGAGCGAAGTATCGCTGGCAGCTTGCGAAGAGTGCGGCGAGGTTGACGCCTGCGGTGAAGGTTGACAATCAGCGGGGCGGGCTGAGTTTGGATCGACTGGGGACGGTGACGATTCGAGTTTGGCTGAGCGAAGAGTCGGGCGGCGCGCAGGTGTTTGGCATGGCGGGCGTGCCCAACTACGCGCTCACGCGCGTGGTTGATCCGACGTACGTGTTTCGGAATCCTGACAGTCTGGACAACATGATCAAGAACCCGCAGCGCATGCGCGAGTTTCAGGAGATGTTTACGGGCGTGGAGCAGGGCGGGTTTATCAATCGGCGAGATGGGGATGGCGGGCGCGGCAATGGTCGGCCTGCGACGGGTGGGAAGCCAGCGGAAAACAGCAAAGACGGGCGCGATGAGAAGACGCGAAGTGAGCCGGTGAAGCCAAGCCGAGTTTCGCCAGCGAAGCCGATTCGTCCGGGTGGTGGTGAAGGGGTGAAGGGCGATGGCGTGCGGCGTGACAGCGGGACGGCGCCGGGACGGAAGGGCGGATGAAGCGGGCGAAGTACAAGTGTGGGCGAGTGATGCATGCGGGCGTGCCAGTGTGCACGGACACTCGCGTCATGGCGCGGCGCGGATTTACGTTGCTTGAGTTGATGTTGGCGGTGCTCGTGGGCTCGATGGTGGTGGTGCTGGCAATTGCGCTGCTGACATCTATTGAGCGAAGCAACAGCATGATTAGTGCGAGGACGGAGCAGACGGCCGACATGCAGACGGTGCGGCTGGTGATGAATCGCGCGTTCAACTCGATACTTGCGGCGCAGCCTTTGCAGAATCAGAATCGTGGGCCGGCGGTTGCGCAGGCGACGGCTGAAGGTGAAGCTGCGCCGCCGCCGGTGCCGGAGCGCATGCAGGCTCCGCGGGTGGTGCTGGAACTTGATAGCAATACGGCGGGCGTGATGGAGCGGCGCGATGCTGATGGCAGCGTGGTGACGCAGGCTCCGCAGCGGCTGGAGATTGTGCTGCTGGATTCGCCTGTGCCGAGCGCGAGCAATGTTGATCCGTTTGTGCTGGCGAGGGTTGCAAAGCGCGAAGCACGGCGGCAGAAATCGGTGAGTGAACCGGCGGATGCGGCTGGTGATGAAGCGGTGGGGACTGATCCGGCGGCGACCGATGAACCGGCGGCGACTGGGGGAGCAACTGGCGAAGCGGCGGCAGAAGAAAATGCGGTTGAAGATGGTGATTTGGGGGTGCGCGCGATTCGCGGGGTGTTTGAATTGCTGCCTCAGCAGTTGACGGTTGCGCAGCGCGAGCAGCTTCGGGAGAGTGTGCGGCAGAAGCCGATTTATGAGCTTTGGTGGCGGCCTGTGGCTTCACCCAAGACAGCGCGTGAATGGACGGCGATGTCGCGCGGGGAGCGCGTGGTTGAAACGGCGAGGCTGGGCAAGCCCATGAAGCTGGCGAGTGGACTGACGTTTGCGCGCTGGCGGATGTTTGATGATCGGGCGAAGCGCACGGAGTACGAAGCGACGCAGTACAACCAGTTACCGGCGTATGCGGAGTTTGAAGCCGAGACGACGGCGGGGATTCGGCACCAGTGGCTGTTTGAGATTGGGTGGGCGATTGGTCCGGAGACGAGTGCGGAACGAGATGCGAGCAAGGTGAATCGGCCGGTTCCTGGGGCGGATGCGGCGGGTGCTCAGGGTGGGACGCCAGGCGGCACGGAGGGTGGGGCGCAAGGTGGGAAGGGACAGGGCAGCGAGGTTGGGACGGGGCGCGGGCAGACTGGGACGGGCGGGAAAGGCGAGAGTGGGAAAAACAGTGGGAAGACAAGTGGGAAGGGGGGCGGTAAGTGATGTTGAGGCGTGTGCGATTGGGCGATGTTGGACGGCTGCCGCCCCGGAGGGGCGACCTAGCTCGGCGTGGGTTTGCGTTGCCTTTGGTGGTGTTGCTAACGGTGATTGCGGGGATCATTCTCGCAGCGATGCTGGACCGATTTGGTGGGCAGCAGGTGTTTGCGCAGCGGCAGCTTGACCAGTATCGCGATCATCACATCGCGCGCGGATTGCAAGAAGCGATGCAGGCGTGGGTCAATAGCGTTGACACGCAGACGCAGAGCTTGAAGAAGTCGCTGGGTGAGGCGGGCAAGGCGTTTGACTTGGAACTTGATGGGCAACGCATCACTATTTATCTGCAAGATGGTCAGGGGACGGCGTTGGCGGAATTCGCGGGGCTTTCGACGGAAGAACTCGCGACGTCGGCGGAAGTGTTGGATCAGTTGCGGAAATCGAGCGGCAACGAAGCTCGGCAACTGATTCGGCGCGAAGGGCCCTTGGCGGTGAGCGTGCAAGCGGCGGATGAGCGCGTGCTGAGCGCGGTTGCGCGGGCGTGCTGTGATAGTTCGCGGGTGTCGCGGGTGGTTTCGGAGTTGCTGCGCGTGCGCAACGATCCGGAGTTCACGATCGCGACGATGGCGGAGGCGTTTACGAAGGCGGCGGTTGAAGGCGAAGAGCGGGTGAAGCTGATGCAGATGCTGGTGACAGAGCCGACGCTGTACCGCGGCGTTGCCGAAGCGCCCCGGCAGGGAGGGGGCGTGATTCGCTACACGTTTAACGTGCTGATTCCATCGGGGTCGAACCGGGCAAGGTTGTCGGGCGGGGTGACGCGGCCCATGGTGGTGATGGATTGGCAGCGGGATCGTGCTGCTGATGAGCGGTGAGCCGGGGTGAAGAGCGACCCGCAGACCCGTACTTTTCGGGCTTTGGTTTGTAGCAACAGCGTGGTGAACGCCGATGGCTCATCGGCGGATGATGACATATACGACGTGTACGCTTCGGCTCTGGTTGGAAGCTATTTATGGATCGAGCAAGTGCTGGCAAGATGACGCTCTTGGCCCAAACTGGGTTGGGTGTTGGCGCGCTTGCGCTGGGCGGGGTGATCTTTGCGGGCGTGAAGGTGCAGCCGCCGGCGGACCCGGCCAGTGAGATTGTGGTGCCGGAAGTGAAGATGCCTGAGGGGGCAAGTCCGGGCAGCAAGACGCCAGCGGTGAGGGTTGATAGTGGCGGGACGGCGAGTCGGTTTGCGCGCGTGGGGAATAGTCCCAAGCCGGTGGTGGTGCCGGCGGCTGAGACGCAGCCGCAGGTGCAGCCGGTTGTGCAAGAGTCGCTGACGTATCACGGGCTGGCGAACATCGGGGCCAAGCCGCTGGGGCTGGTGCGGGTGAACGGGAAGCAGAAGTTTGTGAGTCTTGGTGCTGTGGTCTCGGGTGACGAGAAGGCGATCGAGATTGACGCGGCGTTTATTCGCGTGGGGGCAGCGGAACCTGGTCGGCGGATTGACTTGGCAGCACGGGCGGGCGGGAGTGTGACGCTGGGCACGGTGAGTTCGACGCCGCAGGTGGCGATGGACCCGAGCGACCAGATGCGAGAGCGGCAGATGGAGATGATGCGTCGGGGCTTGAAGCCGTCGATGTTTAGCGGGCAGCCTGGGCGCGTGGCGAAGGATGTGCCCGAGTACATCGCCGATGATGACATTGTGCTGTTCCGCAAGGTCCGGGCGAAGGTGCTTGCTGATTCGCAGTATGCGGGGCAAGGTGACCCCAATGAGATTGCGACCAAGCTGATGGAACAAGATCGGCAGGAGATGCAGGATCGGGCCGCGAAGGGGCTGCCTGTGGAGATGTCGCCCGAAGAGCAGCAACTCGAGAGCAAGCATCTGATTCTTCGTCAGGGAGGATCGCCCAAGTGAGTGTGCGTGTTGCTTACATGCGGCGCGTACGGCGCGGCGGGTTGCTTGGCGGGTTGCGGCTGGTTGGCGCAACGGGCGAGGCATCGTGGCAGCCTCGAGCGGGGAGCGAGCAGGAAGCCAGCGCGTTTGTGGATGCTGCGAAGTGGATCAAGCAGACGCTGGAAGGGCCAAGGTCGCGCGATGCACTTGAGACATTGGTGCTGGATGCGAACGGAGCGGCGTGTTCGTGGCTGACGTGTACGAGTACGGACTTGAGCACGGTTGGAGCGGCGGCGCGCGGCGCGGGCGTGGCGGATGATGAGTCAGGCGGATCGTCGACAAGTCCGGTGGAGTTTTTTGCACCCAGCGACATGGATTCGTCGGTGCAGCCACTGGGCGTAGAGATAAAGTCCGAGAGCAAGCACACGTTTTTGAAGTCGCGCAAGTCGAAGGATGCGCCGGTGCCGCAGCGGGTGGCGGTTTTGGCGACGAGTGATGTGCCGGGGCGCGTGTTGGTGGATGAGCTTGATCGGCTGGGTGTGCGGGTGGGGCATGTGTGCACGATTTGGCACGCGATGGCGAGTGCGTGGGGCACGACGGCGAATTCTCCGGGCAATCCAGTGAAGGGTGCGTCGTCGCGCGAGAGCGTGGCGACAAGCAGTGGCGACGCGATTGTGGGCGTGGTGCTGATTGATCCTGATGGGCAATTGCTGTGGTGCTGGGCGCATGAGGGCGAATTGCTTGCGAGTGGTTCGATGCGGCTGCGCACGTTGCGAGCGGTGACGGTTGGCGGCGGGGATGAAGACGCGGCAGCTGTGATTGCTTGCGACGCGGGAGACGTGGGGCGATTGGTAAACGAGTGGCTGGGTTGGAGCATGCAGCTTTCGCGCGGGCCGACGCGCGTGGTGTGCGTCTTGCCTGAGAGCATGGGCGATGTGCAGCCAGATGATTCGCCGGTGATGCGTGCGGGCGAGTTTGGCGAGGCATTCGCGAGCAAGTGGGCGATGGCGAGCGTGGATGCGGTGGTGCATGATGACCCGATTGCGGCGACGCTCAAGCGCATGGTGAATGTGCTGGAAGCGACGCCCGCGAGCGCGACGCTGCAACCGGGGCAGGCGCTACTCACGCTTTCGAACCGGCCCAATGTGCAGACGCGGCGGCTGTATGTGTGGGGCGCGGCGGCGCTCTTTGCGATTGCAGGTGCAGTTGGCGCGCTTGGGTGGATGTTCCAGCGGCAGGCGGCGAATGCGGAGGAGCGTGCGATGGGGTATCGTGCGGCGTGGCAGAAGCCGGCGAAGGACATTTATCCGCAGGCGTTTGATGCAGGATTTCAGAAGGGGTTGTCGCCACTTGCGAAGTTGACGGATGAGGTCAAGCGTCGCGAAGATGCGATGAGCAAGCCGACGATTGCGAGTGATATCAAGCCGGTGATGGCGGAGCTTGAGAAGATTTCGCTGGTGCTGAGTGCGCCGAATGTGAAGGTAGAGAACATTGTTCTGGATTCGGGGAGCGTGCCGCGGGTGATGGTGGTGGTGCCGACGACGCGCGATGCGGAGTTGTTGCTTGAGGGTTTGCGGCGAGTGTCGGGCGGGGTGTTGACGAACTGGACGATGTCGATGCAGGATGTTTCGGGCACGGGCGAGCGTCGCGCGACGTTTGAGAGCAAGTGGCCTGATGACAAACGGGCGGAGCGCTGAGATGAGCCAGATAGATACATCATCTTCGAACGCGATGCGCGGCGCGGAGAGCGCGGATGACGCGGCGGCGGCGTTGTCGCTGGCGGCGGCGCGGACGCAGCGGCGCAATCAGCCGCAGATTTTGGTGATTTTGGGGGTGCTGGTGCTGGTAGGGGCTGGTGTATGGACGTTTGTGAAGTGGTCGGGCGCATCGGAAGCGAACGAGAAGGCTGACACCGCGCGCGGGCAGGCACGGCAAGCGATGGAAGCGGTTGCGAAGTTGCAGGCATTTTCAGCCGCGAGCGCGAATACGGCGGCGGCGGTTGCGCCGGCGAATATTCGCAGCACGATTGAGACGGCGGGCACGCGGGCCGGTTTGAAGAAGGCCGTGGGTGTGGGATCACAGAACACGACGCGCACGAGCGATGAAAAGTGGATGCAGGTGCGATATGCGTACACGCTGCGAGAGGAATCGCTGGAATCCTTGCTGCGATGGATCGAGATTGTGAAGCAAGACATCAGCGATGTTGAAGTTTCGGCGGTGTCGATCGTGCCGGAAGCCAGCGAGTGGCGAATGACGGTGACGTTCGTGCGGTTTGAACGCAAGGCGGAGGGTTCGGCGACATGAAGCTTGGCATGATGCACATGAGTGACGGACGCAGGAACGCAGTTGCAGCGATGGCGCGTGTGGGCGCGGTGATTGTGCTGCTGGCGGGTGGTGCGATGAGCGGCTGCAGCAACAGGCCGCGGAGTAATCCGGCGGAAGATCGCCAGCGCTCGCTGGGGGAAGCGGTGACGCTGGCGAACCGCGGGCAATCGGCGATGAAGGCGGGTGAATACACCAAGGCGATTGAGTTGTTCACGCAGAGCATTCAAGCGGCGCCGGATTTCGGCGCGAGCTGGCACGAGTTGGGCTTGGCGCATATGAAGCGGGGCGTGGATGATGATTACATGAAGGCCGGGCAGGCTCTGCAGCGTGCGGCGAGCTTGATGCCGACTGATCCAAAACCGCTGCGAAACCTGGGAATTTTGTATCAGCAGCGCGGGTTTGAGGCTGAGGCCCTCAAGCACTTTGAAGATGCGCTTTTGATTGCGCCCAATGACATTGACAGTTTGCGCGGCGCGTCGGCGTCAGTGAAGCTGCTGAAGAAGACGGATGCGATCACGCTGGACATGCTCAAGCGGGCGCAGATGATTGAGACGGACCCGACGTGGCGCGATTTGATTATGCGCGAGCGGATTCGGGTGGAGAATGAGCTTGAAGAGCGGCTGAAGGGTTGAGGGTTCGCGCGGTGCTTGCGGCGCGGCTTGTTACTGACTCATTCAACATCACTCATCCAACCGAGTGCGCGGAAGAGCGCGCGTGATGGGCCGATGATGGCGGCTGCGTGCTGCGCGTCGAACGCAGCGATGTCGCGAATCGCGAGCCATTGCACGGCGGTGTATTCCCAGTTGGCCGCGCTGGTGTGTTCGCGGGCGGCTAACAAATCGCCGCAGTCGCAGATGAAAACGATGTCGTCGCTTTTGGCGATGTCGTCGCGTGTGATGCCCCAGGCGGTGCCGGTTGCGATGTGCAGGCCTACTTCTTCGCTGACTTCGTCTTGCAGGTGTGAGAAGATCGCGGCTTGATCAAGTTCGCTGAGGGCGGGGGGCGGGACGGAGAGGCCGCCGCTTGGGCCTAGTTCCCACATGTCGGCGTAGATGCGAGTTTGCGGGCTGCGTTTGCCGAGGAGCACGTGGAGCGAGCCAGCGCCGTCGCGCGCGGTGAGGACGGCGGTGACGGAGCAGATGCGCACGCCTGTGTTGAGCGGGGGCTGCACGGCGAGGCGCGAGAAGCGATCGCGGCGGGTGTGGATGGTGCTGGTTTCGCGGTCGATGTGCAGCACGCTGAGCATGGGGCCGTCGAAATAGCGAGGATTGGCTGCGAGCAACTTGGCCCACGCTGCGTCGATGGCGGCGGAGTTGGCGGGTGGTTCTTGCGAAGAGACAACCACACGCACGGGAGCGGGGCTCGCGAACGCGAAGGCTTCCATCTGCGGGATGGAGAGGCAGGAAGACATGATTCAAGGGAAGGCGTGTTCACCGCGAAGGGAGCGGAGGAAGGCAAGAAGACAGGTTCAACACAGAGGGCACGGAGGGCACAGAGAGGGAGTGGGGTGTGGAGTGACGTGGAGGTTGTTTCTGTTGCGCTCTGGCTTGTTTGTGCGTGCGTTGTGATCTTGGCAATCACACTGCATTCTGTCTTTCTTTGCGATCTTTGCGTCTTTGCGGTGAAACTGTCTTTACCGTCCCAGCAGGCCGCCGAAGCCGCCCATGTCGCCGATGCCGTTGGGGAGGCCAGCGGCTTTGAATTCATCGTCCATCGCTTGCTTCACGCGCAGTTGCGCGGCGTTGAGGCCGTGGTTGACGGCGTCGGCGATCAGTTGGCCCAGGTCATCGCGGCCCTTGGCGGCGGGGCTGATGGCGATGCTGAGGACTTTGAGTTCGCCGCTGACGGTGGCTTTGACAGCACCGTTGCCAGCTTCGCCCGTGACTTCGATGGCGCCCACTTTGTTCTTGATGTTGCCGGCGATTTTGTCTTTGTTCTTCATCAGGTTGCCGAGGGCGCCGAGCATTTTCATTTGGTCGAGCATGGGGGTTCTCCAGGTGGGAGGTTGAAAGTGAGATCGAGTGACAACGTATGCGCGCACACGGGGCGCATGTGCGGTTGTGTGCGCGCGCAATTGCACGCGAAAGGCGAAGCAACGGGGATTTTTGCAGAATTTTAGTTGCCTGTAGGGCAAGCACTTGCGTGCGGATTTTTGGCCTCGTGTGCGAAAGTGTGCGCGCGCAACAGGTACAGCGGGGGATTGGGTGTGGGGACCGCATGACTGCGAGTCTTCGAAGGAACAAGTGCAGTGGGCCGCGTTGTGGGATGGGTGCGCGGCTCGTCGGCGATGGTGGACGCCGAAGCGGTGGGCGAGGTTGCGCGGGCCGACACAACTGTGCGGCAATCAGCGCGGGGCCGACCGACTGCGTGATCGAAGTGAAGGAAGGAGCTGAACGTGGCGTATCAACTGGACGCGTTTGAGGGTGTGGTGGACGAGGGCGTGCTGACGACGGCGATGGCGATGACGGATCGCTGGCGGCCGCTGTTTGATCGGCTGTGGGCGTATTACCGCAATCCGCTGGCGCCGATGCGAGTGATGTCGGCGGCGGGTGGGACGGGGCAGATGGTTGGGAGTGGGCGGTGGTATGGGCAGGCGCAGGAAGCGGGATTGCCTGTTCGATTTGGGCCGCGTCCGGTGGAGGGGTTGCTTGAGCCGCGAGCGGTGCGCGAAGTGGTGATTGAGAACGACATTGGTTGGCGCGTGCAGGCGATGGTGGATTTTGTGTTTGGTAAGCCGGTGCTGATTCGCAGTACGGCGGAGGATCAAGCGAAGCGCAAGGTGATTGAGAGTGTGCTGGATCGGCTGTGGGAGAACAGCGGGGGTATTGCGTTGTTGCAGGATTTCGCGACGCTGGGGCATGTGTATGGGCACGTTGATCTGGTGCTTCGCATGGATGACAAGCAGTTGGTGCAGGCGGGCGAGAGCTTGCGCGGCAGTGAAGCGGGTGAAGTTGTTGATGCGATTCTGCGGGCGGTTGCTGCGATGCGAGTTGAGGTGGTGGAGCCGACGCGTGGCGCGCCGGTGCTGGATGAGCGCGACTATCGCACGATGAAGGCGTATGTGATTCGGGCGAGTGTGGATCGCTCGTCTGGCGACAAAGCGAGCGGGTTTGCGGGGTGGTTGGGTGATATTGCGCGAGCGGTGGTGGGAACGCGAAGTGCGCATGCGCAGCGGGAAAGCGGCGAGCTGCTGGAGATCATCACCAGCGATGCTTGGCACGTGTATGACGATGGTGAACTGGTGTGGCAGAGCACGCACGCGTTGACGGATGGCAAGCTGCCGGTGGCGCATGTGCAGAATATCAGCCAGCCGTTTTCTTACACCGGCGTGAGTGAAGTTGAGCCGCTGATTCCGCTGCAAGATGAGCTGAACGCGAGACTGAGCGACCGGGCGCATCGTGTGACGATGCAGAGTTTCAAGATGTATCTCGCGAAGGGTGTCGAAGGATTTGAGAAAGTAGCGGTGGGGCCGGGGCAGGTGTGGTACACCGACAACATGAACGCAAGTGTCGAGGCGTTCGGCGGCGATGCGAACAGTCCGAGCGAGCATGAGCACATTCGCGAGATTCGTGAGGCGATGGACAAGATTTCGGGTGTGCCGCCCTTGAGTGGTGGGGTGGTGCAGGGACGCATCGGGAATCTCACGAGCGCGAATGCGCTGCGAATTACGTTGATGGGGCTGCTTGCAAAGACGCAGCGCAAGCGCGTGGCGTATGGGCGGGCGATGGAGCAGATGTGCGAGCTTGCACTGACCGCGCTAAGTAACGCGGGTGTGCTGGTGACAGAAGGGAACGAACGCGGCGTTGCGCTGCATTGGCCTGATCCGCTACCGGAAGACCAGGACGCGATGATCCGCGCGGCGGAAACGAAGCTGCGGCTGGGTGTGCCCAGTGAGCGCGTGTTGGGCGAGCTTGGGTACGGCAGCGGCGACATGGGTATTGCTTGATCGAGTTGGCACTGAGTGGTGAAGTGACGAACGCGCCATGATGGCGCAAGGGAGGCAACATGCAATCGAATGTGAATGACGCGGGTGATGCTGGCGCGAATCGGGCGCAGGAGTTGGAACAGGAGTTGGCGGCGACCAAGGCCGAGCTGGAGAACGAGCGATTGACGCGGCAGATTGAGGCCGAACTGAGGCGCGCGGGCGCGACCGAAGCCGATGCGGCGGGCGCGCTGGTGCGAGAGCGCGTGCGAGAAGCCAAGAGCGTGGGCAAGGATGTTGATTTGCGGGGTTTGGTGGCGGAAATCAAGAAGACCAAGGCGGTGTTGTTTGGCGCGGGTGGGCGAGCGGGTGGCCCGCCGCCCAGTGGGGCAACGGGCGCGGCGAGAAGCACGCGAGCGGGTGTGCAGGCAGCGGCACAGGCGGCGGAAGAGGCAAGGGATTCGGGAGATCGGCGTGCGCTGCTGCGGTACTTGAAGCTGCGGCGCGGGTCGTGAGTGAATAGGCAGCGGGATTGTCGTGCGAAGAGCACGCGGGCGTCGAGCGATGAAGCGACCGGAGTTGTTTGCAGACTCGACGCAAGTTGAAAGAAAGGAAAGGGGCTTGATATGAGTTTTAGTGGCAAGGCAACGTACGGCGCGGGCGTGGATCTTCCGGAGATTGCGGAAGATGTCAGTGACATCATCGGGCTGGTGAGCCCGTTCGAGACGCCGCTCTTGGCGCACTTGGGCGACGGCAAGCGGCCGGCATTCAGCACAGTGCACGAGTGGGTTGAGGACACGCTGATGCCCAACACCGACGTGATCAATCAGACCACCTTTACGCCTTCAGCGACGACTGCGACGGCGATTACGGTGACCAACGGCGTGCGCTTTCAAGCTGGTGACCTCGTGCGACCTGGCAATGCGTCGGAAGTGATGCAGGTGACCAGCGTGGCGGGCAACGTGTTGACGGCGGTGCGTGGGTACGGCGGCACGACCGCTTCGACGCTGACCAACACGCTGCGAGTGACGATTCTGGGCAACGCGTCGCTGGAAGGTGCGGATGCGGCACCTGCGCGATTTACGAATCGCGTGCGCAAGGCCAACTACACGCAGATTTTCGCTTCGACTGTGGAAGTGACGGGCACAATGCAGGCGGTGCGGCAGCACGGCATTGCAGACGAGCTTGATTACCAGAAGCAGGAGCGACTGCGTGAGTTGCTGCGTGACCTGGAGAACTGCGTCATCAACGGCACGGCTCCGTCGGCGGCGCAGATTGGCAACGCCAGCACGCGGCGCTCGATGAACGGGCTTATTCGGCAGATCGGTACGAACCAGTTTGTGCCGGGCGTGGGCAACTTTCCGGCGGGCGGCGGTGCCGGCACAGACTTGAACGAGAATCTGATCAACACGGCGATGCGCATGGCGTGGGAGCAGAGCAGTGGCCGGATCGACACGATTGTGGTGAATAGCGCGCAGAAGCGGCGCATCAATCAGTTCATTCCGACTTCATCGCGCAACTACATGGGTGACTCGCGGAAGCTCAGCGACATCGTGAGCATCTATGAGAGCGACTACGGCGTGTGCAAGGTCATTCTGACGCGCTGGATGCCTAGTGACACCGTGCTGCTGCTTGACAGTTCGCGCGTGGAAGTGCTGCCGCTTTCGGGCCGCAGCTTTCAGTTCAAGCCGCTGGCGCAGACCGGCGACGCGATGGCGGGGCAGGTGCTGGGTGAGTACACGCTCGAGTTTCGCAATGAGAATGCGCACGCGCTGATTCGCGGTTTGACGAGCACGTAAGTGATGTGAGTGGGTGGGGTGCGGGTGTGGGGGCGCGGCGGGAACGCTGCGGGCCCCGCATTGGACTGATTGAACTGAAAGGAGCAAGCCATGGCGTTTGCGAAAGATCGTGATATTGCAGTGATTGAACCGACGGTGTTTCGTGATCTGATTTGGATGGGGCAGGTCATTACGCGCGGCGACTGTGTTGTTTACGGCACCACGCTGGAGGCGTCGGGTGTTCCCTCGCCTGACTTTATTGAGGGCCCCGTCTCCCCTGGCAACGTGGTGCATGTGTCTGGGTCGCTGGGAGCAACATATGAAATCACGGGTGTGGATGGCGCGAACATGATGCGTATTTCGCGGATTCGCGACTTGGCATCCGGGCCGGAACTGGTTGCGCCGGAACAGATTTCGCCGCCACTGCCGTTTGTGATTGCGACGTTCACGCCGCAGGTGGAGTGGGTGCATGGGCAACTGCTGGAAATGCTGGGGCTGCGGCGTGAGACTGTCGACGATGTGACGCGGCTGCCGGAGTCGTGCGTCAAGAACCCGGATGAGCTTGTGCGGCTTGAGGTGTATGGCGCGCTGCAACTGGTGTATTCGGCAGCGGCGGGCTTGTCGAGCGCGGCTCCGCAGATGTTGGCGAAAGCATCGCAGTGGCGGAGGGCGTTTCAGGATGAACGTCAGCGTGTGGCGGCACGCATTGATACGGATGGTGATGGGGCAGCGGATGTGATTCGGCGGTTCAACGTTGGGCAGTTGGTGCGATGAGCGCGTTGGAAAATGAGGTGAAATATGCTGTTTTTGCAGCCGAAGGAAGTGACGTTTGCATCGCAGACGTGGGTTGATGTGTCTGCGGTCGTGGTGGATCGTGCGGCCTCGCGGGTGGTGCGAGAGTGGGATGACACGGGGCCGTTCGTGCGATTTGCGGATGTGCCTGAGCGCATGGTGACGGTGCGGGTTGTGCAGAACATCACGCGTGGCGATCTGAGTGCGCCGGCGCTGGGCTCGGAAGGATTGCTTTCGTTCACGACGGCGCCCACTGCGGCGGATGCCGGGCGCAAACGCTGCACGGTCAATGGCATCGTGACGGGCGTGACGTATGACCTTGGGCGCGCTGGCGGCGGTACGCGATTTGGCGGCGCGCTGAGTGCCATGGGCATGAGCGCAACGCGCACGATCACGATAGTGGCTACGTCGGTCAACACGCAGCTTGATCCGGTGGTGTTGACGGATGTGAACAACTTGAAGTAAGCGGCTCGAAGTAGGGTGTAAACTGAGGAAAGGGGCAGGTTGTGAGCTCATTCAAGGCACAAGATTTGTTTGGATCCGGGCCGCATCGCACGGCGTTTGGGCGGCAGGGCTACCTGATGACGTTGAACTTCTTCAATGGCGGGACTGGCGGCGGATCGACGTCGCAAGGCGTGCTTGATCTGGACATTTTCATTCGCGGACGACTGGTGGCAGAAAGCGAGAGTTCGCTTTGGACGCTGCGCAATGCGATTCGTTCGCAGATCAGTGGTACGCCTGGGCTGGGAACGTTGATTGACACGGCGGGGCGAAGCTGGACGGGCATGGCGCTGATTGGCTATCGCGAAGCGGGGCGGCGGGACCTTGGGCGCAAGTTCTCGATGCGGTATGAGGCGCAGTTTCGCAAGCTGGGAAGTTGAGCTCAATGAACAGGAGGTGCAGCATGCTTGACGTTGATACGGCGGGATCGCTCGTGCAGTTTGGCACGGCGGGGTTGATTGGTTGGATGTGGCTGACCGAGCGGCGCGAAGCGGCGACGGGCGTGAAGCATCTGCGCGAAGCGCACGAGCGCATTGTTCACGAGAAGACGAGCCTGGAGGCCGTGCTCGGTGCGGTTCGCGAGAACACGCGCGTGCTGGAGCAGATTGCAGAAGCGCAGCGCGGCTTGCGCGACACGATGGTGGCGATGGGTGTCGAGCGCGTGCGGGTTCGTGGGGAGAGTGAGCGGCGCGCGGGTTAGGCGGCTTTGCGCTGACGGACGACTTGGATCCACTTGACGCAGGTTTCCAGCAGCAGTGCGCGGTCGATGGGCTTGGTGGCGTAATCGTCGCAGCCGGCGTTCAGGCAGCGGGTCTGGTCTTCGTGCATGGCGTGGGCGGTCAAGGCGACAATGGGCATGGGGCTGTTGCGCTCGCGCAGTGTGCGAGCGAGCGTGTAGCCGTCCATCTCGGGCATTTGCATGTCGGTGAAGAGCACGTCGTACGGCTCGCCTCGCGCGTTGGCGGCGTCGATCATTTGTAGAGCGACTGCGCCGTTGTCGGCGACATCGACGGTTGCGCCTGCTTTTCGCAGGTGGAAGCAGATCAGGCGCTGGTTGTCGGAGCCGTCTTCGGCTAGTAGCAGTCGAGCGGCGAGTTTGGCAGTTTGCGCAACGGTCGGAGCTTTGGTCGCTTCTGCGACGACTTGGAACGATGTTGCAAACTCGGCTCCCGGTGCGGCGAGCAATGGCAAGTCGATGCGGAAGCAGGAGCCTTCGCCGGGTGTTGAGTGCGTGAGGGTGACGTCGCCTTGCATGAGCTGCGCGAAGCGGCGGCTGATGATGAGGCCAAGGCCGGTGCCGCCGTAAGTGCGGGTCATGCTGGTGTCGGCTTGCGAGAAGGCGGCGAAGAGGCGGGTTTGCTGCTGGGGCGTCATGCCTGGGCCGGTGTCTTCGACATCGATGAGCAGGCGATTGTTGCTTGCGGAGATGTTGATGGTGACGCTGCCGTGCTCGGTGAACTTGGCGGCGTTGCCGATGATGTTCATCAGGAGTTGCCGCAGGCGTGTTGGGTCAGCGATGATGGATTCGGGAACGGGCGTGAGCAAATGCGCGGCGAGCGTGACGCCCTTGCCTGCGGCACGCGGGCGAATCAGGCTGATGACTTCGTGCACGATCTTGATGAGCGGCGTGGGTACGTTTTCAACTGACATACGACCGGCTTCGATTTTGCTCAGGTCCAGGATGTCGTTGATGATCGTGAGCAGGTGTTTGCCGGCGCGGCGGATGGTGTCGATGCGCTCGGTGCGGGTGTGTACGACGTCGATTTCATCGGCGAGCAAGTCAGTAAAGCCAAGTATCGCGGTGAGCGGCGTGCGGATTTCGTGGCTCATGTTGGCGAGGAATTCGGTTTTGACTTTGTTGGCAGTTTCAGCGGCTTCGCGTGCGGCGCGGAGGCTGGCGTTCATTGATTCTGATTCGAGCAGTGCGGCGGTGAGTTCTGCGGTGCGGTCGAACACCTGGGCTTCGAGGTTGTCGTTTTTCGCGGCGAGCGTGGCGTGCAGTTCGGCCATTTCGTCGGACGCGATTGCCATCGTGCTTTCTTGCAATTGACGATCGGCGTCGGTCTGCGTGAAGCTTGCGCTCAGCGCGGCAAGCAGCTTGCCCCAATCCTCAGGCGACGTGGGCGGCGCGGCGGGGGAGAGCTTGAGCTTCGCGAGATGGCGGGCGAGCAGTGGGTGCATGGAGGCTGGTTCAGTATTCGCGGATGGTGGTGATGGTCATAGTTTGGTTGTGCAGATCGCAGCAGGCTCCACGAGATTGTGGTGCCAGTTCGCCGTAGGAATAGAAGCCGATGAGCGGCGAGCCTTGTGGCAGCGAGTTTGCGACCGCATCAAGTTCGTCGGCGGTTCGCTCGCCCAGCACGATGCGACGACCGACGCAGCTCACGGCGATGGTGAGCATGTTCGCGGAGTCTGTGGGTGTCACGGCGGAAGTTGCTGATTCGCCGGCGGCGCTGATGATCCAGTCGAAGTTGGCCCGCATGAGCTGGGCGGTCCAGCCTTGGGGAATGTCGCCTGCGAAGGTCATGGAGTGCGACGTTTCATCGACGGCGAGGATGGTGCGCACGAGTGAACGCGTGTTGCCGCGCGTTTCGCGGATGGCGAGTGGGAAGAGCAAGCCACTTGCGGGAAGTTCGGCAGCACGATCGCCCAGATACTTCTTGTAGAGATCGAGGGCGGGTTTGCTGTCGAGTTCGAGCAGGACGTTGCCGGAACTTTTGGTGATGGCACGTTCGGGGCCAAAGGGCGTCCAGCCGCCTTTGGAGCCGTGCGAGATTTGCACGCGATCGCCGTAGATGCCGACGGCGCAGATCATGTTGGACGTTGGGATGCCGTTGTGAAGGATGGCGGTCGATTTGAATGCGATGGCATCGCCTGCGAGGCCGCCGGTCACGACGACATCTGCGGGCAGGTTGGTGCTCAGGCCTTTGGCGAGATCGGTGCCGTTGACGCTTAGGCCGTCGGAGAGAACGAAGACGGCGCGGAGGCGCGGGCGAGCGAGTTGGTGGGCGAGGGCGGCACCAGCATTGAAGCTGTCGGCAGCGGTGCGCACGGGGGTGTAGGCGGTGGCGAGGTCTGAATGTTCAAACTTCATGACGGCGACGCTGAGCGTGTCATCGTTCACGTTTGTGCCGAAGATTTCGCCGGAGGTTGAGCAGCCCACGAGATGTGATGTGGGGAAAGCGGCGTGAAGGTCGTGCAGCGCTTTGCTGTTGGTGGTGAGAGGTTGGCCGCCGAAGACGAGGACGAGAGTGCGTGGGCTGTCGAGAGTCGGGAAGGGTGCGGACCAGCCGGTGGAGGCGCAGAATTGGAGGGTGATGGGGGCGGTGGTGGTAGTGGGCATGGCGAACTCCGGAAAAAGATTGGAATTCGCATCGACAGGAAAAGCCCGGGTGTTGAGGCGGGCCAAGTTATTTGGGTACTTCTGGTGGATTAGACTGGGGAATGGTGAATCGAATTTGCGCGTTGTGGGGGGTGATCTTTCTGGCGACTGCTGGGATGCTTGCTGGCTGCGCGGTGGATCGGCCTGTGGTGGTGCAGCGCGGGCAGGTGCCGGGCGCGGCGACTGGTGGCGGGTCAAGTGGTGATGCGAGTAGTGGGGCATGTGAGGGGCCGTTTGGGCCGGTGGCCATGCGGGTGCATCCGCTGACGCATATTGATGCGCCGGCGGCGGGCGAGCGCGGCGAGACGAGTTTGGTGCTGCATGTGGAAGTGCGGGATGCGTATGGCGATTTGGTGAAGGGGCTGGGGAAGCTCGATGTGGAATTGACGCGCAGTGTGGCGGGGGGTGTGCTGCCGGGCGGGGCGATGGGAACGGGTTTTGAGCAGGCTCCGGCGGTGGCTTGGAGCGCGACGGAGATGCTGGACCCGAAAGAGAATTCGCGGCGGTTTGAATGGGACACGCGGACATATCGGCTGCGGCTGCTGGCGCCGGCGTGGGTGGGGCAGTGGCTGCGCGACGAGACCTTGCGGGCGGGAGCGCCGGCAAAGCTGCGGCTGCGGGTAACGCTGACGGGCGTGCCTGACGCGAGCGGAAATCGGCGGGTTTTGCAGGATGTTTTCGTGGTTGAGCCCTGAAGAAGAGCATGCGGGCGGGGGTGGGCATTACTATGATGGTGCGATGCGCATTATCAGTGGAGAGTTTCGACGTCGCGTGCTGAAGACGCCGCCAGATGGCAGTGTGACTCGGCCGATTCCCGATCGCGTGAAGGAATCGCTGTTTCAGCAGTTGCGCGGGCACTATGAGGACGCAACGGTTTTTGATGCGTTCGCGGGAACGGGTGCCATTGGGCTTGAGGCGGTGTCGCGCGGGGCGCGCAAGTGCGTGATGGTCGAGAAGGATCGATTCATCGCCGAGATTTTGCGCAGCAATGTGGCGTCCTTGGGGTGTGAAGATCGGTGTGAGGTGTTGGTGGCGGATGCGCTGGGGCCGGCGGCGCTGGCGCGGGCGCCGAGGCCCTTGCACTTGGCGTTTTTGGATCCGCCTTATCCGTTGGTGCGAGATCGCGCGGGGTTTGAACGCGTGAAGGCGCAGATGGCGAAGCTGATTGAGCTGCTTGATGACACTGGATTTTTGGTGTTGCGCACGCCCACGCCATTGCGATTTGAAGTTGCGGGGCAGGAGCAGCCCAGCGATGGCATGGAGATGACGGAGAAGGTTTTTCGTAAGAAAGCCAACGAGCGAGAGGAATGGAAACGCGAGCAGCGGCAGCGCGAACGCGATGAGGCACGTGGCAAGGCAGATAAAGGCGGCAAGCCGGGCGAGAAGAATGCGGGTGGCAAGGCCGGTGGTAAGGCGCGGACGCCTGAGCCAGATGACGAGTTTGATGAGTTCGAGTTTGAAGACGACGATCACGAGTCTGATCACGAGTCTGATCACGGGTCTGATCACAACGATGACTTCGCTCGCGGCGATCATGATGAGAGTGCATACATGTCGCCTGCCGAGATGGAAGAACTGCTCGCGGCGGAAGCTGCGGATGCAGCGGCGTTAGAAGCTGCCAGCGGTTTGCAGTATGAAGAAGCAGACTTTTCGATTCCGGGTGCCGATGGACCGGAGACGCGGGTGTATCACAACATGGCGGTGCATTTGTATTGCAAGAAAAAGGCGTAGCGTGCGGGAGTGATGTGTGGCCAAGCGAGACGCGGACATGTCGCTGTTAGGTGGTGAAGGCAAAGTGAAAGTTGCTGAGACGCTTTTGCAAGGATTGAACACGGCGCAGACGCGGTGCGTGACGCATGAGGGCAAGGCGCTGGTGGTGCTGGCGGGGCCTGGTACTGGCAAGACGCGCGTCATTACGCAGCGCATCGCGTGGCTGGTGCGCGAGAAGGGCGTGGAGCCGCAGCAGATTGTGGCGGCGACATTTACCGTGAAGGCGGCGCGCGAGCTGCGCGAGCGGCTGGGCAAGTTGCTGTCGCCCGTGGCGGCAGAACGCGTGCGGGCGAGCACGCTGCACGGGCTTGGTGCGTCGCTGGTGCGGCGATTTGGGGCGGAATTGGGATTGCCTTCGCGACTGGTGATGATTGATCCGGCGCAACGCAGAAGACTGGTGAAGCAGGCAATTGAGTCACTCGATTTGTTTCCCAACTTGCGCAGCGAGGGGCTTGGCGCAATTGCCGGGCGCATTGAAGCGATTTGCAGTGCGATGGCGGACAGGGGTGTGTTGCCCAAGCGAGCGATTGCATTCGCCGCAGAGCAACGCGAGAATGGCGCGAAGGCGTTTCTTGGTGAGCAGAATGATCGGCCTCTCGAAGTGGCGATGCAGGAACTGGCGCACTTTGAGCAGATGACGCGGGCGTATGACTTTGTGTCGCGCGAAAGTTGGAAGCGCGGCTGGATGAGTTTTCATGATCTGCTTTTGCTGCCTGTGATGTTGCTGCGCGAGCATGCGGCTGTGCGGGCGCTGGTGCAGAGTGAAATCAAGGCACTGGTGATTGACGAATTTCAGGATTGCAACGCAGGGCAGATTGAGCTGGCGAAGTTGTTGTGCCCGCCTCAGGCGACGGGTTCGTCGATCTTTGTCGTGGGCGATGATGACCAGGCGGTTTACGCGTTTCGCGGGGCGGATCAGTTTGCGTTTGAACGCTTTGCGCAAGTGTGGTCATCGCACGAAGTCATCACGCTGGGCACGAACTATCGCTCGGGCAATGCGATCATCGAAACGGGCAATGCGATCATTTCGCGGGCGCATCATCGCTTCAAGCCCGACAAGACCATGCAGCCGCGTGAGAATGCGGGACTTTCCAGCGTTGAACTGGTGAGCATGGACGATGAGAAGGGTGACGCACCGCTGATTGCGGCGATGATTGCGATGGATCGCAAGCAGCGGCTGGCACTGGGCGAGAAAGTGAAGTGGAGCGAGTATGCGGTGATTGCGCGCACGCACACGCACCTGGATCATGTTGCGGGCACGTTGTCGCTGGAAGGGATTCCGTGGGAGCGAAGGCGCGAGCTTGGCGTGCTGGATGACGCGGGCGTGGAAGACGTGCTCGCGTGGGTGCAGTGGTGTCTGTCGCCTGATGTAACGTGGTGTGTGCGAAGGATTCTGACGAGGGCCCCTTACGGGCTTGATGCACAAACGGTGATGCGGTGGGAGCTGGCGTATCGCGATGTGCGCAAGCGTGCGGAGTTGGGGGCTGAGGGCGTTGAACATCCGGGCGAGTATGCGGCGTGGCTGCGGGGCCAGTTGCAAGAACAAACGCAAGAGCAGCAATCGGTGCCTGCGCTGACGGCGATGCGCGTGCTTGCGCTGCATGAAGCGATGCGACAGGAACTGCTCGCACTGCCTGGTGACGAAGCACTGGAAGCGATCATGCTGCGGACGGGCGTCGCGCATGCGGAACTGCTGCCACAGCGACAGCGAGCGGCGCGGGTGAGTGCGCTGGTCACGCTGCTGGGGCTCGCGCGTTCGCGGCGCGTGAACTTTGAGCCGCCCGGTGATTTGCGGAGCTTTTGGAAGTACTTCCAAGAGCTGCAAGAGGTTGATCCGGGTTTTCGCAGTGTTGGAAGATTGGGCGATGTTGAGCAAGCGACGGAACGCGATGACGAGCAGACCGATGCCAGCGATGTTGGCGATGACGCGCCGGGCAAGGTGCAACTGCTGACTGCTCACAGCAGCAAGGGTCTGGAATTTGACACGGTTTTTGTGTGCCGAGTCAATCCGCCCAACGGATTTCCGAGCAAGCAGCGCGATGGCAGCGAGTCGCAGTTGCCCCCTGGGCTACTGGATGAAGTGGCGATGCTTGATGAAGTCTCGACGCATCAGGACGAGGAACGCCGGCTGTTTTACGTGGCGTGCACGCGAGCGAAGCGGCGGCTGATTGTGATGGCCAAGCACAAGGGCAAGCGGTCATCGGCGGCGATGCATTTCTTTGATGAACTGACGCTGGATGCGCCGGTGGGATTGCCCGTGACGCGGGTGCATGCGAAAGACGTGCTTGAGCAGGCTCGGCGCGGCGGCGTGGTTGTGGCATCTCGCGATGACTTGACGGATGCGAGCGAGCAAGCTGGTGACGCGAGCGATGTGTATGAAGCGATGCGGCGCGAAGCACGCTTGCAGGCAGCGGCAGCGTGCGAACAGGCGGAAACTGTGGGCGCGAGCGAGCCAGGTGCACTGGCGCAGGCACAGCGAACGCTGCTGACAACCGCGACGCAACTCGCGATGATTGCGGGCGTGGAGAAGGGCGTTGATGAAGCATCGCTGCGAGCCATGGCCAGTGGCGAGGGGGACGAAACTGCACAGGACGCGCTGCTCGCGACGTTGACGCGCGCGCTGCAGGCGAGAAATCGGCAAGTGCGGGCGGATGGTGCGAACGCGGGCGGCATGCGGGCGCTGGTGCCGCCGCTGCGGCTGAGTTTTTCGTCTATTGATGCGTATGAGCGTTGCCCGCGGTGTTGGTATCTGAAATATGTTGTGGGGCTGAGCGAGGGCGAGAGTGATCCGCAGCAGTTGGGCAATGCGGCTCATGCGGCTTTGGAAAAGTTTTATCAGGCGTGGGCGCTGGCTGATGCCGAGGGGACGACCAAGCCTGCGCTGCATGATTTGCTGCGACTGGGCAAGTCGGCGTTGCTGCGCGAGCTGGCGATGGCGAATCTGCAAGAGCGCGACGGCATTTTGGGCGAACAACTGGGGCAATTGTCGGCTCAACTGACAACGTGCTATCGCATGCTCCACGATGAGTCGGCGATGGTGCTCGAAACCGAACGGGTTGTTGTGTTTCCGTACGTTGTGGATGGCGCGCAGCACTCGTTTACGGCCAAGATTGATCGCGTGGACCAGTTGTCGAGCGGCGGATTCCGCGTGATTGATTACAAAGCCGGGCGGGCGTGGAACAAGCTGCTTGAGCCCAAGCGCGATGACTTGCAATTGGGCGTGTATGCGATGGCGGTTGCGCACGGGTTTGGGTCAGAAACTGGTGATGGAACTGGCGAAGCTCAAGAAGGTCGAACCTTGGCGGGCGGTCAAGCCGAATATTGGTGTCTGGCTGTGGGCCAGCGCGGCGTGTTGCCGTTTGAAGCGATGCGGCTGGACAAGGTTCGCGACCGGATCGACAAAGCGGTTCGCGGCATGTTGGCGGGTGAGTTCACCCGCGCGAGTGATTGCAACGGGCCCTGCAGGTTGCTTGGATAGAGCTTGCTGATGCGAGTCAGACAGAGTTGGAAGAACGAGATTTGGAAGAACGAAGGAAGAAGTATGACGCTGGGTAACAACGTGAAGCTGTGTGCAGGTGCGATGTCGTTGGTTCTTTCGCTGGCCCTTTCACTGGCCCTTTCACTGGCCCTTTCACTGTCTGCCAGCGCGCAGGTCGTGCCGCCGCCGACGGATGTTGTACCCACGCAGCCCAAGCGCGTCGAAGAGCGATGGCTGATTCCGATGGATCAGCGGCCAGCTTTTGGCGAGTGGCGCGAGCAGACGGAAGTGTTTTCAGCGTCGATGTGGACGGGTGTTTTGACGAACAACGTGCGCGTGTCGCACCGGTATTTTCCGAATGAAAAGCAGACGGGACAAATTCAAGTTGCTTTGTATGGCGGCGGTCTGCAAGAGGATGCCAGCACCCGCGGACTGACCGAAGCGGCGATGATGGCGTGGAAGAAGCCAGCAACCAAGGACCTGAGTCACACGGAACTGAAAGCCAAACTCAAGGGTTGGAACGTTGGCACAACGGGCGAAGTGGCGGGCGATTACGCCCGACTGACAGTCGCAGGCGACAATGTGCATATCGAGATGCAGTTCCAATTGGCGTACTGGCTGCTCACCAAGCCGGTGATTGAGGCCGATGCGATCGAATCGTGGAAGCAAGAGCAGCTCAAAGAGATTGATTCGCGCATGCGCGGCACGCGCTCGGCGTTTCCGCATGTGATGGCAGATGCAATTTTTCCGAAAGATGACGTACGCGGGCGTGGATTGACGCGCGAGCAGGTCGAAGCGATTACGGTTGAGAAAGCACAGGCGTGGCTTGAAAAACTTATCGCGACTGCGCCAATTGAAGTCGGCTTTGTGGGCAGGGTGCCACGCGAAATGGTCTTTGAGTTGTCACAGCGATACTTTGCGTCGCTGCCTGAGCGACCGCTCGTGACGACGGCGACGAACGCTGATTTGCGGCGCATCGTCAAGTCGACTTCGACAGTGACTGTTGATCGCGCGATGCCCAGCGTGACGCCACGTGCGGTGGTTTCGTGGTCGTTTTGGGCGTGTGATGAGCAGGATTACGACCGCATGTTGCCGCTGCAGATGGCGGCGCGCATTGCAACGCGGCGATTTGATGCGAAGCTCAAGGAAGTGTTGCCTGATCGCGAGACGCGTGGCGGCATTTCGTGGACGCTCAATCCAGCGTCGACATTCCCGGGCATGGGGCTGTTTGTCGGCGTGGCGACTGCGCCGCCGGCGAAGGCTGATGAGATTCACGCGCTGATGCTCAGCGAATTGCGGGCGTTTGCCCAGCAAGGACCCACCGAAGGCGAAATGCTTGAAGCGCAGGCCGCGCAACAGAAGCTGTGGCAGGATCGATTGATCAACGAAGGCGTCTGGGGATTGATTCTTGAGTCGTACGCCTACACAGGGATTGACACGGGCAAGTTGATGACCGTGCCGGGCATCGTGATGCAAGTCACGCCCGAGCAGGTGCGCGATCAGTTGCAGGCAATCGTGAACGGCGACCCTGCGACGAGTATCGTGCTGCGTCCCGCGACGGCGGGCGCGGCACCGGTCGAGTCAGTACCGGTAAAACGGGATAATTGATTTACAACCCCGTGATTGGGTGTTGAAAAGACGGCAGAAATGACGCGATCTTTGTAAAGACGTAACAATTTCTTTACATTCACAGGATTGTCAATACATCTTCACTTCATCTTCACACAATGTGAACGCGAAGATCGACGCAGCATGGGAATATACATCCACTTGAAACCCCATCTCAATTTCCGCAAGCGTGTCGCTGCGTGATGTTGAGCCAATGGACGGACACTCTCCATGCTCGCCCAGATGACCCAACGTCGTTCCACTCGCGGCTTTACGCTCATTGAGCTGCTTGTCGTAATCGCCATCATCGCTTTGCTGATCGGCATTCTGCTGCCTTCGCTCGGCGCGGCGCGTGAAAGTGCTCGCCAGCTCAAGTGCCAAGCGAACATTCGCGCAGTTGGCCAAGGCGTCTCGATCTACACGGTGACGTACAAGACGTTCCCGGCCTCATACCTGTACGCCCGTGACCCCGATCCCTCCAGCTTCGCGTGGCGTCTTGCAGACCAACAAGGGACCGACCCGGCTAACGGCTATATCCACTGGTCGTACTTCCTTTTCAACGACGGCCAAGTTCCCGAAGAAGCCTTCGAGTGCCCGTCGTTGCCGAATGGTGGCGCACCGCGTACGAACCCCGGCAGCAACCCCGAAGACTGGGAACCCGGACAAGAGGCCTTGGGTGGTAACCAAGCCAGCCCTGGCGCAACGCCTGTGGATCGTCAGGTCAAGCGCATTGCATACGGCGGCAACGATGCCCTCTTCCCGCGGAACAAGTTCTTCTCTGAAGCTGGTAACGCCCGCGTGAACCGCTTCGTTGATGTTTCGCTCGTTGACGGCAGTGCGCGTGGTGCTTCAGGAACAATCCTGGGTGCTGAGCTTGCGTACGGCGTGAACTGGCAGTCGATGCGTGACCCCAATGACAACAACCGCATGAAGTCCCACCGTCCGCTCACGCCCTTCACCCGCCCTGGTAATCGTGCGGACCGGCCCACAGATGCCCCGATCTCGTCAACTGGCGCCGCAACTTGGCGGTATCCCGATCTGGATGCGAGCACATGGCGCCAGACCAAGTTCACCAAGGATGCATCCGAAGGCATCATTGCCAATGCCTTTAGTGGCTTGATGGCTGTTGGTCGCCATCACACCGGCAAGGACGATGTGGGTGGCTCAAGCAACTTCGTCTTCGTCGATGGCCACGTTGAGAACACCTTTGTGTCGCAAACGGTTAAGAAGAAGCTCTGGGGTGAGAAGTTCTGGAGCATCAGCGGCGACAACGGCGTGGATCAGGTGCTGCCGGCCAACCCGTAAGCAGTGTTATTCAGCAAGACAGCAAGCCGGAGTCGCTCCGGCTTGTTTTGTTGCGCAGCGGCAGTGTGCAGCGAGTCAACTGGTGCTTGTAGAGTTCGCGCAATCTCAGCGCGATTTTGACAAGACCTAATTGGACATTGTGCTTTACTAGGGGTGCGATGGTGCGCTCTGTGCGCTCCAACGTGGTGGTGCCAAGTTGCGTTCGTGCGCAGCTTGCAAGAATAGTGTCGACTTTGCAAAGAGAGATCATGCCATGAAGAATTCGACCAAGGCCCTTTTGATGATTGCGGCGTGCGGCGGCGCGGTGAGCGTTGCTAATGCCCAGGCTCCGTATGTTGTCAACCTCTACGGTGCAACGCTGCTGCAGAACCTGCTGCAAGCTCCCCAAGTTGCCAACGACTTCATCGACGTTGACGGCGATACCGTGCGTACGCCCGCGTTCGATCCGCTCATCGACCTGCTGCCCACCACCGCCCAAGGCGCTGGCTACCTCCCGGGCAACTACTACATCGTCCAGTACCGCGCTGTCGGCAGCGTCTCGGGCGTGCAAGAGCTGGTTGATTGGGGCGGCAAGGGCGCTGGCGGCGAATTCACCCCCAACTCCGCTAACAGCACCCTGCCCAGCATGAGCTCGGCACTGACCAACCCCGCCTTCGTGAATGCTCAGCAGTTCTTGGGCTCAGGCGGTCTCCCCAGCGGTGCAGTCAGCTGGATCCACACCACCGCCAACCCCGGTGCGGCTCCTTTCCGCGCAATCACCAGCGGTGTCAACAAGTACCGCGCGGCTGCTTGGCAAGGTGGCAACGTGAACCCCGGCGCGAACACGGGCATGCAGAACACTGCCGCTCCCGTTGACGTCCCCACGCTCTGGACGATCCAAGCTGGCACGGCTGGCGATGCTTTGGCTTCGCGTAGTCCTGGTCAAGTCGGCTACGGCACCAACCCCCGCACCAACGTCAACCGCACAGGTGGCTCATCGGGTGCTGGTGGCAGCAACGCATTGGTCAACCTCGGTGCGTCGCCCCTGAACCTCTACACGGGCGTTCCCAGCCAAGCCAACGACAACACGATCTTCGATACGCAGATCGCTTGGGCACCCATCGCCCCCATCGCCAACTTCGGCGTGGGCATCTCGCAGATCACCTTCACCGACCTTCAGCACCTGGCTCTGACTGGTCGTACCAGCACCGGCGAAAACATCCACTTCATCAACCGTGACGTCGGCTCGGGCACGCACAACGCCTTCATGAACAGCATCGGCGTCGATCCGAGCTGGGGCATTGGCGAGTACGTGGGCAACGTGAACAACAGCGCCGCGACCGACACCCCCGGCCCGAGCTGGCTCCCCAGCAACAAGAACGGCACCGGCAACGTGCGCGAAACCGTTCGCTACCACCGCCTCACGATCGGCTACGTCGGTGGCGACAGCTGGCGCACGAGCGAAGCCCCCTTCTGCGACATCCTCTCAGTCTCCAAGAACCTCAACGGCCGCACCGGTGACTTCATCCGTCCCCGCAGCAACGGCGGCAGCGAGGCTGGCAACACCATCCTCGACAACGGCCTCCGCGGCGAAATCGACCCCAGCACGGGCGTCGCTCGCACGGTTGACGGCTGGCAAATCGGTGGCAAGGCCATCTTCGCCACCATCGGCAACCCCCTCCTCGCCCCCGCCGCTGACGGTGGCTACGGCTGGAGCGGCCTGACCCCCGCTGAAATCACTGCGGAGAACGCTCTCCGCGCTCAGTTCCCCGTTGCTGCCAACATGGACAACAACAGCTCGGCTGAGTTCCTCAACAACATCACGCGTTCGATCAACGCCTTCAACGCCAACCCCACCAACCCCATCAACCTCTTCAGCCCCGGCGAATTCGCTGCAACGCTGCTGATTCCCCTCACCGCAACTGACTACCTCCAAGGCAACGACGGCGTCACTTTCGGCCTCAACAGCGGCCGCGTCCAGTTCACGCAAGACAACATCCGCGGCACGGTCGTGTACTCACAAGCACGCTACCAAGCCTTCGGCACCAGCGGCAACGGCGCTGCTGGCGCTGCCGGTAACGTCGGTCAGGCTCCTCGCCGTGTGACTGGTCAAACCTACAGCGACGGCACCACCGGCGCAGCCACGACCTTCACGCTGCAAGATGGCACGACGGTTGGCTACGGCGCAGCTCTGAGCGGCGCACTCAGCCTCAACCGCGTGATGGGCGACTTCAACAACGACGGCCTCCGCAACCTCAACGACGCGGCTGGCCTCATCGCTGCTTGGACCGACCGTAACGATGGCGCAACCGTGACCTGGAACGCCGGCAGCAAGGCAAGCATCGAAATCCTCGGTGACTTCAGCGGCGACGGCAACTTCGGTCGCGTGGGCGCCAATGCCGATCGCATGGACGTCCGCTACTGGGCCGATGGTCTGGCCATCGACCCCGCTACCGGCAAGCTTGACCGCAAGGCTGGCTTCACCGCAGTTGACACCGCCTTTGGTGGCAACTTCTTCGGCACCGTTCTCGCCACCGGCAAGCCCTACGCCGCTGGCGATGCTCGCGGTGACGTTGCGAACAGCGTGACGGGCACGACCCGCGGCTGGCTGCCCATCGGTGCTGACGGCAACGACGGCGTTGCTGCTGCAACCGACAACCGCATCGACGCGGTTGACCTTGATTACGTCCGCACGCAGATCCTCAGCGCGACGGACACCAACATTGACTGGGCGACCGAAACCGCCGAAGCTGCTCGCGCTGACCTTTCAGCCGACATCAACGGTGACCTGGTCATCAACTGTGCCGACCTTGACGAACTGCTCACGGTCGTCTTGGGCACGGTTGCTGGTGACGTGAACCTCGACGGCGTGCGCGACGCTGCCGACGTGGCCATCGTCACGGCCAACCTGGGCACCAACGGTGGTTGGGCTCAAGGCAACATCAACTGCGACGGCGTCATCAACCAAGCCGACTTGGACCTCGCCAACGGCATCGTCGCTTGCGACAGCATCGACTTCAACCAGAACGGCGTCTTCCCCGAAGATCAAGACGTGGTTGACTTCTTCGACGTCCTCGCCGGCGGCAACCCCACGACCTGCGATGCAGTCCTGGGCTGCCAAGACATCGACTTCAACAACAACGGCGTCTTCCCCGAAGACCAAGACGTGGTTGACTTCTTCAACGTCCTCGCTGGCGGCACCTGCCCCCAGTAATTGACTGATCGCTCATGAGAGCACGAAGGCGTAAGCCTTCGACTTATTCTCACACATGAATACCCCGTCGCCTGCACGCGACGGGGTATTTTTCATTGAAGCCACAATCCTGTGTAGATACGAAAAGACGCACCGACCGCTCAAAGCAGCGGTCGTTGGCGCGGTTTGCGTGGCACGCCATCGTGTGACGCACGAACATCTTGCACATTCGCATCTCTTCGAGATCGTGATCGGTGCTTGTCACCACGCGCACACACTTTGTTTCGGCCCAGCGAGCCGGCGCAACGAGCAGCCACGAGAACTGCGTGGCCTCATGGTCCGCGTTGGTGCCGACGCGTCCACTATCAGCGGCGATCGGACCAATGTCCCCGCCCACTCCAGTACGCCAGATGCAGCAGCAAAGCCGGCAGCCTTTGGCACGTGGTCAACTGATTCTCGAAGTTGTGCCGCCTGCCGAGGGCGGGGATTCCTGGAGTTCGAACCAGACCTGTGTGCCGACGAACGCGAGCGGGTATTCGATTTCGAGGCGGTGTCGTTCGAAGTCGCGGGGATCCCAACCGAGTTCGCGCATGGCGTGCTGAAGCATCGGCAGGTAGGTGTCGCTGTGGGGCGTGCCGGGGCGAGAGAAGCCGCGTCCCATGGGCACGAACGCGGCATTCGTATCGAGGATTTCGCGACGATTGCGGGGCGGCCCGCCGATGGGATCGGGGAGACTTTGCGGAAGGAGCGTGATGTGCAGGCTGGGTCCGCCGAGTCCGACAAGGTCGGCGTGCACGAGGACCTCGATGACCAGAAGTCGTGTGGGTCTTCGGATCGTGTAGGTCGTGGCGGCGAAGTGAAAGCGATCCGACTTGTGGGTCTCAATGAAGTCGAGGTACTTCATTCCGAGGGCGATCGTGGCGGGTGTATCGAGCGGCGGGTCGCTACTGTCCATCCAGAGGATGTACGCACGGTCGTTCTTTTCCGCCCGCAGCCTGTCCACGGGGCCGTCGCAGAATTCCCGCAGCAGCGCGCTGGTGGGATCATCACCGATGGGTCTGCCGTCGAGGCAGATGCGTGTCGGGGCGGTCTCGTTCAGGGGTGAGCCGTACACGCCACCGACGGTAATCGGGGGGCCGGTTCGCAACCGGCGCAGTCCGACCGTGGCGTTCATCATCGCTTGGTGCGCGCGGCCCGGGGCGGTGCCAGGGTGAAGGAACCAACCGTGGACGGCTGCCTCGACCCAGATGCCTTGGAGGTAGCAGTGGGAGTTGAATGCCGCTCGTCGCGCGGCACGTTCGCGGGAGACGCTGGAGGCGATGGTTCGGTCGCCAGAGCGGTTGGGGGTGGCGCCGACGAGGACGGTGGCCAGTCCGGCACGTCCGCCTGGCAGCGAGCGGATCTGGGACTCGAGGGCGGCGATACAAAGTTTGGCACGGCGTGCGTCGGCGTCGGTCACTCCGTGCTGCTGGCACGCGGCGACGACGGATCGCAGTCCTTCGCCAGAGGGGAATTCGCGCAGGGAGGTAGCGGGATCGGTTGCGCACAGTCCTCGGACGACGCGGCTGGCGGTGGACTTGTCGATACCCAGATGCGCGACGAGTTCTCGGACTCTGGGGGCGGGAATGCCGACGCTCTCGAGGAGTGTTCGCATCTCTTGGCGGACGGTGGTGGTCGCAAGGAGGGCTGATTGGAGGGTCTTGGCTGGCACGGGATAAGGGTAGCGCGACGGGGCGGGCCATGGAATTTGGGGAAAATTTTCTCTTAGAGAAGATCTGGACGGTCCTGGGCTGCGAAAGACATGTGTCGGCTGCGTAGAACCCCACATTTTCCTTTGGAGAGCCCACTCATGCAGCAGTTTCTTGCGCTCGCTTCGATTGTCATGACCAGCACCACGGTGCTCGCCCAGATGTTTGTTCCGATGCCCGGCATCGGCGAGGAGCCCGGGTGTAATCAGAACGTCTGCATCGTGAGCGGTTCAGGTGGTTACTCCGGCGTGCGCATCAGCGATGACGGGCGGTTTGTGGTAAGTCTTGGGTACCAATCTGGGTTCATCGACGGGGCGATTCCGCGGTTTGTGGTGCGATGGTCTCCAGGCACTGCCCCGGTAGTTATCACGCCCGAGCTTCAGTCGCTTTATCCGGCCGTGGGCATCTCGGCGGACGGGAGCGTGGTGCTCGGCGACACGTGGCGGTGGTCGGCCGCGAACGGGTATGAGGATCTGATCCCGCAACTGCGTGACGAACAGGGTATCTGGAACAGCTTGTTCTTTGGCCTTTCGGACGATGCGCAGGTGTACGGCGGTATCCGAGGGATTTACCCGGACCAAGGCGACATGTTCACGTTCCGGCCGCAGACCGGTCAGCGAACGATATTTGCGCGGCCTGCGCAGGTTCCGACGGGCTATTACTACTTCAACACGATGAGCGGTGACGGCCAGGTTCTCGCGGGTTCGGCGCGGCAAATTGCGACCATGTCGGGCCAGTATGATGGGTACGCGCCGGTGATTATCCGCAACGGGGTTCCAACGCTGCTCTTGCCGGTGACGGACAGCAACTTCCAGGGTGTGAATGACCTGAACTTTGACGGGTCGGTGGCGGTAGGCGTCTTTGCGCAAAGTTTTCAAATGAAGGCGTTCCGCTGGACTGCGGCCGAGGGGGTGCAGGCACTCGATGAGGACGCCCCGGGCAACTTCGGCAGTTCGTTCGCTCGGGCGGTGAGCCGCGACGGGTCGGTGGTCGTCGGCGAGTATTTGCAGTTCGGCACTCCGGGCACGCGTGCGTGGATCTGGAAAGCGGGCGTGGGCTTTCGAGATCTGCAGAATGAGCTTGAGTGGACCTACGGGCTGAGCGAGGCGCTTTCGGGGTGGAAGTTGCTGGTAGCGACCGACATTTCGGGCGACGGCAAGTCGATCGTGGGTCAGGGTCGCAATCCGCAGGGGAGAGAGCAAGCGTTCTTTGTTGATCTGACAGTTCCCACTGGCTGCGACGACATCGACTTCAACAACAACGACGTCTTCCCCGAGGATCAGGACGTGATTGCCTTCTTCAACGTCCTCGCTGGCGACGACTGCCCCAGCTGCAACGACATCGACTTCAACAACAACCGGGTCTTCCCTGAAGACCAGGATGTCATCGACTTCTTCAACGTCCTCGCTGGCGGCGAATGCCCGTAACGCTGATCGCTTGAACGCAAGCGGCAGACCGCTCATTCTCAAGTTTACTGCACGATGTGGTATTGTTGTGTTGCTGGTGCTGGAGTGCGATTTATAGGAGTGCTCGACATGGATTATATCGGTTCGAGATCGTTTCGAAGTGCGTCTGGTGTTGCGGGCAAACTTCAAGGTGCTTTGCTGAGTTTGGTAGGTATCGTGAGCATGGCCGCAGGTACTGCGCTCGCGCAGCCCGCGACGTTCGTCGATGCGGGCGCATTTGAGGCACCTTCCAGTCCTCCCAGCGCGCAGGAGTATGTGGGCGACACCGACCGAGCGTTTGACCCTTCCGGAGGCGAGACGGTGACGGTGAAGTGGATTCGCTTCGAGCTGACGGCTCCCATCAGCGGCGAACTTTTCTTTGACATCGACACGCGCATCACAAGCACCGAGCCTGACCCAAGCACGAAGGACCCGCTGATTGCGCTCTACGACAATCTGGGCAACCTGATTGCGAGCGACGATACCGACGGAAGTTTTCCTCCTGGAATCGCAGCAGGGCTGAGCTTTGGCAGCACAGCATTTCGCAATCCGCCTGATACGCCTGCTCTGCAAGGGCAGGATGGCCCAACGCTCGCGGCGGGCACATATTGGCTTGCGGTGGTGGCGGGCCCTGCGAATCTCGCGACAATTGGAGCAACAAACTGGAACGTGACGACGACGGGCAGCTTTCCGGTGAGCTTCTCTCCGTTTGATTTGTTTGATCTGAGCTTCTCCGTAGGCAACACGACGCCGCTCCCGCCCCCGAGCAACGACCAATGCTCGTCGCCTCTCGTGCTGACAGAGAGTGTGGGGAGCGAGCCTGCGTGGGAAGGCAGCAACGCGGGAGCACTCAACGATGCTTCGACGCCTTGCTATCCCTTTGCTGAGCCTGCGCTGCAGCCGAAGGACATTTGGTTTAGCTTCACACCAACCAGCACGGGCAAAGTCTACATCGAAGCGACGGGCGGAGCGGGTGGTGCGGCGACTCCCATCCTCACGCAGTACAGCGCGTGCAACGGCAGCGTGCTGCGGTGCGCAGGAGGCGGAAGCATCGTTTTTGATGATAGCGTGTTCTTCATTCTCGATGCAGTGCAAGGGCAGGAGATTCTGTTCTCGCTTGGCATCTTTGCTGGGGGTACGGGCGACATGGGGCTCATTGTCCGCATGATTCCTGCAGCATGTCCGCTCACGATTCCGGCGGGCGCGATTGCTGAAAGCGAAGCATGTGGGAGTGACAACAACGGCGGGTGCAACAGCGCGCCGCCCGCGTTTGAGACGATTTCATTGGGACAGACGCTCAGTGGCACGTTCTTCAGTACGGGCCAGCTTCGTGATAAAGATTGGTTTGAGTTCACCATCAGCGAGCGGCGCAATGTGGGGCTTGTGCTTCGCTCGCAGTTGCCTGCAGCAGCGATTGTGCAGAGTTTGCGAGACGGCGACTGCTCTGGCACCACAGAGTTCTTTGTGGACAACGGCTTTTACTTCGATGACCTCTGCGCGCCAGTCACGATTAATCGCGGGCTTGATGCAGGCACGTATCGCATCATCGTGCTGCCTTCGAGCTTTGACGGCTGGGCATGCGACAGCGGCCGCAACATGTGGGTGCTCGAAACCGTGAGCGGCGATTGTGCCGGCGCAACGTTCTCGACGCAGCCTGCTGACCAAACGATCTGTGGCGGCCCAAACACGCTGACGTTCACAGCGAATGCTTCGAGCGAGGGCGCACTGAGCTGGGCCTGGGAGTTTGGTCGGGACAACGGCGAAGGCGGGTTCTTTTGGCGTCGTCTTGAAGATGGCGAGTTGATCTTCCAAGTGGCGACGATCGGCAACGTGAGCGGAACGAATACAAGCACAGTGACGTTCTCGAACTTCCTGACGGGTAGCGGCTTTGCAGTGCGTGCCGTCGCGATCGCATGCGGCGAGTTTGTGAGTCGTACGGCGGTGGTGACAGTGGGCCTCCCAGGGGATCCAAACTGCGGCAGTGGTCCCACGTGCGACGACATCGACTTCAACAACAACGAGGTTTTCCCCGAAAACCAAGACGTCATTGACTTCTTCGCCGTTCTCGCCGGCGCTGACTGCCCCGCCTGCAACGACATCGACTTCAACAACAACGATGTCTTCCCCGAAGACCAGGATGTCATCGACTTCTTCAACGTCCTCGCTGGCGGCGAATGCCCGTAACGCTGATCGCTTGAACGCAAGCGGCACAACGCGACGGACTTCGCTCACTCCGCGCTTGTGAAGAACGTGTAGTAAGTGAACAGCACGGGATAGTGTACCTCAAGCCGGAAGCCGACATAATCCGCCGGATCAAGCCCCGCGGCCTTGAACGTCCATTCGCACAGTTCCCGCTGGCGCGGATACAGATCCGAGTCGACTTGCCCCAAACCCCGTCCCAGCATCCCAGGCGTATGCGTGAACGGCAGACGGGCGTACCACTGCCCTGCCACATGGCGGTGCGAAGTCTGCACCGAACTCATGTACACGCCCGTGCGCAACATTTTGTTGGCCATCCACTCTCGCGGAAGAAAGATGTCATGAAGCAGCCAGCGTGACGGGCAGTTGATCGCCAGCCGACTGAAAATTTGAGATCCCAGCGGACTGTCTTCGCCCAGGTGTGTCGCCCGCAGAGGTCCGACGAACACATCAAACGGAGCCCGCTGCTCAAACTCCATGTCCACGATCACTATGGTGGAGTCATCGCGTGAGTCCAGCGTGGTTCTTGGAGTCGGTTTCGAACAGAATTCTTCAATCAGGCACGTCTGCTGCTGTGCCTGCATCTGTGCAAACCCATCGGCGTTGATGCTCAGGACAAATGGCATCGCCGCCGTTCGACGCAGGAAACCCACCCGTCCCAGCGCAGCGCACAGATCAAGATCACCCGCGAACATCGGCTCCTTCGCAGGGCTGTAGATCCGCACTGCCACCACCCCCTCCATAGAGCAGTCCAGCAGATTCCGCATGCGCTCAAACACCGCCCGCCGTCCCTCGTGCTTGTCACTGGGGGAAACCTCGTCTGCCGCCGTCGTGCCTGCGTTGAGCTCATCCAAAAGCTTCCGCAGACTGCCCCCGCCTTGGGCAATCAGATCCTCAAGTTCATTGACCGCGGCGTACACCGGCTGCAGCAAATGCGGCTCCACCTCCGCCTTCGCGCACGCGTCCAGAACCATGTGAAACCCCTGTACCCCAGGCATCGCCTTCAGTGCCGCACTCGCATCCGCCCCACCCGACGCGCTGGCAATGAACCGGTAGCACAGCGGCACCTTGAGCGACAACCAACGCGACAGCCCCGTCGCCGACCTGTTTCGGGCAGGCAAGCTGTTGACGAGCGCCGTCACACTGACTTGTACGCGCTGGACAACACGCTCGGCGAGGGCGGGATCAAGACGGTTTTTGTTGGGATTAGTATCGATAGGTGTCCAATTTCTGAAAAGTTTTTAAAATAGTTCTTGGCGCATTCTGGAATTTCGATATCTTAACGATGTCGTGTTGCTGGTGCTGGAGTGCGATGAACAGGAGTGCTTGTCATGGACTATATCGGTTCGAGATCGTTTCGAAGTGCGTCTGGTGTTGCGGGCAAACTTCAAGGTGCTTTGCTGAGTTTGGTAGGTATCGTGAGCATGGCCGCAGGTACTGCGCTCGCGCAGCCCGCGACGTTCGTCGATGCGGGCGCATTTGAGGCACCTTCCAGTCCTCCCAGCGCGCAGGAGTATGTGGGCGACACCGACCGAGCGTTTGACCCTTCCGGAGGCGAGACGGTGACGGTGAAGTGGATTCGCTTCGAGCTGACGGCTCCCATCAGCGGCGAACTTTTCTTTGACATCGACACGCGCATCACAAGCACCGAGCCTGACCCAAGCACGAAGGACCCGCTGATTGCGCTCTACGACAATCTGGGCAACCTGATTGCGAGCGACGATACCGACGGAAGTTTTCCTCCTGGAATCGCAGCAGGGCTGAGCTTTGGCAGCACAGCATTTCGCAATCCGCCTGATACGCCTGCTCTGCAAGGGCAGGATGGCCCAACGCTCGCGGCGGGCACATATTGGCTTGCGGTGGTGGCGGGCCCTGCGAATCTCGCGACAATTGGAGCAACAAACTGGAACGTGACGACGACGGGCAGCTTTCCGGTGAGCTTCTCTCCGTTTGATTTGTTTGATCTGAGCTTCTCCGTAGGCAACACGACGCCGCTCCCGCCCCCGAGCAACGACCAATGCTCGTCGCCTCTCGTGCTGACAGAGAGTGTGGGGAGCGAGCCTGCGTGGGAAGGCAGCAACGCGGGAGCACTCAACGATGCTTCGACGCCTTGCTATCCCTTTGCTGAGCCTGCGCTGCAGCCGAAGGACATTTGGTTTAGCTTCACACCAACCAGCACGGGCAAAGTCTACATCGAAGCGACGGGCGGAGCGGGTGGTGCGGCGACTCCCATCCTCACGCAGTACAGCGCGTGCAACGGCAGCGTGCTGCGGTGCGCAGGAGGCGGAAGCATCGTTTTTGATGATAGCGTGTTCTTCATTCTCGATGCAGTGCAAGGGCAGGAGATTCTGTTCTCGCTTGGCATCTTTGCTGGGGGTACGGGCGACATGGGGCTCATTGTCCGCATGATTCCTGCAGCATGTCCGCTCACGATTCCGGCGGGCGCGATTGCTGAAAGCGAAGCATGTGGGAGTGACAACAACGGCGGGTGCAACAGCGCGCCGCCCGCGTTTGAGACGATTTCATTGGGACAGACGCTCAGTGGCACGTTCTTCAGTACGGGCCAGCTTCGTGATAAAGATTGGTTTGAGTTCACCATCAGCGAGCGGCGCAATGTGGGGCTTGTGCTTCGCTCGCAGTTGCCTGCAGCAGCGATTGTGCAGAGTTTGCGAGACGGCGACTGCTCTGGCACCACAGAGTTCTTTGTGGACAACGGCTTTTACTTCGATGACCTCTGCGCGCCAGTCACGATTAATCGCGGGCTTGATGCAGGCACGTATCGCATCATCGTGCTGCCTTCGAGCTTTGACGGCTGGGCATGCGACAGCGGCCGCAACATGTGGGTGCTCGAAACCGTGAGCGGCGATTGTGCCGGCGCAACGTTCTCGACGCAGCCTGCTGACCAAACGATCTGTGGCGGCCCAAACACGCTGACGTTCACAGCGAATGCTTCGAGCGAGGGCGCACTGAGCTGGGCCTGGGAGTTTGGTCGGGACAACGGCGAAGGCGGGTTCTTTTGGCGTCGTCTTGAAGATGGCGAGTTGATCTTCCAAGTGGCGACGATCGGCAACGTGAGCGGAACGAATACAAGCACAGTGACGTTCTCGAACTTCCTGACGGGTAGCGGCTTTGCAGTGCGTGCCGTCGCGATCGCATGCGGCGAGTTTGTGAGTCGTACGGCGGTGGTGACAGTGGGCCTCCCAGGGGATCCAAACTGCGGCAGTGGTCCCACGTGCGACGACATCGACTTCAACAACAACGAGGTTTTCCCCGAAAACCAAGACGTCATTGACTTCTTCGCCGTTCTCGCCGGCGCTGACTGCCCCGAATGCAACGACATCGACTTCAACAACAACGATGTCTTCCCCGAAGACCAGGATGTCATCGACTTCTTCAACGTCCTCGCTGGCGGCGAATGCCCCCAGTAATCGTTCATGAGAGCACGAGGGCGTAAGCCTTCGACTCATTCTCACACATGAATACCCCGTCGCCTGCACGCGACGGGGTGTTTTCTTCGGTGGGCCGCCCGTCCCGGGCGGCAGGCTTTCCTGCAATGTCCAAGGCATGCAAGCAATCGCGTCAGTCGACTGAACCACACCACATCAGATCACATCACACCCGTCCCACTCAAAAAGTGCTCGAGATACTTCTCTTCAAACGCTTCAATCGCCGCCGCTGTGGTGCTGGCGTCAATTCCCCAGCACGTTGCCACCGGACAATCGCGATCATCAAGCTGAATGATCATCGTGTTGTCAATCGCGAGCACGCTGGGCAGTCGGCTGGCGAGATACGCCGTCAAAGCATTCACGCTGGGCCCGCCGATGCTGATGGTGGGCAGAGCACGCAGATGGTTCTGATTCAGATACCACACATCGCTGCACACAATGACCTTGCGATGCGGCTCGACAACCTCGTCGTCTTTGAGGGCCCGCAAAATCGTCGCCTGCAGGCGATACGCCAAGGGCCGGTCATAGACCTCGGCGGACAGGTGGGCACCGGTGACGATCATGATGTGCGGCAGGGTTGCGGGCATGTTTGGTTATCGTCAAGAATGCAGATTGATCGTTACCAAACTTGTGCCAACCTCGTTTGTGCTGGCTTCAGGCCGCGACGGTGCCAACGATTGCCCATGGCTGAGAACAACGAACAACCCGTCCAGCCCCCGCCGAATGCACCGGAGCCCGAGCAAGCGCCCCAGCCCGCTGGCCCCGCGACCGCCGTTGCAGATCGGCCCGCGCCCGCTCCGCCAGATCGCAAGCTCGACAAGTTGCCGCCCTTCAAGGTGCTGCTGCATAACGACGACGTGAACTCGGTGGAGCATGTTATCAAGTCAGTCGTGCAGATCACGCCGCTTTCGATTGAGCAGAGCGTGAAGGTGACAATCGAAGCCCACGAAACCGGCGTTGCGCTGCTGCTGGTCACGCACAAGGAGCGTGCGGAGCTGTACTGCGAGCAGTTTCGGAGCAAGAGCTTGAAAGTGACGATGGAAGAGGCGTGAAGCGTCAGCGCCTGCGACGCAGCGCGAGCAGCGAGCCGTAACTGAGTGTGGCAGATCGAAAGAAGATAGAGCTCGCGCTGATCGAAGGTACCCAAAGAAGCTCTCGGGCTAGAATTTGAACAAATCCGCCTCTTGTCTGGCACCAGTTCGCCACTTGCATCGAAGATTTCCCCATGTTCTGGTCCCGCCTTTTCTCCCTCCGCGCACGCGGCGACAACCCCGGTGAGGTCGCCCGCGCGGTCCATTCCGCTTGGCTGACTGAGGCCATCCACAACAAAACGCCGCTGCCGCGCATTCCCATTCGCGTCGTGCGAGAGAACGAAGACGGCACATACTCGGGCGGATTCGACTCGCTCAAACAACGCCCCCACGGCATGTCTCGCGCAGCGATGTGGTGGGAAGCCGCGCTCAATCGCGTGCCGGATGGGCCGGTGGAAGAGTGAACGCGCGCCTCGCGCATGAGCGTGCTATCGTCGCAAGTTCATACGTCACACTCGTTGCACTCCGCGTTTCACAAGGAGCATCACATGGGCGCATGGGGAGCTGGTTCATTCGACAACGACACCGCACTTGATTATCTCGATGGACTCGCCGACGCTGGCGAAGGCGTGGGTGATGATGACGAGCCCGGCAAGATCGCGCTCATCTTGGGGCCGCTCGCGATGGTTGATTCGGCCTCGACCGACATGGACGACATGCCCGAAGAGGACGACGAAGAAGGCGGCTATCTCGACGCCGATCTCGCGTGCGATGCGGTTGCCGCAGCCGAAGTGCTCGCAGCGATCTACGGCAAGCCTCACAAAGAGTTCGCGAGTGATGATGACGAACTCTCGTCGGCGATCATCGGCAAATGGGCCAAGGGCAAAGGCGCGAAAGAAAAGCAACTGACCGACAACAGCGCGCGTGAACTCGCGATTCGTGCAGTCGCCAAGATTCGCGACGCCGGCGAGTTGCATGACCTGTGGGCCGACGCCGAGCCAGCCGATAAAAAGGCGTGGCAAGCGGCGATGAGCGACCTGCTTGCTCGATTGAAGTAAGAAAAGCACAAGCCACGCTCGCAAGCAGCGCGCGAAGCGTGCGTGCCCACAACGCATCAAGCAACAAAAAACCGGTCGCCCACGCGACCGGTTTTCATTCTCATTCCTTCGTCACTCTGTAACTTCGTTACTTCGTTACTTCTTCTTCGCAGCCTTCTCAGCCTTCGCGGGCTTTTCAGCCTTGTCGCCGCCCTTCTCGGCCTTCTCGCCCTTATCAGCCTTCTTCTTGTCGGCCTTGGCTTCAGCTTCGGCAGCCGCGGCGACCTTCTTGTCGGTGCCCCAGCCGGTCTTGTCGGTGGGCTTGTTCGCCGCTTCCAGAGCCATGCTCAGTGCATCGCGACGCTTGCCCTTGCCTTCGCCAGCGCCCGCAGCTTCCGGAGCCGCATCACCAGCCGACGCGCCGCCCGCATCCTTGGGCAGTTCGCGATCAGGCTTCACATGCACCTTCACCAACGAGTCCAAATCCTTCGCCAGCTTCACGTGCACATCAGCGTTCTCGATGCGCTTGATGGTCTGGCTCATGCGCACATCACGCGGCGAAACCTTGAAGCCCTTGGCAAGCAGCGCCGTCGCGATATCTTGCTGCGTAACCGCTCCGTACAAGATGCCCATGTCGTTGCACGAGCGAACGATGTCAATCTCAACGCCGTTGAGCTTGCCAGCCATCGCTTCGCGATCTTTGCGCTGAGCCGCAACCAGCTTCTCAGCATCCGCGCGCTTGCCAGCAAGTTGCTTGACCAGATCATCGCTGGGCTTGGTGGCAAGGTTGCGCGGCAGCAGGAAGTTGCGGGCATAACCAATGCGCACGCTGACCACATCGCCGACGATGCCGACGCTGTCGACGTTTTCAATGAGCAAAAGGGAGACGTTCTTCGCCATGACGCTGTCCTCCAACGATTCGGCTCCGGCTGCTTTGCCGCCGAAAAGGGCGGGAGGAGCCGATCGTTCGTTGAGTTAGCAGCCAAACACCGCAACACGCGATGAAAAGCCGCAACCGGGTGGGTCGAGATATTAGGCCGTCCCAACGCCCGACGCCGGACCTGAGGCTCTGCGAAGGTCCGGATGAACCACTGCGGATCCACGGACAACACAACCGATACCAAACAGCGGGTATGGCGTGCACAGGAATCGCAGACATTCACGCCGCGTGAGGCTTGAGCCTACCCGACAGAATCAAGAACGTCGGTGCCCACAACCCGACGAAAATGCCAAACCGCTCCGCGTGGCCCGCGTCGTCGGCTTTGTAAAAGTTCCAGATAGCAATCGATGCGGCGATGGACACAAACCCTGCGACAAAACAGATGTTTGACAAAACACGTTGCGTGGCTGGGGACATAGCAAACTCCTAAAAAAAAGCGGTGCCAACCAGGTGGCACCGTTGAGAACGAACAGGAAGTGCAAGATCGCTTGACGCGAGGGGCACCAACTTTGATTGAACCGCGTGGCGTTACTTCGTCGTCAAAGTGCAGCCGCAGTCAGTTACTTGGGCAAGATCACCGCGTCAATGACGTGGATCACGCCGTTGTCACAGATGATGTCCGTCGCAGTCACGTTTGCTGCATCAACCAGAACCTTGCCGTTCTTGACCTCAATCTGTGCAGATTGGCCCTGCACGGTCTTGGCTTGAGTCAGCTTCACCACATCCGCAGCGAGCACCTTGCCGGCAACGACGTGATACGTCAGAATGCCAGCAAGTTTCGCCTTGTTCTCAGGCTTAAGCAGTGATTCAACGGTGCCAGCAGGCAGATTCGCAAAGGCTGCATCAGTCGGCGCAAACACCGTGAAAGGACCTGGGCCTTTGAGCGTGCTGATGAGGTCGGCGGCGCCAACAGCGGCAGCCAGAGTCTTGAAAGAACCGTTTGCAACAGCAGTATCAACAATGTCAGCCATGGTGAGTCTCCAAAGGCAGCCCGAGCGATATCACCGGCATGCCGCGAGAATCGCGCACGCCTTCGGTTTCACTTTTCGGACGCAACTGATGTGTAATCGCCCAGTTCGCGGTACAAGATGCAACACGAACTCATTTAGGCATGATATTGAAATTGCTGAAATATTCGCATGCAGACGAATCTACATGCTTCACGGCAAGATAAAAAAACCTGGACGACTATCTTGTCCGGGTTCATCAAGTGTTTATGTTCTCTCACCAGCAGCGTTGCTTTGCGTCTGCGCATCTCAGCACTTCCGCCGCGACGCTCGTTGCCGCTGCGATTGCCAGTTCCATATTGGCATGTGTCGCGTGCTGGTTCGCATGCGCGTTGCAAGAAGTGTGCGATGTGACCTTTTCGCCCGCGCCGCGCCTTTACTTCACGTTCGGCGTAGCGTGCGCATGTCTATCACTGAGCGCGATGTTGCTCGTGTTCTGCGTCATTGGCAGCGACATGAACATTTTGGGTGCAGCGTTCTTTTCCGCCATAACACCCATCTTCCTCGCACGCGCTTCCCCGCACGCGGTCTCCGCCAGTGGAGCATGTTGCACGACCGCCTGCAAACCATCTCCGCGTTCGCCCCGCTCACCGCGAGCGAAACTCCATCGGCGCCTCATTCAACTCCGCCAAATCCAGCTCCAACCGCGTCGCCCCATTGTCCGCCTCCACACCAACCGTAAACGCCCCGAACGCAATCAGCACCAAGTCCGCCGTCTCGCCGTTGCCCGGCACATTCACCACCTGCTGATTAAACGTCGGATGCAAGTGGAATCGCACATCGCCACGCAACGCGGGAGTGCTCGCCCCCGCGCGTGACACTCGCAACGTCACGCGATACAAGTCCTTGTTCCCCGTCGCCACCACAGTCGCACTCAGCACGCGCCCATTCGCCGAACGCTGCCCGCCCCAACGACCCTTCTGCGGATCGTCCGGGTCCATCTGAGGCGATTCTCTCTTCACGTTCTTCGCCGACTCGCTCGTCGGTTGCGCTGGGTTGCTTGCGGTCACCGGCTTCGACGCGCCGCCATCACCGGCTTGCTGCCCGTCCTTGCCCGCCCCATTCGTTGCCGGCAAATTGGGCGGCTGATTTCCGCCAGCCGCAGGTGGCTTGCCACCCACTCCAAACTCTGCAATTGCCTGCACGCCCTCAAACCCGCCAAGCTGGGCAGCAAATTTCGCAATGATCGGATTCAGCAGCGTGGTGCGCGTGATGTACATGATCATCATGCCCAGCGCAACAAACCCCAGAAACGTAATCAGCACCATGCCCGTCGAAAATTGCTCGCCGCACGCCGCATGCACACTTCGCAGTAGCTTGGCAATGTTGCCACTGCTCCCCTGCGCCGCGTCATACGCCACAATGCCGCCAAGCAACGCCTGCACGATCTTGATAAACCCGCCCAACCGCGCGAGTTCATCTTTGATCGCCGCGTACAGAAACCCACAAAAGCCCCCCAGCGCAAGCCCCGCCGGTGCGATCAGCAAAAAGTTCCACGCCTTCTCGTTGTGGTTGCCTTTGATCATCCCCGCCATCGTGACAACTGCGACCATCACAATGAAAAAGAAAATCGCTGTCGCGAAAAGCCAAGCGATGGTGCGCTTCACCAGCTTGTGCTCGCGCGAGTTGAGCTCGGCCAGCGGCAACGCCGGCGCCCCCGCGGACGGATCCACTTGACCATCACCATCCGCCATCGCCCACCTCCGTTTTACCCACCCCCCGACGCCGGACCTGAGGCTCCGCGAAGGTCCGGATCAAACGCCAACCACCTACCAACAACTCGCTCGCCCACCGCACATCCATCCAGACCGTCGCCAAGCCTCAGGTCCGGCGTCGGGAAACGTCCCTCATCGGAAACTCAGAACGGAATGTCATCCGGGTTCATCTCTTCCGCCTGCGCCCGCGGAGCCGCTGGCCGCGGGTTGTTCGCCGCACGCCCCGGCGTACGCGATGGCGTCTGCACATATCCGCCTTCTTCGCCGCCGCCACCACCGCCGCCACCTTGGCCGCCGCCCTTGCTGTCAATGAACTGGAACGCGTCGATCACAACCTTCATCTTGCTGCGCTTCTGGCCGCTTTCTTTGTCGTCCCACTGGTCCAGCTTCAGCCGCCCCTCGATATACACGGGCCGACCCTTGGCCAGGTACTTATGCATGATCTCCGCCGTCTTGCCCCACGCTTCGCAGTCCACCCACGTCACTTCCTCGCGCTTCTCGCCATCGGCCGATGTCCACGAGCGATTGATCGCCAGCCCGATCTGCGCAATTGACTGTCCCGACGGAATCGTCCGCAGCTCGATATCCCGCGTGATGTTTCCCATGAGCATGACTTTGTTCAGATTCGGCATCTCAATACTCCATCAACCCGGCGGTAGTTGCGATATGCAAGCGACACACGTTCGCCCGCGAGACCTGCGCCGCCACGACACCCGCAGCGGGAATAACAGACCCATGAACCAACCGGGGCCGCCCAAAGCGTACCACAAGCTGGCCGCCGGTGCAAGCGGGTTTGTTGTGAAAGTGTTGGGGGTGGGGGAAGTAGGCCGCCCATCGCGGGCGGCAGGCGTTCCCGGATAGGTCCGGGATAGGTCGCCGGTCCCCGGCGACTTCTACACCCTTCTACCCACGCTCCTGCCACCCGCGAGTCCGTCATCTCGACCCGCAGCGTGACTGCCCTGTTTCCCGTCGTCCCCCGCATCAGGCTGCAAAGCCAGCCTGATGGCACGCGGGGAGAGTGATGCCACCAGCCGCGGCGGCGCGGGTGCAGGCAGTCATGGACATCTCTCTCTCCTTGGGCTCTTGCCCGGGTCGTGCGGGCGTGGCCCGCGATCACGAAGCGCGTGGCGGTCGCGGCGCGACCGCGCTGGGGTGAAGCCGCGCGGCCGACGCTGGCCGGCCGCGCGGTGGTCAAGGCGAAGGTGGTCGAGTCCGCTCACACCCGGCGACGACGAGCGGCGACGAGGCCGGCGAGACCGAGGACGGCCGCGGTTCCTGGAGCCGGGATGAACAGGTCGACGCGGTTGATCATGCTGCCGCCCCCGCCTCCGAGTGTGACACCAATGTCGACACGTCCGATGTTGCGTTCGGAGCTGAATGCGCCCATGACCGGAGGCGTGAGGATGCCGCCGAATGTGTCGTACATGCGCCACGTCGGGCTGCTGTAGTCGGCGAGCAGGTTGTTCAGGGTGTCGTAGACGCGGACGTTGGCGATGTACTGGCCGCCGTAGGGATTGCCACCACTTCCGAAGCCCGCGCTGACCTGGACGGTGAACGCCTGGACGGGCTCTGAGAAGTCGATGCGCTGATGGCTCGGATAGGCGGTCTGGTAGAGAAGCGCATCGCCACCGGCGAAGCCGCCAAAGTAGTTGTTTCCCTGCTGGTAGCGGCGTGTCCACCCGTTGGAGGAAAGGGCGACGCCCATGCCGTTGGCGGTCGAGGCGGAGCGGGTGTTGTTCGTGGTGATCCACTCCCAGTTGGCGAACTGGTTCCAGTTCAGTGAATCCTGGACGGTGATCCCGCTGCGGCGGGTCACCGGGACGATCCATGCGTTCGCGGAGGACGCGGCGGCGAGGAGGACAAGGACGGGGAGGATGGCGGTCTTCATGGGAATCTCTCTCTTGTGTGCCGCGGCGTTGGCCGGGGCGGATGGGGGATGGGGACAGTTGAGTGCGGCGATAGACGGGAGTCGCCGGTCCGGTACTGGCCGGCCGCGCGGTGGTCAAGGTGAAGGTGGTCGAACCCGCTCACGCCCGGCGACGACGAGCGGCGACGAGGCCGGCGAGGGCGAGCAGGGCGGCGGAGGCGGGGGTGGGGATGGCGGCGACACGGAAGCCGACGAAGCTGCCCTCGACCGACGGGTTGAAGACGTCGGGGCGGGTGCCGGCCCGCAGGGAGCTGTCGTCGAGGCTGACCGACCCGCCCCGAAGGCCGCGGTTGGAACCCAAGATGATCGCCTCGTTCCATTCCCACACGTTGCCACCCATATCGAACGTGCCGTAGTAGTTGGCTGCGTACGAGCCCACGGGCAGGGTGTTGTTGATCCCGTTGCCGAAGTAGTTGGCCTGCGCCGTCGTGATCGTGTTGCCTTGGGTCGGGTACAGCCAGTAGTTGTCGCTGTCGCCGCCCGCGCTGGCGGGCTGGTGGTACGCCGCCTTGTACCACTCGTTCTCGCTGGTCACCGCCCACCGCCAGCCCGCGTTGCGGGTGATGGTGTTGGCGCTGATGCCGCCGGGGGTCAGCGTGTACGCGCCGGTCTCGGTGTTGCCGCTGCCCTGGCCGTTGTGCAGCCAGTTGGCGAAGCGCGTCGCATCCCAGAAGGAGACGAAGTTCACGGGGTTGTTCGCGCGACCGCTGACAGTGCTGTAGGTGTACGACCCCGCTGAGCCGGAGCGAGTGATGCCGCCGAAGGAGCCGGCCATGCTCGTGTTGTACAGGGCGAACGGGTCCGACGCGGCCTTGGCGTTCAGGAACGCCGCGTACTGCGCGTTGGTCACCTCGGTGGCACCGATGTTATAAGTGTACGACACCGAACCGAACCGGTTGCCCGTGGTCGGGTCCGGCGCGTTCCCTGGGTTGCCGATGGGGACGGTGGGGATGGTGATTTGGGCCAGGGCAGATGTGCCCGCCAAACCGGTAACGGCCGCGATCGCGGCCACGCTAATGATGGACTTCACGGACATGGCTCTCTCCTCGGGCTCTCGCCCGAACCGCAGAGCGGTGTCAACACTGGCACCACGCGGAGAAACTAGTATCTCCGGCAAATTCACCCAGTCAAGTGAATTTTGTGTCAATCCGCCAGCAGTTCGGCAGGTGGCATCAAGTCTTCGTGCCATCAGGCTGGCTTTGCAGCCTGATGCGACCCGCCCCATCCGCCTCACTCATCCGGCAACTCGCGCTCCACCCAGTACTCCATGTCGCCGAGTGTCGCAACGAGCGTCCCCGGTTCCTCCAACTCGCGAACTTGCGGTAACACGTCCAATTTGTGACGCGCAAACGCCCCCTCAAACTCGAAGGGCCCATGCTCGTCCACGCGGAAAAGCTGATAGTCAATCACGACGACGCGGTCGCCCGCCTCAAACCCCTCTGCGGCCCACTCCATGAACCGGGCCATCTCGGTGACATCTTCATCGTCCACTCGCGGCCCCCTCGCGGCCGTCGCCAGCCGTTTCGCGAGCGCTTCTAGGGACTCGTCGAACCATTCGAACCGCCCGAACGTGAAGCACTTGCGACAGAATGCGCACGACAGCAGCCATCCACAGCCGCACCACGGGCAATTCGCCTGCGGAAACCGACCCGCCACGCTCAGTTTGCACTGACACCAGTTGATGGCCTTGTCACTGTCCTTGACCAGCCAAAGGGTCTGCTTTTTCTTCGGCACGGCGGAGTCTCCTTCTTGCGTGTGTCGTTGCTGGGCCTGCACCCGGCCCGGAAGATAGCGTCACTCTCTATCGTGCCATAAGGCTAGCTTTGCAGCCCGATGCGAACTGATTACATCGTCCGTTCACGATCCGCACCGACCCGCTCAAAGCAGCGGATCGGTGGCACGTTGTTCGCCACTCCGCCGCCCCGCCCAATATCTTCCATGTCTTCCTCCGCGTCCTCCGCGACTCTGCGGTGAACCTGTCTTTCTTTGTGCTCTTTGCGTCTTCGTGGTGAATATGTCTTCCCACTAAACCCCTCACCGCCGCGTCGACCTCAGCGGTATCACCACCGCCGCGAAGATGCAGCCCACCAGATTGCTCACCAGGTCCCAGCCGGTGTTTTCGTAGCCGCCCACGTTGGTGTTGGGAATCGTCAGCACGGCGATGAACTCAACGACTTCGTTGAGGCCGCCCAGGCCCATGCCGACGCAGACGATGGCGAACAGTGCGCCAAACGTGGGCCGCATGTTGTTGTATGTGCTCACGCGCAGAGCTTCCCACGCGGCGAGGGTTGCGCTGAAGAATCCGAAGGCGTGCACGAACTGGTCGTACTTGGGCGTCCATGAAAACGCGCGGAAGTTGTAGAGCACGTTGCCCGTGCCTACTGGCGGCACTGTGCTCGCCATGCACTCGCGCGGAATGGGAATGGTGCCGCCCGCCATGTGCAAAAAGCCCCAGAACGCCAGCAGCCACAACACGGCCATGGTGAACTTCACCTTGCTGTGCATGTACATGACCAGCCCGATGAGCACCAGCATGATGAAGCCGTAAAACAGAAACTCTTTGTTGCCTTGCGAGAGGGCGTAGCCGCCAAAGCCGAGCATGTACAACGCCACAAACCCGCCCAGCGGCACAAGATTCTGCGATTGGCGTTCACTGAAGACTGGTGGCATGTGGAAGGTTCGGCCTTTGGCGAGTTCAAGCGTGAAAACACGACCCGCACCACAATACGCCCGCCGGGACACGGGCCATCGAACATGCGTCCCAAGTGCGGCTGCGATACTCGTGTACTCCCGCACTCGGGTACTTCGCCCTCACTTCACAAACATCACCGTCAAAACCACATTCGCCAGATTGAACAACACATGCATCGTGATCGGCACCCCGATATCCTTCGTGCGTTCAAACGCAATGCCCATGCACAACCCCAGCACGCCCACCGTCGCCGCGCTGTACCACGGAATGTTCGTGTTGGGCAGCATGTGTGCCCCCATGAACAAGCCCGAGGTAATGACAATCGACAGCCAAGGCTTGCCCGTCAGCTTCAAAATCGCGCTTTGCAGAAACCCGCGATACATGATCTCTTCGACAACTGGTGCACCAATGATCGCGAGAATTGCGATGCTCCACGCCCACGGATTGTTCTGATTATCCAGTAGCAATTGCAATGTCGGATGCGCCGCCTGCTGCGTGATTTCGGTTCCCGTGCGATACTCGTGCAACATGCTAAAGCCGATGCCCGCCGCTTGCACCACAGGCCACGCGCAAATCAGTCCCGCCGCTCCCCACGCCAGCGACCGCGCCGTGAACGTCAGCCCCGCGCCTTTACTTCCGGCGTTCACCAAGTTGCACAACACCAGTCCCGTCACAATCGCCGACAGATACGTCAGCCCCTGCTGCAATGCCTGCACCTTCAGTGCATCATCGCCGCCGCGATACTCCGTCGGGATGAACTGCATCAGCCCCGCACCCAGCAGCATGGCGCAATACACAATCATCGCGCACGCAAACCACAACAAACAATTATGCGGCTCCACACTCCGCTTTCCCGCCCGCTCCAGCGACCCAGGCCGAATCACATCTGCAATCAGCAGAATGACCACCACCAGCCCCGCCGCCATCAAGTGACCATACTTCCACGGGTTGCTCTTCACCAAATCCCAAAAGCTCTCGCCCGCGTTCTTGGTCGCCGTGCCGGCCTGCGTCAACGCATCGCGTACGTTATCGACCGTCCCCTCGTTTCCCTGCGCCAGCGCAGGAGCAACAAACAACAGTGTCAGGCCCATGCCAAACACCGCGGGCTTGCCAAGAATCGATGCCTTGTCACAGAACATGCCTGAAACCCTCGCGGTCATCGTCGCCCATAAGCGCGAGGAAATCGCTCGCGCCAAAGAAGCAATCGCATTTGGCGAACTCGAAGCACTCGTCGCACAGCAAGAGCCGCCCAGAAACTTCTTCGCTGCCGTTACCCGGCACGCCAACACGCAGCACACCGCCATCATCGCTGAAGTCAAGCGTAAGAGCCCCAGCGCCGGCTGGATTCGCCCTTCGTACGACACCTCAGACTTCGTACCCGAAGACTTCGCCGACCAATACGCACGCAACGGCGCAGCAGCGATTTCCTGCTTGACCGACGAACGTTTCTTTGGCGGCCACTTGTCATACATCCAGAGAATCAAGGATCGGGTATCGCTCCCAGTTCTCCGCAAAGACTTCCTGATTGACCCGTTCCAACTCTGGGAAAGCCGCGCCGCCGGTGCCGATGCTGTGCTGCTCATCGCCGAATGCCTCACGGAAGCCGAAATCGTCGATATGCAAATCCTCGCCCAGCAGCTCCAGCTCACCGTGCTGCTCGAGGTCCACAGTCTCGACAATCTCCTGCGCGTCCGCCCGCACGTGGGCTTCCCCCACGCCAGTTACGGCCTCTTGGGCATCAACAATCGCGACCTTTCCAGCATGCAGGTCGATCTCAACCACACCCTGCGCCTCACCGAACTCGTCGAAGATCGTTCGATACTTGTTAGTGAATCAGGCATCAAAACCGCCGGCGACCTGCTCCGACTTCGCAAGCAGGGTGTTCGCATCGCCCTCGTCGGCGAACACTTGATGCGTCAAGACAACCCCGGCGCAGCCCTCGCCCAACTGCTGGGCCGCGGAGCCGCACCGCCAACCCCGCCTGCGCCCTCCAGCGACATCGAACCCAAAGAATAAAACCAAAGTTTGCCCGTTACAGTCACAAGTCTCACGTCAACCCGCCGCGCACTCGCGGCCCGTCCCAACAAGTCTCTGCCAAAGGATCGCCCATGCTCACCCCGCGTGCTCTCATCCTCGCCTTGTCACTCTTCGCCGCCGCTGGCCTGCCCGCCATCGCACACCAAGAAGCCGCCGCGACCGCACCCGCAACCGACGGCAAAGCCGCCTTCCAACGCGCCGCCGACGAAGTCGCCAAAGTCCAAGGCATCATGTACGACGCCAAATTGACCGTGCTCGACAAAGCTGGCACAGGCCCCGCCACCAGCATGCTCGCCAACTACACGCACGACATGACCCTGAGCATCACGCAGCTTCGCCTCGCTGGCTCGCTGCACGCTGGCTGGATCAGCCGCGCCAAAGGCACCTTCACCAAAGACAAAGCCGAGCAGCAACTCGACGTTGCCTGGAAGTCAGGCAGCATCGAGCTCGTGAAGTTCGCCGACAAGAAAGTCGAAGAAAAAGCCGGCAAAGGTCTGCTCGGTCCAGGTGTCGCCTCCGCCATGAACGCCCGCATGAGCGAAGCCTTCAGCGCCTCACCCTTCTCCGCCGAACTCGCGCTCGCCGAGTTCACGCTCGAAGGTGAAAAGACCATCGCCGGCGAAGTCTGCGATGTGGTTCTCATCACCGATCGCAACAAGCGCCCCGTCCGCTGGGCCTTCGCCCGCAGCGATGGCCTGCCCCGCATGCGCGAAGTCCAATCAACCGGCATGACCGAAGGCATCGTTCGCGTCGAACTCAGCAACGTCCGCGTCGACCGCAACACGCCCCCGGACATCAACGAAGACATGATCAAGGTCGACGTGCCCGAAGGCTTCAAGGAAGAACGCCCCGCCGTCGTGCAGCGACAGGTTACACCCGTCGAAGAAAAATCCCCGCTCGTCGAACCCAACCCGATGAGCACGCCTCCCACCGAGCCCGTCAAGCCCGCGCGCGATCCCGTCACGCCCCAAGGCGACCCCATCCCCGCCGGCCCCAAAGCCGCCGCCGACTTTGAACTCTCCACGCCCGCAGGCGAAAAAGTCAAACTCAGCGATCTCAAAGGCTCCGCGGTCGTCCTCCAGTTCTTCGGCAGTTGGTGCCTGCCCTGCAAAGACTGGCACACCAAGCTCGCCCCCGCCGCGACCGCTGCAGGTGATGTCAAGCTCTACGCCCTGAGCGTCCGCGAGCGCGACAACGCCAACGCCGCCAGCGAACTCGCCGCCGCTGGTAACAAATACACCCACCTCATCAACGCCGACGAAGTCGCCAAGCTCTACGACGTCGCCGTCTATCCCACCACCATCGTCATCGATCGCGAAGGCATCATTCGCCTCACCATCTCTGGCGAAACCAGCGACGAAGCCGCCACCCAAATCACCGAGTCCCTCCGAAGCCTCGCCGCCACCCCCGTAGCCACCGCCAACCCCATCAAGTAACCCCCCGCCCCCGCTCCCCCCGTTCTCCGCTCCCCGTTCTCCGTTCTCCGTCCCCTCCCCCAGGCCCCCCATGTCCTTCGATCTCGGTCGCGGCAGAACTCTCGACGACGCCCTCGGCGCCATCGGCATCACCATCGGCCCAGGCAGCGAACTGCCGCCCCTGCCCGATGCTGCCATGTCCAGTCCACGCGCCGGACAGTTCGACCCGCGCGCATGGTTCAAAGACCCAACCCGCCGATTCGAAATCGAAATCGGTTGCGGCAAAGGCACCTTCATCCTCGAAACCAGCCAGCACGAACCCGCGACCAACTTCCTGGGCATCGAGTGGGCCCGCGAGTACTACCTCTACACCGCCGACCGCCTGCGCCGCGTCCAAGCCGCCAATGTCCGCATGTTGCACACCGACGCCGGCGACTTCCTCCGCTGGCGCGTGCAAGACGCCGTCGCCCACGTCATTCACCTGTACTTCAGTGATCCCTGGCCCAAAGCCAAGCACCACAAAAATCGCGTCATCCAGCACCGCTTCCTCGCCGAAGCCTGGCGCGTCCTCATCCCAGGCGGCGAACTCCGCATCGTGACCGACCACGACGAACTCTGGGCCTGGGACCGCGAACACTTTGACGTGTGGACCAACCCCGACCGCTGGACGCAAGTGCCCCAACAAGTGCGCGATCTCTGGCCCATGCCCAGCAAGCCCTTCGACGAACTCGCCTTCACTCCGCCAGCATGGGTCGGCGAAGGCCAAACCGTTGCCACCAACTACGAACGAAAAATGTGCGTCGACCGCCCGCCCCACGCGTGTGTGCTGAAGAAAAGGGACTAGGCATTGGGGATTGGGCATTGGTGTAAACGCAAGCCGATGTTCCCGTCCCCCCAATGCCCAATCCCTAATCCCCAATCCCTAATCCCTAATGCCTCTTCCCTCAGCCATCCTCCTCCTTTCCGGCGGCCTCGACTCCGCCGTCACCCTCGCCTGCGCCAAGCGTGACGGCTTTGCTGTCCACGCCCTCTCCATCGACTACGGCCAGCGCCACCGCCACGAACTCCTCGCCGCCGCCGCCGTCGCCAAACAACTCGGCGCCGTCTCCCACAAAATCATCCCCCTCGACCTGCGCGCAATCGGTGGCTCCGCTCTCACCAGCGACGCCCTCGAAGTCCCCAAAGACCGCGACGTCCACGACGAATCCACCGCAAGCACAACCTCGCGCGACGATGACGCCATTCCCATCACCTACGTCCCCGCGCGCAACCTCACGTTCCTCTCCCTCGCCATCGGCTACGCCGAAGTTGTCACCGCCCGCGATCTCTACATCGGTGTCAACGCCGTCGACTACTCAGGCTACCCCGACTGCCGGCCCGCCTTCATCGAGAGCTTTGAACGCACCGCGAATCTCGCAACCAAACTAGGCGTTGAAGCGGCCGCTCACCGCGAGCAAGGCCTCCGCATCCACGCCCCCATCATCAACATGACCAAAGCCCAAATCATCACCACCGGCACATCGCTGGGCGTTGATTTCTCCCTCACCCACAGTTGCTACGACCCCATCACCCGCGACTCCAGCACCTTCGCCTGCGGCCACTGCGACAGTTGCCAAATCCGCCGCGAAGGCTTCTTGCACGCTGACGTTCCCGACCCCACGCGCTACGCCTAAGTTGCAACCGGTGGCACGGGCTTTCAGCCCGTGCGACTAACCTCCGCTCTTGCCCCCACGCCTCCAACAAACCCTCTTCCTCCTCGCCGCCGCCCTCTGCGCCGCCCCCTGGCCCAACGCCTACACCGGCGCAATTGCCCTCGCCGTCGGCATCGTCTTCGCGCTGCTCTCCCTCACCTGCTGGCCCAACCAAACCAAATCACTCTCACGCTGGCTCCTCCAAGCCTGTATCGTCGCCCTGGGACTTCGCCTCGACATCTCACAACTCGCCCACGCCGCCATCGACGGCCTCGCTCTCGCCATCGCCACCATCTTCGGCGCTCTCGCCTTGGGCCTCCTGCTCGGCAAACTCTTGGGCGTAGGCCGTGACCTCTCCCTGCTCATCTCCAGCGGCACCGCCATCTGCGGCGGCAGCGCCATCGCCAGCGTCGGCAGCGCAATCCGCGCCAAAAGCTCCGACATGGCCATGGCCACCGCCGTTGTCTTCACCCTCAACGCCGTCGGCGTCTTCACGCTGCCAAGCCTGGGCCACGCACTGCACCTGAGCGACCACGCCTTCGGCACATGGGCAGGCGTCGCCATTCACGACATGGCGAGCGTCAGCGCGGTCGCCAAGGGCTATCACGCTGTGAATGCACCTGATGCGCTAACCAGCACCGCCCTCGACCAAGCCAACGTCGTCAAACTCACACGCGTCTTGTGGATCATCCCCATCACCCTCGCCGCCGCCTGGTGGGCCGCACGTCGCGATCGCCAGCAAACTGACGCAACCGCCAAACCCAAAATGCAATGGCCCTGGTTCATTGGCTTGTTCATTCTCGCCAGCCTGCTGCGCACCCTCATCCCCGCCCTCGCACAATTCAGCAGCGAAATCAAACTCGTCACATCCTGCGGCTTCCAACTCGCCCTCTTCCTCATCGGCGCCGCCGTCAGCAAAGCCGCCCTGAAAGGAATGGGCTGGCGCGCACTCGCGCAAGCGATCATCCTCTGGCTGATCCTCGCCTCAGCGACCGCGCTCGTCCTCAGGTAGTGCCCAGCGAGTTTTCAATCGGTGGAACAGGCCTTTAGCCTGTTCCCAAAGCAGCAAACGCACACGCTAAAAGCCCGTGCCACCACGCACAATCACCCTGTCACATCAATCGCCTTGCCACTTTCCACACCCGTCGCCGCCACGTTCTTGTCGTACGGATGCCGATACATCGCCAGCCCGCCCCCCAGCCCGCTGCTCTGCTGTGGCACACTCGCCGAAAAATCAATCGCCCCCGGCACCGTCGCCCCAACCAGCGGCCGAATCCGCGCCAGCGTCTCATCCACGCGATCAGTCCGCGTCGACATGATCGCACCCGCCGCATTCGAAGAAGTGGGGGACGCCGACCCTGCAACAGAGCCAGCCACCTTACCGGCAACGTTCACGCCAGCCTTGGGCGTCACGCCATACGCGCTCGCCAACCGAAACGAAAGAGGATTCGTATTCACGGCATCCATGCGGCAACAGCCTATCGCAAAACCGCCCAAAGGCAACGCCAAATCCCCACTATCTCGCCGAAGCCGCCCGTTTGTGGACCCATTGTGGACACTTTCGCGCACACCATGCGCAACCAAACAGTTATCGAGCCCCATGCCCTAATGCCCAATCCCCAATCCCCAATCCCTTTTCAAAACCCCAAACACATGCACATCCCGATACTCACTCCCCTTCTTCACATGCTCGCGCAGCAATCCCTCGTGCTGCATGCCCAGCTTCTCCATCACGCGCCCGCTCGCCGGGTTGTTCGCCATGTGATGCGCAAATATCCGGTGCAGCCCGCGCGTCGCAAACCCCCACTCACAAATCGCCCGCGCTGCTTCGGTCGCGTAACCCAAATTCCAATACGCATGCCCCAACCAATATCCAAGCTCGGCACTGTCATCCGCCCCGCGCACATGCAGCCCGGTAAACCCAACGATTCCCTCACTCCCCTCTACGCCGCGCTTCGCAATCGCAAACACAAACGCCTTCCCCTCGCGCCACCACACATCTTGCTTCTTCCAAAACTCCTCCGCATGTGATACCTCATACGGCATCGCAATGCTCAATACCGTGTCCGCCACGCGCGGGTCATTCGCAATCTCCGCAACCCGCGCGACATCCTCCATCACAAAATTCCGCAGCACCAGCCGCGGCGTCACCAACTCAACCGGCCTTGGATCAACATACTTCATAGCAGCCCAGCATACTCACGCCTTGACCATCACGGCTTCAACGTTCACCCCCGCCGCCGCACGCTGCGAATCCCCCAAATCACCAGCGCCGCCCCAATCACTCCCAGCGGCATCGCCGCGATATTCACCACGCGCATCGTTGTATCAAGTTTCTCGATGTCCTCTCGCAGCCCGCGTTTCACGTTGCGAAGTTCCGCCCGCGTCGAAACCATTTCCTTGCGGAACTTGTCAACTTCCGCCTGCTGCTCAGGCGTCAACACCAGCCCGCCGGTCTGCGCATCGCCCTGCTGCGTCTGCAACTGCGTCAATCGCTGCTGCGTCTCTTCCAGTTTCTTGTTCAGCGCAACCTCTTCCTTCTGATACTTCTGCTCCGCCGTGCGCTGAATCTCCTGCACGCGCGTGAACGGCCTCGCACTCTTCTGCCGTGCCCGCACCGCAATCAAATCATCCGATCCCGCAAAGTTGTCCACCGCCGCCAGCGTCATGTCGCTGTTGTCCGCCAGTTTGCGAATGCTCCGCATCCCCAAAAAGTTCTGCTCCTGCATCCACATCCGGTCGCCAAGCACATCCACATCCGTAAACACCAGCACATTGATGCCGCTCGCGCTTTCCTTGATCTGGCTCGCCGCATCAGCAATCGGCTGCCCATCCGCATTCGCGGGCGGCCCGCCGATAAACGCCGTCTTCGCCTTGCCCGACAACCTCGCCGCCAGCGTCAATTTCTCTGAACCCGGCACAAACTCCGCAAACATCTTCTTGGGGTCCGGCTGCATCCCCAGCGTCACCGTGCTCATCGTCGCGCCGCGTGCCGATGTTGTAATGATGGGCGTCACCGTCACCGCGCGCGTTTCACCTTCAACCTTGGGCAAACTCTTCAGCACGCCTGCGCTCGCAAAGTTCACGTTCTTCACTTGCCCCGTAATCGCATCATCCTTCGCGAGTGAATCCCCCTTGGCTTCCAGCCACAACACATAAGGTACCTGCTCTGGATTGTTTCGGCTGCCCACCATCACCCGCAGCGCAATGTCCTGATCTGCCGCCAACTGATCCGTCGGCACTTCCACGCCCCACGCACTCAAGAGCGCAGGCAGCGAGCTCGACCGCTGCGAAGCATCCATCCCCGGCTCACCCGTTTCCATCTCGCACAGCGGATCAACAAACAACATCAGCCGCCCGCCCCGCAAAACAAACTGATCAATCGCATACTGCGCACTGTCCCCAAGTCCCTTGGGGTGCACCACCATCAGCACATCAATGTCATCGGGAATCGCGACAATGTTCGCATCCAGCTTCTTCACGGTGTACAACTGCTTGATCTCATCCAACACCGCCCACTGCCGCGTGGGCGATGGCTGCCGCGTCTGCGGATTGATCGTGTATCCGCCTTCCAACTGCAAATTGCTGATCCAACCAACCGTCCGCTTCTTGGGGTTCGCCAAACTGCTCAGCAACTTGCTGATGTCATACTCCAGAAACTCTTCCTTCGACGGATCAAAGAACGCAATCACCTCGCGCGTGTCAATCGTGTTCGTGCCTACCAGTCCAAAGTAAAACGCCTCACCCCCAGGCCCCGCCGGCACACCCGTCAGCCCCGCCGCCACCGCCGCATCCTCCTCGGGCGTGTCGGCCTTCGGATTGATGATCTCCAGCGTCACCTTGCCGCCGCTCTCGCGCGCATACTCCTCCAGCATCTCCTGCACGCGCTTCGCATACGTCTCAATCACCGCCTGCCCGCGCGCAAAATCCGGCGTGTAATAAAACTTCAGCTTCACCGGCTCAACCGGACTTTTTGCAATCGCCCGGCTACCCGTCGTCAACGTGAACTGCTTGTTCTGCGTCACGTCAACCCGCGCCCCGCTCAGCACCCGCCCCGTGACCACATTGAAAGCGACAAACGCCACAAGCGCCAGAACAACCGCAAGAGCTAATCCAAGTTTGCGAGTCATGGTGTAAGTCCAGAAGTGCCAGAGTGCGAAGTACGAGGTGCCGAAGTGCCGAAGTGCCGAAGTGCCTTCCCCCTAATGCCCAGTCCCCAGTCCCTAGTGCCTTTTGCTTTCCAGCACCCACGTCGTCACCACCAAACTCACCCCCATCAGCGAGACAAAATACAACACATCCCGCAGCTCAATCACGCCTCGGCTGATGTTCTCAAACCGCGTCAAAAAGCTCAGCCCCGTAATCGCATCCACCACCCCCGCTGGCATCCATCCCTTGATGAAATTCACCACAGGCCCCAGCCCCGCCAGCAGCAACACCAGACACACCACAATGGTCAAGATGAACGCCACCACCTGACTCTTGGTGCACGCACTCATCACGCTACCAATAGCCAAAAATCCGCCCGCCATCAGCAAACTGCCCACATACCCCGAGAAAATCGCGCCGTTGTCGGGCTCACCCAAAAAGTTCACGCTCCACCAAATCGGAAACGTCAGCGCCAGCGCAAGCCCCACAAACGCCCACGCCGCCAGGAACTTTCCGAGCACCGCCCCAAACGGCGCGATAGGCAGCGTCAGCAAAAGCTCCATCGTCCCCGTCCGCCGCTCCTCGGCCCACAACCGCATCGCGACCGCAGGCACCAGAAACAGATACAACCACGGATGAAAATCAAAGAATGGCCGCAAATCCGCCTGCCCGCGATTAAAAAATCCGCCCAGCTCAAACGTAAACACCCCCGCCAACACCAAAAAAATCACAATAAAAACCAGAGCCACGGGCGTCGCAAAATACCCCGCAAACTCCCGCTTGAATACCGCATTCCATCCAGCCACATGAACCTCCAGAAGCAGTAAAGAAGTAACGAAGTCTCCGCCTTTACCCTAATGCCCAGTCCCCAGTCCCCAGTCCCCAGTCCCCAGTCCCCAGTCCCCAGTCCCCAATGCCTTCTACCCCACCGTCATCTCCCTAAACACATCATCCAGCCGCCCCGTCTCCATCCGAATCGCATCCACATTCCACCCACGCTGCTTGCACAATTCCAAAATCTTCGGCGCCAGTGCTGCACCCAAATCCGCCTCGTGAGGCACCGCCGTCCAACTCGTCGCGGCTCCCTCGCGCGTCTGGTCTTCTGCTATCTCCACATTCTTCACCCCTGCCAGCCCCATCAAATCTTCCCGCACCCGTGCCCCCGCAGGCGTCCGCACCGTCACCGTCACCGCATTGTGATACCGGCTCTTCGCGAGCAACTCCGCCGGCGAGCAATCTGCAACAAGTTTCCCCTTCGCAATCATCACCACGCGCGAACAGACCGCATCCACTTCTTCCAGAATGTGCGTGCTCAGCACAATCGCCTTCCCCTTCTCGCTGCCACCCTCACGCGCCATCTCACGAATCAGCGCCCGCACCTCATGCTTCTGATTCGGATCAAGCCCGTCAGTGGGCTCATCCATAATCAGCACCCGTGGCTCATGCATAATCGCCTGCGCCAGCCCCACCCGCCGTTTGAATCCCTTGCTCAGCGTCTCCACGCTCTGCCGCAAAACCCCCTGCAAATTCGTTCGCGACACGGCCTTCTCAATGGCCTTCTTCTTCGCCTCCCCCTTCATCCCGCGCGCATCCGCACAAAACGCCAAAAAGCTCTCAGGCGTCATGTCCGGATACGCCGGCGCACCTTCCGGCAAATACCCTAGCTCACGCTGCGCCTCGCGCGTCTGCGTCTGCACATCAAACCCGGCGACCTTCGCCGAGCCCGACGTAGGCGACAAAAACCCCGTGATCATTTTCATAGTGGTACTCTTGCCCGCACCATTAGGCCCCAAAAACCCCACCACTTCGCCAGGCTGCACGCTAAACGTCACCCCATCCACCGCGACAATCTCGCGCACACCGCTATCGCCTCGCGAAGCAAACCGCTTGGTCAGTTGTTGTACCTGTATCAAAGCCATACGCAATTGAATTGACTCCCCATCCGCCAGTCAAGTTCCCACGTTCCAGCCGCACATACCGTCGATTACGAAGCATATTCATCGCTTAGCCACCCACAAGGACAGGGGAAAACGCCTGTGCAACCCGCGACTTTTCAAGGAGAATTGTCTTGCAACACCGCTTCTTGCTGCCGCTGCTCGCATTGCCGATTTGTGTCTTCGCTTCTTGCAAAGATCAAGCCCATCCATCACCCGATGTTACTGCTCGCGAGTCCGCATCGACGGAAGCACAAGAACAAGCCAAAGCGTGTGCCCGGACATTCTGGTCCACACCTCGCGTCGACGAATGCAGTGAGACGCTCAGTAATACTTGCACTTCGTTGCTCGCGACCGACAGTGAACACTTCCATCAACTCAAATACGTCAATTTTGATGAGGTAACGCTCGCTTTCGACGGCGTGGTCATTCGAAAAGTCACGGAGCCGCTGCATGCCATTGACGCAGCATTGCGGCTCTGTCCGCAATTTCAGAACAATGAGCAAAAGCTAGCCCTGCTCAACAAAGTTGACGCTGTATTCGCCGGCGCGATGAAGTCCATGCGTCGTGATCTGGGTGTTGATCCTGCCAAGTCGATACCATCAACGTACGTCCAAGTCGCGATCGGACGAGTCTGGATTCACGGCCAATTGCTCAAGTTGCTTCCACCCGACTCGTCCGAAGCAAAGTCCGCCGAACTTCGGTTCCAGCTGCTCGAGAAAATCTCTCGCTCAGCAAAATTGGAGCACGAAGTGCCCTAATCACGCCGTCCGGCGGCCAAGCGATTGTAAACAAACAAAAAACCCCGCGACTTCTCGCGAGGTTTGTCTTCACCCTAATGCCTAGTGCCCAGTCCCTAGTGCCTATTTCTCACCCCGCCGCCATCTTCGCGGCCTTGGCCTTCGCGTCATCCAAGCTACCCACATACATGAACGCGCCTTCGGGCAGATCATCACCTTCGCCGTTGCACAAACGCTCGAAGCTGTCAATCGTGCTCTCCAGCGTGCTGTCCACGCCCTTGAAGCCCGTGAACTGTTCCGCAACGTGGAACGGCTGGCTCAGGAAGCGCTCAATCTTGCGAGCCCGGCCCACCGTGCGCTTGTCTTCTTCGCTCAGTTCATCGATACCCAGAATCGCGATGATGTCCTGCAGGTCCTTATACCGCTGCAGAATGCGCTGCACGCGCATCGCCACGTTGTAGTGCCGCTCACCCACGATGTCCTTGCTCAAGATGCGGCTGTTGCTCGCCAGCGGATCCACCGCGGGATAAATGCCCTTCTCCGCAATGCTGCGGCTGAGCGAAATGAACGCATCCAAGTGCGCGAACGTCGTGCTGGGAGCCGGGTCAGTCAAGTCGTCAGCCGGCACGTAAATCGCCTGCACCGACGTAATAGCGCCCTTGCTCGTTGACGTAATGCGTTCCTGCAATGAACCCATTTCCGTGCTCAGCGTGGGCTGGTAACCCACCGCGCTGGGCATACGGCCCAAAAGTGCCGACACTTCCGAACCAGCCTGCGTGAAGCGGAAGACGTTGTCCACGAACATCAGGGTTTCCTTACCCGATGCATCACGGAACTCTTCGGCCATCGTCAAAGCCGACAACGCCACACGCAGACGGCTGCCGGGTGGTTCGTTCATCTGGCCGAACACCATCGCCACCTTGTCAAGCACGTGGGCCTTCTTGCCCGCCGCGTCGGTGTACTCGGCTTCCTTCATTTCGCGCCACAAGTCGTTACCTTCGCGGGTGCGCTCACCCACGCCAGCGAACACGCTGTAGCCACCGAAGTTCTTCGCCACGCGAGCGATCATTTCCTGAATCACGACGGTCTTGCCCACGCCTGCACCGCCGAACAAACCAATCTTGCCACCACGCACGAACGGACACATCAGGTCAATGACCTTGATGCCCGTCACGAGAATTTCCGTGTTGGGGTTGAGTGCCGCAAACGCCGGCGGATCGCGGTGAATCGGTGCCCGCTTGCCACCAACCAGTTGCGCGCCGTTGTCAATGGCCTGCCCCAGCAGGTTGAACACCCGGCCCAACACCGCTTCGCCCACCGGCACACTCACCGGCGCGCCCGTATCAAGGCAGCCCATGCCGCGAACCAGACCGTCTGACGATCCCAGCGCAACCGCACGAACCCGGCCGCCGCCAAGGTGCTGCTGCACTTCGCCCACCAGGTTGATGGTGCCCGACTTGTTGCTGCCCTTGATCTCAAGAGCGTTGTAAATGTCGGGCAGTTGATCTTCGGGGAACTGAACGTCGAAGGTCGAACCGATGACTTGCGTAATCGTGCCGGTCGTGGGCATTGCGGGCTCCAAAGCAAACAGGAATCAAAGCCAATACCGCCGCAAGGCAAACACGTGCCCGGCGAAGGGTCGCAAGGATAGACGTTGGGCGCGAGTGAAGCCACTCCGCCAGCAAACACAGCCACTTTCTGGCCGGAATTTGTCAGGGTAATCTCCGCCCTCTTCTCATCGCAACATCCTGCACAGCTTCACCACCAGCATTTCCATCGACCGATCCGCCTCCCCCAGCCCGCTCTTGCTGCGCACGTCAGCTTCCACCGCCGATTGATAAAACGCCAGCGTCTGTGCGGGCTGCAAGCGTCTCGCCGCCTGCACAATCACCTCCTGGCTCTGCCCCCACAACTTCAAAGGCTTGGCAAGCTGAAACAGATTCGCCCCCGCCTTCAGCCCCGCCGTCACGCCATGCAGCTTGCGCGCCAGGTCCAGCATCGCATACATCACCACCGGCGTGGGTTGCCGCGACACATCCAAAATGTGTCGCAAGTGCTGCAACGCCGCATCCGGATTCCCCGTCAGCAGCGTCTTCTGAATGTTCCACGCTTCTTCCTCACGCGAAACACCCACAAACTGCGCGACAAGTTGCCGCGTGATCGCATTCGCCTCGCCCGCATCGTTCATCCCCGCCGCCGCTGCCAGCTTCGCGATTTCCGTATCCAACTTGCCATACGTCGCCCCCACGCGATTCACCAGCACAGTTGCCGTCTCTTTATCAATGCTCGCCTTGTGCGCCTTCTTTGCGTGCGTCACCACCCAGTCAATTGCCACCGCCGGCGCCGGCTCCTCGCACTTGACCACCACCCCGACCTTGTCCACCAACTTATCCAGCTTCCCCGCAAACCACTTCTCACCCCGCAAAATCAGCGTCGCACTCTCAACCGGCTGCTCCGCATACTTCTCAAACAGCGGCCTGCTGTGCTCCTTCACCAACTCCGCCGCGTTATCCACAATGATCAACTTGTGCGTCGCCATCAGCCCAAACGACCGGCACTCATCCAAAACCTCCACCGCCTGCGAACTGCCCCCATCAAACACAAACGTCTCAACCTCCCCATGCTTCTTCACCAGCGCATCGCGAATCTTCTGCGTCTCCATAGTGCGCATGTAAGACTCCGGCCCCGTAATGATCGCCATGCGAGGCAACGCATCACCCGCCGCCACACTCTCCACCTCAACCTTCGCCGGCTTCTTCGCCATGACAGTTGCCTTCACATGCCTTCATTGGCACCTTTGCCTCTGGTGGCACGGGCTCTCAGCCCGTGCGCTCACTTTTCCTTCGATGCTCAAAAATCGCCGAACTCGTCCCACGCGCCTCCCCCATCACGCGATACGGCCCAATCTTTATCCGCTCACAAGCGCTCTTCGCATTCTCTTCACTGAACTCCGTCCCAATGAAATTCCGCTTCAGTGCCAGCGCAACCACCCCCGTCGTGCCACTTCCCAAAAACGGATCCAAAACCAAGTCCCCCTCATTGCTGCACGCCCGAATTACCCGCTCCAAGTACACCTCGGGCAACTGATTATCGTGGTATCCACGCCGCTCTTTGTTGTTCCCCTGCACCCGCCCCCAAAACTGCCCATACCACACATCCATGGGCACCCGCAGCCCAGGCGGCATCCCATCCTTTTTGCTCTTGGTCCGCGGATCATCATAAATCGCCGCCCGATCACTCTGCTCCAGCACCTCATGCGCATTCCAAGTCGGCTCGCCCCCAGCCTTCACAAAATGCAACGCATGCACCTTGCTATTGATAAACCGCTTGGTCGTGTTCTGCCCAAACCGGTAGTGCCACACGCACCAATTCTCCATGTGCATCGCCGCCGCCAACGCCGGCACACCGGGAGTCCCCTCAAATCGCCCCTTCAAAAACGCCGTAATCTCCGCCGCCCAGTCATCCGGAATATTGATCCACAAACTCCCGCCCGGCTTGAGTGCCCGCACGCACAAGTTGATCCACGCATACGTGAAATCGATGTACTCGCGCTCGGGCATCTTGTCATCCCAGCGGTCATACGCCCGATTCCAATTAAACGGCGGATCCGCAAAAACCAGACTCACCTGGCTCTTCGCAACCGCCTCCAACCCCGGCAAAATCTCCCGGCAGTCTCCCACATACGCGTTCGCACTGCACCCATCCCGTTCAACCACAATCGGCGACTTCCCCGCCTTAGGCGCGCGCGGCTTCTTCCCAGAACTCTTCTCAGTCGCGGTCGGCATACGTCTTAACGCTTCAGTCAGCACCAAACCCAAAACTTTCCACACCGCTTCCATGCGGCAGGCAACGCCAATATAGCGCATCGCCCACCATCGCGCAACCACAAACGCCCATGGCGCTTGCAAATCGCACCCCCATCCCCACAAACCCCGCCCGCCTACTATCCAGCGACAGTTTCTCAACGGGCTCCGCTCCCGCGAGTTTCATCACCCGCAGCGGTTCTGCCCGAAAGATAGAGAAGCGGCATTCGGCGTCAGGCAACAGGCACCCCCCTCGGTCGTGCTTGTCGCCCCATGCCGAGTGCCGGGAGCGTTCCTGCGTGGCTTCCAATCTCAGGAAGCCTCGCTGGAAATCATTGTCGTTTGTAAGTAATGCTCTGACAACTGATTGGACGTACTCGCCGTGCCCACAACTAGCCCCCGCCTCACGCGCCCGACCAATGACGTCGAGTGCATCGAATCCCAACTCGTACCCCAGCCCCTCGCCATGGACCACCTCGACGCTCTGTTCAACGACAACCCCCAGCCCGCCGCCAACCACCCCGCTGATCGCGCCCCCCACGCCGACCACGCCAACCACAGCGCGGCCGACGCCAGCGACCTCCCCGCCCCCGTCCACATCGGCGAAATCGAAGACCCCACCGCGCCCAAGAAAACCGCAGGCGACGGCGATCTCTCCGACACCTTCGACACCTCCAAAACCTTCGCCGACCTGGGCCTGCGCAACAGCGTCATGAAGGGCATCGAAGCCTGCAGCTTCAAATATCCCACCAAGACCCAGGCCGGCCTCATCCCCGCCGTCATGGAAGGTGGCGATGTCATCGGCCAAGCCAAAACCGGCACCGGCAAAACCGCCGCCTTTGGCATCCCGCTCCTCTGCAAGCTCGAGCGCGACGTCCCCTTCCAAGCCCTCGTCCTCGCCCCCACGCGCGAGCTCGCCATTCAAATCACCGGCGAAATCGAAGACATCGGCCGCTTCACCCCCATCCGCGCCGTCACCGTCTACGGCGGCCAAGGCATCCAGGCGCAGGCTACCAAGCTCGAAAAAGGCTGCCAAATCATCGTCGGCACGCCAGGCCGCATCATGGACATGCTCGAACGCGGGCACATCCACTTCAAGAACGTCAAGCACGTCGTCCTCGATGAAGTCGATCGCATGCTCGACATCGGTTTCCGCGACGACATCAAGAAAATCCTCGGCGGCATCAAGCAAGATCACCAAACGGTTCTCGTGAGCGCGACCATCAGCCCCGACATCGAGCGGCTGGCTCGCACCCACATGAAGCCCGAGGCCAAAAAGATCATCGTGCACTCGGGCAGCCTGACCGTCAACATGGTCAAGCAGTTCTACCTCCCCGTGAATCACTGGGACAAGAAGCGCCTCCTCCTGCACCTGCTCCGCCACGAAGAACCCGCCCTCACCATCGTCTTCTGCCGCCTCAAGCGCCACGTCGACGAAATCGCCGAAGGCCTCTCCGCCCGCGGCATCGAAGCCCGCGCCATCCACGGCGACATGAGCCAAAGCAAGCGCAACAGCACCATGCAGCAGCTTCGCGGCGGCAAAATGACCGTCCTCGTCGCCAGCGATCTCGCCTCACGCGGCATCGATGTCGAAGGCATCACCCACGTCATCAACTTCGACCTGCCCGAAGACCCCGAGGTCTACGTCCACCGCATCGGTCGCACCGCCCGCGCTGGTCGCGATGGCGTCGCGTGGAGCTTCGTCACGCCCGACCAAGGCGAACTGCTTACCAACATCGAGCTGCTCATCAACGCCGAAGTCCCCAAGCTCGAATACCCCGACTTTGAACCCCGCGAAACCCCACCCGACGGCTTCCGCGCTCCCACCAACGGCCGCCCCCAAGGTGGCCTGACGGTTGTGCAAGCCCCCGGCGCAGCCCCAACCCCAGCCCCGCCGCCGCAGCAAAAAATCAACCGCATGGAAACCGGCAAGCCCGTGCTGCCAGTAGCGAACACCGCCGCCCCCGACCCCACCAAGTTCCCCGGCGGCATCGTCCCCACGAAGCTGCCGCCAAAGATGATGATCAAAGGCGTCAAGCGCCGCTGAGTACCAACTAATCGAGCGAGGGTAGAGATGGCGATTGGTTCGCGCATCGTTCGTTTGGCCACAACGATTGCGATCGCTGGTGGTGCAATCGGCGCGATGGCGCAGTCAACGGCGTTCGCGATGTCGTGGCCATTTGCCAATCGCATAGTCGTTCTGACCGATGCGCCGCACGGTGTGTGGAAGCCGGTGCCAGCGAAGCGACTTGATGCGGCACAGCGTGCGTTCGCGGAATTCGGCGGCTGGGATCGCGTGGTACCGTGGGACTACCTGACTGATTGGTTGTGGTTCCTACTCATAGCTCCGGGGTTGAGTTTTGTATTCGCGTTGCTTGTGCCCGGTGTAGTGGGCGCAAAACGACTAGCGATGATCGTCGCGGCTTGCGGCGTTGCGTGCGTGATTTGGTTCGTCTATCGCTGGGCAGCGGTCACGCATGACACCACACCCATCGCGATCGCGCAGCAAAAGCTTGGTGATGTCTTCGCATTGCTCACAGTCGCCCTCGGCGGTGTGATAACGATCGCGCTGGCAGGCGTTGCTCGCGGATCTGTGCGACGATTCATCGCAACATTCGGCAACGAGCGCTCGCTCCGCGCGTTTGATGCGCTGTGGACAGCGGATGGACTCACGCGACCGGCCGCCGCGCAATGAACCAGTAGGCCGTCCGTCCCGGGCGGCAGCGAGCAGTCCCCCGCGCGGACAAAGAAATCTCGCGCCCACTCACCGCAAGTGTGCGCCCATTCCCAGTCACTCCCCCTTTTCCCGCTTGTATCTCCTCGCCGCTCTGGTATAACTCACCAGTCGCGCGAGAAGTTCCTCGCGCGCGGCAACCGGGGAGGGGACACATGCAACTGACCAGTTACGACACCGACATGCTGCGCGACCTTTGCGCCGCCAACTTCGATCTCTCAACACTCGCGTACAACCGCTACCTGCGCTACGACCAACTGCTCTGGTGGTCGCGCCAACCGCATATCGCAAGCGCAATCAGCGATGCACAAAATCAAGCGCAGAAAAAAGCCCCAGCGTCACCCGCCAGGGCTCAATCTACTTCGTCACTCCGTCACTTCATTACTTCGTCACTCTCTTCTTCACTCCGTGCAGCCGCCACCAGCCAGCACACGGAAGAACGCAACCACATCTTCGTCTTCGGGGAAGACGCCGTTGTTGTTGAAGTCGATGTCTTGGCAGCCCAGGACAACATCGCACGTCGCGGGGTTGCCGCCGGCGAGAACGTCGAAGAAGTCGACGACGTCTTGGTCTTCGGGGAAGACGCCGTTGTTGTTGAAGTCGATGCTGTCGCAGATGTCGTATTGCACGCGGTAGACGGTTTGAGCGTTCAGCGAGCCGCTTTCGAGCGGGTTCGCGGCGATCGTCACGCGGCCCGTGGCGGCGTCGAGGGTGTAGGGGTGTGCAACATCGTTGCGAGTGACGCTGCGGATGGGCTTGGTCAGGTCGGTGCGAATGACCGTGCCGACGTTGACGGCGATGCCCAGATCGTTATTGAAAGTGTGCGTCTCGCCGAAAGCGTCACGCGAGACGGTGACGTCGATGGAGTGAACCGGAGCGAGCGGGCTGGGCTGCATCCGCACGTTGTTGTAGGTCATGGTGTTCCAAGTGCTGGGCAGCTTGGGTTCAAAGGTCATGGTGTTGGTGCGCGCACTGGGCGTGTAGTCCAGGAAGAGCATCAGCGAGTCGGTAAAGAAGCTCATGCTTTCCCACGCGTTGGGCCACGCGGTTTGCAGCATGAAATCGTTCTGACCCGGATACAGCAGCGAGCCGGGCTTGCTGTTGTCAACGAATCGTGCGCCAATCTGCTCGGCGCCAAGGCCCACAGGCCCCACGCGGTTGAGCAGCAGATCAAGGCGATACTTGTGGTTGTCGATATCGCCCGTGCCGGGGCTCAGGTCCTGCCGCACGGCGTAGTACGCGCCGTACCACATCGTCGTCAAGAACCACGGACCCGCGCCGTGCGGGCCGCCGCCCCAGTAGCCATCGCCCCAATAACGGTTGATGAGATCGGTCCAGCCGTAACCGTCGTTGGGGAAGCCCGCGTAGTTCACCAGCGGCTCAGCCGTGGGGTGAGCGTTGTTGAACTTGCGGCGCACGCCGTTGATGCGATCCATCACGCGCGTGGAATTGAAGTCGGTCGGGCTATAAACCTCGAACGGATAGACGATACCCAGTTGGCTGATGTCGGTGTTTTCGCCGTCCCAGTTCAGGCGCGCGTCAAGACCGCTCTTGACCCAGCCTGCGCGGGTGTTGGCGTCGTTGGCGTCGCTCGCAAAGCCCAGGGTCGTTGCGATCTTCGCCGCGTCCTTGAGGCCGCGGTGCACGTTGGCGTTGCTGAAGATGAACGTGTCGTAGCTGTCTTCCCACAGGTTGTTGCTGTAGGTCAGGTTGAAGGCTTCTTCCCAGCGCAGTCGGCTGTCGCTGCTGTCGGTGGTCATCGCCAAAACGCTGTCGCGCACGGCGGAGTAGTTGAGGTTCAGGTACGCGGTATCGGCCTGCAGGTTGTCGAGGAACTGGACAGCCCACGGGAAGACGGCGGTGCCGTCAATCTGCGGCGCGCCCCAGACGGTGAAGCCGTCGGTCGTGCACTTTTGCTTCCAGAAGCCCTTGCGGCCCCAGGCTTCAAAATCGCGATAGCTGGAAACGCGCATCCAGTCGATGGCTTGGCGCGCTTCGGTGAAGTGGCCCGTGCGAGCCAGCGTGACCGCCGCCCACATGGCATCACGCGGCCAGACGTAGTAATACGCGCCGTTGTGATAGCCAGCAACGATGCCGCCGTGTACGCCGTCTTGGTGCAGCGCGGTGCCCAAGAGGCCACGCTTCATGAGTTTGTCGTAGCGCGCGTCGGGCGTGTCGAGCGTGACGCCGTTATTGAGCCAGTTGGCCCAGTAGGTGTCGGTGGTGGTTTGCGTGGTTGCCATGTTGCTGGCGTAGAACCAGTCGAGCATCGGCACGATTTCGTTGTCGTACACGCCGTCGCTGCCGGGCATGGGCGCGGTGATGGGTTCAGGGCGGAAGTGCGCGCCGGCCATCATGATTTCGACACTCACATCAACGCCCGGCGGCAGCGTGACGCGGCGAGCGATCCAGCCTTGGCTTTGGTCGCCGCTGGTGTCGCGCCAGTTTTCGTTGGCAGGTTGGCCATCGACCTTCATCGCCGCGGTGAGGTACAAGGCGATGTTCTTCTGCATGTTGCCGAAGGTGGTGATGTTGTATTCGTTGGGATCGCTGATGAAAGGCCCCGTGCCCGTGACAGTGCGGGTGGTCTTGTCGAAGGCAGTCATCGCGCCGCGAGCCGCATCCCAGAACATCGCGTCGTATTGGTCGCCGCCGTTGAGGGCGGGGTCCATGTAGTAGTACACGGTGACGTCTTGCGCCGTTGCGAGGTTGTTGCACAGCGTCATGCGCTTGATGAGCATGTGCTTTTGCTCGCCCGTGCCGGCGAGGCCATCGGGGAAGTCGATGCCAGCGGGAGCGAAGTCGCTTTGCGTGACGGCGATGTTGTTGCCGTTGGCGAAGAGCGTTTGCGTGGTGCGAACGGTGTTGGTTTCGTCGCTCAGGTAACTCTGCGTGACGTTGTTGAAGCTCACGCCGCTGGGGTTGCTGAGCCAGTGCGTCACGTTGTCACGATCGCTGCGGATGCCCACCATGGCTTGGTTGAGGTGCATTTGGCCGCGTTTTTCGGAGGAGAGGCCAGCGGGGAAGGTGTCAGCTTGTTCGCTGTAGCCTTCGTTCTTGGTGCCCACGCCTTGGACGCCGCCTGGCGTTGGGAAGTACATGTCCCACAGCGTGCCGTTTTGGTCGAGCATCGCAGCGGTGAAGGTGTTGCCGATGAAGGCTTCTTCTTTCCAGAACTGCACGGGCGGGTAGCCGGCGCCGGGGTTGGGCTGGCCGAAGCCTGCGCCGGGCCAGGGGGCCAGGACGCGGTAGTTGTACACGGGTGTGTTCTGCTCGCCCACGGGCAAGCCGCCGCCGCCGGTGCGCCAAGCAGCGATGCGATAGTTGATGGTCCGGCCGTACGCGCGCGCGTCGGCGTCGGGAATGCGGATGCGCCACCAATCGTCGTTGCCGCCGATGCCGTTGGGCTGGTTGCGGATGAACGCGAACTGGCTGGGATTGGTGCTGCTGCGGATGACGCGGGTGCTGGAGTTGCTGGGCACGCCGTTGGCGCCGACGGGGCTGGTGCCGTCAACGGTGTAGTAGATCAGGACGACGTCGTAGCTGAAGCTTGGGCCGACTTTGACCCACAGATCGACTTGTTCGCCCGTGCGGACTGCATCGGGTTCGCGGTTAGTGATGCCGCTGGGCTCGCCGAAGACTTGCTGGGTTGGCGTATGCCCGATGAAAGCGGGCTGGGCAACGGCGGTCGCAGTCAGGGCGAGGCCGGCCAGCGTGAACAATCGATGCGCAACGGTCATGAACACGATCTCCTATTCGTTTACTCGACAGGACCAGCGTGCGGACGCAGGATGACCCCGCGCCGGCTGACTGGTGCATTCCTAGGGTCTGAGTTGTCCAACCCACCCACTCGACAAGCCGCCGACCACACGTGGACCCTTTCCTGTGCGACGGGGACTTGGTGAGTAGACTATCCATCGATGTGTGGCTTTGGTCAAGGACTTTTGAACATAAAGCACCAGTATTTGGTGCGTTTGGGATTGGTGCTTGCGGTCAAAGTCTGGTATTGTGTTGGGAGTTGGTTGGAAGCGGGACGCGAAGCCCGAGAAAACATGGGAAGTTCGTCGCGAAAAGGTGTTGTTGCAAAACCTTGCGCGGTTGAAGAAAGGACGAGTTTGATGTTGAGTGCGAGAATGACGTTGGGCTGGCTGGCGGGTGGCTTGCTGAGTTTGGGATTGCTTGGGTGCGATAAGAAGCAAGCGGCACCGGCGGCGAATACTGCAGCGACGACACCGGCGAAGCCTGAAGCGGCCAAGACTGAGGCGGCTAAGCCCGAGAGTGCCAAGAGCGAGAGCGCGCCGGCGGCAGCTCCGAGTGGGAAGGCGATTGTTATCGGGCACTTTGGCTCGCTGACGGGGAGCGAGGCCACGTTTGGCCAAAGCACGAGCAACGGCATTCGGCTGGCGATCAAGGAAGTCAATGCCAAGGGCGGCGTGCTGGGCAAGCCTATTGAACTGAAGGAGTATGACACGCGCGGCGATGCGGGCGAAGCCAAGCTCGCAGTCGAGCGGCTGGTCAAGAGCGACAAGGTGACGGCGGTGCTGGGCGAAGTGGCCAGCAAGCTGAGCTTGGCGGCTGGGCCGGTGTGTCAGGAAGCAGGCGTGCCCATGATTACGCCCAGCAGCACGAATCCGAAGGTGACGGAGATTGGCGATTACATTTTCCGCGTGTGCTTTATTGATCCGTTTCAGGGTTTGGCGGGGGCGAAGTTTGCACGCGAGAATCTGAAAGCTGGCAAGGCAGCGGTGCTGGTGGACCAAGCGCAGGCGTATGCGGTGGGACTGGCCGAGCAGTTTGAACTGAACTTCACGCGCATGGGCGGCACGATTGCGACCAAGCAGAACTACACGGGCGGCGCGCAGGACTTTACGAGCCAGCTCACCAGCATTCGCAGCGCGGGTGCGGATGTGATTTACATTCCTGGTTACTACACCGACGTGGGCAACATCGCGATTCAGGCCCGCCGACTTGGCATTACCAAGCCCATGCTGGGCGGCGATGGCTGGGACAGCGACCAACTCGCGAAGATCGCGGGCGATGCGATCGAAGGCAGCTATTACACGAATCACTACGCGCCGGACCAGCCTGATGCGCGCGTGCAGGAATTCATCAAGGCGTATCGCGCGGAGTTTGGTGGGGCCACGCCTGATGGTTTGGCGGCGCTGGGCTATGACGCAGCCAAGATTTTGTTTGAGTCGATGGAGCGAGCCAAGAGCACGGATGGCAAGCCCGTGCGTGATGCGATTGCGGCGACGAAGGACTTCCTGGGCGTGACGGGCAAGATCACGATTGATGCGAATCGCAATGCGACCAAGAGCGCGGTGGTGGTGGAGATGGCGGGCAACCCGCCGATGCCGACGTATGTGACGACGGTGGAGGCACAGTGAGAAGTCACGAAGTGACGAAGTGACGGAGTGACGAAGTGACGAAGTGAGTTGGACGGGCGAGAATAATCTCGCCCGTCTTTTTTTTTATTGTGGTTCGGGGGTCGGAGTTGGGGTTTGGGCTTGGGGAGGTTCTGCTGCTAAACTCCCCACCTTCTACTCAGGACTTGCCACTTGGACGAGTTTTTTCAGATACTCATCGCGACGGTCGCCGTGGGGAGTTTGTACGCGCTGATTGCGCTGGGGTACACGCTGGTGTATGGCGTGCTGAAGTTCATCAACTTTGCGCATAGTGATGTGTTTGTGCTGGGGGCGTGGACGAGTTTTACGGTGTCGGTGGTGGTGCTGAACAAAATCGCGGATCCGTCGGGCGTGACGCCTTGGTGGGTGGTGGTGGTGGCGTTTTTGTCGGCGGTGACGGTGTGCGGCGTGGTGGGGTATTGCATCGAGCGATTTGCGTATCGGCCATTGCGCAAGGCTCCGCGGCTGAATGTGCTCATTACGGCGATTGGTGTTTCGCTGCTGCTGCAGAATGTGGGACAGATCACTGGGCCGGCGGTTGCGCGCGGGCCTGAGAAGACATCGATCAAAGATGGGCAGACGGTGACGCAGGCGGGTGATCCGCTGGCGACGGTGCCGTTTGGGGCTTCGCCTAAGAGCATGCCGAAGCTGATTGAGAATGTGGTGCTCAATGAGAGCGTGATGCAGTCGGGCAATTTGGCGGGCGGGGCGATGCGTGGCACGGTTGTGTTTGATAAGCCGGTGACATTTAGCGAGGGGCGGCAGTATCGGCTGGATGTGACGCGGACGGTGGCGAATGCGGATGGCACAACGCGCGTGGTGGTTGAGAAGTTGAATTTGGATGCAGAGCCGGGAACGTTTGAGCCTGGCACTGAGATTCGCACGACACCTCGGCGGACGGCGGCGGAGTTGCAGGGGTCGACGTATGAATTGATTCGCAGTCCGCGCGTGCCGATCGGGCTGATTGAAGTCATTATTGTGGTGGTGAGTTTGTCGCTGATGGTGGGGCTGCAACTGCTGATTTTCCGCACGAAGCTGGGGTCGGCGATGCGGGCGCTATCGCACAATATCGAGACGGCGGCGCTGATGGGCGTCAATACGAATTTTGTGATCAGCTTTACGTTCGTGCTGGGCGCGGTGCTGGCGGCGAGTGCGGCGTTTTTGTATCCGATGAAGTATCCGGGGCTGAATCAGACGGCGCACGGGATTTGGGTGCTGCTGGGGCTCAAAGCATTTGTGGCGGCGGTGGTGGGGGGAATTGGGAATGTGCGCGGAGCGGTGCTGGGCGGGTTTTTGATTGCGGCAATCGAGCTCTTTGGCGGGTGGGCGTATGCGCCGCTGAAGGATGTGTATGTGTTTGCCTTGCTGATTGCGGTTTTGTTGTATCGGCCGAATGGGCTCTTGGGGAGGGCGGTGACGGAGAAGGTGTAGGGGCGGGGAGCGGGGAACGGAGAACGGAGAACGGAGAACGGAGAACGGAGAGCGGGGAATTGGGAATGGGTTGGTGAATAGGTAGTATGAAGACGCTTGCTCAGCACATTTCGGAGATTTCGCCGGCACGGGCATTTCGGCCTGTGGCGGTGTTTGTGCCTTGGGTGGTGTGCGTGCTGTTGGCGCTGGCGGTGCATTTTGTTTCGCCTTTGCTCGTCAATGAATATTGGGAGAGTGTGCTGCAGCGCATGGGCGTGTTCATTGTGGCGGCGGTGTCGCTGAACATTGTGAACGGCTTTACGGGCCAGTTCAGCATGGGGCATGCGGGGTTCATGGCTATTGGCGGGTACATTGGCGCGGGGGTGACGTATTACGGCTCGCTGATTTTGCATGGCAGCGTGGGTGACCCGAACTTTGCGGTTCAGGGCACGCTGCTGATGTTGGCGGGGCTGGTTGCCGGGGCGTGTACGGCGGCGGGCGCGGGGTATCTGGTTGGGCTGCCCAGTTTGCGATTGCGAGGCGATTACCTGGCGATTGTGACGCTGGGGTTTGGCGAGATTATTCGGGTGTTGCTGGAGCTAACGCCCAAGCAAGTGAGTGATGCGGCGGCGGTGAAGGCGAGTCCGATCGTGTCGTTCTTTGGGTTCAATGGCGCGACGGGATTTGCGGGCACGCCGGCGTATGCGAATTTGTTTTGGATTTGGCTGTTTGTGGCGATTACGTGTGTGATTGCGTACAGAATGAAGACCAGCAGCAGCGGGCGGGCGTTTTTGTCGATTCGGGAAGACGAGATTGCGGCGCGCGCGATGGGTGTGGACCTGACCAAGTACAAGGTGCGGGCGTTTGTGCTGGCGGCGTTTTTTGGTGGGGTTGCGGGTGCGTTGTATTCGCACACGGGCGTGAATCCGAGTCCGACCGATGCGGGTTTTCAGCGGTCGTTTGACATCATCATCATGGTGGTGCTTGGCGGGCTGGGATCAGTATCGGGGTCGGTGTTGGCAGCGATGATCTTGGTGTTGATGCCTGAGTTGCTGCGTGATTTGCAGCAGTATCGGCTGGTGCTGTATGCGCTCTTGCTGATTGTGATGATGCTGGTGCGGCCCAAGGGGCTGTTTGGCGTGAAGGAGATTTGGGATTTGTCGCGCGGCGATCGCAAGCAGCCTGTGGGCAAAGGAGGAACGCCGTGAGCTTTCTTCTGGATGCGCAGGGCATTGGCATTACGTTTGGCGGGTTGAAGGCCGTGCAGGATTTGACGGTGCAGTTGCCGGCGGGCGTGCTGTATGGATTGATTGGTCCGAACGGCGCGGGGAAGACGACGGCGTTTAATTTGATTACGGGCGTGTACACGCCGCAGACGGGGAGCGTGAAGCTGGCGGGGCAGACGATCAATGGGCTGCGGCCTCACCAGATTGCGAAGGCGGGGTTGTCGCGCACGTTTCAGAACATTCGGCTGTTTGGCGAGTTGTCGGTTTTGGAAAACGTGATGCTGGGGAGTCATGTGCGAGGGACGCACAGGCTGTTGGCGACGTTGCTGCGCACGCCGGGATTTGTGGCGCAGGAAGAGGCGATGAAGCGGCGGGCGATGGAACTGCTGGCGATTTTTGATCTGGCGCGCATGGCGGATGAGCAGGCCAAGAACCTGCCTTATGGCGATCAGCGGCGGCTGGAGATTTGCCGGGCGTTGGCGACGGAGCCGAAGGTGTTGCTGCTGGATGAGCCGGCGGCGGGGATGAATCCGAGTGAGAAGAAGTCGCTATCGAACACGATTCGTGAGATTCGCGATCGCTTTGGGCTTGCGGTGCTGCTGATTGAGCACGACATGGGACTGGTGATGGAGATTTGCGAGCAGATTACGGTGCTGGATCATGGGCAGGTGATTAGCGTGGGCACGCCCAAGCAGGTGCAGGCGGATCCGAAGGTGATTGAGGCGTACTTGGGCGTGGAGGGGAGCGGGGAGCCGAGTGGGGAGGTGTCGCATGCTTGAAGTGCGTGATTTGTCGGTGTCGTATGGCGCGATTCGCGCGTTGCATGGTGTGTCGCTGCGCGTGGAGCGTGGCGAGATTGTGACGCTGATTGGCAGCAACGGCGCGGGGAAGACGACGACGCTGCGGGCGATTTCGGGATTGGTCAAGGCGCAGGCGGGGACGATTGCGTATGAGGGGCAGAGCATTGCGAAGCTGGCGGCGCATGAGATTGTGAAGCTGGGGATGAGTCACGCGCCGGAGGGGCGCGGGATTTTTCCGCTGATGACGGTGGAGGAGAATTTGGAACTTGGGGCGTATATCCGGCATGATCACAGCGAGATTGCGAAGGATCGCGAGATGGCGTTGACGCTGTTTCCGCGGGTGCGCGAGCGACTGAAGCAAGTGGCGGGCACGCTGAGCGGGGGCGAGCAGCAGATGGTGGCAATTGCACGGGCACTGATGGCGCGGCCCAAGTTGCTGCTGCTGGATGAGCCGAGCCTGGGGCTTGCGCCGCAGATTGTGCAGACGATTTTCAAGATCATTCGTGATATCAACCAGCGGGGCACGACGATTTTGCTGGTGGAGCAGAATGCGCACATGGCATTGCAGATTGCGCACCGGGCGTATGTGCTGGAGACGGGCGCGATTGCGATGGAAGGGGACGCGAAGGAGCTTGCGAAGAGTGACGAGGTACGCAAGGCGTACTTGGGTGTTGCGTGATGCGTGTGGACGTGTATTCGCACGCGGTGGCGAGCGGCGTGCGGACATGGGCAGCGCGTTGAGCTTCGTATGATGTACTTGTGATGATCACGGGCGTGACGGCGGCGGGTTGGCCTGTGAGCGGTGTGGCAGGTGCCTGCTTGGCGCACACGAATTGCACACGTGAATGAGTTGTAGCTGCGATGGCACGAAAGAGTCGTCATTCCGATGTCAAGATCAGTGTGCTGGCCATGGGCAAGCACCCGGCTTGGCCTGATTTCGTTGAAGATTCGCCCGTGCAGGCGGCGGCGGTGACGGCAGCTCGCGACGTGTTGTGGACGCGGGGGTTGCAGCGGGCGGCGCAATTGGGGGCGTTTGAGCAGGTCGCCGAGGCGGGGCGTGTGGCATTTGCGCATGATTGCTTGGTTGCGACTGGTGCGGGGGTTTGTGTTGCCCGCGTGTGGAACAGCGGCGATGGCAAGGGCAAGACTGGCTGGCCCATGATTGCGATGGCGCACGCTGAGCCGGTGGATGCGAGCTGGTTGTGCGAGGTTGCGCCGGCGAGGCTGTATGCGGTGCAGGAGATGGTGACGCAGACGCGAAGCCGGCAGCTTGTGGGGCTGTCGCTGGGTGAAGCGGCGAGGCAGATTGAGGACACGCTTGCGTTGGTTGTTGGGTCGCCTCGCGCGAGTGTGAGTGATGGGGCGCTGCTTGCACAGGCGGATGCGAGCAAAGTGGCGGCGGCGATGGAACTGCTGAGCGAGAAGCTGGTGCCGGATGAGAAGGGCGATGTGGGTGCGTGTGTGCGGCTGCCTCGATTGGTGAATGATGCGAGGGCGCTGGAGAATGCGCGGTTGTGGCTGGCGGCGCTGCGAGAGCAGGTTGATCCGGCGGTGCCCATCGTGCTGATGGAGCGAGATAAGGATTCGTTTGTTGATGTGATCGTTGGTTATGGTCGCAGCGAGCGGTGGGCGGCGGTGCGTGATGCGACGGTGAAGGATAGTTTGGCGGGGCGCGAGGCACCAACGAGTGCGACGATGGCGAGAGTGAAGCAGTTGCAGACGACGCTGGGCAAACGCACGCGCGGTGCGCAGCCAGCGGCGAGAGAGCCGCATCGGTTGAGCAGGCGCAGTGTCGCGCTGCTTGCCATTGGCGGGGCGATGGTGGTTGTGACGGCGATTGGGATTGTGCTGACGCGAGGGAGCGGGTTTGGGGAAGAGGCTTCGCCTTCGGGGGTGTTTGCGAAGGCGCGTGATGGGGCGCGGGCGGGTGGGGCGGGTGTGAATGTGCGTGATGAACGGGCTGTGAGCGGGGATGTCATTACGGCGGCGGCGCTGCGCGATGCGATGAGCGCGGTGGAGCGCGAAGCAAGCGAGCAAGGCGTTTCGCTGCCTGACGGATTGGCGGCGAGGGCGGCGGCGGTGATTGATGCGGGTGCGCAGCCTCAGGATGAAGCGAGGGAGGTTGCGCGATTTGTGGCGGCGACGCAGAGTGAGCTGGCGGGGAATGTGCTGGCGGTGATTCGTGAGCGTGAGCCGGATGTGGCGGATTTGGATGAGGCTCAGCGAGCGGTGGCGGATGCGTGGCGGACGCGGCTGACGAAGATCAATCCGCGCGATGGGCTGGTGCGGGTGCGTGAGCGACTTGATCGCGAGCAGGATGGGTATGAAATTGCGATGGGTGTGTTGGCGAAGACCAAGCCGAGCACGCGTGAGGCTGGTGCGAGTGAGTCGGCGCTCTTGGCGCGGGCGATTGAGAACGCGAGGCGTGAGCGAGCGACGGGGCTGGCGGTGTTGGTGCGTGACGGCGCGGAGCGAGCGAGTATTGAAGCGGCGGCAGGTGAGTTAGAAAATGTGGTGAAGGCGCTGACGGGCGATGGCGGTGAGCTTGGGCCGGTTGACAGTGTGCCGGCGCTGCAGGCAAGTGCACGGGCGGGGCTGGCGCGGGGAGATTCGTGGGAGCAGCTTGCGCCGACGCATGCTGCGCTGGTGGCGGCGGCGGAGCGGCTGAACGTGCGAGCGGCGGCGGGGGAAGAGATTCGGCGGCTGGAGGCGGTGCGTGAAGTGACGCAGGTGCCGACGGAGAAGTTGCTGGAGGCGATGCGGGCGGCGAGTGCGGATACGACGGGCAAGCGCGTGGCGGAAATCATGCAGGCGTGGCGGCGGATGACGGGTGAGGGCGTGCCGGCTGAGACGTTGGCGGATGCGTATGCGAGCATGGTGAAGCCGGCGATTGCACAGGTGCCTGCGGCGGGGGCGAGAGCGGCGCTGGAGCAGGAAGCTTCGCGAAGGGCGCGTGATGCTTGGATTGCGGCGGCGGGTGATGCAAAGGATGTCGCGAGTGATGATGCGAGCGTGATGGAGCGCGAGAAGTTGGCGAAGCAGCTTGATGCGCAGCCGCCGCAGCGCGCGGGAGATAATGTGCCGGTGTGGCAGCGGGCGCAGGCGCGGTTGGAAGCGGCAAGATTGCGGCGGGCGATAAGTGAGGGCGCGAGCGATGATGCGCTGATGGAGCAAGCGAAGAAGTTTGTGGAGCGCGTTGATGCGGCGGGTGATGCGCTGGAGACGTGGGCGGATGCGAAGCAGCTTCGAGCGCTGGCGGCGCTTTCGCGAGATGCAATTGCGCAGCAGGCGGGGACGCGCGAGTGGATTGGGACGGCGGGGCCTGCGAAGGCGGGTTGGAAGGTTGCGGCGGGGATCACGGCGGAATCGGTGCGATTTGTGAGTCCGGCGGGGGAGAGTGTGGAATTTGTGCGGCACGTGAAGGGGGATGGTGCCGAGCGTGAAGCGGCGGTGTACATCGCGCGGAGTGAAGTGAGTGTGGGGGAAGTGATGGCGGTGCTGCGCAATCAAGCGGCGGCAGCGGCGATATTGCCTTTGTTGTGGCAGTTTGATCCGGCGGCGGATCCGCGGGTTGGGCCGCGTGCGTGGAGCTGGGCGAATGCGAAGCGAGCGGAGATTGTGGTGCCGCGTGCGTGGCATGCGCCGCTGGCGAGTGGTGAGGTGCCGGCGATTGCGCCGGGGCTGGTGGGCGATGGACCAGGGCCAAAGTCGCCCATGAATTATGTTTCGGCGAAGGCGGCGGAGGCGATTGCGGAGGCGATGCATTGCCGATTGCTGACGGAGGCGGAGTGGCGCGATGCGGCGGCGGCGAGTGCGGGTGTGCTGAGTAATTTGCCGGATGAGACGTGGCGCGTGCAGGATGCGTTTGCGCAGCGCGTGGGGATGCGGGCGGCGAACCCGCGCGGGGATACGAATTGGAGCAATTCGCAGGCGGCGGAAGCGAGTGATGGAGTTTTGTGGTTTTGGGCGGTGGATCGCGGGCTGGAAGCGGCGAAGTTTGCGAACGTGCGCGGGAATGTTGCGGAGTGGGTGCGCGGAGGTGATGGGTCGGGCGGGCCGGTCATCATCGGTGGGTCGGCGATGACGATGAGCGGTGATGGGGCGGTTGCGGCGACGAGCGGCGATGCGTTGCGGGGGTTTGCAGACGTTGGGCTGCGGGTGGCGTTTGATGTGGCGAAGGATGTTGCGACGAATGATGCGATTGCGACGCTGCGCGAGCGGGGCGGGGCGCGGTAGGGCGCGGTAGGCGTTGTAGGGCGATGCACACCAACTGAAATACAAACGAATGGCAGGGTTGCGAGCCGCGTGAGCAGTTGCGCGGATTGTTCTTGGCAATCTCGCATATTTTGGTATGCTGTACCCGGTCAAGTTGCGTACAGACATGCTGCAATGAGGAGTGACCTGTATGACCACGCGCGTGTGTAGCTGGATGCGAGTTGGATGTAGTGTGCTGGCGATGGCTGCGGGTGCAGTTGGTGTTGCGCAGGCGCAGCTTGCGAACGCTGATGTGAACCAAGCTGAGCTTGGCCGGTTGCCTGCGAACCAGACGGCTGTTGAACTTGCGAACGTGCCGACGATGCGGGTTTCGCGCACGGCGGAGGTGCAGTGGTTGCCAGCGGCGGGCGGGTTTGGCGTGCGTGGGCCTTGCCAGACGGTGGGCAGTCACACCAATGCGAATTTTAGTGGCGGCTCGTACACGGTGCAGGCGGGTTTCGCACAAGGTGAATCGGCGGCGGCGACGTACAACGTGCCGGCGAATCAGTTTCCCCTGCGGATTGATTTGGCGGAGATGATCTTTGCCACAAGCGCGGCCACGGTGCAGACGACGACGATTTGGGAGGTTGAGTTTTGGGCCGGGTTGCCTGGCACGGGGCAGTTGATCGTTACGGTGACGGCAGACGACGTGACGCTGCCCTACTTGCGAGTGGGGCCTGGCACGGCGGGGGTGAACGTTCAGTTCAGTGTTGATCCCAATGATCCGGATCAGATCATCATTCCGTCGAATGCAAGCAATAGTTTTTCGACGGTGTGGCGGATAGTGCAGCACAACAACCAGACGAGTAATCCGTGCGTGACGGGTCCTTCGACGGCGACCAATGCATTTCCGACGACGGACAATCCTTCGGGCGGGCTTTCACAGGCATCGCTGAACTGGTTGTTTGGACTCAACTGCGGGCCCTTGGGTTGTCCGGCCAACGGAGGCTGGTCGCGGTTTGTCAATTTGAATCAGTTCTGTCGGCCAGGTGGCGACTGGGTGACGCGCACGACGTATACGAGTGTGAACTGCGCGCCAGCGACTGGTGCGTGCTGCTTGCCAAGCGGAAGTTGCTCGATTTTGCTGCAGAACGAGTGTGCGACGCAAGGCGGGACGTATCGCGGCGACAACACGACGTGTGCGACGGCGAATTGTCCGGTGCCTACGGGTGCGTGCTGTTTGAGCAACGGCTTCTGCTTGAACTTGTCTGAGACGGATTGTGCGGGTATTGCGGGCACGTTCCAAGGTGTTGGATCAGCGTGCGGCGCGGGCAATGCGTGCCCGAGTGGTGCGTGCTGCTTGCCCAGTGGCAGCTGCGTGATTACTTCGCCGGTTGCTTGCAGGAATCAGCAAGGTACGTTCCGCGGTGTGAACACGACGTGCGCGGGCGCAAACTGCCCGCAGCCCAATGGTGCGTGCTGCTTCACGACTGGTTCGTGCTTGAGCCTGACCAGTGCGTTGTGCACCGGTGCGGGTGGCAACTGGCAAGGTGCGCTGACGACGTGCGGCGCGAGCACGTGCGCGGCTGCGTGCGATGACATTGACTTCAACAACAACCAGGTCTTCCCGGAAGATCAGGATGTGGTTGACTTCTTCGATGTGCTTGCAGGCGGCGAATGCGCGACGTGCAATGACATTGACTTCAATAACAACACGGTCTTCCCGGAAGATCAGGATGTGATTGACTTCTTCAATGTGTTGGCGGGCGGGACGTGTCCGTGAGTTGGTCTTGATTGCTTGAGAATTCACGTACTTCGGCGGGCTTTGGCCCGCCGATTTTTATTGCGTATCCGACCTTTGCGCTGCAAGAGCGCAAACCTGTTGTGAAACAAGCAATCCGGAGGCGAGAATCGTGCGGATGGGCGGTACGGTTCTTCGCGGAAGCGTGCTCTGTCGCGCGCGGTGTTGTTTTGAGAGGAGTGATCATGCGTTCTTTGATGGTGATGTTGGCAGCGTGCGCGGGCGCGGCTGTGGTGGCGAACGGACAGATTCAAGTGGTCATGGCGAGTCGAGATCATGCGCCGACGGGGCCGCTTTCGTTGGTTCCTGGCACGGCGGATGTGCGCATCAGCAACTTGCAGGGCATTTATCGCAGTGCGTTCACTGACAAGTGGAACACGGTGGCGACGATTGCCGATCCGGCGGATGCTTCGGCGCTGCGAGATCAGATGGTGATCTACGGGCAAGGGCTGAGCTTTCAGAATGCGGCGCGCGAGGGCGTGACGGAGATTGCGCCGGGCGAGTTCATTGATCTGTCGAGCGGCTTGCCGCAGGCGCGGTTCAATGACGATGGCAAGTGGGCTCTGGCGTTTACGTTGCAGCCTTCGTCGGCGGGGCAAGGCCGGGTGGTGCGGTGGAATGGCTCGTCGTTTGATCTGATTGCACGCACGGGTGATGCGCCGACGGGTTTCCCGGCGTACGTGAGCACGTGGGGCGCGACGTTTACTGATGCGGCGATTGATAACGCGGGCGGTGTCGGTTTTGTTGCGACGAATTTCTTCGCGAGTGACTTCAACGGCAACGAGGCGATCATCGGTTCGGCGGGGAATGCCTCGCTGATGCGGATTTTGGAGACGGTGCCCACGGGGCAAGCGGGCGGCGCGAGCAACTTTGCGCTGGACGTTGATACGGGCACGTATCAGGCCGACCAGAACGGCTCCAACTGGTTGTGGCTTGGTGAAGTGAACACGATTGCGACTGAAGACAAAGTGCTGGTGCGCAACGGCGCAGTGGCGATTCAAGAAGGTTCGGTGATTGCGGGGTCGGACTTTACTTCGCCGGTTGCGAGCATCACTGCGGCGGTGATGGAACCGACGGGTGATTGGCTGGCGCGCGGCAGTAACGCCGATGGAACAACTTGGGTGACGTACAACGGAAGCGTGGTGGCGCGCAGCGGCGGGCCGATTTTCGCGGGATCGAGCGAGACGTGGTCGAGCTTTGTGGATATGAAAGCCGACGGGCGCGGGAACTATGTGGTTGCTGGTAATGGCAACAACGCGAACACGCTCATCAACTCGGTGGTTGTGCTCAACGGTCAACGTGTGATCGTGCGTGAGAGCGATGGCGTGGACTTTACTGGCGACAACACGGCGGATTTCTTCATCGGCACGTTCCGCGATCGCTGCGCGTTCTTGCAGGATGGGTACTTCTACTTCGCGTTCAGCCTCAAGAGCACGGCGGCTGCGGCGGGTAACACTTCGGGCAACCGCGTGAGTTTGCTGCGCGTGAAGGCCGTGGCGGCGTGCGATAACATCGACTTCAACAACAACGGCGTCTTCCCTGAAGACCAAGACGTGATCGATTTCTTCAATGTGCTTGCAGGCGGCGAATGCGCGACGTGCAATGACATTGACTTCAATAACAACACGGTCTTCCCGGAAGATCAGGATGTGATTGATTTCTTCAATGTGCTTGCAGGCGCTGAGTGCGGCGGCTGAGCGGTGAGGATGATTGCGTGTAAATGAATAACAAGCCGCGCGAGAGCGCGGCTTGTTGCTTTGAGTGGGATTGCGATATCGACGTAGAATCACGGCCGAACCGGCGCGAGTGCGGATCAATCAGCACGAACCGCCCGCGAGCACCGTGAAGAAGTCGATAACGTCTTGATCTTCGGGGTAGACGGTGTTGCGGTTGAAGTCGATGCAGTCGCAGGTGTCGCAGGTGCTGCCGGCGAGGACGGCGAAGAAATCGATCACGTCTTGGTCTTCGGGGAAGACGCTGTTGTTGTTGAAATCGATGCTGTCGCAGGGCAGGCGGGGAGTTCGCGTGAAGCTGAGCGTGCCTGCGGTGAATTCGAGGTAGCCGGGCTGAATGAAGCTGGGCGAGATGGTGAGAATGGGCTGGGTGATGCTGAAGCTGGCGACGTTGCTGGCGTTGATCTCGCTGCGGAAGGTTGCGCCGAAGTTGATGGTCAGCGGAATCACCACAGTCACGGTTGTGCTCTGTGAGAAGGTCGTCTGCACGAGTACGACGGGATGTGCCGCGCTGCAATTCTGCACCGTCGAGGTTTCAGGAAAGTCGGCGGCGGGATCAAAGCGTTGGAGAACTTGGTCGATGGTGACAGGATTGGGGAAGAGCGAACCGAGCGTGCCGCCCACGCCGCGGACGCGTGTGTCGGCACTGAAGGTGACGGTGTATTGGTTCGCGGGGCTGATGGTGCCTGGCGCGCTGCTGCGCGTTTGCGGATTGTTGTTTTGGATGCGCAAGCCCGTGAGCGAGACGCTTGTGCTGTTCTGCGCGAGGGTGGTGGTGACGCCCGTGGTGAGCGTGAGCAGAGCGGCGGTGGCGAGCATGCTGGTGCGCATGGATGGTCCTTGTGTGTGAGTGATGAACGTGAGTGGCGAATATGAGTGACGAATATGAGTGACGAATATGAATCGGGCCGAGAACGGACAGTGAGTGGCACGCGCGCAGAACAACTGACCGGTACTGCGAGTACGTGCTGACAACATCCTACCGCGCGGCGGGGTGCGTGCCAAGAGGAAGTGGTGTGAAGGGTTGATTATTTGCCCAAACGGATACCGAGAGAAGGCGGTTGGATGCGAGAAATTCCATTGACGGAGCTAGCGGAAACGCAAAGCTGCAGTGGGGCATCGCATCACGGTGCTGCGGCGTTGCGGCAGTTCGACTTCGCGGCATCACGGTTTCATCGGCACGCGCGTCGTCGCCACGTTCACGCCGATTGCGTGCAGCACGGCATCATCACCCGCGCGCAGCACGCGGATTTTGTTGACGGCGTTGCCGAATTCGGCGCGGGTCCAGGTTTTGCCGCCGTCTTCAGTTGCGAAACCGCCGGGCATCGCGCCGACGAAGCCGCGTTGATCGTCGATGAAGGCGATGCCGAATTGGCGCACCTTCGCGTCGTCGATGAGAGGCAGTTGGTTCCACGTCTTGCCGCCGTCGGTGGTCTTTGCGATGAATCGCTGTGACGCGGCGGGGTCGGGGTTGTATGACTGAATCGTGACGTAACCGATATCGCGCGAGGGGAAGGACAGCTTCCACGTGAGCTCGAAGGGACGCGAGCCGATGAAGGCTTCGCGCCAGGTTGTGCCGCCGTCGTCGGTCGCGAGGATGAGTGCTTTGCTTTCTTCCACGTTGTCGCTGGTTGCACTCGCGATGAAGCCGTGCTTGTCGTCGAAGAAGTGAACATCGAAGGCCATTTTCGCGCTGTCGGGCACGGTGAGTTGCTGCCAGGTTGCACCAAGATCATCTGAGACGATCATCGCGGCGGGGCCACCCACGCGTCCGACAGCGACGAGGCGAGTCTTCTCTGCGAGGTTGCCCGCATTGATGTATTTGTAACGCACAACTTCGAGTGCGCACAGGCCGACAACTTTGGGGCCTTCGATGCTGGTCACAGCGTCCCACGTTTCGCCACCATTTTTCGTGACATAGAGCGGCACATCATCGCTGACGTTGGGGAAGTAACCCGGCCCGATGTTGCCGGCGAAACCGAGTTTGTCGTCAACGAAGGCGATGCAGCGGAAGTAGGTGCCGGGCTTGTGGAGTTGCATGGTCCACGTTTTGCCAGCGTCGGTGGTTTTGAAAATCTTGCCGGCGCCATTCACGTACCAGCCGATGTCGGGCGAGATGAAGAAGATGTCGTCTTGCTTGCCTGGGTAGCGCTCGGTTTGGAAGGTGGTCCAGGTGATGGGCGATTGTGCGAGCGCAGCGCGGCCTGATGGTGCGGCGGCGGGGGCTGGGGTTTGGGCAGGCGCGGGGGCAGGTTTTTCGCCTTGAGCGAGCGCACTTGCGGGCTGAGCATCTTTGCGACGCAGCGCGACGCGTTGTACGGTGCTGGGCGTCCAGCCTTTCACTTCAGGCACGTTGTCTTTGCCGCCGGTCGAGACGCTTTGATCGCTGCGATAGCTCACGAGTTCGCACATGATGCGTTCGTCGGCGGTGCCTGCGTTGAGCAATTCATAGGTCGCGTCGATGCGCGAGCCCATGACCTCAAACTGCGAGCGCAGCACGCCGCCCAGCATGCGCTGCGGCAGCACGATGCCGTTGCGCTCGTCGATTTCGTACAAGCCCTTGGCGGCGTCTTTGATAATGAGTGCGTATGGACGTTCTTGCCGACCAGCTTGGCCGTCGTAGATGATTTTCCAATCGAAGGTATTGGCGTCGCTGGTGGGCGCGATGACCAGTTCCATGGAGAACTTGCCGAAGTCGGCACCGAGCACTTCGACGTCGCCTTTCCATTGGCCTTGCCAGGAGAGGGGGAATGTTGCGGACGAGACTGCGGGCGTTGCGGGAGGTGTCGCAGCGTTAGCAGATGGTGATTGCGCTGATACGGATTGTGCGGACGCAAAGCAAGCGAAGGTCATCGTGGTGAGTACAACACTGGTAGCAACCCGAAACTGACGCATAGAGACTCCTTGTGGCAAAAGATTCGCGCACCGTACGTGGCCGTTACATGGGTTGTGGCATTGCATTGTCGTTCAAGTGCATCATGCGCGGGATGCATGTAACGTACATCGCTCGTTCCTACAATCTTGCTCACGATGACACAAGCCGCCGCCTCACCAACGCCCATTACGCATACCGCAGCGGAGGTGCCAACCAGCGGCTTTTTTTCGGCAAAGGGCGAGTTGTGCGGCGCGATCGCGGCGGGGGTGCTGCTGCTCATCGGCTTTGTGATTCATGTGCTGATGAAACAGCCGTGGGCGGAAGGGTTCATCTGGGCCAGTCTCGCGCTGGGCATGGTGTACGGCGTGCGAGCGGCGTGGGGCGCGCTGCGCGGGGGCAAGTTTGATATTGATGTGTTGATGGTGGTGGGGGCCGGGCTTGCCGCGGCAATTGGCCATCCTGAAGAAGGCGCGTTGTTGCTGTTTCTGTTCACGCTTGCAGGCGCGCTTGAAGAACTGGCGATGCAGCGCACGCTGCGGGAAGTGAATGCGCTGCACAAGCTGATGCCCAAGGGTGCGATGGTGCTGCGCGGCGGCGAGTGGATCGAAGCGAGTGCTGAAAGTTTGGTTGTGGATGAGCAGGTTCGCATTCGTCCGGGTGAAGCGGTGCCGGTTGATTGTGTTGTGACTGTTGGTTCGTCGACGATTGATCAATCGGCGATTACGGGCGAAAGCATGCCGCGTGATGTGACGGTGAATGACGAGCTTTTTGCGGGCACGATCAACGCGGATAACGCTCTTGAAGCCCGCGTGCTGCGGCCCGCCAGCGAAAGCGGCGTGCAAAAGATATTGCGATTGGTCACGCAGGCTCAGGAGCAACGCGAGAGCACGCAGCAACTGATCGACAAAATCAGCCAGCCTTACAGCATCGGCGTGATGGTCGTGAGTCTGCTGGTCATGCTGGTGTGGTGGCTGGTGTTCAAGGTACCGCTGCTGGGCAGCGGCGAGCAGCCCGGCGCGGTGTATGTTGCAATTACGCTGCTCATTGTCGCTTCTCCGTGTGCGCTCATCATCGCAACACCTACGGCGACGCTGGCGGCAATTGCACGCGCAGCTCGCGGCGGCGTGCTGTTCAAAGGCGGACAGGCTTTGACGCGCCTGGCGAGTGTCGGCGCGATTTGTTTCGACAAAACCGGCACGCTCACCTTCGGCAGGCCTCATTTGTATGAAGTCCATCCGGTCGCGTGGAGCGATGGCGATGAATTACTCGCGCTTGCAGCGGGGCTCGAGCGAGATTCAACGCACCCGATTGCGCAAGCGATTCTGGAGGCCGCCAAACAACGCGGCATGACGCCCACGGTTCTTGAAAGTGTCGATCATGTGATTGCCAAGGGTCTTGAAGGCACACACAAGGGCATGAAGATTCGGCTCGGTCGCTATAGCTTCGCCGAGGAGTTCATTCCGGTTTGCTTTCGCAATCGCACGCGCGATGTGCTGGCGAAGATTCAAGGGCGCGGACACATCGCCGTTGTCGTCGCTCGACATCAAATCGACAATCCAGAAATCGGTGAAGCCGCGGTGCTCATCATGGCAGATGCTGTGAGGCCCGGCGCCGCGGAGATGGTGCCTGCGCTGCATGCACTGGGCGTGAAGCCACTGCGCATGTTGACGGGCGACAACAAGGCGACGGCCCAGCGCGTTGCCGAGGGTTTGAAGCTTGATGGGTTTGATGCTGACCTGTTGCCAGCGGACAAGCTGCGCATCGTGGGCGAGATGGCCGACGCGGCTCACGCGCGAAAGCGAACGGTTGCAGTGATTGGCGATGGTGTGAACGACGCTCCGGCACTGGCGCGGGCCGATGTGGGCATGGCCATTGGGACGATTGGCACTGCGGCGGCGCTGGAGTCGGCAGATGTTGTGCTGCTGAGCGAAAGCTTGCACACGGTGCCTTGGGCCATCAAACTCGCGCGACGGGCGCGGCAGACGATTGTCGCGAATCTGATCCTGGCACTCTCTATCATCGTGATCATGGGCATTACCACACTCATCGCCAGCCGGACGGCCCATCCTGTCCCGCTTTCGATTGGCGTGCTGGCCCACGAGGGCGGGACGGTGCTGGTGGTGCTTAACTCGTTGCGGTTACTGTGGTTCAAGAAGCACGATTGATCGTCCTAGAACTCGACGTGTGGTCGCGTCCCCGCACAAGAGGGGGTAATTGACCAACTCCTGACAAGAAAATCCGAATAGGTGAAATCCACGGGCAAAGCCTCGCGAATCCAGCCTTTGCAGGTGCATTGATTTGTTCTGTGCATCAATGCGGGTTTTGGGGACCGCCCTCTGGAGTTCGTCATGTTTTCGCAAACCACCGAATATGCCCTTCGCGCCATGTCGTGCCTCGCCTTGGCTCCTGACCAGCTCGTGCCGACCACCACGCTGGCCGCTATGACTAAGGTGCCCACGAACTACCTCGCGAAAGTGCTGCAACAACTCGCGGCGGCGAACATGATCACGGGTCGACGCGGCGTGGGCGGCGGCTATCGCCTGGCGCGGCCTGCCGACAGCATTACGCTGCTCGAAATCGTCAACACCGTCGGCACGCTGCAACGCATCACCACGTGCCCGCTGGGCCTGCCCAATCACGGCCCGAATCTATGCCCCTTGCACCGCAGCATGGACAACGCCGCGGCGGCCGTCATCAAGATGTTTGACGGCGTGACGCTCAAGAACTTAATTGACCAGCCCAACAGCCTGAACAAGCCGCTGTGCGATGCGCGAGCGACGCAGGACATCACGGTGCATGGGACGCTGCGGGTGCGCAATGGGGTGGCGGTGGGGTGAGGCACGGGACGTGCTGAAAGGATCGTGGAGACGATGACGTACAGCGCAACCTGATCGACGTCGGCTGAGCATATTGAATCTCACAATAAAAAAACCACCGGGGAGTCCCGGTGGTTGTGTGTAACTTCGCGAATAACTATCGCTCACGGCCAGCATTGCATGCAGTCGCCCGCCAGCACGCCGTAATATGCGATGACATCCGCGTCCTCGGGAAATACGCCGTTGTTATTGAAGTCGATGTCGCAAACGCCCGGATAAGGGCAAGGACCGCCCGACAGCACATTCATGAAGTCGATCGTGTCCTGATTTTCGGGATACGCGCCATTGCGATTGAAGTCGATTGTGTCGCACGCGCCGTTCGCACCGCAGTTATCCTCAAGGGTGGTCCCGTTAAATGGCGTTCCGTCGCCGTTGCAGTCTGAATAGACAGTAAAGCGATAGTCAAATGCGGCGACAACTGGTGTGCCCTGCACACCCTTGCACCGAAGGCCGCCACTCGCCAACCGTTCGATCTTGTAGTCGCCTGGCACAATCACGTTGTCAGGAAACGGTGCGTTAGGATCGCGAGTCAGGGTGAGTCGTCGACCGGTATCGTTCACTCCCGTGTCAATGCTGTACACAAAGCTGCCTGAGAAATCAGGCGGCGACGAACAGGTTGTGCCCAAGAGTGTCACCTTCACAGGCGGCGAGCCAGCAGTGAATTCGATGGGGCCGTCAAACTCCAACACAATCGAGCGTGGCGGGGTTTGCGTAATGCCCATCATGTCGGTGTATGTAATGGAGTTGTTGTTGGGTGCCTCGGACAAGTTATTGATCGGGCTGCTGGAAGCATCGTGGACGTTGAACGGCACGCGGCCCACCGAGCCGTTACCCAGCGTGGCGTTGGCAATCGCGTAATTAGGGGCGCTCAAGTTCTGACCACCGACTGTGACAGTACCAGCCCACGTGTTGCCGGATTGGTTGACGTTGTTGATGATGACGCGGTCTTTGAGGCCATTGGCAGCGACGCTGATGGTGCGTCCGCTGGCAAAGCCGCCGCCGATGGTAATGGGTTCGTCGATATTGCCTGCCGGGACCTATATGTTCGCATCCAAAGTTCCAGCGACAGTGATGCCGCGCGGCGCGGCTGACGCCAAAATGTTCTTCGCGGTGAGCGAGCCGATGAAGTTGCCTGAAGTTGTGACCAGCGAGGCGATGTTGCCGTTGCCGCCATTGGCGTTTGCCGTGATGTTACCGAAAATCTCCGTCGCTGTAAAGCGTGTGATGCCATTTCTAGCAGAGATTACCGTCGGGCTTGCTGAAGAGCCGATCTTACCAGCCGCGCTTACGGTACCGATCGCACCTTGCAGTGCCTCGATGCTTGTCGCGGCGAGATCGCCCGCGCTCACAGTGACTTCGTTGATGTTCGTACCAGCAGAGATTGTGCCACGCAGTAGACTCGTTGCGGCGATGCGTGTGATCGGGCCGTTGCTGCATTGAATGATCGCGTTCGGACCGTAGCTTCCCGCATCAACCACGAAGATGCTGAAATTTCCTGCATTGGTAGCGAAAACCCCGCCGTTGATTGCGACGTCCGCGTCGAAGCGGAATATCTGATCGGCAGCGACGTTGTTGATCAGCGTGCCACTGATCCCGCCGTAGAAGCGACCGAGGCCGCTCACGGCGATGCCCTTTAAGTTGTGACCGACGGAGGCAGGATCCCCACCTGCTTGGTTTAGCGAGTTGCCCAGCGTCACCTCTGCGGGGATGGGGCTGGCCACGTTTACATTGATCTGGGGCATGTTGAGGTTAAGAGGATCAGGAACAATCCTGACGAACTCAGCACATTGCGAAGTAGTGTAGCTAATCGCCGGGCTATCAACGCCGTTCGTGATGGTGTACAGCGCAACCGTGACCGTACTCGTGCAGGTCGGACTCTGCCTTCTGAATTCGCTGATTCTGATGCTCCCGGTATCCACGCCACCGGACTGGCCGCTGGCAGGAGCCGAGTTGAAGGCCGCCAACGCAACCATTGCGATACTCAAACAACGTTTCATTTCTGATTCTCCAGTGACAAGCCTTGCGAACGCCGCCGACGTTGGCAGGCGCTCAGTCCTACGACAAAGACAACCACGAGGGCCGACGGGGAAGGAACTGCCGACGCAATGCGAAGGCCAGTAGACGAGTTGATGGTTGCCAAGTTCTCCGGAAAAGCGAACGAAATGCGCTCCCAGAACTGAGGGGCGGGAAAGCCGGCGGCTGGGCCGAACGCGAGGCGCTCGTTCGTTTCAGGATTGAGATGGCTTCCGATCTCATCCGTCCACTCGAATGCCCCGCCGCTGGTGTCCCAAAGGCCCCACGGCGAGACTTGATCGGTGTACGCACCCAGCGGGATCTGCCACAAGTCGGGCAGCGTGATGTCTGGAGTTTCGGCTCCAGCGGATGTCGTGCCGACACCCGGAAGGCCGGGAATGCCCTGCGTCTCGCGCATGTTGCGATAGGTCCACCACCCAGCCTGGCCCGGGCCGTTGCGATTGGGATCAAAGTGAGCCGCCTTGATCCATTCATCAAGCGAAGGAATCCAGAAAGTTGCGCCCGGCAGGCGAGGCGGATATAGATACTGCGGCGAGTTGATGGGCGGAATCAGTCTTGTGTCGTACGCGCCGGTCACGAGGCTCTGCGGGTCTGACGACTTGCCGTTGTGCAGCCAGTTGCAGTAAAGCATCGCTATGTTGTGCGAAATGCCCGAGACTGGCAACATCGCGGCGTTCGGTACACTCGGGTTGGAGATGTATCGCTCCCCGGGGCCTGAGTACGAGGGGTCAAAGCGTCCGCCCCAGTAGACAGGCGTGAAGTTGAAGAGTGGCGGCGGCGTTGCCGTTCCGAGAAAGGTATTTGCGAACTCGATCCACTGTCCCGTGGTGACTTCGAGTTTGCTCATGCGGTACTCGTAGTTCACTGTCCCGCGCCCGGTGACCGGCACCGCCCCGTCGCTGCCCCCCGTGTACGGCGCATTGCCCGCGTGAGTGATGCGAGCGAACGAAAAGTCGTAATCGGGAACGATCGACTGTGCGAACGCTGTCGGTCCGACGATGCAACAGACATTTGTTGCGACGATGATGGTGAACGAACGGGTCAACATGGGATTCTCCTGAGTCTACCGAAAGCAAGTCGGTTTTCGATGCGCATTTTGGTGAGTTTGTCATAAAGAATGCGTGCGATTGCGGCGTGGGGGCTCCTCATTCTCCAGCAAAAACACTGGAGGTGTGACCCTCCGAGCAAAGGCCCAACGCCATCGGTCTGTAACTTCGTCTCTCCCGTACTTCGTCTCTATCTTTCCCCATGCCCATCCGTTCCTGCACTGTCGGTTCCATCACCGTCGCTTCCAACACGCCCCTCACCATCATCGGCGGGCCTTGCGTGCTGGAGTCGTTGGACCTTGGGTTGTCTATTGGTCGCGTGTTGCGCGATGCGTGCAGGCAGCATGGGTTGCAGTATGTTTTCAAGGCCAGTTACGACAAAGCGAATCGCTCGTCGATTACCAGTCCGCGCGGGCCGGGGCTTGAGCAGGGCTTAGCGTGGATTGCGCAGATTCGTGAGACGCTGGCGGTGCCTGCGACGACTGACATTCACGAGCCTGCGCACGCCATGCCTGCGGCAAAGGTTGTTGATCTGCTGCAAATCCCGGCGTTTTTGTGCCGGCAGACAGACTTGCTGGTCGCCGCTGGCTTGGCTGCCAAGCAGCACAACCGCGCGGTGAACGTGAAGAAGGGGCAGTTTCTCGCGCCGCATGAGATGGCTCAGCCTGTCAAGAAACTCGTGCAAGCTGGTTGCACCAACATCGTGCTGACCGAACGCGGCACGACGTTTGGTTACGGCCGACTCGTCAACGATTTTCTGGGCATGGGCGACATGATGGAACTCAAGTCCATCGCACTCACGCCGCCAGCGGTGTGCTTTGATGCCACGCACAGCACGCAGCTTCCCGGCGCGGGCGACCAAACCGGCGGCAGGCCCGAGCGAGCCCCGCTGCTGGCGCGAGCCGCGGTCGCTGCGGGTGTAGATGCGATTTTTCTGGAGTGCCACCCGTCGCCCAAGACGGCGATGAGCGATGCGAGCACGATGCTGGAGTTGGAGATGGTGCCGAGGCTGATTGAGCAGTTGGCGCGGATACGCAAGGCACTGTGACGCGCTCAAGTGCAGTCATGCGATGTGACACATAGCGCGGCTTCAAAACCAGCGGTCGAGAGATTGTGTTGACCCAAATACGACGACGCTCGCCGTGAATATTTTCACGCGCGAGCGCATTGAACCGTGGCTGGTTGTTGCTGGCACACAATCCGAAAGTGGGTGACACGCCTGTGAGGGGGGTCCGGCGTGCCACCCGAGGAGGGAGGCTGGTGGAAATCAGCGGGTGTAGTATGACGAAGGGTGCGTCTTAATGCAAGCGTAAAGATCGAAAACTTTGGCAATTACCGATAACCTGTTACCAAACCGAGTGTTATCAAAGCTTCTGTACCGACAGGTTGTGCAAGTTTTGGGGGTTCGTCTACGGACCAGTCGGGCGGTTGAACAAATCACCGGGCGGACTGGCGGATGGTGGTTGCGACGGTGGTCAGAAGTTCGTTGAGCGTCAGACCCGGATGCAGCGGTGCCAGGTCGGATTCGACAATTTGGTGCGGATTCTTGTCCAGGTCGCGCTGCAGGCGGCGCTGGGCGGTGATGATCGTTGAGTGATTGCCTCGGCCCATCGCGCGGGCGATTTCGGGGAAGCTTTGCGTGGTCAATTGGCGGGCGAGCACAGCGGCGACTGAGCGGGCGAAGACCACGCGTTTGTGTCGGCCCTTGCCACTGAACTCGGCGGCGTCGACCGCGAGCGCTTGGCAGACATGATCGACAATGTGCGAAACTGGAATTGGCCGGCGCGGCATGGATGAAGTGCCGGCGAAATTCTGGTTGGCGGGTTCATCGATGCCCAAGGCTCGGCGGACCGCGCTGGAACTGACGCGGCCTGAGTGAGCGACGCCGCCATCGGGCAAGAGGCGCGAGATGGCTTCGACCTGATTGAGCAGGCCTTCGATTTCGCGGATGCTGCCGCCGAAGCCGCCCAGGCTGCCGACCGCGCGCGAGCTGCGGATGGCGAGCAGTTCGGTGGCATCGCCATCGAGGGTGAGGCCTTTCTTGCGAGCCAGGTGCGTGATGAGTTGGCGGCGCAGGGCGGGGTCGGGTGAGTCGATCTTGACGACAGCGCCGGAGAGAAATCGGCTGATGAGTTTGTCGGAGACTTTGGCGATCTCGCGCGGGTGTTCGTCGCTTGCGAGGATGACGCGTGCGCCAGCGAGGCCGATAGCATCGAAGGTGTGGAGCAGTTCGGTTTGCGTGGCGTCTTTGTTGCTGAGGAAGTGGACGTCGTCGATGCAGAGCAGGTCAACGCCGCGGTAGGTTTTGCGGAATTGATCGACGCGATTTGCGCGCACGGAGGCGATGAATTCGTTGGTGAACTGCTCGCCTGTGACGTAGCGAATGACGCCGCGTGGGTTGCGTTGCTGGAAGAGTGCGCAGGCACCTTGCAGCAAGTGGGTTTTGCCAAGGCCGCAGGCACCGTGGAGGAAGACGTGCGAAACGGGCTCGTCATCTTCGGCCATGCGTTTGACGGCGGTGAAGGCGAGGCGATTGCTCTGGCCCACCAGAAAGTCATCGAGCGCGGCGCGGAAGATGGGCGAGCGCGGGGACTTCTGCAATGACTGCGTTGCAATCGGCGCGGGGGCGGCGCTTCCGCGCGGCGTGAAGACGCTGCGGTCGATGTCGAACTTGAGCGACTGCGCGCCGGTTGCGCGGCGGAGGGCTTCGCCGAATCGGCGCTCGAGCATTTGCGCGAGGTAGCTGCTGGTGACGGTCACGAGCAGCGCGGCGTTGTCGCGCATCGCGAGGCGGGTTTGGCCCAGGAAGTAACGCTCGAACTGTTCTTCGCCTACTTCGTCACTGAGGCGGCGGAGGACGGCTTGCATGTCGGGCGATTCGGCGGCGGGGCGAGCGAAGGCGGTGGGTTCGGCGCGACTGGGCGAGGTGTCGATGCGCGAGTGCCCGTTTTCGCTGGGCGAGCGAGCGTCGTCGGTGCGGGCTAAACCAGCCTCGCTACGCGTTGGCCCTCCCTCGCTGCGAGCTAATCCTCCCTCGCTGCGAGCTAATCCTCCCTCGCTGCGAGCTAATCCTCCCTCGCTGCGCTCGATGCGGCCATGCATCGAGCGCCCGGGAACACCGGACCTTGCATCGGGCGTCGCTGGATCTTCGCGCTGCGTGTTGGCCTGTCGGTCGGCGCGATCATTCGCGCGGTCAGGCGGAGCGATGTTGAGAGGAGCAAGCAGAGATGTAGCACGCAGAGGCATCCTGTCGATCGGCACAGCGACTGTCCTTTCACGATCCGGCCAGACACTGGCCAATCGCACAAGGTCTGTAGTGGGTCGCGTTGGGCTTTGCGACCCACGCGAGCGCGCAATGATCGCGCTCGCGTTCCACCACGAGAGAACTTCCTTGCCCAGAGTCCTTTCAACAACCAACAAGCAGCTTGGCTCAGCGCGTCGATGAGATCGCCTTGGCTGTTTGCTTCGCGAAGACGCGAGCGAGCAGTTTTGGACGACAGCACAACCAAGCTCGCGCATGTGAGACAAGTAAATCACACTGCGCGAACGTCGCTAGGCACAAACCAATTTGCTGGGCGGCCGAATCCATGGCCGAATCGAAACACTGCGGACCCGGCTCGCGTCGTGCAAGTCGTCGTGTTCGCAGGGGGACACTTTAACGTTCTGGCGACAAGATGCAACGGCTTTGGACAACGATTGACAACAAGCAACACGGGAAGGCTTTGGCTTGCGTCACTTGCGCGAAAGTAAAAATCTTCTCCACCGTTGTTCAACAAGGATGTGTCAAGAGTGTGTAAAAAGAAATGCGATGTGGACAACTTTCGTAGTGCGTGCGACGCGATGCACTTGCGCATTCACACCTGGTCCACCGGCTTGACTTGCAGCGGACGCACAAGCGCGCGGCGGCGAGCAAAGGCGCGGAACTGCATGGCTTCGTAAAGCCTTAAAGCAGGCTCATTTCGCTCATCCACGGCACAAGACATCGACCAGACGCTGTTGCGTGCCGCGCTTTCAGCAATGCCGTGGGAGAGGAGCATTCGCGCGAGGCCCTTGCCACGAAGTGGCGAGCCCAAACCAAGGTAGACAAGTTCGCATGTGCGCTGTTCGGGGCATGGCGAGAAGAACGCGCAACCCAACGGCTCGTTGTTGTAGTAGATGATCCACCACAGGTTGGGATCATGCGTGCCGGTGCTCTTGTGACTCGCGAGGATGTCGCGCGTTTCGCGCAAGCCGCAGAGCTCGGGGCAGTCCATGGTTGCTTCGTAGCTGGCGTCCATGGCGCGGATGCAGTGGTCGTCGCGATCGGCTTGCGGAATTTGAGCCAGGCTCAGCACGCGACAGCCTTGCGGAAATTTGTCGTACTGCGACAAGTCCGGACCCAAACTGAGTTTGCGATCATGAGGCTTGGGCAAGCGACGCATGTACTTGAGCGTGCCGACGCTGCGGAAGCCTGCGGCTTCAAAAACGCGTGTGGCGTAGCGCTCGTCGGGATCGGGCAGGGCTTGCGCGAGGATGACGTGCGGCGTCCTTTCGCGCGAAAGCATTTCGCAGCAGGCGTTGACGGTGTAGACACGTTCGGCAAAGGCCAGGTCGCTGCCGCCCCAGTCGCCCGAGCGCAGCGGCTCGCTGACGAACATCATGGCGGTGCGGCCTGCGCCGAAAACGGTGAGGCAGGCCTGGCGGACGCGCTGGGTGGAGTTGGGGCCGTCGCTGTCGATAGTCGCGAAGGTATTTGTCAGGTCAATGTTGTGGGCGGGGGCGCTGTCGACGAGCCGATGGGCGGCGTCGTCGATGTCGGGATTGGATTGTGAGACCAGCCGGCGGGCGATGGCGTGGTAGAGGGATGCCTCGCCGCGCAGAATGCGGACGTTGGGGGGCAATGGGGGAAGTTTCTCAGGCCCATCGCCTTCGAGGGAGCGGGGTTGGGGAACCGCGATGCTCAATGGGCGAAGGGTAGGGGTGGGGTGAGGGGGTGAGGAGGTGATGGGGTGCGGGGGTGAGTGGGTGATGGGGACGTCACCTGCTCACCTGCTCACCCGCTTACCGGCTCACCTGCTCACCTTCGCGGCCATAGACTTGCGACCTGTCCCTATTTGTCGAGAGGTATTCATGAACACGCGTGCATCGCTCATCGGGCTTGGTCTTATCGTCGGCTGCGGCTTGGGCGTTTTTGCCAGCGGGTTGGTTGGCGGCACGACGCCGGCGGTGGTTGCCGCTCCGGAGCCTGACCCGGTGCCACGGCGGTGGCAGCTCACGGTGACGCCCGGACCTTTGCGCGTGACGAGCGTCGAGCATCAGGGGCAGAGCAAGCTGTACTACTACATGACGTACAAGGTCGTGAACAGCAGCGACACCGATCTGCTGTTTACGCCCAGCTTCGAGATGGCTAATGACGAGGGCGAACTCAAGCGCAGCGGGCGCGACGTGCCCGCGGCAGTGACAGCGAAGATTCTCGAAACGCTCGAGAACACGTTCTTGGAAGATCAGATCAACATCGTGGGCACGCTGCTGCAAGGCGAAGAGAACGCCAAGGAAGGCCTGGTTGTGTGGCCTGTCAATACGCCGCATGTGCGCGCGATCGAAGTCTTCGGCAACGGCTTTAGCGGCGAGGCGCGGACGATTGACGCGTATGACCCGGAAACCAAAGGCACCAAGCGCGTGACGCTGCGCAAGACGCTGATGCTGCGGTACCAGCCGCTTGGCGAGACGAAGGCGACGGGTGCGGAGAGCCTGCCGGTGATTGAGCAGCGGTGGATTATGCGGTGAGTGGGTTTTCTCGTGACCGACCGCGTGGAGCGAGCGGTGCCGAGTTCGACAAAACATTTGGGTGATTTGACGATTTATGAACGCACGTTGGGTGATGTGCGCATGACGGAGATCACACCGCTGGGGCGGGCGAGTGTGGTGGGGCATGTGGGATTGAAGTAATTGTGTGAAGCGTTCGAACGTACGCATCACCATGACGGAAACGAAAAAACCTCCGCATCTCGCGGAGGTTTTTGTTTGATGTCGAAACTTGACTGCGCAAACTGCCATGCAGCCTTAGGCCGGCAGGAGCTTCTTGAGGTCGGTCATCTTGAGGCCGAAGCTGTCCCACAAGTTCTTGGCTTCGGTGAAGATCTTGCTGAAGTCGCCGTCCTTGAAGTTGGTGAGTTCGCCGACGAGCTTTTCCATCGCGGGGACCTTGGCTTGCAGGTCCTTGACGAGGCCTTCGGCTTGGGTCTTCTTGCCGGCGTCGGTGATGCTGCCGACTTTCTTAGCGACGTCATCGAGGCCCTTCTTCATTTCGGGCCACTGCTTGGTGACGGTTTCATCGAGCCACTTCTTGCTTTCGGCTTGGAGCTTGGCGAGGCCTTCCTTCGCAGCGTCGGTAACCTTGGCAGCGGCGTCCTTGGTGGCATCGGCAGCCTGGTTAGCGGCATCCTTGGTGGCTTCAGCGGCCTTGGCGGCGCCGTCGCTGGCGGTCTTGGCTGCATCGCTCGCAGTCTTGGCTGCGCTGTCGGCGGCACTCTTGGTGGCGTCGGTGGCTTTGTTCACGAGGTTGCCGGCGGTGGTGCCTTCTTTCCTTTCGCAACCGGTGAGGCTGAGAAGGGCGGCGGCGCCGACAACCATGAGCAGGTTCGAGATCTTCATACTTCTAACTCCGTTCGTAGACTGGACTTTCCCGCGCTTGCATGCTCACGGCCGACGCCCACGTGGGTCGGAACTTCGCGGCACGAAGCGATTGCGATTGACTGGCGGGCGCGACGTTCGCGACCATGCACACTCGCGTTCCCATAATAGGCATAGCCCGGGGTGGGGGAGTTTGGGATACGAACAGCTTGCGAACGAAGATTGCGTATCGTCAATGGTCAGCGAGCATCGAACCTGCGAAGAAGAAGACTCGCATTGCAGAAGGGATGGCGTGATGGCCTTGGAAAACGTGCCCAATAGCCGAATTGGCAATGAGGCTGATTTCATTCGGCCTGATCCGGCCTTCGAGCTGGCGGTGGTGGGGGACGCGGTGCCCATCAATTATCAGGCCTTGCCCTGGCAGGCTCGGCTGGCGCACATTGACGAGACCATGCGCGAGATCAGCAAGTACACCGATCCGCAGCAGATGGTGATGGCGTATGCCCGGCGGATGCGTGGCAGTTTGGCGCCGGGACACACGCTTGCGCTTTCGCGGCGCGAGCTGGAGAAGCCGCTGGTGCGACTGACGCGGGCGACGCTGTGGAACAAGCAGCCTGACCCGTGGAAAGAGAGGCACATGCTGCCGGTTTTTGAGGGCGGGATTTTGAGCGAGCTGGTGCATGGTGATAAGCCGGTGGTGATGCAGCGGTTTCAAGCGGATGCGAGCGACCCGGCGTATGAGTATCTGCGTCACGCGAAAAGCTTGGTGGCGGTGCCGCATTTTGAGGATGGGCACTCGCTCAACATGGTGGTGCATACGAGCTTTGATGAGAACGGGTTTGATGTTGAGAAGTTTCCGGAGTTTGTGCAGATCAGCATGTTGTTTGGTCGCAGCACCAAGAATTTGGTGCTGTCGCGCGATTTAAAAGACGCGTATGACGTGCTGGATCGTGAGCTCAAGACGGTGCAGGACATTCAGCTTTCGCTTTTGCCGACTGAAGCTCCCGCGATTGCGACGCTTGACATTGCGACGCACTATCAAACCTCCACGCGCGCGGGCGGCGATTACTACGACTTTTTCAAGCTGCCTGACAATCGCTGGGGAATCTTGGTTGCGGACGTTTCGGGCCACGGCACGCCTGCGGCGGTGCTTATGGCGATTGTTCACGCGATTGCTCACCTCATGCCGGGTGAGCCGATGCCGCCGGATCGCGCGATGGAGTTTGTGAATCGTGCGCTCAGCAGCCGATACACGCGCGGCGGGGGCGATTTTGTCACGATGATTTACGGCGTGTACGACGACAAGGCCCGCACGCTGAGTTTTGCGAATGCGGGGCACCCTTCGCCGCTGCTGCGCGAGGCGGATGGCACGATCAGTTCCATCGAGCACCCCGACGCGGGTTTTCCGCTGGGAATCGTGGAAGACGCGACGTATGGCGCACACACGGTGCAGCTCAAGCCCGGCCAGACGCTGGCGATTTACACCGATGGCATCACCGAAGCCTTCAACAGCAAGCACGAAATGTTCGGCGATGCTCGCCTGCGAGCGGCGATGAGTCAAGGCGCAACGCCCGGCGACACGCTGAGCGCGATTATCGAAAGCGTGGGGATGTTTGCGGGATTGGCGGCGCGGAGTGATGACCGGACGCTGGTGGTGGCGGGGGTGCGGTAGAAGAAGTGACGAAGTGACAAAGTCTTGGACTCGGAGATAGCGGTGTTTTTGCCCAGCTTGCTTTGTGACGTCGCAGTTCACATTGCGCACCATCTGCAACCGATAATGTCGGTATCGAGTCACAGGAACATTCACCAATGCACAAGCCTTGCTTTGTCACGGTTGTATTACTTGTCGGCTTATTCGCCGAATCTAGCTTCGCTCAGCAGCCTCTAGAGCTTGATCTGGTCACCATCGGCTCTCCCGGGAACAGACCGACGATTGCCAGCGAGGTTCCGGATCGGCCGGATTGGCAAGCCGGCAGTGTGGGGTATGAGTACCGCATGATGCGGACGGAGTTGACGGTCGCCCAGCACTTTGAGTTTGCGCAGGCGTATTTGCAGTTTAATCCGCAGGCTATTGCCGACTCTGGTTTACTTGGGCCTTCGCTTGCGCGAACACTCGACGATCAGCTGGTTATGTTTCCCGAGACGGCAAACATGCCTAGCGAGATGTCGTGGCATATGACGGCGCGGCTGTGCAACTGGTATCACAACGGCAAGGTCAACGCAGCGTGGGCGTTTGAGACGGGTGCGTACGACACATCAACTTTTGTCCAGTTGCCCGATGGCTCGCGACTCGATCAATTGACACGCAGCCCTGATGCCCGTTACTGGATTCCATCGATCAACGAGTGGATCAAAGCCGTTTACTACGATCCAAACCGTTATGGAACAGGCTTAGAAGGCTATTGGCGGCAGCCCAACGGGACGAATGAGATGCTCATCAGCGGCTATCCGCTCGATGGCGGGCAGACCAATGCGGGCTGGGGTGTGGACTTTTATCAGATGGACGTCGGCCAATACCCGCAGGTCCAAAGTCCATGGGGGTTGTTGGATGTGTCAGGGGGGAGGACCGAATGGTCAGAGGGGTTGTATGGGAGTTACGCAACACACCGAACGGTGGTAGGAAGCACGCAGGGAGCACTTAGTTACCTCTGGGTCGATCCGTTAGAAGGCTTTGTGAGATTCGACGTACCGCCCGATATCGCTCGGTATGGCATTCGACTGGCGACCGTGATTCCAGCACCCGGTTCGGGCTTTCTGCTGATCGCCTGCGCGATTACTGTGGGCGCGCGGCGACGCAGATGCGGACATGCGAAAGACACGAGTCGCTGACAGATGCGAGATGGATGACGCAGCTTGACCGAGCCTGGCGCATGACTCGCGCCTGCTCCCCATATCATCCTTCTTGCCGCGTTACAAGCTCACCATTGCGTATGACGGGACGGACTTTTGCGGGTGGCAGAAGCAGGAGCCGTATGTGGATAGTCATACGTTGCCGAGGGCGGCCCGGCCGGGGGCGGACGGCGACGTGGGCGATGTGCCGGTGCAGGATGCGATGATTTTGGAGCAGCTTGGGACGCGCGAGGGGGAGACGCGGCCTCGGCTGGCTTTGCGGACGGTGCAGGCGGTGGTGGAGCGGGCGGTGCGTGAGATTGTGCGCGAACCGATTGTGTTGCAGGGGAGCAGCCGGACGGATGCGGGGGTGCATGCGTTTGGGCAGGTGGCGGCGTTTACGTGTAGTCCGCGCGACTATTTGGGCGAGCAGTTGGGCGAGCAGACACCGGTGCGGGATGTTGGCGTGGTTTCGGATGGCATTGCTGCTGATGCGTTGGCAGACGCAAGCAGTGCGGCAAGCGATTCAACTGGTCAAGCCAGCGGGCGCGGCATGGGCTGGCCTGTGGAACGCGGCGTGGATCGGTTGCTGCGTGCGGTGAATAGTCGCTTGCCGGATGATGTGGTGGTGCGGGCAATTGAGGTTGCGAGCCATGACTTTGATCCGACCAATGACACGGTTGCCAAGGCGTATTCGTACACGTTGCACGTGGGCGAGATGCGGGCCTTGCGTGATCGGCGGTTTGTGCATCAAGTGCGTGAGCAGCTTGATGTGGCGGCGATGCAGGCCGCGGCGCAGCACTTGGTGGGCGAGCATGACTTTGTGAGCTTCGCCGCGCTGCATCATGGTCGGTTGACGACGGTGCGGCGGATTTTCTCGTGCGATGTGCGGCAGGTGGAGAGTGCGGACGCCACTAGTACTCGCCGCGTGCGCATTGATGTCAGTGGCAGCGGATTTTTGTACAACATGGTGCGGATCATCAGCGGGACGCTGGTGGAAGTGGGACGCGGGCGTGCGAAGGTCAGCGATGTGCCGGCGATGATTGCGGCGAAGGATCGGCGCGCGGCGGGGCCGACGCTGCCGCCGACGGGGTTGTGCTTGGAGTGGATTCGATACGAGAAGGCACTGGGGACTGGGCACTAGGCACTAGGCATTAGGGATTAGGGATTGGGCATTGGGCATTGGGCATTGGGCATTGGGCATTGGGCATCGGGGACTGGGCGCGTACATTGGGGCTTGGCGCGCATTCTGCACATTTCCACGCGATTGATTCTTGGTGGTAGCCAGGAGAACACGGTGTTGTCGTGCGAGGGGCAGGCGCGGCTGGGGCATGAGGTGCATTTGGCGTTTGGGCCGATTTATGGGCCGGAGGGGTCGTTGCTCGCGCGGGTGGAGGGGTTTGGGGTCGCGCGGGAGGTTGTGGGCGGGGATCATCCGGACCTTCGCAGGGCCTCAGGTCCGGCGTCGGGGGCGTCGGGGATGCGCATCGCGACGCATGTGGTGGGGGACATGATTCGGGAGGTTTCGCCGATTCGGGATTGGCGGGCGCTGGGGCAATTGACGCGGCTGATTCGTGAGATCAAGCCTGATGTGGTGCACACGCACAGCAGCAAGGCGGGGATTTTGGGTCGCGTGGCGGCGTGGCGATTGCTCGATGAATTGCCGAACATGCGCGTGATGCACACGATTCATGGGCCGCCGTTTATGCCGGTGGAGGGGTCGGTGGTGAGCCGCGCGAAGGTGATGGTGAACAACGCGGTGTACACGATTGCTGAGCGCGTGGCGGCGCGACATTGTCATGTGATTGTGAGCGTGGCGGATGCGATGACGAGGCAGTTTTTAGATCGCAAGATCGGTCGCGCGTCGCAGTATGTGACGGTGCGCAGCGGGATGGAGATTGAGCCGTTTGTGCATGCGGGCGCGGGAGAAGATCGCGCGAGTGTGCGGCGAGAGCTTGGGATTGCGGAGGACGATTTTGTGATTGGCACCGTTGCACGGCTTGCGCAGCACAAGGGACATGATGATTTGATTGATGCGCTGGCGAGCGAACTTGCGAAGCGGCAGAACTGGAAGCTATTGTGGGTGGGTGACGGGTGGTGGCGTGAGCGGCTGGAGACGCGATTGGAGAAACTGGGGCTGCGCGAGCGCGTGTTGATGACGGGGTTGGTGCCGCCTCAGCGTGTGCCGGCGCTGATGCGGGCGATGGATGTGCTGGCGCATCCGAGTTATCGCGAGGGATTGCCGCGAACGGTGCCGCAGGCGCTGCTCGCGGGGGCGTTGCCTGTGGCGTATGACGTTGATGGGACGGGGGAGATTTGTCGCGAGATGCAGACGGGGCGATTGGTGCCCGTTGGAGATATTGCGAAGCTGCGCGAGGCAATTGTGTGGGCGTGCGAGCACCCGGCAGAACGCGCGGCGATGGTGGCGAGCGGCTGCGAGGAATGCGTGCGAGAGTTCAGTGCGAGCAAGATGGTGGAGCGGCTGGAGGGGGTGTACTTCGGTGTGGATGGTTCACCGCAAAGACGCGAAGAGCGCAAAGCAAGGCAGTGAAGGCGGGGTGGGTCGCGGAGGGGGGAGTGGGATTGGCGCGTGGGTGCGTATCGGACCATGGTGATGAGGCGTTGGTGATGCGTGATTGAGCGCGACGCGCAACGACTTTTTGCGAACTTCTCACCTCGTTGTCTTTCGCCTTTCTTTGCGTCCTTTGCGTCTTCGCGGTGAACCTTTTCCATCTTGAACTCCCTACGCTGGGGCCATGACCTCAGCTCCATCGTCAACGTCTGGTTCGCAACGCCGATTCATCAAGGACATGGGCGCGCCCGAGTTTGTGCGCGGGATTTTTTCCATTGCCAATGCGCAGATGGGGCAGACTCGCCAGGGCAAGCCATACCTCAAGTGCATCGTGGGTGATTCGTCAGGCGAGATGCCGGCACGGATGTGGTCAATTGACGAACCGACGTACAAGCGGCTGCCCACCGATGGATTTGTTTACGTTGAAGGCGAGACGCAGCCTTATCAGGGCGAGTTGCAGATGATCATTCACGCAATTGATCCTGCCGACCCCACGCCCGAGGAAATGCAGCAGTTGCTGCCGGTCACGAAGCGCGAGGTTGCGCAGATGTTTGCGGAAGTGGTGCAACTGCTCGACACGGTTAAGCACCCGGCGGCGAAGGCGCTGGCGAACGCGTACCTGGCGGATGAATACCTGATGGACGCCTTCCGCCGCGCGCCCGCAGCAAAGAGCATGCACCATGCGTTCCTGGGTGGTTTGCTTGAGCACACTCTGACGCTGATGCAGATTGCTGATCGCGTGTGTCCGCTGTATCCCAAGATCAATCGCGACTTGGTGGTGCTGGGCTTGTTCTTGCATGATTTGGGCAAGACGCGCGAGCTCGTGTTTGATAAGGCCTTCGGCTACAGCGATCGCGGCGAACTGATTGGTCACATCGTCGACGGGGCAATCATGTTGCACGACAAGAGCCAGCAGGTGATGCGCGAGCAGAGCATGCGCTTCCCGGCGGGGTTCATCACGATTTTGCAGCACATCATCTTGAGCCACCACGGCGAGCCCGAGTTCGGAGCCGCGAAGATTCCCAGCACGCCCGAAGCGATCATGATCAACCTGATCGACAATCTCGATGCGAAGACGGTCATGGCGGTAGCAGCGGCCCGGCCCGAACGGACACAAGCGGTGGAACTGGGCGGGAGCTTTACCGAGAAGCAGTGGGCGCTCAACGGCGCGAAGCTGTATAAGAAGGACCCGCTGGGGATGTGAGCATGTGAACTGGTGGCCCGCCCGTCCCGGGCGAGCGAATGCATCCGAAACAGAATCCGGAACCCGCCATGGAATGGCGGGCCACCGATATACCATTGGCATGGAACTTGCAGGAGACGCGCGGATTGTGCCGATGAAGCGTCGCTGGGTTACAGCAAAGCCAGCAAGCTCGTGCCAAAGTCCGGTGATGCGCTCAGGTAGGACGCCTGTGCCGCCGGGCCAAAGCCCCAAAGTCGCGGAGGCGGCGGATGCGGTTTGAGACCAGCCAATCGATGAAGCTCGGCCAGTCGATGAAGCTGGCGCCGCGGATGATCCAGTCGATGGAGATTCTGCAGATGCCCCTCGCCGAGCTTGAGGAGCGGCTGGAGCAGGAGCTGGAGAGCAATCCGACGCTGGAACTGAACGAGGGTGAAGTGCCGCCTATGGATCCGTCGGCGGCGACGCGCACGGCGGAGGGCGATGCCCCGACGAACGCCGACGACTTTGAGCGGTTGGGCGATTACGAAGAGAGCAATCCGGACGCGGCGGAGAATGTCTTTGACGAGTCGCGCATCGATCGAACACCTGACTTGGAAGGCATGTCGTTGCGGCGCGTGAGCGAGAGCGGCGATGGTGATTCAAAGCTTGAGGCGATGGCGGCGGCTCCCGCGCGGTCGGCGAGTTTGCTGGACCAACTTCGCGGGCAGTGGGCATTGGTGGATGTTGAGCCTGCGCTGCGGCCCTTGGGTGAGTTGATTCTGAATTTTCTCGAAGACGATGGCTCGCTCAAAACCGGTTTGGATGTGATTGCTGATCGTGCGGTGGTGTTGGAAGGTGCGGACAAAATGCCTCCCACGCGCGGCGGCGGGCCGGTTTTCTCGCAGCGGCCCACGGTTGGGCAGCTTGAACGTGCGCTCAAGGCGGTGCAGTTGTTTGTCGAGCCTGCGGGTATCGCGGCCCGCAACCCTGCCGAGTGCTTGCTGCTGCAGCTAGATGCGCTTGAAGGGGAAGAGGTCGGCGGCGGCTGGCCTGGCGTTGTGTTTACGAACGCACGCACGCTGGTGAGCAAACACCTTGATGACTTGATGCAGAATCGGCTGCCGCGTGTGGCTGAGCGAACCGGGCTGAATCTTGAGCAGATCAAAGACGCGTTGGTGCTGCTGCGCAGGCTGAGTTTGGCACCGGGCCGGAGATTGGTTGAAACCAACGAGCGACCGATCGTGCCTGATGCAATCGTTGAGTTTGATGAAGTGACGGGCAAATACTTCGCGTATCTCAACGACAATCACTTGCCCAATCTGCGCATCAACATGGAATATGCCTTGCTGACCAAAGACAAGGCAATGCCCAAGCGCGACAAGGAATTCATCAAGACCAACTTGGGAAACGCTCAGTGGCTGCTTGATGCGGTCAATCAGCGTCGGCACACGCTGCTGCGCGTCGTGAACAAGGTCGTTGAGCATCAACGCGAGTTTTTTGATTATGGTCCGCAGGCCCTGCGACCGTTGCCCATGACGCAAGTGGGTGAAGAACTCGGCATTCACGTTGCTACGGTTTCGCGAGCGGTTGCTGAGAAGTTTCTTGCCACGCCTCGCGGGGTGCTGCCGCTTCGCAAGTTTTTCTCAGGTGGCGTGCAGACCGAAGGTGGCGAAGAAGTGGCGTGGGATGCGATCAAAGCCGCGCTGCGGGAAGTGATCGAGGGCGAAGACAAGAAGAAGCCCTTGAGCGATGATGCGCTGGCGGAAGAACTCAAGAAGCGCGGCATCGATATCGCGCGGCGCACGGTGGCGAAGTATCGCGATCAGTTGCAGATTCAGCCGGCGCGGCTGCGCAAGGTGTTTTGAGCAGGCCCGGCGAAACCTGCGGAAAACCGATGCATTTATCTGCTTGCCGAACCGCTTGCGAATGAGCATCACGCTGCCCGGCTATGTTTCCACATGGCAAATCGCGCTTTCGTCGTCGCTGGTCTCCTCTCGCTTGCTTCTGCTGCGATGGCGCAGCCCGTACCGGTTTCGCTCTCGGGCGCACCCGGCGCGTACACGTTGCTGCGAGACGGCAAGCCCTACTTCGTCACCGGCGCGGGCGGCACAGCTTCGCCTGATTTGCTCAAGACCGTGGGCGGCAACTCCATTCGCTTGTGGGGAGCCGACAACATCGACAAGCAGCTTGATGACGCGCACAAACTCGGGCTCACCGTGACGGTTGGCATCTGGCTTGAACACGAGCGGCATGGATTCGATTACAACAACGCCGATCAAGTTGCCGAGCAGTACGAAAAAGCCAAAGCCGCGATTCTCAAGTACAAGGATCACCCCGCGGTGCTCATGTGGGGCATCGGCAACGAGATGGAAGGCGAAGGCGATGACGCGGCGATCTGGTCGGCGATCAACAACATCGCGGCGATGGCCAAGCAGCTTGACCCCAACCACCCGACGATGACCGTGATTGCTGAAATGGGCGGGCAGGGGCAGAAGGTCAAGAACATTCATCGCCTCTGTCCGGCGATCGACATCATCGGCATCAACAGTTACGGCGGCGGGCCTTCAGTTGCGGAGCGATACAAGAAGTTTGGCGGTACCAAGCCCTACATCATCACCGAGTTTGGCCCCAACGGCACGTGGGAAGTTGGTCGCAACGATTTTGGTGCGCCCAGCGAATTGACGAGCACGCAAAAAGCCAGCGCGTTTCGCAACACGTATGAAAAGTCGGTGCTTGCGGCGAAAGGCACGTGCCTGGGTTCGTACGCGTTCTTGTGGGGCCACAAGTTTGAAGCAACCGCGACATGGTTCGGCATGTTGCTGCCGGATGACACGCGCCTTGCGTCCGCCGACACCATGAGCGAACTGTGGACGGGCAAAGCACCGGCCAATCGCGTGCCGGTCATTGAAACGTTTGCGTTTGATGGAGCCGATCGCGGCGCGCCGGGCGCGAACGTGAAGGTGAAACTCGTCGCGAGCGACCCTGAAAAGGACGCGATGACGGCCGAGTGGGTGCTGCTGCGCGAAACCAACCAGTACGAAACCGGCGGCGACTTCATGGCCACGCCCGAGCAACTTGCAAAGTCCGTGCATGACGCCAGCACGACCGGCGCGACTATTACGCTGCCTGCGCAGGCGGGCGTGTATCGCATCTACGTCTACCTTCGCGACGGCAAAGGCGGCGGCGCGACGGGGACGCTGCCGGTGCTGGTGAAGTAAGCGAGCGTCTGCGCAGCTTATATCTCGTTCAATTTCACGAACATGGTGCTGGCTGCGGCCCTGCCAAGTGTCCCGAGTGCGGCGTGGCGTATCCGCTGGTGCCGCCACCGACGCCGAGGGAAGTGGCGGGGGGAAAAGGCCAGACGTGATGCAAATGCGAAAGTAGTGTGCACGTCACATTACAAGCCAGAGAAAAGTGTTCGAAAAAAACGATGCTTCTCGCCATGCTTGCGGATAGAAGTTTCGAGCATCATTCCAAAATATGTCCAGCGCTTGCCGCACTCGGGGCAGACATTAGTCGTCAGACCAATGAGATCGTGGCCGCACTCGCACGCGAACGAATCACTTGCAACGGCCGCACGACACCGGATGGACTGATCGACACCTTTCAAAATCAGCCATGCGCGAAGGTTTGCGATCGCGGCGTCGGACTGGGCAACTTCACCGAAAGCGCTGAGCGGGAAACAAATGCCGTTGCACTTTTCCGTATACGTCAACATGACATGGGAATCGAACGTGACGACGTCTTCGAAGTTCTGCCAAAAAAGTGTCATCCTCGTCATGTCTGCCGTGATTGTCACGCCACCGTCGTCGATTACAACAGCCCGCTGCTGCAGTGCTGCGGTAGAGCAGCTGCGTTGATGTTCAAGCAGTAGGTCCAAGTACCTGATCCACGGCAACTGCCGCTGCCGCGCGTACAGGTAGTAAGGAACCCAAACAGCTGCGCCCAAGAATAACCCGAATGGCCATAGATCGGGAACTTTTGCGCTGACCAATATCAAGCCCATCACAAGAAAAAGGACGAGCATGGGCACGCAGGAAACGAGTTGAACTCTGCGCTCCATGCTCGAAAGTTTGCGCAAGCCCGGATAAAGCAGTAGCAAATGGTCGACATACGCCGCGTCACCACGCCAATCGTGTACGTACGAGAATTGAAGCGTGCTTGGAGCGGACACTCAAAGCAACGATAGGTCTGTCTGACAACGCCTCGCTACAGAGCGAGGCGTTGCACGAAACGTTTGCATGATGAACAGGCGTGGTTCTTACACGTTACTTCAGCGCCGCCGCACCACTAATAATTTCCGTCAGCTCCGTCGTAATCTGTGCCTGCCGGGCGCGGTTGAATTTCCGCGTGTACAGCTTGCCCATCTTGCCAGCGGCGTCGGTTGCGCTCTTCATTGCCACCATGCGGGCCACGTGCTCGCTCACCACGGCGTCGTTGAAGGCTTGGAACAGCAGTGCCTTGACGGCGGCGGGCAGAATCGCGCCCAGCAGTTCTTGTGCGTTGGGAGCGAACTCGAAAATCTGGTTGGGGCCCTTGGCCGCTTCAGACTTCTTCGCGCCCAGGTTGTCGGTTTGGAAGGGCAGCAGTTGCACAACCGCCGGTGCTTGCCGGCTGGTACTCAGGAACTTCATGTAGATCACGCGCACGCTGGAAATTTTGCCCGCGATGAACATGCGGGTGTATTCCTCGGCCAGTTGCTGCACGTTTTCGTACGTGGGCTTGTCGCCAAACTGGCTGTGCTGGCGAGCGACGTTGATGCCCGCGAACTTGAAGAAGCCCGCGCCTTTCTTGCCCACCAGTTCAATCACGCCGCCTTTGGCAGCGTCGTTCTTCTTGAAGAAGTTCATCGCTGTCCGCAGCACCGAGCCATTGTAAGGGCCGCACAGGCCGCGATCGCTGGTAATGACCAGCGTGAGTTCCTTCGCGCCCGGCGCGGGCTTGACGCTGCCCAGCAGCGGGTGGCTCACTTCGCTGCCCATCGCGCCAGCCAGTTGCTGGACGAGATCAAACAAAGTTTCGGTGTAGGGCTTGCCCGCCGTCGCCGCTTGCTGGGCGCGCGCGAACTTGCTGGTGGCGATCATCTGCATCGTCTTGGTGATGCGACGAATGTTGGCAACCGCCTTGATGCGTTTCTTGATCTCGCGTGTCTTTGCCATAGGGGGGCGAGTATAGGTGCGCGGAGCGGGCGAAAGTGCAACTGTCCGGCGTGTGTTTGGTGTTTGTGCTCTGCCAATCAACCGTGTCGAAAATTCCCGCGTTTTCGTGTCGAAATCGTCTCGGACGTCCGGACTTGCAGATGAAAGAGGAACGAGCGAGCAATCGCGCTCACGACCGACGCGGGAGTACGAACCTGGCTCACGCGCCGTGCCAGCCAGCTCACGCCGTAAGTGCATCTTCCAACAGCAAGCCATCGTGCGCAAGCTGCATGTTCGCTGGCAGCCGAGCATTGGTCGCCTCGTGCGGCAACTCGTGACTCATGTGAATGAAATACGTCTGATTCGCGTCGATTTCCGCCGCGATATTGACCGCTTCGTCAATCGTCAGATGCGTGGGATGCTTTCGCTCACGCAGACAATCAAGCACCAACGTTCGCAGCCCACGCAGCCGCGCCCAGCTCTCGGTGGGAATCGCCGAAGTGTCGGTGCAGTACGCAAGAGGGAGTACCGAAGTACCGGAGTACCGAAGTACCGAAGGAGATTCGTCCGTTACCCTCTGCCCTTCGGTACTTCGGTACTCCGGTACTCCGGTACTTCCTGCCTTTTCAATTCTCCACCCCAGCACCGGCAACCGGCCATGCAGCAGTCGAATCGGCGTAAAGCTCATGCCCCAGCGAATGATCGCAACACCCGCTTCAATCTCGCGCTCGGGCAAGGTGTTGGGAATCAAGCTCGCGACAAAACTGTCGTTCACATTCCGCTCGCGCTCGAAAATGTGTTGATACACCCGCCGCAAACTCGCCATCGTGTGTTCGTCGGCGATGATCTCAATCGGCGTGCGCTGCACCGCATTGAATCGGCGGACTTCATCAAGCCCGAACATGTGATCAACGTGATTGTGCGTAAAGAAAATCGCATCACACCGCATAAGTCCCGCGCGAATCGCCTGCGCACGCAAATCCGGCCCCGCGTCGATGAGCACAACGCGATCTTGGTTCGTGTCATCTGTCCACATGACCGCCGCCGAGCAACGCATGCGGTTGTCGCTCGGGTCTGTGCTGCGACAAACATCGCAGCAGCAGCCGATCATCGGAATGCCTGCTGACGTGCCCGTACCAAGAAAAAGAAAACGCGCCGATTTCACGGTGCGTTCGCCCCCTTTTCGCCCTCAAACTTCACCATGTTCTGCACTTCTTCAGGCGTCGGAGCCGCTTCGAACCACGCCGCTTCAATGAACGCCGACAACTCGTTCGCCGCATCCGCAAGCCGCGTGATGATGAACTCCTTGCCCGCAGGCTGCTCCAATTCGCCCGCCTTCTGCATTTTGTACAGCGGCTCCATCTGCGCATACGAGCGTTCAAGATGCGTGAGCACTTCTCCGAACAAGTCGTCGCGATCAAGCTTTCGCTCAGGCTCAAACTTCGCTTGCAAATCAGCGTCGTTGATGTTGTGCAGCTTCAGCACGCCGCCATCGATATACGCGTGAATGCCGCGATCGGTGGTATAGGCGTTGGGGTTTTCACCCACCCAACCGTGATGGTGCTTGGTCGTGTGCAAAGGCTGCGACGCATCACCCACAAAGTGCGAGAGTTGTCCGATGTGTACGCGCGCGTTCCACTTCGCTGCTTCGATCTGCACGTCCTTCGCACCATCCTTGTTGAGCATCTCAAGCATGCGCACGCTCTTGAACGCGCCGACGATCTTGCCATACGTCTCCATCGCCGCGATGGGCAAGAAGCCCGGATACTCATCGGTCTTCGCAAAATCCTTCTTCTCATCGATAGGTGGCCCCGCAAATTCCGGCTTGGCGCGCGCGAGTGCAATCTGCTTCACATATTCATGCCGCAGCCGGGGCATCGTCCGCAGCGTCATGCCCAGCGGCTCAAGATCATCAATGTCCAAATAGTGATCAGGGTTGTTGAGGTGCGTGAGCTGGCCAACCTTCACGCCCCGCCAGCGATCAGGCACCTGCGATTGATCCGCAATCGCAGTCACGCTCGCATCGTCCTTGATCCACGCCGGCATGTCGCTCGCAAGCCCGCGCAGCGCAACCCGCGTAATCATGCGATGCCCCGAACCATCCCACGCACGCGCGGGAGCAGTGAAAACACACGCCGCAAGACCCGCAGCAACAATCACCGCCAAACGCAGAAATGAACGCTTCATGCATGATGATTGGCGCGAAAACGTCAGTCGCACGTCAGCCGCGAGTGCAATCTTGCATGAACTTCTTCACGCAATTCTCGGTCGCGTCAGTTTGGTCCGCACCAACGTCGCTCGCGCTGCCCGGCGTTGCTCCTGGTCAAGCTCGCGCCCAACCGCGCGCTGCAAGTGCGCGGGCTGCACCAATAGCATCAATTGATTAATCACGCGCATCGTCGGCCCCTCCGCACCAGGGCCCGCCGAGCGCAGCAGCCCCATGCTTACCCCAAGCCGCACCAAACTCAACGCGCCCATCGCTTCTTCCGTCGTCAGTAATCGCGCACACACCAGCAATCCCCACGCGCGCCAGATCTGGTCATCAAGCCCCACGCGGCGTTTTGCAAGCAGCTCGCGCCGACTCAAGCGTTCATACTCCACCACTCGCGGCACAATCTGCCGCTCAAGCTCGTGTAGCACCTGTGCTTCGCTCTTGCCCAGCGTCGCCTGATTACTGATCTGAAACAAATCGCCAACCGGCTCGCTGCCTTCGCCATAAAACCCGCGAACGGCAAGAGCCATGTCCGTCGCCGCACGCTTCACTTTTTCAATCTCGCCCGTCAATCGCAATCCCGGCAGGTGCAACATCACACTCATCCGCAGCCCCGTGCCCACGTTGGTCGGGCACGCCGTGAGGTAACCAAACTTCGAGCTAAACGCGTACGTCAGCTTCGCTTCGATCTTGTCATCAATCGCGTCGATGTCGTTCCATGCATCACCTAGCGCCAGTCCGCTGCGAATGGCTTGCAGCCGCAAGTGATCTTCTTCGTTCACCATGATCGCCAGACGTTCATCAGGCACGCTGATCGCAACGCCGCGCGGGTCTTCATTCGGATTCGCGCCGCGTCCCTTGCCGTGGTTCTTGCTGATCAAATGCCGCTCAACCAGCAACTGCCGCTCGAGCGCAGGCGAGCCATGAATATCAACCCAGATCATTTTCTCCGCCAGCGCCGCATTCATCACGCAATCGCGACAAACCTGCATCGTCTCAACGCGATCACGCCGGGTCGCTTTGGTTGCAAACGGCCTGCCCGCGAGATTGCGCGCCAGCCGCACTCGCGACGACATAACAACATCATGCGATTCGCCATCGCCGCGCAACCACGCCGCTCCCATTTCGAGTGCTGGCTGAGCCGGCTGCGGCTTCTCGCCCTCAGGCTGCTGCGAAGGTACATCAGACGGTTGCTCGCTCACGCTGCACCGCCTTCGTTCGCTGCATCAGTTTGCATCGCCTGCGACTCGCGCAGTTCGATCTTCCTCAGTTGGTCGCGCAGCTTCGCCGCCATCTCGTATCGCTCGTCCTTCACTGCTTGATCAAGCTCCGCGCGAATCATCCGCACACGCTGCTCGCGTTCTTCCGCCACGCGCGCCGCCGCTTCACGCACCGCTTCTTCACCCACTTCACTCATCGCCCGCTTGGGCAGCTTGCCCACGTGCGTCTGCCCACCCTCATGCGCCCGTTCCAGCAGCGGCAACAACTGCCCTTCAAACGCGCGATAGCAATCCGCACATCCAAGCAACCCATGCTGCTTGAACTCTGCGAACGTCGTCTTGCACGTCGGACACGCATTCGCCCTTGCTGGCTGCGCCGCAGGTGGCACCACAGGCGTCAATCCCTGCGCTACGACAAAATGCTTGATGAGCTCATCAATCGGCTTCTGCGGCTGGATTGAAATCCCGCTCGCATGCGCGCATTCCTCGCACAAATGGCGCTCGATCTTCACGCCGTTCCGCACGGTAACTTCGTGAACCGTCGCTTCGCGGTCGCAGTGGTCGCATTTGCGGTTCATAATTGATTGTTAGGTGGGCCGCCCCTCCGGGGCGGCAGGATTCCATCACGATCGGCAAAAGCAAAAAACCCACGGACCAAATCCGTGGGTTCTGTTGAATCACATGAGCTTTAGTTCGCCGCAGCCTTCTGCTGACGCGTATACCCGTACTTGCGCTTCAGCGCCTTCACCACCATCCCCGTGCGGATGGCCTTGGTCGACACGCGAACGCGCGTCTGCTTGCCGTCCATCACCGCAACCACCGCTTGCAGGTTGGGCTTGAAGCTCCGGCGAGTGATGCCCGTGGGCTTGAGGCCGAAGCCGCCCTTGGCAACCGCTTGACCGCGCCAGGCGCGCTTCATGCCGCGAGAAGTCTTCTTACCAGTCAGAGGGCACACATTCGGCATGATCCACCTCAAAAGAGCCCGCGCGGAAGCGAGAGCCCGAAACGTCAACATCCACCAACGGCCTTCCAGCCGCCCACCGCGAAATGCAGGGCCTGAAGTATTGGCGCGAAACCCACCCCGGGCAAGGCGCGGCGGAAGACAGCGTGGAGCCGGTCGTGCCCGAGTTGAGAATTGCTGCAATTCAGCGTTTATTTCCGATACTATCCAAGAATCCGAACTCGCAGTTTGTGTTTTGTTTGATATACTGGAGGGTCAGATGGCTCAGGGATCAACCATCGAATGGACGCAGGCCACCTGGAATCCAGTTGCAGGCTGTACGCCCATTTCGCCGGGCTGCCTTAACTGCTACGCCGCACGAATGGCTTTGCGGTTGCAAGTCATAGGCGAATCAAGCGGCTGCGCAAAGTACATCGGCACGGCAAAGCGAGCAAAGGACGGCCGGCCTGTCTTTGCCGGAAAGATCAATCTCGACGAGAAGGCGCTGGAAGTTCCCACTCGCTGGCGCAAGCCGCGGCTCATCTTCGTCAACTCCATGAGCGACCTGTTTCACAAGGATGTGCCGCTTGATTTCATCAAGCGAGTCTTCGATGTCATGCGTCGATGCCCACAACATGACTTTCAGGTGCTGACCAAACGTCCGGAACGTACCGCCGAACTCGCCGACAAACTCGATTGGGCCGACAACATCTGGATGGGCACGTCGGTCGAGAACGCGCTGTACACCCACCGCATCCGCTCGCTTGTTGAAGTGCCCGCGAAGATTCGCTTTCTCTCATGCGAGCCATTGCTCGGACCCATTTCCAAACTGCCTCTAGACGGAATTCATTGGGTCATCGTCGGCGGCGAAAGCGGCCCCGGTGCGAGGCCCATGGAACGCGAATGGGTTGAACAAATTCAACTGCAATGCGCGTCGAAGAACGTGGCTTTCTTCTTCAAGCAGTGGGGCGGGGTGCAGAAGAAGCGCACCGGTAGGAAACTTCGTGGCAAAGAGTTTAATGAGATGCCAAGCAATCGAGAAGGGCCTAAGGAGAAAATCGCGTGAGTCACAAAGCTGGACACAATTTTTTCGATGTAAAGCGAGAGTGGTCAAAGCGAAAAGATACTCTTCTCGAGCATTATGTTGTGCCGTATCTGCCAAAGATATTCACTGTGCGAAAGCCGGTCTTACTCGTTGATGGGTTTGCAGGCCCTGGGAAGTTTGCCGACGGCAGTGACGGGTCACCACGCAAGCTCTGTCAGTTCATCGAGAGAGCCTCGAGTTACAAAAACGCGAGGCCGGTTGAACTTTGGTGTGTAGAGCGGGATGCAAAGCTCGCCAGCCAATTGCGTGCAAATGTAGAAAAATATGAATCGTTTTGTAAGGTTATTAACGCCGACTTCGCGAGCGTTATTCCTGCTATCGAATCAAAAATTGCGACTCACAGCATTTTCCTTTACCTTGACCCGTTCACCAACATGGGATTGTCATGGAGCGATATGGACAGGGTCTTCGGAGCAGTGAGCAAGTCCAACAGTATTGAGGTTCTGTTGAATTTTAATGTGGTAGCCTTCGCTCGTGTGGCATGCGTCGCGCTCGGAAAACGATTTGTTGATGTCGTGGACTACGAAGAAATCGAAGACGATCCGCTTCTTGATAATTTTGATCTGGATTCGCTCGATGAAGTAATGGGTGGCAGCATCTGGCAAAGTCAGTTCAAGGAGTCGCCTAGCTTTCCGGCGGCATGCAACTCAATCAACTCGGCTTACATGTCACTTCTCCGAAAGAGGTTTGCGGAAGTTTGCGCCCAAGAGATCAAGGCAAAGGACAAGCACAAAACACCAAAGTATTTGCTGATTTTTGGTTCCCGAAGTGCTGAGGGCCTTGGTGTGATGAACGATGCGATGGCCAAGAGTCGCGTCGAGCAAGCCGCTTACGAAGAGAGCGAAGACGCAGCTCGGCTTGGAAAGACGCTCTTCAATAATCAGCCCGAGTCACTCGTTCCGGATACGCAAGAACGCTTGCCGAGTTTGATCCTAGATGCACTGGGCGCAAAGAAATTGCCCAGATACGAGCTAGTGATAGCGACAATCCGTCGCGCAAAGATTGGTGAATACTCCCGCTCAGACATCACGAGACGAATATCGGATATGGTGCGCTCGAAGCAACTTGCGACAGCGGCAAATCAGACTCGCCTAAACGACGACTCGGTGATTTATGCCCCCGCTGGCTGACCTACGTTCGCTCACCCAAATATCAACTTCGCAATCACCACATACGCGTTCGTCAACGCACCCTCCCGAAAAAACGTCGGCACCATTTTCGGATGCCCAATGAACGGCCGCAGCATCCAGCCCATCTGCATGCCCACAAACGCGTACATGCCCAGCCATGCCAGCAGCATGACCAGGTGCGTGCGATTGCGTGCAATCAGTCGGCGATACCACCGCAGCATGACGAGCTGCGCGACTATCGCGGCGACGGTGAACATCGCCGCGTTGGTCAAGATCGCGAATCGATGCGTCACGCCCGTGAGATAAACAAACTGCGTCACCGGCGCGAGGCTCGCCAGCGCAATCGTCAGTCCCGCCTGCCCCACCAAAATCGCCCGCAGCGCATCACGAAAATCATCTCGCAACCCGGCGACCGTATTGAGCACAAAAAATCCCGGCAGCACCACCGCCGTCGTCGCCATGATCAGCAGCGGACTCTTCATCGCACCAAACAGCACGAGCTTCCAGCGCTCGCCCTCAAACACGCGCCAACCACCCATCGCCGCACCATACATCGCGCCCGCGATGACGATGACAACCAGCAACGTGCGAAGCGAAGGCTCATACGCATGCGCGCGACGAGCGATGCCGTCGAAGAGCTCGCTCAGCAATCGAGCAAAGTTGGAGGCGGTGGAAGTCATGGGGGAAGCGAACAAGCGAGAAAGCGAGAAAGCGAGGGAGGGTGAAGACAATCAGCGATGAGAGAAGCGAAGTTGCCTTTCCCTTTTCTTCGCTTCTTTACTCTCTCGCTTCTTCGCTCCCCCTTACTTCAACATCTCCGCGATGTTCTGCCCCACGCCCGTAAAGAAGTTGTCAATTCGCGGCCGAAACAGCGTGAACGGTGCATTGGGGTGTCCAATGAACGGCCGCAGCAGCCAGCCCATCTGCGCACCCACCGCGCCGTACAAAATCACCCACACCCAGAAAATGATCGTCGCGCTACCAACGCGATTCTGGATGAACGTCTCGCGCTCACTCGGCGGCCGCCATGCAGCAGGATTGGTTGTTGAGTTGATCCCCGAGTTCGCGAGGTCCGCCGCCGTTACCGCCTCGTTGCTGCGTTCGCCGCGATCAAACTCTTCTTCAGCCGCTTGCGCCGCCAACCTCCGCAACGTGCGGAACAAGAACCCAAGTCCAATGAATCCGCCAATTGCCAGCAGCACGACATTGAGCACCACCATGAACGCATAGCTGTCGGTCGAAAGCGTGAAGAACCCGACGATCGGCCCCATCGACGCCGACACCGCAAGGTTGACGACAATCGCGCTGACCAGCAGCCGCAGCGTGGGATGCAACCCCAGCCTGCAACCAACCAGCGCGTTGAACACATACAGCGATGGAAACGTGACGCACAGCGTCAGCAAGAACAAAGCCGGCAGTTTGATCATGCTCGCAGCCGCCTGCTTGAGCGCGATATCCGAGCTCTTATTCGCCATGGCATACCACGCCATGAAGAACCCGTAAATCGCCCCCAGAATAATCGCTGCGGGCACGAACACACGAGCCGGCAAGGCCAGCGCATTGTCACGCAACGCAACATCGCTGGTGCGCTTGCCACGAAGGAGCCCGTCAACGGCGGAGAAGATGGCTTTCATACGAATAAATTCCGGCGGAGGAAGCACCCGGCGACAGCCGGGCAACAGGTCAGTTTACCACGAAACACGATGCCCGCGCACCGCTCATCCGTCGAAAAATAGCGATTTCAATACAAAACTCATTCGAGTTCTCGGCCATGTGACGACGCTTCATCGTGCTTCATGCCCCCTCGTACCTGTTCCTTCTCCCTCCACATGCTCCGTCACGGCACGATCAACTAGAGCCCAATCTCGACCTAACTATTGTGGCGTTACTTGTCAACATGTTTTTCACTGCGAAAATCATGCTACACTTTTCCCATGTTCCACCCCGACAACATCACCAGCCTCACCGACTTCCAGCGCAATACCGCAAAATACCTCAAGCAACTGAAGAAAACCAAGCAGCCCATCCTGCTCACCGTGCGAGGCAAAGCGGCATTAGTCGTCTCACAGCCGCAAGCAGCAGTCGCCGCGCCGCCGCCCCGAATCGCACAAACACCTAAGCAGATCGCCGCACGAATCCGTCTCGCGCTCGCCGACCGCGGCCCTGGTGTTCCCGCCGAAGAAGTCTTCGCCGAACTCCGGAAGAAGTACCTCGAACCCGCGCGCAAGCGATCAAAAGCGTCAGTTGGTCGCCAGGCAAGTTGAACTCGCCGAGGGGAACCAGATGAAGCTTTACCGAGTAGCCATCAGTCCTCGCGCCCGAAAGGATCTCGACTCCATTACTCACTATCTCTGCGCCGAAGCAACTGCGGAATCAGCAGCGCGTGTGCTTGAAGCAATCGAACACGCTGTTCTCAACTTATGCGTTTTTCCAGACCGATACCCCGCTTCGCGTGAGTCAGACCAGCTTCGACAGGTTGTTTGCAAGAACTATCGCATTCTCTTCCGCGTCGGCCGCTCCACTGTCACTGTCGTTGCTGTCGTACATGCCGCACAGTGACACAAGTAGATTCTCCGTGACAACCCGCACTCGCTTTCTCGGGCCTACCTCAACAACTCCCCCAACCAACCCCCCTCCCTCTCCCGCTACACTCCCCCATGACTACCCCGCACGCTCCGTCCAACCACATGAAAGCACCCGCCAACCGTCCCAAAGACGTCGAGCTTGCAAGTCAAATCTCGCCCCGTCGCAAAACCACGCAGGCGACCACCATTCCCGAGCTCGCCCACGAACAGCTCGAGCACTTCGGCATCGATCCCAAGAGCGACTTCGGCCAGCGACTCAGCATGCTCGCCCAACATCTCTACAGCGGCCATGCCGACATGCGCATGCTCTGGGACACGACTGTTCGCGAGCTCGCATCGCTCCCTCGCAAAGACCGCATCGAACGTTTCGCCGCACAAAAGTTCTTGTGTTATCAGCTCGCGAAAATGCTCGACACGCTGCAGCACCCTTTCCGCAAGACTTACCAAAGCCTCGTCCCCAGCACTGCCCAGCGCCTGCCCAAAGGCCCTTACCCGATCTTCGACAACGTCACCGCGATCTTCAGCGCCAAGCCCGTCATCACCCGCACCGCAACCTATATCTACGCGTGTGCCGAATGGGTTGACGAAGCCTTCCAAGGCAAAGAGATGATGCTCGAGGTCTACTCGCGTCTTCTCAACCCCACCAACGTCAGCCTCGCGAATCACATCGTTGACATCGAAGCCGGTCCCTACGCCCACGAGTATTTCGCCTGGAACTTCAACTCCGGCATGGCCGCCGTTGATGCCATCCTCAGCCACCTCGTCGGCGCTCGCGACATCATCATCGCCAGCCGCAACGTCTACGGCGGCACCTACCAGCTCATGCACGACTGGTACGCCAAGAAGAGCAACCTCGATATCAGCGTCAACTTCTTTGATGGATATGAAGTCAAAGACTTCCTCGCCGCGTTCGACAAAGTCAGCGCCGCCAACGCCGATCGCATCAAGGAAGGTCGCCACGTCTACGTCTACATCGAAAGCCCCTGCAACCCGCACGGCTACGTGCTCGATGTCCCCGGCATCTGTAAAGAAGCCCACAAACGCGGCCTCACCGTCATCTGCGACAGCACCGTCGGCACGCCCTTCCTCCACCGCCCGCTGCAAAAGACCGACATTCTCGAACGCCCCGACTTCATCATCCACAGCTACACCAAAGACCTCAGCGGCCACGGCAGCACCACCGCAGGCGTTGTCATCGGTCGCAACGAACGCATGTTCATGGGCAAGCATGACAGCATGCTGGGCACCGCGCCCGACGGCACCAAGCGCACGTACTCGTGGGACGAAACCCTCTTCTGGAACGTCTACTACGTCAAAGGTGCGTTCCTCGATAGCGACAAAGCCTACGAAGTCATCAACGGCATGCACACCCTCGAAATCCGCATGCTGCAAAAAGTCGTCAACACGCTCACCTTCACCGAGTTCCTCCAAAGCCACCCCGACATCAACGTCAAAAGCAACGCCGCACCCGGCAACGAAAACGCCGGTGTCCGCGAGCGCGTCATGTTCCAAGGCTTCCCCGCCCCGCTCTTCACTTTCGACTTTGAAGGCAAGAAGACCAGCGGCACCAAATCCGCCCGCCCCAACATCGACCGCCTCCACTTCGAACGCTTCTTCGATTGCCTCGACCCCATCTTCGGCCACCAAGTCAGCCTGGGCCAGCCCAACACCGTGGTCCTCTGCCCCGCCATCACCAGCCACAGCGAAATGAGCGAACAAGCCCTCGCCGACGCTGGCATCAGCCCCACAACCGTCCGCGTCGCCGTCGGAGCCGAAGACCCCCGCACCCTCATGGCCCACCTCATCAAAGCCGCCGAAAGCGCCCTCGACGTCGTGGTCCCCGGCTTCAGCAAAAAGTTCCCGACAAGCGAAGCCTGCGACGCCATGTACTTCAAGCACTACACCGCAGTGCACGAGAAGTACATGAAGAGCCAGCCGATGATGAAAGAGTTGTTGACGTAACCCAAAGAGCAACAAACTACATCAGGACAACTGCTGCGCACCCCGACGCCGGACCTGAGGCCCTGCGAAGGTCCGGATTAATCCACCAACTGCTCCCAATCCTAATTTCCCCAATCCCAAATTCCCCAATCCCAAGTTCCACACCCACAGCCGCCCCGAGCGGCTGTTTTTCTTCACACGCATTCAACGAACTGACATCCCACCACACCAGAATTGACGCACGCGACACTTCGCAAACCGTCAGTCTCAGTCCAACTCTCCGCAACACCCGCTCGCCGAGCAGTGCCAGACCAATTCTCCCCCGTTCAACCAACCCCAAAATTCTCCCCCGATCTTCCAGATTTCCTTCCTCCATGGACAAATTGCCGTATATTGAGCCACCCCAGACTTATCTGGAGAAATGATCGGAGGCCTCTTATGCGCTCATTCTCTGCTTCCATCGTCGCCGCCTTGGCTCTTGCCAGCGGCTCAGCCCTTGCCCAACCAGTCCTTGTGCTCCATAGTCTCATTGGCGGCGATCTCTCCGCCGACGGCAACAGCGCTGTCGGTCTTCTCTTCGATGCCCAAGTCGAAGAGTACAAGGTCTACTCCTGGCAACGCGGCGTCGGTTACACCGCCATCGCTGGTTCGGGCTTCTCCGCCGAACCCATCCGCGCTTCCAACGATCTCTCCGTTCTCGCAACTGGCCAACTCAACACCGCCAACTGGGGCAACATCAACTGCTTCAACGGCTACTGCTTCATCGAAGGCGACACGTGCACACTGGGTGATCCGCTCCCGCCGCCCAGCCCGTGCCAAATTCCCTACATCACCCATCGCTGGACCAGCGCAACCGGCTGGACCAACCTCGGTTCACTCCCGCGCACGCTTGATCCTGTCACCAACCGCTTCTTCGGCGGCACGCGCTGCGATTCCACCGTCAACTCCGTGGGCGATGTCTCCGGTAACGGTCGCTACACCGTGGGCGGCGCATGGACCAGCGGCCTCACGCGTGAATCAGGTGGCCCCGCCTACGGCCTCTGCGGCAATCTCGAAGCGTTCATCGCTGACGCCGTGACTGGTGTCGTCAGCACGCTCCCGGTGCTGCCCGACAATGCCGGCGACTCGCGCGCCGACAGCATCAACAACGACGGCACCGTCATCACCGGCTACGACTTTGGCCCCATCGAAAGCGAATTCGGTCCCTTCGATGGTCGCCGCATCTGCGTCTGGACTAACGGCGTCCCCACGGTCATTGACGGGCTTTCTTCATCGGCCTCCACGTATCCCGTCAATGGTGCAGGCACCGCAATCGCCGGCGCACCGGGCCAAGCCTTCAACACCGCCACCTTCGGCATCGAAGACTTCAATCTCGTCAAGTGGACCCGCCAACCCAACGACTCGTGGACGCCCGCCGCGTTGGGCCGGCCCATCGACTTCTTCGATGGCGTCGAAACCAAGCCGCTCGCCGGTCTCTTGCCCGTTGCAGTCAGCGACGACGGCGCGACCATCATCGGCAACGCCAGCTTCGGTATCTTCTTCTTTGATCGCGTCAGCCGCCCCTTCATCTGGCGCGCCGACATCAATGGTGGCGTTCCTCTCGACCTCAATACCTACCTCGAGCAACTCTCACCGGGCTCGCCCGTCCTCCAACCCGGCGTGACAATCACTGGCGTGACTGGCCTGAGCGCCGACGGCAACTCCATCGGCGTCGTCCTCAACGACGCGCGCAGCACATGCACACCGCAAGATGTCGGCCTTGCTGCCGGCAGCGCGGGTGTCCTCTACCTGCAAAGCGCCGGCATCACCTGCGCCGCGCCCACCATCGCCCTGCCGCCGCGCGACAACGTATCTATTCAATACACCCCCTTCGGCGTCTCCCTCAACGTCTTCGCCTCGGGCACTTGGCCCATGACGTATACCTGGCAACGCGAAGACCCCGCCAACCCGGGCCAATGGCTCGAACTCACCGAAGCCTGCGCGGGCTTCGGTTTCGGTAGCGAGTGGGACTACGAAGGCGTCGCCAAGCCTCAGCTTCGCATCGGCCAAAACAACTGCGGCGGTGGCCGCGATGGTCGTTACCGCGCCGTCATCAGCAACGCTTGCGGCACCATCACCAGTTTGCCCGCCCAAGTTTCCTTCGCGCAAGGCACGGTCATCAATCAACAGCCCGTCAATGGCTCAGCCTGCGCGAATGAATTTGGCTCGGTCTTCGCCGTCGCCATCAGCAGCTCGTCCGCTCTCAGTGAGCAGTGGGAGATCGCCAGCCCGTCAAGCCCCAACAACTTCGCCCAACTCGTCGAAGGCGTGAACACGGCTCCCGACGGCCGCGCGCTCGAAATCTTCGGCTCAAACGGCCAGTTCCTCAACATCCGCCCCGGCGCGCAAGCCGGCAGCAGCACCTATCTGCTTCGCTGCGTCTTCACCAGCCCCTGCGGCAACGCCACCAGCGACGCCGTCACCTTCACCGTGGCGGGCCCCACCTGCACCGGCCCGCAGTGTGACGACATCGACTTCAACAACAACGACGTCTTCCCCGAAGACCAAGACGTGGTCGACTTCTTCGAAGTCCTCGCCGGCGGCGATTGCTCCACCTTCTTTTGCAACGACATCGACTTCAACAACAACTTTGTCTTCCCCGAAGACCAGGACGTCATCGACTTCTTCAACGTCCTCGCCGGCGGCACTTGCCCCTAACCCGACGCCGGACCTGAGGCCCTGCGAAGTTCCGGATCAATCACCCAAAAAAGTCCGTCCCTTAGCCGCTCCCCAGCGGCTGTTTTCAATCAGCCAGTTTACCAGTTCACGATTTCGCACTCCGTCACTCCGTCACTCCAGCACTCCAGCTCTCCAACACTCCGGTACTCCGGTACTCCGGTACTTCCCCTCACACCTTCAAGCCCTGCTGCCCCATCGTCTGAATCGTCACACTCCCCCAGCGCCGCTGCTGCGCGTACGCATTGAGCTGCTCCAGCGTCACTGCTTCCACCTCCGCCGCCATCTCGTCAAGCGACCGCGGCCGACCAAGCCGGCGAATATCCGCCGCGATGGTGCTCGCCCGCGCCCCCGAGCTTTCGCCGCTGAAGATCAAGCTGCTTTTCATCCCGATCTTGGCCCGCTGAAACTCCTGAGCCGTCACCGCACCCGCGGGCGAAGTGATGCGATCAATCTCCGCTTGCAGCACATCCAAGCTTTCTTGCGCGCGCTGAGGCGTCGTACCCACATACGCCGTCATCGTCCCCCAGTCCTTATCGCCGCGATATCCCGCGCTCACGGCATAACACAACCCGCGCTTCTCGCGCACTTCACTAAACAGCCGCCCCGACATCCCGCCCGACAGCACGCTGATCAGCAGCTTCTCGAGAATCGAATCAGGCGAAGCCTCCGTCGGCGCATCCGCGATCCACATGATCTGCACCTGCGCGCTCGGATCATTCTCATGCGCGTACCCGCGCGGCCCAACCGGCCCGATCTTGGGCGTGGGCGCACTACCAACCCAACCAGCAAGCAGCGCATTCATCTGCGATTCAATCGCCGAGCCGTCAACATCACCCGCCAACGCGAGAATGCTCCCCTTGGGCAGCGCATGCGCCTGCCAATGGCCCATCACAACCTCGCGCGTGCACGCTTCGAGCCCTTCTTTGGTCCCCAGACCCGAACGGTTGATAGGTGATGGCTGGTGCCGAGCCCGCGCCGCGAGCATCGCCCGCTCCTGCGGATCATCCTTCAAGCTATCAATCGCCTGCATCGCCAGGTCTTTGCTCGCTTCGAGTGACTCCTCATCCATCGTCGGTGTCCGCACCATGTCCACCAGCAGCGGCAACGTCTTCTCGACGTTTCGACCCAGCATCGACGCACCAACCACCATCGCATACGTCCCCACACTCGCCGAGCGACTGCCACCAATCTGATCAAACGCATCGGCATCGTCGCGACTGCTGCGCCCGCCGCACCCACGCAGCAAAAGCTCTTGAATCAGCGTGGAAACACCCTCTATTCCAGCCGGATCGGTGGCACAGCCGCTGGGCAAAAGCCACGTGAGAGCAGCCGATCGGACACCTTCCATGCGTTCAATGACCAAGGGCATGCCACAAGCCAACGTGCGAACAGAGATAGCCATGGGCGAGGGTACGCGAGAACCCGAAGGCAACGAGGCGTCAGCGAGCAGGTGCGAAAGCAACTCGCGATGCCCATAGCAACACGCTTCACCGACCGAGAACGATGCCGTGATTGCGATCATCGGCGCATGATGGCGACATCTCGCGCGTGAAAGTGCGTTCATCGGCGCGTTTTCAAACATCAGAAACCACGCCGCGATGCACGAACACGTCGCATCGCGTCGTCTCAAGCGAGTTTCACGCCCCGCGCGCGAGTGGTGCGAGCGTTTGATGCCGTCAGCACACATCACACGTAACCGCAACGCATGTGATGCACGCATTGCAGTGCGCATGCGCACGTGATGAACGTCACAAGCGTCGATGAATCGCGCATCAACAGCGTGTGATTGTGGAAGAACTGTTCTTCTCATCAACTTCTTCACATTTTTTTTCACTTGCTCAAGCACAAACCCACAAACTTCCGATATGCTGTATGTCATCATGGGTCGCAAGGAATCGGCGCGCCGCGCCGTGTGCGACTCGATCAGTAGCCAAGGAGTTCATCAATGGCGAAGAAAGCTGCTAAGAAGAAGGCCAAGAAGAAGGCCGCCAAGAAGAAGGCCTGAAGCCGACCCGGCTCGTAAGCGGTTGGCCTTGTGCTGACCCGAGCGATGCTGGGACCTCTTGGTTGGTCCGACAGGACCAACTTCCCTGTCAAAGCCCTTCGGGGCGCGTCGCTCGACAAACCAACGCCGCAGGAAGGGCGAGAGCACGAGCATACTCGCGTTGATCACAGCGCGTGAAGCATCGGTGCCCGCCACAGAGGCGCAGATCGAGCAGAACGAACGACAGAACGACGACCATGGGGCTGCACGACGCGGCCCCATGGTTGTTTTTGGTATAAACGTTGTACTCCCAATCGCAACATCGGCACCTCCGACGCACCCCCTCACCTCTTCACTCCGTCACTCCGTCACTCCGTCACTCCGTCACTCCGCCTTTCACCCAATCACCCTCCCCGCCTCATCCAACACCCCCCGCGCCGCCGCCACCGTCGGCGCCTCCGCAATCAGTCGCATAATCGGCTCCGTATTGCTCGCGCGCACATGCAGCCACGCCTTCCCGGCCAGTTCGCCGGTCGTGAAGTTCACCCACGCCCCATCGCGCAGGTCCACCTGCTGGTTCGCATATGCCTTCGCGATTTTCTCAATCGCCGGCTGTGCATCTTCCTTGCGTGCCAGGTCAACCTTGCGCTTTTCAATCGCGTAACTCGGAATCGACGCCGCAATCGCGCTCAACGCCTTGCGCTCGCGCGCCAGCAGCCACACCACCAGCCCCATCCCCGCGAGCGAATCACGCACATAGCACGCGCGTGGCCAAATCGTCCCGCCGTTGCCTTCACCACCCGCAATCGCGTTCTCGCGCTTCATCACCTCAACTACATTCGCCTCACCAACCGGCGTGCGCAGCACCCGCGCCCCAAACCTCGCCGCCACATCTTCCAACATGCGCGATGTGCTGAGATTGGTCACCAGCACATCCGCCTCGCGACTATCACGCCTGCGTCCTGTCAAAAGCGCCAACGCACTCAGCGCGAGCGTGTACTCCTCGCCCACATACCGCCCCTGCTCATCAATGAGCGCAAGCCTGTCGGCATCCGGATCAAGCGCAAACCCCACATGACACTGATGCGCGCGCACAATGTCGCATAGTCCACCCGCGCCGCTCAAGTTCTCCGCCGTCGGCTCAGGCGGATGCGGAAAGAGCCCAGCCTTCTCGCCGCTGTGATTCGTGTTGACCTCAACCACGTCACAACCAATGCTCCGCAGAAACATCGGCGCTGTCTTGCTGCCGCTGGCGTTCACGCAATCAACCGCCACGCGAATGCCGCGACCAATCGACGACGACATGTCGGTCAAGCCCGAATCCTGCATCGCCGCCAGCACGCGTTCCACATGCGTCTCGGCTGCTTCATCATCGCGTTGCAGCGATCCCAAACTCTGCCACATCGTTGTGCCATCCAGCGCATTGCCGCCGCGTTCAAACATCGCGATGATCTCATTGGCCAGCGAAGCCGGCGGCGCACACGCCGCCGCTCCATGAATGCCGCCTTCTGCCAGCAAACACTTCAGCCCGTTCCACTGCTGCGGATTGTGACTCGCCGTAATCACCATCCCCGCGCCAACTTCGCCTTTGCTGGCCAATTCGCGCGCGTGCCAATCGGTATTCACAGCAACAGTGGGGGTCATCGCAACGCCCAGGTCAATGACGTGGCAGCCGCTTCCCAGCAGTCCCGCCGTTGCAGCCGCATGAATCATCTCGCCGCCGCGTCGGCCGTCGCGCCCCAGCACCACGCTCACGCGCTTGCCCGGATTCCTCGCTCGCAGCACGCTGCCAAAGCAGCCGGCAAATCGCGCTGCAACTTCCGCCGACAGCGTCTCACCAACCACGCCTCGGCATCCACTCACCGACAACATCAATCGCGCCATGCGAAACTGTATTCGTTACCGCTGCGATTGCCGAACGCACCTCGATGTCAACAGCATGCAGCACATCGCACATCTCGCACGCCGCGAGCACTCCACGAAAAAACCCGCACGGCGTCGCACGGGTCTTCGATAGCTAGACAAGCAAAATCCTGAAACGCGAACTCAGTTCTTGAGCCACGCCGGGCAGGGTGCAGTCTTATCAGCCGGCACCACGTGAACCTTGCGACCTTGGAAAGTCACAACACCTTCGGCGACGCTGTACAGCGTGTCGTCTTTGCCGATGCGGACATTGAAGCCAGCTTGCATCGGGGTGCCGCGTTGACGGACGATGATGGAACCGGGCTGAGCGACTTCGCCACCATAGAGCTTGATGCCCAGGTATTGTGGGTTGCTGTCGCGACCGTTCTTGGTAGAGCCTTGGCCCTTCTTGTGTGCCATGACGAAAAATCCTTCCACCTGCTGTGGCTACAACGCGATTCCACCGAATCGCACGTGCCGGGCCAAGACGATAGGACGCGCGCCACGCGATGTCGAGTCGCTGGGTCGTGTCGGCCGCTCGAGATATACCAATCTTTATCCGAACATGCCGCCGCTGCTGTCCAAAGCCACCGCCGTCCGATGTATATATAGGATAGCGGCCAAACGGAGTTTGCACCCGCGATCTCGCTCTTCGTTCATAACCATCTGCCCCACAAGGAGTTCGCCATGGATGGCATCGCTCCCGCCCTCGCTCAGCACGCCCAGCCCCAAGCCCAGTCCCAAGCCCAGCTCCAAGCCCAACCCCACACGCGCACCCGCCGACCCGCCGCCACCCGCGCTGCCTGGGTCACCGTTTGGCTCGCGGGCACCCTCGTCGCCAGTTGCAACATTGCCGCCTGCGGCAAGCGCGCCGACACCCGTCCGCAGCCCGTCGATACCGGTTTGGCCTCACTTCTCGAAGGTCCCGGCGCCAACAAACGCGGCGACATCAAACTCATCGAACCCAGCGCATCACTCAGCGATGAACAAAAAGCCGCGTGGGCCAACCAAGCCGCGCTGAACCTCGAAGCGGTGATGAACGCTCCATCAGAGCGCCGAGGTTTGGTCACGGCGGTGAACGAAGTTGTTGAAGCTCCAGTCGTCCAAGAACCAACCACGGCACTCACCGAACTCACCCAACCAGCCGGGTCTCCTGCATCGAACACATCAACCGAAACACCCGCAACTCAAATCGCGTCCACAACCACCGACGCACCATCAACCGGATTGCAGGCAATGGTCTCCGCCGATCAATCCGCGTTAACCGTCGCAACACCAACTCCGCCAACCCCCACCGATCCACTTACCGACATCGCCACAAAAATGGCAGCTCTGCTTCGTCAAACCGACGCAGCCGGCAAGCCGCTGATTGCTGACCTTCCCGCCATCCTGCCCATCGAATCCCTCAAGCCCGGCGTGCTCGCAACGTTGAACGACGCAGCCAACCCGCTCGCGATGTTGAGCACCGAAGACAAACAAGCACTCATCGCCGCTCGCGATCGCCTGCTTGCCAACCCTCGCGGGGCCACCAACGACCTCATCAAAAGCCTCCGTCCCACCAGCGGCTTCAACATCCTGCGCACTGCGTTGTGCGTCCGCGTCGAAGGCTTCGGTCGCTTCGAGCCGTATCAAACCAGCACCTTCGTGCAAGGCCGCACGCTGCGCGCAATCGTGTACGTCGAGCTCGACGGCTTCTCGACTCGCCCCGCGCGTGACAGTGATCCGGTACTCAGCAGCGTCGCCCTGAGCGAACAAGCCAGCGTCGATCTCACGCAGTCGCTGAGTCTGTATCACGACGCCGACGACCTGCTCGCCTGGCACCGCCCCGCGCGCGGTGTGATCGAGACAAGTCGCAATAAACGTCACGATTTCTACTTGATTCAGCAAGTGGACCTACCGCCCACACTGACAGTGGGGCGGTACAACCTCAAAGTCACCGTGACGGATCGCACTACGCAAGCGCAAGCCGAAGCCGTGCTGCCCATCGAGATCGTGGCACACGAATCAGCCCTTCGCGGCAGGTAATCTGCAGAGCTACTTCACTTCTTTGCCCGCATCCGCCAACCGAATAATCTCATCAGGCCCGTTCAGCACCACATACAAATCACGCGGCAGCATCTTGCCGCTCGCGTCGGTCTTGCGTGGTCCCCACACCACATCACGCACGCGGCCCAAGCCGTACACCACTTCTTCGTGCTCAGTCACCTTGCCATTCTCCACCCGCACACGCCGCACGCAATTCATCGACAATCCGCCAGCGAAAAAATCGTTGCCGTTCCACGCGTCGGCATCAAGTTCATCACCAAGCAGCGCCGCGCCGCCCGCCAGCCCGCACGCACCCAGCGATGGCAGCCACCGCAGCGCAGGCAGTTTGATGTTCTTGTCCTTGAGCGCCGGATCAAGTTCAGGCCATGGCGTTTTGAAAGGCGTATCCGCGTAGTTGATGCTGTACGCGACCACAGGCCAGCCGTAATTCGCCCCTGCGACAACTTGGTTGAACTCATCACCGCCGCGTGGGCCGTGCTCGGTGTCGAACAAATCGCCATTGATGTCAAACGCCAACCCCTGCGGATTGCGATGCCCAAATGACCAGATGCTGGGCATGATCTTGTTCTCTTTCGTCGCCTGCGCCACAAACGGATTGTCGCTGGGTACCCGGCCATCATCATGCAAGCGATGCACCTTGCCGTTGTGCCGTGTCAGGTCCTGCGCGTTCTCCATGAATCCATGGTCACCGATGCCAAAGTACACGTACCCCTTGCGTCCACCATTCACCGGCGGATCAAAAGCAATTTTGCACCCAAAGTGATACTTCGCATTCGCAACCCGCGCATCATCGCGCGTCTGAAAAATCGTCTCTTGGTCGCTCCACCGATATCCCTCACCATCAGCAACCAGTTTGCCGCGCACAACCTTGGTAGCGACCAAGCGATACTTCTCTCCCTTCTCGCTGGTCATCTCTTCAAAGTCGCTGAAAGCAATATAAATCCAGCCATTTTTGGCAAAATCCGGATGCAGTTCAACATCCATCAATCCGCCCTGACCTTGGTCGCTCACCTTGGGAATTCCCGCAACCGCCTTGGTCAAAATTCCATTCGCCAGCAGCAACTTCATCGTGCCACGCTTCTCGTTCACAATCATCGCGCCGCGCATCGACTCCACCTGCGCATCCATCGGCACAAACGCAATCGCCCATGGCACCTTCACCGACGTCGCCTTGTCAAAGCCCGCAACACTCTCGATGCGAAAGTTGCGCCGCTGCGTCTGAAACACATGCTTGCTGTCGCGAGCCTTCTCGTCAGGCGTCACGTTATTGTGCTTGCGCCAAGCCTTGTGCTGCAGCTCGCGCATGTGCACCACCAGCGACCAAATCTTGTCATCGCTCAGCGAGCCCCCAAACGCGTTCATGTCAGACCCAGGCACGCCCTTCTTGATGGCGTTGAAATACCGCCGATCAATTTCATCACCCTTGACGTGATCAAACACGTCATCCAGCAAAATCGTCGGTGTTCCCGCTGGCCCGCCGCTGCCGTCCTTGCTGTGGCAACTCGCGCACATGTTTTCCCACAAATCCTCCGTCGCGCCCGGCCCGCCGAAGTGCGTTTGTGCAAAAACACCCGTCGATGAGCCGACGAGTGCGAGAAGAGTCGAAACAATTGCTCTACAGGTATGCGTCATGCAGAAACGATATGACGCGACCACTTTCTGGTTTCATGCCAAAGGCCACACGGGCGACCGACCCCGTCGCCCAGGCAGCCCCTCTCGCTGTTTTCTGCCGCCGTCCGCCCTCCCGCGTTGCGACCCAAATCAAAAATTTCCCCTTTTCGCTGCCATCTCGGCAGCCCGCCACCCCCCCAAACCCAAATCGGCACCAAGCTTCCAAGGGCCACAACCCCCTCCATCCACAAGATTTGTGAGATTTCATCGCATTTTGCTCCTCACACTCAAGTGGGCCTGCCACGAATCACCCATCGCCTAAGTGTCCTATTTGCAGTATCTAACAAACACTCCGCAACCTCCCTGCAATACACCTTTGCCGCTATCCGATACTGTGTGATCGGGCATCACTGCTTTGCGCACAAAACCCGTGTGTAGCTCACCATCTTGGAAGGCATCTGATTCGTATAGATAGGTATGACGATCCGCTCGTCGGACCGTCCATCAGGAAGGAAGCAAGAGCCATGTTTGAACGCTTCACAGATCGTGCCCGCAAGGTGATGGCCCTCGCCAACCAAGAGGCGCAGCGACTCAACCACGAATACATCGGCACCGAGCACATCCTGCTTGGTCTGGTGAAAGAAGGCAGCGGCGTTGGCGCAAACGTTCTCCGCAATCTCGACGTTGACCTTCGCAAGGTCCGCCTCGAGGTCGAGAAGCTGGTGCGCGCTGGACCAGAAATGGTCACCATGGGCAAGCTGCCCCAGACGCCCCGCGCCAAGAAGGTCATCGAGTACGCCATCGAAGAGGCCCGCAACCTCAACCACAACTACGTCGGCACCGAGCACTTGCTGCTTGGCTTGCTGCGTGAACACGATGGCGTCGCCGCTCAGGTGCTCATGAACCTGGGCCTCAAGCTCGAAGAAGTCCGCGAAGAGGTGCTCAACCTGCTCGGTGCCAGCAATGAGCAGCGCGAAGAAAACACCGGCGGCGGCAACGCCCCCGAACCCGGCGCGCCCAAAGACCCCATCGCCAGCAGCGCACAAGGCGGCGCAACCCCCGCCGGCAAGCGCGGCCGCAGCCAAACCCCTGCGCTCGATAGCTTTGGCCGCGACTTGACCGAACTGGCCCGCGAAAACCAGCTCGATCCGGTCATCGGACGCACCACCGAAATCGAACGCGTCGTGCAGGTCCTCTGCCGGCGCACCAAGAACAACCCCGTCCTGCTGGGCGAAGCAGGCGTGGGCAAGACGGCCATCGTCGAAGGTCTGGCTCAGAAAATCGTGAGCGGCGACGTTCCCGAAATTCTCAGCGAGAAGCGGCTGGTCGTGCTCGACCTCGCCATGATGGTCGCCGGCACCAAGTACCGCGGCCAGTTCGAAGAACGCATCAAGGCCGTGATGAACGAAGTCCGCAAGGCCAAGAACGTCATGCTCTTCATCGACGAACTGCACACGCTGGTTGGTGCAGGCGGAGCCGAAGGTGCAATCGACGCCTCCAACGTCTTGAAGCCCGCCCTCGCACGTGGCGAAATCCAGTGCATCGGCGCAACCACCTTCGATGAGTACCGCAAGTACATCGAGAAGGACGCCGCGTTGGCCCGCCGCTTCCAAGCCATCACGGTTGATCCGCCCAGCAGCGAGCAGAGCATCCTCATTCTGCGAGGTCTGCGCGCCAAGTACGAAGAACACCACAAAGTTCGCTACACCGAAGCCGCCATCAAGGCCGCCGTCGAGCTCAGCGCTCGCTACATCACAGGCCGCGTCCAGCCCGACAAGTCAATCGACGTGATTGACGAAGCCGGCGCGCGTGTTCGCCTCAAGACCATGACTAAGCCGCCCAACCTTGCTGATATCGAGGCCGACATCGAGCGCCTCAGCGTCGAAAAAGACGAAGCGGTGCGTGCTGCCGACTACGAGAAGGCCGCCGAACTGCGTGATCGCGCCGAACAGCTTCGCAAGAAGAAGGAAGAAATCCAGAAGGAATGGCGCGCCAAGAGCCAGGAAGCCATGGGCACTGTTGATGAAGAAGTCATCGCGGAAGTCGTCAGCAAGATGACCGGCGTGCCGCTCAAGCGTCTGGAAAAGGACGAAGCTGCTCGCCTCATGAAGCTCGAAGCCGAGCTGCACAAGAAGGTCATCAGCCAGGACGAAGCCGTCAAGGCCATCAGCAAGGCCATCCGCCGCGCTCGCGCCGGCCTCAAAGACCCCAAGCGCCCCATGGGCAGCTTCATCTTCCTGGGCCCCTCGGGCGTGGGTAAGACGCTGCTCAGCAAGGCTCTCGCTGAGTTCATCTTCGGCGACGAAGAAGCTCTCGTGCACCTGGACATGTCCGAGTACATGGAGAAGCACAACGTCAGCCGTCTGGTGGGCGCACCTCCGGGCTACGTTGGCTACGAAGAAGGCGGCCAGCTCACGGAGAAGATCCGCCGCCGGCCCTACAGCGTGGTCCTGCTCGACGAAGTCGAAAAGGCCCACCCCGACGTCTTCAACATGCTCCTCCAGATCATGGAAGAAGGTCGCCTGACCGACAGCTTCGGCCGCAACGTCGACTTCAAGAACACCGTCATCATCATGACGTCCAACCTCGGTTCGGACATCATCAAGGGTGGCGCAGGCTTCGGATTCGGCAAGCGCACCGAAAGCACGGACTACGACAACGTCAAGAGTGTCTTGATGAAGGAAATCGAGCGGTTCTTCCGCCCCGAGTTCATCAACCGTCTCGACGACGTGATCGTCTTCCGCCCGCTCAACAAGGCCGACATCACCCAGATCATCGAGTACGAAGTTGCGAAGGTTGGCAAGCGCCTGGCGCACCAAGGCTTCGCGATCGAACTCGATCAAGGTGCGAAGGACTTCCTCATCGACAAAGGCTACAACCCCGACTTTGGCGCTCGCCCACTGCGTCGCGCCATCGGCACCTACATCGAAGACCCGCTCAGCGAAAGCTTGCTCATGGGCTCGTTCACCGCGCCGGCGACTATCAAAGTCACGCGCCGCACCGACGCTGATGGCAAGCTCGAAGAGCACCTCTACTTCGACAGCGGCCCAGCCCCGCAAGAGCTGGTCGAAAAGTTCACCAAGACCCCGCGCGATGGTGAACCCCAGCAAGCCGCCGCCACCGGCAGCACGTGATAGTGGTGAAGTTGCATTTCCAAGGGCCCGGCGTTCATCGCTGGGCCCTTTTGTTTCGTCCTTGGCGTTTACTATCCTGCCGCATGCGCTCACAACCATCCAACGTGCCCGCTCGCATGTTGCAAGCCAAGGCACTCATGGAGCAATCGCGTATTGCCGAGGCTGCGGATTTGCTACGCCGATTCCTCGCGCAGCACCCAGGCGAGATTCCTGCGTACGGAACCTTGTGTCACGCGCTCTTGCTGATTGGCAATCCCCAGCAAGCTCTCTACTACGCCAGACAAGCAAAACGCATCGCGCGTGATGTGCCCGAGATATGGGCGTGCGAAGCCCGCGCCCTGCAATACTCAGACAAGCGTGATGATGCGCTGGTGTTACTTCAAGAGGCCATGGAGCGATTTCCTGGCAATCCCGCCATCGGTGAGCAGTTGACTGAACTCTACCTGCACACTAGCAATTATGCAGGCGCCGATGATCTGTGCGTCAAAGCCAAAGCCGAAGGCTGGCTCTCGCCAACCATGGCGGCAGGTCACAGTGCCGCGCTGCATAAATTGGGAAGTCTCAAAGCCGCTACCGACTGGGCGCGGAGTACACAATGGAACGATCCAAACAACATCGCCGCTGCGAGCATTCTTGCTACGACGTTACTCTACGATGCTGACGCCAAACCCGAGCACGTGGCCGCCGCCCACAAACGTGTCGGCATGCTTTACCACGACACGTTGGGCCACCTCGCCCGCACGTATCCGCGCGGCATCGACAATCCTGACAGACCTCTCCGCATCGGCGTGCTCAGTCCCGACCTACGACAACACAGCGTCGCGGCGTTTGCCTTGGCGCTCTACGACGGACTGCGCTTAGAAAGCAATTCAGTCACGAGTTATTACACAGGCTTCGCGGGTGATGCCCTCACCCAACGATTTCGCGAGCTTTCGCACACATTTCGCGTCTGCGGCGAACTGAGCCCCCAGCAACTCTTCGATCAGATCGTCGCCGATCGGATTGACGTGCTCTTTGAGCTGTCTGGGCACACCACCAATAACCGCCTCCACATGCTTGCCCTCAAGCCAGCTCCCGTGATCATCACGGCAATTGGATATCCGGCAACCACCGGCCTGCAGACTATCAACTTCCGACTTGTCGACCCCATCACCGATCCGCCGGGTGCCGAAGCACTCATGACAGAAAAGCCGTTGCGCATCGATGCGCCTTTTCTGTGCTATACGCCCCCAGCGGAACCGCCCGACATCAACCCCACACCACCACTCATGCGTGAGGGTCCCAACCAAGGCGTCGTGACGTTCGCAGCCTTCAATGCGCTCCACAAACTCAATGATCAGACGCTCGAGCTGTGGTCCCGAGTGCTTGCGAATGTGCCAAGATCGAGGCTGCTAGTCAAGGCCGCTGCCAGCCGCGACCATAACACCCAGCAACTGGTCCTTAAACGTTTCGCGCATGCGGGTATGGGCGATGACCGCGTCCAGTGGATGACTCACGTGCCCGGACAACGTGCACACCTCGACACCTACAACCAGTGCGATGTTTCTTTGGACCCTTGGCCCTATCACGGCACCACCAGCACATGTGAATCGATGCTCATGGGCGTACCGGTCGTATCACTCGTGGGTGATGCGCATGTCAGTCGAGTCGCGTTGACTTTGGCCACGAGTGTTTCAAACTCCGACCTTTGTGCGCAGACGCCAGACGAGTTCGTGCACCTCGCGACCCAGTTGGCGACCGATACAACGCGCTTGACTCACGAGCGACGCACACTGCGCACGCGGTTGCTCGCCAGCACATTGTGTGACCGGGCCAACTACGCCAGCCGCATGAGCCACGCGGTGCGAGACGCGTGGAAGTGGTACTGCACAGCAGATTGACCGCCTAAATGGGTGATAAAAGTGAGTACTTTCGCGTTTATTCGGAACATAGTCGGATACCAACTCCAGATTTGTTGGCGGATTTATCTCATGTACGCTTGAAGACTTCTCGGATTCTGATAGTCTATCCATATCTCATCGGGGTTCCCCCAGCCCGAGGGAGGAGAGAAGATCTGGGGCTTTTGACGAGGCACTTCTTCACACGCAACACAACGTTGGTGGCAGCAGCATCCACGCGCGAGATGCTTCCCCTACGTTGCACACGTTTCGTGTGACGAAATGACACTCGGACATTGCGACCTACCGGTCGCATGAGAGAAGGAGTTAGAGACATGACTCGTAAGATTGCCTTGATCGCATTTGCTGGCCTCGCGGCCGCCCAGAGCATCGCAGGTGCTCAGACCCTCAGTTCATTCGCCCTCAATGATGGCCTTTTCCGCTACTCGGAAAGCGCAATCAGCGGAACCGCCAATCGCACGGGCACCGGCGCTGGCTCTGCCAACTTCGGCTTCATCGGCACCAACACGTCAGCGGGTAACTCCAACGTTGCCAGCGACTACCTCTACCAAAATTGGTGGTGGTACCGCAGTGCGGGCGACAGCCGTGAATTCGCCCTCTCGAACCAGACCTTCGGCCAAACCAACCTGGCTGGCAACAGCGTGACCCTGCGCTACGACGAGCCCATCGGTGGCAGCACCACCAATCGTCTCGTGTTCGAACTGACCTACACGCTCAACCAAATCAGCACGACCCAGAGCGCGGTGACCATCAACTGGAGCATCTTCAACCAGTCTAGCGTCGTCCAGCCCGTGTCCTTCTTCGCTTACGCCGACTCGGACATGTCGTTCACCAGCTTCAGTGACGACAACGGCACCTACACGCCTGGCTCGGGTGTCAACACCTACCGCAACGACAACAGCCTCACCGATACGGCTCGGTTCTTCAGCATGTCTGCTGACCTTCGCCTGAATGATGGTTGGCAGGTTGGCCCCTACAGCACCTCGAACGTGGTTGCGCCCCTCGCCAACCTCGTTAACGGCACCGTGAACAATCTCTCCAACTCCGATACCATCGCAGGTGCTGGCGATAACGCCGGCGCCCTGCAGTGGAACCTCGAAATTCCCGCTGGTCAGAGCCTCGGCGGTCGCGTGACCAAGGGCTACAACTACGTTGTTCCCACCCCCGGCGTCCTCGCTCTCGCGGGCATCGGCGGCCTGGTCGCGGCTCGTCGTCGTCGCGCCTAATCGATGACGTCATCCACGGACGGATGATTGCAATGCAGTGCGTATACACCGGACCTCACAAGGGGTCCGGTGTTCTTTTTGGGTGGCGGTTTTCCACAGCAGTTCGATCATTCCGCGCAAACTTAAAGCTTGCGAATAATTTACACCAATTGTTGAACTTCCATCACCAATTCCACGACCGATTTGGTATACTCGACTCAGAGATACCTATTGCCCCCCGAGCGGGCGGTCACGGCTGAGCCACTGGTTCGCTGGACCGCCCAGCTTTTTTCTGGCGGAATCCCCAGTCTCACACTTTCCGCTTTTTCTTTCAATCATTTCTGAAAATCATAGTGGACAGCGGCTATGCTATTTGCGATACTGCTGTCATGGATACCAACGTCCCCAACTCCCCGATGAACGAAAACCTGCGTGAAGCGCAGGATCGCTTTGTCGCCGTGTGGGGACAGATGGCCGGCGCGTGGGGCATCAGCCGCACCATGGCCGAAGTCCATGCACTTCTCTACATCAGTGGCCAAGCTCTCTGCACCGACGACATCATGGAGCGCCTGCAAATCAGTCGCGGCAACGCAAGCATGAGTCTGCGTGCGTTGCTTGACTGGAACATCGTCTCGCGCGTCACCAAACGCGGCGACCGCAAAGAGTACTTCGAAGCCGAGCAAGACGTGTGGGCGCTGTTCCGCGCAATCGTGCGTGAACGCATGAACCGCGAGGTTGATCCGCTGCTCGCAAGCCTGTATGAAATCCGCGACATGACTGCAAAGGCCGAAAAGGGCAAGGGCGAGGACGCCTCTGCACAGCAACGCGAACGCATCGACAACATGGTCGCGTTTTTCGAGACACTCGAAAAACTCAGCCAGCGATTTGTCAGCCCCAGCGGCAAAGGTCTGCAACTCGCTGCGACCATGCTGAGCAAATTCCCCGATCTGGGCTTTGGAGCCAAGGAGGAAGCGCGATGAGTGTCATTGATCGCTCCAACTCGCAGGCCCGCCAGCTTCACGTCGCAGCCAAGCAGCCCGCCCGGCGTGACAGTGCATTCGTCGTCGCATGGGAAGTGCCCGCGCGAGCCATCAGAGATGCCCGCGCAGCAACATGGCTGCGAGAAAAACTCGGTACGGCCTACTGCAAGAGCGACGCGGTGGTCTCGTGGCGAGTCTCCGCTCACGAAGCCTGCGAACTCACAATTCGCGTAGGCACTGATTCGCTCCGCATCATGGCCGTCGCGCCCGCAACGCTTGACACATGGCGCGAAAACGGCCACGCGATGGTGAGCGCGGTAGTGGGGGACAAACTCGCCGTCACCCTTCTCCACGACGAAGCCGGCCCGCGCCTGATGTACGCCCGAATGAACTGGACAGGCCTGGGCGTGGAAGGTGGGCGGTATGACGTGGCGGAGATGGTAAAGTAGAGACGCAGATAGGGTGCCCTGCATTGAGAAAGAAAAAGCCGCGCTCAGGAGCGCGGCTTTTTTTCCTTTGTTCGCACGGGCTAAAAGCCCGTGCCACCGGATTTCGGCGTGCGCGTCACTTCAAACTCACACCACTTGCAGCATCTGCATCGCCTTCTTCGCGATTGCTTCGTGGTTGAGGCCGCACATTTGCAGGACTTCCTCGGGCGTGCGGGCACTCTTGGGAATGCGTGTGACGTGCATTTGTTCGAGGCGGAAGCCGTCGCCGCTGTCGAGGATCGCGTCGGCAATCGAGCTGCCGATGCCGCCGCCGAAGTTGTCTTCGACGCTGAGCACCAGACCGCCGCTGCTGTTGATGATGTCGAGCAGACCATCGCGATCAAAGGGCAAGCTGTACAAATCAACCAGCGATGCGCTGATGCCGGCTTTATCAAGCGCTTCGAGAGCCTTGTTGGCTTCGTGCACCATGTAGCCCGCAGCACACACCAAAATATCGCGCCCTTCGGCCAGTTGCTGGAAGCCGCCCAGGTTGAACACGTCGTCCTTGCTGTAGATGAACTCGGTGTCGGCGCGAAGCGTCCGCATGTAGCAAACACCTTCGTACTCGGCCATCACTTGCGCGAGTGAGTACGCGGCGTGCGCGTCACTTGGTTGCAGCACGTAGCAGCCGGGGTTGCCGCGATGGTCCTTCATCGTGCTGAAGCTGCGGAACCAGCTAACGTCGGGCAGGCTCATTTGGCTGGGGCCGTCGGCGGCGAGGGTGATGCCGCTGTGGCTGCCAACCAATTTCAGATTGGCCCCGCTGTAGATTGCCATTTCGATCTGGTCGTACGCACGGGCGAAGAACTTGCTGAACGTGCTGACAAACGGCACTTTGCCCGCTGCCGACAAGCCCGCCGCGACGCTGACCATGTTCTGCTCAGCGATTTTGCACTCCATGAACTTGCTGGCGATGGTCGCATCTTTGCGAACCGTTTCGGCAAAAGTGCTGTTGGAGACATCAGCGTCGAGGACAACCACGTTGGGGTTGCTCTTGCACAGTTCACGCAGAGCGATGCCATACGCGCGGCGCGTGGCGAGGTTGCCGCTGTTGTACAGCGAGCCCATGTCCTGCTTCTTCATCGCTTCATCAAGCGCGGGGATATCCGCCGTCGCGTAGTCGCGCTCGGGCGCTTGCGGGGGCGGCTGAATGGTGAACGAGTCGGCGTTGGTCAGCGAACTCGTGAGCTGCACGCGAACGGCTTCAAGCTCGGTGATCGCTTTCTTGAGTTGGTCGCCAGTGGGGGGCTTGCCGTGCCAGCCGCCGCCGTGCAGGCTGGGGCTGCCCCAACCCTTCACCGTCTTTGCAACTACGGCCATGGGTTTGCCGCTGGATTTCTGGCTATTTTCGACAAACGCGTCAAACGCGCTCTTGATCTGGTTGGGCTGGTGGCCATCAACCACGCGCACCTCAAAGCCATACGCCTCGAGCTTGGGCACCAGCACTTCGATGGATTGCTGGCCGCTCACGCGATCGGCCTGACCGTACTCGTTGCAGTTGAAGATGGGCAGCACGTTGCGCAGCTTGCGATCAACGATGTAATCGAGTGCTTCGGCGATCTGACCTTCGCGGCTTTCGCCATCGCCGATGATGCAGTAGATGCGCTTGTCAAGACCATCAAGCCGGGCTGCTTCACCAAGGCCCGCCGCGATGGAAAGGCCCATGCCCAGACTGCCGGTTGCGGCGTCAAAGAAGGGGAAACCTTCCATGGGGTTGGGGTGGCCATCAAGCACGCTATTGCCCATGCGCAGCGTCTTGAGGTCTTCAACGGCGAGCTTGCGCCGCTTGTTGGGGTCTTTGCCAACCATCACGCCCAACTTCGCACACGCCGCGTAGATCGCGGGCACCGCGTGACCTTCGCTGAGCACCAGGCGATCGCTGGTGGGGTAGTCGGGGTGGTCGGGGCTCCAACGCATCGTGTTGAACATGAGCACGGTGGTGAGGTGCGCGATGCTCGCCGAACTGGTGGGGTGACCCGAGCCAGCAGCAGCACACATATCAAGGGAAAGACGACAGAGTTCAATGGCCTGGGCGTGGACGACGGCATCGAAGCTCATGGGGCGGTCCTTTCAAATGTCCGGGCACAAGCAAGACGCCTGCACCACCTGGCACGTGCCGCCAAGGCACAAGCCAAGTTCACAGCCTCGCACGGCCTGTCGCATCCGCAGGAAAGCCCGCGTCCATCTGCGGGAGGTTCTTTCCAAACACATTGAAACAGGCGAGTTGTGCCGACACCCCGGGGGAGAGCCGGGGAAAGCAGCGTAGGTCGCTTCTGCCCGATTGCGACACCGCGAGTGCTCACAAATGCCGAAAAGTGATGAGATAAGCGGGGACGTTTATCGACAACCGTACACACGCACGAATCTTGGAATGCTCGATTCGTCAGCGTTGACACCAATGCTCTCGAACTGAGGTGGCCGACTCGGCAAGATCCCCCCGCCACCACGTTATAGAAATCAATCACGTCCTCGTTTGCGGGGAACAGTCCATTCAATGACAGCCAAATCTTCTCACATACGAGATCATTCCGCACACAGACAACCGAGTTGCCGGAGAAACAACTGGTCGCTCGCGCTTTTGCCGGTTCTGTGCATGTTTGGTCGATACTCCTCCCATGACTTCGCCCAACGAAATTCCCCTCTCGCGGCCTGACATCACCGCACTCGAAGAAGAACTCGTCCTGCGCACCCTGCGCTCTGGTCGTCTCTCCATCGGCCCCGTCGTTGAACAATTCGAAGCCGCCGTCGCGGCTCGCGTGGGGTGCCATCACGGCATCGCCGTCAACAGCGGCACCAGCGGCTTGCACATGTGCATGCTGGGCCTGGGCATCGGACCAGGTGACGAAGTCATTACGACTCCCTTCTCCTTCATCGCCAGCGCGAATTGCATCCTGATGACCGGCGCGACGCCCGTCTTCGTTGACATCTGCCCGCGGACGCTCAACATGGACCCGGCAAAGGTCGAAGCCGCTATCGGCAAACGCACGAAAGCCATTCTCGCCGTCGAAACCTTCGGCAATCCGGCGTACTTCGACCAATACACCGCCATCGCCGCTCGCCACGAACTGCCGATGATCGAAGACTGCTGCGAAGCACTTGGCGCCACGCTCAAGGGCCGACCCGCTGGCCACTTTGGTCGCTGCGGCGTCTTTGGTTTCTATCCCAACAAACAAATCACCACGGGCGAAGGTGGCCTCATCGTCACCGACGACGCACGCTTCGCCGATATGTGTCGCAGCCTGCGCAACCAAGGCCGGCCCTTGGGCTGGAGCGCACCCAAAGCCGCCGAACCAACTCACGGCGGCACGGCCACCGGCAGTTGGCTGCGGCACGAGCGCCTTGGTTACAACTATCGCATGAGCGAGATCAACGCCGCTCTGGGCGTGGCACAAATGCGCCGCCTTGATGAAATGATCGCCAAGCGCCAGCGCGTCAGCCGCTGGTACATGGAGCGACTAGGCGGCCACAAAGACCTGGTGCTGCCAACCGTTGAAGACGACGTCAACATGAGCTGGTTTGTGTATGTCGTGCGCCTCGCGCCGTCATACACGTCCGACGAACGCGACCGCATCATCCGCGGCCTGCGCGCCCACGACATCGGCGCCAGCGACTACTTCCCCTGCATCCACCTGCAAACCCACTTCCGCGAACTGGGCTTCCGCCCCGGCATGTTCCCCATCGCCGAAAGCGTCAGCAACCGCACCATCGCCCTGCCCTTCTTCAACGACATGACGCAGAAAGACATCGACATCGTGGTGGGCACGCTGGAGCTGATGATCTCGCGAGAGAACCTTGGTCGCGGGTGAATGCGAGGAAGTTTCACGCAAACTGTGCACTTACTAGGAAAGACATCGAACGCAGAGGAAGACGGAGGGACGCAGGACGGGAGAAGCGAGCCATCGAGTGATGGAAAAACTCCAAAGCACCGTGCCATTACGCTTGGCTCTGTGAGCGAAGACAAGTCTCACGGTATTGAGAGGATGATGCTGCCCGCCTCGTCACGCAGCTTTGCAACTTGGCGCGAGTTGCGACATTGGTTGTTCGAAACGGGTAACTCGAAGCACTCCCGTGGCCAACTCATGATGCCCGCTGATCGCTCCCGGTCTACCATAATTGCATTATTCTGGGGACTCCGCAACGAATATGAAGCTGAGAGGGAGCCAACTCATGGCTGGCAAAACAGAAGATGACTTTGGTCCGCTCGGAAAGGCGATCGCTTTGACAGTTAGCATCGGCGTCGCCATCTGGTTCTTGCATGACGAAGCAAAAAAGAATATACAGTACCAGGAAGCTCAAAAAGAAATCGAGCAACTGAAGCGCTCCACTTCTCAACCGATCAACGAATTAGTCTCTGGACAAGAGTCTGTCGCAAATCAACCGATCGTTGGTGTCGCGTCTGACCGAGTAGCAGAAACTCGCTCGCAAATGAACTACGATGGCATGATTGCCATGGCTGCAGTTGCGGGTGTTGTTGTAGCCTTCTGCGCCTGGCGATTTCCGAGAACGCCACAAGGTTGATGCGGTCTTCGGTCTCTGTGTTTCGTAGGTCTGACTTTGGCAGCACTAAACACGAAAGAGGCGTGCGAACTACGCATTGCATCACGAGCGAGCACCAGCTGCTTTGCGAGGATGAGAAAGAAGCGGTTGCATATTCCGCTCCCATCCCCTTGCACCCCGTGGTAAACTCTCCTAGTCCCAGGAGTTCTCCCATGGACGTCGATATCAACGCTTCAACCGGCGGCCCCATTCCCCAGCAGCACGTTTCCATTCATCGCCTGCTCGCAGGCATGAAGAAATACGGCGCCAGCGACCTTCACCTCAAAGTCGGCATTCCGCCAACGTACCGCATCAACGGCTTGCTGCGCAGCATCGCCGTCGAGCCGCTGACGGAAGACGAAGCCGATCACTTGCTTGATCCGATCGTTCCTGAAGTGCTCAAGAGCAAGTACGAAGCTCAAGGCAGCCTCGACTTTGCCACGCACCTCAAAGACGGCGATCGTTTCCGCGTCAACATGTTCCGTTCAGGCGGCCACACGCACGCCGCGATTCGCCGCGTGAAGGCCGAGATTCCCAACTACGCCGAGTTGCACGTCCCGCCTGTCTACAGCCAACTCATCGACGAAACCACCGAGGGCCTCATCCTCGTCGTGGGCGTAACCGGCAGCGGCAAGAGCAGCACGCTGGCCGCGATGATGGAACACATCAACCAAACCCGCGCCGAGCACATCATCACCGTCGAAGACCCCGTCGAGTATCGCTTCACGCCCAAGAAGAGCATCGTCAGCCAGCGCGAAATCGGCATCGACGTGCCCGATTTTTCCAACGCGTTGCGATACATCGTGCGCGAAGACCCTGACGTGATTTTCATTGGCGAACTGCGAGATCACGCAACCGTGCTCGCCGCTGTGCAAGCGGCTGAAACAGGCCACCTCGTCTTCAGCACCATGCACACCGCCGACACCATGCAAGCTTTCAGCCGCATTCTTGAGTTCTTCCCCAGCCACGAACACGGCTTCCTGCGTCACGCCCTCAGCAACACCCTGCGAGGCGTGCTCGCCCAGCGACTGCTGCCCGCCCTTCCCGAAACCGGTTTCGGCGTCGTCCCCGCGTGCGAAGTCCTGCTGGGCACCTCCACCGTGCGCGAAAAAATCCGCGAAGGCGACGACAGCGCACTGCCCATGATCGTCGGCCAAAACGAAGAAGGCATGCAAAGCTTCACCAAAGCCCTCGCCGATCTCGTCGTCAAAGAATGGGTCGCCCTCAACACCGCCATGGACTACGCCCCCAACCGCGATGCCCTCAGCAGCATGCTCAAAGGCGTGCAGGTGCGCACGCAGGGCATGGTGAGCCGGATCAAGAGCGCGGGGAATCGGTCGTAGGTGGCAGGAGAACGGAGAACGGAGAACGGAGAACGGAGAGCAGAGAACAGAGAGCAGAGAACAGAATCAGCCCCCGCCGCGTTTTCCGTTCACTTTTCTCCATTCTCTGTTCTCCGTTTCCCTCCCCCCTCGCCCTCACCACGCAATCGGCTCGCCGTGATAATGCAAATACGCCCCATTACTCGCCGTCGTCAGCTTCTCCGCCACATCCAGCAACTGCTTCATACTCACCGCCGGATCGAGCACAGCATCGGGCCCGCCCATGTCCGTCTTGTTCCAGCCCGGGCAAAAGCTCACGACCGTGAAGCCTTCCTTCGCCAGGTCCTTCGCGAGCCGAGCCGTGATCATGTTCAGCGCAGCTTTGCTCGCGTTATACGCGTAACTAAACCCCGCATTCGCACTTGCGATGCTGCCAAGCTGGCTTGAAATGTTGAGCACCTGCTTGCGAGTACCCGCGCGCAGATTCGGCAGCAGCGCCTGCGCAATCAGCGCGGGCGCGAACGTGTTCGTGCGAAACACGCGCTCAAACGCTTCCATGTTCAGCGTGCCCACCACGCGATCTTCATCACTCACGCCCGCGTTGTTGATCAGCACATCAATGGGCACGCCCGCCAGCGTCTTCGCCAACGCTGCGATGCTCTCTGGCTTGTCAGCTTCCAGCACATGCACCGTTGCGCCGAGTTTCGCAACATCCGCAACCTTGCTGCTATCGCGCACCGTCGCGATCACCTTGTGCCCGCGCGACGCGAGCTCACGAACAAGTGCCAGACCGATGCCACGATTGCCGCCAGTGACGAGATATGTTTGCATAGATAGGTCCGATGCCGGATTCGCACATCGGTGACACGCGGCACGAACACGACGCCCCCGTACACGCCCCTACATGTCCGAACTCTCATCCTGCCGCAATCACTTCTTCTCAACCGCTTCAATCGCCAGCATCGCCGCACCAAAGATGCCCGCTGCGTCCTCCAGCTTGCTCGCCACAATCTCCACGCGATCGGCGATATTCCGCGGGAAAATCAGCTCGCGCGCCTGCTTCGCCACGCGATCCACAAACGGCTTGCCGCACGCTTCGGTCAGTCCGCCGCCCAGCACAACCTTCTCCAGGCTCAGCAGCGTCACGGCGTTCGCCACCGCCACCGCCACCATGTCCGCCGCGTCATCAACAACTTCAATCACCAGCGCATCTTCATTCGTTCCGCCGCGGTAGTGCTGCGCCAGCAGCTTGCTCTTGACTTCCTTGCCCCACTTTTCCGGGTCCGCGCCAAGTTCGCTGGTCAGCTTGCTCTTGTAATTGCTGTTGATGAGCTTGATCACGCGATTGCTCACATTCGTCCGGCTCGCGTTGCTCTCCAACGTGCGCGATCCCAGCGGATGAAACGGAAACAGAATCGTGTGCCCAATCTCACCCGCGCTCAAGAAGTGCCCGTAGTGCAGTTTGCCATCCAGCACCAGCCCGCCGCCGATGCCTGTGCCAATCCACAGCCCCATCATGTGCTTGCTGCCCTTGGCCGCACCAAGTTTGTACTCGCCGTACACCGCCACGTTCACATCGTTGTCAACAACAACCCTTGTCTTGCCCAGGCGCTTGCTCACCGCATCAGCCAGCGGCGCATCATTCCATCGCAGGTTCACCGCTTCAACCACCACGCCCTTGGTCGGCTCAATCACGCCCGGGGCGCCAATACCAACGCCCCCAAGCTGCTGCGGCGTAAGCTGCGCCGCCATGCACGCTTCGCCAATGCCTTCAATCACGCGATCAACCACCCTGTCAAAGCCCTCGTCCGCCTTAGTCTTGCGCTTGGCTTGACCAATGAGCTTGAAGTCTGGTGACACAACACCAATCTGCATGTTGGTGCCGCCGAGGTCGATGCCGATGAATGGTTTGGTAGGCATAGAGAGAAAGTGACGAAGTGACGAAGTGACGAAGAAAACGCGAACAAGTATTGGCGCACGCCCGACCGTCGTAACGCCGACGATGCCAGACAAACAAGCCAGACTACCACAGCCAGACCAACACAGTCAGATAAGACGGGTCAAAATCGCGACGCAAGGGCCAACGTCAGCCTGCACCGCTTCAATTGCTTTCGTAACCCGGCCAAACGTCCATTCCACCTTTTTCGGCTCTGGCACCACAAACAAACAACTTCCCGATCCCGTCACATGCGCGGGCGTGCGACAAATGCTGCTCAGCGTGGTGTTCAGTTTCCCCAGCCGCGGCTCAGCCATGAACGCCGGCTTGTCCAAATCATTGAACAAGTCATCCGTATCCAGCCTGCCAGCCTTCATCGCCCGCTCCACCCGTCCCTTCACCATCGTCTCGCGCGGCCCCGTCAATCGCTCGCGACCCTTGTTGCCCGCAAGTGCCCGCTCAATCTCATACGCGCGCGTCTCCTTCGCTCGCAGTTCGTCAAACGCCTTGTACACCTCGCCCGTCGCGCACCCAAACTCCGGCACAATCACAATCAGCGCATCATCCAACGCCGCAATACGCTCAATCTCTTCACCCAGCCCGCCCACAATCGCAGCACCCGGCGCATGACCACGCTCGGCATCGCCCTCGTCCTCTTCCCCGCCCTCTTCCACATCCTCCGCAACTCCCGTATCCACAAAGAACGCCACATCACTCCCCAGCGTCATCGCAATCTCGCGCAGCGCTTCATCACTCACGTCAAGCTCATACAACTCGCGCGTTGCCAGCAGTGCCGCCGCCGCATCGCTGCTTCCGCCGCCCAATCCCCCGCCCACCGGTATGCGTTTCTCCAGCCGCATCGTCACCGGCAGCGCCTTGCCGACCTTTGCTTCGAGCGCCTTGTGCGCCCGCACCGCCAAGTCCTTTTCCAAAGGCCAATCAATCAAACTCATCCGCGGCGCATCCTCCGCCCACACGATGTCATACCGGCTCGCACCCGCCGCACGAGCCAGCGTCAACGTGTCATGCAACGCAATGGCATGAAACCACGACAGGATCGGGTGATACCCCGCCTTGGCGTGTTCGGCAGGCAGTGCGTTCCCCACGCTGAGCATGAGATTGACCTTGGCGTGAGCGGCTCGTGAAATCTGCATCACTATTGATAGGCCCGCCCCTTCCATCCGCCACCGCCAACTCGCCGAAACTCCCACATATACTGACCGATGGGCCCCAAAGGCACCACACCTTCCGCCAGCTCCACCAAGCCCCGCCGCAAACGCCGATGGCTTATCTGGCTTCTCTCAGCCGTCGCACTCGCTGGCGGTGGCTACTGGCTGCTCACAGATTCCTTCGTCACCCGTCTGGTCGTCACCGGCGCAATCGGCAAAGCCATCGGTGCCGACGTCTCCGCCACCAGTGTCCGCGTGACCCTAGGTGGCAGCGTTACCATGCGCGGCGTCAGCGTCCGCTCACCAAGCGTCAAAGGCCAAGCCGGCGAGTTTTTTCGCGTCGAGCAAATCGACGCTGAGGTCGATCTCGCCAAAACCATCGCCGGCAACCCCTGGGTCAACCGCGCCGTGCTTGACCGTCCCACCCTTCGCATCAGCCGCGCCATCGACGATGGCGCCGTCAACGTGGGCGTCCTCGCCAGTTCTCTCTCCAAACAAACCGGCCCCAAACCCGCCCCCGGCACGCCCGCCCCCAAACTCGGTGAAACTTTCAAAATCCCCGACCTCCGCGTCCAACAAGGCATCATCGAAGTCGGCGAGCACCAGTCCGCCACCGGCACCTACACCATCCTCAAACAAATGAACGTCTCGGGCCAGGTCGAGCAAACCGCCGAAGGTAACGCCAGTGTCCTGAGTTTCCGCCAAGACAACACCACAGGCGACGCACTCATCGTGCGCGGCCGCGTCTGGAACGAAGGCGTCTCCGTCGCCCTGCAAGGGCTCGACCTGACAGCCCTCACGCCCGAAAGCACGCCCACTGCCACGCGCGAACTCTTCCGCCAAACCGCCCTCGAAGGCAAAGTTCCCGAAGCCACCCTGACCTACCTCTTCGCGGGAACCTGGGAAGGCCAACTCGCCCTCGACAACGTCGCCCTCAACCTGCCCGTCGACGTGCAGCCCGACGAAACCGCCGACGGCAAACCTCTTCCCGTCCCCGATTCTGAAAAAGGCAAACGCCTTCGCATGGCCGGCACCACAGGCGTCATTCGCCTCACCAACGCCGGCGTCAGCGGCGAACTTCGCGGCCAGCTTGAGCAGCTCCCGTACGAAGTCAAATTCATCAGCCAAGGCCCCAGCCCCGACTCGGCGTGGACGATGACTCTCACCAGCAACAACGTCGTCATCCAGCGCCAACCCGCGATTCTCAAATTCGCCCCGGGCCTGGTCCGTCGCCGCTTGCGAGACTTCTCTGACCCGCAAGGTTCCGTCGACGCAACCGTCACCATCTCACGCGGCGCAGTCACCACTCAAGAACCCAAACCCGCCCTCGCCGTCAGCGGCGCGTTCAAACTCAACGGCCTCACCGCCGCCTTCCACAAGTTTCCGTATCAGTGGAAAAACATCCGCGGCACCGTCGTCTTCGACGATCAATCCGTCCGCTTCGACGACATCACGGGCACCTCTCCCAGCGGCGCAACCATCAGCGCAACCGGCAGCTTCGTCCCCCCAACCGACGACGCCAAAGTCGAAATCAATGTTCGCGCGCTAGGCATCCCTGTCGATGAACGCCTCGACGCCGCCATGTTCGCTCGCGGCCTCGAAGAAGTCATGCCCCAGCTCTTCTCGCAAGAGCAGTATCAACGCCTCATCGCCGCTGGTCTGGTCGTCCCCCAATCCACGCACGACACCGCCCTTCGCGAACTCGCCGCCTTCGAGCGCGCCGGTCAAGGCAACAGCCCGCAAGCTCGCGACGCTCGCAACGTCATCGCCAAACCCGTCTTCGATCTCGCGGGCAAGCTCGATGTTGCCGTGCGCATCTGGCGCGAATTCGGCCCACAAGGCGAGTGGTTCGACGAAGTCAACATCGCCCTGCCCGATGTCGGCGTGCTGCTCAACGTCCTGCCCTACCCCATGCGCGCCAAGGACGTCAAAATCGTCCAAGCCAACAACGTCGCCACCGTCACAGGCGGCACCTACACAGGCCTGCGAGGCGGCGAAATCGCCATCGGCGCACTCGTCGACTTTGAACGCATCCGCAAATCAGGCGGCGACTTCATTCCCGATGTTGACGCCACCGCCAAAAACCTCCCTGTCGACGACCTGCTGCTATTCGCTTTGCCAAGCGTGGGCGCCGAAGGCAGCAAGCAACCCCTCAGCAACTGGCTCTCGCCGCTCAACCCTGCCGGCCAAGTCAAAGCAAGCGCAACTCTCCGACTCACCGACGCTGGCACCACCAATTACGACATCCGCGCGTGGTACGAAGGTTCCCTCAGCCCCGCCGACGAATCAGGCTCCAAACGCGTCGCGATGCAGAACGCAACCGCCACCGTTCGCGTGCAGCGCGAACACGTCAGCGTCATCGCCGAGGCCGACATCAGCCAAGCCAACCTCGCGGGCGGCGCAGTCTCACGTGTGCGAACAACTCTCGATAGCACCGTCCCTCGCGACGGCACGTTGTGCCAAACCATCATCGACATCGCCGCCCCCGCCCTTGACGTTGGCGCACACGTTGAAGACATCGTCCGCGTCTTCGCCGCCTCAGCCGCGGGACAGATCGCCGACGTCCGCAGGAAACACAACCCCCAAGGCCTCGCCGACGTAACCACCCACGTCTCGTGGAAAGACAACACCCAGCCCGCCGGCACCGTCAACATCACCAAGCCCCGCACCGCCATCATCACCTACGCGGGCGAGCAATTCGCCATCAACCCCGATGACGCGGGCAATAACGACGCAACGGTGCTCGTCCAGTTCGATAGCATCGGCTCACGCGTCGAAATGTCCGGCTCAACCACCATCGCCGAAGCTGCCGCCCGCGTGCGCAGCACCCTGCAATTCTCACAAACCGGCGAGCGAACCTCCGGCGAAACAACCGTCACCGCCGCCCAACTCGATTTCTCCAGCCCCCAGCTCCACGCTGTGCTGCGCGACGCTGGCCAAGCCTGGATCGCCGACGAACTCACATCCAAACAAGTCAGCGGCTTGTTCGACGCCGACGTACAAGTTTCCTCTCTCGGCACCAACACCACAACCACCGCCGTCACCGGCACCATCACCCCCAAGTCCTTATCACTCGTCGCCGAAGATGAACCCATCACCTTCGACACCGTCGCTGGCACCATCCATCTCCTCGGCAATCGAGGCGGCAAAGTCGAAGGCCTCCAACTCACCACCAACGACTGGACCCTCGCCGCCGACGCCGCATGGAGCAAAGACGGCGACACGCCCAACGCGCAAACCAGTCTCGACGCCACGATGTCGCTGCAAGCCGACTCGCTCACGCCCAGTTTCCGCGCCATTCTCCCCAGCGCCGTCGCCGCCGCCATCACCGAGCTTGACGTCCGCGTGCCAGGCGGCCTCTCCATCCAAAACGCCCCCGTCACCGCCAATTTCTCCAGCACGGGCGAAGTTCAGCGCCTCTCCACCTTCGGCTCTATCCTCCTCCAAAACGCCTCCGCCGAACTTGGCGTCTCCATGCGCGAAGCCACCGGCGCCCTCGACTACAGCTACGAATACATCGACGGCCAAGGCAGCGACGTCACCATGACCGCGCTGCTTCAGCACGTCCGCGCTGCCGCCGTGCAAATGACCGACGCCCGCATCGATCTCACCGCCAGCGCCAACGGCGAAGTCCTCATCCCCAGCTTCTCCGCTCGCGTTCACGGCGGCCGCATCGCCGGCAAAGTCCGCATCGGCGCGCCACTGCCCACCGTGGGAGAAGTCCCGCCCCGCACCTTCGAAATCGCCACCAACGCCAGCGGCGTGCGATTCGCAACAGTCCTGAGTGACCTGCGCTCCCGCAACAAACCCACCGACAAACTGCCTTCGACGGTTCCAGAGCCCGCAAGTGAACTCGCCAACGACGACTCACGCGGCGTCCTCTCAGGCAGCTTCACGCTCACTGGTTCAACCGGTCGCGACCAAGGCCGCCAAGGCCGAGGCACCTTCACCATCCGCGGCGGCGAAGTCCTCAGCCTCCCCGCCCTCGTCCCGCTCGTGCGCGTCACCAATCTCCAGCTTCCAACTTCCGAAACCCTCGACTACGCCTTCGCCGACTTCTACGTCTCAGGTCCCACCATCAACTTCGAACAACTCGCCATCAGCAGCAAAAGCGTCGGCCTCTACGGCGTCGGCACCGCAACCTGGCCCGACCTTAACCTCGACCTGCGCTTCAAAGCCGGCAATCGCTCACGCATCCCCGTCCTCACCAGCGTCATCGAAGGCCTGCGCGAAGAACTCCTGACAACCCGCGTCCGAGGCCCCATCGACAGCCCCGAAGTCAAAAACGAATCCTTCACCGGCACCCGCGACGCCTTCGCCACCCTCTTCGGCAACAAGCTCGAAGACCGCCGCAAACTCGACGCCATGGAACAAGCCGTCCCCGCCGAACAACGCCGTCGCCGCCAAGACGAACCACCCGCCATCGCGCCAATCAACCCACAATAAGTTCAACTAGCATTCGTTACCCGCCAAGACGTTGAAGAAATCGATGACATCTTGATCTTCTGGGAACACGGTATTGTTGTTGAAATCAATGTCGCAAGGCTCGGCGTAAGGACAAGGTCCACCCGCAAGCACGTTGAAGAAATCAATCACGTCCTGATCTTCTGGGAAAACTTCGTTGCGATTGAAGTCGATCGAATCACACGCCACACCGACCGTCACATTGATGGACGTCGAAGCGAAGCCTCGCCAATTGCGTGCAGTGATGACAATGGTGTACGCACCGTCCTGCAGAATACCGGCGGGGATCGTGTGTGATGTCCCCGTGATATCGCGCTGAACGTACGACACAAAACACGCACTGCAATCCACGTAGATGTCATACGAGGTCGCGAAGTTCGCCGCATCCCACGACACAGCGAGTGCACCAGCGGGCACCGTCGCGCCGGCCGCGGGTGTCGGATTTGCAATTGGTTGTACGCCCGGAGTGACGCCGTCGAGGTTGATCTCGTAACCCATCAAGTCGAAGGCCCGGATATCGGCGTCTTGCAGGTATTTGCCGTCCTTCATCTTGAATTCGCCAATGCCTTGAAAGCTATCCATGATTCCGATGTAGCCAGCATCGGAAGTGAGCCGATCTTTCCAGTGCGAAGCTTGCTCACCGTCGCCACCAGCAACGTCTCCCTGTGCGAGGTCAAAACAAAACACGTTGGAGTTGAGCGCTGTACAGCCAACAGCGGGTTGTGACGGCCGAAGATTGCGAGCGGCGTTCTGAAACTCCGTTTCATCAATCGGCACTGTCGCAGTCTCAAACCTAAAAACATCCCAGACTGTCAAGAAATTGAACTGCGCACCACTTGCCTGTGCAGTCTCCAAGTAGCTGGAGAACCCCAGCGCGTGCCCAATCTCATGGATCATTGTCGACTCAAAGTCATAAGCATTGGCATCGACACTTCCTAACCAAGAGTCAACGTCCCATGCGGCACCGATGGGAGTCAGCGAACTGTCGATCTCGATCAGAATTGGATTTGGTTCGACTGCGCCATACCACTTATTGACCAACGAATTAGGGACAAGGAGACTCGAGGTGTTGCGCACTGTGTTGATGCCGACTTGATAGGGCACTTGCGTGCCGAGCGGCAACGCATCAAGCATCAAGTCTTCCTGCGGGTCGCTATCGGGGCCGACGGAAAAAAACATCAGATTCTGTTTCACGCCGAAAGGGTTGGCATTGGAGCTCCAGTTGCGCACATTTTGACTCACGTGCGTCTGCATCAAAGTGCTTCCGGACAAGTTTGCCCAGCGAATCTCCAACGATGTGACAAACTCTTCGCTGGGCATCATCTGTTCATACTGCCGAATCGCTCGATTGATTGCCGCGCGGACGCACTGTTCGCAGAGCCCCGCCGGTGCCCCCGCGTGAAAATATTCAAAGTTGATCGACAGCGCTCTTGGAGTGAAGCACGGCACGACGGGCTGTTGATATTGCAGCGTGGGTTCGAGCGCCACAGTCAGTGTCGCGTCGCGCGATCCTAAAATCTGGTGACACGCATCAGGCTCCATGCCACTTCCGCACACAATCGACCAATACGCCTGCTCGATGCTCCAATTTCCGTCCGGACCAAGAACAATTCGATCGGGATAGGGGCACGAGGGGACGGGAATTAGCTGGGTGCCGGTGTTGCAGAAGCGCACCCCGGGGTCCGAGAGCCGTCGGCGTGCTGGGTAAAGACCGGGATTTCGCGCGGAAGGCCGGGTTGAAGCGTGCGGAAGGGCGTGCATGCAATGGCGCGAGTCGTCAGCTCCGGAATGCGGGTGGCTTCCGATATCACAACCTCGACTGGCACGGAGCACACTGAAGCATCGAGCCCTGACTGAGCGCGTGCAGATGCTGAGAATGGAACGTAGAGCAAGATTGCTAGTGCAACGGATTTCTTCATAAAACGACACATCGCGATTCTCCAGTTGTGTTCACCGCTCCATTGCTTGATTCTTGATCCCCGAACCCCTGTCTTCGTATTGCTTTCCCACACCGTGCAGCGGTACCCGCATCCAGAGACATCCGATCGCATTGCGGATTTCTGCGTCTGTCGCCGACACTCTCTTGTCCGCAAAAGCGATGTGCCAGGAATCATGGAAGAATTGAATTGAGTCTGGCACCTCGAGTACCTGTGTGGAATCCGTGATTTGCCGGCCCGGCCAGCGCTGCCAACTGACGACCATCCGTTCAAATCCAACAGTCTTTGGCACGAAGCGCACGCCTTCGCACCGTTCCCCCTGCCAGATCGAATACACCCCGACCCAGTCTGGGAGTTGTTCCCTCGTCCCTTCCCCAGACGTGATGACCGACCATTGGCCTGTCGCCACGTCGAAGTCGATATGTGTGGGAATGGCGTACATGCGCGGGCTGGCGGAGCAGCCAGTCAACGCCACAAGCAGACACACCAATGCAGTACACAGGAAAACTCTTGTCCCCATATTCAGAAGTTACACTCACACACACACAAACGCAAGCGAAATCTCGGCGAACATCTTCAAGTGTCATAAGGCAATGCAAACACAAGCTTTGCGACCGTGAGGTGACCCGACGTTCGACTCCTCTCTCTGCGCCGTTCCCTTCGCATACCGTTCGCCCCCGGAGAGTTTCGCATGGCCCTCAACGAACGCCCCCTCGAACCCCAAGCCCTTCACGCCGCTGAGGCTCTTGACCAGCAGCCTGCGCACAAACGCGTTGACGATCCCGCAATCGTCGAGACCATCGACGCCCTCATCGAAAAAATGGGCGGCGATCCCAACGACGCCAAAATGCGCCTCGTCCGCGACATGATGCAGACCAGCCTGCGCCTCGTCAACGACAACCGCGACTTTGGCGAAATGAAGCTGATGGTCAACAGCTACAAGGAAATGCGTTACGCCTACAAGATCTTCGGCAAGTACAAAAAGCCGCACAAAATCACCATCTTCGGCTCCGCCCGCACTCCCGAAGGCCACCCCGACTTCACCGCTTGCGTCGACTTCAGCAAGCTCATGGCCGACGCAGGTTGGATGGCAATCACCGGCGCAGGCATGGGCATCATGAAGGCCGGCCACGTCGGCCCAGGTCGCGCCGCCAGCTTCGGCGTCTCCATTCGCCTCCCCTTCGAAACCAACGCCAACGACATCATCGCCGGCGACGAAAAACTCATCCACTTCCGCTACTTCTTCACGCGCAAACTCATGTTCGTGAGTCAAGCCGAAGCGGTCGCGCTTTTCCCAGGCGGCTTCGGCACCCTCGACGAAGCCTACGAAACCCTCACGCTCGTCCAGACTGGCCGCAGCACTCCCATGCCCATCGTCTGCGTCGAAGGCAAAGGCGGCGACTACTGGAGCACCTGGCACCAATGGGCCAAGAGCCAACTGCTCAGCCGCGGATGGATCAGCCCCGAAGACACCGCGCTGTATTACCTCGCCAAAGACCCCGCCGACGCCGTCGCGCACGTCCTCAAGTTCTACAAGAACTATCACAGTTCACGTTACGTCCGCGACGAGTTTGTCATCCGCCTCAAAAAGCCTCTGCACGATTACGACGTGCAACGCCTCGAGCACGAATACGCCGTGCTCATCAAGCAAGGCGGCATGACCCAGCGCGGCCCCGTCGAAGGCGAAGAAGATAACCTCGATCTGCCGCGACTGGTCTTCACCCACACCAAGCACAAGTTCGGCGTCCTCCGCCGACTCATTGACCGCATCAACGACATGACCCCCAGCGAAGATGGCTGGACGCCGCCTGCGCCGTAGAGACCAAACCCAACATGCCCCGCCCGCGCCGGTCATTTCGTTTCGTGACGCAGTCGCTCACCACGCTTCTCATGCTCACCGCATGTGCAGCTCTGTGCGCCTGCGCCGCGCGCGAACCCCGAGACCCGCAATCCGATTCCTCATCATCAACGCAAGCCATCCCCGCCGCTGACGGCACCGGCCTGCAACTCATCACCTGGACCCTCGACAACTCCGCCGCCCTCGCCCCACTCATCACGCTCAATCCTTCCGCCGACTCTCCCCCGCTCCCCGCCGTCGCCCCGCGAACCCTCGAAGCCTGGCAGCAAAACGGCATGCTCATCGCCCGCGTTCGCCAAGCCGACTTGCTCGCCCTCAGCAAGTCCATGACCTTCACCACCCAGCCCCAGCAGCAACTGCTCGCCTTCAGTTCACAACGCTCCGAAGCCCTCCGCGGCAACGCCACCGCCTACGACACACTGCGCCTCGGCGCCGACACCATGCCGCTGCGCAACGCCGCCACGCGCCTACTCATCCGCGCCTGGCCCGTGCCCGCCGTCACCACACCAGCTTCTGTTCAAACCACCAACCTGCCCGCCGCCGTACAAGTCGAACTCACGCCGCAAGTCTTGTCACTCACGCGCCCGCGCCGCACCAGCCTCGAAGCCATTGACAACTCCCCCGAAGCCCAAGGCGTCATCCTCGCGCGATTGATTTTCGAAACCACGCTGCAACCCGGTGAAGCCCTCGTCATCTTCCCCGCCCGCGCCCCCGCCCCCAGCAAACCCGCGCTCGCGCGCACCGATACCGAAAAGCCGTCCGTTCCGCCGCCACCCCCGCCACCCAAATCGCGCCGCAACACCGCCGCCAAATCCGACGACGCACCCACCGACGCTACCGCGACAACCCAGTCGCCCGCCATCGACCCGCTCGTGATAGACGCCGAAGAAGCCGGCCCCGCCCTGCCCACCGCCGAAAGCCTCCCAACCTTCGGCGACGCCCTCCTCACCGACATTTTGAGCCTCCCCAGCCAAGGCGAACGCCGCTTGCTCATCATCATCCCCCGCGCACCACAAAGCTATTCGCTGCTACGCCCGCAGTGATGAAGTGACACAAGCTGTTCTCGGGTGGCACGGGCTTTTAGCCCGTGCGAAATCAAAATGAGCTGCTAGAGCGGTTCTGATTCAGGTGCAGTGCGGAACAGCGCATGATCCATTCGCGCTTTGGTTGAGAGTGGTATCGATTGCCGTCATGGCCTGATGCAACACTCAAAGAACTGCGTGAAGGGCTCAATGTTGTCTGCGCAATCTCCGCGATTGACGCTGCGCTGACGAAGCTGAATCTGTCCAACAAAGAAGACGATCCACGCGTCCCTCAGACCAAGCGTCCACCAGACCAGTCGTCGAACTTATCGCGTGGCAACGCGACCGAAGCCGTAGACCGCATCCAGGAAATCCTGCTCACTCGCAATCACGCCAGGCTTCAGGCTGCCGACGATGCGTGCCTTGGGTCCAGCGACTGCATCGGGTGCCAGACCCAGATCGTCAATTGCGTCCAGCGTCGTGCGAATCTCACCCAGCAGCGCGAGTGCATCGCGATCTTCCGCGAGACCTGTCGTGCCTTGCGTATCCAAGAACGCACGCCAACCTTCGCCCGTGGGCTTGGGAACGCGAGCCGCGTAGCGATTCCAGCTCTCTTCCAGCACGCGCCGCACCGCATCCGCACGCGATGCATACTGCACGTTGCCCGCTTCGTCCGTCATGGGCAAGCCAGCTTCATCCGTCACGGGCACAAGCATCAGCGAGCGATATGCGTTGACCGCACGCTGCGCCGAGAGCGTGCTCACGCGCGTCAGTTGTGCCCCGCTGCTGGCAATGCCCGCAACCGGCAACTGATCAATGAACTTGCGACCCGACAAACCATCGACAATTTCTTCGATCGTCGAAGCTCGCGTCTGAATGCCAAGCTCATTCAACATCGCCAGTTCGCTCGCCGTCGGCAAAGCCAGCGGCGGCTCAGCAGGTTCCCCAATCACCGTTATGCCGTCACGCACAGCCGTCGTGATGTTGGTCGCGCTTGCGCCGGTGCCAGCCAAATCAAGTGGCAGTATGAACGTGCTGTTGGACGCATCCACGAACAACGCCGAGGTAACGGGCGGCCGGGCCGTACGGAAAATAAAGCCCGCAAGATCAGCATCGGGCGTGCCTGAGCCAATCGAGAATGTCGGATCAACGCCGGTCCCTTGGAAGACAGGCCTGCGACTAAACGTTGCGGTGCCGCCAGCGATGATTTCGGTACCCGCGTCAGACACAAGTTCCTGCGAGCGATTCAGCACCGAACCTCGCTCGCGCCGACGAATGTTGATTGCGCTGCCCGTGATCGACAAGTTGCCCAGCGTATTGATATCACCAACCGTCACCGCGCCGCTGCTGGTAATCGTGAGTGCACCCAGCGTGGTGATGCGTTGATTGCGACCAACTTGCAACCCGCCGCCGCCAACGTTGATCGAGAACGCATCAGCCGGAGCAACCGTGCTGGCAGTGATGCGACCATCTTGATCAAAGCTGTCAGTAAAGACAATCGACGCGCTGGTTGCCGAGCCGCGATCAGCACCAATACTGAGCGAACCAAACCGGCGAGTCGCACCAACGCTGCCGCCGAATCGGAAGTTGGGAGCACTCAATCCGCCCGGCGCCACGCTCAGCAGCGTGAGGCTCGGATCAGTCACCGACGTATCCGCATCCAGCGTGCGGCGGAAGAAAATCGTGCCGCCCGAGGCATCAACCGTCACATTGCTCGCACCCACGCGAACCGCGTTGCCAAACGTGATATTGCGAAGCGTATTGATGTTCGCGCCAAGCAACGTCGCGCCCGCAGTGGTCGTCGCGTCGCTGGTTGCAAGCGTGCCCAAGCGAGCGATGCCGCCCACAACGCCGGCGAAAATCGTCTCGCCGGTATCCGTAGTGGTTCCTGTGGTAATGATGGAAAGATTGCGGGCACTGGTCGTGAAGTCGCTGTCGAGCGTGCGCTGGAAGGTCACGTCGTTGGCTTCAATCACCGTGTTCGCGCTCAGCCGTACAGCATCATTAAAGAGTTGATCACCAGTCGTGCGCACCACCCGGCCCGCAAGCACCGTCGTGCCGTCGGCATTGGTCGTAATCGTCGCGATGGTGTTCACATCGCTGAATCGCGTGGTGCCGCTGCCACCCGTGTTGACAATCAGATCAAAGAACTGGTTGCCAGTGGTCTGCGAATCACCATCTTCGCTGCTCAGCGTGCCGCCGAAGGTCACATCACCCGCGCTGGTGGTCACGGTCAAGTCGTCGCGCAGCAGACCCGTGCCGTCAACCAGAATGTTGCCTTGCCCCGTTGCCGTCAAGTTGCCATTGAAGGTCGTCGCGCCGGTGTACGTCTGGCTCGCAGCCGTGCGAACCGCACGCAGACCAATCGACGTGCCCTGCACCGTGAGATTGCGAATAGCCGAGAGACCCGACACACTGCTCAAACCCACAGCGTCTTCAAACAGCACATCGCTGCCAGCTCGCGCGTTCAAATCAAAGCTGCCGCCCGAGCTGTTCACGATGCCGCGGAAGAAAACATCGTTGTCGGAAGCCGTCCCCGCGTTGCGAACAGTCGAGTTGCCTGTGATGCGAACTTCATTGCGGAAGTCGATGATGCCGCTCGCGCTGAAGACGTCGCCGTTGATGTTCGTGAGGCCCGCGAAGCGCTGGCCGTTGCTGATGAACGTATCGCCGACGTTGATGATGCCGCCAGTGATGTCGAGCGATCGCACCTGACCCATCAGGCCCACGTCTTGCAGGAAGTTAACCGTGCCGCCCCCAGCGTTCACAACCAGATCACGCTGCGTTTCGTCAGAATCAAGCTGATTGAACGTCACGCCGTTGGCAGTGATGTTCGTATCACCAATCAGAATGACTCGGCCCGCGTACGTCTGCGTACCAGTCGTCCGCACACTCCCACCGAGTGCTGCAATCGTGTCACCAACTGTCGTGATGCTCGCCAGAGCATTGGTCGAACCGACATCGCCCTCAAAGCTGGCGCGGAAGTCGCTGGCACTATCGCCCGCGTTGAGCGTCAGCGCGCGTGCGGTTGTGTCACTGTCAACATTGCCCAGGAAGTTGATCGCCGCATCGCCATTGATCGTGAGATTGCTCGCGAGCACGACATTATCGCCAAAGATCACATCGCCCGCCGCGGTAATCGCGCTGGTTGCAATCGTGGTCGTGCCCGCCGCGTCAGTTTCAAGCAGGCCGATCTTTTGAATGCCGCCGATGACGCCATTGAACCGCGTCGCGGGCGAAGTAATCTGCAAACTGTGATTCTGTCCAGCGATGCTGTCGATGGTGCCGTTGAACGTCGTGGATGTCGTTGCCGTCACGCCCACAACCGGCACGCCCAGCAGCACCGCACTATTAAAGTTCACGATTCGACCTGAAATCGGCCCACTCAGCGTCACCGCGTTGGTGTCAGCCCGCAAGGAAATGTTGTTCTGCGCACTCGACAGTCCATTGCGCGAGCCAATGGTGCCAACCGTAAATCCATTGCTATCACTCAGGCTGATCTCACCCACCGGATTGCCCGCAACCGTGCCGATGTCGTTGCCAGCATCGTTGAGGCGATACTGCCCGTTGCCACCCAGCACCAATTGGCCACTGACCAGCCGGCCAGTTTGCTGACCAATGCTCAGAGCTTCAAGCGTGAGCACTTGATCAGTCAGGCCCGTGACAAGATTGTCGATGTTGACTTCGCTGCCCGCCAGCGTGACGTCGTAGGACTTGCTCGAGAAATCCACCGTATCAACAAACAGGTCCGATGTGCCGCCGTTGAACGTGACAGTGTTGAAACCGTTGGTACCCGTCGCGATGTTGTCGATCTCGGCGTAACTGAAATCAAGTCCGCCCGTTGTGTCGCCTAGGTGCAGGTCCACACCATCGCGAGCACGCACTTGCAAGTTGCCCGTGCCCAGCAGTTGCACAGTTTCGACGCCGATGGAATCAAGCGTGAGAGCCAAGTTGCCCGAGCGTGCATCGAGGCTGCCTGCGTTGGCGCCAATGCCCGTCAATTGATCGCCGTTGGATGTGCCATCGCGATTGAACGCCGTCACGCTCACGCCGGTGCCTTGCACGCGTGCATTGCTGCTCAGGCCCACGCCGCGATTGAAGTTGCCGCGTGCTTCGCCCGTGATGCTCACCGCGCGAGCCGCCGTCGAACTTCCCGCGAGCACATCCGCGCCCGCGCTATTGCCTGAAATCAGCACGCCGTAACTGCTCGCGGCTGTGCTCGACAAACCCGTGAGCGAAATCGCCGAAGCACTCGCAAGTTCCGCGCGGAACGCAGTGTCATCAGTGGCCGTCGTAATGCCGTGGCTGCTTCCGCCGCTGCCTTCGCCATTGCCGCGAACTGTGATGCCGCCCGTACCTGCGTGGCGGACCTGCCCCAGACCTTCAAGCGAAACACCGTGATTGCGCGAGCCAGCACCACTTCCGCCAATGCCGAAGATCGAAACAGTTTGCGAGTTGCCCGCGTTCTGTCCCACCACACTGCCGTTGCGAATCAGCACACCTACTGCGTCGTTTTCATTGCTGATGCCGCCCGTGCCTTGCATCGCGACAAGGCCGTTGGAAATCACCGTGCCGCTCGCGCCATCAACCAAGATGCCGTAGTTGCCAGTGCCCACGCCGCCGCCAAGTGCCTGGCCGCCCAAACCATCAATGCGCACCGTAGTGCCCAGCACCGTTCCCGCAATGCGCACGCCCACGCCGCCATCGATGTTGTCAGCACCCACGCCTCGCACCGTCACACTGCCCGTGCCCGCGTCAACGGTTGTGCCTTCAAGCCGCACACCGATGGGGTTCGCGGAGCTGCCTCTGGCCGCACTGCTTCGCAGCGCACTCGCGTAACCCCCGCTCGTCGGATCAGCCAAATCCGGCGTCAGCACATCGCCGCCCGCGAGCAGAATGTTGCCGCCTCGCGTTTCAATGCTCGAGTTTGACTGCAACCAGATCGAGCCCGATTCCGGATCAAGATCACTGCCGCCCCCGCGATTGGCAAGCATCTCAACATTCAGCGAGCCGCCGCCGATAGCTTCAATCCGCCTGCCACTCTCCAGCACAATGTCATTCGCCGCTTCCAGCCGCAGCGTGGGGCTGCCACTGGCCGCGTTGCGCACGATGTCGGCCTGAATGCGAATATCACCCGCCTGAATGCCGTTGCTGCCTGTGTTGACCGTCACACTCGTGCCGCTGTTGAGCCGGCTGGTAATGTCCGCCGCCGCAATCTCCGAATCATCCGCGCTGGGCGTGAAAACCCCCGGGTCCGTGCCACTCACCGGGGTGTTCGTCGTGCCCGTCGTGATGTTCACGTTCCGCGGATCAAGCAGCCACGTGCCAGCATCACCGCGCGATGCACTCGCCTCGATGCGCGAGCCATCCACCGCCAAGTACTGCTTGCCGCTGGTTTCAATAAAGCCGCCGTCGCCGCCGGTTTGTCCACCCTTTGCCGAAATCGCCGCCGCCGTGCGCGTCGTGTCGTCAGACCAGATCACCACGCTGCCGCCATCGCCACGCTGCGTGGCATCGGCCCGAATCGTCGTCGCGCTGTCAGCAACCGTGACGGTGCTGTTGCGCAGTCCCCCAGCAAGTGCCGAGCCGGTCACGTCGCCACCAATGCGAACTTGTCCGCCCGCCGCCGTGCCGCTGACATCCAGCGTTGCACCAAACAGGCCCACCGTCTCGCCCGTGATCGTGATCGTGCCGCCCTTGTTGCTACTGGTCACATTCGCCCGACTAAACCGATTCGTCCAATCGGCATTCGCGCCACCAGTTCGCTCGCCCGCCTGGTTCGCCCCATCAATCGTGCCTTCAACCAGCACGCGCCCACTGCCACTGCCCGCAATCGTTGTATCGCGCGCCGTCACCTTGCCCGTGGTGCGAATCGCAAGGCCATACACATCGCCCGCCGCCATCGTCACCATGCCGCGCCGCGCTTCAATCGTTCCCGTGTTCGTCACCGCAGCCGTATTCGCGTCACCTTGCGCAGGCCCTTCCACGCGCACATGCATCACATCGTTTCGGCTTGTAAAGACAACATCCGTCCCCGCCGCCATCGCCACCGTGCCCTGCGGCGCGACAATCGTGCCCATGTTGGCAACTTGCCCGCCCGCCAGTTGCACGCTGCCGCCTTGATCCACGCGAATTAGGCCTTCATTGCTCACCAGCCCCGTCATATTGGTCACGCGATCAATGCCGCGATTGAAATCACTGTCGCTCATCTTGCCCGCAGCCGCGAACAACCCGTTGACGTTGATCACCGAGCTGCGCCCAAAGACCACGCCCGCCGGATTGACGATGTACACGCGACCGTTGGACGTCAAGCTGCCATCAATCCGCGTGGGTGCCGCACTCGTAATGCGATTCAGCACCCGGCTCGAACTGTCAGGCTGCACAAATCGCACCGATTCGTTGCTGCCGATGTTGAACGAGCGATAGTTGATTATCGAGCGATCACTCGCATGAATCACCGTGTTGCCCGCGCCGTCCCGCGTGAAGCGCACCGAGCCCTGCCGCACCTGCTCGCCCTCGGGCCCGCCCAGCGCCGGTGCAGCGCACCCCGCCGCAACCACCAGAGCCATGGTGACGGAGAACTTACAAACCGAAACCTTGCTGACTGAAAACGGCGACCGCGCAAGCACATCCATACGCGTCATGAGCAAACTCCATATCTCAGCGGCCAATCAGCCGCAAATTCTCAACTTCGCACTCAGCACTCTGGCACTTCAAATCTCAATACAACAACGTCAGCAGGAAGTGGAATCGGTTGTCGCCGCTGTCCACGCGGTTGGCCGGGTCGTCCACGTCAGTCAGGGCCAAGCCCCAGTCCAGACGCGCCACGAGATTGCGCTTTACTTGCAGTTCAGCGCCAACACCCGTGCCAATCAGTGTGTAGTTGTCTTCACCGGGAGTTGATCCCGACACCAGTACCGTGCCAGCATCGACAAAGCCCTTGAAGATCAGGTCCCAGTCGGCTCGTCCAAACGCCTCTTGCGGGGCGTACCGGAAATCTTTGCCGAGGAAGCTCGCGAGCCTGTTGTAGTCGCGGCCGTTGAGTGTCCCCGGATCGCTGATGGCAAACGTGCGCGGATAGTGGAAGCGGTATTCAAGCGTGCCGACCAGCGAACTGTCGCCCGCCACCACGCTCTCGGGATAGCCGCGAACGCTGAAGAAACCGCCGATCACGTCCTGCTCGTTAGGAATCAGCCGCGTGTTGAACGCGTACTGCCCGCGAGCCGACAAGGCGATTTCATGCGCCAGCGTCTTGCGACCCTTGTCGCCCTTGCCCTTGTACACATCGCTAAACAGCGGCTCCAAGTAAAAACTGTGATAGCCATCAAAGCGGATGATCTGCCACTCTTCATCAGCGCCGGGCCGTCCCAAGCTGTTCAAGTCAGCCAGGTTCACGCCCGAGATGTTGGACGCCATCCACTCAAATGTCAGGCTCGCAAACGTCTCGCTCACATCCGTCACGCGCTCCGCCCGCGCGCCAATGAAAGGCGTGAAGTACTGCTCTTCGCCGCGCTCCAGAAACAGGTCGTTGGTCACCTGCACGCTGTTGTACCGTGCACCAAAAATCCCATCCAGGAAGAATCGGCCATTCTGATACGCCGTGTAAGCCAGCTCGGCTCCCACATTGTAATTCTGTCCCGAAAATGCTTCGCCCGACGCACCCACATCGCTCGCGTCATACTCGCTGTAGCCGCCAAAAACCTTCAGCCGCAGCACATCGCTCCGCAGCGGAAAGTCGTAGCTGCCTTGAATGCCGTTGGCTTCATCAACACCCGCCGTGAATGCATCCACCCGCAGAATGTCGTCATTGCCCGTGAGCTGGTTATGACTGAACCCCACGCGGTAACGCCAGTCGTTGGTGTTTTCCGTGCCCGTGTTGCTCGCCTGAGCATAAATCGTCCAAGGCTTGGCTTCGTTGATCAGGTAATCGAGCGCAACTTGTCCCTCCTGCTCACCGGGCGCCACGCTCACATCCACGCGCCGGCCCGGATGCCGATTCAGCCGGTACACGTAGTCATCGATGGCGCCCTTGCTCACCAGTTCGCCAGCCTTCACCGGGCTTTGCTCGCGAATGCGCGTGTGTGCCGCATCATTGCTATCAACGCGCGTGGTCGTCCCCTTCGCGATGCGATTCTCCAGTCGCTCCCCAACCGCCACCGAGCGCACGCTGCCCACTTCACCCGTCCACACAATCATTCGCAAATCGCCATCTTGGCTGGGCCGCTTATCCGCGCCCGTTTCGCTATCAATATCATCCGGATGCAACTGCACGATGATGCTCGCCAGCCCCTGCCGCTGCAATTGCTCCACAATTCCCTTCGCAACAACACTCAGTGCCGCCTGACTAAACACCCCCGGGTTCGCCGGCATGATGTCCGCCAGCCGCACCGTCGAAGTCGGCTCACCCGCTCGCGGCGCGAGGTACCCATCCGGTCCTTGCGACAATTGCACCGGCGCATTCATCACGCCATCAATTGCCGGATGCTGCGGATGCTCCGTGCGATACTCAATCAGAAATCGCGAGACCTTATAGCTGGGCCCCTGCTCAGCCGCCGCCTCAGTTCGCCCCAGCGCGCTCGTCGCCGCCGCCGTCACACGCTGTAACCCAGGTTGCCCGGGCCGCACCGAATTGACATCAAACGGCTGCCCGCCCGATGGAGATTGTTGTGCGAAAGCCTGTCCGCACGCCGCCAGCAAAAACGCTGCGACCGACGGAATTACACGCACACCGGCTGCACGACCTGCACGCATCATCAGATTCCTCGCGTGGTCAAAAAACTGATAGCATCGCCTCTGCGATTTGCAATCTCAACGCCACCGCCCCTGCGCCGCAGCCCTCGCTGCACCACAGTCTGCGAAGGTATGCGTCAAACGCCACACGAGCAGCCTCGCGTCCCCAACACCACCCGCACCCAACTCCCGGCAATCACCCACATCGGCGCATCTTCTGCGCGAACCGAACTTGAACTCCCCGCAGGCCGCATCCGCATCACGCGAACCCATCCCCTCCCGCCAACCCCACCAAACTCACCAGCAAACCGCGTCGATAACGCGGTATGAACCTTGCATTCCCCATCCTCTGCGCCGGACTGGCAACCTCACTCGCCACCACCGCCCTCGCGCAAACCCCCGCCGCCTTCACCTCGCTGCTTGATCGCTCCTCGCGCATCACCAGCCTCGCCCTCACGCTCGACACCCCCGCTGGCGACACCGGCAAGCCCGAGCGAATCCTCCTCACCCTCGACAACCAAAAGCGCATCGCCTTCGCCCGCTACCGCTCCGAAGACGGCAAACTCTACCCCAATCGCCCCTTCTCCTTCCTCTACTTCGACGGCAGCACCTCTCGCACCAGCCGCGTAGGCCGCGACAGCTACATTGAAAACACCGAAACCGATCTGTGGAACACCGTCCCGCCGCGCTGGGCCATGCTCGCACCGTGGCCCATGCTCAACCAGCTCACGCAGCACGCGAGTGCCGACGACAAACACACCTTCACAACCGGTCGCATGAGTTGCGACAACATCACACTCGCGTCACCCAAGTTCGCATTCAACTTGAACGCAACCCGCGCAGGCGAACTCGCCGGCTTGACCATCGACATCAACGAGTCCACCTGGAACCTCACCTTCGCCGACGCATCCCCCGTGCAAGTCGGCGACGTCACCATCGCCCTGCCCTCACGCATCATCGAGTGTGAAACCACGACGACGGAAGCCGCCGACAAAACCACCAGCACAACCGACAAAGTCACCACCTGGACCGTCACCGCCCTCGACGTCAATCCCGCCGACCTCGATCAACGCCTGCACTTTGACCCCGCCGCTCTGGAAGTGAAAAAATGGGACGTCGAATCCGGCAAAATCCTCGACGCCACCGGCAAACAAGTCGGCCTCGAAGAAATTCCCGCCGCCCGCTCGGTTGAAACCTGGGAAATCACGACCAAAGCCAGCTCATGGATCGCCGTCTGGAAATGGGGCTCCATCGTCGCAGGCCTGGGCCTCTTCGCCTTCATCATGGACATGATCCGCCGCCGGCTGTGAACGAAGCGAGCGCAAGTCGCTCAAAGTTCTAGCTGAGCTTCAACCCTCACCAACTCACACACTCCGTCACTGGTCACTTCTCCCCACACTCCCTGAGCTCCTCCGCACCCGCCCCACACACTCCACCAAAATCCTCACCGCCTCTTCCATCTCGGCGCGCGTCGTCCACTTGCTCAAGCTAAACCGCAGCGACCCGTGCGCATACGCCTCGCGCACGCCAAACGCCAGCAGCACGGGCGATGGATCCAAACTCCCGCTGCTGCACGCCGCCCCGGCACTCGCCGCCACGCCGCGCTCACTCAGCAGCAGCAACAACGCCTCGGCTTCCAACCCCGGAAACCCAATATTCGTCGTGTTCCACAGCCGTTCATCGCGCGCCCCCTCGCGCCCCGTCGGCCCATTCACCCGCGCATCCGGCACCGCTTCCAACACCGCGCGCTCAAACAAATCCCGCAGCTCCCGCACACGCTCGCGCTCCGCCGCATCACTCACAAACCCAATCGCCTCCTCACACGCCGCCCCCATCCCAACTATCCCCGCCACATTCTCCGTCCCCCCACGCCGACCAAGCTCCTGCGTTCCAAGCAGCACCGGTCGCATCCGCACGCCCTGCCTCGCCCACAAAAATCCCACACCCTTCGGCCCATGAAACTTGTGCGCCGACACCACCAGCAAATCAATCGCCTCACTCACCCCATCCACGCTGTTCACATCTGTCGGCAGCTTCCCCACCCATTGCGTTCCATCCACCAGTAGCGGCACACCAACTTCCTTGCATCGCTTCGCAATCGCGCCAATCGGCTGAATCGCCCCCGTCTCGTTGTTGGCCCATTGCACCGCCACCAGCCCACAACTCGCATCAATCACATCCAAGCCGCCCAAATCAATCCGCCCATCACTCGTCAGCTTGAGCCACTTCACACTTGCCTGCTTCGTGCGCTCAAGCTCCTCCGCCAAATCCCGAATCGCCGCGTGCTCCACCTTGCTCGTCACCAGCGTCGGCACCACACCGCCGCGCCTCGCCGCGAGCACGCCGCGAATCCCCAAATCAATCGCCTCCGTCCCACCACTCGTCAACACAATCTCTCTGGGCTTGCCCCCAACCAGCCTCGCACAACTCGCGCGCGCCAACTCCACCGCTTGCCTCGCCGCCTGCCCCCCGCGATGAATCGAACTTGGATTCTGCCACAGCTCTTGCAACCCACGCGCAACCGCCGCCACCACCAAAGCCGAAGGCTGCGTCGTCGCGTTGTTATCCAGGTAAATCACCGCGAAGCGTACGACCACGACCCCATCGCGCCTTCATTTAGCAATTTGACCATTTTGCCATTTTGCCATTTAGCCATTTGGCAATTTGCCCCTACTCATGCCGCCGCGTCAAAACCCTCGCCAGCATCGGCTGCACATGGTTCCCATGCTCATCCATTCCTTGGTTCGGCACATTCATCGAATCCAAGAACCCATACCCCAGCCCAATATGAATCAGCGTCCACGCCATGAGCTCCGCCGAGAAGAGCTTGGTAATCTTCTTCTCTTCCTGCGCCTGCCCAATCTCCCGCGCCAAAAACTTGTGCAGCTCGCGAATGTGCGCCACCACCGCCTTATGGATCACCGGATCATTCACTTCAGTAATCGCCTGCAAAAACACCCGATATGGCACCCGCCCGCCCGGCGTCGTAAACGGATTCTCCTCCGTTAGCCGCGCAATCCGATCCGCCGGATCCTTCGCCGTCGCCAGCCGATTCTCCCAGTGCTCGAGCGTGTCGTGCGCCGTCCGCTCAATCAGCGCAACAAACAAATCCCGCTTGCTCTCAAAATGCCGATAAATAATCGGCTCCGTCACCCCCGCCGCCTTCGCAAGCTGAGCCGTCGTCGCGCGGGCATAACCATCGCGCGCAAACAACTCCGCGGCGACATCCAACAACTGCTCCCGACGCTGATCCGCAGGCAATCGACCCATGCCGCATGGTAGCGTAAGTTAGTGCCGAAGTTAGTGCCCAAGTTAGTGCGGAAACAACCTGTGGGACGCACCGACCCGGTACTTACACCGCCGCCTTCACCCTTTCTGCCCGGTGCAGCGTCCACATCTGCCAAGCACTCCACGCAAACGCCGCGCCCGCGAAAACAAACGGCCAAGTGAAACTATGCGTCAAGCTGTACAGCCCCACGCCCGCCGCCTGAAAAATCGCTCCACGCACGCCCACCAGCGTTGCGTGAATGCCCACATACTGCGCGACCTTCTCGCGGCTTGGCGCAAGCGACACCGGCCCCAGCATCCAACCAACGCTCGCGCCAGCGTGGGCCAAACCAAACCACAAACTTGCCAGCAGCAGGTGATCTTCCTTCGCGGTGAAAATCAGTGCTATCGGATAAAACGTCAGCATCGCAAAACTGATCGAGCATGTGCGGATTGCGCCGATGCGATCCATCAGCCAGCCCGCCGGCAACGCGGCCACGACGATTGCAACTTGATACGCAACCTGCGTGCTCTTGGCGATTTGTTCGTAGTTGAGGTTGAGTTTGTCAACAACGAAAATCGGAATCAGCGCGTACGTGATCATCCACCCGATGCCGTACGTCATGTACGCCGCTTCGTAACGAGCAAAAACCGGATCGGCGCGCAGCACTTCGCGCATGTGCGCAATCGGCTCAAAGGCTTGGCGCAGCGACCAGGGTGAGCGGTCGATCGTGCCTTCTCGCTGCTGCGTGTGGCCTGTGGCGCGACTAAGCCAGAGCAGCAACATGACGCCCAGCAACTGCAAGCCCGCCGCGAGTGGCATGTAGTAACGAAACGCGTGACTATCGACTGTGAGCCATTGGCCCAGGCCATAACCAAACAACGCCGCGGAGATCATCCAGCCGCCCCAGACGAAGCTATAGATGCGGCCGCGTTGCGCATCGGGGTAAAGCCGCTTGAGCAGATCACCCGCAGGCGGGTGGTAACCGGCGGCGCCGATGGAGGAGATGAGCTGGAGTGCGATGAGCATCCAGATGTTCGTTGCGAGGCCGATGAACGCGAGCGGCAAACAAAAAATCGCCCAATAGATGAGCATGAACGTGCCGAGTCGGCGGCGAGCGAAGAGGCCACTCCAGAAAATCGAGAGGACAAAGAAAACCGTGGGCGCGCTGGTGATGATGACCACTTGCCAGTTGGCGGCGGCGAACTCTTTCTTCGCGATGACGGCGAGCAGTCCTTGAATCGCGTTGGCGGAGCCTTGGAGCAACGCGACGGCGAGGACGTGGACGAGAAGAACGTGGGTGCGCGAGAGGGGGCCGAGTGAGTGGGTGGTCGGGGTGGTCGGATTGGTCGAATTAGTCACGGGGGTTGGATGCCGGGGAGTGAGGAAAGATGGGCGGAGAATGGAGAATGGAGAATGAAGAATGTGCGCGGAGGGTAGTTTGATCCGGAACTTCGCAAAGCCTGAGGTCCAGGGGCGGTCTCATTTATTGAGCACGGTGCGCCATGATGGAGTGAGGTCTGCGAGGGTGAGAATGGTGATTTCTTCGGTGTCAATCGGCAGTTGGTAAGCCTTGTAGTCGTCGGGCCATTTGGCTTTCGTGTGTAAGACGATGATGTCGTTGCCCGTTGCGGCGGCGTGGAGCACGAGTGGGCAGGGCGATTGCGTGATTCGGAGCGTGATTTGTGCAGGGATGCGCGAAATGAACTCTTCATCCTGTTCTTCTTCGGTGTCGATGATGTCGCTGGCGTCGCACAAGACGAGAAACTCGCCGGCTTCATCACAGAGAAGGACGGGAGGCTCGACGTCGTCGTCGGACCACGGAACAAACCACGCAGCGGTTACTTTGAGCGTTATCACTTCGACATGCGGGGCTGCAAGTGCAACTTCGAGTTCTTTACGCGTCGCGAGAGTCTCGCGTGCTTGGGCGATATCAGAAGTTGACTTGAAGAGCGCGACGATGAAGACGACCGCGCCCAAGATGAGCATGAGCATGGCAACAAAGACAAGCGGGCCGGCATTGGGGTCTTTGACGATGCGGAAGGAAACAACGATCAAGATGATCGAAAAAACGGCGAGCGTGGGCCACATCAATAATCGCAGCGCCGAGGGACCAGTGCCATCAGCAAGACGCCGCGTGAGGGCATTGCGGTCGGCAGAGGTCATGGGCTGGGTTGTGCGATGCATGTGGCGGGAAGCGGTGCTTGTTGCGTCATTCATCCGGACCTTCGCAGAGCCTCAGGTCCGGCGTCGAGAGATTTGGTGTCGGGTTATGTCTCGAGTTTCGCGGTGAGGAACGGCAAGACTTGATCCATGTTCATGCGTTGTTGCTGGCCCGTGTCGCGGTCGCGCATAGTCACGGTATTGTCCTTCGCCGTTTCGCCGTCGATGGTGAAGCAGAAGGGGCAGCCGGCTTCGTCCATGCGGGCGTAGCGTTTGCCAATGGTCTGCTTTTCGTCGAAGTCGATAAAGCCGATCTTGCCGAATTTGGCGCGGACTTCGTTGTAGAGTTTCTCGGCGATTTCGGGCATGCCGTCTTTCGCGACAAGCGGAAAAATCGCGGCTTTGATGGGCGCGATCCGCGGGTGGAGCTTCATGAATTCGGGGCTGGGGCGCGATTCGTCTTTGGTGTAGGCTTCGCAGAGCAGTGCAAGCACGCCGCGATCGAGGCCCGCGGCGGGTTCGATGCAGTGCGGCAAGTAGCGTTCGCCTCGGCGGCTGCCGTTGGGGAGCAGTTCGCCGCGTTGTTGGTCGAAGTACTCGAGTTTGGCGCCGCTGTGCTTTTGATGTTGCGTAAGATCGAAGTTGCCGCGGTGGGCGATGCCTTCGAGCTCGCCAAAGCCCGGCGCGGTGAAGGGGAAGCGATATTCAACGTCGCTGGTGCCGACGGAGTAGTGGCTGAGTTCGTCTTTGTCGTGCTCGCGCAGGATGAGGTTGTCGCCCGCGAGGCCGATGGACTGCCACCAGGCCATGCGGAAGTCTCGCCAGAACTTGTACCACTCGAAGGACTCGTCGGGATGGCAGAAGAACTCGAGCTCGGCTTGTTCGAACTCGCGCGAGCGGAAGGTGTAGTTTCGCGGCGTTACTTCGTTGCGGAAACTGGTGCCGGTGTTGCCGATGCCGAAGGGGACTTTGACGCGACAGGTATCGACGACGTTTTTGAAGTTGATGAAGACGCCTTGGGCGGTTTCGGGGCGCATGTAGGCGACATCATTTTCGCCGGCGGTTGCGCCGATGTAGGTGCGGAACATGAGGTTGAATTGCTTGGGCTCTGTGAGCGTGCCGACTTTTTCCGCATCGGGCGCGAGCACCTTTGCAAAGTTGGCAACAGGCACATCTGTCAGCATGATCGTCTTGACGGTACCGAATGCTTTCTCGGCTTTCTTCAGTTGCTTGGCTTCGCTGGGCGAGTCTTTCATGTACGCGAACAGCGGCTTGTCGCCTGCGTCACCTGATGCGGGCGCGTAGACGCTGACGTGGTCGTAGCGATATCGCGACTTGGTTTCTTTGCAGTCAACCATCGGATCATTGAACCCGCCGATGTGGCCGCTGGCTTCCCAGACTTTGGGATGTTGGATGATGCGCGTCTCGACGGGGACGCAGTCGACGCGTTGGCCGTTTGGGCCTTTCTTGCCCCAGCAGGGATTGAGAATCATGTCCTGCCACCAGGCTTCGCGCAGGTTCTTTTTCATTTGCGCGCCGAGGGGGCCGTAATCCCAGAAGCCATTGATGCCGCCGTAGATTTCACTGGCTTGGTAGATGAACCCGCGTCGCTTGCAGAGCGACATGATGGCGTCCATGGATTTGGGGGCGTTGGCGGGCGTGTTGGCGGCTTGTTCGGCGGGGATGGCGGTCATAGGTCGCGATGATATGAGGGCGGGCACCTCGCCGTTTTCAGCACAGATTGCTGGTCACTCGCGCACTTCCCACACACGATCACTCTCACGCGGCAGCGTGACGTCGCGAATCACGCCCTTGATGATCGTGCGAAAGGTGACATCGCCTTGAGGTGGCAGCCGATTCGTCACCGTCTGCCCTGCTTCGAGCAGTGTCGCGGGCTGTCCTGCTTCGTGAATGACAAGGACATTGCTGCTTGTGCGATTGGCGACGATGTATTCGTCATCGTCGGCGGTGACGGCTTTGCTCGCACGTTCAACGATTCTGCCGCTGATGGGAACCAGTGCCAGTCGCGAGTTGTCTGCGGGATCGTCGATGAAGCACAGTTCAACTTCGCCGCCTTTGGGTGCGCTCCAGCGTTGGTCGGCTGCTTGAATTGAGCCACTGAATCCTCCACGATCCTTGAGTTTCAGCGACATGTTCGCGTTCGGAGGCAGCACTGCACTTATCTCGACACCCGATCCGTGCTGGCCTTTGAGTTCGAGGGTTTGCGAGGACATGTTCACGATACGAAATCGATCGGGCATCGTGTAGCAGCCCAAGCCAAACATCGTGCAGAGGAGCAACGCAGGCAGGCTTCGTCCACGGGTCCACGCACACTTTTGCAATGTCATAATCGCCCCTCTTGTTTGCTGCTTTTCTGTCAAGTCCGGCGCTGTCGCCGATCGTTTGACATCGTATTAGGGTGGGGTGGCAGGAAATGATAGGGTGAGCAGGTGAGCAGGTGAGCAGGTGAGCAGGTGAGTGGGTGATGGGGTGAGTTGGCGCGTTTGTGTGTTTTGATGTATGCTGTTTGTGATCTGGCGACGTGTGCTCATGCCGACCTTGGATTCTGCGCTTGCGCTGGGCGTGTTTCGCATAGCGTTGTGTGTTGCGTGGTTCGTTGAAGTTTCGCCGCGGCTGGTGGCGGCATTGTTCGTTGTCTCCGCGCGAGTTGTGTTTTCCGCTTGGTGGGTGGGGATAAGTGGGTACAACATGTGCTGGTAAATCAGGAGGCGGCGCAGCGACGGGCGGATGAAACGGAATTGCCGCGATGTTCGCTCGTACCATGAGGCATGTCAGATGCTGCTGTTGCACATGCCGAGAAAGTCACGTTGATTGGCATGATGGTCAACGTGGTGCTGGCAGGCGTGAAATTGACGGCGGGGCTGGTGGGGCACAGTTACGCGCTGGTGGCCGATGCAGTCGAGTCGATGGGCGACATCGTGGCATCGGTCGTGATTTGGGGCGGGCTGCGATATGCGAATCGGCCTGCGGATGACGATCATCCGTATGGGCATGGAAAAGCTGAGGCGTTGGCGGCACTTGTTGTCGCGGGCATGTTGCTCGTTGCGGGAATCGGCATCGCGATCAAAGCGGTGGACGAGATCATCACGCCCCATCATGCTCCTGAGCCGTTTACGTTGATCGTACTGGTGGTGGTAGTGCTCACGAAGGAGACGATGTTTCGCGTGGCGCGGCGTGCGGCGCGCAAGGCTGGCAGCAATGCGGTTGAGACTGATGCGTGGCATCATCGAGCCGATGCGATTACGTCGGTTGCGGCGTTTGTCGGCATTTCAGTGGCATTGTGGGGCGGCAAAGGGTGGGAACCGGCTGATGATGTTGCGGCACTGGTTGCGAGCTGCGTGATTATTGTGAATGGCGCGTTGCTGATGCGCCGGCCGCTTGGTGAGTTGACGGATAAAACGCACGTTGCGACGGCGCAGAAGGCGGAAACCATTGCGCGCGGGGTTGAGGGCGTGCGCGGGACGCACAAGGTGCATGCCCGGCGGAGTGGATCAAATGTGTACATTGATCTGCATATGGAAGTTGCGCCGACGATGAGCGTGGCGGAGGCGCATGTGGTGAGTGGCAAGGTGAAGTCAGCAATTCGCGAGCAGATGAGTGAAGTTGCGAATGTGCTGATTCACATCGAGCCGGTGCGCGAGGTGCAGGCAGAAGTGCAGGCTTAGATTCAGGCTTAGATTCAGGCTCGCCTGCGTAACAGGATGATCTCGCCGCCTACCAGGATGAATAAACTCGCAAGGAGGGCGAGCACGCTGTATGTGCGGGTTTGGTCGGTTTTGCAGGCTTCGCTGACGGGCACGTAGACGACTTGTGTTGCGATGACGTCGCCGAGTTTCCGGTTGTAGCCGCGTTTGCTGCCGATGAACTGGCGGAGTTCGGTGAAGTCGGTTTTGCCGGTGAGGTGCTAGTTCATCGCTTTGGTCATGTCGAAGTCGATGACTTGCCGGAGCTTGTATTGACCGATGTGCGTGCGAGGGCCATTAACGGGGCAGGCGTTGCCGGGGCCAATCACGGTGGACGGATCTTGCACGTCAGAGTTGTCCATAGCGTTATGACCGGCGGGCACAAAGGCACTGTGCAACAAACGGCTGTTCAACAAACGCAACGCGAGCAAGCGGGCCGGGAAGCCTGCTGCACTTTGATTTACGCGGAGAGCGCGGGTGGACGCGGTAAGGGAAGTTGAGATTTTTTGCGAGATACGCAGAGGCGCGCGATCGGGTTCATGGCACTGGGTCGTAGCCGCCTTGGTGGAAGGGGTGGCAGCGGGCGAGGCGTTTGATGGTGAGCCAGGTTCCTCGCAGGGGGCCGTGGGTGCGGAGGGCTTCGAGGGCGTACCAACTGCAGGTTGGGTAGAAGCGGCATTGGCGGCCCATGATGGGCGAGAGGGTGAACTGGTAGAGTTTGACGAGGGCGATGAGGGGCCAGGCGAGGACGCGTTGTCGGGTGGGTAGTGGCGTGGGCGTGCTGGGCGCGGACGGCGCGTTGTTGGGCGCGGGGTTGGGCGTGGTGCACATCAGGCGACGTCTCCGCTGCGTTTGCCGCGGCGTATCCAATCGCGATGGGCGAGGGTTGCGAGTTCCATGACGAGCGATTGGTACTCGGCGGGTGTGAGGCTTGCGTGGGCGTTGGCCGAAAGAACGACATCGCAGGCGAGGGCGTCATCGAAGCGCGGCAACTGGTGTTGCACGTGGCGGAAGGCTTCGCGCAGGGCGCGCTTGATGCGGTTGCGTTCGACGGCGTTGCCGACGCGCTTGCCGACGGCGAGGCCTATGCGCCAGAAGGTTCGGTTGTTGGGGGCGACGAAGGCGGTGAGCGGGCCGCGTTGTTTTTTCATGCGAGCGGCGTAGACGGCTTGGTATTCCAAGTCATGGGATAATCGCCGCGAGGGCGGGAGGGAAAAATCTGGCTTGTCGGTGGGACGCTGGGCCACAAGCGAATGCTAGTGCGATGGTGGTTGGGACCGTTCGCGGGCTGCGGGCTCGACGAAAGCCGAGTTCACTGCGAAGCACGCAAAGAACGCAAAGAAGAAAAGAAATTGAAATCAATCGCGAAAGCGGTTAGCGTGCGCCGGCGGGGACTTTGATGGACGAAGGGGTGGCGGCGGGCTTGACCTCGACGGCGGCTGCCGCGGGGATGTTGCGAATGGGCTGGGGCGGCATCTCGACGCTTTCGCGCATGAGGCGGCCGACCTTGAACTTGACGGCCCGCTTGGAGGGAACCTCGACCTTTTGCATGGTCTTGGGGTTTTGGGCAATGCGGGCGGCGCGTTCCTTGACTTCGAAGACGCCGAAGTCGCGGAACTCGAGGCGATTGCCGCGGCGGAGCTCGATGATGATCTGATCGAGGAATTCCTGGCAGACGTCTTTGACTTCGTGACGCTTCACGCCGGTTTTGGTGGTGATGCGTTCGACCAGGTCCTTCTTCGTGATCGTCGCCATAGTCGTCCTTTTTCAGCCGCAGGTGTTCCGGCGGCCGCTGAGAGATTCTGCTTTTCGTATCCAAGCTCGCGATGCCGCGAGTCATGGATTCCTATGGCCAGCAAGCACTTACGATGCTTGGGACCCCCACAACACACACCAACGTTCACGGACCAAAGTAGTTGTGCACCGTAGACGCACAAGACTATGGCCGCTGCGAATGCTGGGTGGGAAGTATCCCGTGGTGGGCGGCTTGCGTCAACCCCTTTCTTTGCATTGTGTTGCGATGATTTTGAGTGTGAAGAGTTGGTGGAAAGTTCGGACGGTGATTATAAGACTTACAAACCCCTACAGATACCGCCTCCGTGAACGTGTCCCCCACTGGTATCATCTTGGTATCATCGCTCATGCCCAATCTTTCTTGTAGCACGGCTGGCGAGAGTCACGGGCCTTCGCTGGTGGTCACGATTGCTGGTTTGCCGGCTGGGGTGGCGGTGGACACCGATTTTATCGACGGCGAGTTGGCGAGGCGGCAAGGTGGGTACGGGCGCGGCGGGCGGATGGGGATTGAAGAAGATCGCGTGACGATTCTCACGGGCGTGCGGCGGGGTGTCAGTACGGGCGCGCCGATTGTTTTTGCGATTCCGAACAAAGATTCGCGGCTGGATGATTTGAAGAAGACGCCGGCGATTTATCGGCCGCGGCCGGGGCATGCGGACTTGGCGGGGAGCGTGAAGTGGCTGACGACGGATTGTCGCGACACGTTGGAGCGGGCGAGTGCGCGTGAGACGGCGAGCCGGGTGGCAGCGGGTGCGCTGGCGAGGTGTCTGCTGCGAGAGTTTGGGATCGAGAGCTTTGGGTTTGTGCGGTCGATCTTGACGACGGCGACGGATGCGGATGTGACGGAAGCGAACTGGCGCGAGCTGAAAGCTGTGCGAGATGCGAGCGAGACGTATTGCCCGGATGCGACAGTGGGCGACAAGCACAAGGCGATTATTCGCGAAGCGAAACTGAGCAAAGACACGGTGGGCGGGCTGATTGAGGCGCATGTGTTTGGCTGCCCAATTGGACTGGGAAGCTGCATGGATTGGCGCGACAAGCTGGATGCTCGCATCGCGTATGCGGTGATGGGTATTCAGGCGATGAAGAGTGTGGAGATTGGGCTGGGCAAAGATGTGGCGACAAGGCCTGGCAGCTTGGTGCATGATCCGATTCGGTTTGATCGCAACGCGCGCGAGACGGCGGCGAACTTGGGCTTTGCACGCACCAGCAACAACGCGGGTGGGACCGAAGGGGGCATTACGAATGGGCAGCCGGTGGTGGTGCGAGCGGCGATGAAGCCGATTGCGACGTTGCTGCGCGGCATGCCCAGCGTGGATTTGAATACGAAGGAAGAGCAGCACAGCCAGTATGAGCGCAGCGATATTTGTGCGGTGCCGGCGGCGAGTGTGGTGCTGGAGAATGTGGTGGCGTTTGAAGTGGCGAGGGTGTTTTGCGAGAAGTTTGGCGGCGATTCGCTGCTTGAGGTGCGAGGGCAGTATGCGGCGTTTATGAAGTATGCGAGGATGCTGCCTATGGATCCGCCGGCGACGACGATTGCGTAATTGCGGCGAGCGGTTTGCGAATGAGATCGGCGATGAAGATCGTTCGCGTGCTGGCGGTGTGGATGGTGGTGATACTCGCGATGGCGGCGGTGGCGGTGCTTTTGCCTGTGTTTGGTGTGCAGAGCAAGAACTTGACGGCGCATTTGATTTTGGTGGCGATACCGATCACGGTTGCGATGGTGCGATTTGTGATTGTGTTTCGCAGGCACAGACAGACGATGCGGGAGTCGGCGAATCGGCTTTCGTATCGGTGCGGCGTGTGCGGGTATGCGCTGGAGGGATTGCAGAAGACGGATTCGTGTCCGGAGTGTGGCGGGGCGGTGAAGTTGATTGAGCGGGGGAAGAAGGGGTAGCGGCGTTGGAAACGCCGGGTACCCAAAGGCGAGTGGGGCGGGTATGATCGGCGATGCGCGCAAGGTATTGCGAGGCATGCGTTTGTGTCGAATTGACACGAAGCGGTTCACGACAAGACTTCACGATACGACGTTCACACGAAGACCATCATCATGAACAAAGATCTCGTTCGCGGCAATGCCATCATTGGACAATCGGGTGGACCGACGGCGGTCATCAATCAGTCGTTGGTGGGTGTGATTGAAGGGCTGCGGCTGGGGCTGCATGCGGCGGGCATCGTGGACAAGATTTATGGCATGCGGCATGGCGTGAAGGGGCTGACCAAGGGGGACTTGATTGATCTGACGACGATGCACCAGGACAAGCTGGACTTGCTGGCGCTGACTCCCAGCGCGGGGCTGGGCAGCACGCGCGATAAGCCCGATGACGCGTATTGCGATCGCATTTTGGAAGCGTGCAAGAAGCACAACGTGCGGTACTTTTTTTACATTGGTGGCAACGACAGCAGCGATACGTGCCGGATCGTGAGCGAGAAGGCGAAGGCATCGAAGTATGACATGCGGTGCTTCCATGTGCCCAAGACGGTTGACAATGACTTGATGGAAAATGATCACACGCCGGGCTTTCCGAGTGCGGCGAGGTTTGTGGCGATGGCGTGCATGGCGGATTTCTTGGACAACATTTCGCTGCCTGGGATCAAGATCAATGTGGTGATGGGTCGGCATGCGGGGTTCTTGACGGCGGCGAGTGCGCTGGCAAGGCGGCGAGATCGCGAGTTTGATGATGTGCCCATGGAGAGCAGCGATGGGCCGCAACTGATTTATTGCCCGGAAGTGGCGTTTGATACGGAGCAGTTTGCGGCGGATGTGGAAGCGATTTATAGCAAAAAGGGGCGCTGCCACATCGTGGTGAGCGAGGGGATTCAAGATAAGAACCATGTGCCCATTGGTGCGAAGCTGATCAAGAACGCGCAGGTGGATAGCCATGGCAATGTGCAACTCAGCGGCAGCGGCGCGTTGGGGGACCAGCTTGGTGATTTGCTGAAAGAGAAGTTGACGCCGGCGGGTGGCAAGCCGCCTCGGGTGCGGGCGGACACGTTTGGGTATATTCAGCGGTGCTGGCCTGATGCGAGCGTGATTGATCGGATGGAGGCAAGGCGCAGCGGGCGGTTTGCGGCGCAGCTTGCGTTGCATGGCGAGCAAGATGGCAGCGTGGCGATTGTGCGCACGCATAGCGGCAGTTCCGCGTGGCTTGGCAGCACGCAAGGTGAGGCGTATGCGAGTGATTACAAGCGCGTGGAGCTTTCAGCGATTGCGGCGAAGACGCGGCACATGCCGGCAGAGTTTCTGAAGGGGCATAACAACGTGAGTCGGGCGTTTATTGAGTATTGCTTGCCGCTCGTGGGGGAGTTGCCAGGGTTTGCGCGGTTGTGAGTGAGATGGGCGCGTGTTGAGAATTCGATCCAGACCTTCGCAAGGCCTCAGGTCCGGCGGCGACGAGGGCGGGGTTTAGCGCGCGCGGAGTTCCTCGCGCGTGACGAGGCGGTAACTGCCTGGGCCATCGCCATGACGATCGGCGATTTTTTGCATCAGGCGTGTGGGGTCATCCTCGATGAACTGGATGGTTTTGATGCGCGCGTTGCGTGAGCCGCTCAGCATGACGGGGTTGATGCGATCGAGGGCGGCGAGGACGTCGGCGTTGCGCTGCTCGATGTTGACGCCTGAGCGCGAGATGCCGCGTGAGAGGACGAAGACGATGTCGGGTTGGAAGCGCATGGCTTCGGTGAGGCCAATGGTGAGATCGCTGCGACCCACGGGGAGGATTTCTTGGAGCCAAGGGGCGACGGAAGATTTGCTCGCGTCGGTGGCGTAGACCATGTCGCTGCGCGAAAAGGCGATGGTGGCGGGCTGGCTGGAATTGGCCGGTTGGCGGAAGACGATGATTTGAAAACGTTGATCGGCAGCGAGGCGATTGACGGAGCTGACGAGTTCGGTTTTGACAAAGTTGATGCTGGCGGCCATGCTGCCTGAGCCGTCGACGAGATAGACGATGCGGTGCGCGGGGGTGGCTTCGACGCCTGCGAAGGAGGCGCGCGGGACGGATGCTTGCGTGGGCGCGGGGAGCGGCGGCGGAGGAGGGGGCGCGGGCGTCGCGACCGTCAGTCCCGGCGGGCCTTCACGGAGGGCGGCGCGGATGAGGCTTTGCATGGCTTTGCGCTGTTGTTGCAGGGCCATGTCGTCGGTTGCGGGCTGGGCTGCGGAGGCGATGGGTTGCGGCGGCGCGGGGGGCTGGGGCGCGGGGGGCTGGGGCGCGGGTTGCGGTTCGGGCGTGGGCTCTTCTTTTTGATCGCCTGTGGGGAAGGAGGTGAGATCGAGTTCGGTTTGGCCGACGAAGTCGGTGAGGCGATCGGGCAGGGTGCGGCCCCAAAGGCCCGTGATGCCGAAGGCGGCGAGGGTGGAGAGGTGCAAGGCGAAAGAGAAGAGCAACGCCTGCTTGACGTGGCGGGCGTGGCGGCGGGCGGAGCGAAGATGGACGATGCGGGCCACGAGGGAGTTTATGAAGGTGAGGAGCGGGGCGGGCGGGTGGGATAATCTGGGGGGATTGTGTGGGGGGATTCTGATTGCGAGGCGTGAGTGTCGGTGGGCGATTCTCGGCGTTTGCGGGGCGATTTCGCGAGATTGGGAGGATGAAACTTGCGGGGGCGGGCGGCATCGAATCGGCGACGGGAAAGACAGAACGGGCATGCGCGGGCGATGGGCTTGCGCTGCTTCGTGTGTTGGATGGGTTGGGCTGGTGGATTGACGTACTACTAAAGGAAATGACTCATGCAGACGGTGGCACCTGAAGTTCTTTTGCAGCAACTTAACTGGCGTTATGCCGTGAAGAAGTTTGATGCGAGCAAGAAGATTGCGCCCGGCACGTGGAGTGCGCTGGAGAAGTCGCTGGTGCTTTCGCCCAGTTCGTATGGGTTGCAGCCTTGGCGGTTTGTGATTGTGACGGACAGCAAGGTTCGTCAACAGTTGCGGCCTGTGAGTTGGAATCAGCCGCAGATTACGGATGCGTCGCACCTGGTGGTTTTCCTGCGGAAGGAAAAAGTGACGGCGGCGGATGTGGACAAGTACATTGATCGCATTGTTGAAGTGCGCAAGGTGCCGCGTGAGGTGATGAAGGACTATCGCAACATGATGGTCGGCACGGCGGAGAATCCGGCGACGGATCACATGGTGTGGAACAGTCGGCAGGTATACATCGCGCTGGGCTTCTTCTTGAGCGCGGCGGCGATGCTGGGCATCGATGCGTGCCCAATGGAAGGCATTGATGCGGCGAAGTATGACGAAGTGCTGAACCTCAAGGGCAGCGGCTACACGACGACGGTGGTGGCAACGGCGGGCTACCGCGCGGATGATGACATGTTCGCGAAGATGGCGAAGGTTCGCTTCCCGGATAATGACATGATTGTGCGCGTGTGAGGGTGGGAATTTGAGTTGGGTTGATGGAAGATTTGACGGCTCGCACGTGATGTGCGGGCCGTTTTTTGTTTTGTCATATCAACGCGAGAGCGCGAGAGTGTTTCGTGAGCCGTGAGTCAGATTCAAAAGTCCACTGCGATTGAAGCTAGGAGGTATTGACACTTTCGCTACACTGGAGCATCTCCACCCGAAATCTAGCTCGCACGGCGCGTGATCGGGTTGCGCCATCTTGCAAGATGGGGTTGGCTGGAGGCACGCTTTGTGGAATGGGCACCAAGGACGACCGGTGGCGCACGATGCAGAGCGTTGACGACAAAGTCACCCCCGACGCCGCCGCTAACTGCTTCCGCCACAGCAGCAACGCGCTAGGCATTGGTGTAAGAATGCACTCACTGCGCCCGAATCAGAAGCCGAACCAACAGTCATAAATGCTGCGTGTGGAGAAGAAGCAATCAGACAAATATCCAAAAGCAACGACGGGCGGCACGCGATGTACCGCCCGCTTTGCTTTCGTGGTTTGTCGCAAGTGAATGCGAACACAAGCGAGAGTCAAGATGAACGCGAAGAGGATCAGACGTTCATTCGTCTGCCCGCATGCCGCATCTTGCGAAGGCTCCGCAAGTCAGCGACCGTATCGGCGGACAACACCCTTCACGATGCCCTGCACTTGGCAGTAGCGCACGCGGATGGGTTCAAACTGCGGGTTGGCGGGCTGCAGGCGGATGTGGTCGTCTTCCTTGAAGAAGGTCTTCAGGGTTGTTGAGCCATCGGGCAGCAGGGCGACGACGCGATCGCCATTGCGGGCGACTTGCGTGCGTTCGACCAGGACATAATCGCCATCGAGGATGCCTTCGTCGCGCATGCTGTCGCCTTCAACCTTGAGAGCGAAGGTGCTGTTTTCGCTATCGCCCGGAGCGAGAACTTCGCCCAGGTCGATTTCTTCTTCGTTGGCGACGCGCTCGATGGGGTGACCAGCGGCGATCTTACCGACGAGGGGGAAGCGCAGCGGTCGACTCTCGTCGGGGACGGCGATGCCCTCAGCGATCGACAAAGAGCGTGCCTTGTTGGGCTCGCGCACCAGGGCGTTCTTTTTGATGAGCGCTTCGACGTGCTCGAAGACGGTCACTTTGCTCACGCCAATCTCGTCCGCCAGTTCCTGCATCGTCGGCGAATAGCCCTTGCGCACTCGCCAGTCGCGAATGAGCTGCAGAATGCGAAGTTGTTTCGGAGTCAGATTCATTGCCATGTATCACTTCCCTTCCGGCTGCCAAGCCGGCATTTTCGACCGCACGCCCGTGGGCGAAGCGGCCCCCATCCGTTGCCTGTGAACCGATTGAACGACGTGAATTTGTTCCACTTGAACCATTTGACCCGCCCGTGCGATTCGTCACCACGCCGGCGGAGTCAGAAACTTTGCGAGCCGAGCGCGAGGTGCGTGATGTGCGCTGGGCGAGACCTTTTCTTTCACTTGCCAAGCCTTCGGTTTCACCATCGAGCCCGGCGAGGTTGCCAAAACCTGCGATTGCGGGAGTGGGCTGAGCCACATCGCGAAACGCTGCAGCTGTTGAAGCCGCGGTGTGGGCCAGACGGAAGACCGTCATCTGCTGACGCTCGAAGATGCCGTCCGCCGTTGCGAGGATGCCGACGATGCGGGCTAGGGCGGCCCGGCAGACTTCCGAAGCCTGCGCGGCTGTGGATGCTGCGGAGACCACCAGTTCGCGGGCAACTTCGTGGGCGGCTTGCAGCACGCCGACCGGCCCGTCAACCGAAGAACCAACCGCTGAACGACTGACTTCAGCTCCGCACGTGTCGCACGTGCCGCGATGCGAGGACGGACTGGCAGACCCCTCAACCAGTTCGCCCAGATGCGCATCGTCGGCACAGAGCGACCGCACGAAACTACCACCAGGGCCAAGACACACCACCGGACAAATCGCTGCGAGAACAGCCACACTCTCGCGAGTGGAGAACTCGTTTGCAGCGAGCGAGACGGCGTTGGAGTTATTGCGATCCTTGCGATTCATGACCGACCTCCTGAGGACTCTCGCGTGGGCGCTCCACGCGGCGAGAGTTGCGAGACTCAGGGGGCTCCGCCCCAACAGCTTCCATCCGACACCCCTATCGAACTTGAACAGGTCGAAGGAATATCGTCGAACGCCGCCGAACTCGATCAACACTCCGCGAGGCGTGTCTGATTCCGTTCGGTCGATGATAGTCTACCGGCCGCCGCACGGCGTGTCAATAGCTTTTGCGTACTTGTGCGGATAATTTTTGGTTTGCGTTATAAAATCTTGTGCAGGATGAGCTTATGTGTTGAAGATCGCTGCCGGTGGTATTCGGTAGCGCATGAAAAAGGGGCCGACTTGTGTCGGCCCCTGGTCTGGTGATCAGCAATTTGGTCATCTCTGGGTCACGATGCCTGGTTCGAGCGTTGCCGTCGCGGTGTTGCCGACGACGAAGTGTTTGATAGTCACGCCGCGGGTAATGCGGAAGAAGAGTCTGATCTGCACTTCGGGTCGGCTTTCGCTCACGCGAGCGTACTTGTCGATGTCGGCAAGTGTGGTGAGGGGCTGGCCTGGGGTCATGCGGAGCGTGATGTTCTCGCCATCGTTGAAGTTGAGTCCCACGGCGCTGTAGGTTTGGCCGTTGGTATCGACGAGCACAACGCGAGCGGTGCGATCCTGGTCGCGAACGAGGGGGCCGCCCAGAGAGAAGGGAGCGGCGTTTCGCTGGGCGTCGTAGGCGACATCCACCTGCATGAGGATCAGGTCTTCTTCGACTTCAAACTGTGAGATGCGGAGAGGCTTTTCGAGCGGGCCCTGCATTTCGGAGACTTCTTTGACGGTCCAGACCTTTTCGCCACCGATGACTTTGCCGCCACTGTTGCGGTCCTCGGTTTCGGTGATTTGCAGCGGGTTGTGAAGGCCTTTTTGGATTTGGAAGGGCGTGTTGTTGCCCAGTTGCATGCCGGGGACGGACCTGGTCTGCGGGTCAACACGCATGGTCGTGGCTTTGCTGACGTCGATATCGCCCGCTGAGCCACTGCTGCCGCCGCCGGCTCCGGTGGCGAAGTTCTTGAGGTTGCTCAGCGAAGCATCGCGAGCGGCGGGACTGGAGAAAGTTCCGAGTTGGTTGACGCCTGTACCGATTTCGGTGCGGGAGCCGCGCACGTAAAGGGCGGTGGGTTGCATGTCCGCAGGGACGACAAACTCGAAGGCGAAGACGGACTCGGCGCCGCCGCCCACGCTGGCGATGAAAGTCTTTTCGGAGTTGTAAAGCCAGCGCTTGTAGATCGGTGCAGTGCCGTCGGCTTGGCTGGTGACGGCGATGGGGTAGAAGGTTTCGCGCTGGCTGCCGTCGGCGTTTTCGCAGACGAGGCGGATTTGCGGGGAGCCGATGGAGACTTTGCCGCTGCCGGTTTCGCTGGCGCCCGAGAGGAAGTTGACGACGAAACCTTCGATGCGCGACTGGGCGGGGAAGGGATCGCCCGTGGGCGTGCTGAGTTGCTGGGGGTTGCCAGTGACGGGATCGCGAATGACGTCGTTGAGGGCACCGGATGCACTCTTGACGGTGAAGCGGCCTGCGACTTGGTACTCGTTGGGCCGCATCGCGTTGCGGTTGCGGCCATCGCCGAAGGTCATGCGGTTGGAATGGCCGATCTGGGCGAAGTCGGGGTGCCATTTGGCGAGGGGTTGGTCGGTGGCGAAAGCGCGCTCGGAAAGCGCTTCGTAGAGGCCGGCGGTGATGTCATCGACGGGGAGAAGCAGCTTGTTCTGGCGGACGACGCTGCCGTTGGCAGACCAGGCCATAGCGTTGTGGCCCATGAATTCGGTGCCGAAACGCATGTTGGAGAGGCCCAGCGTGACGATGCCCATGCAGATGATGGAAGCAAGCAAGCCGCAGACGCCGCCGCCCGCATAGTTGACGGGGGTGGTGACGTTGACGTTTGCACGTAGGACGGCCATTTCAACGACGCGTAGCACGAGGTAGCTGACGGCGAAGGGAATCATGAGAGCCAGGCCCCAGGCCGAGCCTTCGAGGGCGGACATGGCTCCGCGGGCGGGTGCCACGGCGAGGAGTTTGTAGCCCACCGGCTCCCAAAGGGCGAAGGCGATGGCGCCGGCGGCGATGGTGCACGCGAGGTTGACAAGGGCGGAGAAGAAGCCGCGCGTGCTCCAGAGGAACGCGAGCAACAAGGTGCCCAAGATGGTGATGATGGAGAGGATCATGGGGAGCCTTCGGGGAAGTCAGGCGTGCCGCGATGACATGCCTGGGGTCGTGATCGAGCTGGACTTGTATCTATACCGGTGAAACGTGGAAGTGGTTGCCGGGTGAACACTTAGGCCTTGGGGGCTGCGGGTGCAGCGGGGCCAGTCGGAGGGGGCGTGTCGGTCGTGACGCGGATGACTTCGTCGACGCTGGTAATGCCGTCGAGAGCCTTGCGAAGGGCCGATTGCTGGAGCGTGGGGACTTTGCGCTTGCGAAGTTCGAGCTTGAGAGCGTTGAGGTCGCCAGCCTTGAGCAGTTGGCGATCGCCGTCGGTCAGCGTGACGACTTCGAAGATGGCTTCCTGGCCCATGTAGCCCACGCCGTTGCAGGCGCCGCACTCTTGGACCTTGTCCTTGACCATGACCTGGCCGCCCTTTTTGAAGAGCTGTTTGACCGAGCCATCGGGCAGGCCCAGCTTTTTGACCATTTCGGGCGTGGGCTGGTAGGCTTGCTTGCAGTTGTTGCAGAGCTTGCGGAGCAGTTTCTGGCTGATGACACCCTTGAGCTGCTTGGTCGCGGCGTCGACATCGCCCACCAGCTTGACCCAGCCTTGGAGGGCTTCGGCCGCGCTGTTGGCACGGACGCTGACGTAGACGCGGGCGCGTTCAAGGTCGGCCTTGGTGATTTCCTTCGCGGTCTGGGCATCGGGCAGTTCGGCCACGCCCAGCACGTCGGGGTCGCGACGCAGAATCGAGCGGACGGTGGTGCTGTACTCGGGGCCGTCGCCGGTCTGCTCGTACTTGTTCTGGCGGACGCCTTCCAGGGTGCCCTGAGGCTCCATTTCCATGGTCTGCACGTTGGTCGTGTACGCATCGTGCATGCGGATGACGGTGTAGAAGGTGGTCGTGCGGCCGCCGTCTGCGGGCGCGGCGACGAGCACCACGCCCTTGCTCTTGACCAGTTCGGCGATTTCATCGCGCTGCTGGTCGAGCAGGCCCAGTTCCTTGACATCGCGCTTCACCGCGGCTTCGGGATCAAAGAGCAGTTGCAGACGCATGCCCTGGGCGGCGCCAAGGCTGGTGACGCGCACCTTGCGCTTGCGGTCTTCCTTGATCACCAGCACATCGGCACTGATCTTCTTGCGACGCTCGGCCACATCGAGCTTGGCGGCGTCCTTCCAGAAGTCCATGATCTTCATGGCATCGGCGCCCTGCATCACATCGCCGCCCACGGGCATGCCGTCAACCAGCCACATGGGGCGATAGGTGTTGTCTTTGCCGGTGGGGGCGAGTTCGAGCTGGCTGCCGCGAGCACCCAAGGCCCGCATGTACATTTGCTCGGCGGCGGTGCGCAAGGCGTATTCGGGGGTTTCGGCGTTGGGGGTGGGCACCATGCTCTTGTCGGGGCGCTGCAGTTGCAGTTCGACCTTGCCTTGGGCGTTGACGGCGGCTTTTTTGTCCTTGGCGTCCTTCATCGCGCCGAAGTCCACGAGGCTGAGGCGGAATTTCTCGGGAACGCGCTCGTCCTTGTTGTGGACGTTCATGAAGATGAGGATGTCGGCCAGCAGCAGCACGACCATGATGCCCAGGCCAGCCAAGAAGGCACCGATGCCGGCGAAGGGCATGGCGATGGCCAGCAGCAGGGCGGCGAGGCCAACCACCAGGTGAATGGTGTTGAACTTTTCGCGCGGGAGCAGGAAGCGCTTGGCGTGTTTGTCAAAGACTGTGGAGACGTACCACGCCCAGACAAAGAAGGGGACGAGCAGTACCAGCGGCTTCCACCACGATACCAGCAGGTAAGGCTCGCCTTGCTGGGCGAGGAGCGTGTTGAAGGACGCCAAATGGAAAGAAGCAAGTTCAGGCACGCAGAACCTCGTGGGTGAAAACCCCGGCACGAAGAAAGAGGACGCTATGGCCGCCGGACATGAGGGACCGGAGGGGGCGATAGGGTAGGAGTGGCGCGCGGACAAGGTGGCGAGCGTGCTGAAGAGAGTCATGCGTGTGCCGGACGCGGTTTGATACAATCAGTGGATGCGAGATCAGCGAGAGACATTTCGCGATGCGATTCGAAATCCCAGCGATCGCAACTTGAGTGATTCACGAACGGCCGCGAGCCAACCGGTTGAAACCCAGCCGCTTACGTTGGCGAGCGAGCCGACATTTGCTGTACCCGACGTTGTGGCAAGTGATCTGGATGAGGACGTGATTCGGCGTGAGTTGCAACCCGGAGAGGTGATGTTGTGGAACGGACGCGGGACTCATTTTCGGATGGGGGTGACCGCGATACCCGCAGTATTGTTCGGGACGTTCTTTGCGGGGTTTGCTGTTTTTTGGATTGCAATGGCCACTGTCATGGGAGGCAAGCAGGGCGGCGCGATTGGGATTTTTCAGATCATTTTCCCGTTGTTTGGCGTGCCGTTTCTGCTGGTGGGCCTTGGAGTTATGGCTTCTCCATTTTGGGCCAAACGGCGGGCGAAAAACACGCTGTACGCGCTGACGAATCGTCGCGCGATCATTCTTGAAGCAGCGTGGTTCGGGTCCTCGCGAACTGTGCACAGCTACGAACCAAGCGGGCTGGGCGCAATGACTCGTGTCGAGCATCAGGATCGGTCAGGTGATTTGGTCTTTGAGCGGAAGATCACTGGTACGCAGAAGAACGGACGACCAATCACGAAGAAGGTTGGATTCATTGGTGTGCCGAACGTGCGGGAGGTGGAAACTGCGGTTCGAGATGCACTGCTTGCGCCCGGTGCGGGCGAATAGATTGAACGACTGCTTTGGCGCGCAGGTCATCGCTCCGGTCGCGTGACATCGACCGCGATATCGCCCAGCCACGCGGCGTCGCGCGGGTCAGCGTCGGCGGGTGTGTGGGCGGCGAGTGGGACCAAGATGATGGCCAGTCGCAGATGAACGCGCAGAGGGTGTTGAGAGACAGGGATGCTGAAGATCAGCGGTTCTTCATCTCGCGGCGAGGGGTCAAAGTAGTGGTGGATGTCATGCAGGCTGGGCCAGGCTTGCTCGAGGGTGATGGGCAGGGCAGTGTCGCCAGTGGTGACGCTGGTGAGACGAACACGGGGTTCGCCTCGCCCGCCGCTGCGGTCGCGGACGGTGAGGGCGATCGTGGTGCGGTCGGGGCGCGGGCTGGGGAGTGTGCGAGCGGTGACGGAGATGGACTCGCGGTACAAGCGATCTCGCAGGTCCGGGGGCATGTTGACGGCTTGTTGCGTGAGATAGGCGAATTGCGGGGTGTTGATGGCGTAAGGGTTTTCCAGGCGCAGGTCGAGCAGGCGGGTGAAGAGGTCTTGGTGTTGCTCGGGAGTGAACTGGGCGAGGCGGGGGGCGAGCTGGGTCCAGGCTTCGTTTGTCTTGAAAGAGGTTTGGGTGGCAAGCGGCACGAGGGCGGCGGTGGGCAAGAAGCGGTAGGTGCGGTGAGACCAGAGGACGCTGGTGATGCTGGCGATGAGGAGGAGGAAGAGGGAGATGCCGACGGCGAGTTTGACCGGGCTGGTTTGTTTGGTGCCTATCGCAAGGTCGGCAAGCCAGCCTTTGCCGCATTCGGGGCAGCGGGGCGGGGCGGAGAGGTCGGTTTCGGGCGGGTAGCCGAAGGTGTATTCGTAGTTGCAGTACTTGCAGACGGGTTGGGTGCCGACGCGGTGGGGGAGGCCGGCGCGGATGAGGGAGATGCCGATTGCGATGTAAACGCTGGGCAGAGACATTCTCATCACGAAGAGAAAGGCCGCGAGCGGGTTGGGAACGACCGCGGTGGCTGCGATGGCGATGAGAATGGAGGGGATGAGAAATTGCACCGCAGCTAGTCGCCACGGCGTGGGCGGGCGGCGCAGCAGTTTGGACTTGCGCATGCCAGCAATTGCGTAGATGACAATCATCACGAGGCCAGCGAACATCGCGAGGTCGGGAAGTGCGTCGTAGTTGCTGAAGAGAACGCGCAGCAAGAGGGTGAGCACTGGCGCGGCGGCTATGCACGCGAGCATGAGCGGCACGAGGGCGCGGATGTCGCGCCAGGTGAGGGCGGGGAGGGTTGGTGTGGAGGCGGCGGCCACGGTGGAATGGTTGGGGGGGAGAAGGGAAGAAGTGACGAAGTAACGGAGTGACGAAGTGATGGGGCACTTGAGCGGTTGTGACGAATTTCGGGACAATTGATGCACCGAGCATCGCGATGGGCGCACGGTTTGCCGAGTAGGGCGCACCGGGCGCGATGAACGGTTCGCCGGAGGTCGTCTCCGGCGAATCGAAGACGATTTTCGGTGTGCGGTAAGGCGCCTGCGGTGTGCGGTAACACGCCTTCGGCGTGCGGGCGGCGAGCAGCGGTGTGCTGGATGCGACCATCGGTGCGCCGGATGCGTTCTGCGGTGCGATGTTTGTCGTGAAGGGATGCCTGACCCGCACCGCTGCGCGGTGCGCTCGCGTGACGGGCGGCTGTCCGGGGGTTTCGCTTCGCTCAACCCCCGGCTATTGACCGTTGCCGCTTCGCGGCGGGGTTGAAAGTTGGAGCAACGTGCCAGCGCAGTGACGTTGCAGTCACGCGATTGATCTGTTCACCGCTTCACCTCCCCACCCGCTCAGCCCCTCATCAGCTCACATCGCCGCGACAGTCGCCGCTGGCTTCACTTCCACGTTGCGGAAGTTCTTCGCGCCGGCGGTGGGCACGCGGTCGGGCACTGGACGCAAGTTGTGGAAGGTGCGGGGGCGGCGGTAGAGGCCGATCATGGCTTTGAGGCCGCGGATGAAGGCGTGGGTGCCCTTCTTGAGGGCGTCTCCGGTTTCGACGGTGCGGAGTTGCCAGCCGTCGTTGGTGAGGAGGAAGTTGTGGGTGGCGCGAAACCAGCTTGTGGGGCGGCCGGTCGGGAGGATGGCGATGTCGGCTTTCTTGGCGAACAAGGCGCGGAGGAGGCCTTTGACCATGTCGCTCTTCATGTGGCTGCCCAGGCTGCGGTGGTGCCAGTAGAGCCAGTCTTGGCTTTTGTTCCAGCCTTTGGGGGGCAGTTGGTTGAGCGTCGCGAGTTGCTCTTTGAGACCGGGCAGGTCTTGGGAGCGCAGGGCCATGAGCGGGTGGACGTAGATGGTTGGTTTGCGGCCTTCGCGCTGTTCGAACTTGGCGGCTTCGGCCTGCACGGCGGCGGCGAGCTCGGCGTAGGGTTTCATCTTGGTGCTTTGGATGATCTTCATCATCCCGCCGGGAATTTCGTGGCCTTCGGTCTTGCACTGGGCGGCGTGTTCGAGGCCGACGAGGTGCAGTTCGGCGAGTTCGTCCATGCCGGTAAAGACTTGGCCGATGGCGCGGAGGACGTCAACGCCAGCGCGGCGGAAGCGGGTCTTGGGGCCAAAGCCGCAGACATCGATGGGGGCGTAGGCGTTGCGGGTGGTGTAGTAGCGGACCCAGGTTTGGAACTTGCGGCTCCAGAGGGGGTGGTAGGCTTTGCTGGAGGGGACGCCGCCGACTTTCATGCCGGTTTTGCGGGTCATTTGCAGGCACCATTCCACATCATCGCCGTGGATGAAGATGTCGGGCATGAGGCCGGTCTTTTTGACGGCGTCATAGCGGACCAGCGTGCTGCAAGCGGCGAGATATTCGGCGGGGATGATCTTGCGCTTATCGACATCGCCCATGGCTGAGGGGACGAAGAACCCGTTCTTGGGGTTCATGCGGCCGCCGATTTCGTAGGTGGTTTGCGTGACGATGTCGACGAGGGCGGAGCCGAAGGCGCAGTAGTTTTTGTGCTTGATGGCGGCTTTGATGAGTTCTCGCAGGCTGCGCTTGGCGACGCGGACGTCGCTATCGAGGAGCCAGAGGAAATCGGGGATGTCGAATTCGCCTGTGAGGCCTTCGCCGCTCATGACGCGGGCCATGCCGGCGGAGAAGCCGCCTGCGCCGCCAGTGTTTTTGTCAAGGCGATAGTGCTCGACGCGGCAGTTGGCGGGGATGGCGATGGTGTTGAGCGGAGTGGGGCTGTTGTTGTCGACCAGGATGGACCAGAGGGTGATGCCGCGGAGGTCGAGGCGGCTGATGTCGAGGAAGAGCTTTTCGAGGTCTTCGCGGCGTTGGTAGCCGGGGATGACGATGGCGACGCGCCAAGGCTCGCCATGGAGGCCGCGACGAGTGCGCGCGGAGGGCGCGGAGCCGTTGAGACGGGAGATCGTGTGCGTTGTACCTGCGTGGCCATTGCCCGTGTGCATGAAGAGGATTCCAAGTTCGAAGCGTGCGCGAGGCCTTCCGTAGCCTCGTGGGTTTGTGGGGGCGAGGGTCGCCTGAGTGGTCGTGATGTCACGAGGCGACAGCCGCACGCAAGCCGGTGTGGCTCGTCCCGGTCAGCGCGACTATAGCGAGCGCGAGCGCAATCTTCATGTACCGCACGGGTTCCGAATATGGGGAGGGGTGTAACTTGGGGGAGGTTTTACTGGTACCATGAGAGGGAGCCGTGCCCGCAGGAGAGCGATGTGTGCGGCAACCGAACTGATGTGACTACTTGACACGGACTACTTGAGACGGATTGTGAGAGTCTGTGGCCCCCTTTGGAGCAATGCGCCATGCCGATGAGTTTTTCGCCGGTCGCTGATTTGTTTGTTCGTTCGATCAAGACGATGCTGGGCGATGCGACCGCGGTGGCGGTTGAGCAGTTGGAGAATCGGTCGATGCTGGCGGGATCGCCACTGCCGACGATTTCGCAGCTTGAAAGCCCGACGAACACGGTGGTGCGGTTTGAGACCAATCAGGGGGACTTTGATGTTGAGTTGTTCAACGGGGCGGCGCCCAACACGGTGGCGAACTTTTTGAATTATGTGCGCAGCGGGCGGTATGACCAGACGTTTGTGCAGCGGTCGAATCGCGTGAATGATCCGGGCCAGTTGGGTGGCATTGGTGTGCTGCAGGCGGGCGGGTTTGCATTCAGCCAGACGGAAGGGCTTTCGGCAGTGCCGACAGATACTCCCGTTGCGTTTGAGCAGACGGGGCGGACGAACGCAGAGCGGACGCTGGCGATGGCCCGTACGAGCAATCCCAACAGTGCGACGAGTCAGTTCTTTATCAACACGGTGGCCAATGCGGCACTGGACCCGGCGAACAACCGATTTGCGGTATTTGGGCGCGTGATTCAGGGGTGGGATGTGGTGCAGGCGATTGCGGCTTTGAATCGCGTGGATGCGCGGAATGATCCGGCGTTTGCGGGGACGTTTTCGGGGAATTTTCAGAACTTGCCGGTGACGGCGGCGCACAACACGTCGCAGGGCGTGCGTGAGACGTCGCTGGTGCAGTTTGTGAATGTGGATGTCATCAAGCCGTCGGAGATTGCGGGGTTCTTTTCGCAGGAACTGGTGACGCCAGAAGGCTTCCGCAGCGACTTTACGACTGAGTCAGTTGATTTGTACAACCCCAACAGCGTGACGACGCGGTATCAGATCATCGCGCGGTATGAGATTGGTGGCAAGGACAATGGGTTTGATGCGGGCGGGCGCGATCAGGTTGTTGCGAGCGGCGTGATCAATCCTGGCAGCAAGGCACGCGTGCTGATTACGAGCACGGCGGCGGGTTCGACGGATTTGACGCGCAACGGCGCGTATGCACTGGTGGCGCAGTTTGCGTTTGCCGAGACGGCGACGAACCTGCAGCCGGTTGCGGCGAGCATTACGCGCGATGACTTTGGCACCAGCACGAGCGAAGCGTTTGTGAATCCGGCGGCGTTTACGAACACGCAATTGCGCAACTGGACATTTGCACGCATTGAGCGCAATCCAGACAGCCTTGAGTATCTGCTGCTGTACAACCTGTCAACCAACACGGCGAACGTGACGATTGAGTTCTTGACGCCCAACGGGCTGCGCACGGTGACGCGCACCATTCCGGCGTACACGCGCGGGGGCGTGGGTGTGGCGGATCAGGGCTTTGGTGATGGCATTCTTTCGGCGCGCGTGACGAGCAATGAGAATGTCATCGCGACGCTGACGGACTGGGACATTGTCAACCCGGCTTCTACCGTGCCGCGGTTGGCGATTCCGAGCTACATGGTGAACGGCAGCGTGGGTGGCGGCAGCACGGTTGGATCGATTTCGCGCGTGGTGAGGCCCGCGAGTGGTGCGGCGGAGCTTTCGATTTACAACAGCGGGACGAGCACGGCGAACGTGAGCATTCTCTATAGCGGGCTTACGCCGCTGGGGGCGACGAGCGTGAGTGTGCTGCCTGGCACGCGGGCGACGGTGCCGCTGGATCAGGGACCGACGGAGACTCCGGTGTCGGTGATTTATGATGCGGGGCTGAACCCTGTGACGGTGCAGTACACGAATGTGCCGGAAGTTTTCTTCCCGACGCCTGGGTTGCCCAGCTTCCGGGTGGATGGATTTGCGAATCAGTTTGCGAGCAGCGTGCCGACGATCGCGACGTTTGCGCAGGGGTTGTTTGAGAGCAGCACGGCGACGGGCACGAGCACGGAAGTGCTGTCGATCTTCAATCCGCTGCAGTCGATTGCGATGACGTACACTGTGACGTATCGCTTTACGGATGGGACGGCGATTGTGGGCGCGTCGGGCACGTTGAATGGTCGCAACTCAGTGGATGTGACGACGCAAGGGCTGACGAATGTGTTGGCGAAGATCAACAGCGGGGCGAATTTCCGCAATTATGCGATCATTGTGACGGGCTCGGCGAACTTGACGAGCGGCACGAGCGCGTTTGCGGGGATTGCGAACCTGACGCGGGTTGATACGCGGACGGCGAAGGCTGTGATGAGCGGGCCGTTTGTGAATGGGATTGCGTTGGCGCTGACGAGCACGGATGTGGTGGGTGTCGTGAATAACTGATGCGAGTTGTAGACTCAGCGTTGTGAAGTAGAAATAGCTTGACGAACACCCGGCGATGATCGCCGGGTGTTTTGTGTTGATCTGGTTGTTCGCGAGTTTGGAGGCGTGTGCCAGCGAGTGATCGTCACTATCCTGCGAGCGATGCGTCGTGATTTTCTTTCGCCGAGTACGTTGGGTGGTGATCCGTTCTGGGCGTTTGCCCGGGCGATGCTGCGGTATCGCGGGCATATTGCGGTGACGCTGGTGATGACAGTGATTTCGGCGGTGACGCTGAGTGTGGGGCTGGCGGCGACGCAGCCGGTTTTGAAGGCGATTTTGGGTGATAGCGGGAATTTGCAGACGCTGGCGAGCGGGTTTAATGAATCGGTAATGAAGGGGGTGGGGGCGTTTGGGCCACTGAAGCATTTGCTGATTTCGCAGGCGACGATTGCGACGCTGCCGAGTGATCCGTTCAAGAGTCTGGTGTACATCATGATCGGGCTGATTGGGCTGACGATTGTGGGCGCGACGGCGACGTTCATGCATCAGTATTTGTCGCTGACGGTGGTGAATAGGACAATGACTGCGGTAAGGCGGCGGGCGTATGTGAGTGTTTTGCGAGCGCCGCTGCGGACGATTATCGCGAGTGGACCAACGGATGCGGTGGCGAGGATTATCAATGACAGTGCGCAGCTTGCGAATGGGCTGAATGTTTTGCTGAGCAAGACGCTGATTCAGACGAGCAAAGGGATTGCGGGATTTGCGGCGGCGTTTTACTTCAATTGGAAGGTGAGTTTGGTTGCGCTGCTGGTGACGCCGGTTCTGTACACGATTATTCGGAAATTGGGCAAGCGCATCAGGCGGGCGGCGGGGAGTGCGCTGGAGAGTCAGGGCGAACTGCTGGCGCAGAGCACGGAGAGTTTGCAGGCACTGCGCGTAGTGAAGGCGAATGACGCGGAGGTGTATGAGAGTGGGCGATTTCATGTCATCAACAAGCGCGTGATGCGCGAATTGAATCGCGTGCGCACGGCGCGGGCGATTGCGAGTCCGCTGACGGAAACGCTGACGCTGGTGCTGCTGTGCGGCATGGTGCTGGTGGTGGCGCGGGCGATTTTGACGAAGGGGCTTGATCCGACGTCGTTTATTCTCGCGATTGTTTCACTGGCGGTGGCGGGGGCGGCGTTCAAGCCTTTGACGGCACTGGTGCATGACATTCAGACGTCAACGCCTGCGGCGCAGCGGCTGCGAGAGCTGATTTGTTTGGAGGCTGAGCCCGGACACAGCAAGACGGGTGCGAGGCTGGCGGCGCATGCGAAGGAGATTGTGTTTGAGCGCGTGACGGTGACGTATCCGGGGCGCGTGACGCCTGCGCTGAGTGATGTTTCGCTGCGGATTGCGCACGGGTCGCGGGTGGCGTTTGTGGGGCCTAATGGCAGTGGCAAGACAACGGCGCTGAGTTTGGTGAATCGGATGTTTGATCCGGATAGCGGGCGCGTGTTGATTGATGGGGTGGATATTGCGAGCGTGCAAGTGCGGTCGCTGCGGCGGCAGGTGGGCGTGGTGACGCAGGAGACGGTGCTGTTCAAAGGCACGATCAGGGCGAACATTGCGTATGGCGGGCTGACGAGTCCGCGCGTGCTGGGTGAAGCGGAGATTGTGGCGGCGGCGACCAAGGCGCGGGCGGATGAATTTATTGCCAAGTTGCCTTTGCGATATGACACGCCGGTTGCGGAGCAGGGGCTGAGTTTGTCGGGCGGGCAGCGGCAGCGGATTGCGATTGCACGGGCGATTTTGCGTGATCCGCGCATTTTGATTTTGGATGAAGCAACAAGCATGGTTGACGCCGAGAGCGAAGCGGCGATTGCGGCGGCACTGGCGGAATTTTCGAAGGGGCGCACCACGCTTATTGTGGCGCACCGGCTGAGTACGGTGATTAATTGTGATCAGATTGTGGTGTTTGATCAGGGGAAAGTTGCGGATGTGGGGACGCATGAGCAGTTGCTGGGACGGTGCAGTGTGTATCAGCAGTTGGTGCGGTCGCAGTTGGTGTGAGGAAGAATTACCGAAGTACCGGAGTTCGTTGAAATTGTTGTATTGAGACGGCGGCGTCAAGGAGACTGATATGCCTACGAATTTTGGATATTTGCTGGGGCTGCTGCATCTTATCTTGTGGGTGATTGCGGCGGTCGATATTGTGAAGAGCAGCCGAAGCTTGGGGTCGAAGGTGCTGTGGTTGCTCGTGATTTTGTTGTTGCCGGTGGTGGGGTTGATTTTGTATTACGTGGTTGGGCGCAAGTGATGGGGACTGTGCGGAGTGCGTTCCTGACTTCGCACTTTGGTAACTGGCACTCTGGTACTTGGCACTCAGGTACTTGGCACTCAGGTACTTGGCACTCTGGCACTACTCTCTCCCATGCTTCGACCCGGCGCTGATCCTGAGAACGTTTCTGAGCTTGATTTTCTGTGCGACTTCTGCGGCAGCACGTGGAAGAGTGATCGGCCGATGATTGAAGGGCATAAGGGGTCGCTGATTTGCGGGCACTGCTTGACGGCGGCGTACACGCAGGTGGTGCTGCGCAATGCGGGGCTGACGGTGCCTGAGCATGTGGCGTGTACGTTGTGCCTGCTGAACAAGAGCGGTGACTACTGGCAAAGCGGCACGCGCGTGGAGGTGCGCGAGGAGGAGGTGCAGATTGAGCTAGAGCCTGGAAATGCGGTGTGCAGGTGGTGTATTGAGCGGAGTGCGGGGATGTTGAGCAAGGATGGGGAGAGTGGGTGGAGGAAGCCGGGGTGAGTGGCGGATGGTGGAAGAATTCGAGTAGGCATCAAGGCATGCGGCATCAAGGCATGCGGCATCGAGGCATGCGGCATCAAGGCATGCGGCATCGAGGCATCAAGAAGATGGCATCGGCGTGTGGGGATGGTGGACGTTACCTACAACCTGCTTGCCGCGAGGCTTGCCAGTTCGCTGCGTTCGCTCTTGGCGAGGGTGACGTGGGCGAAGAGGCGGACGAACGAGATTGCTTCGCTTGAGTTGCGCGGGTTCTCGATGAGTCGTAGGCGCTGTTCGCCATGGCCGTTGCACGCACTACGGCGCTTGCCGTCTCACCGCGAGCGTCGCCTTGCATACGAACGTCTGACTGGTCCGGACATCTGTTCATTGACATATGCCCATGCGGCGCGGTGCTCTTGGGTGAATGGCTTGACTGCATCGCGCCAATCCCAGTACGGCGTGCTGCGTTGTTCCAGAACCATTCCCATTTTCCACGTCATCCCCCCAGCGAGCACGTGGGGCATGGACATTCGATGGAGCAGGTACTTTCGCATCTTCCGCGGAAGCTCGATCTTCTCGACCGGCATTGGAAACCACCACGTATCCGGCGTTGCGAGCGTTGAAACCGAACCCTCGTCATATGTGGCAGGCGTTGGCCACTTCTCGTGAGAAAAGTCTTCTAGGGTTCCCAGCCGCCGCCACGCTCCGTTGCGCAGTTCATCGTTGCTTACGCACACGCTGATGACTATATGGTCGTCGGGCTGCAGGTTCCTGACGTCCTCCCAGGTGGGCCAGTTGCGCCACCGCTTTAACATGCCTCCAAGAATGACTTTGTGAGCACGGGCCGCTTTACGCAGTACCACAATGCACGTGTAGCCACCGCCGAACTCGGCCGTGAGTGGCAGTGCGAATACATCACCATCTTGAAAAGAGGTCTTCTTTTTCATCGCAGTTTGGTGAGCAAATTTCCGAAAGCACGCATGAACTTACAGCTAAGGGGATTGTTGGCTGCAATGACTTTGCAGTTGGAGCCGCGGCTCTGCGGCTGAGCGAGTGCTCGTGCAGCCCGCTCTCGTCGACCAAGTGGTAACGGCTCCGACTCCGGCGTGGCAGTCGGTATACCGTTAAGATGCGAGGCACCGCATCACAAGCGCGACGCGGCGAGGCTAGCCAGTTCGCTGCGTTCGCTCTTGGCGAGGGTGACGTGGGCGAAGAGGCGGACGCCTTTCATTTTTTCGATGGCGTAGGCGAGGCCGTTGCTGCTTTGGTCGAGGTAGGGGTTGTCGATCTGGCCGATGTCGCCCGTGAGGATGAGCTTGGTGCCTTCGCCCACGCGGCTGGCGATGGTTTTGACTTCGTGGGGGGTGAGGTTTTGGGCTTCGTCGACGATCATGAATTGGTGGGGGATGCTGCGGCCGCGGATGTAGGTGAGGGGCTCGAGCACGAGCTTGCCGTCGGCCATGAGCTTTTGGACGCGTTGTTCGGCGCTGTGGCTGTCGGGTGCGCTGCCGCCGCCGCCTCGGGTGCTGAGGAGATAGGTGAGGTTGTCGAAGATGGGCTGCATCCAGGCGGTGAGCTTTTCGTCTTTATCGCCGGGGAGGTAGCCGATGTCGCGGCCCAAGGGCATGATGGGGCGAGCGACGAGAAGTTTGTCGTAGCGTTCTTCGGCGAAGACTTTGGTCATGCCGGCGGCGATGGCGAGGAGGGTTTTGCCGGTGCCGGCGCTGCCTAGCAGGGTGATGAATTTGATTTCTTCGTCGAGCAGCACATCGAGGGCCATGATCTGCTGGACGTTGCGGGCCATGATGCCGAAGACGGGCTTGCGCGGGCCGGTGACGGGGATGATGTGTTCGGTATCGGCGAGGCGGCGGCCCAGGCCTGTGTGGGTTTCGTCGTCGCGATTTTTGAGGATGACGAACTGGTTGGGTTGCAGTTCGTGCTGAATTTTCTGCATACCGCCGCCGCCGTCGTATTCCTCGGTGAGGTGCGGGGCGAGGCGGTCGAGGGGAATGAGGCGGTCGCGGTAGAGCTCGTCGATGAGGGAACCTTCGACGCTGGCGGTGAGATAGCCCGTGTAGAGTCGATCGGCGTCGACGCGCTGGTTCTGGAAATCTTCGGTGGTGATGCCCAGGGCGTCGCTCTTGATGCGGGCGCTGAGGTCTTTGGTGACGAAGACGGTGCGCAGGCCTTTGCGATGCAGGTGGTAGGCGACGGCGATGATTTTGTTGTCGGGGGCGGGTTCTTCGATGCCTGTTGGGCGCGGGTAGTCGGTGACGTCGATGCGGACGAAGCCGGTTTTGCCGCCTGGGCCTGTGCTGAAGGCACCGCGGCTGGGGGCGGGGAGCTGGCCCCAGTTGACGCCGTCGGCGAGGGCACCGATTTGGCGGAGGCGGTCGAGGTTGCGGATGGCTCCGCGGGCGTTGCGGCCCAAGTCGTCATCCTTGCGTTTCATTTTGTCCAGTTCTTCGATGACCTGGAAGGGGATGACGACGTTGTGTTCTTTGAAGACGAACATGGCGTCGGGGTTGTGCAGCAGGATGTTGGTGTCGAGTACGAAGTACTTGACGGCCTGTGCGCTGGAAATGTCGCTGGAGCGAACGGACTTGCCGGAGGTGCCGGCACCGCTGCGTGATTTGCTTGCCATGTTGTTTTGCGTACTCGCCTGCGAAGCCTTGCGCTTGCGCGAATGAAGGGTATCGCGAGAAGATGAGCGGCCTTCGCCTGCGGCGGACTTGATGTCCTGCCCGGCAGGGCTGAATTCCGGCTCCCGATAGATCGTGTCATCCATGACGATCCTTCGTGCTTTGGCCCGGCGAAGGGCCTTCTGGACTGGCCTATCGAACGGGCTTGCGTTGTCTGACTCTCGCGGATTGGCCTTGCGGACTGGCCTTTCGGACAAAGCGCGGGGGTCAGGTTTGGGACGCGACCTCCTGTCGCATCGGCCTCTTGGCACTGCCAAACCAATCAATGGGTGAGCATAACAGATTTTCGCAGGAACGGACGCGCGAGATTGCGAGATTCACTCAGAATTTGCGCAATGAGTGGTGAGAACGGGCGAGCGTGGCTGGTAGCTTGTAGCATCGTTCTTTCGGGTGACGATCGGCATGCTTGGCGTTATCTGGGATGAGCGAGAGCGGGGGCGATTGCGGCACGACAGCTTTTCACGCTGGTTGCGGCTTTGACCCGATTATTTGCAGTTATGCCACGGCCTGCTCATGTCATTGCGTTGTGTGTCATTGGTCTGCTCATGCTGGGCGTGGTCATGGTTTCGTCGGCGGATATGGCCGTGAAGACGGTGACGGTGGAGAGTCCGGTGGCGGCGGCGCCCAGTATCGCGGCGATTTTGACGAGCCGGACGATGGTCTACGCGGGGATGGCGATCGCCGCGTTGGTGTTTGCGGCGTGTTTGCCCATTCGGCAGTTGGCGGCGTTTGCGGAGGGCGTTGGTAGCGGCGGGGCTGTTGCGAATGATGGCAATCCTCGGCCGGGTTTGCTGGGGTTGGCGCTGGGGTCGATTGTGATTGTCGGGTTTTGTGCGCTGGTGTATGTGCCGGGTGTTGGGCGCGAGGTGAACGGGTCGCACCGGTGGCTGAACATTCCGGGGGCGGATTCGCTGGGTTTTCAGCCAAGCGAGATTGCCAAGTGGTCGTTTATCGCGATTGTCGCGTGGTATTGCACGCGGCGGGCGTCGATGTTGCCGCGGTTTTGGTTGGGGCTGGTGCCGGCGTTGGTGGCGGTTGGGTTTGTCGCCGGGTTTATTGTGCTGGAGGACTTGGGCACGGGTGCGCTGATTGCGTTAGTGGCGACGCTGATGCTGATTGCGGCGGGGTGCAAGTTCTGGCACTTTCTGGCGATGAGTCCCGCGCCGATTGCGGGTTTGGTGACGGCGATTGCGACCAGCGACTATCGCATGGCGCGCATTATGGCGTTTCGTGATCCGTACGCGGACCCCGAGGGGATTGGCTATCACGCGATTCAGAGTTTGACGGCGATTGCCAACGGCGGCGGGTTTGGGCGCGGGCTTGGCTTCGGGATTCAGAAGCTGGGGTACTTGCCGGAAGATCGCACAGACTTTGTTTTTGCGGTGTTGTGCGAGGAATTGGGGATTCCTGGTGCGGCGATGGTGGTCACGCTGTTTGCGATTTTGGTATGGGCGGGGTTCATGGTCATGCGGCGGGAGCAGAACCAGTTGCTGCGGCTGATGGCACTGGGCATTGTGAGCACGGTGGGCTTGCAGGCGTGTATCAATCTGTTTGTGGTGACGGCGATGGCGCCGACCAAGGGCATTGCGTTGCCGCTGATTAGTGGCGGGGGTACCGGATGGATTCTGACAGCATTCAGCCTTGGGCTGGTGGTGGCTATTGAGCGCACGCAGCAGGTGGCGTCGTTTGTCGGCGTGTCGTCATTGCCGAAGTTGAGCGGGGATGTTATGGTGGAAGTAAAGCCTGTGACGAGTGAGGCTGCTCGTGACGACGTGCCCGCGACGGGTGCGGGGCAGCAGTCGCCATCGACTGGTTCGCCGCAGATGGCTTAACGCTTGGCGCGGATGGCATCGACGGCGGCTTTCATGTGCAGGATTTTGCAGCCTGGGTGGCCTGGTAGTTCGGTGCCGGTGTCCATCATGATTTGCTTGAGCTGTGTGGGCGTGAGGGATGGATCAAGCGCGAGCAGCTTGGCGGCGAGGCCACTGACGATGGGAGCGGCGGCGCTGGTGCCGCCGAAGAAGTCGGGCAGGCCGCCGATGGTGGTAGCGGGAACGCGCCGGCCCCATGCGAAGAGATTGACGAAGTCGCCGTAACTGGTGAAGTCGGTGGGTTCGCATTGCGGATCAAGCGCGCCCACGAGGACCACGTTGTCGTAGGTTTTGTCGCCCAGCACGCGACGATCTTCGCCTGTGTCTCGCCCGCTGTTGCCTGCGCTGACGACGAAGAGGACGTTGGGGCTGGCGGCGATGCCACGTTCGAGGGCGTCTTCGAGTTCTTCGCTCGCGCCGCCCCAGCTCATGTTGACGATGCGCACGCCATCATCACGCAGGTGCGTGATGACACTTTCGATGGTTGGAATCCAGGCATCTTCGACCACACCTGCCATGCCGCCAGCGTTGAAGAAAGTGCTGCGGAGGTTGTAGAGACGAACGGCGGGGTTGCCCGTGGCGATGAGGCTTGCGCCGCAGGTGCCGTGGCCGCGGATGGATTGCAGCATGCGTTGCATGCCGGCGGGGAAGCGCGTGCGGCCGGTTTCTTTGGCGTAGAACCGGCGGTAGGCGTCCATGTCGATGATGGGCTTGGGCGAGTGGCCTTGGTGTTCGAAGCTGAGGCCGTGGAGGTTGTCGATGTAGCCGTCGTTGTCGTCGTCGAGGTTGTTGGATGATTTTTCGCCTGCTTCGCCTGGGTTTTCGTAGATTTGGCCGGGGAAGATGGCGGGGTCAACGCCGGTGTCCCAGACGGCGACGATGACGGGAGCTTTGATTTCGCTGACGCCCAGGGCGACCATGCGGTCGTCCCAGCAGGCGGGGCGGATGCCGGTGCTGTTGATACTGGTAAGGGCTTGCTGGCCAGCCTGGATGATTTCGCTACGAAGTGGGAGGAGGAGTTGTTGAGTGCGGGCGATGGCGAGAAGCTGGCGGGCTTCGCGCGGGGACATATCGGGGCGGACAAAGTCGACGGACCAATCGACGTTGACTTCAGCGAGGGATTTGAGGCTGAGGGGCGACCAGGTGCGGGCGTTTTCGAGGTACCAGCCCAGTTGCTCGGGCTTGGTCATGTTCAGGTCATTGTTTTCGTTTTCGCGCTTGAGGCCTGAGGCGATGGCGCTGCGTTCTTTGGAATTGAGCCAGGTTGTGAGAGCGGCGGTCAGCGATGTAGTGAACTGTGCGCGGCGCGTGGACTCGTCGGCTGCGATGAGCGTGTGATACACAAGAGCTTCGCGTGTGATGAGCTGGCTGATCGCAGATTCGCGATCGAAGGAGTCGGCTTTTTGAACAAGCTCATCGAGAGCTTGGATGGCGGCGGTGAAGTCACCAGCGAGGGCGAGGGCTTCGGCGCGCATGCTGTATGCCATGCGGGTGACGGGACGGGTGCGCAGGTCGCAGGTGGCGAAGACTTGCCGGGCGTAGGAAGTGCCTTGGTCGGCGAGCAGCGCGATGCCTTGGGGCGAGGAAAGCATGGTGCTGGGCATGCCGGGTTGGCGCCAGAGCCAGGCGGGGAGAGCATCGACATCGCGGACGGGGATTTTTTCGCCCGCTGCGGGAATGGGTGAGGTGCGCAGGTCGCGCGTGGTGTGGTCTTCGCGCAGCGTGGGCTGGGCGTAGGTGGTTGCGCAGCAAAGCAGCAGCGCGGCGGAGCAGGAGATGGCGGCGCGGGACATATGGCGGGTGGTACGGTTACAGCTTGGCGTGGTTCGCGCCGAGGACTGCCGGAAATCGCCCGAATCACGCAGCATTTGTTGCTTAGCGGTTTACTGCTTTGCGGTTTTGTGCTTTAGAGCGTCACCATTTCCATGTCGGGCTCGCGCACGTCTGTGCCAGCGGGCACGCTCACTTGCGTGGCGAACTCGCTGAGGCCAGCCTTGGCCATTTCGCTGCGGATGTTGGCGGCGTTGAAGAGTTCGGCGTAGGGCAGCGTGACTTGTGCGCCGCCAGCGACTTGGCCCAGCGTGCTTTGCACAACGACGGTCGAGCGTTCTTGCTGCGGGGCGGCTTTGCCTGCGAGGATGGCGAGCATATCAAGAGCCATTTGGCCTTCGGACTTGGCCATTTCGATGACGCCGATGGCTTGCTCGAAAGCTTGCAGTTTGCTCTGCCAGTTCTCGAAGGTGCCGGCTTTCTCGGCGAAGGTTGCGCCGGGGAGAACAACATCGGCAACGTCGAGGATCGCGCTGCTCAGAGTGTCGACCACGACGACGAACTTGCCTGAGAGGGAATTGCGAAGCTCGGCGGTTGCCCACTCGCTGGGGTAGTTGCCCATGACGACGACCGCGCCGATGTCGCTGGTGCCGGTGCCGTGGCCCAACGCGCGGAGCATGTCAACGTATTCGATGCTGCCGCCGCCCCCCGCAAATTGCTTGAGGACGCGACGCACGCCGCGTGCGTTGGGGGCTTTTTCAGCGCGGATGTGAAAGGCCTTGGGGTGTTTGTCGTCGGCACCGGTGGGATAAATCTTGTCGGTGCCGTGGGTGGGCACGGGGCCGAGGGCGAAGACCGCGTTGGGTGCGATCTGCTTGACGAGCTTGGCCCAGGTGTACGCCTCTTCGCAGGTCAGCATGGGGCTGACCATGAGGGCGACCTTCTTGTTCTTGGCGGCTGCGGAGCGCAGGCCTTCGATGACTTCGTCATAGCCTCGGGTGAAGTCGCACTCGACCAAGCTGCTGAACTGCTTGCGCATGGGTGAGCGAAGACGGTTTTCGCTGTGGACGAATTTCCAGCCGTAGCGGACTTCGTCGGTGATCCACCACTTGTTGACGGCGAGGTTCTTGCGGGGCTTGACGCGGTAGATTTTGCCATCGTTGTGATGGATGGAGATGTTGTCGCCGCTGCTGGTCAGCGGATCGATGCTGGGCGTTTCTTTGAGGAACCAGACGCGCTGGGCGAAGAGGAAGTCTTTATCGAGCAGTGCGCCGACGGGGCAGAGGTCGATGACGTTCGCGCTCAGCTCGTTGGCGAGGGGCACGCCGGGGAAGACGTCGATTTCTTCTTTGTTGCCGCGGCCGCCGACGAAGAGTTCGGCAGAGCCGGTGACTTCGCGCGTGAAGCGCACGCAGCGGGTGCACATGATGCAGCGATCGCTGTATAAGTAGACGTGGGGGCCGAGGTCCTTCTTGGGCTGCTTGACCTTTTGCTCTTCAAATCGCGAGACGCCCCGGCCGTACGCGTATGAATAGTCCTGCAAGAAGCACTCGCCCGACTGGTCGCACACGGGGCAGTCGAGCGGGTGATTGATCAGCAGATATTCCATCACGGCCTTCTGGTTGGCCACGCTCTTGGGGCTGTCGGTGTAGACCACCATGCCATCGCTGCACGGGGTTTGACAGGTGGGAAAGAGCTTGCCGCCCATGTACGGCGCAAGCTGGCCCGTCTTGGCATCGGGCGTGAACGCCTCGCCCAGACAGATGCGGCAAGAGGCCACGATGGAGAGCCCATCGTGATAGCAATACTGCGGAATCTCCACGCCGTTGGCGTTGGCGACTTGGAGGATCATTTGGCCGGGCGTGAAGTCACACTTCTTGCCGTTGATGGTGATGGTGGGCATGGGTTGAGAGAGTAGGGGGCGAGCGGGGGAGGGGGCAACAGTGGGAAGGGGACGGGACTGCCCGTCGCTTCACGCACTTTCCCTTGCATGCCGCTGGCTACCGCATGAGCGATGTTTAACCCGGATGCCGAAGCGAGGGGCATCTAGATCTCAGCGTACTGCGGGTTCAGCAAGAATGCCGTTTCGCAATTTGGGAATCGACCTCCCCAACTTGGTTGGTGACTGAGGTAGCCTCTGCGAGCCATTCCCTCGGACGAAACCAGACCAACTTTCTGACAGAGTTTCCATACTTGTGAAAGCTCGCCGCGCCATTCGCAGGTCCATTTACGGATGGCAATGCGTTTCCATCCGTTTGTCTCCAAGCCCTCACGCAGCAACTGGATCTGGCGTTTCTTGCGGGTACTTCCAAAGTTCCACACCGCGCACGCTCTTGCGTTCGTACGAGTAAGCAGGTTGACGATCTGTCGCGAGGCATCATCGCAGTATTCGGAATCGAGCAAATTCGCGCCGAAAACGACCGCACCAGTCGGGATCTCGGCAAACGCAGATGCGTCGCGCCAATCAAGGCAATGATCCGTTGCGACAACATTGGCGGGAAGTAAGCGGTCCCCTTCAAAGGTCGTCGGACCCTCGTGACAGTCATGCTGTACGAAGAACTGCTTTGGCGACTCGAATACCATTTGTCGAATGCGTCCACCCATATCGAGCATCTGGGCTGAGCTGTCGATGGAGAGCCAGCGAACTGGCTCGAAATCAAAGTTCAGGCGTGACGCAAGTGCAAACGTGCGGAATGCGGTTTCTACCGCGCCAGTCCCCGCCGCCAAGTCGATCACAACAGGTCGATCCCGGAGCAAGTCGCAGAATATCGTCGGCATGTAGCAAAGTGCGTCGAAGGACTTTCGTGCATGAAACTCAGCAGCATATAGAATGGAGAGCGACTCGCTTGAATAGTTCGGTTGAAAGTTCCCGATGTTGTTAAGTTGGTGTAGTGAACTTTCCGTATCGCGAAATGCATTCATTTCTGGCAATAATAGTTGCATGCAGTCACTAATTGTGTCATCTAGAGCATGGGTAAGTCTTTTTTGTCGGCATTCCGGTGGATCCAAAGGAAAGCCTGGAAGCATAATGTTGTCTCGCTCCACGTAAAGGCGTTGCAAGTTGTAGTTGGTGATGTTGTAGTCGATGGCCGCGAATTTCATACCGGTGCAAACCCACCTTTCCCCTCGCCCAGCCCCGTGTGCTTCGTGTTGAGCTTCCTTCGCAGCACGTCACGTGCCGCCGCGTACCCCTCGCCGTCCCATTTGTACTTGTCGATCAGCGGCGTGGCCGTGTCGCGTGTTCCCGCCGCGAACATGCCCTTTTTCGTATGAAACGGCTGCACGATGAAACGGGTCACGCCGGTGGCGAGCAGCGCATCGGCGAAGGTTTCCGGATTCACGACTGGCAGGAGCGGCGTCATCGTGATGCACGCACGCACTTTGGCTCGCTGCACCTCGCTGATGGCTTGCAATCGCTGCGCGTTGGACGGACAGCCGGGTTCAAATGCCTTGCGCACGTCCTCATCATCGGTCGTGACAGTCATGTTGACCTGCGCGAACTCAAATTGTTGAAGGACATCGATGTCACGCGCGACGATGGGGCTGCGAGTCTGGATGATCACTCGCGGCTGGTGGTGAACAAGTTCTTGGAGCAATGAGCGCGTCAACTCCAAGCTGCGTTCGATGGGCTGATACGGGTCTGTCACGCTGCTGATATAGATTGACTTGCCGCGCAGATCGCGCTTGACCCGGCGTAGCAGGTCGAGTGCGTTGTCTTTGACACGAACCCACGTGCCCCAGTCCTTTGACAAGGTTTCATCGGGCGCGAACGCAGCTGCGTAGCAGTACGCGCAGCCAAAGGCGCAGCCGGAATACGGATTGATCGTGAAGTCGTACCCCTGCATGAAGCCCTTGGGCACAGTGAGGATGCTCGACGCCTGTTTGTAGTCGATGACGGTGAGTCCAAGCCGCGTCGGACGCGTCGCTGGCTCCGGCGACGGCAAATCGAATAGCGATGGTTCGGTGTTGGGCCCCTTGCGTGCGATCACGTATAGATGTTACGGCAATTGTCACGCAGGAGATCCGAGTGACGGTTCGCGCGCCGAGAGTCGTTTTTGGTGTGCCGGGTTCAGCGGATTGCGGCCGGTTTGGTGGGTTTGGTTTTTGGTGAGAGGGGCGAGTGGCAGGAAAAACTTCGTCGAAAATGACAAATCATTCTCAATATGCTGCAACCGGTCTTGAGGCGTTGGCGAATCGTCTGGTCGCGTGGCGTGCTTGGCTGACGCTGCGTTGGTTGGACGAGAAGTTGATGCAGTCGCTGCGCCCGAAGGGCGTGGCGATGCGCGGAGTTGCCCCTACCCACGATCGCCCCGTGAGCACTGTGTTTGCGGGGCGGTCTTTTTTTTGGGGGGAGCGGGGAACGGGGAACAGAGAGCGCAGAACGGACAGCGCGGTTGGCTGTTCACTGTTCTCTGTTCCCTGTTCTCCACTCCCTCACCGCCTCGTCACGTTCACGCGCACGCTCTTCGTGGTGCTTTCGATTTTCAGGCCGGCGGGGACGTTGGGGAATTCGATGGTTTGGGCGGTGATGCCGCGTTCGAGGTCGGTGACGCTGAGGCTCACCAGTGCCGTGATGGGCAGGGTGCGGTTGCGCACTTGTTCGACGAGGTCTTCGGGGCCGATCACGCGGACGTTGGTGAGGAATTGGTCGCTGGCGGCGATTTGGATGTTCCAGCGGGGCAATTGGTCGGGCTCGACGCGGACGTAGACGGGGACTTGGGCAAGCACGAGTTCGGTGCCGCGGCTGGGTTTGGTGAGCGTGACGTCGACGGTTGCGGGCTCGATGCGGAGTTTGTCGGCGTCTTTGATGTCAAAGGGCGGGCGGAGGGAGAGGCCTCGGAGGGTTTCGGTTTTGCCGCCTGCCATGCGATCGATGAGATCGATGGGCAGAGCGATCATGGCGGCGTCTTTGGGTGCGAGGCGCGCCATGTCGCGCGAGGGCATGGTGATTTTGACGGTGGGGGGGCTGATGGTGGGCACGGCGAAGGTGCCAAGAGTGGTCGTGACTTCGCTGGGCAGGCGGACGGAAACTTCGCGCGTTTCGAGTTCGTCGACGAGGACATTGAGCGTTGCGGGTTCGACGCGACGGATGCTGACGCCCAGCGTGGCGAGGTCAGGGTCATCTCGCAGAATCTCGGCGAGGTCGAGCGAGTAGGTGCCGGGGATGATGGGGACGATGCCTGAGCCGGAGACGACTTCGAGGGGTGATCGCAGACGGCGTTCGACGTTTTCGAGGCGGGCACTGTTGGTTTCGATCCAGATATCGACGGCGACGTCGCGCAGATCTGTATTGGTGACGAAGCTGTAGCGGGCGTTGGCTGGTGTGACGAGGGTGAGACGCGCGGGCATTTTCTGTTCGCGCAGAGTTTCACTCTCGGCAAAGACCCAGACGAAGGCCGCGACGAAGGTGGTGATGAGGAGGTTTTTGATCGTCTGCCACATTTGGTATCTGCTTGCTCGTCTCTGATTCGTCCTTGCGTGAGATGTTTACTTTTACTTATGCCTTGCGTTCGTTGTCGCCTGCGGTGACGCCAGCGGCGGATGAGTCGCTGCTGCTGATGCCTAGGTCCATGCTTGAGCCGGCGTTGGTTGCGTCGTTCATGCTGGTGTCGCCCGCGAGTGATGCGCCGGCGAGGGTTTCGCCTGCGATGCTGTCGCCGGGGTGGGCGCCCATGATGGAATCGTTGGATGGACCTTCGGCCATCGCCAGTTCGCGGCGTTCTGCGGCGGTGGGTACATCGGGCACGGGGGGCGGGGGCATGGCGCTGCCAGTGCGACGGCGGTCGATGACGCTGGTGAGACGCTGGGTGAGGATTTCGTTGAACTGTTCGATGGTGAGTGGTTTGGTGAGCTTGCCGCGTTCGGCGATCCGGATGTTGCCGGTTTCTTCGCTGACGACGACGACGAGGGCATCGCACTCTTGGCTGAGGCCCACGGCGGCACGGTGGCGACTGCCTAGGCGTGGGTCGGGCATGTCTTGCGGGTCGGCGAGGGGGAGCTGGACGCCTGCGGAGTCGATGACGCGGCCGCGGACGATGCAGGCGAGGTCGTGGAGTGAGGCGCCGGGGAAGAAGATGGCTTGGAGGAGGCGACTGGAAAGTTCGGCGCCCATTTTGGTGCCGCCTTCGACGAGGCCTGAGAGTTTGGTTTGGCGTTCGATGACGATGAGGGCACCGAATTTGGCGCGGCCCAGATACTCGACGGCGTCGGAGACTTCTTCGACGATGATGCGGATGTCTTTGGGGGTGCTGCGGAGGAAGCCGGTTTCACCCAGGCGGACCAGTGCCCGGCGAAGTTCGGGCTGGAAGATGACGACGAGGGCGATGGCGACGAGGGCGAGGAATTTGTCGTAAAGCAGGCCCAGGCGTTGGAAGGAGCCGTCGCCGCCGAAGAGGCGGCTCATGACGGTGAGGATGATGAGGATGACCAGCAAGCCCTTGAGGGCACCGGCGGCGCGGGTGCCTTGGACGAAACGCACGACGAGCCAGACCACCAGCCAAATGATGGCAAACTCGACTGCGATTTCCCACCATTGGTAGGTCAGCAGCCGGCTTTGCAGGCTTTGGATGCGGTCGAGCACGCCCAACGAGGAGTCCTTTCACGGCGGAGATTGGTGGATTGTAACTCCTTCAATCGTAACTTCGTATGTTTGGTGGGTGCAAGTTCGCGGAATCTGGAAAAGAGTGGGGCGGAATGGGTATCGTTGGGGATGCCGCGTGTTGTTGAGTATGTGACGACTCCGAATCCGCATGCACTCAAGTGCGTGCTGGATGTGCCGGTGGCGGGGTTGGGTGGTGCCAGCGCGGAGAAGGTTCGCAGCTATCGCGAGGCGGGGGCGGCGGGGGATGATGCACTGGCAGTGAAGCTGTTTGCGATTGCGGGGGTGCGCAATGTGCTGATTGCGGGACCTTGGATAACCGTTGGCAAAGCTGAATCTGCGACGTGGAAAACACTGAAACCTGCGATTGAAGCGGCGTTGGCGTGAGTTGGTGGTGGTGATTGAAGTGTTTATTCATGGGTCGTTCTGAGAAAACTGCGAAGCGTGAAACGTTCGAGGGCTTGCGCCCTCGTGTTCTTGTTGGGGCGATCACGAAGTGGTTTGGGCAGGTGCGGCGTGATTTGCCTTGGCGGGTGGTTGATCCAGCGACGGGGATGCGGAATCCGTATTTCAGTTTGGTGAGCGAGTTGATGTTGCAGCAGACGCAGGTTTCGCGTGTGCTGGAGAAATTTGGGCAGTTCATGGAGCGATTTCCGACGGCGGCGGCGTTGGCGGTGGCGAGTGAAGATGAGGTGCTGAGTGCGTGGACGGGGCTGGGGTACTACCGGCGGGCAAGGCTGCTGCATGCGGCGGCGAAGGTGATTGTGGAGCGGCATGGTGGGCAGGTGCCCAGTGATCTGGATGCGCTGATGGCGCTGCCTGGGCTGGGGCGGTATACGGCGGGGGCGATTGCTTCGATTGCGTTTGGGAAGGCTGCGCCTTTGGTGGACACGAATGTTTCGCGTGTGATCTTGCGCGTGGGCGGGGTGGATGTGGCGGGGGATGACAAAGCGGGGTTGGCTTGGGTGTGGGAGCAGGCGGAGGTGTTGGCGGTTGCGGCGCACAAGCAGGGCGTGGTGGCGGAAGTGAACGAAGGGTTGATGGAACTGGGTGCGCTGGTGTGCACGAGTGACAACCCGGCGTGCTTGGTGTGTCCGCTGCGAGATGTGTGCAAGGCGAGGGCGATGGGGAAGCAGCGCGAGATTCCGCGGGCGAAGAAGCAGGCAGCGCGCAAACCGGTGGTGCACACGGTGCTGGTGCTTTCGACGGCGGATGGGCGGACGCTGGTGGAGCGGCGGGCGGGGACAGGTTTGTGGGCGGGATTGTGGCAGGCGCCGACGATTGAAGGAGCCAAGCCGGCGAGCGAGGTTGAGTTGCGGGGGCGGGTTGGTGTGTTGGGGAAGGTGCGGCTGGGTACATTGCGGCTGAGGCAAGATGAGGACTTTGTATTTCAGACGACGCATCGCGATGTGACGTTTCGGGTGTATCGGGGAGAGATAGCGGCAGAGAAGATGATTGCGGAATCGGCGACTCATACCTTTCTTGCGAAAGAAACGATTGCGGAGCTTGGCATGTCGAGCCCGATGCGGCGGATTTTGCTGGATGGGACGCAGCAGACCAGTGGTGATGCGGCTGGGCAAGAGAGTCAGCGAGTGAAAGCAGATGGCGTGAAGCGCGCGAAGGTGATTCAGACAAAGCGAAAGAATGGAGTGAAGCAGCGCGATGATTGATGGTCGATTTCGCGCTTGAGCATATGTTTCGCATTGCCCTTCGCATGTTGTTTGGCGACCGCACCAAGTATGTCACTTTGGTGCTGGGGTTGGCGTTCGCCGCGTTATTGATGAATCAGCAGGGGGCGATTTTTCTGGGGCTGCTGCGATTGGCGACGGGGCCATTGCAGAATGTGACGCAGAATGACTTGTGGGTGACGGATCCGGATACGCCTTGGATTGCGGAGTTTCGCGCGCTGCCTGATCAGAAGTTGGCGCGGGTGCGCAGTGTGGCGGGGGTGGCGTGGGCCGAGCCGTTTTTCAACGGAATTGCGGTGTGTGAGCTGGCGTCGGGGACTTTCAAGCGCGTGCAGATCATTGGCATTTCGCGCAGCACGCTGGCGGGCGGGCCGCCTGAGATGATTGAGGGACGCATCGAGGACTTGTGGATTCCGGATGCGATTGTGGTGGAGCGAAAAAGTTTGGAGCGGCTGGGCGGGGCGAAGGTGGGTGATGTACTGAAGATCAATGATCGGCGCGCGGTGATTGTGGGGGTGTGCAAAGCGAAGCTGGGATTTGAGGGCAACGCGGTTATCTACACGACGTTTGACAATGCGACGCGGTTTACGCCCACGGGTCGCGAGCGGATTAGCTATGTGCTGGTGAAGGTGAAAGATGGGATACCGGTGCAGACGGTGAAGGAAGCGATCAAGGCGCTGGGCGATGTGGATGCGTTTACGAGCGATGAGTTTCGGCTCAAGACCAAGGCGTTTATTGTGGTGGCGACAGGGATTGGCATCAACTTCGCGGTGACGATTGTGCTGGGGCTGGTGGTGGGGCTGCTGCTGAGCGCGAGTATTTTTTATCAGTTTACGGTGGAGAACTTGCGGTACTTTGCGGTGCTCAAAGCGATGGGAGCGCGCACGCCCACGCTGACGGGGATGATCTTGATTCAGGCGATTGTCGTGGGCGTGATTGGCTTTGGCATTGGCGGCGGTGTGGCGGGTATGTTTGCGATGGTGCTCAACAAAGCGGAGAGCGAACTGCAGGCGGAGTTTCCGTGGTGGCTGTATGTGGGAAGTTTTGTCGCGACGATCATCACGATTATGCTGGCGAGTTTGATTTCGGTGCGGCGTGTTGTGGGAGTTTCGCCTGGGCAGGTTTTTGCGAGTTGAGTGAGCGGTCGCGGAGGGGCGGAGGGAGAGCGGAGAGACGCGGAGGGGATGGGACTTGTGCAACTACCATCTGCGGTGCGATACTTGTGTATTGATCTTGGTGATAAGCGAACCGGGTTGGCGGCGGGGGATGCGTTTTCGCGGTTGGCTTCGCCGTTGAAGGTGTTGGAAGTGCCGATTGCGGAGCGCGGGGGCGAGGGGCTTATCGCGGCGATTGTGCGCGAGGTGACGAGTTACTTTGGTGATGCGAGGACGGCGGGGGAATTGGTGGTGGGGATGCCATTCAATATGGATGGGACGGAAGGGCCCAGGGCGAAGTCGGTGCGGGTGTTTGCGGAGCGCGTGGCGAAGGCGACGGGGCGGGTGGTGCATTTTCATGATGAGCGGCTGAGTAGCGTGGAGGCGGATTGGAAGATGGCGCGCTCGGGGCTTACGCATGGGCAGAAGAAGGCGCGGCGGGATGCGCTGGCGGCGGCGGCGATTTTGCAGGACTTTTTGCAGACGTTTGGGGAAGGTTCGCGTGGGCATGCGACCGATGCGGATGCGGGCGAACAAGATGAGGATCGCGGCGTCTAACCTGCTGTGCGCGGGATGTCGATCGACGTCAGGATGGCAAGGTCGGCGAGGTTGGCGAGGTTAGAACACGGCGTGCACACACTATGAGCATCATTCTCACTATCGCGGCTTTGGCGGGGACTTGGGCAACAACGGCGAACGCACTGGATGCAGCGCCAGTGGCGCAGGGCTGGGACGAACCCGCTTGTGATGTCGACGTGGCGCAGTTGATTGAGCCGGCGGCATTGCTCGATAGTGAACAACAGCCAGCGACGCAGGTCATTCCGGCGGAACCTGTGGCGACTGCTGTGACGGTGGTGAAAGCGGCGCCGGTAGATGCTGCGGCGATTGTGACGGCGGAAGATTTGCTGGATGTGCTGGAGAGTGCGAACAAGGAACTCGTCACGCTGCGGGCGGGCATTCGCATTGGCACGTTGAAGGAACTACAGGGGGATTTGCAACGGCGCACAGGGATGGTCTATTACGAGAATCGGCCTGCGCTGCCTGAAGAGACGGTGATGCCGGTTCGGCGATTTGCGGTGAAGTTTGATGAGCTGGACAACGACGGCGTGGTGACGAAAGAAGATCAGACGTTTGTTTTTACGGGTCGTGATTTGATTGAACGCAATGACAAGCAGAAGTTTTTCAGCAAGCGTTGTGTGATCAAGGAGGGTGATACGCGCGACCCGCTGCGTATTGGCGAGGGGCCTGTGCCGCTGCCTATTGGGCAGAAGAAGGCGGATATTTTGCAGCGATTTGAAGTTGAGTTGTGGGAGCCCACGCGCGATTTGGTGTGGCATGTCGAGGGTGAGCAAGAGCAGGTCGAGAAGTCGGTCGCGGCATGCAAGCAGTTGCGGCTGCTGCCAAGGCCTGATGCGCAGATGCAGGGGGACATAGTGGAAGTGCGGCTGTGGTACAAGACCAATAAGGCTGGCGAGTGGCTGCCCAGGCTGGCGTGGACGAAGAACAAGGCGGGCGATACGACGTTTGTGGAGTTGTACAAACTCGAAACGAACGTGGAGATTGATGCGGGCGTGATGAACGTCGAGAAGCCCGAAGGAAATGACTGGGTGGTGCAGGAGGTTGGGTGCTGAGTGCTGCGGGTGATTTCGCAGTCGATCTGCTGCGTTCTACTTCACGCACCGACGTAACGCGCGTGCAGTGAGCGGGCTTCTTCGATGCGGTCGACGCCTTGGATGATTGTGCGGCCGTCGCTGAAAATGCTGAGCCAGACGCCTGCGCGTTCGTGCGGAAAGAAGCGAAGCATGAAGCGTGAGCGTTCGATTTTGCCGGATGGAGCAAGGCGTGTTGCGAGGTCATCAAATGAGACTGGGCCTCGGCCTGGCACTTGGATGGCGCGCTGGCCGCAGAGGGTTGCGAGGTGGTCAGTGTTGGTTGCGTCGAGAAACGTGAAGTGACGCTGCTGGCAGCACGGGCAGTTTGGTGTGGCGCCCATTGCACGAAGATCGATGCGGCGGCGGATGTTGTTCCAGACGTCGAACTCGAGGAGGGTGCCGCTGAGAAGGTGGGTGTTGCTCGTGATGATCTTGAGTGCATCGGCGGCTTGCGCGCCGGCGGCGATATTGATGGTTGGGCCCAGCACGCCTGCGGTGTCGCACGTGGGCACGCTTGCGGGTGCGGGGATATCTGGAAAAACGCAGCGGAGGCACGGGGACGTGCGAGCGGCGTCGGGAACGAATGTTGCTTGCATGCCACGAGTGCCGACGGCGCCGGCGTAGGCGTAGGGAATGAGCCGCTTCACGCTGATGTCGTTGAGGAGGTAGCGGGTTTCGAAGTTGTCGGTGCCGTCGAGGATGACGGCGGGAGGCTGCGAGCTGAGCGCGAGCAAATCGCTTGCGTTACGAGCGGTGAGATCGGCGGCGTGGACTCGAACGTGGATGGTTGAGTTGATTGCGGTGATGCGAGCGGCGGCGGCTTCGGCTTTGGGCGTGCCAGCGAGTGCGTCGGCTTCAGTGAAGAGCGTTTGGCGCTGAAGATTGGTGAGTTCGACGATGTCGCGATCAATGAGGGTGATGGTGCCCACACCTGCGCGGGCGAGCATGTCGGCGAGTGCGCAGCCTAGTGCGCCCACGCCGACGATTGCAACGTGAGCAGCGTTGATAGCTTGCTGGCCTTCGCGGCCTATGCCTGGCAGGAGCATTTGACGGTGGTAGCGGGCGAGCGGGTCGATCACGCGTGATGGTATTGGGTGAAGTTGCGGGTTGAGTTAGAAGATGAAGGTTGCGACAAAGTGCCATTGGTTGTCGCCAACATCGACGATGGCGTTGCCTGCGCCGTCTTCGACTTCGCTCAGAGCCCAGCCATAGTCGAGGCGCATGACGGCATGACGCACGAGGACGAATTCGAGGCCGACGCCTGCGCCGATGAGGGTGTTGTCGCGTTCGAAGCTTTCGCGATCAACTTGTGAGGCGTAGCCAACATCGAGAAAACTGCGGAAAATCAGGTCCCAATCGATGGGGCCAGCGGGGTACTGCGGTCGCCAGCGGAAGGGATTGCCGAAGAGTGAGCCGGGTTCTTCGCGTGCCGTGAAAGAGCGCGGGAGGTGGAGGCGATACTCGATGCTGGCCGCGAAGCTGTTGTCGCCGGCGACGATGGACTCGGGGTAGCCGCGCACGGTGTAGAGACCGCCGATCACGTCTTGATAGTTTGGCGCGAGTCGGCTGCCGAGGCTGAGCTGGGCTTTGGAGGTGAGGGCGAGCTCGTGAGTTGGCAAAGTGAACTGCGAGATGCTGCGATCAAAGAGTGAATCGAGCGAGAAGCTGTGTGACGCGTCGAGTTTGATGGTTGCCCAGTTTTCGTCGGCATTGAAGCGGCCCAGCGTGTCGACGCTTTCGCCGTCGAGACCGTCGATGGAGAATTCGAGCATGATGCTTGCGCTTGTTGCGGACGCTGCGCGATATTGCTCGAGGCGAGCGCCGATATACGCGACGGTGATAGTTTCATCGGCGGAAACATCGGCAAATTGGTTGTCGACGCGAATCTTGTCGACGCGTGCGCCGGCGATTGCGTCGATGAAGAGATCGGCGTTTTGGTAGAAGTTGAAGGTGAGTTCGGCGCTGGTGTTCCAGCCGTCGCCTTCGAAGGTTGCGCCGGATTGACCGACATCGGCGCTGGTGTAGGCGTAGTAGCTGCCTTGAACTTTTGCACGTAAGCGACGAGCGTCGTCGATCGGGCGGTCGTAGCTGGCTTGCAGCGTGTTGACGTTGTCGAGGCTGGTGCGATAGGTGAAGGCGAGGATGTCGTCGTGATTGGTGAGCTGGTTGTGCGTGAAGCCGAAGAGGTAACGCCACTCGTCATCGTCGCGGCGACCATCGCGAGTGGCTTGTACGAAGGCGGTCCAAGGACGAGCTTCGGCGACGAGAAAATCGATGTTGGTTGCGCCGGAGTCATCGCCGGTTGGTGCGGCGGCGGCGTCAACTTGACGCGATGGATGGCGATTGATGCGGAAGAGGTAGTCGTCGAGGGCGATGCGATCGATGGCGTGGGGGTGAGTTGTGCTGAGCGGAGAATGTGTGTGAATCCACGCGTGAATCGGGTTATTTTCGGCAGATTGCGGGTCGATGCGTTCACCTTGCGCAATGGTGCGGATGTTTTGCACAAAGCCCAGTGCGATGCCGATGCGCAGAGATGTGTCGGTTGCGGCGCGCGCGTCGATGATGCCGGTTTCGCTTAGGCGAAACTGCGTGGTGTCGGGTTCGGCATACACGCCGATGATGCCGAGTTGCTTAATGCGGTCGGCGACGGCTCGTGAGATGATGGAGAGCGTGGAATCGTGGAGGTATTGCGGGCCGATGGTGCCGATGTCGCGCAGCGCGACTTGCTGCGTGGGCAGGCCTTCGTATGGCGGCGTCCATGCGCCGTTGACTTCGGCGAGTTCGACTGTGCCTGCGAGGATGTCGGCAAGTGGGGGCGCGCCTGCGACTTCGCGGAGGTAAAAAAGATCGAGCTTGGTGACGTGGCGGCGTTCGCCGTCGAGGGCGATGGTGCCGGGTTGGAGAGTGGTGGTGGTTGCGGGCGTTTGGGGTTGATCTGCGACGAGTTGCGTTTGAGCCCGTGCATGCGATGAAGCCAGCAGCGTGAAAGCCAGCACGGACGCGGTTGTGCGTGCGGCGTGTGATGTGAAGCGTGCAACGGACATGCGAGGTCTCCGCCGGGCGAGTTTGAGAGCCGGGCGAGCCTTACGCTCGCGAGCGGAGGATACACGATTCTCGGGCGTTGTGCGGGTGATATTGGCTAGAACCGACAAAGTGTGCGATGCGTCGCGTCGATGTCGATTGCATGCGAACGGTGAGCAAGGTGCTGGGTGTCGCAACGATCATCGCGGTGAGCGCGATGGGTGGTTGTCAGTCGCAACATGCGAGCGCATCGGCGATGAAGACCGGCGAACGAATGCCGACGCTGAACGCCGTGGAAGATCGCGGTGCTGCGCGGCAGGCGCAATACGTGATGATTACGACGCTGGATGGGGAGATGAGGCCTGTTGCGGTGAGTGGCGAAAAGTGATGCATGAAAAAACCGGAAGCGAGGGCTTCCGGTTGCTTGCGAGTCATGTGAGTCGTGCGAGTTGGCGGCTTATGCGCCGCGAACCATGTTGATGATTTTCGCAGGGTCGAGCTTGCTGGCTTGGGCGCGGATGTTGCCTTCTTGGCTGGCGAAGATGCCCTTGGCTTCTTCAAACTTGCGGCTGAACTGTGATTGCAGATCGGTCATGCTGAGTTTGCGGCCGCTGGCGTAGTAGCTCTTGGCGACTTGGCCCAGCGCGTACGTGCTGGCGAAAGTCATCATGGGACCGGTGGTTTTCTCGACGATTTTGCCGGCGGTTTTGCCCAGGTATTTGCTCGCGAGGCCGCCCAGGAATTTGCGGGCGTAGCTTTCGACGAACTGGCCGCTCATGCCAAGGCCCACGGTGGCGATGAATTCTTTGATGTGGCCGCTGTCGAGTTTGTAGCCGTAGAGCGTGCCGATTTTGTAGACCATCTTGGTTTGCAGCGGGATGATGGCAACGGTGGCGAGGCTTTGGGGCAGCAGTTCGAGGCCAGCGTTGAGTGCGCTGAAGGTGAGCACGGTGTCATCGACTTGTTTTTCGACACCTGGGCCTGCGAGCGGCGCGGCGGCTGATGAACTGGACGCGGCGGCGCCGATACCTGCACCAACGGCTGCACCTGCAGCGCCGGCTTTCACGCCGTCGAGCGTGAGATCGACCATGTCGTCGGCTTGCTTGACAGTTTCACGCGCGGCGGCGGCGTCGACACCCATGAGGCTGGCGAGTTTGGCGAGGAATTCGCGCTCGGCGGGCGACGAAACGCCGTCACAATCGCAGACGCCTACTGCAAGTTCGTAGCAGGAACGCTTGACGGCGGGGTCGTTGATTTTGCGGGCTTCGTCTTCGAGCGTGGTTTGGCGCAGGAAAACACGTTGAAAGACGGCGGGATCAACGCCGCCGATTTGGTTGAGCGATTGCTGGAGTCTGAGCCGCTCCTGTTCGGTTTGGTTTCCGTCCACCATCGCGGCGAGCAAGCAAATTGAAGCGAGAGCTTCGCGTTCCATCGTCGTCATTGAGCAACCTCCGAAGCATTGTTAGGCGGTGGGGGACTTGAGTTTCAGGTGTCGAGGAGGGTAGTGAATAAACGACTAGCGGGGATTGGCAGGAACTTCGATGTCGAAGCCGACCCAGCCGTCGTTGTCTGGCCAGGTCACGACGCTCCATCCGCCCAGATCAACGGCGTGGAGGCCTTCGCTGCCGCGAACGAAGACGCGCCAGGATGCGAGTTGACGGCTTTGACCAGGTTCTGCGATGGTGATGTTGGTGGTTTCGCCTGCGGGGCGAGGCTTGGGAGCAGCGAACTTGGTCGTGAGGCGGCTGGCCAGATGCACGCTGTCGCCTTTAGCGAGGACGTATGCGATGCCGCCCCGACGAGTGAGGCCTTCGCGCGTGAGCCAGGCGCGGTCCACGAGCAACGACGCGGCGACGCTAGTGCCGGTCACCTCACCGGTGGCGAGGTTGATCTCGACACAGGCATCTTCGCCCACGCCGATGCCCAGGCGTGCGCTGGAATCTTCGAGCGCGGCGACGAGTCGGCCGATGCGGTCGCGCTCGAAAAAGTGGGAATCGATCAAGGCCCAAGGAACCAACTTCATGCCAGGGCCTATGCGAGGGCCGATGACGACGGCATCTTCGTCATCGATGGGATTGTCAGGGTCAAACGCGACGCCTCGCTGGCCTTCTTTGATGATGCCGAGTGCAGGTGCGCTGCGGCCACTGAAGAACATGATGTCGCCCATCATCGCGGCGCCTGCGCTGGTGCCAGCGATGACGCCGCCTCGGGCGAGGAGGCGTTGCATTGCGAGCCACTCGGGCGTGTCCGTGTTGGCGGGTCGATACTTGGTGGTGATGCGTTTTTGGTCGCCGCCGGTGAAGAAGAGTGCGCTGGCTGCGTCAATTGTCGCGACGGCGTCGGCGGATGGAGTGTCGCGGCCTATGACATCGACGGGAATTTGGGGGCACCAGACGGCAAAGGACTCGCGCTTGCCGCGCTGTGCGTCGGGTTCATCGCCGCTGGCGGTGGTGACGATGACGATGCGCGGCGCGCGTTGGCCGGCGCCTTGTCGGGCGAGTTGTGCGAAGCGTTCGTAAACGGGGGCGTTGTCATCTTCAAGCCCGCCGCCGATGGCGAGGAGCGTGCCGCGGAGGGGCGAGAGTGGTTGTTGTGAACGCGGCTTGCAGTTGTTGACGCAAGCACTGGCGAAGAGCGATGTGAGAGCGAGCGTGAGCAGGAAAAGGCGGCGTGTGGTGGGCATGCGGTGGCCTTTCAGAGTTACTTGGTGTCATCTTCAAAGATCGCGACGGTTTGCCAGCCAGTTGAATCGGCGGCGGCGCGGTACATGCCTTCGCTGTTGTACAGCATCACGATGTTGCCCGCAGCGTTGATGGCGATGAGGCCGCCGTCGTCTTTCTTGAGCGTGTTGAAAACGAGCGTGTGCGCGGCTTGCTCGAGTGATTGCCCGCCGAACGCGATGCGGGCGGCAACGGTGCGGGCGACGCTGTGGCGAATGAACTCTTCGCCTGTGCCAGTGCAACTGATGGCGGCGTATCCATCGGCGTAGTTGCCTGCGCCGAAGATTGGTGCGTCGCCCACGCGGCCGAAGCGTTTGCCGGTGAGTCCGCCTGTGCTGGTGGCGGCGGCGAGGTTGCCGTGAGTGTCACGCACGACGCAACCAACTGTGCCGTAGGTGGTGCGTGGGTTGCGGGGTGCGGCGTCGCTGCGAGGGCCGACGGCGGCGCGTTCGCGCAGCACTTCGTCGAGCATTTTTCGGCGGCGGTCGGTGCTGAAGTAGGAATTGGGCACGCGCTCGACGGCCATGGCATCGGCGAATTGCTCGGCACCGTCGCCCATGAGTAGCACGTGCTTGGTTTGGGTCATGACGAGGCGAGCGAGCGAAACGGGGTTCTTGACGGTGCGCACGCCGGCGACTGCGCCGCACTGAAGTGTGGCACCGTCCATGATGGACGCGTCGAGTTCGTGCTCGCCTTTCTCGTTGAAGGCGGCTCCGCGGCCAGCGTTGAAGCGCGGGTCGTTCTCGAGCACACGCACGACTGCTTCGGCGACATCGAGGGCGGAGTCACCCTTTGAGGCTCGCTCACGGCCGACATCGAGTGCGGCCTGGAGCGAAACGCGGTAAGCGGCGAGTTCTTCTGGCGGTGCAGTGCGGTCAAGCGTGCCGGCTCCGCCGTGGAGGGCGATGGCCCACGTGACTGGCGGGTGGCTCGTGATGCCGCGAGGTGTGGTGCACGCGGTGAGCGTGAGGATTGCGAGCGTGGCGAGCACGCAGATCAGCAACTGCAAGGGTTGCATCAGGTGCATCATTCCCAGTGTGGAGCGGGTCAGCATGCGTGCAGTCTACCGCGAGTAACGGTTTTGCACAATGCCTGCGCAGGTGATTTCAGGGGTTGTCGGCGTTGGCATCAGGTTCGCGGCTGCGCGTGGCTTCATCGAGTTTCATCGACAATTCTTCGATACGTGCCAGGCGCTGATCGAGGCGATCAAGCATTTTTCCCAGTTCGCGCACGTGCTCAGCGAGTTGGTCTTGGCCGTGTTGCGTGAAGAGCATGGCTTCTTCCATGCGTTGCAAACGGTCGTCGCCAGGTTGCCGCGTCGGTTCATTCATCGCGATACGCTCCGATATCAATCGTACAGCAGGAGAAGTTGCGTGGAACAGTTTTTTCGTACATTGCCAGTTGTTTGTCTCGCTATCGCTTCGTCCGCGTTTGGGCAAGAAGGTCAGCCCGCGCAGGTAGACCTCACGGCGGCTGCGACGGGAAAGCAAACGCAGTCGCAATACACCAACGCGGACACCGGCTGGTGGACGTTTGGCGTTGGCGCGAGCAGTGACTTTGATGCGATCAGCGACATCAACGTCATGGCGAATTACGAGTATTTTGTTACTGAGGACGTGAGCGTGATTGGCGAAGTGGCGATCCGCGATTTTGATATTCCAGGCGATGATGTGCAGGCGATCAATCCGGCGATCGTCTTTCGCTGGCACTTTTGGTCATCGGACGACAACGACTGGACGGTGTTCGGCGACATCGGCATCGGCATCATGCTGTCAACGGACGATGTGCCGCAAGATGGCACGAGTGTGAACTTCACGCCTCGCGTGGGCGTGGGCGTGACGAAGGCGATTTCAGACAGTTGGCGATTACAAGCGGGTGTGCGATGGAGTCACATCAGCAACGGGCGAATCTTTGGCGATGACGATAATCCTTCGAGCGATGGCGCGATGGCGTACATCGGATTTACCACGAGCTTCTGATCGTCGCAGTTACGCGGAATTTCGCAACCCCGAACTTGAGAGGTCGGACACGATGATGCGATTGCGCCCGGCTTTCTTTGCGGCGTAGAGATTGTTGTCTGCCGTTTCGACCCAGCTTTCGGCAGTTGCAACTGTGAAGCCCTTTGCACCCGCAACACCTATCGAAACGGTGATGCGCAGATCTGGAACGCGAGCCCAGCGTAGTTCGGCGATGGTTTGGCGCAATCGCTCGCTGACAATGGCTGCGTCGACGGCGTTAGTATCGGGCATGATGAGAACGAACTCTTCACCGCCGTATCGGCAGGCGATGTCGCTGGCGCGCGGGTCGCGTTGCAAGACGCGTGCGACGCTTTGCAGCACCATGTCGCCGACGGGGTGGCCGTAGTTGTCGTTCACGCTTTTGAAGTAGTCGATGTCGATGAACGAGAGTGCGAGCGAGTGGCCTTGCCGATGCGAGCGAGCGAACTCTTCTCGCCAGCGAGTATCGAAGTAGGTTCGATTCCACAAACCAGTGAGGCCGTCGAGCTGCGCGCGTTGTGCGAGTAGTCGCATCATCTCATTCATACGAAGCGTGACCCGCAGGCGAACGCGCAGCTCGATAAGTTCGAAAGGCTTGGTCACGTAGTCGACAGCGCCAAGGTCGAAGGCGGCGACTTTGCATGACATGTCGGCGCGCGCAGAGAGAACGATGACTGGAATATTACGTGTTCGCGAATCGGTTTGCAGCAACCTCATGAGCGTCAGACCGTCGCCTTCGTTCGGCAGCGACATGTCGATAAGCATCAACTCAGGAGACTCTGCGAGTGCTTTGTCTAGGCCTTCCGCAATCGACTCGGCAGACATGAGCTCGATATCGTCGTGCTTGAGACGCGCACGCAGCAAATCGTGAACATCGCGCGAATCATCGACGACGAGCACGCGTGCCTTGACTTCATCGAATGGAATCTGAATGGGCGTCAAAGCATTGCCTCCGCCTGTAAGGAGTCATAGTTCATTTTGCCTTCGCGCGCAGGCAAAGTGCAATCAGTTCATCGACCTGTTGCTTCACGGTCTGCACGATCTGCTGCTCCTGCCCGGCGGCGTTTCGCAAGTGCTCTTCAAGCTGCGCGGCAACGCCGCCAATAACTTCAAACCCATGCCCGCCTGCGCTGCCGCGGATTTTGTGCGCTTCATTCGCGAGCAGCTTCCAGTGTTGGCTATCGAAGTGTGTGCGAAGTGACTGGGCACGACCAGCCATTTCGTCAACGTACATCTCGATCAGTTCGGCCATATCGGCGTCGCGGGCCAGGCTACTGATGATCGGGCCCACAGCTGGGGGTAATGCGGACATGACGACTCCTCTTCTTAGATGCAGTACAAATTCCCATGCTCGGGCATATCGGCTGCATCCGATGCATTCGTGACCCCGACTGAACAAATCAACTAATTACTCGAACGTGACGCCGTGTGGCATTGGCGGTTGCTTGCAAAGATGGAAAAGTCGATACACGCCCGACAACCGGTGCAAACATGCCCCTCCTTGACCGCAACAAATAGCTTGGTATACTTGCACAAGTATGCAAGTGAAAAGAGCGCAGTTGCCTCCCAGGTCACCCAAGCATGCGGCACAAATGCGGCGACCAATTGATGCCGCGCTTTCAGCAGATTTGTTCAAAGCTCTGGGTGATCCAACGCGTTTGTCGCTGTTGGCATGCTTGGCAAAGTGCGCCAGGCCGTGCTCAGTCAGCGAAGTGGCCGACTGTTGTGACGTGGACATGTCGGTGGTTTCGCGGCACTTGGCGACCTTGTCGCGAGCGGGCGTGCTGTCGAGCGAAAAGCGCGCGAAGACGGTTTTCTACACGGTTCGATATGCGGATATGGCTCGTTCGCTGCGGGCGATGGCTGATGCGATTGACGCGTGTGTCGCACATGCTCCGGACTGTTGTGGAAGCGAGTGTTGTCCTCCCCGGCGGTAGTTGCAAAAGCAGAAAGGAGTAATTATGGCCGAAAAACTTCGAGTTCTCTTTCTTTGCACCGGCAATTCCTGTCGTAGCCAGATGGCTGAAGGATGGGCGAAGGCGCTGAAGGCTGACTATGTCGCCGCTTACTCGGCTGGCACGAATCCGCATGGCATGAATCGACTTGCGATTCGCGCAATGGCTGAGTCTGGTGTGGATATCTCGACTCACAGAAGCAAGCGGCCGGAAGACATCGCGACTTCGTTTGATGTCGTGGTGACAGTCTGCGATAGCGCACACGAAGCATGCCCTGTGTTTGCGGGTGCGAGCGTTGTGCATGTGGGCTTTGATGATCCGCCTCGTCTTGCTCGCGATGCGAAGTCTGATGATGAGGCGATGCCGCATTACCGCCGTGTTCGCGATGAGATTCGTGCGTTTATCCAAACGATTCCAGAATCCTTGCGTTCGACAAAACCAGTCTGAAAGGGCGAAGCCATGTCAAAGAAAACCAAGTCTTGCTGCGGACCCGAGTGTTGTTCAGAAGCGAAGCCCGCGACGCAAGTTGCGGATCAGGACGTCCATCGCGACCAGGTACGCGCGGGCTATGCAAAAATCGCCAACGACGGTTGGTGGTCTGCTGCACTCGCAGATGCGAACGTTGCAGCGGACTCCAAACCATTCACCGGCGCGAAGTCTTCGTGCGCGGGTGGTGGCTGTTGCGGCCCGGCGACGTTTACTCCGCAGCAACTCGCTGAAGCCATTGGCTATGCGCAGGCGGACCTTGTCGCGACGCCTGACAATGCAAACATGGGCCTTTCGTGTGGAAATCCAACGGCAATCGCGAGCCTGGAACTCGGTGAAGTTGTCATCGATCTCGGCAGCGGCGGCGGCTTTGACTGCTTTGTTGCAGGCCCGAAGGTTGGAGCCAGCGGTCGCGTCATTGGCGTTGACATGACTCCTGAAATGCTGACCAAGGCACGCGCGAACATCGCCGAGTACACCAAGCATTCAGGCTTGCAAAATGTTGAGTTTCGTCTCGGCGAGATTGAACACCTGCCCGTTGCTGATGCCTCTGCAGACGTGGTCATCAGCAACTGCGTGCTCAATCTGAGTCCTGACAAGGCTGGTGTGTGGGGCGAGATTGCGCGGGTACTCAAGCCCGGTGGACGCGTTGCCGTATCGGATTTGGCGTTGTTGCGGCCGCTGCCACCCAGTGTTCTGTCTGATGTCGAAGCACTTGTGGGCTGTGTCGCTGGTGCAGTCTTGGTGAGCGAGACGCGCGAGCAGATGCAAACAGCTGGGTTTCGTGAAATCGTGCTCACGAGCAAGCCGCACTACATCGATGCGATGACAGATTGGCAAGACCCGCTCTATCAGAAAATCATCGCGGCACTTCCCGCAGGTACAAAGCCCAGTGATTTCATCACGAGCCTCGATATCAGTGCGAAAAAGTAATGAAGCATGCTGGCGTCATGGTGCCGTCAAATCGCGTCGCCGCCGCGTTCGCTTGTGCGAATGCGGATGCACTCGAGCATGGGTAGGACGAAAATCTTGCCGTCGCCAACACTGCCAGTGCGTGCGCCTTCGATGATCGCACTGATTGCACGCTCGACATAGTCGTCGTTTACGCCGATGGTGACCTGCAACTTCGCGATCATGCGCGGGCGCACTTTCTGGCCGCGCACGAATTCAACTTCGCCTTGCTGCGCGCCGTGACCCTCGACCGGGCTGACGGTAATGCGATAGGTGTCGTTCTCATCGAGCACCTTGCGAAGTGCGAGTTGCACGGCTTCAAGCCGGTCGGGACGAATGATGGCAACGAGCAGTTTCATGGAAGACTCCCACGCGTACTTGACACAGATTGACACGAAGTAGACTGCATGAGGGCGTGGACGCTTTTGGCTTTGTGTCAAATTACGTTGTTTGAGATCGCGTTGCGGTGTGTTATGACATCAAATCAGCGTGATAGCCGCGTTCGCCGTGAATAGAGATATCGAGCCCATCGCGTTCCTGGACGTCTGTTGCACGCAGGCCCACGGTGTACTTGAGTGCGCCAGTGATCAGTATCGTACCGACCACGGCAAACCCGGCACCAACGCCTGCGCCGAGCAATTGGTGCTCAAGTTGATAGGAATCGCCGTAAATCAGGCCTGTATTGGTTGTGTTGGCCACGCAGAAGATACCTGTCAGTACTGCACCCAGCAATCCGCCGATGCCGTGAACACCGAATGCATCGAGCGAGTCGTCGTAACCCAGTTTACCTTTCATCCGCACTGCGAGATAGCACGCGCAGGAACCCGTGATGCCGAAGATGATGGCGTGCCATGGCAGCACGTGGCCCGCTGCTGGCGTGATGCACACGAGGCCCGCGACGATTCCTGATGCGATACCCAACGTGGTCGGTTTGCCTTGGTGCAGCCACTCGATGAGCAACCATGTAAGCGCGGCCGCTGCGGCAGCAGTTTGGGTTGTTGTAAAGGCAAGGCCAGCGGTGTAGCCCGCAGCAGGAAACTCGATCGCGACTGCGCTGCCAGCGTTGAAACCGAACCAACCGAACCACAACAGGCCTGCGCCCAGCAAGGTCAGGGGCAGACTATGCGGCAAGATCGCGAAGCCTTCGCCGGATAGTCCGGGGATGTAGTCGCGACGCTTGCCGATCATGATCGCGAGCACGAGTGCCGAAAAGCCAGATGAAATGTGCACGACCGTGCCGCCAGCAAAGTCGAGTACGCCCTTCGCAAACAGCCAGCCTTCGGGGTGCCACACCCAGTGGGCGAGTGGGCAGTAGACCAAGGTTGTCCAGAGCAAACTAAAGAGCAGGAATGTGCCGAACTTCATGCGTTCGGCGGTTGCGCCAGCGATGAGTGCAGGCGTGATGATCGCAAATTTCCCTTGAAACATGACGAAAACCAGTTCAGGAATCTGCTTATCACCGTAGACGCTGTGCCAATCGATGCCGTGAAGTGCGAGCAAGTTGGGATCCCAACCGATCCAGCCGCCTTGGCTCTTGCCGAACGCAAGGCAATAGCCAACGAGAATCCACTGCACACCGATGACGCCCATGGCGGCGAAGACTTGCGCGAGCGTGTTGAGTACGCTTTTGCGTCGCACCATGCCCGCGTAAAAGATCGCAAGTCCAGGCACCATGACGAGCACGAGTGCGCTTGACACGAGCATCCACGCTGTAGAACCAGAGTCAATCGCTGGCAGTACTGTCGCCGCTGCACTTGTTTCGTTCGACATGAATTTTCTCTTGCACACCGGGTACCATGCTCGGGGCGTGCAACGTAACGCAAAAAGCGACATCTGTAAAGCCAATTCGAGACATTTCACGCTGAAATACACTTTTGTACACGAAGTACGCGACAGTTTTCTGTGAGAAAATCGCGAGGTGCGCGCATTTGTGTATAAACAACACATACTTCCGACGCGCGTGCCGAGTTCCTGCTATTGTCATTTGGATCTGGAGCTCACTATGACTCAGGTAAACCCCGCGTCACCACTCAACGAACCTCGTAACTGGCGTGACTTTGCGCGTCCAGGCCTTCGCTTGGACGAAGCCGCCCACATCGCAGTCGCCGTCGATTGCGTTCCCATCGCTTTTTCGCAGCGTGCGCTGAGAGTTTTTCTGGTTCGTCGCAATGAAGAGCCATTCTCGGGCAGTTGGAGTCTGCCGGGCGGTTACGTCGCCATCAACGAGTCGCTCGAAGACGGTGGCCACCGCTTGTTTGTCTCTCGCGTCGGACTCGAGCCCACGCACTTGGAGCAGATCCGCACCTTCGGCAACCCCAATCGCGACCCGCGCGGTCGCGTGGTGAGCGTTTGTTTCCTTTCGCTTGCTCGCCCGGCGGAAGACCAGCTCAAGGCCGCAGCTCGCGGTGAAAACGCCGGCTGGTTCGAAGCCAGCGCGCTCCCTCGGCTCGCGTTTGATCACGCCGAGATCATCAGTGCAGCCATGACGGGCCTGCGCGACAAAGTCCGACACGAGCCGCTTGCGTTTGCGATGCTGACGCCCAAGTTCAGCCTCACGCAGTTGCAAACGCTGTACGAAGCCTGCCTCGGCAAGCGGCTCGATAAGCGAAATTTCCGCAAAAAGATCATGGAAACCGGCACGCTGCGTGACATCGACGAGCGGCAACTAGGCGTCGCGCACCGTGCCGCGAAGTTGTACACCTTTGATCGTTCGGCCTACGAAGCCCACCGCAAGACCGGCGAAGAAGTCAGCTTCGTGGCATGAGCACTTGGCGTACGCCTTTAGTTTGGCATCGGGCGATACACGCACGATCCAGTTATTCTGCCGTTCGAAACCGGCAGGAGTCTGCCTGCGATGCTTGCTGCACGCACTGTATTTTTGCATCGTGCAACACGCGAACGCCACGTCTCGCCCGCCCATCTCGCGTAGAATCTGCGCGTACACGGAGGTACACCAATGTCCACACATGTAGTTCGACTGTTTCTTGCCTGCTCCCTGGTCGCCATGACAGCGTCGCTCGCGGGATGCTTCCAGAATTCAAACTATCCGGCAATTCCCACCTCGCGTGGTTACGCCGAAGACCCCAACAAGCCGGCAGCTGAAGCGGCGATGGTTGCTGCACTGCAGTACGTTGCAAGTCGCTGGACGCCAGGTCAGCGCGAGTTTGACGTTTCGCTCGCGCCCAACGCGCTGCCGATGGCCGACTATCCGCTGGTCATCAACTTGCCGCTGGGCACACGCAAGATGCTGTACGACCGCATCGCGAAGAAGGTCGGTCCCGAAGTGCAACCCGCGACGCCTGAGAACGTGACTGGCACGTTGCCGGTCTTTCACGTCACGCGCGTGTGGCTGCGTGCCGATCACGGCACGGTTGATGTGCTGCGACCGACGCCCGAGCTTGGTCCTGACAAGGACGGCAAGCCCATCTACCAAAAGATCACGATCCGGCTCGAAGGTGGCTTCAAGCCTTGGAACGTCGTTCACGCCCGCGCGTGGTATCCGGGTGACGAGCAAGCACCCGAGTTCTACTTCAATCCGCAGTTTGACGTGCCCACGCAGTGGCGCGTGAGTCAGCGCGAGCAGGTGCACAAGGACCTCGCGGCGTTTGATGCGGCGATGGGCGTGCAGCCATCCGGTGAGCCTGTGAACGGCGCGCCCGTGCAGGCAACGGCGGAAGAAGTACCATAACCGCTTGCCAGCAGTGAACCGAACGAGTATCAACGTCGTACAACGAGCATCAACTATCGGCGGAGAGCAGACGGTGCCACGCATCACAAGCTCGCCGCCGATTCTGTTTTTGTAATCTCGCGGCTCGCGCAGGCTGCGTTCAATTACTTGACGTCATGGCAAACTTGCAATCATCATCACCAATTCCTTCGCGCCTTGCCGATCCGCGTCCTGCGGTGCGACGCATTGCAGCGATGGACTTACTGCGTGACGCGCACGCCGAAGGTCTGCATGCACTCGTTGCACGCATCGCGACTGAGCGAGACGAGCGATGCTTCAGCACAATCGCGAAGGGGCTCGCGGCTCTCGCATTTCTTCCGGCCCGAGACGTGCTCGCCAAGATTCGTGAAGATACATCAGTCCCAGCGGCTATTGCCCATGCCGCGTTGCTCTCGCATGATGCAATTGAACTTGCGCACAGGCCCGCACCAGCGGCGCCGGTTATCGATCCTGATGATGGAGAAGAAGACGACGCGTAAGCCGGACCTCGCGAAGGAAGGGGATCGTGAGTTGACACGTCAGTAAGTCGATTCGTCATTCCCGCGTACCGTCCGTGATGATCACAAAGCCCACCAAAGCCGAACGTATCACTGGATGGATCATCGCCGCTCCGGCCGCGGGTCTGCTGCTGTTTAGTGTCGCTGGAAAGTTCCTGCAGCCTGCTGGCATGGAAGAAAAAATCGAGAAAATCAGCTTAAAGATGTCGTAGATGCACACGCTTGGAGTGATCGAAATCACATGTACCGTGCTGTATCTCATCCCGCGCACGAGTATGCTCGGAGCCGTGTTGCTTACCGGCTATCTCGGCAGCGCAACCGCAACGCACGTGCGCATCGGCGACGCGTGGATTATTCCCGTGCTTCTGGGCGTGTTGCTCTGGCTGAGCTTGTTCCTGCGCGAGCCGCGTCTGCATCAACTGCTGCCGATTCGCCGGTCGCAGCGAGCGACTTGATGTAAAGTCAATCGACTCGCATGACCGCTGACTTACTCGTCGCCGCGTGAGCGATCGCTGCGCTTGCGTTCGTTCTCGTTCAGCAACTTCTTGCGGATGCGCACAGTCTTGGGCGTCACTTCCACGCTCTCGTCATCTTCGATGTACTCGAGGCAGCCCTCGAGGCTCATCTTGCGCGGGGCCTTGAGCACAACTGTTGCTTCCTTGCTGGCTGCGCGGAAGTTGGTCAGGTGCTTAAGACGCGTGCAGTTGATGGTCAGGTCGTTGTCGCGATTGTGTTCGCCTACGACTTGACCCGCGTACACCTTGTCGCCCGGCTCGACAAACATCACGCCGCGATCGGCGAGGCCTTCGAGGGCGTACGTGGTGATCGTCGCGGTTTCGAGGCTGATGAGCACGCCAAACTTGCGGCGGGCAAACTCGCCCATGAACGGCACGAACTTGAGGAACGAGTGGTGCATCAAGGCTTGGCCTTGCGTTGCGGTAAGCATCTTGCCGCGCAGGCCGATGAGTGCACGCGATGGGATTTCAAAGAGCATGTGCGTGACGCTGTCGCCGCGAGGTTCCATCTTCTTCAGTTCGCCTTTGCGGCCGCCCACCAATTCCATGCATGAACCGACAAACTCGTTGGGGCAGTCAACGACCAGTTCTTCAACCGGTTCGCTCTTCACGCCATCGATCTCTTTGATGATGACTTCAGGCTTGCCCACGCTCAGTTCAAAGCCTTCGCGACGCATGTTTTCAATCAAGATGCCCAGGCTCAGCACGCCGCGACCTGCGACCATGAACTCGTCCGCGCTGCGGCCTTGTTCCACACGCATCGACGGGTTGCGTTGCAGTTCCTTGAACAACCGCTCGCGGATCTGCCGGCTGGTGACGTATTCACCTTCTTGGCCCGCAAATGGCGAGTCGTTGACGCGGAAAAGCATCGACATCGTCGGCTCTTCCACGCGAATGGGCGGCAACTGCACCGGGCTTGCGGGGTCGGCGATAGTGTCGCCGATGTCCACGCTTTCAAGCCCGACGATGGCGCACAAGTCGCCCGCCGTCACGCTTTCAACTTCCGCACGCTTGAGGCCCACAAACTGCAGCAACTGCTGCACGCGGGTCTGCACCAGAGCGCCGTCGCGCTTCATGACGGTCACTTGCTGGCCAGCCTTGATGGTGCCGCTGAAGATGCGACCGATGCCGATGCGGCCGACGTAGTCGTTATAGTCGATGTTCGTCACGAGCAGTTGCAAGGGCTTGCTCGTGTCGGCGGGCGGAGCCGGCACTTCGCGCACGATGGCTTCAAAAATGTCGCGCAGTGTGGTGGGCTTGGGGTCAGGAATGGGCCACTGCGATGTGCACCAGCCGTCGCGACCAACCGCGTAGATCGTCGGGAAATCAAGTGCCAGATCATCGGCACCAAGGTCAACGAACAGATCAAACACTTCGCCCAGCACGCCTTCGATGCGCTGGTCCTGGCGATCAACCTTGTTCACCACAACCACCGGACGCAGACCCAGTTCCAGAGCCTTGCCTAGCACAAACTTGGTCTGGGGCATCACGCCTTCGCTGCTGTCCACCAGCAGTAGTACGCCGTCGGCCATGCGCAGCACGCGTTCCACTTCGCCACCGAAATCGGCGTGGCCTGGCGTATCGAGAATGTTGATGCGGTAATCCTTGCCCGCCAGCGAGTGATAGCTCACCGCGCAGTTCTTCGCAAGGATGGTGATGCCACGCTCGCGTTCGAGCGGGTTGCTGTCCATGATGAGGCCGTGCTGGCCGCCTTCGAGCTTCTCGAGTTCGCCCGAGCGGAAGTTGCCCGACTGCTTGAGCAGGTTGTCCACCAGCGTGGTTTTGCCATGGTCAACGTGGGCGATAATCGCGACGTTACGAATCGTCGGGTTGCGCGGCACGTCATTGACTGGCGTGGCGGGTTTGTTCTGGGAGGCGGTGGCGGTCATTGCGAAATCCTTGCGAAGTCAGTCGTTGCGGCGTTAACACAGAGACAGCCACGGGGCGAGAAGGCCAAACTAAAGCCTATCACCGGGCCAGCTTGCATCACAAATTGCATGCCGCGAACGCTCGAAAGGGAGTATAGGTCAAGGCTGCCAGATTTCCCCGTGGAGCGGGTGGGTTGCGGCGTCTTGCATCGCGTATCCCGCGCAGTTCCGGCCTCGTGTGCGCGGTACACGTTCGGAAACGCACCGATTATGCCGTCTGGCGTGAAGTCGCAGGGTGTGCGGGTCGATGCTTCAGGGCCTTAGGACTGCCCGCTCGGGAGCGGCAGAGCTTTGAGTTATTGACTGAACCAATCGTGACACGCATGACACGCAAGAGCGACCAACCTGAGCCTCATGTTTCGCACCAGCCGGGTAGCCTGCGCTGCATGGTGCTGGGCTGCTCGGGTCGCACGCTGGCGTCGGTCGAGCAGTTGCTCGTCAGCGTCCATTGCTCGCTTGTGCGAACGGATGCTCGCAACATCGACATCGGCGTCGTAGTCGGTGCTGCTGACAGTGCTGCGCTGCGCGATCGCATCGCGCAGGTTCGGACGACTCATCCTGATATTGCGATAATCGCGATTGTTGAGCGAGGCAGCATCGATCTTGCAAGCTATTGCATGCAGCAGGGCGTTGCGGACATTCTTGAACTGCCGGTCACGACGCATGAACTATCGAAGCAGCTGCTGCTTGCAGCGGCGAAGACTCGCGATGCACGCAAGCTTCGCGCGCTCAGCGCAAAGCGAGCCCTGCGCATTCGTGATCTCAAGCGGCAACTGACGACCAACCAAGACAGCGTGCAGCAAGTGGGGGATGTATGCGAAAGCCTCGCGAACGGCTACCGCGTTGTTGCGGATCAGTTCGGCCATCAGATTCGCACTGCACAGCTCATAACCGAAGTGCAAACGCTGCTACGGCTGGAACTGGATGTTGAAAGCCTGCTGCGCACGACGCTTGAATTCATGCTTCGCAAAGTTGGCGCGGTGAACGCTGCGATTTTCCTGCCCAGTTCATGCGGCGACTTCACGCTGGGTGCGTACGTGAATTACGACTGCCCGCGCGATGCGGCCCAGCACATGCTCGAAGACCTTTGTCACGCCCTCGCGCCAGCGTTCGAGCATCGCCCGGGCCTGCACATCATCGCTGATGGCGGCAAGTCGCCTCACCTCATAGGCGAGCAGACCGGCTTCGTTGCGGAGAGCACGCTTGCGGTTCACAGCGCTGCAAGCGATGGCGAATGCATCGCCGTTCTCGCGATTTTCCGCGATAAACGCCAGCCTTTTGACGACAACACGATTGAAACCGTCCGCATCATCGCCGACCGCTTTGGTGACCAGCTCACGCGCGTCATCAAAACAAACACGCGTCACAAGCCGGCTCGTGACGCGTGGGACGTAGCGTGAAGTTGTGCTAAACAAGCCGATTACTTCTTGGGTGCGGCTGGTGTCTGCTTGTCTTCATCTGTCACCATGCGATCAAGCATCGTGCCTATGAGTGCCGTCGTTGCGCCGCTGTGCGAACCTTCGCCCTGCACCATGATTCGCGGCGTGATCTGAATGTTGCGCTCGCCCACGATCTTGAGTATCTCGATCAATGCCGCGTTGCTCTTGCCGATCTGTTCGGCAATCTGCTTGTATGCGTCGGCTTGTGCCAGCGCCTTGATCTTGATCGCCTGCGCTTCGCCCTCAGCTTCGGCGATGCGGCGTTTTTGTTCTTCACCCGCGATTTTCACGCCGTAGGCGGCGGTTGCGAGCTTGCGTTCTTCTTCGCTTTCCTGCTGGCTGCGACTAAGTTGCTTCTTTTGCTCGGCAGCCTTTTGCTGCTCTTGGAACGTCTGCTGCTCTTGTTTCGCAAGTTCGCGGTCAGTCTGCGTCTTGAGCAAACTGCCCAGGCTCGCCTCGTCGCCCACTTCACCAATGCGCACCGCAGTAACTTTCACGCCGAACCGCGACATTTGTTCAGTGAGCATTACCAGCGACTGACTCTCCTGCAGGCTGCGTTGCTGCACGTAGTCAAGGGCTCGCACTTTCTCGGCGTTATTACGGAAAATCGCACGTACCGCGCTGTTCATCACGTTGCGGAAGCGTTCACCTTCGTCATCGCCCAGACTCGCGACGACCACCGGCGCGTTCACGGCTTCAATCACATATTCCACGCGCACATCAACCGGGAACTTGAACCCGTCGCTGGTTGTCACGCGAATCTCGCGTTCTTCCGCAACGGGGTCTTGCATCGCGCCACTGCGAGGAACTGAAGGTGGCACCGCACCACTGGCCGCGTGTGCCGCCGTGTAGTGCGCGACCATCACGCTGCTGAACAACTCAATGACCGAGTAGGCATCGGTGTTGATGGGATACTTGCCGGGTTTGAGCACTTCCCGGCGAATGCCCATCTCGCCCTCTTTCGCGAACGAAAGCACGCGTTCATCGGGCAGCTTCGCGGCTTGCTCGGGAGTGATTTCGTCGTTGGTGGTCGCGTCAACCAGTGTCGTTCCTGCGAGCCCAAAGTTGGACTTCACGACTCCCACTTCGCCTTGCAAAATCTCAGTCTGGTCAACCATTTTCACGCGGTACAGCAGCGGATTCAGCCGGTACGTGCCAGGCGGCAGCACGCTCACCTGCTTGCCCTTCGAGCCCTTGCCGGTCGTCAAGAAGTAGCGAGCATCCTGCATTTGCTGAAACGTGGCTTCGTTCCAGGCGGGCGCGAAAAGCTGGTCGCCTGTCAGCGGCGCGCCGTCCGTGGTTTCGATGATGCCGATCTTCCCGCTCTCGACCATCGTCAGCGGCTGATTGCTGACGTTATAGATGAACGGCCAATACCAAAAGTGAACACCAGGGGGCAGCGTGTCGGCTTGCGGACCCATTTCGCCATTCACGGCGATGATCTTGCCGTTCGTCAGCGACGGGCCAAACCAGTTCTTGTTCACAACACCCACTCGGTCAGACGGCACATACACCACGCTGCAAAACGAGATGCCGAGGACCAGCGACAGCGCAGCAAGCACCAGTGCTGCCGTCTTCGCCGACTTCGCTTGCCAGCGGAACGCCGCGACAACAAACAGCAGCGCGACAATGAGCGAAAGAATCAGAATGAACGTTCCAAGCATGATCAAGCCCTCCCTGCCGGCGATCGCAGGAACCGGCGATCGCCCGACGCGAGTGATTCGGACACGGGAGTATCGGGTTTCAGCAAGCAATTGCCGTAAAGTTCGCGTGAACTTGCGATGAGCAGCTACACACAAACGTTCCTTCGCAAGTCGCAAGCATGAGCACCGCACCTCAGAACCCGCGCAGACCACTCCCAGCGAGGTATGTGTCGGGCTGCACGCTGCTGGGTGCGGGGCTGCTCGTGCCGCTTGCTATCGCGGCTGTGCACAATCTTGTTACGTGCGGCTTTCTCATCGTTCCGCCTGCGATTGAGCCCTCGCTGACCGACGGCGGCAAGATAACGGCGATGTATGCAATCGAGGGTTCTGCCCAAGCACCTCGCGTTGTGATGTGGGGCAAGCGTGATGCGACCGATGCGCACGCGGCGCTCGCGCGGGAAAGCCCATATTGGACTTCGGTTGATCGTCTGTGGCAGAAACTGACTGTCGATCAGTTCAACGATCTGCCTTTGCGATCGGTGCAACCAACCGGCGAACTCGCGATGCCGTGGGACGCGCCGCTGATAACCTCCGGCGAACTGCATGGCTACGGCGTGGGCTATGTGACGTCTGCGGGTGAACCACGCACGTTGCTGCTCATCGAAGATCGCACACGAGCCCGGCCCATCCGCACGCACGAAATCACGCTTGCGCGCCGCGACGGTGCGTGGACTTCCCTTCGTTCAATCTCGTTGGGCTTCCGCAGCATCAAACCCGACGAAAACATCGCCTTCCCGCAAGTCTGGCTCTTGCTCACCGTCGTGTTGTTGCCGACTTTCTGCCTCGCCGGTGCGGGCGTACTTGCATCCCGCCGACGCATCATCGCCAAGCGGGCAGCCGCGTCACAGTGCGTGTACTGCGCATACGACCTTCGCGGCGCGGCGGCGGGTGTGTGTCCAGAGTGCGGCATGGCATTTACTTTCATTGTACAATTGGGCAATGGCGCGACGGGCTCATGACACAGCATCGACAAGGGATCGACCCGCAAAGAGAGCGTGGGTCATGGGCTGGATTCTGCTGGCACTTGGTATCTTGGGACCGCTAGTGGCAGCAGCGATTGTCTCACGCGTCACGTATGGCTACTTCATCCAGCCATCTCGTCCAGACGCCCGATTGGTCGCGCCAAAAAGCATCCAACACGCTCGCATCGTCTACACCCAGCGAGGCGTTGTTTCTATCTCTGCTCCCCAGCTTGCACTCGAATCTCCGTATCCGAGTGCTTCGTATCCGCTGACCGGGAACGACAATGGCTACGAGAGCTTCCTTAGTCATTACGGCGGCGCGACCATCAACTCGTTGCTCGTTGCGGACGAATCGTCTCGCCCGAACATTGACGGCTTGTTTGACACGCTCGTCCAGCACCGCATTCTTTCGCACAAGGACTTTGATCCGAATGTTTCGACGTCCTTTGAAGGTGCGGTGATTCACTTCACCTCGCATGACGATGAAAACCTGGTTGGCGTGTTCCTCACGTTGTACGGTCTTGACATCTACCACGGTCGGATGGTTGAAGCGATCTTGTCCCAATCGCCAACTGGTTGGCAGATTGAACATGCCCGCTCGTTCATCGCGCCTTACGCCAACCAAGATGAAGCTCCGCAGTTTTCTCGTCTCTTGCTTTTTTTCAGTATTCTGGGTGGCTTACCACTTGCTCTTCTGGGCCTCATCACGCTCTGTGTTCGGTGGGTCGTTATTGTGATGCGTCGCGATTCCGCCGCATGTTCAGCGTGCGCTTACGACGTGTCGGGCCTGGCGAGCAACTGCTGCCCCGAATGCGCCGTAGCCGTCGCATCCGCCGCCCCCCAACCCCCTTAGAATTGCCTCCATTTTCCGGAGGCTTCCGCATGTCCTGGCTTCGTGTTGTTGACGCTCTTTCTCCTGCCAAATCCCCCGTCGGCACGCGCGTGACCGTGAAAGGTTGGGTGCGCACACGCCGCGACAGCAAAGCCGAAGGCGGCTTGTCGTTCGTCGCGGTTCACGACGGCACATGCTTTGACGCCATTCAAGCGGTCGTGAAGGGCGATATTCCCAACTACGCCAGCGACGTCACCAAACTCACCACGCACTGCTCGGTCGAAGTGACGGGTGTCATCGCTCAAACGCCCAAAGGCGGCAACGAACTGCAAGTCGAAGTTGCCACCGGCGGCGAAGTCAAAGTCATCGGCTGGGTCGATGATCCTGACCAATATCCCATTCAGCCCAAGCAGCACACCTTTGAATACCTGCGCGAGCAGGCCCACTTGCGTGTCCGCACCAACACCTTCGGCGCCGTCGCTCGCATGCGGCACTGCCTCAGCATGGCCATCCACCGCTTCTATCACGAACGCGGCTTCTACTACGTCCACACACCCATCATCACCGGCAGCGACTGCGAGGGCGCGGGCAACATGTTCAAAGTCAGCACGCTCGACATGATGCGCCCCCTGCCGCGCGTGTCGCCAGAGAACGAATCCGCCGAGAGCAAGAAGCTGCGCGAAGAGTTCTCCAAAAAGCCCAACATGCCCGCATGGACGTACGGCCAGGTCGATCACAGCACCGACTTCTTCGGCAAAGAATCACACCTCACCGTCAGCGGCCAGCTCAACGTCGAAACGCACTGCTGCGCGTTGTCGCGCGTCTACACCTTTGGCCCCACGTTCCGAGCCGAAAACAGCAACACCTCGCGCCACCTCGCCGAGTTCTGGATGATCGAACCCGAGATCGCCTTCGCCGATTTGCAAGCCGACAGCGAGCTTGCCGAAGACTTCATCAAGTTCCTCATCAACGCCGCACTCACGGAACGCGCCGACGACATGAAGTTCTTCGACGAGCGCATCGAGAAGGGCCTGCTCACCCGGCTCGATCACGTCCTCAAGACGCCCTTCCGCCGACTGCCCTACACCGAAGCGATCAAGATTCTTGAGCAAGCAATCGCCAAGGGCGAGAAGTTTGAGTACCCGGTGAAGTGGGGCACCGACCTGCAAAGCGAACACGAACGCTACCTGACCGAAAAGCACTTCAAGCAGCCGGTCATCTTGATGAACTACCCCAAGCAGATCAAAGCCTTCTACATGCGCCTCAACGCCCCCGGCACCGACGGCGCGCCCGGAGACACCGTCGCCGCGATGGACGTGCTCGTGCCAGGCGTGGGCGAAATCATCGGCGGCAGCCAACGCGAGGAACGCATCGACGTGCTCGACGCTCGCATCACCGAAATGGGCCTGCCCATCAAGGAATACTGGTGGTACCGCGACCTCCGCCGCTTCGGCACCGTCCCCCACGCCGGCTTCGGCCTGGGCTTCGAACGCGCGATGATGTTTATCACAGGCATGCAGAACGTGCGCGATGTGATTCCGTTCCCGCGGACGCCGAAGAATGCGGAGTTTTGAGGAGGGAAGATGGGCCTTGACTTGCCTGCGTCATTTTGGGATGGCATTGCGCGAGCGTGGACGGTGCCGTTGCTTGTTCCGACGATTCCCAAGTCTTCTCATGCTTCATTCGTTGAGGTGAAGGGACGGCTCGCGTCTTCGATCAACGTGCGAGCCATCGAGCAGAATCGTTTCGTCATCAAGCCGATCGGTCTGAACAACCGCGTGGATTGGTGCAGGGACTTTGAGCCACTCCTGTGTGTTTACGACGAAAAGCGTCAGGCATTTCGTGCGAACTCCGTTGCATCAGACGAACAGAAAGCAGCGTTGCGAGTACCAGCTTTCATTCAGGATGAAGAAATTCCTGTCTGCTGTGAAAAACCTATGTACTTTGTGGGCCAGATCGATGACAACCGAATCTGCGCAGAGCCGCCGCCAGAGTTTAAGTACTGGTGGCACGATGCCGCGAGTTTCTACGTCTTTACATGTAGCGTGTGCATGGAGTGCAAAGCGGTCGGTCAGCAGTTTTGATGTCCTGAGGTAGGCTCACCGAAAAGCCCGCGCAGTGTTGTCAAGTATTTGCTCGGAGCTATCGATGCCCCTCCGCCCCGATCTTGAGCAGCGACGCCGCGACCTCATCGAGCGCGTCCTTCTCGCGTTCAAGGACGTCAAACGCACAGGCGGCGTGTCTTGGAGTCAGACTTTTGTGATCGACGACTATGGCACGGAGTCAGAAATCGCGGAAGCGGCCGAGAGAGATTGCGAACTTGATTGGGCCGAACTTGCTCGGCACGGGCCTTGGAACTTCGAAGCAGCTGCGTGCGGTGTATGGGGTTTTCTGGACGCCGTCGGTGCGAGATACTACCTCGCGGCGGCCTTATTGCTTGATCTGGAAACCGGTCGCAGTGCGCACCACGAGTTGTCACTTGATTCAGGGCCGAACGAAGAACGCTGGTCGCTGCTCGACAATCGCCAGCGAGCCGTCGTGGCGATGTACCTGCGATGGAAACGCGATGTTGCTGGTATCGCGAGCGACAAACATGCCTATCGAAATGCCGCGCGGACACTAGCTAACGGTTGGGACGCGTACGCGACCTGAACCGCCGCGATATCACTCCTCATCCTCTGACTTCCGTCCACCCTGCCGCTGCTCAATCCACGCCGCCTGAATGTGCTCCAGAATCTTCTCATTCACCACGTGCCCAGGCCGCTCCTTGAAACCCGGCAGAGCCATCACCAGTTTCTTGAGTTCCACAAACCCGATGCGCATCGGATCACGATCGGCGTAGTGCTCGTGCAGCAACTCGCCGATGTAATCTGTCTCGAGCCAGTCGAAAGTGTCGTCAGGCATGCTCTCGCATCTCGCAAAGTCCGAATCGTCGCGCAGGCGAAAAGCCTGCGCCACCCAAAAACTAGTGCGGCAGTTCCTTCACCGCATTGCGATTCCACGCCGGCACGCGCAGCCGAATCGCTCCTTCTTTCTCAATGATGCACTGACACGCCAGCCGCGAATTGCGTTGCAGGCCCGGAGCCTCTTCCACGCGATCTTCCTCGGCTTCCGTGCTTTCGGAAATGTTCTTCGCACCATCCTCGATGTACACGTGGCATGTGCTGCACGCACACACGCCGCCGCACGCATGCTCGATGTTGATGCCATGCTCCATCGCGAGTTCGAGCAGGCTCTCGCCAGTTGCGCCCATGAGCTTCCACTCCTTGATCGCCTTGCCCGTCAGACCCTCGGGGTCTTCGAGAAAAAACGTCACAGGAACAACATCAGGGCCATGAGGGCGATCAGAGTGCTTGAGGTGCATTGCACAAGATAGTACGAAGCAATTAGCCGCGGAGAAGCGCCAGCAGCCCGACAGGCGTAAGCACGGCGAGGTGCGGAAATCGAGTGACGAACTCCTTGCCCGCAGGCGACGATTCGTCCATCAGCCGCAGCAGATCGTTGTCGCGGGTCGTTACCACACACGCGCCAGTTGCGAGGGCGACATTGATGTAGATCGAGTCGTCCGCATCGTCGGGAACGGTGTACGTGTGCGGGGCATTATCAACGACAACCGCAATTTGCCGCAGCGTCGTCAGTGCCTGCTGCATCATCGGCTCCGTGACGCCAAGTTTCTGCGCAACGCGCGGCCTTGTCGCGACTTCGGCGAACTCCGCAAGAATTTCAGGCGAAACAATCAGCACCAGCCGTCCCGCGACCACCGCCGCTAAACACTGACCGCTCGGTCCATTGGGCGAAGCAAGCGCCTGCAGCAAGACATTGCAATCAAACACGACCCGCGCCGCGTGCGGCATCATGACGCACGCTTCTCACGTCGCAACGCGTGTTTCTCTGCCTCCAATATCTCAGCCAGTGCCTCTTCTGACATCTGGGACAGCCCCGCCGCTCGTTGAGCTGGTTCCCACGCCGACCGCGCAGCGTCCCACGCCATTTCCCGCTCCAGCCAAGCCGTCAGATATTGCTCGACGCTCTGCCCCGTTGCAGCCGCGCGGGCTCGCAGTGCCTCTTCCAACTTGGGAGAAATGTGCAGTGCGACAGTCATGGAGAAATCGTAGACGCCACGCCTCGCTGACTCCAACGCCAACCTTCGTGCTCGAAGGGTCAATAATGCGGCTCCTACTTTGATGTTTTCTTCCTCGTTGTTCTCTGCTTTGAGCCTTGTGCGCGGATGGTGCTCCTACATCACTCCGCGCACCACCCAGGAACGCCCCCGCCGTGCAGCAAGGATCGCTGGACATCTCCATCGTCGCCCCCGCCCATAACGAGCAAGACAACGTGCACGCCCTTGTGACGCAAGTGGGGGACGCCCTCGCCGCCAGTGGTCTCACCTACGAGTTTATCATCGTTGATGACGGCTCGACCGATCAGACCCGCAGCAAAATCACGGAGATGATGACCTCGCGCCCGTGGCTGCGCTGCGTTGCCATGACCAACACGCCCAAGGGCAAGGGCAACGGCCAATCGGCGGCATTTCACGCTGGTTTTCGCGCCACGCACGGCGCGCTCATCGCCGTGCTCGACGCTGATTTGCAGAACGATCCCGCCGAAATCCCCGCGATGGTCAAGCTGATGCGCGAGCGCAACGCCGACATGGTGCAAGGCGACCGCAGCCATGCCCGCCAGGACAACCTCGTTCGCAAAATCGGCAGTTGGGTCGGTCGCAAGTTTCGGCTCTGGCTGCTAGGCGACACCATCCGCGACACCGGCTGCTCCCTCCGCGTCATGAAGCGCGAAATCGCCCTGCAATTGCCCCTGCAATTCCGCGGCATGCACCGCTTCATCCCGGTCATGGCCCGCCACCTGGGCTTCACCGTCATCGAAATGCCTGTCAAGCATCGCCCCCGCGTCGCTGGCGAAACCAAATACGGCTTTGGCATCACGCAGCGCGCGCTGCCGGGCTTGCACGATCTGCTGGTCGTCCGCTGGATGCGTAACCGCCGGCGGACCGTCACGAGCGTCGAAGTGAAGTAAACACGCCGCGTCGTTGCCCGGTCGTTGCCGAGTCATCGTTACGTCAGCAGCTACTCAGCTCCTAGCCTTCCCCAATGAAGAAGCGTTTCAAGTGGGAACCTCCCGCGCTCATGATCCTCGTCCTCGCGCTGGGTGCGTGGCTGGTCATCGCCGCCAAGTCTCGATACGCCAACGTCAAGCCCGCAGAAGGCGCACGCGTGGTCGAACTCCGCATGGGTAACGCTCGCGGCGTCATCGAAGTCACCCAAACCGGATCAAAGGATGACCTTGATCGTTTCCGCATCCTGCTCCGCAACGGCTTCGCAAGCGAACCGATGAACGTGACTCAGTTCGAGTCTGCGTTTGGCAAGCAAACCCTGCAAGAGGTCACCCAAGCTGGTGACAACTTCCTCTTCAAGCTCTTCAACATCACAAGTTGGGCAAGCATGGCGTGGATCGCCGTCGGCTTTGGGGGACAGTTGGTCTTTTCCGCCCGCTTCATCGTCCAATGGCTCGCGAGCGAACGGGAACGCCGCAGCGTTGTTCCCGAGGCCTTCTGGTGGCTCAGTCTCTTCGGCGGGGTCACGATGTTCACCTACTTCGTCTGGCGCCAAGACTTCGTCGGCGTCCTCGGCCAGTCCTCGGGCTTGGTCATTTACGGACGCAACATCCGCCTCATCCACAAGCAACGCGTTCGCGAGACCGAAGCGACCCCCGCGTCCGAATAGGCGCGGGCCTTGCCGAATCGCGCAAGCCTTGTCCAAACGAAGCGCAAACGGAGCAACTCTCTGTACCCTTGTCAAGAAATTTTCGCGCGATTGTGCCGGGATTTCTGGTCAAACTGCGAACGTGGTGCATCTTGTCGGTATGAACGTCACACTCGACGGCCAACCCATGGTTATCGCGCGCCCCACACTGGCGGCAGCACTGGCCGAAGGCGTGAACCAAGCCCGAACGCGAGGCCGGGTCATCATCGAGGTCAAGGGCGACGGAGCCATGCTGGGCGACGACGCTCTGAGCAACCCCAGCGACACCGAGGGCCAGTTCGGCCTCGTCCAACTCATCTCCGCTGACCCGCGCAATCTCGTCAAGGTAACGCTGGGCGACGGCGCCGAAGCTCTTCGTGCCTTGCTTGATGAACAACAACGCGTCGCCGAACTGATTCATGCCGACAAAGGCCAAGAGGCTGTCGCGGGCTTGCAGGCGATATTCCAGACCTGGCAAACCATCAAAGACCTCGTCGAACGCGGCGCAACGCTGCTGGATACTGACCTGAGCGTCGTCGAGCTATCGGGTCTGCCCGAAGGCGAAACGTTCTCGAAGGCTTCCACGCGTCTGCTCACGCATCTGCGTCGTGTGAAGACCGCCTTGGGCAGCCAAGACTGGTCCGCCCTCGCCGATGTGTTGCAGTACGACCTGTGCGACGAAGCACAAGCCTGGGAAAAGCTGCTCGACGCCCTCGCCGACCACGTTGGCACGCTGCCCTCAAGCCAACCCGGAGGTGCACGCGGCTCATGAGTCTCGCGGGTGTGCCATCTCAGTTTCCGTCGCATTCCGATGCGCGCATTGTCGCTGCATCCAGCGCCATCGACACACTCATGGAGCGTGCCAGCGTCGCCCTCGAAGCGACGGACTATTTCGCGGCTCAAGAGTTCTGCCTGCGCGCAATCGAAAAAGCCCGCCGCGTGCAAGACTTTGAACGCATCGCTCGCATCACGATGCCGCTGCAAGAAGCCCGCCGGCAGGTGCGTCACCTCGCAACCGACGCTCGCGATGCTGGCAACGTCTTCGTCGTGAACACGCTCCCCGCGCTCGACACCAAGATCGAAGCGGGCTTCTACCTGCTCGAACCCCCGCTCATCGGGCTCGATGGCCGCGCCTTCCGCGAAGTCGCACGAGGCCGCAAAGTGCCCATCCTCGCGCTGGTCAAAGAGCCAACCACCAGCGCCGGCAGGTGGCCCATGGTGGGCGTGGGCGTTGGCGAGTTCGAGAACGTCGTGGCTCGCGTGCAAGTTGAGCCGCCCGCGAGCCTCAAGCACTGGAAAGAAAAGTCACTCAAGAACGCCCCGCGCGAACTGCTGCCCGACAGCGCTTGGTTCATGAGCGTGCAGGAAGCTCTGGGCGATGTGGCTATTCGCAAAGTGAATCCACTATGGCCCGCTGCCCACCGCATTGATGATTTTATCGAACTGCTCGACGCCGTGCCCGACCACGAAAAACTCAGCCAAGCCTTGATGTTCACGGCGAAAGACGCGATGACCGCCCCGCAGCCCAAGATGCCACGCCGTAGGCCGCTGGTGGATAATCCACTCACGTTCTGAGCCGGTTCCATTTATCGCACCGACCATCACTACGCGCCCACACCCTGCCCCGCGTTCTTCCCGGCACTCTTGATCAACTTCTCACACGCCTCCCACACCCGCTGATACGAAATCTTGTCAATCGCACATCGCTCCGGATGATCGTTCGATACTTCACTCTCAGGCAGCGTCGGGTCCGCCGTGATGATGATCTCAGGCGCATGCTCGCGCGTCGGAATGATCGTCCAGCGATGATCCGTCGGCCCAAACAAACTCACCACAGGCACGCCAAACGCCGCCGCGATGTGCCTGGGCCCGGTGTCATTCGTCACCATCAACTCCGCCCGCCGACACACCGCCTTCAGCGCGCCCAGCGTAATGCCCAATCGCGGCAACTCAACACATCGCGCCTTCTTGCACGCTGCCGCGATCTGCGAAACCAATTCGGCCTCCGCAGGCGAGCCGTTGACAACGATCGTGAGATTGTGCAAGTCCGCCAAGTCATCGGCGAGCCTCGCGAAGCGATCAACAGGCCATCGCTTCGCGGGGTTGTTGCCGCCCGGGTTCAAAATCGCATATCGCTCACCCGCCGCCACGCCGCCCTTTGCGAGAATGTCACTCGCCAGTTGCTCATCAGCAGGCGTCGCAACCAACTCCATCGTCACGCCCGGCGGCAACCCAAGCTGCGCATTCACACCGCGACTTGCTGGCTGCGGCTTGCTACCCAAAAAGAAATCCGCCAGCCGCCAGTAATAGCTCACGGCTGAAATCGGCGCAAACTCCGCCAGCCCACGCTTGGGCGCATCTAGTTTGTCTGTCAGCAGCAGCCCACGTGCATCGCGGTCATACCCCACGCGCCGCGGAATACCCGCGATTCGCACAATCAGAGCCGTCGAAAACGAGTTCGTTAGCAAAATCGTCGCGTCATATCGCCGTGGTCGCAACTTCGCCGCAACAAACTTCGGCCCCATCACCCCGCTCGCACGCTCCACGTGATACTCATCAATGAAGTCACTACCCGCGAGCAATTGATCAATGCCAGGCCGCGCCAGCGCACCGATGAACGTGCCAGGAAGCTCGCGGCGAATCCGCCGCAGCGCGGGCGTTGCCATGGCTGCATCACCCACCCAACTCGGCAGCACAATGAGCAGTCGCAGCGGCTTGGGAGCATCGAGTTGTGCGGCATCTTCAGGCACACGCGATGGTACGACCGAGTACCCAGGTCAGCGATCAAAGCGGAAATGCGTGGGCGATGAGCTTGTCCGCCACCGGCGCCGCCGCCGCCACCTCGTTCCAATCGAGCGCTGCACCACCAGCAAAACGCAACCGCGGATCACTCGCCGCGAGTTCTTCAGCCAGCGCGGGCCTCACGGGCACGTTGCGGCTCTCCGTCTGCGACATCAATCGCTCCGCCTGCGCAGAAAGCAGAAAACTCGCGAGTGCCAAAGCCTCGTCCGCGTGCGGCGCACCAGCGATGATGCCGACGGTGCAAGGCATGATGACCGGACCGTTCCCGGCAAGCGAAGTTGGCTCGCTCGAAGTGTCAACAACATCAAACACGCAGTCCACAGGCCAGCCATTGGCTTGGCCCGCCCACACGTCGTCGGTGTCCGTCCAGCCAATGTCAATCTCCGCGTTGGCCAGCGCTTGCACAACAGCGGAATTGCCCTCATACACACGCATGCGCTTCCCCATCGCATCCAGCCACGTTGCCGTTGCTTCTTGGCTATGCAGCGTGACAAGTGCCGCGATATGTGAGCGAGTAGTGCCAAACTGCGGCCGCGCGATGCCAATACGCAGCGACGGATCACTCTGCAGCAACGCCAAAGGCGACGCCGGCACGCCCTGCGATGTCAGCTTGCGCGTGTTGAACGCCGTAACGCGAGCTCGTGTTGCGACACCATACCACCGGCCATCCCGATCACTCACATGCGCGGGCCACGAGCCGCCGAAGTCGTTGATGCATGTGGGCGTGAACGGTGCGAGCATGCCCGTAGCTGCCAGCGATGCTGTGCCGAGGGCTTCACCGCTCCACCACACATCGCACCGCGGCCGCTCGCGCTCGGCATTCAGCCGCTGCACCAACCCCAGCGTCTTTGTCGCTTCGGTGTCTGTCACCAGCGTTACTTTCACGCCCGATTGTTTTTCGTACACCGCAATCACCGGCTGTGCGACATACGCATCCACACTCGTGTACAACGTTACTTCGCGCGTGACTGCTTTCGTCATCGATTCACGCTTCCCGCACGCGGCGAACATCGCCGTCACGCCCGCCCCTGTCGCTGCCGCCGCTGATAGTTTCAAAAACTCGCGCCTGTTTCGCATCGTGTTCCCCTCGTTTTACATCTTTATTCTGCTCGGGATACGCCCCGCGCACGCCTCGCTCCACATCCACGCAAGTGCATTGCCAAATCGCTTGCCAAACGCTACCTGATCACACAACGCCGACGCCGCGACGCGTTCTCGCAAGTTTGTTCGATACGTGTCTCGCATCGTGCCATCGCTCGCGACGCGCACGCAGATGTCTACAAACTCGCGTTCGTTCTTCCCGACCAACTCAGGCAGCCCCGCCGCTGAAAGCAAGCTCGAACTAACGCGCGAGACGTGCGCGGCACCCGACATCGTCACCACGGGCACGCCCATCCACAATGCTTCGCATGTCGTCGTCGTGCCGTTATATGGAAACGTGTCGAGCGCGACATCGATGTGTTGATACTGCGTCAAATGCTCTTCGATGCTCTTGCTCGCAGGCAGTAATTGCAAGCGATCCGCCACGCCTGCATTCTGAAAGAGTCGGCGCACGCCTGCTTGCACGCTCACATCGTTGAGATCAATCGACTTGATCACCATGCGACTGTTAGGCACCGCCATTAGCACCTTTGTCCAAAGGTCAACCGTCATCTGATTCAGCTTGCGAGCCGCATTGAAGCTGCCAAAGTTCACGCCAACAGCTCGCTCGCCGTGTACAGGCCGCGGCGCGTCCGGTGCTGGATTAAAGCACAAAAAGCACGGATCGAGCCTCACCAACGTCTCCGTGCATCGCTCATCAAAGCTCGGCGACAACCCAGGCGTCGCGCTCGCCATCGGATCCGTCACTGCATCGACGATGCGATAGTCCACGCCCGGCACGCCCGTGGTATCCGGATAGCCGCAGTACGTCGCGACCACCGGCACCGGTCGCATCGCCATCGCCGCGAGTCGATTGCCCGCCGTGAGTCCGGCGAGTTCAATCGCGATATCAATCTTGTCTCGCTGCATCATCGTCGCAAGTTCAATCTCGCTGATGAAACACACGTTCTGCCACTTCGTCACCAGTTTCTTGAGCCGCTCGCTGTAGTCATCCTCATTCATGTTGCTGTGATAGACATGCAACTCAAATCGCGAGCGATCAAGGTGACGCATCCATGGCTCGCTAAAAAATGCAACGCTGTGCCGACGCAAATCCGGACTCACGATCCCAATTCGCAACTTGCGATTCGCATCAGCAGCCGTCGGCAACTTCGTCGGCACCGACAACTGTGTCAGCGGCTGCGCAAACGCCTTGCCAAAATCTCTGTGCGCCGCCGCGACTCGCGCCGGATCACTCTTTGCCGAAGCACCATGCGCCACCGCATTCGCCAATCGCAGTTGCGGATTCCACGGAAACGCCACAATCGCGCGCTCAAGCAGCGCGAACGCCTCATCAGGCCTGCCCGTTTCAGTCAGCGCCTTGCCATGCGTCATCGCAAGCTGATCGTGCAGCCCATATCGCAGTCCCGCTTCGCACTCCGCGAGCGCTTCGCTGGGCTTGAGCTGTTCCATCAGCAAGTTTGCCACGCCCACGCGCGCATTGTGATTCTCCGGCTGAATCGCAAGTGCCCTGCGAAAGTGGCCTAGTGCTTCTTCGCGTTTTGCCTTCAGGTTTTTCTGCTGATTCAGTTGCAAAATACCCAAGTTGGTCAGTAGGTCCGGATCATCCGGCTTCTGCAGCAGTGCCTGCTTGCAAAAATACTCGCCCTGCTCAAACTTGCCCATCATCTGGCACGCCAGCGCGCTCAAACTCAGCACACCCAGATCGCGCGGATACTTGGGCATCAGCGTCTGCAAAATCGCAAAGCCCTGCTGCGACTTGCCATCACCCAGCAGCGCTTCAACCTGATTCAACTTTCCAGTCAGTTGCGACATGATCTTCTCGTCGTTGCTTCTTGTAACCGTTTACTGCTGCTCACACCGCCACTGCCACACACTCCGCAGGGCTGTCTCAAATCGTTTCGCAAACGCAGGCCCATCACACAGCGAACTGCCCAGCAATTGTTCACGCAGTGTCGTGTGATACACCGCCAACTTCGCCTCATCGCCTGCAAGCCCAGCAGCCAACGCTACAAACTCATCCGTGCTGTTCGCGATCAGCTCAGGCACCCCTGCGGCTGTCAGCAGCGACGCACCCACGCGCGAACGATGTTCACTACCCGCGAGCGTCATCACCGGCACACCCATCAGCAGAGCTTCGCATGTCGTGGTCGTTCCCACATAAGGCGTCGTATCGAGCGCGATGTCCACCTGGTCATACATGCGAAGGTGATCCGCCCCCGTCTTGGTTCGCCCAGCAAATCGCAGTCTCGCCGCACTCACGCCCGCAGCTTCAAATCGTTTGCGCAGCGTCGCCGGCGCAAGCTCGCCTCCCATCGCCCATCCTTTGATGAACAACGTGCTCTCCGGCACTGCCCGCAAAACCTTCGCCCACAACTCAACGGTCGCCGAGCAAATCTTCGTCGTCGCACTAAACGAGCCAAACGTCACCGGCCCTCCTCGCTTCACCTTGCGCGGCTCCGGCAAACTCGTCCCCGGGTCATAGCACAAAAAGCAGCCGTCCATCCGATGCAACCGCTCCGTAAACAAATCGCTCTGATCCGCCGTGTCCGTCACACGATCGACAATTCGCCACGAAACTTGCGGCATCGCCGTCGTACCCGGATAGCCCATGTACGAAACATGCATCGCCGCCGGCGAGAACGCGCATACTTCCAGTCGGCTTCCCGATGTGTATCCGCCCAGATCCAAGAGCACATCTATCTTCGCATCAGCGATGTGCTTCGCAAGCGCAGCGGGCGCAAGTGCCGACACATCATGCCACTTGTCGCACAGCCCTCGCAGCTCATGCGTCACGTCATCATGCAACGAGTTGCAGCACAGCCCATGCAGTTCAAAGCCCTCTCGCGACACATACCGCAGCAAAGGCCGCAGAAAAAACGCGCAGCTATGCATGCGAAAGTCAAAGCTCAGCACACCCACACGCAGCTTGCGCTGGGGCGAGAAATCCGTCACCTTGCACAAGTTCGCGCCGTTCGCACGCTGCTGAAAAATCCCCGCCATCGACCGCGCCGCCGCCATCCGCGTCACGACCGACGCACCCAGCGGATAGTTGAGCAGCGGCGTGTAATTCTGCAGCAGCACAAAGTTCTGCGGATCAGGCTGCAGCGCGCGATCCAGCATGACGCACGCTTCTTCAACCATGCAATGGTCCGACATCACCCGGGCCAGGTTGTTGATCGCGCTGCTGTCAAACGGATTCATCCGCAACGCCGTCGTCAGCGGCTCCATCGCATGTTCGGCCTCTTCGCGAATCAAATACACCGCCCCCAGCGTGTTGTGCCCCATCGGATCGCGCGGCTCAATCTCTACCGCTCGTTTCGCATGCGCAAGCGCATCATCCAACTTGCGCAGCTTGAGTGAAATCTGTGCGAGCAAGTTGTGCAACTGCGGATGGTTCGGCTGCATCCCCAGTGCCTGCTTCGCCAGCGGCATCGCTTGCTCGCTGCGACCAGAAAAGTGCAGCGCAGCCGCCAGCAAGTAGTATCCGTCAAACTCGCGCGGCTTGGCTTGCAAAAGCCTGCGCGCCAGTTCCTCGGCTTGCAAGAACCGCCCCGCATTGAGCAATTCCTGTGTGCGTGTGCGAAGGTCGGCAGTCGGTTGGCTGGGTGGTGGTGGCAATCGTCCAACGGTAGGTTCGCTTGGTCCCCCGCCCATTCGCACTACGCTTGCACCATGCCAGTCCGCAACGTCCGTCCCCCGCGAGAAGACGACGACAACCCCCGTCTCGAAGACATCGAACAGTTCAACGATGCCACACGCGACTGCCCCAAGTGCGGCGCGACACTGCACGACGACGTCGATCTCTGCTGGAAGTGCGGCCACGCCCTCATGGCCCGCGATGAAAAGGGCTTGCCGACCTGGGCCCTCATAACCGCCGTAGTTTTATTGCTCGCAATCGTGTTATTGGTGATTTTCTAGCCCGCTTGCTCACCGCAACGCTCGCATCTCCATCGGCAACCAACATACATGAACACCTCCACACCCGCAACTGCAAACCCGCAGCCAGCGAACACCAAGGTGTTCACTTCCGTAGGAGATCACATGCTTCGCAACTTTCGCTCCGCCGCAAGCCTGGCCATCGTCGGCCTCGCCGGCTCGCTCACACTTGCCCTCACCCTCGCATCGTGCTCACCTCGCACAAGTGAGCCCAAACAGGCCGCGTCTGTGCCCGTGAAGGACAGCGCTACGCAGCCCACGAAGCAGCCCACGAAACAGCCAACCAACTCCGAACCCAGCACACCCCAAACCGCCGCTGCACAGCCGCCAGCCTCAACCGAGAGCCAACCTATGGACCCACTCCTCGCCGCCTGGAAAGACATTCCCATCGACCCCAGGACCGGCGCCGTCACGCTCACCGACGAGCAGTGGCAGCAGCGCCTCTCGCCCGATCAATACCGCATCTTGCGGCAAAAGGGCACCGAGCGTGCCTTCACCGGCAAGCTCTGGGACAAAGGCGGCCCGGGCGAATATCGCTGCGCCGCCTGCGGCAATCTGCTCTTCACGGGCGATGACAAATTCGTCAGCGAATGCGGCTGGCCCGCCTTTGACAAAGCCATCAAAGGAACTATCCGCTACGAATCCGATCGCACCTACGGCATGCTCCGCACCGAGGTCATGTGCAGTCGCTGCGACGGCCACTTGGGTCACGTCTTCAACGACGGCCCCACCGACACCGGCACGCGCTACTGCATCAACAGCGTCAGCATCGTCCACATCCCAGGCACCACATCGAGCAAGAACATGGAAACCGAAGCAATCATCGAAGCGCCCGCAAAGAAGTAACACCACTTTTCGCAGCGTTTCTATCACCTCACGTGCAGCCAGCCATCCCTCGTGACGATACTGCAAGTGTGAAGCTCAGCCCCGCGACATCTCTTCTCGCCCGTGCCGACACCCGCGAATCAACGCGTGTCCGCACGGGTTTTTTCTTTCTCGCACTTTTCGCTTCAGTTCTTCTCCCCACACTGCCCGGTTGCACAACCGCCACCGAATACTCCCCCATCGAGCGCAGCCAGCCCATCAATCAAGCCCGCCAGTTCTCCCCCTCGCAAGTCGACGCTGCCTGGCCTGAAAACAACGCCGTCGGCCCCCGCACCGTCGGCGGCGGTATCGCCATCCGCAAGCACGACGGCAAACCCAGCGGCCGCCCCGACGGCAAACGCCAAGGCCGCAACGACAAGTAGCTCAAGAGATCGGTGGTACTCCCTCGGTATGCCATTGACGCGGCTAGGAGGCTGCATTTCGAATTGAGGAGTTCTCGCCGTGAAAACTTCAGCCAAACTCTCCCCATAACGCCAATGCCCACACTGCGAACAAGTTGCGTGCGAATTCCTCGGTTCCGCCTTGCTTGCCCCTAGGAATTCTGTTCGGTTTGTGGTACGCTGATTGCAGGAATGGAAAGGTCGCCCGTCACGCTCGTCGCCGCTACCAGCGAACTCCAGCAGGAGTTTGATCGGGAGACGCAACAACTCCTCCGCCGACGCTTCCTCTGGTTCTCAGGCACGCTCATCTGCCTGTCGGTCATCGCCATCCTCTTCATGTTCATCGCCTTCTTCGCCTTCCCCGCCGCGGCCAAGGCTCTCTCCGCCAACACCGCAGGCGGCATGAAGGTCACGATCAACGACAGCGATTGGAAAAATCTCGCCGTCACCATGGTCGTCAGTTGCCTGGGCCTTGCCTGCTACATTGGCTCTTTCTGGCTCGCTTGGAAACGCCGCGATCTCGTCGGCGAGCAGTTCCTTCGCCTGACCTACTTGCTCGTCGTCGTCGATGGCTTCCTGCAAGTCGGCCTTGATTACATGCCCATCGGCCAAAGTCTGGGCATACTCGGCGTTTTCATCACCCACTTCCTCGCCTGCTGCTTCCTCCCTTGGACCCCGCGCCAAGCCATGATGCCCCTCATCCCCGTGCTGCTCGTCTGGGGCACGCTCCACATGATTCTGGGTGACTCTGCTTTGCCCGTGCGAACGTTCACCCTCGTGCTCGGTCCACTGGTTGGCGTGCCGGGCGTGCTCATGTGCATGCTGCGCCACTCCCGCCGCTACGAACTCGCCGAACGCGCCTTCTTCTACAAACGCTTCCGCGATGTCCGCCGCGAACTGGTCGACGCTCGCCGCATCCACGAAGCTCTCTTCCCGCGCGAAATCACCCAAGGCCCTGTGCAGTTCTCCTACCGCTACGAACCCATGCAGCAAATCGGCGGCGACTTCATCTTCGTCCACGAAGCTGCACCCGGCAAGCTCAACGTCATCCTGCTCGACGTTACAGGCCACGGCATCCTCGCCGCCCTCACCGTCAATCGCATCTGGGGCGAACTCACGCGTATCACCGCCGAACGCCCCGACATCAAGCCGGGCGAACTGCTCTGCCTCCTCAACCGCTACGCCCACTTGACCCTCGCCACCCACAGCATCTACCTCACCGCCCTGTGCATGCGCATCGACACGCATAAAGACGAACTCATCTACGCCAGCGGCGGCCACCCGCCCGCCTTCATCGTCCGCGCAACCGGCGAGATCGAAGAACTCTTCTCCACCACCTTCGTCCTTGGCGCATGCAGCGGCGACGACTTCGAAGACGGAGCCGCCCACGTCCCCTTCCTGCCCGGAGACCGCCTGGTCGCCTACACCGACGGCATCACCGAAACCCTCAGCGCAACCGGCCGCCTCCTAGGCCTCGAAGGCCTGCGCGCAATCATGCGCGACGTCGCGACCCGCCGAGGCCCCCTCGCCGACGCCGTCCTCGCCGCCACCGACGCCAAACGCGTCGGCGCACGAGCCGACGACACCCTGGTCGTCGAACTTCGCCGAGACAACACGTACCTGAGCAACGAAGAACCCATGCCAGTGCCCGCCCACGCCGCTGTGCCAGTGTGAACAACCGAAAACCGGTTCACCGCAAAGCCGCAAAGGCCGCAAAAAAAGGTCAATGACTTCACCGCCGAGACGCAGAGAGAAAAGGCAGGAGTTGGGAAGGGGTCGTTTCCCAACCACAACCTTTGACGTTTGCTTCGCGCTCTTCGCGGACTTGCGGTGAACCTTCTTCTTCCCCTTCCCGTTTCCTACTCTCGCCTGTGCACGTTCACGCCCTCACCATCGGCAACTTCGACGGCGTTCACCTCGGCCACCGGGCCTTGGTGGCGGCGTGCCGCGCTTTCGCCCAAGCCCACGCCGGCAAGGTCTTCGTGCTCGCGTTTGATCCGCATCCTAACGCGTTGCTGCGGCCTCAGCACGCTCCGCCTCGGCTGACAACCTTTGACCAGCGCCGCGAGCAGTTGCTTGCGGCGGGTGCGGATGAAGTCATTCGGCTGGAGCCCACGCCCGAGCTGCTTGATAAGACTGCCGAGGAGTTTCTCGCGTGGGTTCTCAAGGAGTTCACGCCGGGGCTGATTGCTGAGGGTGAGGACTTCCACTTTGGCAAGGGTCGCACGGGCAATGTTCACACGATGCAGGCTCAGGCCAGCGCGAGTGGTTGCCGGGTGCAGGTCGTCCCGGCTGTAGACGTGACGCTCAACGATCACAGCATTGTGCGGGCTAGTTCGTCGCTGGTTCGGTGGCTGCTGAGCCATGGTCGCGTGGCGGATGCGGCTCGGATGTTGGGCCGGCCTTACGAGTTCGCGGGTACGGTGGCGCAAGGCGATCGCATTGGCCGCACCATTAACGTGCCGACGGCAAATGTCATCTGCGATGGCATGATGCCTATGAACGGCGCGTACGCCGGCACCGGCACGCTTCCGGATGGCACGGTTTTTCCGGCCGCTATCAACGTGGGCATGCGTCCCACGGTCAATGGTGTGCAACGGCGGGTCGAAGTACACCTGCTGCGCGAGGCGAAGACATGGTCGCCCTTGCCCAACTTGCCCGAGTACGGCTGGCATCTGCGGGTGGGTTTTCACCACTTCCTGCGCGACGAAATGAAGTTCCCGGGCCTGCCCGCCCTGCTGGGACAGATACATCGTGACATCGCCCGTGTCGCCGACTTCCCGCCCCTTGCGATAAACGCCTAGAATCACTTTCCACTGCGCCCAAACGGAGGCGTCGCCACGCGGTGGAACATAAGTGAACCTGGCAGCCTCAATTCCTTTTCCCAAGAACCCCATCCATGACCGCTCAGCCCGACAACTCTTCTTCCTCCCTCTCCGCTGAAACCATGGCCGAAATTGACGCGGCCATGAAGGAGATGGAAGCCCATGGCGCGGCTGAGCCCGCCCCCACCAAAGCCGGGGCACCCGCCCGCGTGCGCGGCCCGCGCGTCGTGCAGGCTGGCCGCGAACACCGCAACGGCAAAGTTGTGAGCGTGGGTCCCACTGACATTTTCATCGAGTTTGGCCCCAAAGAACTCGGCATTCTCTCGCGGGTTCAGTACCCCGAGGACAAAGACCTGCCCGTGGTGGGTACTGACCTCGAAGTTGTCGTTGACAAGTTCGAAGCCAGCGACAACGTCTTCATCTGCTCGCGCCCCGGCGCGGTCAGCAAGGCTGACTGGGAAAAGCTCGAAGCTGGCCAAGTGGTCGAAGCTCGCGTGACGGGTGTAGTGACGGGCAAGGAAAACAAGCCCGCTGGCTTGGAACTTGAAGTTGCCAGCCACCGCGCCTTCATGCCTGCCAGCCAAATCGGCTTTGATCGCATCGAAGATCTGAGCGTTTTCGTGGGCGAAAAGATGGCCTGCTCGGTTGTCCGCGTTGAACGCATGGGCAAGGGCAACATCGTTCTGAGCCGTCGCGATGTACTTGCGGTTGAACGCCGGGAAAACGCCGCGAAGCTCAAGGAAACGCTCAAAGAAGGCGAAACGATGGAAGGCACGGTCCGCAAGATCATGCCGTTCGGCGCGTTCGTCGATCTGGGCGGCATGGACGGCCTGGTGCACTTCAGCGAAATCAGCTACGACCGCGCTGCGTTTGGCGAGAAGCACATTGCCAAGCACATCAAGGAAGGCCAGCGCGTCAAGGTTCGCATTCTGAAGATTGATGCCGACAAGAACCAGATCGCGTTGTCGATCAAGCAAGTCGCTGGCGATCCCTTCGCGCAGCAAGCCAGCGAAGTTGTGGAAGGTGCTGAGTTGCAGGGCAAGGTCACCAAGATTCTCGAGTTCGGCGCGTTCGTCGAACTCGCGGCGGGTGTTGACGGCCTGGTTCACATCTCCGAAATCGACTACAAGCGCATCAACAAGGTCGAAGACGTCTTGAAGCAAGACGAAGTCGTCCGCGTCAAGGTCCTCAAGGTTGACCTCGCCAACCGCAAGATCAGCCTGTCGATCAAAGCCCTCAAGCCCATGCCCGAAGCTCCCGCCCGCGCTCCTGCCAAGGAAGGTGCCGAAGGCGGCCAAACTGGCGGCGGCGGTGGTGGTGGCCCACGCAGCGGCGGCAAGCCCGGTGGTGGCTTCGGCGGCGGTGGCCGCGGCTTTGGCGGCAAGGAAAAGATCCAAGGCCGCAGCGTCGAAGAAATCACGAAGGAAACCCCCGCACTCCGTCGCCAGCGCGAGAAGTTCAAGCAGTTCCAATTCAAGGGCGGCCTGAGCTAAGCCTGACGAATCTGCACCTGACGAATCTGCATAATCTCTGCATATTCAACACCCCGCACAAGTGGGGTGTTTTTGCTCGCGCGGCAAGTAAGTCTCTATTGAAACAAATTCCCTGGCCGACGACTGCTTATCGGCTTCGTTTCCCAGAAAAAATCGCGATTTTTGTTGTCAAAGGCAACGTAAGCCCTTGACAACGCGAACGATTACGAGGATCGTATAGCAGTCTAAGGGAGTTGAGAGAGAGACCACCCTTTGACAATCGAAAACCCGGCGCGCGCGCGTCGGTCGTCTCGTGAGTGTGTGCTCACGTGGTGTCACTGTCGTTCTACGCGCTAACACGTGAGGTGCGTGGGTGCGACGTTTGTGTTTGTTTGCCCCGCCGAAAGGCGAGGCTAGGAGAGATAGAAATGCAGAAGGCTCTTTTGAGTGTGGCGATCATCGCCATGGTTGCCGGTTCCGCCAACGCCGCAGTGGTGTACAGCCGCACGGCCCCCATCGGTCCCGCCAGCCGCGTCAACTTCGGCAACTTCGCCGGCAGCCCCGATGACGGCGTGCCCGCGAGCACCGTGGGTCAGGTCCACTGGGAAGATGTGGGTTTGGATCAGGCGCTCATCGCTGGTGCACCCGCGCTGGAAGTGACGAAGATCACCATCGCCATTCGCCGCTCAGGGACCGCTCCGGCCAATAGCGTCAACCTGTTCTGGAGCCAGTACAACGCCGCCGCGACGAACACTGTTGACCTGCTCGGCGCGCCTGTCCAGCCGGGTGGCGCGCTGAACAGCGTTGGCAGCATCAACCTGCCCGCTCGCGCAACTACTGGTTTCGGTACCGAACTCTACAGCATTGGCAACGGCGTGACCCCGCTCTTCACCACCGGACTCGTGTACGGCCTCTATACCAACACCAACATCGGCGGCTTCGGTCTTGGTCTGCAGTTCGGCAACAACACGCCTGACGCAGCGGGTGTTACCAGCCCCTCAGGCTGGGTCATCACTCCCGACTCAGGTCAAACCGTGGGCACAAGTGCCAACCTTCTGTGGGTTTATGACCCTCAGCAAGTCGGCTTCAGCGGCCCCGGCCTCGGCGCGTTCAACGGCTTTGGTGTCGCCTCTGGTAACTCGATGTACCTGATCATCGAAGGCAACGCTGTCCCAACCCCCGGTGCTCTCGCCATCGCAGGCCTTGGCGGTCTTTTGGCCGCTCGCCGTCGTCGCTAATTAGCGCACGACACTTTCAAGGACGATTTCGCAACCTCGCTCCTTCGCACGCCCCGGGCATCACGCTCGGGGCGTGTGCTTTTTGGTCATGCCACCATCACGTCACCAATGCTCGCGGCGGTCATGCCGGCCATTGGATAGTGCGTGCACATCGCTTCGCCCAGTGGCAAAGCCTCGGCGAGAATGAACTGGCACTGGTGGCCGACTTTCCAGCCTGTAAATCGCAGCGCCCGCACCAAGTGCTCTTGCGTCGTGCATGCGAGCAGCATCGGGTTGCCGGATCGATCCGTTCGCAGTTCCAGCGGCAGCAGCTTGAATTGCCAGGCCTGCCGGCGGTTCACGACTTCCAGAGCTCGCGACTGCACCGGATAGGTGCGAGGATCAATCGTCGGCGCAAACGACGCATACTGCTCGGCCCATGCACGCTCGACGGCGTTGGGCGAAACGCCAAACATCTCTTCCGCGATGACGCCAAACGGCCCGCCGCGCGTCTTTTGTGCTTCAAGCACCAAGTCTCGCTGCTGGCTGGTGAGCACATTGTGCTTGACGAGAAGATCGCCCAGTTGAAGATGTTGCATGTTCCGCGCACTCCGATGATCGCCGCTGAGGCAACTTGCCTCGGATGACGCAGGCTTCAAACCTGCGGGCCATCACGACAACCAACCACAAAGGCATCGACGCAAACGTGTGGCGCATGCGTGGCTCGCGCGAGATTCGCGAGTTCGCGCGTCCCGCGCGCGCAAGCCGTGCGTCGTGGGCAAACCGGGGGAGAGAAGCCTTTCTTCACGGTCGCGCGGGCTTGCTGCGGCACGTTTGCACGAATTTTCGCGCAATCTGCTTGCAATCTCGCGGCGCGAATCGCAGCACAGATCCCGCTCGTTTCGTGGTTTGCGGCTGCAGCCCGGTCATTCCCGGGCCTGCATTTCGTAGCCGACTTGCAACTCGCCTGACGCCGGCTTCTCAGACCCAGCGAATACTTCCGTATATTGGTCCGGTATCGCGTTCTTGCCTCGTGACCATTTGGAGTTTTCATGGCTGGTGCAAAAGTCATCGTGATTGGCGGCGGGCTGGCTGGTCTTTCCAGTGCTGTTGAACTGTCCACGCTGGGCGCGCAGGTCACGCTCATCGAGCGCAATCAGCATCTTGGCGGCAAGATGAACGTGCTGACCGAAGAAACGCCCAGGGGCCGGTTCACGTTCGACATGGGGCCGACGATCATCACGCTGCCACAGGTGCTTCGCGGCATTATCCGCCGCAGTGGCCGCAAGGTTGAGGATTACATCAACCTCATTAACCTCGATCCGCAGTGGCGCTGCATGTATGAAAATGGCAAAGTCATCGATCTGCGCCTGAAGATCGAGGAGATGAAGAAGGAACTGAATGCCAAGTTTCCTGGGACCGATGCCGCTGATGGGTACGCCGCGTTTGTCAATTACAGCCGGCGCATGATGCATTTGTCGGAGAAGGTCTTTTATTACCGCGATCTGGGCGGCGTAGGCGACATGATGAAGAAGCCGCCCACCGAGCCGGGCTTGCTTGGGGATGTCATGGCGATGCGGATGTATTCGACGGTGGCTGACACGATTGGCAAGTACGTCAAAGAGCCGCATGTGCGGCAAATGTGCGAGCACTTTTTGCAGTACGTTGGTTCTTCGCCATTTCTCGCACCGGCGATTTTGTCGCTCATCGCGGCGGCGCAGGTGGATCACGGCTGCTGGTACGCGATGAGCCCCGACGGCACCTCGGGCGGCACGCGCTGTGTTGCACGCACGCTCGAACGCATCGTGCGCGAGAACAACATCAACGTCATTACGGGCGTTGGCGTCAAGAAACTCGAGACGGCGGGCAATGTTGTGACGGGCGTGATCCTTGATGATGGTCGCGCGTTGACGGCTGATGCGGTTGTCAGCAACTGCGACATTCAGCGCACGTATCGCGACTTGCTCGCGACGCCCCGCGCGCAGCGCGAGCAGAAATCAATCGCTGCCGACTACACACCCGCGTGTAGCGGCGTGGTTTTTTATCTGGGGCTTGATCGTCAGTACGACCACTTCAAGCACCATGACTTCCTCTTCAGCAAGAACAGCCACGACGAATTCAATGACATCTACGCCAAGGGCATCCCAGCGCGCGATCCAACGTTGTATCTTGCGGTGCCCAGCCGAACCGACCCGACGCAAGCTCCCAAAGGCTGCGAGGCACTTTACATCCTCATTCACACGCCTTACATGCGGCCCGGCCAGCGGTGGGAGGGTCCGGGCGGCTTGCTCGAGCAGTATCGCCCCGTGGTGATGGACAAGATGAAACGCATGGGCTGCCCTGACATCGAGCACCACATCGTGGTTGAAAAGCACTTGACGCCGCAGAGCATTGATCGCATGTACAACGCCGAAGGCGGCGCGATTTATGGCCTTGCGAGCCACGGCAAACTCAAGGGCGGCTTCAAACCCAAGAACCGCAGCCGAGTTTTCAAGAACATGTACCTCGCGGGCGGCAGCGCGAACCCAGGGCCGGGCGTGCCGATGGTCTTGATGAGCGGCGTGACGGCGGCTCGCTCGCTGGGTGTGGATTTTGGTTTGACGAGCCAGCCGATGGTGGAGTTGGGGCAGGGGATTGAGGTGTGAGTCACTTCTTCGGCACGGCGAAGACCGGGTGAGCACATTCCGGGCACACTGGCGCAGCGGTCCCACGCAAGTCGTAACCACAAGATCGACACGCGTAGGGAGGCTTGCGCATCCATCTGCGGATCAGGACGACGAGAACAATGATTGCAGGCGGTATCCACAGAGGCAGTACAAGTATGTCGAACGACACTTTCGGTACTAGGTGTACGCCATTGAAGCCAAATCCAACGAGAACGAAGCCCTCATCGACACCGGAGTATTTGGAATTCAGAAGTGGGTCATAGCCGCACAAGTTGCCAAACAACGGTTTGGCTGAACGCCCGTTCGATCCCCAAGCGAAGATGATTGCTCCATCACAGAGGTCGACGCGTGGCGGTGGCGTGCCCTGGGTCTGAAACGATACGGCGTTGTTTGTCAGTTGCAATACGTTCGTGACCTTGTAGCTGTTGTTGGAGAACTGGTAGCTCACCCACGAGAAAAGTGATGCGACCCCAAGCAGCAATATTGCAACTACCAAAGCCCAAATGACGAGCGGCTTCGCTTTTGTGCGTTCAAGTTTCGACTTGTTTGCAGTCCCCATGATCAAAGCATAAGCGACCTCACTACCGTTGCCCATGCCCACGCTTCGCACCGACGTTCTCGACATCTACATCGCGCGGCGTGCCACGCTGGGGCTGGAGTTTCTGCAGTTTCGCCGCGTGCAAGAGCCGCTAGCGCACACGTGGCAGCCCATCATGGGCCACATTGAGCAGGGCGAAGCGACGGCGAAGGCCATGTGGCGTGAATTGTGGGAAGAGGCGGGGCTGCTGGCTGACGATCAGGCCATCATCGGCGCGTGGGCGCTGGAGCAGGTGCATCCGTTTTACATCGCCAAGCAAGATTGCATCATGATGAGTCCGCGATTTCTGATTGAAGTGACGCCCACGTGGAAGCCCACGCTGAACGAAGAGCACGACCAGCATCGCTGGGTGCAAGAAGCCAAGATCGATGACATGTTTCTCTGGCCTGGCCAGAAGCTCGCGCTGCGCGAGGCCGCGAGCGTGATGCGAGGCGACGCGACTGAGCCGCTGCTGCGTGTATCGCGGTGAGTTTGTGGTTCGCGGATCACTTGCCAATCGCCGCACGCATCACGCCGGCTTTCAGCAGTGTTTCATCCCATTCACTCGCCGGGTCGCTGTCTGCGACAAGTCCGGCGCCGACGCTGTAGTCCACGGTTTCGCCGCGGACGCAAGCGGTGCGGATGGCGATATTGAACGCGGCGTGGCCGCAGTCGCTGATGTATCCGATTGCGCCGCAGTAAGGCCCGCGCGGATGGGGCTCGAGCTCGTCGATGATCTGCATCGCGCGAATTTTCGGTGCGCCTGTCACACTGCCGCCTGGAAAAATCATGCGGAACACGTCCAGCCACGTTACACCGGCGTTGGGCGTTGCCGAAACGGTCGCCGTCGCTTGCAGCACGCCCGAGGTGCCCGCGCCGTGCGACTCAATATCACGCGGGGTCTCGACGCGAACGCTGCCAAGTTCGCTGATGCGACCAAGATCATTGCGCATCAAGTCCACGATCATGGTGAGTTCGGCTTGGTCCTTCACGCTCTCGCGCAGTTCGCCGGCTTGCGACGCCGAAGCATCGCCGCGGCGCGTGCCTTTCATGGGGCGGGTTGTGATGCGGCGCGAGACGGGCGAGTACTCGACAAACAACTCCGGGCTCGCGCTGGCGATTGCGCAAGGCACGTCGCCATCATCAAATTCCATGTACGCGCCCATCCACGGGGCTGCAGCGTTGACCAGATTCTGAAACAATCCGCGTCGCGAGCCCGAAAAACTGCCTCGCAAGCGATGCGCGAGATTGACTTGATACACATCGCCCGCGCGGATGTACTCCAGCACACGCCGCACGCGCCGCATGTACTCGCCGTCACCCATGTTGCTCATGAGCGTGCCGACTTCAAACGCCGCAGGCGCGGGCTCGGCACTGAGCTTTGGCGGCGACCCCACCGCCCACCACAACTGCCGAGCATGATCAAAGATGTACGCGTTATCGATTCGCTGTGACACCAACACGGGCCATGCAAGTTGTTTGCGTGAACCCACATCGCGAGCTGACGGCTCAAACACGCTTCCGAGTTCATACGACATCGCCAGCATCCACCCGCCAGCGAATGGAGGCGTGTAATTCCCATGCACAGGCGACGTTCGCAGTGGCACCGCGAGCCCCGGCTGCTTGACCAGCAGTTGGATCAACCCCGCGAGATCTTGCGCACGCGGGATCGACTCTTGGCTCACGCTTCCCAGCACCGTCCAACGAGACTTGGCAGGCTCGCCCCCAGACCACAACACCGCCAAAGGCACTTCCGCAGGCCAGTGACGCAGAAGCCTTGCGGGGTCGCCAGCCGGTGCTTGCGTGGGGCTAAGTTGACGCAACGTGTTTGTTTGCAACTGGTTGAACGATACATCCAAAGGTGTGATGGTGTGAAATCAACGCAAAGTTACCGCTACTTGCACGTCGCTTCACGAAGAATTCCGCTCGTGTGTCACCTAAACTTTTCGCCCGCATTTCAGCGACTTTGATGTCGCCAGCGGTTCGCAGGCAAGGCCCCAAGCCCGACCTGAGTTCCGATCCGCAGCGGGAAGGTACGCACGCATAGCGGCTGGCTGCACGCGGGTTTCCGCCGCGTTCACGCCCGCCACGTTCACAAAGGTTCCCCGATGCCCAAGACTGTCAAGGCCAAAGGTAAGTCCGCCGTCGCTGTTGCTCCCAAAAGCAAACTCAATGGCAAGATCGATATTCCGCCCGGCGGCCCCAGCCTCCGCAACAAGCCCACGAAAATGGTCTTCTACTTCGGCAAGATCAAGACCGAAGGCACGGCTGACATGAAGGTCCTGCTGGGCGGCAAAGGTGCCAACCTCGCCGACATGACCAGCATCGGTCTGCCCGTTCCCCCAGGCCTCACCATCACCACCGATACCTGTGCCGCCTACTACCGCAACGGCCAGCGCTTGCCCCACGGCCTCATGAACGAGGTCCAGCGCAACATCAACAACCTCGAAAAGGAAACCGGCAAGAAGTTTGGTGACAACCACAACCCGCTGCTCGTCAGCGTTCGCTCGGGCGCTGCCGTCAGCATGCCCGGCATGATGGACACCATCCTCAACCTGGGCCTGACTGACCTTGCTGTCGTTGGCCTTGCCAACAGCACCAAGAACGCCCGCTTCGCGTACGACGCGTATCGCCGGCTCATCAACATGTTCGGCGACGTGGTGATGAATGTCGATCACCATCACTTTGAAGAAGCGTTCAACAAGATCAAGACCAAGTACAACGTGACGGCCGACACCGACGTGCCCGAGCAAGGCATGATCGAACTGTGCGAAGCGTACAAGACTGTTTATCAAAAGTACGTGGGCGAAGTCTTCCCCCAGAACCCCTTCAAGCAGCTTGAGCTCGCCATCGAAGCCGTTTTCAAGAGCTGGAACGGCGATCGCGCCATCAGCTATCGCCGCATCCAAGGCATTCAAGGCCTCAACGGCACTGCCGTGAACGTCCAAACCATGGTCTACGGCAACATGGGCCAAGACAGCGGCACAGGCGTGGCCTTCACGCGTAACCCTGCCACGGGCGAGAACGCTTTCTACGGCGAATACCTGATCGACGCGCAAGGCGAAGACGTGGTTGCCGGCATCCGCACGCCGCTGAGCGTGGATCAGATGCCCAAGTGGAACAAGGACGTTTACAAGCAACTTCTCGAAATCAAGACCAAGCTCGAGAAGCACTACAAGGACATGCAGGACATCGAGTTCACCATCGAACGCGGCAAGCTCTACATGCTGCAAACCCGCAACGGCAAGCGCAACGGCACCGCCTCGGTCCGCATCGCCTGCGACATGGTGCGTGAAAAGCTGATCGACGAAAAGACCGCCATCCTCCGCATTCCCGCGGCCGACCTCACGCAGCTTCTGCTCCCCAGCTTTGACGCTGCGAAGAAGAAGAGCGTTGAAGTCCTGACCCGCGGCATTCCCGCCAGCCCCGGCGCGGCTGTGGGCAAGCTCGCCTTCACGGCTCACGAAGCCGTTGAACGCACCGGCAAGGGCGAAAAAGTCATTCTGATTCGCAAGGAAACCAGCCCCGAAGATATCGAAGGCATGCACAGCGCGGCGGGCATTCTCACCAGCACCGGCGGACGCACCAGCCACGCGGCAGTCGTTGCTTGCGGCTGGGGCAAGTGCTGCGTTGTGGGCGCAGGCGAACTTGAAATTGACACTGCCAAGGGCGTGCTCGTCATCAAGGGCAAGAAGTTCACCCGCGAAGATGTCATCAGCATCGACGGCACCAGCGGCGAAGTCATGGCAGGCAGCGTGCCCACCATGGAGCCCAAGCTGGGCGGCGACTTTGCTCAAGTGATGAAGTGGAGCGACAAGTATCGCACGCTGGGTGTTCGCACCAACGCCGACACGCCTGAAGACGCGCAGCGCGCTCGCGATTTCGGCGCCGAAGGCATTGGCCTTTGCCGCACCGAGCACATGTTCTTCGAAGGCGACCGCATCAAGGCGATGCGTCAGATGATTCTGAGCGAAACCCGCGAAGACCGCATCAAGGCCCTCGACAAGCTGCTCCCGTATCAGCGTGATGACTTCATCGGCCTCTTCAAAGCCATGAAGGGCATGCCCGTCACCATCCGCCTCATCGATCCGCCCCTGCACGAGTTCGTGCCGCACGAGGACAAGCAGCAGAGCGAATTGGCTCACCTCATGGGCATTCCCGTGGCGAAGGTGAAGCAGCGCGTTGCTGCTTTGCATGAGGCCAACCCCATGCTGGGCCACCGCGGCTGTCGTCTGTGCGTGACCTATCCCGAAATTCTCGACATGCAGGTTCGTGCAATTGTCGAAGCAACCATTGACTGTCTGCGCAGCAGCATCAAGGCTCTGCCTGAGATCATGATCCCCTTGGTTGGCACCAAGAAGGAACTCGCGTACCTGCGCGACCAGGTCGAAGCGACCATCGCCGCCGTGAAGGATGCGGAAGACTACAAGCCGCGCCTTGATATCAAGATCGGCACGATGATCGAGATTCCTCGCGCTGCGATCACGGCCGACGAAATCGCCGAGAAGGCAGACTTCTTCAGCTTCGGTACCAACGACCTCACGCAAATGACCTTCGGCTACTCGCGTGACGACGTGGGCACCTTCCTGCCTGACTACCTCGGCAAGGAAATTCTCCCCGCCGATCCGTTCCAAACCCTCGACACGGGCGGCGTGGGCCAACTCATCGATATCGGCATCACCAAGGGCCGCAAGACCCGCAGCGATCTCAAAGTCGGCATCTGCGGCGAACACGGCGGCGATCCCAAGAGCGTCCACTTCTGCCACAAGGTCGGCATGGACTACGTGAGCTGCTCACCCTTCCGCGTGCCCATCGCCCGCCTCGCCGCCGCCCAGGCAGCGTTGATGGTTGAAAGCCCGAAGAAGAAGTAAGTTGGTGGGCCGCCCCTCCGGGACGGCAGAATTCCGAGTACTTCGAGACAAGTAGGTCAGCATAACTCAAAGCCCCGCGAGCAATCGCGGGGCTTTTTCAGTTTGCTGACGACTTCAACTTCACAATCCGCTCGACGGCCTCGAGCAACAGCTCCATCCGCACGCGCATGATGTTTTTCATCATTTCCGCGACCCGCTTATCGCGACTCGCATGATCAAGTGACAACATCAAAATCAGCTGCGCCGTTTCGCCAGACCGCAATCTCGCTTCCAGACTGACGTCACTGTTCCGTAAAGCTTCAATATCTGCCGCCTCAAATGTCTCAGTGCGAACACCTTTCAGCGTTACGTATTCGATCAGAATCTCCGGCTGCGCGTCGGCATCTGCTGCGAATTCAACCGTCGTCGGCACGAGTGACGCGATGATCAGCCCGAGCGATATCAGCGGCATCGCCCATACGAGCAATTTGAGCTTGAATGCTGAGACAGATCCGCTGCCGACGGAAACTCCCCATCCCAAGTTCCAAATGCAAGCGGCGAAAAGCAACCCGAAACCAACGCCAGCCGCGACCTGCCAAAACTTTTTAGTCCGCACCTGTGCGGACGTGCGATCTTGCGTGAGATGCAACACGGTGTCGCTTGATGCGATGAGCTTCCAACCCGCGAGATGCCCTCGCAATTGCGCGAGCCGTGTATTCTGTGTTGTGAGTCCGCCGTGCTCATCATACAACCCGCTCGCGTGCTTGAACAATACCCGCGACTTGCGATACTCCCTGATGCCCGCAACCAGCCACCAGACAAACAGCCCAAAGGCGATCGGACAAACGGCATAGCACGCGACCTTGACCATCGGCGTCTTATTAATCGCACCGACCGTGAACGCCAAACTCGCAAACACGAATGCGACCAGCGCCCTCGTGAATCGGGTGCTCGCCCCCTTCGCCGACATCCTCCAAGCCTGTTCGCTCGCGAGAAATTCTGAGACCCAACTTTCGCCGTGCATGTTCCATCGTACCACAGATCAACTTACCTCAATCCTCCAACTTCCCGCCTGCTTTCGCTCCAGCACCTTGCCCCGTCTACACTTATCACTAAGGCGGAATGTCCAAAAAGCGGCGGGAAGTTAACTATGTCAATCTCACTTGCAACCAGCACGCCTGATCTGGACGCAGCCGCACGGGGCCTAGCACAGTCGCTCAAAACAGTTGTCGACGCACTTCCCGGCGCGAATCAATCGCCCACGGCTCTCTCGCAGCAACTGGGCCTCAGCCGCGTTACGCTGAGCAAACTCCTTAGCGCCCTCGCTCTCGCCGAGCCTTCGGAAATGCTCGAACGCATTCCTGGCCCTGAGTCACTGCGCGAATTCGTTCGCGCGTCGGCAAAACAAGGCGTCGAGCTCAGTCGCATCGAAGCTGCTCATCACGCAATCGATATCTTCGATCAACTCATCGACTACTTCGGCACGCGCGCGGGGCTGCACGCGGCCATCGGCGCGTCGACCGCCACACTGCGCAGCCGGGTTGATATCTCCGCGCGAAGTGATGTCTTCAAAGGCATGCGGCAAGTGCTGGGCGTCGAAGCCAACACGTGGGTCACGTCGATGATGTTCACGCCTTCGGCAACCGAGAGCGAAGTCATCTCCGTCACGACCATTCACGGCGCTCTGGGTCTTCGCCGACTTCGCCCCGACACGCCCGTCTTCTTTACCTTCGGGCCACCTTACCACCAGCCCGGAGTCGAGCCCGATCTTTCGCAAAGCCCCGTCTCGCTGCACGAGCTTTACACCAATGAAGCCGCACAACTCGAAACGCAGTTCAACGGCAAGCAACTCTTCCATCGATTCGTGGGCGAACGCATCGATAAGCACGCGCTCTATGACATGCTCGCCGTCAGCCACAGTGCTTGCGGCAGTCGCCAGTATGGCACCAACGAATCTCGCAAGCGCGGCGTATCACTCTTCGTCGACACGCCCGTGCGCATGCTCGTGTGCGACGCGTTGATTCACCGCGATCTGTTCCCAGGGAGCGACCCGCAACTCATCGTGTACAACTCTGCGAGCCGCGGACCCGCGAATCCTAACGATCCGCTGCGCGATCTTGATCGCGTGAACTTCTCCGAAACGCCCACGCTCGTGCCCGACGATGCCAAGCGATTTGAAGTCGATGAAATTCCCAACTACGACCAGATGATCCGCCGCGTCTGCAAGCAAATCGGCCATAATCCTGCTGATTTTCGCACGTATCGCCTGCGTATCGCGTATCCGATCCCAACCTTCCAGATCGTCATGGCCTTTGACGCGCCTGACGCGCCCAAAGCCTGATCTCGCTCGCGTGATCTCTTTTTTTTATGCCCCGCCGCACGCAAGTTGTGGTAACTTATCCGCATGAATATCTCCGCCTCACTCGTGGGCTTCTTCCTCGCCGCTGGAATCGCGGGCGTCATCAGCACGCTGCAACCAGGCATGAATGCAAAACTCGGTGGCCTCGCCGGCAGTCCCTTTTATGGCGGCCTCATCAATTTCCTCATCGGCATCATGCTCATTCTCGGCGTATTACTCACCATGAAGCTGCTGGGCAGCGATCTGGGCCGCTCGCCGCAGTTCAGCAAACTGCCCCAAGCCCCGTGGTGGTCATGGCTTGGTGGCTTGCTCGGTGCGATCTACGTGTGCACGGCCATCTTCGTCGTTCCGAAGATCGGCGGCGTCAACTACATCGTCTGCATCGTCGCGGGCCAAGTACTCGGACACCTGATCATCGATCGCTTCGGTCTGGTCGGCCTGCCTACGCACCCCATCACGCCGACGCGCATCGCCGGTGTTGCGCTCGTCGTTGTTGGTATGTTGCTGGTAACCAACGGCAGCAAACCCAAGCAACAAGCGCAACCAGTTGTTTCGGTGCAACAAACTAGTGAATGCATCAAACACTTGCGTCTGGACGCTTGCTGTCTTATTGTTCTATTGCTTCACTGTGTTTCTATCACTTCGCAAACGCCCGCAACTTCGCCATCGCGAACTTCTCGTGATGTGTCACATGCTCGATATAAATCTTCAGCATGTCTTCCAGCGTCACCTTGCCGCGCTGGTTGTGTACACCCACGCGAGCGAACTCACTCACCGGCACGGTCTTAAGCCAAGCTGACGTAAACGCCCGGTTCATCGCGAACAACTCGCAGACCTGCTTGAGATCCGCACTCGCATACTGACACCGCTGCGCAAACAGCGTTTCGTCATACGCAATCAGCAGCGGCGTCTCCTCCGCCACAATTCGCCGCATGCGATGCGTCGCCGCCAAGTCGCTGTCAAGCATGTGCACGATCAACGTGTGCATCGACCACGCTCCCGCGCCCGTCGCAGGCGTCGCCAGCAGTTGCTCGCGAGAAAGCCCCGCCGACCACGTGGAAAGTGCTCCGCCCTGTGCCGCAAACGTCTCGATAAGTCCAGCGAAGTTGCTCATACATCAAGCGTAACCCACATCGCTCGCAAATCTCACGCAACGTCCGATTCCCAATCGTCTTCTGCATTTCCGCTCTGCTGATTTGTCGCTCTCGCTTCCGTACACTCCTCTCGTGCCCAAACCACGCGTATTGCATGACGAGTTCTTCAAAAAAGCCAAGGAAGATGGCTACGTCGCACGCAGCGCGTACAAGCTTCTCGAAATCAACGAGCGCCTGCACATCGTCCGCCGCGATGCGTACGTCATCGATCTTGGCTGCGCGCCCGGCAGTTGGCTGCAAGTCCTCGACGGCTACCTCTCGCCCAAAGGCCGCGCGGTGGGCATCGATCTGCAACGCACCACCGCCCACGTTTCCGATCGCGTCTACCTCATGGAAGGTGACATCTACGCGACCCCGCCCAAGGAACTCCTCGCCCCCATCAATGAGCTGCTGCACGGCGACGGCAAAAGCAGCGACAAGTACGACGCCGTCATCAGCGACATGGCCCCCAACACCAGCGGCCATGGCGATGACTTTCTCTCCGCGCGCCTCTGCGAGCGCGTGCTCGACCTCTGCCACGACCTCTTGCGCCCCGGCGGCAACATGGTCATGAAGATTCTCGAAGGTACGCCCACGCCCGATGTCATCGCTCGCACCAAGCGCACCTTCCGCGAAGCCGGCACGACTAAGCCGCGCGCCAGCCGCGATATCTCGCGCGAGATTTTCATCTGGGGCAAAGGCTTTTCAGGCGTCGAACTTCCCAAGTTGCCCAACCCAACCAAGATCACTGGTCCCACGCCCAAACCCAAGGTGTGGCCGTGAAAGCGGTGACGGTGCGCCACAACTTGCGATGCTCGACCATCGATGGCGTCTTCTACATGTTCATGGTGGGCTTCGCGGAAACATTTTTTCCGCTCTTCATCCTCACCATGTTCGGCAGCGAAGTCGGCAGTGGCCTCGTCGCCACCGTGCCCATCATGCTCGCGACAATCGTGCAGTTGTTCGTGCCGCAGTTTGTCCATGCCCTTCGGAGCTATAAGCGAGCCGTTGTCTTCTGCGCAGTTCTGCAAACCATCATGTGCCCCCTGCTCGCCCTCGTCGCACTCGTGGGCACTGCGCCGATGTGGGTCATCTTCCTTCTCGCAAGCGTCTATCACGCCGGTGCAGTTGTCGGAGGCACGCCTTGGACCGCCATGATGGGCTTGCTTGTGCCCGGCCCCGTGCGCGCAACTTTCTTCGCCAAGCGATCGCGCATGCTGCAGTTGGGCGCCATCGCCGCCGTGCTTGCTGGTGCTGCGCTGCTTGACAGTGCCGAGAAAATCAGCCCCACGCTCGCCAACTTCTTCTCGTGGTGGCCTTGGATCAGTCAGGCCTGGACTACGCGCCCCGTGCTTGTTTGCTTCGCCATTCTCTTCACGCTCGCAGGCGTCGTCCGCGCCGTCAGCACGCTCTACTTGCACAAACACATCGAGCCCGCAAACGCCACCGCAGGCCATCGCACGCTGAGCGTATCGGAAGCCACAACCCGCCTGCGCCACGACGGCCGCTGGCGTTTGCTTGGTGTCTTCATCCTCTTCAGCTTCGCCATGATGATCGGCTCGCCCTTCTGGGCCGCGTACGTCAAGCAAATCGCCGAACTCAGTTTCCTCGAGTGGGCGTGGCTCATCGTCATCTGGTATCTTGGTAAGGCCCTTGCCGTGAGTTGGGCCGCTGAAATCGCGCAGCGTCGCGGCAAACGCAAATTGCTCATCTACGGCGCAATCCTCATGACGCCCGTCCCCGCGCTCTGGGCGCTCAGCACCGATCCAATCTACCTCGCCGTCGCGCAGCTCATCGCCGGCATGACCATCGCCACGTGGGAGCTCGCCGTCATGCTCACGACGCTCGAAGTCTTCGACGAAGACGAACGCACCAGCCTCTTGAGTGTGTACACGCTGGGCCAATGGGGCTCGGGCGTCAGCGGCAGCTTTGTCGGCGGCGCAATCCTGGACCGCATGCCCAAAGATCACTTCGCTTTCAGCGTGATCTTCATCGCCTCGACCATCGCTCGCGGCCTAGTCACGCTGCTGCTCATGCGCACACACCGCTCGGGCTTGCCGGTGGCGAAGAAGAACTGACGCACCGCGCAAATAAAAACCCCGAAGCTCAGCCTCGGGATTTCTTCGTTCTCGTTCTGACCAACTCACACCAGCAGCGTCGCCGGCTTCTCAAGATAGTTCTTCACCGTGCTCAGATACTGTGCCGCCATCGCGCCATCCACCACGCGGTGATCGCTGCTCATCGTCATCGTCATCACCAGGCCCGGCTCAATCTTGCCGTTGCGCACGACTGGCTTTTCAATCGCGCCGCCAACCGCAAGAATCGCGACATTCGGCGGATTGATAATCGCGTTGAAGTGGCTCACGCCGTACATGCCCAGGTTGCTGATCGTGAACGTGCTGTCGCTCATCTCGTTCGGAGCGAGTCCCTTGCTGCGAGCCTTCTCGGCAAGTTGCTTGCTCTGGGCCGAAATCAGCCGCAGCCCCATGTTGTCGGCGTTGCGAATCGTTGCGACCACCAGCCCGCCACCAGAGCCGTCAGCGGCGATGGGCAACGCAATGGCGATGCCGATGTTCACATCCGCGAGCAACTCGATATTCGTGTCCATCTGTCCATGCTTGGCCTGCGACACGCTCCAGCGCGAATTCACAAACGGATGCTCATGCATCGCCAGCGCACACGCCTTCACCAAGAAGTCGTTCACGCTCAGCTTCACGCCTTGATTCGCAAGCTGCTCGTTCAGTTGCCCGCGCAACGCCATCAGCGGCTGCATATCCACATCAAACGAAACTTGATAGTGGGGGATCGTGCTCTTGCTCTCGCTCAACCGCTGGGCAATCACACGCCGCATGTTCGACATCGGCACAACCTTGCTCGCCAACACCGCCGCCGCTGCCGGAACTTTGGTGGGCCGCCCCTCCGGAGCGGCAGTCGCTGCATTCATCTTGCTCACCGTGCCCATGTTGCCCGAGCGCATCGCCGGTGCCGCACTCCCCGCCGCAATCGCTTCTTCAACATCCTTGCGCACAATCCGCCCCGCAGGCCCCGACCCCTGCACGCGCGTCACATCCAACCCAGCTTCTTCAGCGATCTTCCGCGCCAGCGGACTAATGAACACCCGCCCATTTCCCTCGCGGAAACCATCGGCGTGGGCCGGCGCATCCAGCACCGCCGTCGCGCCATTGCCGGACGCTGCGCTGCCAGCTGCCGCACCATTCGCTGCCGCCGCTTTCGCGACCGGAGCCGCCGCACCGCCGCTACCAGCTTTGGCCTTCACCGCCGCAACATCCTCACCCGCTGCCGCAAGCACCATCATCACCGTGCCAACCGCCACCACCTGCCCCTGCGGCACTGTGATTGCCGCCACCACGCCGTCATCAAACGATTGCAACTCCATGGTCGCCTTGTCAGTCTCAATATCAGCGATGACATCGCCGCTCTTGATCTTCTGACCTTCCTTGACGTTCCACTTGACAATCGTGCCTTGTTGCATGGTGTCGGAGAGGCGGGGCATTGTGATTTCAATCGACATAGTGGGGATCCTTCAAGGCAGTGTGAATACGTGCTATCAGAGGCGAGTCAAACGATACGGGCGAAAACCAAGTCGTCGCGTCTAGCCACACAGGAGAATTCGTCGGCTGCGAGCAAGTTCAAACTCAGTGACCGAAGCAAACGGCCAGGCTCGACGTTGGGCACCGAGTTTTCGTGCCGCCATCGCCTCGCGAAATCGACCTGGTCGATGATTGCGGAAGGTCAAGTCAAACGAAAGCTTCTCGTCAGTGATCGCTTTGCGGCAAACGACCTCTTTCGTCCGCAGGTCTTCGCTGTCGGACTTGAGAAACAACCAAACGCTCGCAAACCACCGACGACCGAAACGATTGAGTTTGCGTTTTCCCCGCAAATACCACATCGATGCGAAGATGACGCTCGCATCTTCAAAAAACCAATCAAGCGAGTCTGCGAGTTGAACCAAAGCGGCGTCAGGCGTGCGGTCACTCCTGCGAGGAAATGCGAGCCAGAACTCGCTCAACGAAATGCGTCCGGCGCCAAATCGCCGAAGAGCCAACGCCAACCGATCTCGTGCCACGCGGTCAACCATGAATCACTTATGCACTCCGCTTGCGGCCTTTCCCCTTCCCACCCGAATGAAGCGGCACGACTTCCTTCACAAGCATCGCGTTGACGATTCGCATCGGTATTCCGTTTACCTCATACACCGTGAATGTCGTACGAGCTGCAACGCGACGTGCAGAAAGGCCCGAGTCAGTTCCAGGGCCGAGTGAGATGAAGTCGCGATGTGGAATATCCAACTTCGTGCCGTCGATCATGACGATGCGAACACCTTGCGGGTTGGCCTCGACGATTTGTCTGATCGATTCGATATCCATCGCAGCCTCCTTCACTCACGCCAGCACCTTTCTCACCGCCGCAATAATCTTCTCCTTGTTCGGTAAATACGCATACTCCAGCCCCTTCGCGTAAGGCGTCGGCACGTCTTCCGTATTCACGCGAACCGGCGGGCAATCCAAGTAGTCAAAGCAGCGCTCGCACACCTGCGTAATCACTTCGCTCGCCACGCTCGCAAAGGGCCAGCACTGGTCAACCACCACCACGCGGTTGGTCTTCTGCACGCTCTTGATAATGCTGTCAATATCCAGCGGCCGAATCGTCCGCATGTCCAGCACGTCCACCATGATGCCTTCAGCCGCGAGAATCGCCGCTGCTTCCAAGCAGAAATTCACAGGCCGGCCAAAGCTCACGAGCGTACAAGCATCGCCTTCGTGCGCCAATCGCGCCTGACCAAACGGAATGTAATACTCCTCCGCCGGCACGTGGGCCTTATCGCCCAGCATGCGCTCGCTCTCAAGGAAGAAAACCGGATCAAGCTCGCGCAGCGCGGTCTTCAGCAACCCCTTCGCGTCGTACGGATTGCTCGGAATCGCAATCTTCATGCCCGGCACGTTGCTGTACAAACCTTCCACGCACCAACTGTGCGTGCTGCCAAGCTGCCCGCCCGCGCCGTCGTTGCCGCGGAAGACAATCGGGCAACCCCATTGCCCACCGCTCATGTAGAGCATCTTGGGCACGTTGTTGAGAATCTGGTCCGCCGCGACAAGGCTGAACGACCAGCTCATGAATTCAATGATCGGCTTAAGGCCATACATCGCCGCGCCAACCGCCAAGCCCGCAAACCCGTTCTCGCTGATGGGCGCATCGATGATGCGCAAGGGCCCAAACTCATCCAGCATGCCCTGGCTGATCTTGTACGCCCCGTTGTACTGGGCAACTTCTTCGCCCAGCAGGAACATGCGGTCATCCCGCCGCATCTCTTCGCTCATCGCTTCACGCAGAGCCTCGCGAAACTGAATATGCCGATCCCCTTCGCGCGGCGGCAGGGTCTTGAACTCAGGCAGGCCGGGATAAGCAAGAGCAGCGGTCATGAGTACCTCGTAAAAAGTGCGAGCGCAGCGACAACCTCGCCTGCATCGCGGAACGGCAAGTTTAGGGAACACAATCCCCACCGTCAGCCCCGGGAAGAGCATGGTGAAGCGATGTTGGCGTGTGAATGAAACACGAACAGACCTCGACAACGACTTGGTAATTCCCTGCCCTCGTTGCTCCCGCCTCCGTTCGCGCCTTTCGACCCGAAGGGTCGCAGGCCTGTAGCCACGGGCAAGCGAAGCGCAGCCCGTGGACAAGTCAACCGCACCCACCCTGCCCCGGAGGGGCAGCGGCCGCTCAATCAAAAACCCACTTCTCTTCAAACTCAACCCCATGCGCCCGCAAAAGTCCCAACAACTCTGCCTTGAAGTCATGAGCCGCATGATGCTCCGCCTGCGAAGCAATGTACTTTCTCAGCACCGGTTCTTGCGATTTGCTCACCGAGAAGACCGAGTAGCCCTCCAACTCAGACGAAATTGTGCCCAAAAACACCAAAGGGCCCGACATCGGGCCCCTCGGCGTGGAGACGAACACACAATCTTCCAGCCTTCGCAATCAGCGGGTGCGACGACGCCGACCAGCAACCAGCGCACCAGCCGCCAGCAGACCAGCCGCACTCGGTGCCGGGATCACGGTGATATCACGCAGCGCGACACCGGCGTTGCCCAGCAGCACAGCCTGGCCGCTCGCCAAGTCAATCGTGTACACGCCCGTGGGTGAGCCCGCCGGATCGCTCTGTAAGTCAAACGACGCATATGCAATGCCCGTCGCGCCGGAGATGTCAAAGCCAGCGTTGTCGCTGAAATCCAGTATGTTCAGGCCCAGTCGCACCGCGAACGTGCTGCCCACAACACCAGCGTTGAACGACCCATTGCCGCCCGCTTGCGTGCCAACTTCACCCAGCACGTTGTTCAGCGAGTCCAAGATGTACTCGCGCGTCGAGCCAGCGGGCACACCAAACAAGCTGTTGGTGTAAGCCACCGCCACCGCACGCGGCGGCAAGCCCAAGCCCACCGCAGGGTTGTACGAGAGTGCCGTGTCCGTCGGCGCAACCGACGCACCCGTGATCGGGTTCAATCGGCGGTTCTGCGCACCGCTACCAACCACACGCACTCGGTCCACGGTCGGGTTGATATCAATCCCGTGCCGAGTGAACGCGCCACCATCAAGCCCAGGCGTGAAGCCCGCGCCAATCGGAGTTGCCACACCCGTCACCGCATTCAGCGAGTACAACTGCGTGGTCTCGCCAATGGCAATGATCTCGCCCGTCTGAGGTCGCAGATCAATGCCTTGAATCCGGTCGCCGGCATTCAAGCCCGAAATCACCGTGTTCGACAACAGCGTCCCCGGCGCGTTCGAGCGGAACGTCACGACCGAGCCAGTCGTCGTCACGCCAACCAGCGTCTCTTGCCCTTGCGCAACGCCAGCCAAACCGGCCAGCAACATCATCGATGTAACACTTTGAATCTTCATTCGTCTTCTCCTTTTCCAGCACATTCCCATGGCACAGCACCGCGACCCGCCACTCCGCGGAAATCACGTCTGCTACCACAACCACCAACGCAATCACGACGCACAACGTCGGGCCCCAGTCGCAGCCTCTCATGCGCACGTCTCGCCATCGTCAACGCCCGCACCACCTCGTCAGTTGTGCAAGTTACCAAAAAATCTCAATTCCACGCCATCATCCCCCAAGTGCATGAACACAGCGTTAATTCCTGTGTAAACTGACTTCATGGCCCAGATTCGCCTCCCCGTCCTCACGCTGGTCGCACTCGCCGCTCTCGCCGCCGCCGCACCCGGCCAGCAGTCCGGCTCCTCGCCCCTGCTACCACCCACCAACGGCCCGCGCCGCGTCGACCCCACCTGGCTCGCCCTCGTCGATGCCACCGTCCATGTCTCACCAGACAAAACCCTCGACCGCGCCACTGTGATCATGCGCAGCGGCCGCATCGAGAGCGTGACCGAAGCCAACCCAGGCCCCGACGGCAAGCACTTCACGCCCGACGACATCGCCACGCGCCTGCCAATCGGCCCGCGCGTCCTCGATGGCAAAGGCCTCCACGCCTACGCCGCTTTCGTTGATCCTTACGTCGAAGTCGACGCCCCCAAGCCCGACCCCAAACGCACAGGCGTCCACTGGAACGACGGCGTCATCCCCCAGCGCACCGCCCTCGACGGCCCAGGCCTCACCGACGGCCCCGCCAAGGAACTCCGCGAACTCGGTTTCGGTGCCGCCTGCATCTCGCCCAAAGGCGGTCTCTTCCGCGGCAGCAGCGCACTAGTCAGCACCGCCCAAGCCGACCCCGACGCCAGCATGGCCAAACCGCCCGTCTACGCCGAGCAACTTTACCAAAGCGTCGCGTTTGAAATCTCAGGCCGACAATACCCCGACAGCCAAATGGGCGCAATTGCCCTCATTCGCCAAACGCTCAGCGATGCCGAATGGCTCGCAAGCAACGGCCAAGCCGCGAAAGCCGCGCTCAGCGCAGGCGAAGTCAACGCGCTTGCCCCACTCGCCCGGATCACTCAAGAAACCACCAACTCACCCTCGACTCCCGCCGCACTCGGGGACTCCGGCACTCCCGTACTTCTCTTCGACACCTCCGACGAACTCGAAAGCCTGCGCGCCATCAAAATCGCTCGCGAGTTCAAACGCCCCTACGCCCTCCTCGGCTGCGGCACTGAATTCGCCCGCTTGGGCGCGCTCCGCGAACTCATGACCACCGACAAGGCCGCCTTCATCCTGCCAGTCAGCCTGCCCAAAGCCCCCGATGTCTCGAGCATCGAAAAAGCCGAAGGCGTCGAGCTGCGCGACATGATGACCTGGGAACAAGCTCCCACCAATCCGCGCCGCCTGCACGACGCCGGCATCCGCTTCGCCTTCACCACCGCCAAACTCAAAGACAAATCCAACTTCCTCCCCAACATCCGCAAGTTCGTCCGCTACGGCTTGCCCAAACAAGTCGCCCTCGCCAGCCTCACGACGACGCCCGCTGAGTTACTCGCCGCCACTGACCAACTCGGCACCATCGACGCCGGCAAACGCGCCAACATCCTCGTCATGACCGACGACCTCTTCGACAAGAAGAGCAAAATCCGCATGATGCTCGTTGACGGCCAACTCCACCAACTCAGCAAGCCCGACGTTGACATCGCCGGCACCTGGACCGTCACCGCCAACTTCCCCGACAACGCGGTTCGCACCATCATCATCAGCAAACCCAAGCCAGGCGACGGCGATGTGCTCATCACCAAACTCACGCCCGCCCAGCCCGCCGATGGCGACAAGCCCGCCGAAGGCGATGAACCCAAGTCCAAAGAAAAGAAAGTCGAAGCCAAAGCCCGCAAAGTCGCCCTCGAAGGCAACCAGCTCACCTACGTCTTCGATCACGACGACCTCGGTGCCCCCGGCATCGTCAGCTCCTTCCTCGTCTTCGACCTCGGCGCAACGCCCCCAACCTACATCGGCCGCGGCGTCCTGCCCGATGGCCGCGAATTCACCTTCACAGGCGAACGCCAGCCCGACAAACTCACCGGCGTGTGGCCCACCTGGTTCCCGCCGCAAGCCGGCCAACAAGCCTTCCAAGGTGCCGCCCTCGTCTTCGACGAAAACAACAAACTCGAAGGCCGCGAACCCTTTGAAAAGCCCAGCCCCGTCGCCGTCAAAGACCTCAAGTGGGACGGCAAAGTCGTCTCCTACGCCCTCGATCTCCCGCCGCAAGCAGGCGGCGGCGAAGTGCAAATCACCCTCACGCCCGACTTCTCCAAAGACCCCGATACCGCCACAGGCACCGTCAAAAGCAAATCCGGCGAGTTCAACTTCACCAGCGTCCGCCGTGCATCCAATCCCTTCATCGGCACCTGGCGCGTGAGCAAAGCCGACAACGCCGATGTCCCCGCCGATCGCAAAGAACAAATCCGCGTCATCATCGCCGAAAAAGATATGCGCGTGACGCGCACGCTCGACGATGGCACCACGAAGGAAGCCAAAGGCAAGGACGAGAAATTCGCCGACGGCACATATGCCTTCACGCACTCACTGAACGACTTGGGCTTTGACTTCCTCGGCAAAGACGGAAGCAGTGCCGACAAACTCGTGATCCGCTTCGGCGAGACCCCCAAAGACGACACAATCGAAGGCACCAGCACCTTCAGCGACGGCACCACACACACCTACACCGCCCAGCGCGAACTCAAGGAAGACAAGAAAGACGACGACGACGCAGCCCCCACCGACATCCCCGAAAAACTCGGCCTCCCCTTCGGCCCCTACGCCCTCGACGCAGCCCCGCTACAAGACACCGTCTACCTGACCAACGCCACCGTCTGGACCAACACCGACCAAGGCATCTTGCAAAACGCAACCATCCTCCTCAAAGCCGGCAAGATTCAATCAGTTTTCAATGACACACCCGCCGAACTCACGCGTGGCGACCTGCCCGCAGGCACGCGCGTCATCGACTGCACCGGCAAACACATCACCGCCGGCATCATCGATGCCCACAGCCACACTGGCATCAGCAAAGGCGTCAACGAAGGCGGCCAAGCCGTCACCAGCGAAGTCCGCATCGCCGATGTCACCAATCCCGATGACGTCAACTGGTACCGCCAACTCGCAGGCGGCGTCACCACCGTCCTCAGCCTCCACGGCAGTGCCAACGCTATCGGCGGCCAAAGCCAAACCAACAAACTCCGCTGGGGCTGTGCCCTGCCCGACGACATGCACTTCGAAGGTGCCATCCCCGGCATCAAATTCGCCCTAGGCGAAAACCCCCGCAGCGTGAACTGGGACGCCGGCACAGGCCAATATCCACGCAGCCGCATGGGCGTGGAGAAGTTGATTCGGGATCGGTTTACGGCGGCGAAGGAGTATGCGCAGGAAACAAGTGATCTGGCGTTTACGAGTCCGGCAGGCGAAGTTGGTTCGATGCCGACCACCGAGACGGCTTATCCACTTCCGCGTCGCGACCTCGAACTCGAAGCCCTCGCCGAAATCCTCGCCGGCCAGCGCCTCATCCACTGCCACAGTTACCGCCAAGACGAAATCGTCATGCTCACGCAAGTCGCCCGCGACTTCAACTTCAAAATCGGCACCTTCCAGCACGTCCTCGAAGGCTACAAAGTCGCCGATTTCGTCCGCGACTACAGCGGCGGCGGCAGCGGCTTCAGCGACTGGTGGGCCTTCAAGGTCGAAGTGCAAGACGCCATCCCCGCCGGCTTCCCCCTCATGCACAAAGTCGGAGCCGTCGCGAGTTTCAACAGCGACAGCAACAGCCTCGCTCGCCACCTCAACGTCGAAGCCGGCAAAGCCATCAAATACGGCCGCGAAGTGGGGGGCATCGAGCCCGCCGAAGCTCTCAAGTTCGTCACACTCAACCCCGCCAAGCAGCTTCGCATCGACAATCGCGTCGGCGCAATCGCACCAGGCCTCGACGCCGACATCGCGGTGTGGAATGGCAACCCCATGAGCACATTCAGCCGCTGCGAACGCACCTTCGTTGATGGCCGCGAACTCTTCAGCCTCGAGCAAGACGCCAAACACCGCGCGACGATCACCGCCGAACGCCAACGCCTCATCGCCAAACTGCTCGACTACAAAAAGAAGAATCCTGACGACAAGAAAGATGGCGACAAGAAAGACGCCGACAAGAAAGACCAACCCACCAAGCCCACCGACTTCTCCGACCAACAACTCGCCGCCATCCGCGCCCGCCAACTCGAAATCATGCGCTCAGGCCGCGACCCCTTCTACGCCCCCGGCGTCTGCGGCTGCGGCGTGATGCACTAAACAGTTTAAAAGGTGGCACAGGCTTTTAGCCTGTGCGAAAAACTCTTCCCCCCAACTCCACACGAGCCACCCATGCCCACCTCTCTCAACCCAACATCTTCACCCTCCGCGCATCTCCGCTTCTTCTCCGCCCCTCCGCGACCCGCCTTCGCGTTGCTCGCGCTCGCCGCCTGCACCACCCTCGCAACTTCCCAAGACCTCATCCACAAAGCCCCCAAGCAAGACAAAACCATCGTCATCACCGGCGCCACCATCCACCCCGTCACCGCGCCCGACATCGAAAACGGCACCGTCATGTTCAGAGATGGCGTCATCACAGGCGTCTACGACGCCAAAGCCTGGCAAGACTGGACGCAAAAAGTCAGCCTCGACAAAAACTCCTTCATCTTCATCGACGCCGCCGGCAAACACGTCTACCCCGGCTTCATCACCGCCCTCAGCCAACTCGGCATCACCGAAATCCAAGCCGTCGCCGCCACCAACGACCTCTCCGAAGTCGGCAACGTCGCGCCCGAAGTTCAGCCGACCGTCGCCGTCAACCCCGACTCCACGCTCCTCCCCGTCACTCGCCGCAACGGCATCCTGACCGCCGGCATCCACCCCAGCGGCGGCCTGATTCCAGGCCAAGTCGGCGTCATCCGCCTCGACGGCTGGACAGTCGAAGACATGCAAGTGAAAGTGGGCAACTACACCATGGCGGGCCTCATGGTCAACTGGCCGCGCGTGCGCCCCATTCGCGCCTGGTGGATGGACACGCCTGAAGACGAACAACTCAAACGCATCCGCGAAAATCTCGCCGCTCTCGAAAAGACTTTCGACACCGCCCTCGCCTACGCCCGCGAGCGTCAAGCCAACCCCGACGTGCCAACCGATCTGCGCTGGGAAGCCATGCGTCCCATTTTCACGCTCGCTCTCGCCAAAGAATCCGGCATCGCCGACGAAGCCGGGCTCAAGCCCAGCACGCCGCTCTTCATCGAAGCCAACGACGCCGACCAAATCGCCAGCGCCCTCACCTTCTGCGAGCAGCGAAATCTCCGCTGCGTCATCGTGGGCGGGCGCGAAGCTGATCGCGCTGCGGAACTACTCAAGCGCACCGGCACCACGGTCATCCTCCGCGGCGTGCAAAACATGCCCCAGCGCGACGACAGCCCCTACGACGACGCCTACACCCTCCCCAAACGCCTGCACGACGCCGGCATCACCTTCGCCATCACGCACGGCGACGACACCGCCCACGAACGCAACCTGCCCTACGCCGCGGGCACAGCCATCGCCTTCGGCTTGCCCCACGACATCGCCATCAAAGCCCTCACCATCCACCCCGCACAAATCCTCGGCATCGACCGCCAACTCGGCTCGCTCGAAGCCGGCAAATCCGCCACCCTCTTCATCAGCACAGGCGACCCCCTCGAAGTCACCAGCGACATCAACCGCGCCTTCATCGACGGCCGCGAAATCGACCTGCGCACCAAGCAAACCGAACTGGCAAAGAAGTACCTTGATCGCTACAAGCAGACGGGCGACATCAAATAATCGCATGTGCTTGCTTGCCGACATTCGCCACCCGTGAACAGAACAAAAAAACGCCCCGCTCATGCAAGTCATGAAAGCGGGGCATTCTTTAACTGTGTGAAGCGCAGTGCGCTTGCAAGCAAATGATCGCGACTGTTTACGCTTCCATCTGCTCAACCGGCTCCGCCACCGGCGCTTCCGGAATCGGCGGCAGTTCTTTCTTCTCCGCCCGCAGCTTGGCTTCGGTCGCCAAGCCCAAGCGATCATCGGTCGCCTTCATTTCGTCAACCGTCATGTGATCCACGCGCAGCGTCATCGTGCGCAGAATCTTTTCCGACAGGTTGCAGTCACGCTCGAAGTTCGCGAGGCTCGTGCCGGGCATCTTGACGTAGGCCAAGATGTACAGCCCGCGCTTCTGGCCGGCGACTTCGTACGCCAAACGCCGCTCATCCCACTTCTTCATCGCAATCACTTCGCCGCTCGCGCGGTTGATGATCTCTTCGATGTGGGTGATGCCGCTGGCCAGATCGCCCGATTGGGCCTGGCCGATGAGGAACATGATTTCATAGTTGTAAACGCGCTTGCTCATGTGCTTTCCTTGATCTCAAATCTTTCGCTCGTTTGTAACCGGGCGAGTTGTGTGCTTCCTCTGATCGTGAAACGCGGGCCTCATGCCTGCGGTTGTGTGGGTGATACTTCTGACTTCTGCTCTGCGTTGATTGCTGGTTTCTTTTCTGCTTTCTTCTCCGGCTGCTTCTCTTCCTTCTCGCCCGCATTCGCGATATTCATCGCAAAATTGAGCCCCTTGGTCACAAACACTTCGCTCGCTTCCACACTCTTGCGAATCGCGTCCTCAAGAAATGGCTTCTCAAGTTCGTCAAATCGCCCGAGCACAAAGTCCGCTTGGTCCATCTGCGGATGCTTGCCCACTTTGCCCTCACCAAGATTCAGCCCCACGCCCACACGCAAACGCGGATACGCGTCCGTGCCCAGCAGTTGCTGAATATTCGTCAGGCCGTTGTGTCCTGCTGCTCCGCCGCTGGGCTTGACGCGAATCGCGCCCGTCGGCAGATACAACTCATCCACAATCACCAGCAGATCCGCCAACGCAACCTTGAAAAACCGCACGGCTTCGCTCACGCTCTGTCCGCTGCGATTCATAAACGTCGTTGGCTTCATCAGCAGCGTTTTTTCGCCGCCGATAGTGGCTTCCATCGTGATAGATTGAAACCGCTGCCGAGCTTGCTGGCCCACAGCAAATCGACGCGCGAGCGCATCGATGACCATGAAGCCCGCGTTGTGACGCGTGCTTGCATAGTCGCTGCCGGGGTTGCCGAGTCCGATGAGCAGTTTCATGGCTTTGGTCACACAGGCTTTGAGCCTGTGCATCATCAACAGGTAGAGAAAAACAGGTAGAGAAACGCCGAGAAAATCAGATTTTTCGGCACGAGTCAAAAGCCCGTGCCACCAGCTTACTTCTTCGGTGCCGCAGGCTTGGCCGCACCAGCCGCCGGAGCCTTCGCGCCGCCAGCCGCAGGCTTTGCGCCAGCAGCGGGCTTCGCACCAGCAGCCTTCGCATCGCCTTCAGGCTTCTTGGCCGTGAGCACTTCAGGCGCCGCGCCTTCCGTACCAGCAGCAACCGCTTCGCCGGTCTTCTCTTCAACCTGAATGATGATTTGAGCAACGTTGGCGTGCTTATCAGTCATCAGCTTGAAGTTCTCTGAAGGCAGCTTGACGTCTGAAGCGTGGATGGCTTGACCCACATCCAGATCGCCCACTTGCACTTCAATGAAGTCCGGGATTTCAAGCACCGGGCATTCAACTTCGATTTCGCTCACCGGGTGCATCAGAATCGCGCCGGCGGTCTTGAGGCCCTTGGCTTCGCCGATCAAGTGAATCGCGACCTTGGTCTTCACGCGGTCCGTCAGCGACACACGTGTGAAGTCCGCGTGCACAATGTTCGTGCCCAGATAGTCAAACTGCAGCTCGCGCAGCAGCACCATCTGTCCTTCATCGCCAGCCTTCACACCCGGAAAATCCAGGCGGAAAACCTTCTCACCCTTGCTGATCAGACCCACCGCTTCGCGGTTGTCGAGCGTAATGGCCACCGGCTCCTTGCCGCGACCGTACACAACCGCGGGCAGTTGCCCCTTCTTGCGCAACCGATTGCAGTAGCGCGATCCCAACTTCTCCCGTTGCTGAGCCTTGATAAGTGGTGCCTTCTCGTGCATGATAAAAACTCCTTGAAACAGTGGGCGCCAATCTGTGTTGCCCGGTGTGAATGAACAGTGACGAAGTGACCTAGTAACGAAGTACCGAAGAGACGAAGTACCGAAGAAATGACAGTGTGCCCAAGCCGACGTGTGCAGAGTGCCTTTCCTTCGGTACTCCGGTACTTCGTCTCTCGGTACTTGTCTTTACCTCTTCACCCCCGCAGTATCCTCAAACAGAGCACTCACGCTCTGGTTGTTGTGAATCCTCAAAATCGCTTCTCCAAGAAGCGGCCCAATATCCAGTTGAATCAGTTTGCTCTTGAGGGGCAACGCCCGCGCGGGCGACGGAATCGTGTTCGTCACCACAATCCGCGAGATCGGGCTGCTCGCCAGACGCTCCACCGCCGGCCCCACCAGCACCGCATGCGTCGCCGCCGCAATCACGTCTTTGGCGCCGCGCTCGCGAACCAGCTTCGCCGCTTCGCACACCGTGCCCGCGGTCGAAATCATGTCGTCAAACATCAACACCGTCTTGCCTTCAACATTACCGATCAAGTTGCCCGTCGCAACTTTGCTGCCGCTCAGGCGCCGCTTGTTGATAATCGCCAAATCCCCACCCAGCAAGTTCGCCATGCTCTCAGCGACTTTCACATTCCCCACGTCCGGACTCACCAGACACAAATCACTCAGTTCCCCGCTCTTTTTCAGCTTGCGGAAGTATTCCACAAACACGGGCGTCGCCGAAAGGTGATCCACCGGAATATCAAAGAACCCCTGAATCTGCGCCGCATGCAGATCAATGCTCATCACTCGCTGCGCACCCGCCGCGACGATCATGTTCGCCACCAGCTTCGCCGTAATCGGCACGCGCCCCTCATCTTTGCGATCCTGCCGCGCATACCCGTAGTACGGAATCACCGCCGTAATCCGCCCCGCACTCGCGCGCCGCAAGCAATCAATCGCGACGCACAGCTCCATCAAATTATCATTCACCGGCTCACATGTGCTCAGCACCACATAACAGTCGCGTCCGCGCACGTCTTCTTCCAACTTCACAATCAACTCGCCATCCGGAAACACCGTCGTGCGCGCCGCGCACAACTCAATGCCCATCTGTCGGCACACGCGCGTCGCCAGGTCCGTGCTGCCACGCCCCGCAAAGACCTTGATCCCGGTATACATCGCACCGTTGGCCATTACGAGTGTCCTTTGTGTTGGTGGGCCGCCACTCCGTGGCGGCTGGCTTCCTGCCTCATCCGGTAAATCGCATCAACCTTCGCCAAATCCTCCGGCGTATTGATGGATAGCACATCCTCCGCCGGCACCGCCTCAATCACTTCCACGCGCCCGCCACCGCTCATCAGCAGCGCGGGGACATCCGTCAAGTAATACTCATTCGTCAGCGCATTACGCGTCACACGCGGCAACGCCTCAAACAAGCTCTTGACATCAAAGCAGTAGTAACTCGGATTCACTTCGCGAATGCCAAGCTGCTCGCTCGTGCAGTTCTTCTGCTCGACAATCGCCACAAACCGCCCGCTCGCATCGCGAGCAATGCGTCCATAGCCACTGGGGTCATCAATCACCGCTGTCGCCAGCGTCGCATCAGCCTTGCTGCCCGCATGCTTGTTCAGCACCGTGTCCAGCGTCGCCTTGCGAATCAGCGGCCCATCTCCGCACAACACAAACACGTTGTGACCTTTGCTCTGCCGCTCGCGCTCAAACAACCCCGCTGCACACGTCACTGCATGCCCCGTCCCCAACTGCTGATCCTGCACTGCGTATTCCACCCGCTCGCCATAGCTCGCCAGTGCCGACCGCACCAATTCTTGCTTGTGCCCCACAACCACCACAATCCGCGTGCAGCCCGCCGCCAGGCACGCATCCACCACGCTGCACACCATGGGCCGACCGCCAATCTCAAACACAACCTTGGGCAGGTCGCTACGCATCCGCGTGCCCTTACCAGCGGCGAGAATAATGGCAGTTGTTGTACCAGTGTGGTTCATCGCGTCAGGCGATGATCCAAAGCAGTCGCAAAGTCACACAAAGCACGTCGCCGAAAAAAGCAGACCGACTAGGATTCGAACCTAGACAAGCAGTACCAAAAACTGCTGTGCTACCGTTACACCATCGGTCTATCCACGGGCATCTTCAAGCCGTAAACAGGTCAGTTGCGAAGCCAAACCTATCAGCCGTATCGGCCAAACCCGACAACCCAAACCCGACAACTTCGCAACCTTGATGGCACATACTTCGTGTGAGATTGTCCAAACGCTTCAGACCGTCGCGTTCTCCTTTCGTGAAATCCAACATCCAAACCACCAAAGCAAGACATTCGCAGTCTCCGCCCGTGGTGCCTTGGACGAGAATTCGTCACGAAAGCATCGCGATCCGGTCGCCGCGGCATGACGCAAAGGCTCTGATCGCAACTGCTTAGAAGCAGCTCGCGACAACCCTTCGCAGGAGAATTGAACGATCCTACACGCCGCGTGTGCCGAGCCCGCATAAGCCAACGCTTAGCAAAACCCAAACACCCAAAGCCCTGTTTTCTGCCCAAGTTCCAGGCAGTTTCCAGGCAGATCGCTCCTCGCCGCCCCTCAGGCTGCCCCGCCAGCAATCTTGCCGACAGCACAACCGTCCGTGGCGACGGACTCCGATCCCAAAGCATAGAACCGTCCCGCCGACAATCAACCCCCCGCCGCCATCCGTACGCTCCCCCATGCGCACGCAAGGTCTACATCATCTCTCCCAACGCCTTCTCCATGCAAAAACTCGTGAAGTTCGCCGACCAGCCCGACTTCTTCGAACGCCACATCTACCAATGGTCGCGCTAGTGCATGTCACTACTCGACTTACAAAAACCCGTACAAAAAACCAAACAACCCCCTTGACGCCTATTCGGTTTCTGGTAAACTTCTTCCATCTTGGCATGCGCCCAGTGCCGCCCCGAGATGCGGAGGTGTGTTGAGTTTGGATACTCGCCCCCGGCCCTGCACTGTTGAAGCTTGGGTGTCTGATTCCGTCAAGGCGGCGTCGGCCCGACAACTCAGAAAGGACGTGGCCCATGGCCGACGTCGAAGTGAAAGATGGGCGCTCGCGCGCTCGTGGCGGCAACCAATCCGAAAAATCAACCTCCGAAGCCACTGCCACTGGTTCTACCGCAGGCAGCAGCGACGCCTCACGCGGCAAAAAAGCCCCGCCCGTCGCCGTCATGGACAAAGAAAAGCGTCGCGCCCTCGACCTGACGCTCGTCCAAATCGACAAAACCTTCGGCAAAGGCACCATCATGAAGATGGACGAGGATGCCTTCAACAGCATCCCCGGCATCTCCACCGGCAGCATCTCCCTCGACCTCGCATTGGGCGGTCGCGGCATTCCCCGCGGACGCATCATCGAAATCTTCGGCCCTGAAAGCAGCGGTAAAACCACCCTCGCTCTCACCGTCGCCGCCCACGCCCAAAAAGAAGCCGGCGTCGCTGCCTACATCGACGCTGAACACGCCCTCGATCCTTCCTGGGCCCGCAAAATCGGCGTGAACATCGACGACTTGCTCGTCAGCCAGCCCGACAACGGCGAACAAGCCCTCGAAATCGTCGAGCTTCTCGTCCGCAGCAACGCCGTCGATCTCATCGTCGTCGACTCAGTCGCCGCCCTGGTTCCCAAGGCCGAAATCGAAGGCGAAATGGGTGACGCCTCCATGGGCCTGCAAGCCCGCCTCATGAGCCAAGCCATGCGCAAGCTCACAGGCGTCATCAATCGCAGCCAATGCACCGTCGTCTTCATCAACCAAATCCGCGAAAAGATCGGCGTGATGTTCGGCAGCCCCGAAACCACCACCGGCGGCCGCGCCCTCAAGTTCTACAGCAGCGTGCGTATCGACGTCCGCCGCACCGGCGCCATCAAAGAAGGTGAAGTCACGGTCGGCAGCCGCACCCGCGCCCGCGTCGTCAAGAACAAGATCGCCCCGCCCTTCCGCGATGCCGAATTCGACATCATGTACGACGAAGGCATCTCCGCCAGTGGCGACCTGCTCGACCTGGCCGTCACGATGGAAGTCGTGCAAAAGTCCGGCAGTTGGTTCAGCTACGGCGACATGCGCATCGCCCAAGGCCGCGAAGCCGCCAAGGCCTTCCTCAAGGGCAACCCCGAACTCTTCAGAGAAGTCCGCGCCTTGGTGCTGGCCGCCAAACTGGCCCAAAACGCCAAGCCAGGCGTGCCAGCTCCCGGAGAAGGCGACGACGACGAAGCTCCCGACGAGGAGTAAACCCCAGCAGCGCAGTCGCTTGCGTTGCGAAACCAGGCTTTTTCGCCCCGGTCATAAGCCGGGGCGTTTTTCATTTCGCACTATATCAACCGGCTCGTCCACCCCGCCGATAATTGCCTCCTCGTCCCCAATCCCGCGAAGCGCACCCGCGCAGCCGGTGAATCATCCACAACGCGTCGGCGACAAGCATGTCGCGCGCGCGACAGAAAGGGCCTTTCATGCACGTTTCTAAGGCGTTGATGCCGTTTGTTGCTGCTGGTTTTGCCGGTGTTGTCTCTTTGGCCACCCCGGTGTGGTCGCAAGTTGTCACGCCCCCGCCCGCTCAGGTCGCGCCGGTCGACGAGCACATCGAAAAGATGCCCGTCCCGCCCGCTCGCCCCGAGGCTCAGCCGGTTGAAGCCCAGCCCGTGCAAGCCCAGCCCAAGCAGGCCCAGATCGTCCTGCCCGACCTGCCCTTCGAGTCCCTCGCACAAAAAGACGAAGCCGGCAACTTCAAGCCCTTGTCCGAGCCCATTCAGCTCGCCGCTCTTCGCGTCAACCCGACCATCGAAGACAAAGCCAAGTTCTTCGAAGACATCAAGCCCATTCTCGCTGAGCGTTCGCTCAACGTCCAGAACGTGCTGGTCTCAAACATCGACCTGCTCGAACGCGTCGACGACGGCGTGTTCGAACGCGTTGATTTCAAAGATGCCGCCAGCATCAAGCAATTGCTGGAAGTCACGAAGCCCTTCCTGCCGCCCGCCGCTCCCAAGAGCCTGCTTGAAGAACTTCGCGACACTGGCAAGCTCACGCCCGTGCAATTCGCCTTCACCGCCAACAAGATCATCCGCGACTACACGCTGACCATCAACCCCGCGCCCACCGAAGGCCTTGACTCGACCCAGCAAGCCCGTGTCTCGATGCAACGAGCCGCCGCTTTGCTCAAGAACGGATCAATCGAAGAATACATCTTCATCTACAACCAAGCCAAAGCCGCCGCTGCCGAGAACTTCGACACCGTCGTCGGCATGATGGAAGGCTTGGATGAAGGCAAGAAGTCCGAACTCGCCAAAGTGAGCGAAAGCGTGAAGGCCGCAAGCACCAAAGCTGACAAGATCGCCGCCCTTCGTCCGCTTCGCGATGTGCTGACCATCGACCAGCGCAAGGAATGGGTGCGTCACTGCCTCATCATGATTCCGCAGTAAGCAGTGTTGAGCAAAGCCTGTTTACAGAGAGCTTGCTTGCAAACTGAGCAAGCAACTGTTCGTGAACGCACTCAGCACTCCGCACTTCTTCTCATCACACGTCTACCGCCGCGTTGCCCAGCAACGCGGTTTTTCATTTGGCTCGTGCTTCTGCCACAATTTCCCGGCACAGCGCATGCGTCAACGCATGCCCGCTCTTGCTCGCCATCACCCTTGCTTGCAATGGCGCGCCCAGCAGCGCAAGATCACCAATCAAATCCAGCAACTTGTGCCGCGCAGGTTCATCCGTAAATCGCAAAGGCACACTGACCCCCGCCTTCGCTGGCGTGTCATCAAACACAACCATCTCGCGCTCACTCAGCCACGCAAATTGCCCCGCGCGCCGCGCATACTCAACTTCGCTGCGAAATCCAAACGTCCGCGCCGCCGCAATCTCACCCACAAACACATCGCTCTCGCCGCGCCACGAATACGTCTGCGCCCCCACGCTGCCCCGCCCAGCAAAATCAAGGTTGTACGTCATTATCGCATCGCGCATGCTCGCAACCGGCTCAGCCACAATGCTCGCGTCCTTCTCTCGCACTTCCACGCGCCGCGTCAGCACAATGGGCTGTGGCTCATCGCCTGCCTCGCCAACCACAACCGCCTCGCGCAGCCCCTCGACAAACTCCCTCGCACTCCCATCCAGAATCGGCACCTCCGCCGCATCAATCTCAATCACCGCATCCCACACATGCAGCCCAGCGAGAGCCGCCATCGCGTGCTCAATCGTCGCCGCAACTTTGCTCGCGTCTTTCGCACTCGCGCCCGCAGGCTCCGCCGAAACCATCAGCGTCGTGTTCCGCACCAGCGGTGCCGCAGGCCCAGCCCATGCACTATCACTCACAACATGCTTTACCAGCGCCCGCTGCGTCGCAACTTGATCAAACCCCAATCGCTGCACGCGAATGCCCGTATCCTTCGCCGCTGGCAAAAATCGCAAACTGCTGCGCACGCCCGTAAACAAACCCACACCTGCAAACGGCCCAACCGCTCTGGTCAACATCGCCATGTGCATGCTCCCTTTGCCGTTTCGCAGCACGAATTCTCGCCGCACACAGTCTAGCTCTTGCGCCCCAGCTTGCGCATCTGCACCTGCATGCGTCGCCACTCGCCCGCTGGCATTGCCGGAGCACCGACGTACGTCGCGCCCGCCGGCACATCATTCATCACGCCCGCCATGCCAGCAATCTTCGCACCGCTGCCAATGTTCAAGTTGTCTGCGATGCACGCCCCGCCGCCGAAGATCACGCCGTCACCAACGGTGACACTGCCCGCCAGCCCGGTACTGCCGCACAAAATGCAGCAGCGGCCAATCACGCAGTTGTGACCAATCTGCACCAAGTTGTCAATCTTGGTGCCGCTGCCCACCGTCGTTGCGCCAAACTTCCCGCGGTCCACGCACGAGCATGCACCAATCTCGACATCGTCACCAATCACCACATTGCCAATGTGCGGAATCTTGAGAAGCCCCTTGCCATCAGGCCGCGGGCGATAACCAAACCCATCGGCTCCAATCACCACGTTGGCATGCAAGATGCACAGCCTGCCAATCTCGCAATGCTCCAGCACGCGCACGCCGCTGTGCAGGACCGTGCCATCACCAATCTTCGCGTGCGAGCCAATAGTCACCTGTGAAATCAAAACCGCGCGCTCACCCACCTGAGCATGCGCCTCAATCACGCAGCCTGGCCCGACATGCGCGCTCGCCGCAACTTTCGCCGTCGCATCAACAACCGCCGTCGCATGCACACCCGCCGGCCGAGCAGTCGCTGCCGGCGTGAAGGCCCCGAGCACCTCAATCATCGCCAGATCAACATCGCCAACAACCAGCAAAGCCTTGTTCGCAAACTGCACGCCAGCGGTCTCAACCAAATCTTTTGTAATCAGCGCGGCCGTCGCTCCGCACGCGTTCCATCGCTGCGCGAACGACGATGAACGCACAAACGTCAAGCATCCTTCGCCAGCCGCATCAAACGTGTCAACGCGTGAGATGACAAGCGTGCCGTCACCAGCCACCGTCGCGCCCGTCAGCGACGCGAGATGGGCAACCGTCAAGCTGGTAGTGGGGGAGTGTGCCACGCAGGTCTTACTTCGGGCCGACTGTTCTGAGCCAATAAGCAGGCAGATTACTTGGTCTTCGCCGCGCCATACTCGTTGTTCATCACGGTCGCGATGCGTTCGGTCAGGTCCAGGCTGCCATCAGCAAACAAAATCCGCTTGCTCAAAATCACCTGGTTCACTTCGTTGCTCGTCATCTGCTGCGTCAGTTCAATGCCGCGATCATCCAGCAGCACCATCGAGTAACCCTCGCGCTTGGCAAACTCTTCAATCGTCTTGTTCACTTTCGCGTACAACTCGCGAATGATCTGCGAATTGATCACATCCAGCTGCGCGTTGAACCCTTCGCTGCGAACCTTGAGCAGTTGCCGCTTCTCGGCCAGTTCACCCAGTTTCCGGACGCGTTCTTTCATGTCGTTCTTGGGCACAGACGTGCTCAGCTCTGTCTCCAGAGCCTTCACTTCTTCCGCCAGCACATCGCGCTTCGCAAGCCCTTCGTCTCGCACCACGCGCACTTCCGCGTTGCGATCCTTCAGTTCTGTCAGATTGTTCATCAGCACTTCAAGGTTCACCAGCCCAACCGTGACAGGCACCGGCGCAGGCGCAACCGCCGCAGGCACCGCGTTCACCAGCATCGCGCACCCGCCCACCGTGGCTGCACCAATGATCAAAGCCGAACTCATCCGACGCAACGATTGAAAACGCGCTTGCATGCGATTAGCCCTCAAAACGCGACTCCCATCGCGTTGTTAGTAACCAGTATACGTACCAGATCCGCTCGCGTTTCGCGAACAAAACTTGCTCCGCGCCGCTCCCCACGCCTCTCAATTAAACGGCAATTCCAGCGTGAACGTAAACAGCCGATCGCGATCCGTCTCCTGCTTCATGATCGGAAATCCAAAATCAAACGCCAGCGGCACATTCGACAATTGCGGAATGACCAGCCGCGCACCAAAGCCCACCGACACGCGATACTCGCTGAAACCAAAATCGCGCTCGACCGTGCCCGAGTCCACAAATAACACGCCCGCCAGAAAATCCTGATACAAAGGCTTGGTCAGTTCCGCACCCGCAAAGAACAACCAGTTGCCGCCCACCGAGTCATCCGACACGCCGCCCGTGTCGTTGCGAATACCCACCGGGCTCGCCCCACGCAACGCAAACCCGCGGAAGTTCTGCCCGCCCAAATACAGCCGCTCATAAAACGGCGCGACATCTTCCGCACCAGGAATGTAACTGGCCTGCGTCTTGAGCAGCAGTGTCGTGCTGCGACCCAGCACGTCTTCTTCCAGTTCAAAATACTGCGCAAGCTCGCCGTTCAGCACCGTAAATTGATCTTCACCCAGCAACCCAAACTGCTCGATGCCCGCCTGAATGCGATATCCCGCCGTTGGGAACGTATTGCGATCCAAACTCGTCCGCACCAGGTTCAGTCCGATCGAATTCAGGAACTTGCTCTCAGCCGCATCAAAATACTCCGTCGGCGCATCCGCATCAATGTTGCGAATCTCCACCTGCTCCAATCGCAGCGGTGCATTCACCGTCCACAAGCTGCCAAAGCGCCGACTCAGCGCAAACTGCCCGCCCGCGCGATTCTCGTCATACGCCCCGTACACACGCTGCCGGTAATACACGCGCGCCGAACCCGCATAGTCCGTGTCGAACATGCTCGGCTCAGTCAAACTGATCTGAAAATTCCGCACACGATCGCCCGGACTGAGCAAAATGTTGAATGTCTGCCCACCGCCGCGAAATGCATCACCCGTGAAGAACTCGCCCAGCGTGTCGGGCGTGTCCTGCACATCAAAGTTTCGCTGCGTAATGCTGAACAAGCCCGAGATGCCGCCGTCGCTGCCGGCAGTTGCACCGATGTTGAACGAACCCGTGTTGGTTTCCGCAACTTCGACGACCACGTCGCGGTAACCGGGATTGTCCGGACTCTCCGGCTGCACCGCAACGTTGACACTGCGCGGGTCAAACAAGTTCAGCTTCTCAATCCGCGTCTGCGTCTCTTTCGCAACCGTCGAATCCAATGGCCTGTCGGGCTTGAGCAGCACATGCCGACGCACCACATCATCGCGCGTCAGCCGATTGCCAATCACTTCAATCACGCCCGTGCGAAAGCGCCGACCTTCGTCAATCTGTAGCAGCAAATCAACTTGATTCGATCCATCCTGTGCCCGCAGTTCACGGCGATTCACCTTCACATCCGCATAGCCAAGCTTTCCATACGCCGCCTGCACCGCTTCAATGCTCTTCTTCAGCAAGTCATCGCGATACACCGATCCCGGCTTGAGCGGCATGAGCCCCACCAATTGCTCAGGTGTATACACCTCGTCATCGCCATCGGCGTACACCACCTTCACATCGCGCAGCACACTCACAGCACCTTCTTCAATCACAAAGTCCACAATCGCTTCGCGCCCATCCTGGCTGGGCGTCACAATCGTGCCCACACGCACATCAATAAAGCCGCGGTCCTTGTAGTACTTCACAATCTTCGCGACATCGCTCTCAAGCTGATCGTTATCCAAAAGCCCGCGGAAAATCAGCAAACTCTTGACGTTGGTTTCAATCTGTCCATCCAGCTCATCCTCGCTGATGGAGTTGTTCCCCACAAAACGAATCCCAGTCACCGCCGTCCGCACACCCTCGCGCACGCGAAACACCAGCGCGCCCGTCTCATCGAGTTCCTTTTCGTCAATCGTCACCAAGACATTGAAGTATCCCTCTTCGCGATACAACGCCTCAATGCGCCGCGCCGCCCGATCAAGCTGCGTGCGGTCAACTGCCGTCCCTTCCAGCAGCCCAATCTCCTTGCTCAATTCCGAGTCCGTCAGTTCATTGTTCCCCACCGTCTGCACCGCCGTAATGATCGGCTGCGGCCGCACCGTGTACAACAGATTCACGCCGCCATCCGCAAGCGGCTGCACATCCGCTCGCACCGTGCGAAATCGCCCCAGCCGATTCAGCCGCGACAAATCATCCGTCACCGTGCTCGCATCAAACGCCAACCCCTCGCGCAGCCGCAACTGATTGCGCGAAAGCTCCTCAATCGCCGCATCAATCGCAACCGGCTCACCCGCCGACCCATCAGCCTTCGCTGGCCCGGGCTTCTGAAAAATCACCTGCCGCACAGGCCGACCCGCAAACGGCTCCAGCGCTGGATCAACCGTCACCGGCTGCGGCGCCTGCTCCACCGTCTGCGCCACCAGCGCGCGCGGCAGCCCCGCACACGCCGCAAGCGCACACAGCAGCCGCCACGTCACGCTTCCCGCAAAAACCGTGCGAACCGAAAAACGATGTTGTGCCCAGCGGCGGATAGCCATGAGGAGAGAAGATACGGCCCCTTCCCCGCCCGTGCAACTGCCGTTTGCGGCCAACTGTCAGACCTGCGGGTTGCCCAATTAGTGAAAAAACCCCGATGCCAGGGGCATCGGGGTTTGTGTAGGTTTTTAGTTACCTGCTACGGAAGCAAGTTGCTCGGTTACGGGCATTCGCCGCCAGCGAGGACGTTGAAGAAGTCGATAACGTCAGCATCTTCGGGGAAGACGCCGTTGTTGTTGAAGTCGATGTCGTTGCACGCGGGGCACTCTGCGCCAGCGAGGACGTTGAAGAAGTCGATAACGTCAGCATCTTCGGGGAAGACGTCGTTGTTGTTGAAGTCGATGTCATCGCAGCCGGTGGCGACGCAGGGATCAGTAGTTGTGCCGTAGGTGAGAGTGAAGGCAACGTTGCCTGTGCCAACAGTCGCGGTATCGATCACGGTGGCTTGGGTGCCAGCGGCGTTCTCGGCACCGACGGTCACGGTGTCGGTCGCGACGCTCTGAGGAGCAGTGATCGCATCGACCGCGCCGTAGCGGTATTCGATGACATCGCTGCCTTCGGTGAAGACGACCTGGAAGTTGTTGCTGCCGACGGGAGTGATGACCGTGGCGAAGGTGTACTGGCCGGCGTTTTCCCAGGAGATGGTGAAGGTGCGGTTGGGCGCGATACCTTGCTCGAGGGTGTAGACGTTGCCGCTGGTACCGTTCTGGAGGGCAAAGTCATCCCACAAGGGGTAAAGCGCGTTGTTCGGCGTAGCGGTGCTGGGAATCGCGGCATTGGTGAAGGTCGTGCTGGTGCCTGTGCCGAACTGCATAAAGCCGTTGGTCACCACGCGCGCTTCGGTGTAAGCCGAACCGTAGATGTTCACGGGGAAGGGAAGTGGCACGGCGGTGATGCCGTCGTCGAACGTGGCGGTCACGCCGCCGAAAGTCGTCGTGAAGGAAAGAGGCGTGCCCGTGGCGGCGATGGGAGCAAAGGCGTTGGGGCTGGAGGCGACGATGTAGGTGAGGGTGCCGCCGCAATCGGTGCCAGCGCCGGCGAAGGAGCCGCCGCCGCTGGTGCAGAGGAACTGACGGGTGATGGAGCAGCTCGTGCCGTTGCAGCATGCGCCGCTGAAGCTGGCGGAGATGGTGGCGGCGATCGAACCAGTGCTGGTGCGACCGACGCTGTCGGTGACAACGAAGGGCAGTTGCTGGACAGCTTGCTGCGCGACGTTGACGGTGATGGCGCGCGAGAAGATGCCGTCACCCGCGTTGACGTCGCCATTGGTGCCGTCGTCAACAAGCACAACGCCGGCGGTGCCGCCGATGAGGCTGGTGTCGACGACCACGCTGGTTGCGGACGAGACCGGGTTGGCACCGGGAGTAGTGGTGACGCGAAGCAGGCCGCTTTGACCTTCAACGATCGTGACGGCGGTGCCGGTACCGCCCGCGGGTGTGGGGAAGGGGACGTTGGTCAGGCGGAGATTGATGGTGCCCGAGGTGGTCGAGGTGGAGGTGTGGCCCCAGAGTTGGCCAGACGTGGCGGTGGTGCTGGGGGCGACGCCAGGACCAGCGACAGCGATGTAATACTCGCCGCCGCGGAAGATTGCGGCGTCGCGGCCGTTGTAGGCCAAGCCGTTGCCGAAGGCGGGACGCGCGGGCGCGTCATCGCCGAAGGTGAGTTGGCTGAGGGAGTTGCTGCCGTCGGTGGTGTCGGTGAAGCCCATGAACGCGCCGAGCTTGTTGTAGATCGAGAGGCGCGTGGTGTTGGCGGTCGAAAGCAGTGAACCTTCGGTGTCGATATCAAGGAAGGTGCCGTCGGTGCGGATGGCGTCGGGAACCACGACCTTGAACCACTTGACTTCGGCGGCGCCGAGCGTTTCGCCGGTGCGAGTGATGGTGTTGGCGGGGCCCAGGGTGCCAATATCCGTGAATGTAACGGTGGGCGCGGAGAGGGTGGCGATGCCCGCGCCGACGTTGAGGTTCCACGGACCGGTCAGGGTCTGCGTGGTGGCTTCATACGTCCAGCCAGCGGTCGGGTCGTTGAGATAGTGAGCGATGCCGATCCAGTAGATGCCTGCGGGCAGATCAAGATCGCGGCCGTTATTGATGACGGGGGTGCCGGTGCCGCCGTTGGGGAACTGGGCGTCGCCCGTCCCGAACGAGATAGCGCTTTGCACGCCCGGGCCGTCGTCGTCGTCTTCAGCGACGATGGTGCCCGAGTTGTTGAAGAGGGTGATGGCGGTGTCGCCCGTTCCGACGTTCCACGCGTTGAGGAAGCCCAGATTGGCGTAGGTGGTGGGGGCGGTGAGGGTGAACTTGAACCAGACCACGGCGGTGTCGCCCGTGGCAGTGGTCGACAGGCCCGAGCGGGTCACGGTCGTGCCGGCGGCGGGATCGATGTCACCAAGATCATCGAAGACTGCGGGCTGCGCGAGCGCACTGCCAGCGAAAATGGTACCGGCCGCGAGAGCGACCATCCAAGGCGTTCGAACGTTCTTCATAATAAGTTCCCTTCCCGACAATCTGACGTGCAAGCAGTCCACGAGCTGCGAGCAAGTCAATCCTTCGGACGTGATGCGCATCACGCTCGTCCGCGATGCGAGCGTGGCGTGGGGCGATGCGACACCGATGCCGGACAAACGACCGGCAATGTTGCATGATTGTACAAGATTGGGGAGAAAATGCATCACGATTTTTGACGGAAAAGCATGTACTACCAAAGAAATCTGAGCAAAGAAAAACCCCGACGCTTTCGCATCGGGGCTTTGAGGGACGCTATTCGGAGCTGGCATGCCTCATCGGCAAGTCAGCGACGAACGATTACTGAGGGCAGGTGCCGCCAGCGAGGACGTTGAAGAAGTCGATCACGTCTTGATCGCTGGGGAAGACGCCGTCGTTGTTGAAGTCGATGTCGTTGCAGCCGACAACGGGGTCGCAGGTGGCGGGGGTGCCGCCAGCGAGGACGTCAAAGAAGTCGATCACGTCTTGATCGCTGGGGAAGACTTCGTCGTTGTTGAAGTCGATGTCATCGCAAGCGACGGTGCAGGGGTTGCCGACGAGTGCGCCATCGAGGAGGAAGGCAACGTTACCACTGCCGACGTCAGCGGTGGCGATAGTGACCGCGACCGTGCCAGCAGCGTTTTCCACACCGACGGTGATCGTGTCAGTCCCGGAGGGCAATGGAGCGGTGAAGGCATCGACCGCACCGTAGCGGAATTCGATGTTGTTGCTGCCTTCGAACAAGACAGCTTGGAAGCTGTTGCTGCCGACTGGGGCCAGCAGGAAGGTGACGGGGTCGGTCGCGTACTGGCCGATGTTTTCCCAGCTGATGGTGAAGGTGCGGTTGGGGGCAACGCCGTCAGTTTGCACGAAGACGTTGGTGGTGCCGCTCAAGATGGCAGCCAGATCGTCCCAGAAGGGGTAGATGGCGTTGTTGGGAGTGCCAGCGCTGGGGATGGCGGCGTTGGTGAAGGCGGTGCTGGTTGTGCCGAAGTTAGCGAAGCCGTTGCTGACAATGTTGATGCTGCTGAAGCTGTTGCCGTAGAAAGCGATGGGGAAGGGGAGGGCAACGGTGGCGACGGTGTCATCAATCGAAACGCCCGTGAACACTGCGGTGCCGGTGGCGGCGATGGACGCGAAAGCGCCAGTGCCGGGGCCAGCGGGGTAGTTCTGCACGCCGCAGTTGGTGCCAGCGCCAGCGAAGGTGCCCGAGGCGAGTGAGCAGGCGTACTCGCTGATGATGGAGCACGCAGCAGTGGGAGCGCAGCAAGCGCCGGTGGGCGTGCTGGTGATGGTGATGTTGCAGCTGCCGCTGTTGGTCAGGCCGTTAGAGCCAGTGACAACGTAGGGCAGAGCGCGAGGAGTGATGCTGCCGAGCACCGTTGCGGTCGTGGTGCCGGTGAAGATGTTGTCGTTGTCCGGGTCCGTCAGGACAACGGCCGTTGCTGCGGGGTTGATGCTGCTGGCGTCCATGACGACGCTGCTGACGCTCACGCCGGCAACGGGGTTGACAGTCAACGACAGGTTGGCCGTCGTGCCTTCAACCGCGGTGTTGGTGCCGGCGGGGCAGGTGCCCGTGGGCGCGGTGAGATAGGTCACGCCGAAGCAGAGGTTCCAGTTGGCATCGACACCGGTGTCATCGAAGCTTTCGAAGGTTTCGATGGTCCAGGTGCCGGCTGCGTTCTCACCAGCCACCGAGATTTCGATGGGCGTGGTGATGTCTTCAAACGAGAACACGCCAGTGGCGGTGAAGGGCTGGATGTTGTAGACCGTGCCGCTGGGGCCAGTCACGCGAATTCGTGCTTCGCTGCGCCAGGAGCCGACGCCCCCCGAGGTCAGACGACCCGTGAGGCGAAGCTTGTCAGCAACGCCTGTGCCGAAGCTCGTGGTCACAACCGAGTTGCCTGCACTGCCTTGAGTCGCCGTTGAGACCAGAGCCGGGAAGCTTTGGGTCGTGTCAGCAGGGGGGCAGCTGGGAACGGCGGGCTGGACCGTCACGTTGATCGTGCCGGTGCCAGTGCGGGGAATGCCGTCCGTGACAGTCACGGGCACTGCGTAGGCCGTGACGCTGGCGGGAACCGTGGGGCTCACGGTCGTCGACCAGATGTTGTCGCCAGCAAGGACATCGCCCAGAAGGCCGCTGTCGTTGAGGGCGATGCTGCTACCCAAGCCGAGGATGGTGCCGTTGGCGATCACCGAAGCGATGGGCGAGGTGGGGTTTGCACCGCCAACGACTGTCGCGCGGATGACCGTGCTGCCGCCAGCGACGACGCTGGCTGCTTGGCCAGTGACCGTGGGGCTGACTGAAGGAGCGCCAGCTGCGACCTTCACCGTGACAGGACCAACGTTGGTGCTGGTGGAGGTGAAGCCGAAGGACTGGGCGGTCGTGGAGCTGGACGTGGTCGGGGAGACGCCCGTGCCAGCGACTGCGATGAGGTAGGTACCAGCTTGCAGCGAGCCGTCACGGCCGTTGTAAGCCAGGCCGGTGCCAACCGCAGGACGAGCCGGGGCGGTTGCGCCGAAGGTGAGCTGGCTGAGGCTGCCGCTGCCGTCGGTCAGATCGCTGAGGGTGCCGAACTCGGTGTTGCTCTGGAGAGCGCCGGTGGCGTTATAGATGACCATGCGGGTGGTGTTGCTGGTGGTCAGCAAGGTGCCTTCCGTGTCCATGTCCACGAACGTGCCAGCTGAGGCCAGGCCTTGGGGAACCGTCACTTTGTACCACTGGACGCGCTGACCGGTGCTGAGTGAGCCAGCGCTGTTGGTGACGCTGCCACCACTCGCAACCGTGCCCAGATCAATCGTGCCGGCCGGCACAGCCAAAGCAGGCGCTGTGCCGAAGCTGAGGTTCAGCACCAGGTTTGCGGCGGTGGTTGACGTGCCGGTGGTCGTCACGCTCCAGTTGGTGGCGTTGAACGTCATGTTGAACGAGCCAAGGGCGACGTAGTACGTGCCAGCGGGCAGGTTCTTGTCGCGACCGTTGTTGATGATGTTGGTGGAAAGAATCGCGCCGCCCGGGAAGGTGTTGTCACCTGAGCCAAACGAGAGAGCTGACAGGTTGCCAGCTGCATCGTCGTCGTCGGTTGCAATGAAGTTGCCGACGTCGTTGTAGAGGCCGATTTCGGTATCGGCGATGGCTGAGCCAGCGGTGTTCAGGTTCAGGAAGCTCAGGTCGCTCATCTGCACGGCAGTGGGCAGCGTGAACTTGTACCAGCGGATCGTCGGACCGGTCGAAGCCGTGGTGCGCGTGATGGGCACGCCAGCCGACACCGTACCAAAATCCTCATCGACCACAGGCTGCGCGATCGCGCTGCCCGCGAAAATCGTACCGGCCGCGAGAGCGACCATCCAAGGCGTCAGAACGTTCTTCATATGAAACTTCCCTTCATCTCACTCACACGCACAGCAAGGTCACGTTGCCATGCTGAACACACAAGGCTTGAGGAGCCACGCCCGAACGCGTTGCGGGCGTAGAAATGTGACCGACAACGACCTCAAGCAGGCGGCGAACGCCACCTGCAGGCGTAGTCTACTACAAGGTTGCAGAAAGCCCAGCAAAAAGCGCGAGATTACTGTGGAAAAGACAGATCGGACTACGGATTATGGGGCCGTGCGGTACGAACAATTGCCGCTATGCTTGCCCCGCCATGAAAACGAGCATGTCCTGGTTGAGAAGGTATTTGTCCGGTAGTGCGGTCGCAACCGATGCGGTGGAACGCGCGCTTATGGACCTGGGGTTGCCCAGTGAGAGCCGGGAGACCGTCAAGACCTGCTCGGGCGAGGACATCTGCGTCGATGTCGAGGTGACGAGCAATCGCGGCGATTGTTTGAGCCACGTGGGGCTGGCGCGCGAGTTGGCGGCGAGCGGGCTGGGCCTGTCGCTGGTGATGCCTGTGGCCGAGATTGCCGCGATGGACTCGGCGGATGTGGCGAGTGTGTTTGCGCTTGAGAACACTGTGCCGGCACTGTGCCCGCGTTTTTTGGTGAAGGTCATTCGCGGCGTGAAGATTGGCGAAAGCCCGGCGTGGCTGCGGGCGTGTCTGGAAGCGGTGGGGCAGCGGCCTATCAACAACGTTGTGGATGTGACCAATTTTGTTGCCGGTGAACTGGGCAATCCGTGTCACGTTTTTGACATGCACAAAATGGCTGGAGCCAAGATTGTGGTGCGATGCGCTCGCGAGGGCGAACTGCTGAGCACGCTGGATGGCAAACAGCGCAAACTCAAGAGTGATGAGGTGGTGGTGGCTGACAGCGAGCGAGCGCAGGGGCTGGCGGGAGTTATGGGCGGGGCAGATTCTGAAGTGACGGCGGCGACGGTGGACGTGGTGCTTGAAATGGCGACCTGGGACCCGGTTGCCGTGCGAAGGGCGAGAAGGCGGCACGTACTCACAACCGCGGCGGCGTATAGATATGAGCGCATCGTTGATCAGCGGACGCTGGCGTTCGCGGCGGAGCGTGCGGCGGCGCTGATTGTGGAAGTTGCGGGCGGCAAGGTGATGAGCGGGACGCTGTCAGCGGGCGCGCCTGAGCCGAATCCGATGACGGTGCGGTTCCGGCCTTCGCGATGTGTTGCGCTGCTTGGATATGACATCGCTGTGGACCGCATTGTGCGGCATTTGCGGGCGGTGGGCATTGAGGTTGGGCCGCTTGGACGCAGCGGCGATGATTTGCTGTGCACGATTCCAGTGCATCGCCCGGACCTAACGCGCGAGGTGGATTTGATCGAGGAAGTTGCGCGCATCGAAGGGCTGGACGCGGCGAAGGTGCAGGAGAAGATGAGCATTCGCGTGGCATCGCCGCAGGCGAGTGAGCGGGCGCGGCGTGATGTGGCCAGCGTGCTGACGGGGCTTGGATTCTTCGAGACGGTGACGTTTAGCTTCACTACGCCCAAACTTGCGAAGGCGTTTACGGCCAACGAACTCTCGCCGGTCATTATGGATGATGCGCGTCGCGGCGATGAACCAGCACTGCGCTCCAGCGTGCTGACGGGATTGCTCGCGTGTCGGCGAACGAATCAGAATAACGGCGTGAAGCAGGCGGGGGGCGTGCGGCTGTTTGAACTCAGCGCGGCGTTTGCGGAAAAGCCTGGTACCAGCAAGGGGCAGCCCGCCGACAGCGTGGAGGCGTTCAACATCGGCATGGTGATGGATTGCCCGGGTCGCAGCGTGGATGATGTTCGCAGCGGCGTGCGCATGATGCGCGGGGCGATTGAAGCTCTTGTGGCTGCGCTTGCGGGAGACGCGGCGATGCTGGGTGTGGAGCCGGCCACGCCCCACGCGAGTGCGTTTGATGGTGCGGCGTATGGGAAGCTGACGCTGGTGGGCAAGCCTTTGGGTTACTTCGGTACACTGGAGAAGAGCACGCTGGCGGGGTTTGATTTGGCAGTGCCGGTTGTGTGTGCGGAGATTTCGCTCGCGGCACTCGTGGCGCACTACCCGCCCAAGAGCAAGGTGGTGTTGCCTGCGGCGTTCCCGGGTGTTGAGCGCGATGTGTCGCTGGTGGTTGATGAAGGCGTGCGCTGGAGTGCCATCGACGCGGCGATTGCGAAGCACAGGGCCATGCCCATGGTGGAGCATGCGTTTGTGACGACCTATCGCGGCAAGCCGCTTGCGGCGGGGAAGAAGAGCGTGACGGTGTCGCTGGCGTATCGCGATGAGAAGCGCACGCTGACGACAGAAGAGGTGGACGCGGCGGAACGCGCGATGCTGGGCAAGCTGAAGGGCGATGTGGCTTTTGAGCTGCGCGTGTGAGTTGACAACGGTGGGCCGCCCGTCCGGGCCGGCAGGCCATCAACGCGGCGAGATCGAGAGGCCGCCCATGTTGATGGGGCCAGCACCAAAGGCGCGAGTTTCGCCCGGCTGCAGCGTAATGTTCGTGCGATCACCAGTCCTGTGATTCGTCGCAGTCAGTTCGTAGGGCTGGTCGGTGTTGTTGGTAATCCAGAAGCCGCGGGCGCAGCCGGTGAGGGTGAGGGCGAGGAGGGTGAGGGAGGCGAGTGCGAGACGGGTGCGCATGGTGAGTTCCTATTGATGCAACGACACTGGTGTTTGGCAGGACGCACGCGGAACAAGAGCGGACGTCTGCGAGTTATCACACTGTAGTCTGGGCTCCGATATCGATAAAGACCTGCAGCGGGTGTTGTGGGGAATGCATAAAAAAAGCCCGCGGGGGGCGGGCTTTGGTACGCTGGCATGCGCACGCCACGGAGTGGCGTGCCACCGACTATCTATCTAGTTCCGCCGCCACGACGTTGATGCTGCCGATGATCGCGACGATGTCGCTGAGCAAATGGCCTTCGGTGATTTTGCTCATGATGCTGTAGTTGAGGAAGCAGGGCGGGCGCACTTTAACGCGCCAGGCGCGGGGGCCGCCGTCGCTGACGAGGTAGTAGCCCAGTTCGCCGTTGGCGCTTTCTTGTGCGCTGTAGACCTCGGCGACGGGGGGCGTCCAGCCGCGGTTGGTCATGATGAGTTCGAAGTGCTGGATGAGGCCTTCGATGGAGCCGTAGACGTCTTTCTTGTTGGGCTTCACGACTTTGCTGTCGGCGAAGCTGTCGACGGGGCCGGCGGGAATCTTGTCGATGAGTTGGCGGATGATTGCGCAGCTCTGTTTGATTTCTTCCATGCGGACCAGGAAGCGGGCGCGAGCGTCGCCTTCGTCGGCGGCGACGACGGTGAACTTGACCGCTTCGGCACCTTGGCCGTCCCAGTTGTCCTTGAAGCAGAGATAAGGCGAGTCCTTGCGCAGGTCGCGCAGTACGCCGCTGGCGCGGGCCATGGGGCCAGTGAGGCTCCAGTCGATGGCGTCTTGCTTAGTAATCACGCCAATGCCTTGCGTGCGGTCAACGAAGATGCGGTTGCGGTTGAGCAGCCGCTCGAGTTCATCGACGGCGGTTGGCACTTCTTTGTCGATGAGGTCCTTGACGAGGCGGATGAACATCGCGTCATCGGGAATGTCTTGCATCAAGCCGCCCACGCGGGTCCAGTCGGGGTGGAAGCGCTGGCCTGAGATGTAATCGACGAGGTCGTAGATTTTCTCGCGGACGTTGAAGGCGTAGATGAAGCCGGTGAAGGCGTTGAGGTCAAGGCCGGCGGCGCCGGTGCAGAGCAGGTGGTTCTGGATGCGGGCCATCTCGTGCATGATGGTGCGCAGGACTTTGCAGCGGGGGGTGAGGTCGATGCCGAAGAGCTTTTCGACTGCGCCGTGCCACGCGATGTCGTTGGCGATGGGACTGAGATAGTCCATGCGCGAGACGATGGTGACGTACTGGTTGTAATCGAGGCTTTCGGCGAGCTTTTCGAAGCCGCTGTGGAGGTAGCCGATGTGCGGCGTGCAGCGAGCGATGCGTTCGCCATCGAGCTCGAGGACCAGGCGCAGCGTGGTGTGCGTGGCGGGGTGCTGAGGGCCGAAGTTGAGCACCCAGCGGTCGCCGGTGTCGACGTGATTCTGCAGGTAGGAAGCTTTGTCGGCGTCGACAGAGAGGGCGTCATCGGGCTTGAGGGTGAAGGGCATGGTGGATGGTATTCGCCGGGAGCCGGGTTGTCGGCGCAGGGAAAACACCGAAGTGGAAAAACGAGAAGCTACTGGAAGGCATCTTCGGGATTGCCCTCCCATCCGGTCTTTCGCAACATGGCGAGGTACTCGCCTTCGAAGCCGATTTCTTTGTGATGTTCCTTTTGATTGCGGATGTACTGCTCGACGTCGCTGACGCTGGTTTTGCTCACGGTGAAACCGCCGTAACCCTCTTGCCAAGCAAAGTCGGGCAGTGCCGGGTATGTTTGATGAATCCACTTTGAAGAGCGGGCTTTGAGGTGACGCAGCAAATCGGCGACGGCAAGATCGCTGGGAAATCGCACGAGTGCGTGGACATGTTCGGGCATGCCGTTGATGGCGATGGGCGTGCAGTTGAGATCTTTGGCGATGCCGGCTAGGAACGGAAGCAGCCGCTGCTCGACTTCTGAAGAAATCCAAGGGGTGCGGAATTTTGTTGAGAAGACGGCGTGGTAGAAGTTCTGTGTCCAGGAGCTACCCATGTCTATTTTACTCGTGAGCGTTTTCAGTCATGAATGATGTTGTGCAATTCTTCGCCCGCTTCGGGCGCACGACTGTTGCCGGTAGCGCGGCGAGCCGCTTTGGGCTCGCAAGCCACCGGAGAGCAATAGCTCTCATTTCTTGCTTTCCGCCCGGCTGAGGGCGGACGAGAGTCGTTGCATCCGGTCCGCCCTCAGCCGGGCGGAAAGGCAGAGAGAGGCGGTCTCCGGTGGCTTGCTCGCAGAGCCTCGCGGCGCCACCGGCAACGGTGGTGCGCACTTCGTGCGGAAGGCAGGTGAGGGTTGGAAATGCGCGGTACTGTTCATTCCATCGCGCAGGGATTCTCATTCCACCTCCACAACCCAGCGAAAGTCCTTTCGTTCTCCGGTTCGGATCGGTCGGACAACCACCAACTCCAGTTCGCCGCGCATTACCACCACTTCCGTCACAATCTTCACCTCCCCCTCGCGCGAAATCGTGAATGGGATCACGCGATCCCACGCGATCCACGGCGAGAAGTCTTTGCGACCTGGCACCATGGGCTGGCTTGCGGGTTGGTTGGGCCAGGTGTCGGGCGTGAAGCCGGCGCGCATGGGGCCGAAGATGCGGACGCCGGTTGCGTCGGCGTTGATGATGGTGGGTTGGATAAAGGACAAGTAGGTTGAGTCGATATCGGAGCGGCGGTAGGTGTGCTGGGCGATGGTGGGGTAGCCCCAACTGAAGAACCACGGGCCAATGAAGTAGGTGTCAAAACCGTGGTGGCCTGTGTTGGTTGGCAGGTCGCGGGCTTCGAGGGGCATGAAGACGGCATTCGCGCCCGGCTCAGGCACGAGCGTGCGAAGTTGACTCGCGATGGAATCGTCGAGGCGCTGGCGGAGTTGGTAGGCGCGTTGGATGCCGATGAGGCTGAGGCTGCATGCAGCGAGAATGGCGGCGAGGGGAATCGCGGCGGTGATGTAGTAGTTGGTCCAGTGCATGCGCCTTGCGAGAGCGAAGGCACGGTCGGCGAGCAGCGCGACGAGGATGCACAGGGCGACGGTGGTGATGTACGCCATGCGCGGACGCACGGCGGTGTCGGTCACGATGAAGAGTGGAATGAGTGTGACGAATCCGAGTGTGATGGCAAATGCGGCAACGGCAAGTCGGCGAGCGGCGGGACTCGCAGCGAGTTGATTACGTGCAGCCAGCGGCCCCGGCTCATCAATGTGCGTGGTCCACGCGCGCCAGCCGATGGCAGAAGCGAGCGCGATACCCGCGAGCATTGCGGCCGCGCGGATCGGTATGGCTTGCAACGTCTCCCAACCCGTGCGCATGGCGGCGGTGCCCAGAAACGACCACTTGAGCATGTCTTCGATGCTGGGGGAAATGCGGAGGAATGATGCGGGCCATTCGCGCAGCGGCAGCAGTTGGCCCGCGGCGCCAAGGCCGCCATCGCCGCGTTTGGTGGTGATGACCATGGCGATGTACGCCGCGTAGAGAATCGCGATGGGCGTGAGAAGCGTGAGGAGGCGAACAGAACTGCGCAAGTAGCTTTCGTGCGGCGTGCGGCAAGCGAGGTAGAGCAAAGGCCAGGCAGCAATGCCAGCGGCGGCTTGCTCATTGAAGCATGGAACGAGTGCTGCGAAGACGACGGACGCCGGTCCTGAGGCTCTGCGAAGGGCCGGATGGATCGTGAAAACGTGAGTGAAACGAGTGCGATCCGGACCTTCGCAGAGCCTCAGGTCCGGCGTCGGAGTGTGGGAAGACCAGACGACGAAAAAGCATGTGGCGAGCAAGTAGCAGCATGTCGAGAGTGCGGTGGGGATGGCGCAGGTCCAGAAAATTGCTTCAAATGCGACGGGATAGCAGCAGAAGATGGCGGCACCGACGAACGCAGCTTGCGGCGTGCGGCCTAGCAGTTTGAGTAGCCACCACAGCGCGAGCGTGGTCGCAAGGTGCGCGAGTGCGCCGATGAGGTGCATGATCCACGGCGCGTGCCAGAAGAAAGCGGTGACGCTCGCAAGCGTGATGTTGTAGAAAGGCCGCCAAGTGAGTACGGGCGAGCCTGCCGGCTCGAAGGGCGTCATGCGATCCATGATGAAGCGAAACGTTTCGCCGGTCGCCGGATCGCGCGAGCAGATGAAGTAGTCGTCATTCCAGTAGCCAAGGTTGCCCAACAGAAAAAAGCACGCAAACAACCACAACGCGGCGAGCGCGAGCAGCGAAGGAAAGGTTGTGCGCGGGTGTGCGTGCGTGCGGGACACGGGGGGAGGGTAGAGCGGAGAGCGGAGAGCGGAGAGCGGAGAACAGAGAACGGAGAACGGAGAACGGAGGATAGAGAATAGGGAATCGGTTGCTTTTCTTGACTCCTCCCCGTTCCCCGCTCTCCGGCCCCCGCTCTCCGTTCACTTTTCTCCGTTCTCCGTTCTCCGTTCTCCGTCCTCCGTCCTCCGTCCCCCTCACGCATACCGCCTCAGCACCGACCGATACGGCGCGTCCAAATTCTGCACCATGTATCGCAGCGCATCGACGGCGTGATCAAAGCCATCGCCCTTCACGGGCGTGTCGTCTTCGGGGCGGTCGGTTGGGTAGTGATAGCGTTCGAGGCTTTCGATGAGACGCTTGCAGCGGGCGTGCACGAAGAGCGTGGGGCCTCCGGCGGCGGGCGCGAGGCGGGCGCGAAGCAGATTGAGACTTTCGTGCACGCCCATGCGACGACACTTGATGTTGAGCCCCGCTTTTCGCAAGCGCAGCACGCTGCTTTCGCCGGTTTGGTCGTTGGTGGCGTTACCTGCGGGGTCAACGCCCAGCCACTGCAACTTGGGCCACGCTTCCGCTGCACTTGCTTTGCTTTCACAAATCGCGCGGATGTGATCTTCGAGCACGAGTCCGGTTTCCACGCGCTCATCGACGATGGTCAGGACGCCGCGATCGTCGTGAACGCCCCACAACACCACGGTCGGCGCGCGGAAACCGAAGTCCATGCCGCCAATCCATGTGCCGCTGATGACGGCCGGAAGTTGATGCACGACATGCGTACGAAAATCAAATTCGGGCAAAACGCTATCGCTGCGACGCGGGCGCGTGCACAGCATTTCGCTTTGCCACACAGTCAGCGCGACGCGGCGTTTCATGTCAATGGCATCGCGCACGCTGATGTGTCCCGCATCGCGCGGCGCGCGAAGTTTGGCTTTGCCATCGCACTCGGTTTGCAGCGGGCAGCCTGCGCAGGTGTACTCGTCGCCGCATGATTCGAGTACGTCAACCACGCCCCACTTGAACAGTGCCCGCCCGCCATCGCGCGCTTCACCGACAAGATCATGCATGACGCCGTGGGGGTTGTGCATAGTTGAAAGACAATCGACACTGCCGCGAACGTCGAAGTTCCCGCAGTTTTTGCTGCGAGTTGTGAGTTGAGCCGCGTCCCAGATATCGCGCGTGAAGAGGTCAACTTCATCGCAGCGGAGTTTCTGCACGCGCGTGCCGCGGACGGAGGTTTGGCTTTGTGCGAGCAGTTCGACGCTGCTCCCGTTGACGAGCGTGAGTTTGGTCTCCGTCATCTTCTTGACAAGTGCGTGCAGTTCCGCGCGATCATCTGCGAAGATACGGCGGAGGTGCGCGTGCATGCGTTTGCTCTGATCAAGCGAACCGGCGAGGATACGGATTTCGATGCCGGGCTTGAAGATGAGATCAAGCGCGGTCGCGAGCGCGCCCAGAAGGGTCTTTCCACCGCCGCGGTTTGCCCACACGACGCAGTCGGTGGGCATTGACGGATCAGTAGACGCAAGCGAGCCTCGGCCTTCGAAGAACGTGTGCGTGATGTACGCGAAGGGCGGCGTGTGACCTTCGATGAGTGACGTACGCGCGACGACGATGCCGGTGTTTGTGCGAATCCACTCGTGCAAGGCGTCGGGAGTTGCGGGCGGGTTGTCGGCCAGAACTTGCCAGTCAACGTGCGACGGTTCTGTGGCGGCATCTGCAGCTTTTGTTTTCGTGTCGGGTTTTGGTTTGGGTTCGGAGTTCGCATCAGCTTCGGGCTGTGCTTCAACTTGTGCTTTGGTTTTCTTTGCCATGATTGCCCCCTGTGGGAATGTGATTGAAAATGTGTGAAATAACGCAGAAAAGTGTGAATGTGTGAGTTACGGCGTGACGAACACAAGCGGCCTTGCTGCAATGTTCGCGCCTGCCAGCACGAGCATCTCAGCAGCCACGCGCGGGCTGCGCAGTCGCGCACCGGCGTCACCAGCGTGCCGGCGCGTGCTCTTGCTGGCAAGTGCCCAGGCGCGCAGAGCATGACGCAACGTGGGTTTGTCGCGCAGCAGTTTTTCGCACGCGTCCAGGTCCGCCAGTTGCCAGGCTTCGCACTTGTGCGCGGCGAGTGCTCGCGTGAACTTTGCGTCTCTGCGTGAGACAGGCCAGGGCACTTCTCGCATGCCCGCGCGCGTGAAGAACGGACACCAGCGACCCATCGCCGCGAGGGTTTCGGTCAGTGGCGTGATGGGATTGTCGAGGTAAGCGCTGACGAGTCGACGTGCGACGCCCAAGCCTCGATAGCGCGGATCGACGATGACGCGCGAGATGGTGCGCAGGAACATGTTGACGGTGCGCGCGCGTGATGTTGCGGTGTAGCGAGCGAAGCTTGGGCCAAAAACATCGGGCCATGCGTGTGCGCGCCATGAACCGTTAAGCGTGGGCATGGAGACTTGCAACAGGCCAACATCAAGCTGTGCCCACGGGTCGCGAGCGATGAGCAGCGCAACGCAAGTTGCCGGCTCACCCGCGCGGTAATGCAAGGGGCTGAGCCGCGCGAGGGCCGCCGCTCCGCGCGCGCTCAGCGCGGGCACATTTGCGATTTCGATGCGGAAAGTAGTGCGATTGTTTGAGGCATTGTCAAGCGGCGCAGCGAGTGCGCGGCGCGGCAGATCGAGAGCTTCGCCGATCATGGAGTTCTCCTTTGATATGAAATTGGTTGCGATGACACGTCACGATGAGATCAGGGCTGAGCCACGCGAGCACATCGTGATGCGCGGTGGCAACAATCAGCAGCCGACGCTGGCGACGCATGGACGTCGCAAGCGAGATACACAACACCCGTGCGGTGATGCGATCAAGAACACTCGCGAATTCGTCAATCACGAGCGGGCCAGTTCCGCACACCAGTGCCCGCGCGATGGTGAAGCGGGCTCGTTCGCCATCGGAAAGCTCGCAGAGTCGGCGCGGCAGCAGCACTGCGTCGGCGAGTCCGCACTTGGCGAGTGTGGCGAGCGCGATGGGCAGCGAGCCGGGCATGGCGTCGGCGAGCGTGCGGTGTGATTGTGCGAGCGGTGCGATACTGCGGACGACCGTGCAACGCACGCGCGGCCTGAGTGCCTGGAGTAATCGAGCCAGTGTGCGCAGCAGCATGCTTTTGCCGCTGCCGCTTGGGCCTGTAATGGCGATGATGCCCGTGGACGAGCGACAAGCTCGCAGTAGGTAGCGCATTGCGATAGCCGTGTGCTGCGATACGCGCCGTGTGCGTTCGCGCCGCGTGAGAGCGAGGCCGAAAGGTGCGACTGCCTGCAGCAGGCGCTTGGTGGGGCGAGTGGTGACGCGCACGGTGCGCACGAGTGGACGTGGTTTGCGATTGCGCGGCGATCGCGCAGCCGCGCAAGGCGTGCGACGAGGTCGCTTTGGTTTGTGTGACATGTTTCTTCTCCCCCCAACGATCCTGATCAACGCTTGACGCTGTAACTGGAGAACTGCGACTTATGAGGCTCGGCGACGCTGCGCTTCAAACGCTTCGAACATCAGGCGGATGGCTTCGTCGTGCCGGCGAACTTTGTGAAAGCTCAGGCCGATCATGCTGGCGGCGGCGCGGAGGCTGATGCCTTCGATGAAACACAACTGTGCGACTTGTCGGCGGTGGCCGCTCCAGCGGTCGCGGTGAACAAGGACGTATCCGAAGACCGGTGCCATGAGTCGGCGGACGGTGGCGCGGACGTCGCGGCGAACGATGCGCGGCGGGATGTCAAGCTCCTTGCCGATCTCGACGGCGCTGGCCCGGCGGAGGTACACCCCTTCGACCATGGCCCGCTCGCGCGGGGGGAGGGCCTGAGCACGTTCGACAATGCGGTCAACGACATCGCGGTGATGGCTGCGACGCAGATCGCACAGTTGGCTGATGGTAGAAGTTGCGTCCTGCGCCAATGGATCATCCGTAAGTACTTGCAGGGCAGTGTGCTGTGCTACTGCTGCAGAACTGGCCGCCGATTTCATGGACCACCTCCGGGGGATTCAAATCCTATCAGTCTCCAACCGATAGTTCACCAAACAGTGAACATGGAGAATAATCTACACAGCTCTTGACAGATTTGCAAGGGTGATGTACGGTATATACCAAGAATCAGCGCACAGTTCCGGTGAGTCGTCGCGTGATTTATTCACAGCCGACCGGTGAGGGTGCTTCGAGGAGGGTTTTCCATGTCTGAAGCGGACCGCAATCAGTTCTCAGCACCCGCACGGGTGGGTATTTTGCTTCGAACAGCTCGTGAGCAACGCGGCATGACGCTGGCGCAAGTGGCCGACGCGGTGGGCTGCGCGAAGAGCTATTTGTCGGCGATAGAAAACGGGCATCGCACCGCGCCGGGTGACGAGGTGCTTTCGAAAATCGAATTGGTGCTGGGCATGCAGGCAGATTTGTTGCTGACGGCGGGTCGCTGGCAGCGCAGTTTGGAAGCGGGCGGCGTGCATGTGCAGCGAGACGTTGCGGCGATGCAGCGTGATGGCTTGGCTACGCAGCAACTGCGCGCGATGCTCGCGAAGAACGGTTCGATTGATGAGCTGTATCGCAGTGGCGAACTTGCGAAGTTTGCGTCGCGACTCACGCCTGATGTGAACACGAATGCGACGCCTCTGCCGTTGCCGCTTGAGGTGCCGCTGATTAATAGTGTGGCGGCGGGGTATCCGACGGAGTTCACGGACTTGGGATATCCGGCGCGCGTGGCAGATGAGTATGTGCGTTGCCCTGATTTGCACGATGCCGACGCGTTTGCGGCGCGCGTGGTGGGCGACAGCATGGAGCCGACGTATGTGGAGGGGGATGTCGTGGTGTTCAGTCCCGCAAGGCAAGTTCGCAGCGGCAGCGATTGCTTCGTGCGGATTGAGCCTGATCACCAGACGACGTTCAAGCGCGTGTACTTTGAGCAAGCACCCGACCCGCGCGACAAGACGGCGTCGCCGGTGGAGCGCATCCGGTTGCAGCCGCTCAACAACAAGTATGCGCCGCAGACGTATGAGCGGGAGAAGGTGGCGGGGTTGTATGCGGCGGTGAGTGTGATAAGAAAGATTGGGTGAGGTATCACGGAGATTGAGCGGGTGCATCGAGAGATATGGAGATTTGATCGCGAAGTTCAGTGGGCGAGTAGCTGGCGCGGACCTTGATGTGGAGGATCGGTAACTGCGCGTCGGCATAAACGCGATCAACGAATTCGTCGCGAGCGAGTCGACTTTCGCGCGAGTGCGATGCGTCGTCGAGTTCGATTACGAGTAGTGGCGTCATGGATTGTGCATCGCACAGCACGAAATCTGCGTGTTTGGCGGAAATTTTGTTAAATGCAGACCGGAAAGCTGTACCCGCGGCGACTGGTTTGATCAGGTCTGCGATACGGACTTTGGCCATGATGACATGGGTGGGCTGCACGGCGGATCGCAGTACGTTGTAGAAGTGAAGTTCAGCGGGCGTGAACAGTGACGCAACACGTTGATAACTTGATTCACGCAGCGGAGCAGTTCGTACTGCGAACAATTTCTGCAGTAGCAGAGCGAGACCTCCAAGAGCAATAATCAGCACAGCGATGCCGGCGGCAATGCCGAGCAAGCTTGTTGGGATTTGTACTTCTGCCCGTGCCGGTGCTTGGCTGATGAGATATGAGATAGTCATTGATACGTTCGCGATCATACTTGATCGTTGCACGCTCGACGGCTGAAGTTGCGTAACTCAGCACGTCTTGACGCGTACACCGCCCACGCGGATTGGTCGAAAGGCGTGTGTGCGTTGGCGGAGCGCGGGGATTTTTTCGTGCGCGGGTTGTCGCGCGTGGTTGTGGTCAAGCCGGTTGAGCTGCCGCTGCTGCTGGCGGCGTTTGGCACTGTCTTTTGCATGTTCACGGCGTACATGATGCTGCGGCCTGTGCGTGATGCCATTGGCGCGGGGGACTTTGACAAGATCGCCGAGTTGTTTTGGGGCACGTTCGCGGCGATGTTGGTGGTGCAGCCGGTGTATGGGTGGCTCACGTCGCGATTTCGGCGGACGGCGTTCTTGCCGTGGGTGTATGGATTTTTCTGTCTGAATTTGGTCGCCTTCTGGGCGTGGCTTTCGTACTCGGCAGAAGGTTCGGCATCGCACATCGCGGCGGGGCGCGCGTACTTCGTGTGGGTCAGCGTTTTCAACTTATTTGTCGTCGCGGTTTTCTGGTCGCTCATGGCCGACATCTTCACGCGCGAGCAGGCGGGACGCATGTTCGGGTTTATCGCCGCCGGTTTGTCGTGTGGTGGCATCGCGGGGCCTGCGCTGGGCAGTGTGCTTGCGACGCGCATCGGCGCGTTTGCGTTGCTGCTTGTGGCGGCGGGGTTGCTCGCGTTGTCGCTGGTTGCGATGATGGTGCTGCTTGGGCTGCATCGCCGGGCGCCGGTGATAGAAGGCGAAAGCATGAGTGCGGCGGTGGCGAAGGATCGCGATGCTGCGCTGGGTGGCGGCATGTGGAGCGGGTTTGTTGCGGTCGCGACGTCGCGATATTTGCTGGGCGTTGCGTTGTTTGTGTTGCTGCTGACGTGGGTGAGTACGTTTTTATACGTGGAGCAGCTCAAGCTCGTGAACAGCGCGTTTGCGAATCGTGATGAGCGTGTGGCGTATTTCAGCACGATCGATTTCTGGGTGCAGGCCGCGTCACTGGTTTTGCAAATGCTGATTTTCAGTCGGCTTTTTAAGCGATTTGGGTTCGGTGTGTTGCTCGTGTCGATGCCGCTCCTGATGATGGTGGGATTCGCGGCGGTCGCAATGAGCCCGACGTTTGCGATGGTGGTGGGGGTGATGATTGTGCGGCGCGTGGGTGAGTACGGCGTGACGCGGCCGTGTCGCGACATGCTGTGGACGAATGTGCCGCGTGAGCAGAAGTACAAGGCGAAGGCGATTATCGATACGTTCGTGTATCGCGGCGGCGATGCGACGTCGGCGTCGCTGCATGCGGCGCTGAACTTGGGTGTTGCGGGAACAGCGTGGCTGGGTGTTGCGACCGCGGGGGTGTGGGCGGGGGTGGCGTGGTGGTTGGGGAGGCGGGCTAAGGCGGAGCGAGTGTGAAAGTGGGGTTGCAGGGGCGATCCACCGATCCGCCCAGAGCGGCGGGTCGGTGGCTCGTTGGTGGCTAGCCTACTTTCGGGACATGCTGCACATCGACTTTGCCAACTGCCTTGAAGATCGCGTCGCGGAACATGGTTTGGAAGAAGGTTTCTTTGATGGCAACTCGCCCGCTAGTGCGGCGGCGACTGTTGCTACGCGCAAGCTGGCGCAGACTCGCGGCACGGGCTGGGAGCGGTGGCGCGAGCTGACGAATGACCCGATGCGCGGCGAGCATGTGCGCGGCGTGAAGGCCGCCGTGAGTGCGTGCAAGCAGCGCAACTTCGAGAACATGGTGGTGCTGGGCATTGGCGGCAGCGCGCTGGGAAACATCGCGGTGCAGAGTGCGCTCAATTCGCCCACGTGGAACATGATGGGCAGTACATCCGCTGGTGGCAAGCGCAACGGCCCGCGGCTGTTTGTGATTGACAATGTCGATCCCGCGTACTTCGGCAGCATCATGGATCTGTGCGAAGCAAACGGCGGCGTCGAGAAGACGCTGTTCAATGTCATCAGCAAGAGCGGCGAAACGGCAGAGACTGCGGCGCAGTTCATGATCATTCGCGAAATGCTCAAAAAGCGTTTGGGCAGTGCGTATGGCGGCAACATCGTCGCGGTGACAGACCCGGCGAAGGGCACGATGCGGAAGATTTGCGACGCCGAGAAGTTCTTGACGTTGCCTGTGCCTGATGGCGTGGGCGGGCGGTTTAGTGTGCTGTCGCCTGTTGGCTTGTTCAGTGCGGCGATGTGCGGCATTGATATTGATGCGATGCTTGAGGGCGCGAAGGACATGGACGCGGCGTGTAGTCGCGAGAAAATGCTGGAGAACCCTGCGGCACTGCTGGCGAGCATGTTGGTGGAGATGGGTACTGCCAAGGGCAAGCCAAACCATGTGATGATGCCTTACGCCAACAACTTGTATCTGTTGGCGGACTGGTTCCGCCAGTTGTGGGCCGAGAGTTTGGGTAAGGAGAAGGACACGCAGGGTCGCGAGGTGTTTGCGGGGTTCACACCCATCAAGGCACTGGGCGCGACGGATCAGCACAGCCAGATTCAGTTGTATCGCGAAGGGCCCAATGACAAAGTGATTGGCCTGGTCGCGGTTGAGAAGTTCTCACGCGAGGTTGAGATTCCCACGGGCCTGGGCGTGGATGCGCTGCAATATCTGGAAGGCAAAAAGATGGGCGACTTGCTCAACGCTGAGCGGCGTGCGACCGAGTACGCGCTCGTCGAAAGCCTGCGACCCAACTTCACGATCACCTTCCCGCAGGTGGACGAGTACCACGTGGGCCAGTTCATCAACCTGTGGCAGATTGCGACGGCGTATGCGGGGTTGCTGCTGGGCGTGGACGCGTACAACCAGCCGGCGGTGGAGACGGGGAAGCAGGCGACGTTTGGATTGATGGGCCGGAAGGGGTACGAAGAGCACGAGAAGGTGGTGCGTGAGACGTTGCAAGCGACGAAGTGGGCGTGGCGCGGCTAAGGGTCGCAGGACTTTGTTTGTTGGGGTGACGCTGGTAGGTATCCAGTCGTATTTCGTATGCGTTCCACCGCTTTGGGGGAGCAGTGTGTACTTGGTACAGAAAAAGTTCCAAATTATTGGAATCGGGCCTTGTGATTATAGGTAAAATCCCTTAGGCTGCCTGAAACTGTTTCTGCAACACTTTCGTGTGCGTGTCCGTGACACGAGTCTCGGTGTGCTGGGGAGCAGGGAGCATCGAGGAGAATCGATCATGAAAAAGGCGTGGATTTGTCTGGTTTCAGGCACTTTTCTGAGTGTGCCGGCGATGGTGATGGGGGCCGATTTGGCCACCAACGGAAGCTTTGAAAATGCAGGTAGCGGCGGCGCGACCGATTCGGCGGCTTGGACCGAAACTGTTTCAGGAGCTCCAGGTTCGCTTTCCGAGCGTGTGTTGACCGGCGCAAACAGCGGCTCGGCAGCCCACCGACTCGTGGCGTTGGGTTCGAACGGGATTGGTGCGAACGCGTCGATTGCGCAATCGACTGTCTTGGATGGCGGCCTGCCCTCTCTCGTGGGCGGAAGCACCGTGAGCGTTTCGTATCGCGGCAACTACAACCTCGGACCTGGCGGTGTTGGTTTCCGTGTTCTGCGGATTCTCAACAGCGCGGGCCAGATTGTCGCTCAGACGCCACTGGGCGTTATTACGAACGGCACGGGCGGCGCGTATCAGACCTTCACGCTCGGCCCTGTGACCGTGCCTGCCATTGGCGCAGCTCCCAACGACAGCTACACCGCGTTTGTTGAACTCAACGTCGCGGGCGGCGCGTTTGTCGGTTCATCGGCTGAAGCACTCATCGATGATGTCATCATCGACGGCTCCGTGATCGGCGGTATCGTGACTGGTGCTTGCTGCACGGGCACGACATGCTCCATCACAACGCAGGCCAACTGCACGGGCACATATCTGGGCAATGGCACTTCATGCAGCGGCAACCCCTGTCTGCCCCCCGTGACTGGTGCCTGCTGTGTTGACAACGTCTGCTCGATCACCACGCAAGCTGCGTGCACGGGCACGTATCAAGGAGACAACACCACGTGCGCGTCCAACCCCTGTCCAATCATCACCAACATCATCTTCAACGGCGGCTTTGAAACCGCTGGCTTCGGTGGCGCGTTTGAAGCCTTGGGTTGGAACCGCGGCGCAGGCGGCGGCGCAGCGTCGCTCGCACAGCGCGATAGTGCGTTCCCACGCACGGGCGAGTTTGCTCACTACCTCGTCGCGGCAGGTGGGGCCGCCATCGGCGGCAACGCAGTCATCTCGCAGAACACGGTGAATGAAGGCGGTCTTTCACTTGAGCAGAACAGCACGCTCAAACTCTCGTTCCGCGGTCGTTACACGTTTGGCCCGGGCGCGGTTGGGTTCTACGCACTTCGCATTCTTAACGGCGCGGGCGGCATCGTGGCTCAGGCTCCCTTGGGCGTGATTGCCAACGGCACCAACGGTGCGTATCAACTCTTCAGCACGCCGACACTCAACGTACCGGCCTTTGGTGCACCACCGAACGACGTGTACGCTGCGTTCGTTGAAATCAACGTTGCTGCAGGCGCGTTCCCTGAGTCGCTGGGCGAAGGCTACATCGATGATGTGGTCCTCGAAGGCACGCTGGTGGGCGTGGCTGGTTGCAACACCATCGACTTCAACCAGAACGGCGTCTTCCCCGAAGATCAAGACGTGATCGACTTCTTTGATGTGCTCGCTGGCGGCACCCCTGCCACCTGCGACGCCATCGCAGGCTGCCAGGACATCGACTTCAACAACAACGGCGTCTTCCCCGAAGATCAAGACGTGATTGACTTCTTCAACGTTCTTGCTGGCGGTCAGTGCCCATAATTCGTTTCCCTCTCCGCGAAGGCGGAGTACTCATCATCTCTGCGCGGCAGGCTGAAACTTGTTCTTGCCTGCCGTGCAGTTTTCGGTTTTCTCACATCATGCAGGGAGGTTCGCGATGATGCAATCACGACGGCAAGCATTCACGCTTATTGAGTTGTTAGTGGTCATCGCGATCATCGCGATTCTCATTGGCTTGCTCTTGCCGTCGTTGAGTTCTGCGCGCGAACAGGCGAGATTCACCAAGTGCCTGGCGAATCTCCGCAGCTTTGGTCTGGCGACGAATCTCTACGCGAATGACTCGAAGGACATCATCTGGGATTCGATTCGTCGGATGGGGCCGACGAATGCAAACTACACAGTCTGGGCGAGATTGCCTGCAGAGGACGATCCGAACCGTGCGGGCCCTGGTTTGATTTACAAGTACGTGGACAACGTGGAGAAGGTTGGAGAATGCCCGACAAACCGGCGACGCAATTCGCGTGGCGAGGAGACGCAGGCGAACAACAACTTGTGGGGCGGGCAGTCGGGCGTTGACTTTGATTACACGTTCATGCGTCGCATGCAAGGCGCACGCCTGGGCATGGTGGTACAGGTTGGATATCTGACAACGCCAGGCATTTTCACGCTGAGTGCGCAGCCGCCCGAAGTTGCTACGCCCACGCTCGCAATCACGCGATTTTCAGGTGTGCCGATGTTTGTCGAAGAGTCAACGCCCTTCTACAACGGCAATACGTCGAACCCCGAGAATCAAGACGGCCTGTTTACCAACGACGACCAGTTTGAGACGCGGCACAACCGCGCGTCGGCGATGGGTTTCCTCGAAGGTCACGCGGCAGTCTTCAAGCCACCTTCTGGTGTCGAGCGGCTCGTTGAAGAATCGGGCGATACGCGCGCGTGGGACTTGTACGCGGCGGGGCAACGCGGCTGGATACGAATGGAACCGCCGGGCTTGAACGATCTGCGCCGGCCGTTTGGATGGATCACGAATCCACGTGCAACGCCGTGATATCATTTCTCGCGAGACGCTTTGTTTCGCGAGGGAATCATGCCACTTTACGAATACATCGCCGATGACGGAACCGTGCTTGAACTGCTGCGCCCCATGAGCCAGGCCGACGCGCCGGTGAGCGATCCTGACGGCAAAGGCCGGACGTTTGTGCGCAAGCAGAGCACGTTCTCGTCCACTGGCGGCGAGAAGAGTGTGGGGCTGCCATGGTCAAGCAGCGGCGGGCATGTGCATAGCGGGAGTTGTGGGTGCGGGAAGAAGCCGGGGAGTTGCGGCGGAAACTGACACCCGCATCACTGGCAGGTCCCGCCTGCAAGCACGTTGAAGAAGTCAATCACATCCTGGTCTTCAGGGAAGACACTGTTGTTGTTGAAGTCGATGTCGCTGCAGGTGCCGCATGCAGCGCCGGCGAGCACGTTGAAGAAGTCAATGACATCTTGATCTTCCGGAAAGACGCCGTTGCGGTTGAAGTCAATGCTGTCGCACGCGCACCCGGGACGGAAGATGGCGATATTCTGCGCGGGCTGGCCCATGAACTGTGTGAACTGTCCCCCGACAAGCAGGTCGCCATTAGGAAGGGCGAGCAGTTCAAAGATCGTGCCATTGGCCGTCGCTACCACGTTCCATGCGCCACCTTCCCATTTGAGCACGTTGGAGGCGAAGGGCGTACCTGTCGGCACAGCGTTGGCGGCGTAGAGAACGCCATCGATGACGGCAAAGTCCCGCGCGTTACTATCGAAGCCCGCTGCCATAGGGTGCCACTGCGTGCCATCGAAACGTGCGACGTTCTTCGCATTCACGCCGTTAACCTGCGTGAAGTTGCCGGAGATGATCAGGTCGCCGTTGGGCATGAGAAATGTCTCGTAGACCTCCAAGCCGTTGGTGAGGCTGCCGCCCACGGTGCTCCAGTTGACGCCATTGAACTGCGCGAGCTTGAAGGCGCTGGTCGAGCCCATGAAGGAGAATGCACCGCCTGCGATGACCACGCCGTTAGGGCGGGAGGTGAGATCCCACACCCAGTCGTTGGATGGCTGCCCGCCCGGAACGAACCACTGATTGTTGACAAACTGCGCAACGCGCGAGTTGAACGCGCTCCCTGCTCGCGTGAACCATCCGCCAGCGTAAATTGCGCCATTGGGCGTAGAGGTGATGGCGAACACGGTGCTGTTTGTGCCCGTGCCCAGTGGCTGCCAGTTGGTGCCATCGAAGCGAGCGATACGACTGACGGAAGTTGCACCCGAAGTGGTGAAGGTGCCGCCAACGAAGAGTTGATTGGACCCAGTGACATGGACGCACTGTGCGGAGGTGTCAAAGCCCGCTCCCAGATTTACCCACGCGCTGCCGTTCCACATCCCAACGCGCGAGAGTGGCTGCGTGCCGGTGGTCTCAAAATCCCCGACGATGACGGGTGTCAGCGTGAGCGGGCCTGCGCCGTCAGGGTCCCATAGTGCGGTACCCAGCACGCGGCGATCGACGCCAACGGCGGACATGGGGGACTGTACGAATGTGCCCGTGCATTGGGCCAAGACGGGGGAGGCGAGCAAAAGCGAGGTGACGACGGAAATCTTCATGTTGTAAGAAGCGACAGAAACGAAAAACGCCCGCCAATTTTTGTGCGGCGGGCGTTCTGAAAGATGTCTGTTTGTGCCAAAAGTTCTCGGTCAGCAACTGCCGCCCGCGAGCACGTTGAAGAAGTCAACCACATCCTGATCTTCAGGGAAGACGCCATTGCCGTTGAAGTCGATGCTGTCGCAGCCTGCACATGCGCCGCCAGCGAGCGTGTCGAAGAAGTCGACGACATCTTGATCTTCGGGGAAAACACCGTTGTTGTTGAAGTCGATGTCGGTGCAAGGCGAGCCGAGGACGGTGAAGGCGAAGACGGCGTTGCCGCCTGGGAGGCCATCGCCTGATGGAAGCGTGGTTGTGAATTCGCCGTCGAGGTTTATGTTGGCGGCGAGCGTGGGCACGGCGGAACTCGCGATCGTGAGCGTGTACGCGCCCGGCGTGAGCGGAGCAGTGGTCGTCAGCGTTGCAACGCTGCTCATCAATCCAAAGCTGGTCGCGACAGGGCCGCTGGGACCGACGAGCGTGAAGCCTGACGCATTCGCGAGCACGCTCTCGCTGAATGTGATCGCGAAGGCAGTGTTGCCGACGCTTTGAAGGAGTGATGCGCCAGGCGCGGGCGAGACGGTGACGATCTTCGCCGGGCCATTCACGTATATTTCGGGTGATGTGCCATCGTTGAGAATCCAGTTGTTGGGATCGACGGTGATGCCCGTGACGGCGGCGGGCACCGGCACCAGATAGTGCTGCGTGCGAGCGGTGTTTTGCAATGTCACGACGCTGGTGCCGCTGGAAGTTGCGAGGGCAAGTTGCACGGGCATGGCGAAGACGCCTGACGCGCCGTAGTTGGTGGGCTGCGTCTGCCGCAGCGAGATACGGGCGTAGTTTTGGCCGCTGATGTTCACCATCGTGGAGCCGACGGTGTAGACCGGCGCGCCGATGCCGTAGATGAACGCGTCGAAGTACGGGTTGAGTTCCACGCCGCTGCTGGTTTCGAGCGCGTCGCGGAAGTCGTTGGTGGTCGCGGCAGAACCTTCGAACGAACTGCGATAGTCCTTGAGCCCTTGGAAGAAGGCTGCGTCACCCAAGATGCCGCGGAGCATGTGCATGGCCCAGCCGCCCTTGTTGTATGTGAAGGTGCCGCTGAAAATGCGATTCACGCTCGTGGTGTCGTAGACATAGACCGAGTCATTGGTCGTGCTGGGGCGCCGCGCGTTGATGGCACTGTTGCGAGCTGCGGCGCCGCTGCTGCCGGGCTGGAATTCCGCCCACAGCACTTCGCTGTAACTCGCGAGGCCTTCATTGAGCCAGATGTCGTTCCAGGTTTTGCACGTGATGGCATTGCCCCACCATTGGTGCGCGAGTTCGTGAGCGCTTAGCGACTCGCCGAAGCTGCCCTGGCCCGAGTACGTCTGGTGCTCCATGCCGCCGCCGAAGGGGAACTGGTAAATGCCGTATTTCTCGTTGATAAATGGGTATTCGCCAAAGAGCGGGCGGAAGGTGGCGAGCATTTGCACGGTGCGTTCCCATGCGGCGCGATTGGCTGCGGTGTCGCTCTGCGGATAGATGCTGAATTGCACGGGCATGGTGCCAGTGCCGCCGCCGGGCAGTGGATAGTTGTACGGAACAGTCCACTGGTTGTAGTTTGTCGTGCCGAAAGCGTACAGATAAGTAGCAGTGGGGTAGTTGGTGCGCCAGCGGTAGCGGCGTTTACCTGCGGCGGGCACATCGGTGCTTTCGAGCAAGCCGTTGCTGATGCTCTTGAGGTTGTCGGGCGCGGTGATGGAGATGCGGCCGATGCTTTTGTCGGTGTTGTTGCCGGGCTGGAAGACATCGCCATCTTTCACGGGCCACCATGTGCCGGCGTAGTACGGCTCGCTGAGTGATGCCATGACAGGCACGCCCGCTTGCGTGGTGAAGTTGATGGACCCCAGTCCGACGTTCGCCGGCACGCCGTTGTAAGCGATGCGAATGGTGAACTGCTCGCCCGCGTTGTACGCGCGGTTGAGCGTGACGGTGCGCGCGTAGGAGTTGTTGGCGGGCAGGCCTGGGGCCGTCACGCTGACGCCGTTGACCGTGACGGAAGTGATCGTGTATTGCCGGCGAAGCATAAAGGTGAACTGCGTCAACCCGTTGACGTTGCTGCGCACGACCATGTCGTTGGTGCCCGTGATGAACGGACTGGGCGCGGGGGCGATGTCGATGTCGAGGTCAACGCTGATGAGATCAGTATCGCTGAAGGCCTCGCGCCGCGTGAAGGAGCCAACGGGGCCTTCGTCGGCGTCGGTCACGATCTCACCCATCTCCATGCGCATGCGGAGTGCGTTGGCCTTGCCGCACGTCGATGTGTTGCAAACATGATGCACGCCCATGCGCTCGGTGGCGTGGTGCAGTTGGTCAATGGATTGAGCAAGCGAAGCAGGAGCGATACCAGAAAGACAAAGCAACACGAGCGCACGATTCATCTGAACCTCCGCGAGTTCCCAGAAGACTTTGGGGACTGACTTTCACGACTAGTAGATACAACTGCCTTTCGCGAACTGCGGCCTTCTGGGTCCGCATCATCGTTGATATTGCAGAGAAGTCAATGAGAAATTCGGTAGTTGGTCGTCTTCGCCTCAGACAACCTCGCCCGAAAAACCGGGGTTTTTGCTTGCGAGCTGTTTGTACAACTATCCGCGGGCTGTTTATCGCGTGTAGATGCCCGTCGCGCTCCAGACGGCTGCGGGGCCGCCAGAGATGCCAACCGGCGGAATGATCAGCGGCACGTTCTGGCCGTTCTTGGTGAGCGAGGCGCCTGTCGCGATTGCTTCAAGCACCATTTGCGAGAAGGACGGCATGGCGGCGGGAGGCCGAACGTCGCTGGTGAGTGCGCCCAGGCCCGAAATCGTCGCAACGACCGTGATGCCAGCGACTTTGACCGTGGCGCTCACGCTGCTCGGCAAGCTCGTGGCGATGTCAATCGTGCCTTGCAAAACTGGTGCTTGTTCGAAGGGCGTGCCCGCGAAGATCTTGGGACCAAAGTACGAAGCGATTTTGGTATCGGGGCTGACGAAGCCCATGACTTCGGGCGCACCTTGCGCGTTGGGAATGAGAATCATGCCCGCCGGCGCACTGCCCACAGGCGTATGCACCATGCGAGCGACATGGACAATGACGTTGGGCATGGGCAAGCCAGCTTGGGTCAGCGCAACGAGGTCGAAACCACCTTCCCAGCTCATCCAGTTATTGACGACAGCCATGAGAACTCCTGGTTTGCGAGGTAAGCCCGATGGGATGATGGTATTGTGGATGCGATTGGTATTAATACGCCCAAGAATTTGCGGACGACAGATTTTGCGTGCAACCGATTATCCACCGGCTTGCGTACAACTTCCCGCATCCATTCTGGAGCACCTTTAGAGAGAAGGGGAACCCGTGAAGAATTCTTTTGTGTCAGCCGCCTTCGGGGCGGTGTTCGTGCTTTCGTCTCATGCTGTTCACGCCGAACTTGCGTACGGCATGACGTCCCAATTCAACGTGGAAGGTGAACGGTTGATCCGTTTCGATACTGCTTCACCCAGCACATTCGTCGATATCGGTGCGTTCTCGGGCCTTGCGTCCGGGCGTTCGCTCCGTTCCATCGATTTTCGGCCCGCCGATGGTCGGCTGTACGCGTTTGGCGTTGACCCGCAAGGTTCGTACGGCATGTACACCGTGAACTTGCAGACTGCCCAGCTCAGTTTGGTGGGTGAAGGCACGGTGCCCAACTTCGCGTGGCCGCTGCGCGTGTCGATGGATCTCGATCCGGTGACGGACACGGTGCGCATCGTGACTGGCGGGCAGTCACGCAACAACTTTCGATTCAGTCCCGTGACTGGTGCGCTCATCGCAGAAGATGGTGCAGTGGCGTACGCGGTGGGTGACTCCAACTTTGGTTTCAATCCGATCATTCAAGGCATCGCATACTCGCGTCTAACCAACGGCACCACGACGCTGTACGGTTCAGACTTCAACACGGGCTTTCTGACTCGCATCGGCGGCGTAAACGGCACGCCGAGTCCTGATACCGGCGCGATGAACGCCAATGGTCGGCATGTGACCAATTCACTTCTTAATGACAGCGCGGGAACGGGGTTTGATATCAGCCACGCAACCGGCGTGGCGTTTATGTCGCATGACATTTTCAATAATCCCACCGCGGGTTGGGACCTGAGCAGAATCGACTTGAATACTGGGCGCGCGACCCGCATCGGATCGTTCGGTGCAAACGTGCTGGACATGTCGGTTGTTATTCCTTCGCCCAGCGCGATGGTGCTGCTGGGTTTGGGTGCTGGTATTGCAATTCGCCGTCGGCGGTGAAACCAGCCCGTTCTTCATCCATCAAAGAAAAAACGCCCGACAAGCAGTTGTCGGGCGTTTCTTGTTTTATGCGTTGAACCAGTTCTCAATCCTCCGGCACATGATCGCTCGTCACGATCTCGCGGAACTTCTTGCGGAGTTTGTTGGTGATGGGGCCTTCCTTGCCGTTGCCGATGATGACGCGCGGGCCGGTGCCTGGGCCGTCGGTGTCGATGGCGTTCACCGCGATGATTTCCGCAGCCGTGCCAGTGAGGAAAACTTCGTCAGCCTTGAGCACTTCTTCCAGGCGCATCTCTTTGACGAGACACTTCACGTTACATGCGTTGCACAGGTCTTCACGCACGAATCGCTCGGTGATGCCTTCAAGGCTGCCCGAGTTGCCCGTGGTGTGAGGCGGCGTATAGACCACGCCGTCCTTCACGATGAAGATGTTGTCACCCGTGCACTCAGTCACCCAGCCATCGGTCGAGAGCATGATGGCTTCATCGCAGCCTGCGTCGATAGCTTCAACCTTCGCGAGGATGTTGTTGAGGTAGTTGAGGCTCTTGACGCGCGGATCGAGGCACACGCGCGGAGTCTTGGGCCGCTTGGCAACCACAACCCGCATGCCCTCTTCGTAAAACTCGGGGGCGTACAGCCGAATCTGGTCGGCGATGCAGATCACGCCTGGCACTGGGCAGCGGCGTGGGTCAAGGCCCAGCGTGCCAAAGCCGCGCGTGACGACCAGGCGGATGTAGCCTTCCTGGAATCCGTTCACTTCAATGCAGTGGCGCTGCACTGCGATCATCTCGTCGCGCGAGATGGGAATCTTCATATGAATCTTGTCGGCACACGCGTACAGGCGATCCATGTGCTGCTCGCACTTGAAGATCTTGCCGCGGTAGACGCGAATGCCTTCAAAGATGCCGTCGCCGTAGAGCAGGCCGTGGTCATACACGCTGACCATGGCTTGGCTCTTGGGGACCATGCGACCATTGACCCAGATCATGGGCTTGTCGCCGATTTGCTGAGCGGTGGGCCAGAGGCTGGCGAGCTTGGAGATGTCCGCGAGGGGCTTGCTGGGAGCGGACTGCATCTTGGTCATGAAAAGAACCTCCAAACAGCGCGGATATCGCGCAAGGGCGGGCGGGACTGTGAGTGCAAGTGTAGCGGGCGTCGGACGAATTGCTGGCGAGGAAGTACGAGCGCGCAGATCTATGCGTCGGGCGAGAGCGTGCTATTGCCCACGATGTGGTGATGTGTTTGAGCGTGTAAGAACTACGCCGCTTTGCGGAAGGGCAGTGTTTGGGCCGCGAACTTCGCCACCGTCGCCACCAGCTTCACTTTGTCCACTGGCTTGGTCAGGTAGTCATCGCAACCCGCCGTCTTGGCTTTGTCAAATTCGCTTGCAAGGGCGTGCGCGGTGAGTGCGACGATGGGCAGCGTGTAGCCGCCCGCGCGCAGCTCGCGCGTCGCGGTCAGGCCATCCATCTCGGGCATTTCCATGTCCATCAGCACGATCGCAAACGGCTCGCCCTTCGCAAGTGCCTCGCGAGCAAAGTCTCGGGCTTGCAGACCTGTCTCCGCAATCTCCACCTGCGCGCCGGCCTTGCGAAGCAGGAAGCTGACCAGCCGCTGATTATCAACCGCGTCCTCGGCGAGCAGCACCTTGCAATCAAGCGAAACCTTGCTCTGCGAGCCGCTCGCGTTGCCAGCGCTGCCACGAGCCGGCATCTGCGTGAGCATGGCGACATTCGACAGATCGCCCGTGCCGACGGTGACGCTGAAAACGCTGCCCTTGCCAAGCTCACTAGTCACGATGACATCGCCGCCAAGCAGTTTCGCAAGTTGCTTGGAGATGTTCAGCCCCAGACCCGTGCCGCCAAACTGACGAGCCGTGCTTGCATCAGCCTGTGTATACGCGCCAAACAACTTGGCGATCTGCGCGGGAGTCATGCCCACGCCCGTGTCAATCACTTCAAACTTGATCATCGCTTTGGTTGCATCGTGACTTACACGAATCGTGACGCTGCCTTGCTTCGTGAACTTCAGCGCGTTACCGGCAAAATTTACCATGATCTGCCGCAGCCGCAGGGCGTCACTGGTGATCATCGCAGGCAGCGGGAATGCAAAGTCGGCTCGCAATTCAAGCTGTTTGTCGCGTGCCTTGAGCGCAAGCAGGCTCAGCACGTCGTTTATCACTTCAATCGGGTTGCACCGGGTCGGCTCGACTTCCATCTTGCCCGCTTCAATCTTCGACAAGTCCAGCACATCGTTGATAAGCCCCAGCAAGTGCTCGCCGTTGCGCTTGATCGTTTCGATGTGTCCCCGGCGATCTTCCTCGCTCAGCGACTTTTCATGCACCAGCAAATCCGCATAACCCAAAATCGCCGTCATAGGCGTGCGAATCTCGTGGCTCATGTTCGCCAGAAACTCGCTGCGTGCATCAGCCAGCGCGCGGGCGTTCTGCGCATGACTCTCCGCCAGTTCCTTCTGCATTTCCTGCTGACGAATCATCTCGCCCATGATCACGTACAGCCCCGCAACACCCAGCAGCAGCAGCACCATCACGCCGCCCACGAGCAGCACCGCCCGGCGCGCCTCGGCCATCGCTGTAACCCACGACGAAGCGGGGAAGTCAATCCCAAAGACCGAGTGGACAGTGCCATCGACATTGAAAACCGGATAGCTTGCACTAATCCACGTGCCCCAGCGATCGGTGAAAATGTCGGAATTGAATCTCGCTTTGCCTTCAAATGCTTGAAGGAGCGAGGCATCCTCTTCCTCGTAAAGTTCGCCAATGTCCGTACGAGCTTCTGTCTCACCCTCATACTTGCCGTCGCGGTTGTAGTCAGTTTCCGAATCGAGCAGCAACGCCGGGATGCCCTTGTCGGTCATCGTCATCGTGTAGATATCTGCGATGCCGGTATTGAGTTCCAGCCAGCGCTTCTGCTCTTCGATGAGCCGCAGATACGTCGCGTCATCGGGCGCGGTAGCAAGCGAAAGCTGCAAGTAATCCGCATTGATCAGTTCTTCCACGTACGTGGGCCCCATGCCGCTCACCGTGTGTTCCAAATCAAGCTGCTTGTCATGTTCGTGCTTGCGTGCAATATAGATCGTCGGCCCGAGAATGATACCCAACACCGCCCACGACCACCAAGGCAAGCTCCGCCGCGTATGCGTGCGGCGCATAACCAGTTGCACAAACGCAAACACGCCCGTGCAAGCCGCGATGAAGATGATGTAGTCAGTCGTCGAACTCATGAGTTTTCTGTCGTTGGTCGCGACCCCGTCATCTGCTCGTACGTTCGGTCATATCTGAAAAAAGATTGGTGGATATCGATTCGTTGTCTGCAAATGTTGAACCTGTGTCATTCATGCTGCCTGCCGCGCGGGTTGTACTTTCCATTTCGCCGCAAGTGCCAGTAGTGTGCTCTTGTCAACCGGCTTGGTCAGAAAGTCATCGCAGCCGCTGCGAATACATCGCTCGCGATCATCCGCCATCGCATGTGCAGTCAGCGCGATGATGGGTTTGGTATAACCACGTTCGCGCAGCAACGTTGACGCGGTGTACCCATCCATCTCCGGCATCTGCATATCCATGAAGATGACATCAAACGGCGTGTTCGCATCACGCTGCGCAGTCGCTGCATCGAGCGCAATCCGCCCGTTCTCCGCGAGCGTCACCTCCGCTCCGCCAGTTCGCAAGTGATGCCCAATGAGTCGCTGGTTGTCAAGCGCGTCTTCTGCGAGCAGTATCCGCAAACCCGCGAGCGGTTTGCTGTTGGCGGAAGTGCTTGACGCCGCTGGAAGTGTCGCGACCGGTGCAGTTACGGCACTTTGAGCCGCGATAATGATCGCATTCGCCGCCGCAGGTGCGTTGATAACGAACGTGAAGGTGCTGCCGGTGCCCTCCGCACTCGTCACCGTCACATCGCCGCCCAACATGCTCGCAAGCTTCTTGCAGATTGCAAGGCCCAAGCCCGTGCCGCCAAATCGGCGCGACATGCTGTCATCTGTCTGTGCAAACGGCTTGAATAGCTTGCTGATTTGTGCTTCAGACATGCCAATGCCCGTGTCAGTCACATCAAACCGCAGACTATCAGGACCTTGGACCCGCACGCCGATGCTTACGCTGCCCCGAGTAGTGAACTTGATCGCATTGCCCACCAGGTTGATAAGCACCTGGCGAATGCGATGCGGATCGCTCATCACGCTGCTGGGAATGGGCGTGTGCATCGTCACGTTCAGCGTCAAGTTGCGATCTCGCGCCCGTGCTTGCATGAGAGATCGCACTTCTTCAATAAGATGCATGGGTTCGCACGCGATGCGTTCCACATGCATCTCGCCCGCTTCGATTTTACTGATGTCCAGAATGTCATTGATGATCGTCAGCAGGTGATCGCCGTTGCGCCGAATCGTCTGCACATGGCTCGCGCGGTCATCGACTGACAAATGCGGATCCATCAGCAAGTCTGAGTACCCCAGAATCGCGTTCATGGGCGTGCGAATTTCATGGCTCATATTCGCCAGGAAATTGCTCTTCGCCCGGTTCGCGCTCTCGGCTTTCTCCACTGCCTTCTCAAGTTCCGCCGCTTGCCAACGCAGGTGGTCTTCCGCCATGATGACGTCGGTCATGTCTGTCGCACAGCAAATCAAGCCGGAAAACACACCATTGGCGTCAAGGAGAGGCATGCCGCGTTCAAGCAGCCAGCGATACTCGCCGCTGGTTATCTGCATGCGATATCGCATCTCAAACGGCTTGGCTTCCGCGACAGCACGCGCAAGTATGTACTGCACGCGCGCCACATCATCCTCGTGAATAACATACTGCCGATTGTCATGTAAGAACGCACTCGCGTTGTGCCCCGAGAGTTCAGTCGCAAAGCGATTGACAAACGTCACATTCCCATTCACATCCGTCTGCATGACGACTGCCGCCATCGCATTCGCCATTTCACGCGTTTTCTGCTCGCTCGCGCGCAGCTCGCTTTCAACTTGCACACGATAGACAACTTCCTGCGCCAACTTGTCGCGCTCAACTTTCAAGCGCTGCGCAATGCTAGCCACGCTCGTAGCCACTTCGCCAATCTCGTCGGTACTCGTCGCCGTCAAGTCTGCGAATCGCCCCGCATCAAGCTCCTGCGACACATACCCAATCCGCCGCACAGTTCGGCGAACATCGGCCACCAGCGCAAGCGCAAAGTACACGGCAAGAGCAGCGCCGGCGGCCGTCACGAGAACCACCACACGCTGCGTTGCTTCATAGTCCGCCACGCGCTGCGCAACCAGCAACTCAAGCTGCGTCGCGCATTCTTCATACAGAGACCACACTGAATCCGTGAATGCCACGACGTCCTCTTGCGATACTTCGGCAACCTTGGACAGCATGCCAAGCTTCGCGCTCAAGTCCTCAATGCGCGGCTCAAACATCGGCGTCAATCCAGGCCTCGTTCGCGTCGCGACCCGCAACCCGCGCACCGTCGCTTGCCACTGTTCTTCAATGGCTCCAACCGCTCGCAGTTTGTCATTCGCCTTCAACTCTTTGTCCTCGATCAGCTCATGCACATCACTCGTATTCTGCACAATCGCCGGCAGCGTCACGATGATCGAGTTCATCAAGTAAAAGGTGTCCAGTTCCGGGTCCAGAGTCAAGTTCGACGTATCACCCACGTGTGCAACCAGCGAACTGACTTCTCCCAGCAGTTCGCCATATTCACGCGGATTCACCGTCGTCAGCTTCGCACTGATGGTCGTCCAGCGCCCGCTGGTTTGCAGCAGTGCTTCATACTTGCCATCAATGATGTCCATTACCCTTGCCGCTTCGCGCAAGCTCTCCACTTCCTTGGGCGTTGCGCCATCGCCTCGCTCTAGTACCCGCATGATCGGCACCAAACCGCAAATGTACTTCACCCCTTCAATCTCTTTCGCATTGAACGCAATCTTGCTGTCAAGCTCGCGCACGTATGACGTCAGCAACCATCCCAGCGGCAGCGCAAAGCACATCGCAATCAAGATGAACTTGGGCAACACGCGCATGCGTCGCATCACGGCAACCCCTGGCCCCAGGATAATGCCTGAACGCGATGAACGCGGCAATGTCTTGAAAGTGTCATTTCGCACGCTCCAAACATCGACCGCTCTCGCCTGCGTTATGAGGCACCACGCTCGCGGGACCAACTTGCAGTCGTCACAACCGTACCTTCGCGTCCTCCAACTGGCTCGATAACCTGCAGTATGGCCAAAGTGCGCAAGGTCTTCATCTGTCGAAACTGCGGCGCAACCCAACAGCGCTGGATGGGCAAGTGCCCCGATTGCAACACCTGGGACTCACTCGAAGAGTCCACCATCGATCCATCCAGCGAGAAAGACCCCCAGCGCATGAGCGCTCTCGCATGGACGCAAGTCCAATCCATGCGCGAAACCAATGCAGACGACGCCCAAGCCCTCGCCAGCGCGCCCGCAACCGGAGCCGTCGCACTCTCCGACGTTGACGCCGCTCCCGCAACCGTCGAACGAATGCCCACGAGCCTTCGCGAATTTGATCGCACCCTCGGCACATCACTCGTCAACAACGTCACCATCGCTGGCCTTGTTCCCGGCAGCGCCGTACTTGTGGGCGGTGAACCCGGCATCGGCAAAAGCACCCTGCTGCTGCAAGCCGCCCGCGCCTGGGCCAGCCAAGGCACCAAAGTCCTCTACGTCAGCAGCGAAGAAAGCGTCGAACAAGTCGCGATGCGCGCCAAACGCATCGCCTTCAATGAATCAGAACTTTCGCCCCCCGATGCCGCCGGGACATCGAAGCGCGTTTCCTCCGGTACTTCGTCTCTTCGGTACTCAGGTACTTCCCCCTCGCACTCCGTCACTTCGTCACTCTTCCTCCTCCACGACACCAACCTCGCCCGCATCGTCGAGCAAACCCGCAAAGTCCAGCCGCGCGTGCTCGTCATCGACTCCGTGCAAATGATCTACCGCGGCGACATCACCGCCGCTCCCGGCAGCGTCACGCAACTCCGCCGCTGCTGCGCTGAACTCGTCTATCTCGCCAAGATGGCCAACATCGCCGTCGTTCTCGTTGGTCACGTCACCAAAGACGGTCAACTCGCCGGCCCGCGCCTGCTCGAACACCTCGTCGATGTCGTTCTGAGCTTCGAAGGTGACCGCGCCCACAGCCACCGCGTTGTGCGTAGCGTCAAAAATCGCTTCGGCAGCACGCTCGAAATCGGCCTCTTCGAAATGACCGGCACAGGCCTGCGCGAAATCGAAGAAGGCGGCATCATCGCCGCCATCAGTGCCCACGACACCCCGCGCCCCGGCTGCGTTCTCTCCCCCATCATGACCGGCACACGCTGCATGATGGTCGAAGTCCAAGCCTTGACCGCCACCGGCTTCCTCGGCGCCGCCAAACGCAAATGCTCGGGCCTTGACTCCAATCGCATGGCCATGCTCATCGCCGTGCTCGAGCAACACGCCGGCCTGCGACTCGCCGACCGCGACATCTTCGCCAGCAGCGTCGGCGGCCTCAAAGTCTTGGACCCCAGCAGCGACCTCGCACTGCTTCTCGCCATCGCTGGCGCACACTACCGCAAACCCATCGCCCCGCGAACCTGCGCCCTGGGCGAAGTTGGCTTAAGCGGCGAAATCCGCAGCGTCCCACACCTCGAGCAACGCATCCGCGAAGCCGCCCGCCTAGGCTGCGCGCGAGTCCTCTGCCCCGTCAGCAAAGATGCAAAGATGCTTGCCAAACAGTTGGCAATCGAAATCACGCAAGTGAAAAACGTCGACCAAGCCCTCGAACAACTAGGCTAAACCAAAACTGTGAGACACGATCACACCAGACCCCGCGCCGATGCGAAGTGCCTCGACCCTAATGCCCAGTCCCTAATGCCCAATGCCTAGTGCCCCATGCCTACTTCTCACCCCATCGCCATCGTCATCAAGAACTCCGCGTTGGTCTTCACCTTCTTCAACTTGCCCTTCATCAGTTCCATCGCTTCGACGACGTTCATATCAGCAAGCACCTTGCGCAGCCGGTGCACAAGTTCCAGTTCCTTGGGGTCAAGCAGCAGCTCTTCGCGCCGCGTACCGCTTGCGGGAATATCAATGCACGGATAGATGCGTTTGTCCATCAACTTGCGATCAAGGTGCAACTCGCTGTTGCCCGTGCCCTTGAACTCTTCGAAGATGACTTCATCCATCTTGCTGCCCGTGTCAACCAGTGCCGTCGCGATGATCGTCAGGCTGCCGCCCTTTTCAATCGCGCGAGCCGCACCGAAGAACTTCTTGGGCCGCTGCAGCGCGTTGGCATCAAGACCACCCGTCATGATGCGGCCGCTGTTGCTGGTCTCGCTGTTATACGCACGCGCCAACCGCGTAATGCTGTCGAGGAAGATCACCACATCCTCGCCGCACTCCACAAGCCGCTTGGCCTTCTCAATCACCATCTCCGCAACCTGCACGTGCCGGTGGCTCTGCTCGTCAAACGTGCTCGCAACCACTTCCACGCCGCTGGTCACATTCCGGCGGAAATCCGTCACTTCTTCAGGCCGCTCATCAACCAGCAGCACAATCACCTTCGCCTTCGGAAAGTTCTTGCTGATGGCTTTGGTCAGCTTCTGCAGTAGCACCGTCTTACCAGTTCGCGGCGGTGCGACAATCAGCGCACGCTGCCCAAATCCAAGCGGCGCAACCAAGTCCACGATCCGGCACTCAATCTCATCGGGCGCCGTTTCCAAAACAAACCGCCGCTCAGGATGCAAAGGCGTCAAATCTTCAAAGTTCACCAGCTTCGAGATGAACTTGGGATCGCGCCCATTCACCGCATCAACTTTCAGTAGCGCAAAGTTGCGAGCATTGTCCTTCGGAGGCCGAATCCATCCGCGCACCTGCATGCCGCGACGCAGCCCGTGCTTGCGAATCAGCGATGCACTCACGTAAATGTCATCAGGACCATGCAAGTAGCTCTGCTCAGGGCTGCGCAAGAAACCAAATCCATCGGGCATGATTTCCAGCGTGCCTTCGCCAATCAAAAGCCCTTGCCGACCCGCACGCGCCTTGAGCACCTTAAAGATCAACTCTTGCTTGGGCGTGCTCTGGTAGTCAGTGAAGCCTTCCTTCTCCGCCAGATCATGAATCTGCGGCAGCGTCATGTCCTGCAACTCGTTGGCATGCAGCGTCTGCGCCAAGCTCGCCGGATCAGCGTTCGCAATCGCCCGCTCAAGTTCAATTGCCTCGCGTTCAAGTTCTTCATCCGTCGGCAGCGTCGGATCAAATCGCTGCGCGCGATTGGGAGCACCGCTATGCGGCTGGTTGTTGTAGTTGCCACCACCGCCGCCACCACCACTGCCGCCACCAAAGCCCGGTCCACTGCCCGCCCCGCGCCGCCGCTTCTTTTTGCGACGGAAACGATCACCATACGGATCACTCATCCCGTACTGCCCTCCGCCACCCCCACCCGCGCCCTGGTTGTATGAATTGAACCCGCGTTCACCACCGCGATCATCACGCCGGTCGCCTCCACCATTGCCGCCCTCACCACCATCATTCTGCGGCCCAGCATCAGGCCGTACTGCATCAGGCCGAGCCCGATCTTCGCGCGGCCCATCATTGCGGGGTCCATCGTTGAAAGCCCGATCCCCACGTTCGCCGCCGCGATCAGTTCTATCACTTCGCTCGCCACCTCGGTCATCGCGCCGGTCGCTACGGTCTCCGCGATCTCCACGGTCATCACGCCGATCACTCCGATCTTGATAGTCGCGGCGCGGCTCGCGATCCGGCCGATCGCCCATAGGTCGATCACTCATAGGCCGATCCGCCATCGGCCGTTCGCTGGGCCGCTCGCCACTGGGACGATCCATCGGCCGTTCAACAGGCCGCTCACTTGATCGCTCAACAGGCCGATCACTGGGCCTGTCACTGGGCCTGTCACTGGGCCTGTCACTGCTCACAGGCCGCGGCGGCCGCACATCCCCGCCGCCACCACCCGCCGGCCAGTCCGTCCGCGCCACGCGCCGAGGCTCGCCGCCATTCCAACCACCACCCAGCGTCCGCGGCGGCGGCGCAGGCAACGGCCGATCCTCGCGTCTCTCTTCGCGTACCGGCTCAGGCTTGGGCTCCATCCGCGTCTCGCGAGCCTCGCTTCGGCTTTCGGCTCGCGGCGCACGCTCCGCCTTCTCAGGCTTCGCTTCCACCGCATCCTCAGCCTTCACAGCCTTCTTGCGCGTGGTCTTGGCTTTACTGTCGCCCTTGCCCTTGTCATCGACGGATTGGCTTGCACGTGGCATGGTGAACTTTCTCAGTAGCGAAAATCAAAATCAGTAAGAGGAAGGCAATCGCGCGAGAAAACGCGACGCAGAAGAACCGACACTTTCAGCGGCTTCATCACATCAGGCCTGTTGCCCAACGCATGCAAACCGAACGCAACACAATTGGCGGATCTGTGGGTAAATATCTGTGAGCGATGCAGTCATCATCAGATGACGACAAACCAGAACTGACGTTATTCGAGGGTCATGTAACAAATTCAATGCAAACCAAGCCCATCTTGCATATGCATGCGTCAGTCACGCCCCCAACCATGAATCGATCCATGAATCGAATCATGAATCGAATCATGAATCAAGCCGAGTGCAAATTCGGCCACCTGATGCACCAGACGCTTTCCCATCCTGTCCAAAATCGCCAGAGCCGCACAACCACATCGTGGCTGTTCGAAACTTCAGATTGTGTGCGGGAAGGTGCGGGCTTGCAGAAACGTGATCGATTGCGGCCCAATTCGCAAATTCGTCGTTCGCGTCCCAGCGGAACAAGCCGCTAAGCCCAAAGCAGTATACCACGCTTCTTGAGCCCGTGCCAGCAAAACCGCCTGCCAAAAAGTCCACTGCCCCCATTTTCGTTTTTCGTTTTCCCGCTTTTCGCCTTTCCTACCCCACTCGCGTGAGCCGCGCGTACTCCAGTACCAGCGTCTTCGTTCCCGCTTCACGAAACTCAATCACCGCCCGCGCCTGCGCACCTGGAGACACGCTCTTCACCGTGCCTATCCCAAATTGCGGGTGCCGCACCGTACACCCCGCCGGAAATTGCCCCGCCATTCCCGCCGCTGCACGCCCACCAGAACTTGCGCTGCCAGAACTTGCGCCCGCCGGTCGCATGGGCCGCCCCGCCCCAAACTCCACATCCTCCCCGCGCCCCTCATCCCACTCCGCTCCCAAATCCGCGAACGTGTCGCTCTGATCACTCACCCGCAAGTGCTGCTGCGGCAACTCCGCCAAAAATCGACTCGGAATCGTCCGCTCGGGCGTCCCGCGCATCGTCCGATACTTCGCCGCCGTCATCAGCAGCCGCTGCATCGCCCGCGTAATGCCCACAAAACACAACCGCCGTTCCTCCTCCATCTCCGCATCACTCGGGCTCGTCACCGCTCGACTATGCGGCAGCAATCCCTCTTCCATTCCCACCATCGCCACCGCCGGAAATTCCAGCCCCTTCGCCGCGTGCAGCGTCATCAGCGTCACACTGCCCTGCGACGGATCGACCGCATCCGCATCCGCCACCAGCGCGATGCTCTCCAAATACGCGCGCAGCAACGCAAGCAGTGGGGGAGTAGCCGCCGCGCCGCCGCGCGTGGGAACATCCATCGCCGCATCACTGCTGGGGTCATATTCCAATTCAAACTGCCTGGCGCTGCTCACCAGTTCCGCAAGGTTGTCCAGCCGCTCTTCGTCAGTCTCACTCTTGCTCTGCGCCGCCTGCTTGCGATACATGTCCTCGATGCCCGACTCTTTGATCACGCGATCAACCAAATCAGCCAGCGACCCACTCACAGTTGCGCCCAAGAAAGTCCCAGCGCCCGTCCACATGTCATACGTCTGCACAAACTTCTGCACACTGCCCACCGCACGCGCGTTCAGCATGTCCGCCGCCGCCCACGATGGATCAACGCGCCGACAAATCTCCAGCAGCGGCACGCCCGCTCGCGTTGCTTCGAGCTGCAACTTGTCCACCGTCGCATCACTAATGCCCCGCGCAGGCGTATTGATGACCCGCTCCAGCGACACATCATCCGCCGCATTCGCCACCACCCGCAAATACCCCACCGCGTTCTTCACTTCCTCGCGATCATAAAACGCCGTCCCCCGCGCAATCGTGTACGGAATATTCGCCTCCCGAAACGCCTCTTCCAAAACGCGCGAAAGCGCATTGGTGCGGTAAAACACCGCCATGTCCTTCCAAGGAAAAGTACCAGAGTGCCCAAGTACCGAAGTACCGGAGGAAATGCTCTTCAAGTCTTCCGCATTTCCTGCGGTACTTCGGTACTTCGTCTCTTCGGTACTGCCTTCATGCACCTTCCTGAGCCACCCCGTCACTAATCTCGCCTCATGCCGCTCATCTCGGCACAAGATCGCCTCCACCGCATCCCCGCCCGCTTTCTTGGTAAACAGATCTTTGTGCTTGCGCCGCTTGTTGTTGCGAATCAGCGTGTCCGCCACCGCCAAGATGGGAGCCGTGCTGCGAAAGTTCTCGCCCAGCGGAATGGTCTTGCACCCCGGGTAATGCTGCTCAAAATCCAAGATGTTTGAGATATCCGCCCCGCGCCACCCATAAATCGCCTGATCCGGATCACCCACCACGCAAATATTCGCCCCGGTAGGCCTCCCCTCCGGGGCGGCAGTACTCCCGGAAGCCCTTGCGCCTTCCCCCGCAATCAAACTCGCAATCACAAACTGCGCCTTGTTCGTATCCTGATACTCGTCCACCATCACATACTGCCACCGCTCGCGCAGCTCATCGCGAACTTCCGCCTTCTCCTTCAGCATCTTCGCCGTCAGCATCAGCAAGTCATCAAAGTCCACCGCGTTCGCCCCCCGCAGTGCCTTCTCATACCCCGCATAGATCTTCGCAATGTTCCGGCTCGAAAAATCCATCGCCCGCGCCGCATACTCGCTGGGACCAAGCAACTGGTTCTTCGCATTGCTAATTGCGCTCAGCACACTCCGCGGCGGAAAATTCGCCGTCGAAAACTGGCACGCCTCAATCACCTTCTTCACCAGCGACGCCTGATCGCCGCTGTCGTAAATCGAAAAGTCTTCCTTCAGTCCAGCCGCAATCGCATACCGCCTCAGCAACCGCGCACACAAACTGTGAAACGTCGTCACCGTCAGCCCACGCATCTGCCTACTGCCTTCGCCGCCCAGCAAGTGCGTCACGCGCTCGCGCATCTCGCCCGCCGCTTTGTTCGTAAACGTCAACGCCAACACCTGCCAAGGTGGAATGCCCAGCACGTTCACGAGGTACGCAATCCGCCGCGTAATCACGCGCGTCTTGCCGCTGCCCGCTGCCGCCAGCACCAGCACAGGCCCCTCCGTCGTCACCACCGCCGCCTTCTGCGGCTCCGTCAACCCCTTCGTCAGCGCATCCACATCCACGCGCTCATGCCGCGGTGATTCTTCGCCACTCTCAGGCGGCTCCACGCGCACCGGCGTCCCGCTCAACCAGCTCGGCGTCAAGTCTCCAGCAAACGCATCGCTCGAACTCTCATGCTGCATCGGGCCTCGCTCCGCGATTCAAACCTCGCGCCGCTCCGTCGGCACATCAATCCAGCGTAGCGCGTTATAAGCCTTCGCGCGCTCGCTTTATGCGACGCCGCGACGTCGCAGATATGTTGTAAATACATGTAAAAAAAGCATTTGCGACACAGTTTGCTTGCGACATCCCCTTTGGTGGTGTAGTTTTCTCGAGCGACCGCTGCGCAACCCGCGCAGCAGTCGCAGCGTATTGCGAGGAACGCGCTGGCAGTTTTTTGAGCCGAAAGGTTCAGAGGAGAGAGAAGGTGAAGTTTGCACAGACTTTGCTCACCGGCATCGGTGCGCTCGCCGTGGCCGCTACGTTGGCCTCCGCATCTGAGTAACGTTGGAACTGGACCGCTGCCCAAGGCGGCGGCGTCAATAACGCTGCTGGCGTCTTCGAAAGCATCAACGCTTCGTATGACAACGCCTCTCAGCGTTTCGTCTGGGACGTGGTCTTCAGCAACAAAGTCACCAGGGGCTACACGCTCGCCATCAACAACGATCCAAATCCCAAGGGCCACGCTGGTGAACTCGCCCTGATTCACTTCGATGCGTCCAACCAGAACTCACCCAAGGTCACGGCCTACGCCTACAACGGCCAGAACGCCATCAATAGCTGGATCGACGGCAACGGCTCAGTCGCGGGCAACCAGACCCCCGACGTCATCGAAACCGCCCTCGACACAAGCTGGATCAACACCGCAACCGTCACCGACGCCGCGGGCAAGCGCCGCTTCCTGCTCGACATCAACGTCGCTGGCATCAACGGCCACACGCCCCTGTACCCGAGCGGCCAAAACGACTGGACCGGCGCTCAGTTCGGCAACCAAATCGGCCTCTGGTTCCACACCTTCACCGGCTCGGCAACCACCTACGGCGCTCAAGGCCAGCTCTGCGATTGGAACTACAACCAGCATGGCTGGTTCGATGCTCCCAACTACCAGACCATCCTGGTCCCCCTCCCCGCCGGTGCGTGGATGGGCATGGCAGGCCTGATCGGCGTGGGCGTTGTCGCCCGCAAGCGTCGCGCTGCGATGAAGTAAGCCGCTTTCAACGTTTGACTATGAAAACGCCCGCGTCACTCGACGCGGGCGTTTCTCATTCCGCAATTCTCAACCTCACGCATACACGCTCTTGAGCCCCAGCGCCCGCCGCAACATACTCACCTGCCCGCTGTGCCACGCCGTGTGATACGCCGCCACCTGCAGCGCACTCAGCCGCGAATCACAAATGCCATACGACTCATTGATCGTCGGCTTCAGCAAATCCGCCTCGCTCGTAGCCAGCGCCACGCTTCGCAGCCGACCATACCCAGCCTCAAGCTCCACACGCAGCTCCGCCAGCGATGCATACTTGCCCGCATCACTCACCGGCACACTCTCATGCCCGTGCGCTTTCTCAAACGCCTCACTGGTCGTCTTGGGCTTCCCATCCAGCAACCCCGCAAACCACTGATTCGCCGTCGCCAAATGCCCCGTCGTCCACAACACATGATTCGGCGCACCCACGAATGAAGCCGCCAACTTCTCCGCCGGCCAATCGCCGATGATGCGAAGATACTCGTTGTGCGACCAGTCGAGATGCTTCAGGATGAGTTCGAGGTGGGTGGGCATCTGCAAGAATACGTCGTTGTTCTTGAAGCAGTGAGACGAAGCCATGCCGAAGCACACGTTCAATATCGAATCGCTTGTCTGTGAAGTCGAACTGATCGAGTCGGAGTTTTCGCAGTCGCCTGCAGAGCAGAACGCGGACTTCTTCGTGCGCCTGTCGACCGGCCCGCGATACGCGGGCGTCGTCGCGACAATCCAGAACCTCACACACTTACTGGCCCATCCTACCAGCACGTACGACAGTACCCATTGGCTCGCGATCAAGGGCCTCGTGATCGTGCCCGAATTCACATCACACGCAATCATGCTCGCCATCGAACACCTCGTTCGCAACAACGCTCACACCTGGGCACTGGTGTGCCAGTTCGACGATGAGACCGACTAATCCCGACACACACCTCCGCCTCTCTGCGCTCTCCTCCGCATCTCCGCGACCTCTTCCCTACCATCCGCCCCCCGGACAACGGAGCCGGGACTTCGCACCCAGCACGACGCAGCCGCAATGGAAGGCCTGCTCGCCGCAGGAGTTTGACATGTCATCCAAGCCCACCATCGCCCTCGCGCCCGGAGACGGCATCGGCCCTGAAATCATGCAGGCCACCCTCGACCTCTTCCGCGAAGCCAAGGTCCACGACCACGTCGACTTCGTCAATGTCGAAATGGGCAAAAGTGTTTTTGACAAAGGCGACTCCCGCGGCATGACCGACATCGCCATCCGCACCACCGAAGACTGCGGCATCCTCTTCAAAGGTCCGATGGAAACCCCCAAAGGCGGCGGCGGCAAAAGCATCAACGTCACCCTCCGCAAAATGTTCAATGCCTACGCCAACTTCCGCCACTTCAAAACCCTCCCAGGCGTCACCACCGTCTACAGCAAAGCCGGCATCAACCTCGACATGACCATCGTCCGCGAAAACATCGAGGACACCTACGGCGGCGTCGAGCACCGCTTGTCCAACGACATGATCCAATGCAAGCGCCTCATCAGCGCGCCCGGCTGCGATCAAGTCCACCGCTACGCCTTCCAAACCGCCCGCAAAATGGGCGTCAAAAAGGTCCACTGCGGCCACAAAGCCAACATCATGAAGATGACCGACGGTCTCTTCCTCGAACGCTTCAAGCGCACCGCGCAAGACTTCCCCGAAATCGAAACGGGCGACGTCATCGTCGACGCCCTCTGCATGAACCTGGTCGTCAAGCCCCAGCAATACCAAATGATCGTCCTGCCCAACCTGCAAGGCGACATCGTCAGCGACCTCTGCGCCGGCCTCGTCGGCGGTCTGGGTTTCGCACCATCAGCCAACATCGGCCGCCACATCAGCATCTTCGAAGCTGTCCACGGCACCGCTCCTGACATCGCTGGCAAAGGCATCGCCAATCCCACCAGCCTCATCTTGAGCGGCATCATGATGCTCCGCCACGTGGGCCTCCTCAAGCACGCGGCAATCATCGAGAACGCCCTGCTCGCCGCTCTCGAAAGCGGCGTCCACACAGGCGACTTCGGCGACCCCGCCATGAAGAACTACAAGCCCGCCGTAGGCACCAAAGACTTCACGCAGGCCATCATCAACAAGCTCGGCACCAAGCCCGAAACCGTCGCCGCCGTGCCCGTGCCCGAGCAAGGCGCATGGGCCATCGAAAAACACGCCCGCCCCGCCAGCCAGCAAGTGATTCGCACCTTCACCAACGTCATCACCCACGTCGTCGGCTGCGACATCTACCTCGACACCCCCCTCGCCCCCGCCAGCGTCGCCGAAGAAATGCAACGCTGCTGCGCCGACACCCCCTTCAACATCACCCTCATCAGCAACCGCGGCACCCAAGTCTGGCCCACCGGCAGCGTCTACACCGAATGCGTCGACTACTACCGCGTCCGCTTCGAACTCAAAAAGGACATCCCTGTCGGCACCATCGGCCAAAGCCGAGCCGTCGCCCTCATGGACAAAATCGCCGAGAAGTTCACGGTCTGCAGCTTCGAACTCCTCCGCACCTTTGATGGCATCAAAGGCTACAGCCTGGCGCAAGGGCAGTAAGCAAGGGCAGTAAGAAGATCTGCACATAACTGCGAACCCAACTGAGCGTGCGCTGGACACGCGCTGCAAACTATTTGCGCACCCGAACCGCAAACAGTCGCACGCCCATCGCATGCCTTCAGGCCCAAAGGGCCGACGGCCTGTACCCACGGGCGCAGCGCAGCGCAACCCGTGGTCGCAAACCCACAACCCACCTCGCCCCGCAAGGGGCGCAGGACGACCCACCCGCGCCCATCTTGCATCATGCTGTAAACTCCCCACGTGCCAACCGCCGGCCCAAAATCCCCAAGCACATCTTTCAAACAACGCGCTATCTGTTGCTCGCTCTGGCTCCCCTACACCTTCGCCCTCTTCTTCATCTGGGGCGTCATCTTCGACCATGAAGCGCACTCTTGGGCCGATTCCCGCAGCTATCACAACTTGCAGTACTGGGTCCAACAGAACGACGTGTTCTTCATCGCCGCGCTCGTCACGATCATTGCGCCTCTCCTCGCATTCTCCATCGCACGCGTCACCTACTTCTTCTTCACCTCCGGCCGCCGCTTCCGCCGGACCGCCGACCACTGCCCACACTGCAACTACACCCTCCCCGTCGAAGGCACCCACACCTGCCCCGAGTGCGGCCACATCTCAACCCACGCCGACCGCACCGCCCCCACGCGCGCCGCGCTGGCACTGCGAGACATCGCCTGGCTCCGCCGCTTCACCCTCGCATGCATCATCGGTTTCGTGGGCGGCCCCGCGCTCGCAACGTTCGAGAACACGCTCGCGCATGCAGATGCAAAGTTCGCGCTTGCTCAGAAGCTTCCCCTCATCGCACCGCTCGCGTTGCGTGAGGATTACGACGACGGTTTGGTCATCGCGACAACTCTCTACGTCGACTTCCCAGGCGGTCGAATGTTCTACGAGTACTCATATCCACCTGATCCAGTCGTCGTCCAACGCTTTTTCCGCATCCAACCCCGCATCACGCCTTGGCACTTCCTCGGCCACAAATACGCGAACGAAGACGGCATTGTTTTCGTGTACTTCGACTAACCAAAATCCCCAATCCCCTCCCCATCGAACCCACTGCATGCCCCTCTCCCGCAAACTCTCCCTCTACTCCCTCGCCGCCCTCACTTCCGCCATCGCCATCCTGCCGCCGCTGCTCATGGGCTGCCGCACCATGAAGTCCCCACCCAAAGACGCCCCGCGCACCGACGTCACCGCCCCAAGCGCGACGACCGCGCCTGTCGCCACCGCATCCACCAGCGCACCTTCACTCGCAACCCCCACACTCGCAACCCCCACACTCGCAACCCCCATACCCACCTCTTCACCCTCCCCAACCTCCACCCTCTCCGCGACCGCCCTCCCCGAGCCCGGCAAATCCCTCCGCCTCGCCGGCGACCCTGCCATCACCGTCACCAAGCAAGGCGACTTCCACATCGCCGGCCAGCACATGATCGACACGCCCCTGCCCGTCGGCTACCCCTCGCCCACGCCTCCCGGCACCATCGAAATCAAAACCTACCCCACGCTCCGCCGCGCCGAAGTCGGCGGCGATCGTGACGGCGTCAAAAGCAACGGCCGCGGTGGCTTCTGGCCCCTCTTCCGCCACATCCAGCGCCGCGATATCGAAATGACCTCGCCCGTCGAAATGGATTTCAAAGGCATCGCCGCCAGCGCAGGCCTCGCCCCCGTCGCCGGCGCACAAGTCACCGCCGCCGACATCAAAACCGAAGACGTCCCCGCCGTCGATATCAACGACGCGCAGTGGACCATGTCTTTCCTCTACCGCTACACCGACCAAGCCGACGCTGGCGTTGACGCCGAAGACAAACGCGTCATCGTCGTCGATACCACCCCCGTCACCGTCATCAGCGCAGGCGTCGCCGGCAGCCCCAACAACCGCACCGTCAACGCCGGCGTCACCAAACTCCGCGAGTTCTTCGCGAGCAACCCGCAGTACATCCCCGCCGGCGACATCCGCGGCCTCTTCTACAACGACCCCATGGTCCCCGAAGCCCGCAAGTGGGCCGAGATCCAAATCCCCGTAAAGCTCAACTAAGAGCCGAAGGGCGCAAGCCCTCGCGACCATGAGCAGGTGAGCAGGTGCAGAGGTGAAAGGGTGAGCAGGCAGACGCCTGCATTCATCCCCCGCACCCTTTCACCCCCGCACCCCTATCTTCCCCCGTGATCCTCCTCATCGACAACTACGACTCCTTCACCTGGAACCTCGTCCAGCGCCTTGGAGAAATCGACCGCTCCCTCCAAGTCGGCCGCGACCTGCTCGTCATTCGCAACGACAAAATCACGCCCGACGAAGCCGCCGCCCTGCGCGACGGCAAAGGCCCCACGCGCATCATCATCTCGCCAGGCCCTTGCACGCCCAAAGAAGCCGGCGTCTCCGCCGACATGATCGCGCGCTTCGCCGGCAAAATTCCAATCCTGGGCGTCTGCCTGGGCCACCAAACCATGGCCGACATGCACGGCATGACCGTCACGCGCCACGTCATTCCCATGCACGGCAAAATCAGTCCCATCCGCCACAACAACCAAGGCGTCTTCCGCGGCCTCTCCAGCCCCTTCGACGCCACCCGCTATCACTCGCTGGTCGTCATCGAAGACACCATCCCGCCACGCAAACCCAACGAAGACGGCTGGGAAGTGACGGCATGGACCGACGAACCAATCGCCGACGCAAGCAGTGGGGCCGCAGTCTTCCCCCCGACCCGTCGCGTCGTCATGGGCCTCCGCCGAGTCTGGTCCGACCCCACCAAACCGCCGCTCGAAGGCGTCCAATTCCACCCCGAAAGCTTCCTCACCACCGAAGGCGTGCGCCTGCTCAGCAACTTCCTGCAAAGCTAACCCGACGCCGGACCTGAGGCACTGTCAATGGCGCGACCACTTCGTCTGTGACGATTGGTAACGTTGCTCCCAGTATTCAGTTCTATCTCCGACTCTATATGAGTAATCCCCTGTAACGCGACTTTTTCGCCTACTTGGCAGTCCTCATCGACTCAGTGCAACTCCATCGACTTCAACCAAAACGGCGTCTTCCCCGAAGACCAAGACGTCATCGACTTCTTTAACGTCCTCGCCGGCGGCACCTGCTGATCCCTCAAGAACGCGGGGGGCGCAAGCCCTCGATAACTCACCGATTTCACACCCATCCACCCCGCGTCCAACCACGCGGGCTTTTATCGTGCCCGCAAAAATTCGTGGCCGACATCCTCTCAATTCTCGCTTCATCGAAAACACCACTTCCCCGGAGGCTTCCTCGTGCCCACACGTTTCCACACCGTCCTCGCCACCAGTCTCGCCACCATTCTTCTTGCAGCCGCTGCAACTGCACAACCCGTGCAGTTCCGCACACTCGCCCTCTCGGGCCAACCAGCCCCCGGCTTGCCAGCAGGCGTCAACTTCAGCTCGTTCGACGCCTTCACCATCAACGCTTCAGGCAAGGTCGGCATGTTCGCCACTGTCACCGGTACCGGCGTCACAGGAACCAACAGTCAAGGCATCTGGTGGGATGTCCCAGGCAGTCTGCAACTGGTCATGCGACTCGGTAACGCAGCTCCAGGCCAGCCCACCTTCAACTACATCTCCACTACCGCGCCCAACCTCTCCGACTCGGGCATCATGACCTACGTCGCACTGGTCGCCCCCACAGGCGGCGGCGGGCGCGACAGTCTCTGGACCATCGGCCCCTCATCGGCCCCCGCCGCATTCGCGGTGGGCGTCACGCAGGTCCCAGGTCTCGCCGCAGGCACGCAGTGGGACAGCTTCAGCGTTCCCAAAATCAACGCCTCGGGTGTCATGGCCTTCCGCGCCACCCTTCGCAACCTGGGAACACCCAACTCGCACTGGATCGGCACGCCCGGCTCACTCGCGCTCGCCTCACGAGACGGCGATCCCACGATCCTGCCCGGCGTGAACTTCACGGGCGTCCTCAACGACTACCTTATCAACAGCGCGGGCACCTTCGCATCATTTACCCGAGTTGACGGTGCAGGCGTCACGGCCACCAACAACGAAGTCGTCTGGTCACGCTCAACAAGCGGCGGCTTTTCCATTATCGCTCGCTCGGGCGATCCCGCGCCAGGTATCCCCGGCGCAATCCACAGCAGCCTCTCGAGCGATCTTGACCTCAGTCGATCCAGCACCATCGCCTTCTTCTCAATCCTCACCGGCGCAGGTATCACCAGCGCCAACAACGCATGCCTTTGGCTCTCCAATGCCGGCACCACCACGCTGCTCGCGCGCGAAGGCGATCAAGCCCCCAGCCTGCCCGCCGGCGTGCTTTTTGGTAGTTCGCTCGACGTTATCTTCGGCGGCCAGGTCGCTGGTCAAGACACACTTGTGCTCTTGGCCGACCTGCAAGGCGCGGGCGTCGTCGCCAGCAATCGCTCCGCAATCTACAAGCGCGTGGGCACTGGTCCGCTGACCCTCGTCGCTCGCGCAGGCACGCCAGCCGCAGGCATTAGCCCCGCCGTCGACTGGGACGACTTTGATGGCAACGCCAATATCGCGATGAACGCCGCAGGACGCATCATGATGGCCGCACTGCTTACCAACGGTCGTGAAGGCCTCTGGCTCGAAGACGCTGCCGGCGCACTGCAACTGGTGCTGGTCGAGCAGACGTCCTTTGACATCAACGACGATCCCGGCATCACCGTCCTCAAAACCATCAACAGCCTCGGCTTTCCGCCCATCACGGGCGACGACGACGGCCGCCGCACCTCCTTCAGCGACACGGGCGAAGTCGTCTTCCGTCTCGCCTTCACCGACGGCACATCCGGCGCATTCCTCGCGCGCCTCCCCGCCGGCTGCGACGACATCGACTTCAACAACAACGATGTCTTCCCCGAAGATCAAGACGTCATCGACTTCTTCAACGTCCTCGCAGGCGCCGAATGCCCAACCTGCAACGACATCGACTTCAACAACAACCAAGTCTTCCCCGAAGACGCCGACGTCATCGACTTCTTCAACGTCCTCGCCGGCGGCACCTGCTAAACGGCGCCGGACCTGAGGCCCTGCGAAGGTCCGGATCAAACCACAAAAAAATTTCACCCGTTGCCTCTCATCGCACCCCGCCCACGGTGCGATAAGTACATTTTTTCGCACCGCCCTCGTTCTACGATGAGCTTCCCAATTGGAGCTCACATGACTCACTCGCGCCATCGCTTCGTCGCCAGCTTTGCTGTCGGCGTCCTCTTGCTGTCTTCCTCAACATCGCTCGCCGCCACCAAATTCGTCAACGCGCAACTCACCACCGGTGCCGACGACGGTTCGTCGTGGGCCAACGCCTATCGCACAGTTGATGGCGTCTCTCGCGCTGTCGCCGCCGCTGCAACAAACGATGAAGTCTGGGTCGCTGCCGGCACGTATTACCCAACCGCAACCACCAACCGCAGCCTCGCCCTCAACCTCCGCACAGGCATCGCCATCTACGGCGGCTTTACCGGCAGCGAATCCTCACGCGACCAGCGCAACCCCGCGACCAACATCACCACGCTCTCGGGCGACCTGGGTCGCAACGACCCCATCATCACCGACAACAGCTCCCACGTCGTGAACGGCAACAGCGCCAACGCGACCGCGATCCTCGACGGCTTCACCATCACCGCCGGCAACGCCAACGCCACCACGACCACAGGCGATCTCGATCGCGGCGGCGGCATCATCTTCCTGACCAATTCCAACGCAACCATCCGCAACTGCCGCATCGTAAACAACCGCAGTTTCTTCGGCGGCGGCGGCACCTACATCCGCCAATCCTCGCCCACGTTCATCGACGTCACATGGGAGAACAACGTCGGCGGGTCCTTCGGCGGCGCAATTGACATGTTCAACACCTGCAACCCCACCTTCACCCGCTGCGTCTTCCGCAACAACTCCGCCACTCGCGCCGGAGGCGTCGAAGTCTTCGGCAACTGCCTGCCCACCTTCACCAACTGTCTCTTCGTCGGCAATACCGCCGGTTCGCAAGGCGCAGGAGGTTTGCTCGTTGCATCCGGTTCCACCGCCACGCTGCGCCACTGCACCATCGTCGGCAACTCAACCACCGGCTCAGGCAGCGCCATCCTCACCAACCAGTCCACCACGCGACTCTTCAACAGCATCGTCTACTTCAACACCACCAACGGCTCTACCAACGCCCAACTCACCGGCACCACCACCCTCGCCACCTACTCCTGCATTCAAAACACCACCACAGGCACCGGCAACATCACCGCCGATCCGCAGTTTGTCAATCGCGCCGCCGGCGACTTCAACCTGCGCGATACATCGCCCTGCATCGACGCAGCCAACGCCGCCGAAGTTGGCGCGGGCAACACCACCGATCTCCGCAACCAGCCGCGCCGCATCGACGCGCCCCTCACCACCGACACCGGCCCTGGCGGCGCTCCCGTGCCCGACATGGGCGCGATCGAATTCCAACCCATCGGCTGCGATGACATCGACTTCAACAACAACACCGTCTTCCCCGAAGATCAAGACGTGATCGACTTCTTCAACGTGCTTGCCGGCGGCGACTGCAGCGCAGGCAACACCTGCAACGACATCGACTTCAACAACAACACCGTCTTCCCCGAAGACGCCGACGTGATTGATTTCTTCAACGTCCTCGCCGGTGGCGAGTGCGTGTAAGTAAGCTGTAAAAAAACGCATTACAAACTTTTAAAGCGGATATAATTGTCCGTAGAACAACACGCAACCTGCTCGTGCAGGTTGTGTGTCGTGCAAGTGGGTCAACCCGTGGCATATGCACACGGATATCGATCCAGAAAGGTTTGCGATGCTCGCATACTTCAATCGATTTTTGTTTCAGCTGCTTGCAATCGTGCTCGTCAGTTGCGTGCTGCCTTCGACATATGGACAGTGCCAGCCAGATTGGCTCGCTCTCGCAAGCCAGCCCGGTGTCAACGCTCGAGTCCTCGCCATCGCTCCAACGCCCGATGGCGGCCTCATTGCGGGTGGAGACTTCTTCATTGCGGGCGGCAACCCAGCGAACCGTGTTGCGCGATGGAACGGCAAGACATGGTCGCCGCTTGGAACTGGAGTCAGTGGCATCTTGAGCGAAGTCACCGCCGTTGCAGTCGCTCCCAACGGGGATGTCATCGTCGGCGGTCTCTTTGACTCTGCCGGCGGAATCCCGGCGAAAAACATCGCTCGTTGGAACGGCGCGACGTGGTCCGCGTTTGGCAGTGGACTCGCCAGCCAGTTCGGCGATGGCGTAACGAGCCTCGCGTTTTTGCCAAACGGTGATCTCATCGCAGGCGGCTGGTTTACGACACAGGCTGGTGCTGCAGCTAATCACATCGCGCGATGGAACGGCTCGACATGGTCGCCACTTGGTTCCGGCACCGAGCAACCAGTCCTCGCTCTGCTCGCGTTACCAAACAACGATGTCATCGCAGGCGGTTACTTTCGCCTCGCGGGCGGCGAACTCGTCAACCGCATCGCTCGCTGGAACGGCTCGGCGTGGACGGCGATCGGCTCCGGTATGGATTCTGAAGTCACCACACTTGCGCTTCATCCCAACGGGGACATTATCGCTGGCGGCTACTTCGCCAACGCGGGCACGACCTTCGCGAACCACATCGCACGATGGAACGGCACGTCGTGGGTCGCACTCGGTACGGGCACAGGTGAACCCGCGCCAGTCAACGCCGTCGTCGTTCTCCCAGAAAGCGGCGACATCATCGCTGCCGGACGATTTACAACCGCAGGTGGTTCGCCCGCCAATCGCATCGCTCGCTGGAACGGTGCAACATGGACGCCCCTGAGCACAGGCACTGACAACACAATTTTCGCGCTCGCTCTGCTCAACAACAACAACCGTGATCTGGTAGCAGCAGGTTTCTTCTCGACTGCGGGATTCGTGACCGCCAACCACATCGCGCGATGGAATGGCTCTGCGTGGTCCAGTTTTAGCTCCGAGCTTGACAACACTGTTTCTTCGATCATCGCATTGCCCGACAGCAACTACGTGGTCGGCGGAGCGTTCACCAACGCTGGCGGTGTTTCGGCGAATCGCATCGCCCGTTGGACAGGTTCTGCATGGTCGGCGCTTGGTTCGGGTCTTAGTGCCCAGCCCAGCGCGCTTCTCAGAATGTCCAACGGCGACGTCATCGCCGCGGGCAGCTTCACAACGGCAGGAGGCGTTGCGGCCAACCGCATCGCACGTTGGAACGGATCGACTTGGAACCCACTGGGTCAGGGACTCAACGGGACAGTTTTCGCTCTCGCGCAACAAGTTGGCACGGGGGACATCTACGCAGGTGGCTCGTTTAGCACTGCAGGAAGTGTGCCAGCCAATCGCATCGCGCGGTGGAACGGTTCGACATGGTCCAGTGTTGGTACAGGCATGAACGCGACCGTCACCTCGCTTGTTGCAGTCGCAAATGGTGAGATCGTTGCAGGCGGTGACTTCACGACCGCTGGTGGCGTGGGCGCGAATCACATCGCCCGTTGGAACGGCGCGAACTGGTCTGCTCTTGGGACCGGGACAGACGGGCCGGTCTACACACTCGCGATGACACCTTTCAGTGACTTGGTGGTTGGCGGGCTCTTTTCGAACGCTGATGGAATTCCCGTGAGCAACATTGCACGATTCAATGGCTCCTCGTGGAGCGCGTATGGGGCGGGCATGGGCAGCCTCGTCACTGCGTCGGCCATCTTGGGCAATGGTGATGTGGTTGTCGGTGCTTTCATTCCAGGCGGACTGGCGAGATGGAACGGATCGAGCTGGACCGCGCTGGGTACAGGTGTCAGTGGCGACGTCTACACGCTTGCAGCGCTTCCGAACGGCGACCTTGGGGTTGGTGGGTCGTTTCTGACTGCTGGCAGTCAAGCTGCGCGGTACTTTGGCATCTGGGGCTTGCCGCCAGAGTGCCGATGTGACTCGATCGACTTCAACAACAACGGGGTTTTCCCGGAAAACCAGGACGTCATCGACTTCTTTGTTGTTCTCGCGGGCGGCAGTTGCAGCTCGGCGAACTGCAACGACATCGACTTCAACAACAACACGGTCTACCCCGAAGACGCGGACGTGATTGACTTCTTCAACGTCCTCGCTGGCGGCGAGTGCTTGTGACGAGAGTGACGAAGTGACGCAGTGACTACGTGACAAAGTGGAAGCCCCTGCGGGTTGCGGGGGCTTTTCAACTTTTGTCTGTTGACGCACTTCTTCGAGTGCGTGCGCGATGTGCGGCGTGCGCGACCAGGCGAAAAGTTGTTGGTAGGTGATGTAGCGTTCGTAAGCGACGACTGAGAGATCAAAGTTGTGTTGCTGCATGAGCGCGATGAGATCGCGGTCGTAGCTGCTGAGTGATTGCATGACTTGCCCCTTCCCCGTGTACCACTGCCATCTGTGCGCAAGCTCGGTGCTTGTGCCTCCCTCAGATGGCAGATGTCATGAGTTGTACACGAACGAAGCTCGCGGAGCAAGGGGGAAAGGGTGGAGTGACTTGCATTGGGCGCACAGGAGCGGTGAGTAAGAGCGAGAATTTGTTGGAGTGCGATCCGGACCTTCGCAGAGCCTCAGGTCCGGCGTCGGTCAGATGGTGTCGGTCACTCTACCGGTTGGGTGGCGTTGGCGATGGCATCAAGCGCGCTGGCGATAGCTGCAGCTTGTTTTTCGTCGCGCTTTGGGCTGGTGCCGGTGCTGAACTCGCTGGGGCCTAGCACATCGTCGAAGCCGGGGGTGGCTTGGCGGAGGTAGACCGTGGCGCGGCGGAGGCGGCCGTCGAAGTCTTTGCCGGTGGCGTCGTCTTCGCTTGTGGTGAAGAAGCCGCCGCCCGCGTAGATGCCGGCTTGACCGTTGGCGAGGATGGCGACGCGCACGGTGCTGGTGGTGGCGGTGGTGGCGATGGGTGTGTCGCCTGCGCTCGGGATGGTGAAGACGTGGATGTGGACAATGGTGCCGGTGAGGTTTGCGAGGTCTTGCTTGCCGGTGAGGGCGTCTGCGGGGAGATCAGTGAGGTAAATGTCTGCGATGCCAGCCTTTGCGGGCGTGAAGACTTGCGTGGGCAGGCGTAGGGCGAGCTGGTCGCGCGTGCTGGCGGAGGTGAGCGTGGGCGTTGAGCCACCACCCGAGAGTGTGGAGCAGCCTGGCGCAAAAAGGGCGCAGGCGATCAAGAGAGTTGTCACAAATCTGGCAACTGCGCAATTTATGCTTGATTGATGGGTGTTGACATGATAGATTGCACTTGGGCACATCGTGGGGTAACTAATTGAAGGGATGCGCATGCCGAGCTTGCTCCGGTCGGGGTTTCTTGTCAGCATGATACTCGCTTGCGGCGGCGCGGCGGGGCTTGCGCGGGGGCAGACGTGCGATTCCATTGATGTGAATCGCAACGGGGTGTATCCGGAAGATCAGGATGTCATCGAGTTTTTCAATGTGCTGGCCGGCGCGGACTGTGCGTACGCGTGCGGAGCTTGCGATATTGACGTGAACAACAACGGCGTCTTTCCGGAAGATCAGGACGTCATTGATTTCTTCCTTGTATTGGCGGGCGGGTCGCCTGCGGCGTGTCCGGATGGGCCTGCAACGCCTCGGCGGCATCCGCATATTCCCAGCGCGTTCAATCATTACATCGCGGCCAATGGCGTGCGGGATTTCGCGAGCGGGACGTATGCGATTGGCGTGAGCGGTGGTGATTACGGGTTGTTCATGCCGCCCTTGGATTGTGATGGATGGGCGATTGATCCCAACACCGCACCGGCGAGTCGCACGGCGTATGTGGATTGCACATCAACTTCGACGGAGGAGCCCGATGGGACGATTGAGCGGCCTTATCGCAGTTTGGCGTGTGGATTTTTGGCGGTGCGGGCGGGGTCAAACTATCCGGCGTTGTCGCGGAAGATTCGCGTGCGGCGCGGGACGGTTTACTTTGAGACCATTGGGCAGCAGAATCCGGGCGGGGATAGCAATGTGTGCGTGGCGGGGTATACGTGGGATGTGCCTAGCGGCAACGGGCCTGACCAGCCGGTGATTGTGGAGGCGTATGGCGAGCCGCCTGCGGATGGATTTGGAGATATTCGCGTGTCGGCGGGAAATCCGAGGTTTGTGATTGTGGCGTCGAACTTCACGCCGACGGTTTCGGGCGTGACGTTTCGCGGCGGCGGGTCGGATTTCTGGTTGCGCAACGCGGAGATTGTGAGCGAGAGTGAGTGGAACTTTGGTTTTGGTGAGCCGACGAATTTGACGCCGCCTCCGAATGCGGGCGTGCAACTGGGGCAAGTGAGCCGGGTGTATTTGGAAGATTGTTTCATTCGCGGGTTTCAGTTTGGGGTGCGGGTGGATGCGACGACGCCGCCTCAGCCAATGAACACGGTGACGATGCATCGGTGCATTGTGGCGGACAACTACGGGACGCTGACGCCGGGCGGGCAGTCATCGGGCGTGTTTGCGAATCGCACGTCGATGTTGATTTCAGAATGCATTTTCATTGATAACGGGTGGAGTGATCGGTGGACGGTGGGGCCTGCGCCGCGGGGGCCTGGCGAGACGCTGGGGATGGGATCGGATTTGAATCAGGGCATTTACTGGTCGTTCAACATGGATCGCTCGCTGATTCTGGACACGATGATGATTCGGCCAGCGTTTGCGGCGGCGCAGATGCGGGCGAACGACAACTCGGCGTGGAATTGTGCGGTGCTGGATGCGCCGGCGGCGATTCGTGGCGGGCATGCGCAGGGGGACAATGGGCCGCCTGAGGGCGGGCTGGAGTTGGATGGACTGACGTTTGGAACGTGCGGGAACAACAGGCCGTTTGATGAGCTTGGGTCTGCGGGATTTGATTGGACGCAGCCTTGGCCTGAAGGGTTTGGATGGCGCGGGCAGATGGGCTGGTGTGTGGCGCTTGGTGCGGCGGATGTGTACGCGCGGGCGAGTGAGTTGCAGGTGGGTTTGCCTGCAGGGCTGGAGCGCGGGATGGGGTTTGGCGCGACGCTGAGTTACGGCGCGAAGATTTACCGGTGCATTAGTGCGAGCAACTCGCCGAGGTCGGTGGGAGAGGAAGTGGGGGAGAATTACTTTGCGAGCAATGGTGCGTCGCGTGGGAAGTTTGGCGGGATTTACTGCGATTATGACAACTCGGCGTATCGGCGGACGGGACCGGCACTGACGGAGACAGACGAGTTGCAGCGATTGTGGGCGACGGAAGCGAGCCAACTGAATCAGCAACTGACGATTTTAGATTGCATTGTGTTTGATTGGTCGGGGTTGTTTGGTGGTTCGCCGGCGATTGATTTTCGCACGGTGTCGGACAACAAGGTGGGCAGTTTGCTGAATGTGTGCGAGCCTTACAAGCGGCGCGTGTTTGCGGCGCCGACGCAGTGGACGTTGGAAGATGTGAATGTGCGGCAGCGTGCGCCTGATGGGCGCGTGTATGCGGGATATGGGATTTTGGGGACGGGTGATCCGACGGTTTACTACGCGCCGGATTTGTCAAGGCTGAGCGCGGGCGGGTTTTATCGTGATGTGCGATTCAATATCGCGGGTGTGAATACGGGCAGCACGGCGGGTGGGATTTATCGCGATGGAGCGGCGGCGGCGGATACAACATTCGCGCAGTTTCGCGCGGCGGTTGGTCGGCCCACGGGCGTGCCGGGGCAGTTTGAGGGGCAGGGCGTGACGCAGACGACGGGGAATCGCGATGGTGATGTGACGTGGCCGGCGCAGTTTGCGTCGGGCAGCAATGCTCTGAACATCACGACGTATATGGATGAGAAGGGGTTGCTTGATCCGGCGCAAGAGATTGATGGGAAGCTGGTGCAGTTTGCGGAGATGTGCCGGAAGCAGAGCCGGTACACGGGGCCTTATGTGAATGGTGTTGGCACGAACAATTGGGATAGTCGGATGACGGCGGGCGGGGTGAATGGGTGGGTGCGTGGGAAGTTTGGGTGGAGTAGCGAGGCGGGTCAATAGTTCGAAGATGAAAGGAACGCCGGGATCGAGACGGCAGGGATTGAAAATGTAATTGTGCGAGTTCGTTTTGGCGTTCGTGTTTGTGAAGTTGCGTGCGATGCTTTGGGGTCGAATTTTGTTTGTGAGAATGGTTCGAACGAGGGGATTCAGCGCGGCCAGAGCATCGCGAAGACCGCGCGGGCGATGAGGCCGTCGAGGAGGCCTGCGGTTGCGGTGAATTGGAAGATGTGCAGGAAGGATGGGGCGGCTGATGAAGCTGCGCTGGCGGCGGTTTTGATGGGGAGGGCGAGGGCGGCGAGATAGGCGAGGTAGGCGATGCAGAGGGCGATGGCGAAGTAGATGAGGACGGAGATGAGCATGTTGCGGGCCATTTGCTGGCCGGTTTGTTTGGGGAAGATGGTGAGGGTGCCGGCGGGGCCTTCGGACATTTTTTCGCGTTGGCGTTTTTTGTCGTTGTTGGTGTTGTGATGGTGGGGGAAGATGTAGGCGTTGGGCTGGGCTGCGGCTGCGCGGAGCTTGGTGATGATGTCGATCTCGGCATCGGCGGGGAGGGGCGCGAAGTCGCCTTCGTGGTGGTTGATGAGCATCCAGAAGAGGGCGGAGGTGAACCAGACGGCGGCGGTGGCGGCGAGGATGCGAAGTCAGAGGGCGAGGAGGTTGTCGTGAATGGATGGACTCCGGTTTGTTGTGCACGGAGTCTGCTGGGAAGTGGCGGGGGGGGCAACGCGCGAGCGTGGGGGGTGGTCAGGGGCGTGAACACTGATTTATGTGGGGCGCGAGAATTGGCCGAAGGAGGTGGTGCGTCGGGAAAGGCGCGATGGTTGGTTGGTTGGGCATAGGCGAATGGAGGAAGGCGTGAACATGGAATTTTTGTCGCTTGCGCAGCAGCAGGGTGGTGGCGGTGGTGATGTGGTTGCTGGCATTGTCGGGATCGTTTTCTTCCTGGTTTGGCTCGGGCTGATTGTCGCGTTTTTTGCGGGGTTCTGGAAGGTTTTTACGAAGGCGGGGCAGCCGGGGTGGGCGGCGATTGTGCCGATTTATAACGTGTACATCTGGACGAAGATTGTGGGTCGGCCTTGGTGGTTTACGTTGCTGGTTTTCATTCCGCTGGTGAACATTGTGATCTCGATCATTCTGTGCAGCGACTTGGCGAAGTCGTTTGGACGCGGGATCGGGTTTACGCTGGGGTTGATTTTCCTGGTGTTCATTTTCATTCCCGTGCTTGGGTTTGGCAGTGACAAGTACATTGGGCCGTCGGCGGCGGGTGGAGCTGGAATGGGCGCGTAAGCGTGAAGGGATTGACTCAACCAGCGTTTTTTGATCGGCTGCAGATTTGTCCGCGGTGCGGGTATGACCTTGGCGCGACGGATGTGTCGCTGCCTTGTCCGGAGTGCGGGCAGGTCAACGGCTTGTGCGTGCAACTTGCCGGTGTGCCTAGGCACTTGGGCGGGGCGGTGCATCGGCGGGTACTGCGGATTGTGGTTGTGATTGGGGCGGTGCTGCTGGCGCAGGCGGTGCTGATTGTCTGGGCATTTTCGCTGCGGACGGCGCTGCTTCTGCTGGTGATGTTTGTACTTGCGGTGGTTTGGCTGATGGTGTCAAGCCCGCGCGAGCGCGGCGGGACGGAGCGATTTTTGATTGTGGCGGGCGCGCTGGTAAGGCTGCCTGCGAAGGCGGATGGTGGTGTGCTCACGGATTCGCTGCGGGTGGAGATTGATGCGGGTGATACGGTGCAACTGCGGGTGATTGGCACGCAGTGGGCGGGGCTGGTGATTGCGCGAGCGGATAGTTCGAAGAAGTTTGAGGCGGGGTTTGCGTGTGCGGATGCGGAAGTGGCGCGGGTGGGGGAGATGATTGCGGCGGTGGTGGGGGGTGGGGTGCGGGTGGTGTGGTGAAGAAGGTTGGGAATGAAAAACGGCTGCGAGTTGCAGCCGTTGTGGGGGTAGTTTTTGAATGCCTGCCGCCCGGGACGGGCGGCCCACCGACTGCGGCCCACCGTTAGACGCGGACCATGGCGGCGTACTCGTTGTAGCGTTGGTCGATGTCGCTGCGGTGGATGGCTTTGAGGCTGTCCAAGCTGAAACTTTCGACGGTGTAGCTGGCGGTGACGGTGCCGAAGACGAGGGCTTTGCGGACTTGGTCGAAGCTGCCGGCGTCGGTTTTGCCTTGGTTGGCGGCGCTGGTCGCGGCGAGGCTGCCCATGACGCCGCCAGCGAAGCTGTCGCCTGCGCCGGTGGGGTCAACGACGTTTTCGGTGGGGTAAGCGGGCAGGCTGGCGATGCCGTCTTTGTGGACGAGGATACAGCCGTGTTCGCCTTTCTTGACGATGACGAATCGCGGGCCCATGGCGAGGATGTGGCGGGCGGCGGTGACGGGATTTTTCTTGCCCGTCAGCAGTTCGGCTTCATCGTTGTTGAGAGCCAGGCCATCGACGTTCTTGAGCAGCGTCAGCAGCTCGGGCTTGGCGATGTTGATCCACAGGTCCATGGTGTCGGCGACGACCAGCTTGCGCTTGGGGAAGCTGGCGAGGAAGCTGTTTTGCACGGCGGGGTGGGTGTTGCCGAGGAAGACGAACTCGCTGTCGGCGTAGGCGGCGGGCACGGCGGGGGGACGCTCTTCGAGCACGCCAAGGTGCGTGAAGATGGTCTCTCTCTGCACCATGTTTTCGTGGTACTTGCCGCCCCAGGCGAAGGTCTTGCTGCCTTGGCGGATTTCGAGGCCTTTGCTGTCGATGCTTTTGAAGTGCGCGATGGTGTCGCGGAAGGCTTGGGGCAGGTCGTCTCCGGCGGCGGCGACGAGACGCACGGGGCCAAAGTGGCTGGCGGCGGCGGCGAAGTAGACGGCTGAGCCGCCCAGGATTCGCTCGCGCGAAGCGGCGGGGGTGTGGACGGTATCGATTCCGATGGTTCCGGTGACGACGAGTGGCATAGGGGGCGAGGGTAGGGCGGCAAAGACGAGTTCACCGCAAAGCCGCAAAGAGCGCAAAGAAAGGCGGAGGCATTTACCACCCAGACGCAGAGGCACAGAGGAAAGACAGGAGGGGTCGTTTCTCCTCGGTGTGTGCGTGTCTCGGCGGTAAATGCCTTTCCTGAGAGCCGGGAATGGGGGCGACGGGCGGGTGCTCGGGGGCGCGCGAGCGTTGCGCGGACGCGCCCAAGCGCTGCGCGGGGGCGACGGAACGCTGGGCGCGTGCGTTGGGGCGTTGCACGCGTGGGTTGGGGCGTTACGACGGGGGCTTGTAGGGTGTTGGTGGGCAAGGATTTGCGCTGGGTGCGGGCTGGTGTGGGCGGGTTTGGGGCTAGTCTGGGGGGTTGGTGATTGCGGAATGGATATTTCTGCGCAATTGGTGTCCAAAGACTTGTTTTCGCCGGCTACTCGTTGGTGGGTGGCGCGTCGCGCTGCGCAGAGGACACACTTTGGAGGGCTTGGCTCATGGCACTATTTGCGTATTTCCGTTCGTGCAACGCGGCGGCTGGCTCGTACCGCGCGGTCGCCGCGCGACTTGTCGCGGGCGGGATGCTTCGCGTAGCGTCTGGGTTAGTTTGTCTGTTGGCCAGCGCGGCTCTGGCCGGGCCGATCAATCCGCCTGCGGGGCCGGTCACGTCAACCTTGAAGACGCTGGTGGAAGTTGAGCCGCGGATTGCGGTAAACAGCGTGAACACGCCCGCCAGCATCGCCTCGCAGTTTGTCATCACTCAGCCGGGGTCATATTACCTTACGGGCAATGTCAGTGCCGTGACCGGGAAGAACGGCATTGAGATTGCATCTAAAAATGTCACGCTGGATTTGAACGGTTTCATCGTGGATGGTCGCTCGTTGGCCGGGACGCTGCACGGCATTCGCTTTTCCGCCGGCGTTCCCGTGACCAACGTCACCGTCCTCAACGGGACTATCAGCAACTGGTCAGGTTCGGGCGTCGAAGGACCCGACGGTTCTTACTGCCGGTACGAGAGGCTGCTGGTAGAGAGTAACGACGAGCGCGGCATCATCACTGGCTCCAACTGCACCGTCAGGGTGTGTACCGCCATCAACAACGGCTTGGCGGGTATCGATGTGCTGGGCAACTCGACAGTGACTGACTGCGTATCCGCCGGCAATACGGTTGCGGGAATCACGGCTTCTTCCGGGTCCACCATCAGCGGCTGCACGGTGAGAGGCAATAGCGACGGGATTATCACGGGAAATGGATGCACCATCACGCATTGCAACGCGCATAACAATTCGGGCGCGGGCGTGAAGGCGGGCTCTGGCAACCTTGTCAGTCAGTGCACTGCATCATTCAACCAAGGCCACGGGTTTGTCATCTTCGCGAAGAGCACGGTCACGGCGTGCGCTGCATCAAACAACACGCTGCACGGCTTTTCCGGTACGGACACCATTGCACTCAAAGATTGCAACGCCTCAGACAACCAAGGCAACGGCTTTAACGTGACGGCCACCGTGTCAATCGAAGCATGTACCGCTGCCACCAACGACTTTGGTATCTTTGGAACGGTGGCCAACACGCTGCGGAACAATACCATCACGAGTAACCGCGATGGCGGCATCTCGTGCTCGAGTGACTGCACAGTTGTCGGCAACACCGTGACGGCCAACGGCCCGGTGGGCATCTTGGTGACGTCTGACGACAACCGCATCGAAGCCAACAACATTTCTCGCAACACGGTGGGCTTGTCGGTCACGGCGCCGGGCAACTTGATCGTGCGGAATAGCGCGAGTGGGAACACGACCAACTGGTCTTTGGTGGCGGGCAACCGCTACGGGCCGTTTGTGGACATAACTGCGGCGGGCAGCGCGGCGGTGACAACCAATGCGGCGGTCAGCACGCTGACTTCGACGGATGCGAACGCGAATCATTCGTACTGAGCCGACGAACACGCCATCTCTCACGCCCACATGCGACAGCAATGACTCACGAGTATCACGTGCCGCGCCCATGCACCAACACACCGCAGCGATGCTCGAAGCGGTCACGCCGCACGGCTGCTTGCAACCTGCCTTGTTGTTCCTTCCGCGATTGCCCAGATGAACGTTGACAGCGGCAGCAAGTTTTCGAGGAGCGAGAATTGCGGCTGGATGAATTGGGCGGATGCGGGGCTGCCGGGTGGGGCGCAAGGTGCGCGGATCAATCGGTCGGCGGGGCGGGGTGGGGATGGTTATTGGGGCTTTGGTGGTTGCTGAACTTGAAAATCGTGTCGCGTGTGGTTTGGTTCTCTCGCTTGTATCTTTGCCATGAATACCCAGACTCGCCAATATCGTTGCTTTGCCGTCGCCGCTCTTGCCTGCGCAGTCGCGCCTGCGTCGTTGCTGGCCGGGCCTATCAATCCGCCCGCCGGGCCGGTCACGTCGACGTACAAGACGCTGACGGAAGTGGAGCCGCGGATTCCGATTTCCGGCCCTGTCACGATTCTTTCCAGCGGTTCGTATTACCTGACGGGCAACATCACCGGCGTTGCGGGGCAGGATGTCATCAACATCTTGAACAACTTTGTCACGCTTGATCTCAACGGCTTTACCATCTCGGGTGGGCGCACAGGCATCATCATCCTGCCAGCCACCACCGCTGGCAACATCGTCATCAAGAACGGCACGATCCGCGGCAGCAGCGGCTCCGGCATCTTCTCAACCGCAGCAGCATTCGGCGATGTCGCTCCGCCCACCACCGTGCGCGACATACGCGTGGACGAAATGAGCGACGCGGGCGTTTTCCTGGGCGACAAGTCCACGGTCGAGAATGTCACGATCTCGGGGGCCGATGGCTCTACCTCGTCGTCGGGCATCTCAGTGGGCGCGGCAAGTCGGATTGTCAACTCAAGCGTGGATAGTGTGGCTCTACGGGGTGTGAATGCGAGTTCGTGGGCGGTGATTGATGGTGTTTCGATCTTGTCGGCGGGCGGGGAGGGGCTGCGGGCTGGGGTCTCTTCGCGCATCAGCAACACCACAATTTCGGGCGCGGCGTCGGGGTTTCATCTGAACCAGTACAGCACGATTACCGCGTCAACGGCCTCGAACACCACGAGCGGCAACGGATTCAACCTCGATGTGGGCGGCACGGTGAAAGATTGCAACGCCAACAATATCGAGGTGGATGCGTACAACATCGGCGCGGGCGGCACCGTGCTTGATTCGACCGCCGGTTCGGTCCTGGGCAACGCGTTCGTGACGACGTTTGGGGGCGGCGTGACGTTTGATCGCTGCAGCGCTTTTAATATCGGCCTTAATGGCTTCCAGATCACCAGCGGCAATGTCGTCATCAACTCGACGGTCTCGGCTATCGGCAACAACTCCAGCTTTGGTGGTCCTAATGCCAGCGGCGTGATTACCACCGGGAGCGGGAACCGCATCGAGGGCAACCGATTCATCGCGTGCTTCTACGGCGTGTTTGTCTCTGCCAGCAGCACCAACAACGCCGTGTATCGCAACACCGCCATCAACGCCGGTGTTGGCTTCTCCAATAACGGTGGCGCGACCAATCGCGTCGGCACGGTGCAGTCGGCGGGGCCTGCGGTCGGGCCTTGGGACAACACGGTGCAGTAAACTTTTCCGCAAAATACCCAGAGATCGTTCATCATGCAGATTTCTTTCTCACACGTAGCGTCCGCCGTTCTTGTTTGCTTCGCACCAGCTGCTGCGATCGCGCAGACAAACGTTGATAGCGCGGGCAAGTTTTCGTGGAGCGAGAATTGCGGCTGGATGAATTGGGCGGATGCGGGGCTGCCGGGTGGGGCGCAAGGTGCGCGGATCAATCGGGCGGCGGGGTTTGCGAGTGGTTTTGTGTGGGCGGAGAATATTGGGTGGATCAATCTGGGGAATGGGGGGCCTTACACGAACACGACGGGGCTGAATTTTGGTGTGAACGTGAACGGCTCGACGGGCGCGATGAGTGGATTGGCGTGGGGTGAGAATGTGGGGTGGATCAATTTCTCTGGCGGCGCACTGGCGACGCCGGCGCAGCCCGCGCGATTTGATTTTGCGGCTGGGCGGCTGCGCGGGTATGCGTGGGGAGAGAACATCGGGTGGATCAACCTGGATGCAATTGATGCGGGGAAGTTTGTGCGCGTGAATCCGATTCCGTGTGGCGATATTGATTTCAACAACAACACGGTGTTTCCGGAAGACCAGGATGTGATTGACTTTTTCACGGTACTTGCGGGCGGGGCGTGCAGTACGGAGCCGGTGCCAGGGTGTGACAGCATTGACTTCAACAACAACACGGTGTTTCCGGAAGATCAGGATGTGATTGATTTCTTCAACGTGCTTGCCGGTGCGGATTGCCCGAACTAACTAGAAGCCAAAAATGAAAAACGATCTCCCGTTTGAGCACGGGAGATCGTGGTGGGTGCGTGGCGTTTCGACGTTGTTAGACCTTGAGGCCGCACTGGTCGATGAGGCGTTTGAGTTCGCCTGCTTTGCTGGCGACTTGTTGGATGCCGCTGGCACTTTGTTCGGCGGCTTTCTGCGTTTCGGCAGAGGCTGTCGAAATTTGCTCAAGGCTGCGGCTGACTTCTTCGGTCGTGCTGCTCTGCTCGGCGGCGGCGGTGGCGATGGCGTTGACCATTTGGGTCATGTTGCCCGCACTGGTCACGATTCGTTCGAGGTCGTTGCCTGCGCGGCCTGCTTTGGCGACACCGTCGCGAACCATGATGCCGCCTTTGTCCATGGCGGTGACGGCGGCCTTGGTGTCGCTTTGGATTTGGCTGATGGACTGGCTGATTTCGGCGGTTGCCTTTTGCGTGCGGTCGGCGAGCTTGCGCACTTCGTCGGCGACGACGGCAAAGCCTCGGCCGTGTTCGCCTGCGCGGGCGGCTTCAATCGCAGCGTTGAGGGCGAGCAGGTTGGTTTGATCGGCGATATCGTTGATGATTTGGATCATCTGGCCAATGGCTTCGCTGCGCTTGCCCAGCGTGTGGACGCATTGGGTGCCGCTGTTGACGGCTTCTTCGATGGCGTGCATGCCGTCGACTGTGCCTGCGACGGTTTTGCCGCCTTCGGTGGCCATGCCGCGTGAGTTTTCGGCGGCTTTGCTGGCTTCGCCGGCTTGCTGAGCAACTTCGGCGGCGCTGGCGGACATTTCGGTCATGGCGCTAGCGATTTCACGGACGCGAGCGGCTTGGCAGTCCATTTGGTCGGCCATTTTGGCGGCGTTTTCTTGGAGCATGCCACTGCTTTGCATGACTTGGTTGCTGGCGTCGCGTGTGCTGGCAATCAGCGATGCGAGTTTGTCGGTGAAGTTGTTGATGCCGGCGGCGAGGGTGCCCATTTCGTCGCGGCGAGCGGTGTCGAGGCGCGTGCTGATGGAGAGCTTGCCGGTTGCCATGTCGTTGACGGACTGGCTGAGGTGAAGGACGGGCTTGCTGACGCTGCGCGAGATGAGCCAGCCCAGGGCGATGGTGGCGAGGGCGATGGAGGAGGCGACTGTCCAGAGGATCATGCTGCGGGCGGAGACGGTGGAGGCAGCAAATGCCTCATTGGTGCTCGCGAACTCGTTGGCTTGCTTCACAACGTTGTCGATGGCGGTGCGGTGAGCGGCGAAGTGGGGACTGAGTGTTTCATTGAGGACTTTGCTGGCGGCCTCGGTGTTTTGCGCGAGCAGCGCGGGGATGAATTCATTTTCGAGCGCGGCGAAGTAGGCTTGCGCGGGCTCTTGCGAGGCTTGAAGGAGTTCGGTTTTCATCGCGCCGTCGTCGAGCGATTTGGCCCAGACTTCGATGCGGGTGTTGTAGTCACTGCGGAGTTGCTTGCAGCGCTGAGCGATGCGCTCAATATCGCCGCGCTCGGATTTGCCGGCCATCGCGAGCACTTCCATGTGGGTCTCGACGATGTAGGCGGGCGGGGGGAGAATGTCGGCGATGAGGTCTTTGCCCAGGATGATCTGGTTGTAGATGGGTCCTTGGACGCGGACCTTCTCGACCGTGGTGTAGGCGGTGCCTACGAAGAAGGCGAGGCCGGCGACGGGGACACCGACGAGGAAGGCCAGCTTGTGCGACAAACGGATGTTGTTCAGAAAGTTCACGCTATCACTCCCATAATTGGATCTGGGCTGCCGCATGGCGAGCCTGCTTAAGGGATAATTCGGACGCTTGCACGTGGCACTTCATGAGGTGGTGATTGAAAATGTATTTTTTTGCGAAGAAGTTGTGGGGGAGCGAGGTGTGCGTTGCATGGGAGGAAGGTCAAACGCTACAGGTGGCATAGACCGACTGTGAAACTTGCCGAGAAGGTTCCGAAAAAGGTTCCTAAAGTCTTGCGTTGTGACGCGTCACCCCCGCGTCGCGTTGCACGAGGTTTGGAGCGCCTTGGGGGGTCAGGCAACGAGGACTTTCCCATGGCAAACGGCAAATGGACCAAGCAGGAACTGCTCAGCAAACCCGTCAAGCATATTGACATCACCAAGTTCGATGGTCGCGGCATCATCGACAGCTATCGCAACATGGCGTATAGCAGCCGGACGCTGGCGAACGCGGCGGACATCTACTCGATGATGCTCAAGGACAAAGAGTGCGGCGTGATTCTGACGCTGGCGGGATCGCTCATCAGCGCGGGGCTGAAGAAGGCGATCATCACGATGCTCGAGAACAACATGATCGATGCGATCGTGTCGACGGGCGCGAACATTGTGGACCAGGATTTCTTTGAAGGCCTGGGCTTCAAGCACTACATCGCGCCGGGCAGCCCTGAGGCTCCTCCGGTGGATGACATGACGCTGCGGAACATGATGATTGACCGCATCTATGACACGTACATCAATGAAGATGACCTGCGTGCGTGCGATCATGCGACGTATGAGATTTTCAATGCGTTTGAGCCTGGTGCGTACAGCAGCCGGGAATTCATTGAGGTGATGGGCGCGTACTTGGCTGGCAGCAGCAAGTACTCGAAGAACGAGAGCATCGTGAAGACGTGCTATCAGAAGCGCGTGCCGATCTTTGTGCCGGCGTTTAGTGATTGCAGCGCGGGCTTTGGCATTGTGCTGCAACAGACCGAAGCGATTGAAGAAGGCCGCGGGCAAGTGGCAATTGATAGCGGCAAGGACTTCCGTGAACTGACGGACATCAAGCTTGCGTGCAAGGACACGGGCTTGCTGATGCTGGGCGGCGGTGTGCCCAAGAACTTTGCGCAGGACATTGTCGTGGCGGCGGAGCTGCTCAATGAACGCAAGGGCGGCAAGGCGCGCGGCGACATCGGGATGCACAAGTATGCGATTCAGATGACCGTGGCGGACAGCCGTGATGGTGCGCTGAGCGGCAGCACGCTGCGTGAGGCGTGCAGTTGGGGCAAGGTTGATGTGGTGCACGAGCAGATGGTGTTCGGCGAGTTGTCGGCACTCTTCCCGATTCTCGCGAGTGATGCATATCACCGCAAGGCTTGGAAGGCGCGCAAGGGCTTCAAGTTCGCGGATCTGTTTGAGAAGGGCACGAACATGCCGAGCTTTGGTAAGGGCAACGCGAAGGGCAAGCTTGTGAAGAGCAAGTGAGCTGGTGAGTAGACGAATGAACAGGGCCCCGCGCGTGCGGGGCTTTTTTCATTTGCAGTGTGATTTGCTTAGTTCACGCGGCGGAAGACTTGTAGCGATGCGACGCCGAAGACGCGGAAGTAGCCGCTGGATGGATCGTTGGCGAGTTCTTCGGCGAATTTGGTGACTCCGGGCCAACTGCCGACGTCATGCAGGCAGATGTAGCCGCCTGCGGGGACGTGCTTGGACCAGAGGGTGAAGTCTTCTTTGCTGGCTTCGTAGGAGTGGTCGCCATCGATGAAGCAGAGGCGGATGGGGCCGCCTGTCCAAGAGGTTGCGCCGTCGCGCGAGGGTTTTTCGATGACGTTGACGAAGGGCGTGAGGCCGGCTTTTTCAATGTTGCTGCGGAAGGCGTTGAGGGTGGTGCCGTCGCGGGCGATGTCGGGGTCGGGGTGGGTGCCTCCGGGTTGGTGTTCGGGGGAGCCTTTGAAGTGATCGACGGCGAAGATTTTGCCGCAGCCTGCGGTGATTTTGGCGTTGGCGAGCATTTGTGCGCCCATGGCGAGCCAGCAGGCTGAGAGGCCTTTGAAGCTGCCGATTTCGACGACTTCTCCGGCGGCGGTGGTGTGCGAGGCGGCGACGAGGCGCATGAGCGCGAAGCCTTCGATGCGGTGCAGCCAGCCTTGGACGTGTTTGACGCGAGCGGCGGCGTTTTCGAGCGAGGCGGCGACGGAGAGTTCGCCGGCGAGTTGCTGCTCGACGCTGGTGTAGGTGGCGGGCGAGTTGGTTGGCGCGTTGGTTGGGGCTGCGGTGGTGCTCATGGCAAGAAGCTATCGGCGATGTGAGCGGCGTTGCGGGAACTTGTGCGGCTTGAAATATAGTTGAAGTCAGTCGAAGCATTTGAGCCACCAGATGCCGGTGATGCAGAGGGCGAAGAGGCTCCACATGAGGAGCATGTCGGTGACGAAGTAGGGGTAGATGCAGAGGGCTGCGCCGCCGACGAGGCCTGAGACTTGGCCTTCTTTTTTGCCGCGGATGAAGACGGCCATGCCGACCAGGCCGATCAGGATGCCGGAGAGGAGTGCCCAGGGGTTGCCGAGATCCATAGTGGTCCTTTCGCGCGCACGATCAGGCGGACGTCGAAGGACGCTGGCCTGAAGGTGTTGTGTTGGGCGAGTGAAACGGATCGCGCGGTGTCAGACTCTGGCATCGGCATGAATTGGCAGCGAATGCGGGGATTGCAGACGATTTGGTAAAGAATGAATTCTGAAGGCAATGCGTCGTATTCGTGGTGGTGGGTGGGCGTTTTTCTGGGCCGCGCTATGCTGGGGTGTGACAACACTTGCACATGTTCGTTCGCTGTTTCCGGTCTTTCGCGAGAGTGAGACGGCGTTTCTTGATAATGCGGGTGGGAGTCAGTTGCCGGGCTGCGTGATTGACGCGATGACGAGTTATCTCACGCGTAGTTATGCCAATACGGGCGGGGATTATGCGGAAAGTGCGAGTGCGGCGAGGACCATCAAGGGCGCACACGACTTGGTGCGGACGTTTGTGAATGGGGATGGGATTGGGGAAGTGATCTTGGGATCGTCGACGACGGCGTTGGCGCATTTGGTGGCGAATGCGCATGCGGACGCGATGGATGCGGCGCGGGTGAGTGGTGATGCGGCGGTGTTGCGGCGCAATCGGATTATCGTGGCGAGTGCGGGGCATGAGGCGAATATTGGGCCTTGGATGCGATTGGCGGCGCGCGGGTTTGAGGTGGTGTTGTGGCCTACGGAGCGCGATAGCGATGGGAACTGGCGGCCGCTGATTGCGACGTTGAAGCGGATGCTGGATGAGCGAACGCTGCTGGTGGCGTTTCCGCAGGTGTCGAACATTTTGGGGGAGATTTGGGATGCGAAGGCGGTGTGCGATGCGGCACATAGCGTGGGGGCGAAGACGCTGATTGATGGTGTGGCGTACGCGCCGCATCATGCGCCGGATGTGCGAGCGATGGGGGCGGACTGGTATGTATATTCACCGTATAAAGTGTTCGGGCCGCACATGGGTGCGTTGTTTGCGACGCATGCGGCGCTGGAGCCGCTGACGGGACCGAACCATTTCTTTATTCCCAAAGGTGAGTTACCCAGAAAATGGGAAGTGGGTGGTGTGAGCCATGAGGCATGTGCGGGATTGCTCGCGCTGGGGACGTTTGCGAAACAAGTTTTGCAGTTGCCCAGTGATACGGCGGTGACGCGAAAAGTGCTGGATGACGCGCTTGGGGCGATGGTGAAATTGGAGCGCGCGGTGCAGGATGAGTTGCTGCGAGCGTTGCAAAACAAGCGGGAAATTCGCGTGATTGGGCCGACGAGCGGGAAGCGTGTGGCGACGATTAGTTTCTTACGCGACGGAGTGGAAAGCGATGCGTTTGCGAAAGCGGCAAACGCGCGCGGGGTGGGTGTGCGGTATGGACATTTTTATAGCAAGCGGTTGCTGGAGGAGCTGGGAATAAGCACGAGCGCGGGAGTCATTCGCGCGAGCTTGGTGGGGTATACGTCACCGGAAGATGTGAGTCGGTTGATTGAACTGCTTTGATGACAAGTGTGTGCGAAGAAATTTGTGAAGATTGCTGTCAAACGCACGAATTTGTGGTATACTAATTTAGACGTCTGGCCTCGACGAATCCCCTGACGGCAATTTGAATGTCCCCCGCATGATCGACGCAAACGCGTTGACATGTGGCTCTCGCATACTGGCGCGGGCGGGCGGACGCTTGGAGCACCCCCTCTCCTGGCAACGCTCGCGCCAGTTTTTCTTTTTTTGCTCACTTCTTTCTGGTTGAGTCATTCTTGGCGAACTGTTTCGCTTTTTGGTCGGCGAGAGCTCCCGGAAGAATCTGCGATTTCTTGTGCTGCGGGTTGCGATTGTCGATGAACAATCACGGGGCATGGGCGCGCGTGTGACAGTGTGTCAAAGCGTGGTCAGGTGTGAACGAGTGTGATCACGCGTGTTCATCGCGATAGATGCAGTGCGAGTGACTTATGCAAACGAGCAGCGCAGGCAAGAAGCATGTTCGCGCGGAAGCGTCAGGCGCGAGGCCGGTTCGCATCGCACTGATTGCAGGCGTCGTGGCGAGCTTGGTCCTGCAGAGCATGATTCTCGTGCATGCGTTTGGGGTTGAGCCACGCAGTGACTTTCCGATTCATGTCAAGCTGATTGTGGTGAGCTTGCTGGCGACGCTGATGAGTTTTGTGGTCGCGATAGCTTCGTGGCAATATGTGCGAAAAGCCGAAGCGTCGCGGCAATTGGAAGAAGATGAACGCCTGTTTCGATTGCGAGCGGATGACTCGCCGATGATTTTGTGGATGACTGATGCGCAAGGCAAGTGTGTGTTTGCGAACAAGGCGTGGCAGCAGTTCACGGGTCGCGGGCCTGAGGCGCACTTGGGTGATGGATGGGGCGATCCTATTCATGCAGATGATCGCGCGATGGCTTTTCAGGATTATCAGGAGCGATCGAGCGGGCGTGAACCGATTCATGTTGAGTATCGCGTGAAGCGGCATGACGGTGTGTATCGATGGATTCTGGATACCGGGTATCCGCGGTACAACGAGCAGACGGGAGCGTTTGAGGGGTATACCGGCGGGTGTGTGGATGTCACCGAGCGGCGGGCGGTGACGGAAGAGCTTGCGCAGTGGACGCGAGCGATGGAACAGTCGATGGACGGGATTGCGCGGCTGGATTTGCAGGGGCGCTATGAACTTGTCAGCAAGCAGTACGCGAAGTTTGTAGGTCGAAGCGTGGAGGAACTGATTGGCGTGAATTGGGAAATCACGGTGCATCCGGATGATTTGTCCATGTTGACTGCGGCGTATGCCAAAATGATGGTGGAGGGGCGAGTCGAAGCGGAAGCGCGTGGGATGCGTGCGGATGGAAGCGTGTTCTACAAGCGAGTGGCGATGGTGACGCGACGTGATGAGCAGGGTGTGGTGGTGGGGCATTACTGCTTTATGAAGGACATTACTGCAGAGTATGAGCGAGAGCAATGCGTGCGTGCGGCGTCACGGAAACTGGAAGCGTTGACGGTGTCGGCACCGGTATCGATTTACCACAAGCTGCCGGATGGAAGCTGCACGTATGTCAATCCGGAATGGGGACGAATGACGGGCTATCCGCTGGAAAATGCACTGGGAATGGGGTGGCTGAAGGTTGTGCATGCGGATGATCGAGATCGCGCGAAGCAGATGTGGGATGAGGCGGTGGCGAGCGGCAGAGATTTTGAATCTGTGGTGCGAGCGGTGCGGCCCGATGGTGAAGTTCGGTGGATTGTTTCGCGGGCGACGCGCGTGGTGGATGCGAAGGGGCAGAGCGAGTACATCGGCACGCTGGTGGACTTTACGGATGTGAAGGAAGCGGAGATGTCACTGCGTGAAAGCCTCAAGACACAGCAGCAGTTGCTGACGCGCGAGGCTGCGCTGCGGCGCGAGCTTGACCATCGGGTGAGGAACAACTTGGCGGGGTTGCTGGGGTTGCTGCAGGTGTACGAGTCGCGCAAGTTGCCCACGCGCGAGCTGGTGGAAGTGATGGAAGGCAAGATTCTGGTGCTGAAGGAAGTGCACGAGATGCTTGCGGGCGGGGGAGGGCAGCCAATTGCACTCGCGGAGATCATTTCGCGATTGGTGACGCGGCTCGCGCCGTCTGGACGCACGACGCATGTGCGATTTTCGGGGCCGCGAGTGCTATTGGCGAACATGCAGGCAGGCGCGATGGCGATGATTGTGCAAGAGCTGCTGACCAACAGCACCAAGCATGGCGCACTGAGTGTGCAAGAGGGGCAGATTGCGGTGCGATGGTCGATGAGTGAGACCGAGCCTGATAGATTGTTGTTTGATTGGGTGGAACTGCCGCTGGTGGCGACGCCGAGGATTACGGATGGAAGTCGTGAAGAGGGGATTGGATTGACGATTGTGGATGGGCTGGCGCGGGCGGAGCTGCGCGGGGCGTGTACGTACGGGCCGCGGCTGGACGGGGTGGATAAGGCGTGGGTGGTGACGCTGGAGGCGACGATTGAGTCTGCGGGTGAACAGGCGGGCGAGCATGCAGAGCGATCGGTGGCGAGTGGGTGGACGAGAGAAGTGGAAACAGGCCGGGTGTGATTGCACGGAAGGAACGCGATGAATTCGACAGTACCGACGAAGGCAGGTAAGTTGCAGACGGCGGCGGACTGGGCCGCGTTTACGCCAGCGAGCAAGCCGGCGAGTGTGCTGCTGGCGGAAGATGAGCATTTGGTATCGCTGGCGATGACGCATGCGCTGGCGACGGCGGGGTATGTGACGGTGGGGCCTGCGGTGGATGGTGAACAGGCAGTGACCCTGGCGCGGCAGGCGATGCCGGATATTGCGGTGATGGATATTCACATGCCCAAACGCGGCGGGATTTCAGCGGCGAAAGAGCTGTTTCGTGAGTTGCTGATTCCGGTGGTGATTGTGTCGGCGTATTCGGACATGGAGCAGGTGAGTGCGGCCAGTGACGTGGGGGTGTTCGGATATTTGGTGAAGCCGGTGACCCCTGATCAGTTGCGGGCGGCGATTGAAGTGGCGTGGGCGGGGTATGTGCGGTATGTGCATGAGCGCAAGCAGACAGAAGATTTACGGAGACGGTTGGAGGATCGGCGGGTGATAGAGCAAGCCAAGTGGTTGCTGGTGTCGAAGCGCGGGATGACTGAGCCAGTGGCGATGCAGACGCTGCGGCAGGCGGCACGCGATACGCGCAAGGGAATGACGGAGGTGGCGGCGGGGGTGCTTGCGGAGTTGGGTGAGGGTGGCGACGGGGCCCAACGCGAGTGAACGCGAAGGGCCGGGCGGAGAATAATCAGTCGTGACCAAGATTCTGCTGTCGCTCGTGCTGGTGATGCACGCGATGTTCGCGCCGTGGCTGTCGCTGCGCGAGCAAATGGCACGGGATGAGGCGGCGGGAGGACGGGTTTCGCACCTTGCGCATGTCGCGCGGGATGCTTGCGGGTGTGGGGATTCGTGCGAAGAGTGCTGCTGCGGCGCGGATGTTTCGCAGGACAACTCATGTTCGCGCAGTGGCGGGGCAGGGGGGACGGGGGTTAACGGGGGAAATTGTCGATGCTCGGTGGTTGCAGGATCGCCTGTGACATCAGCGGTGCAAGTGGAACGCAAGCGCGTCGTGGTCGCGAGGCGCGTTGTCGAGAAGTCGCGCGGGCCGGTTGCGTTTGCGGCGCGGGTTGTGAGCGGGGTTGAGACTGGCTCGGCGAGCGGCAGGGCGGAACATCCGCATGCGTCGGTTGCGTGGACGGGGAAGCGGACAACATAAAGCTGGTGGCTGCGCGCGGTTGCTTTTTTGCTTTTTTGAGAACGAGCGGCGGCGCGGTGGTTGTAGTCGAGCATGTGATCGTTCTGATTTCATGCTGATGCGATTGGAAGCTGTGTTGATTTGCTTGCAGGATTTGTGCCGGGACTTGTGCTTGTTCATCGTGCGCTTTCGCGCGGTGAGCGGGCCGATGTACAAAGGAATTGAAGATGTTTACTCGAATGACTCTGGTTGTGACGGGCGTGGTGGTGGCGTTGAGCTTGGGTGCGTGCGCGTCGGCACCGAGCGGGGCGGTGAGTGAGGAGAATGCGGTGGTGCACCAAGTGTCGGCGGTGGATGAAGCCGCGACGCATAGCAAGGAGCCCATCATGACGCAGAAGGCGGTTTTGTGGGTTAATGGGCTGGGGTGCCCGCAGTGTGCGACGAACATTGACTTTCAACTCAAGCGGCTGCGGGGCGTGAATGACGTGACGACGGACCTTGGCTCAGGCAAGGTGACGGTGGAGTTTGGCACGGGCACCAAGCCCAGCCCGCACAAGCTGAGTGAAGCGGTGAAGGACGCGGGGATGTCGCTGGTGAAGCTGGAGACGATGTGAGTTGTTGACGTGCGTGATTTACTCGTGATGTACCAGTGATGTTCGATCACTTATTTATTGCAGGAACTGGCGGCGCAGGTGCAAGAGCTTGTGCCGCTATTGGTGGAGGAATTGTTCATGAAGCGGACCATGAAGACGATGGCGGTTGCGGCGTCGCTCGCGATGAGCGCGGCGGCGATGGGGCAGGAGTCGATGTACACGCAGGCGGCGACGATGCCGAGTCCGGGTGCGTTTTCGTATCGGCCTGGATTTCACTATTTTCGCTATGGAGCTGATCCGGTTGATGCCAACAGCGATCGCACGGACAAGTATGAGTTCATGAACTCGGTGAGTTACGGCATTGTGCGCAACTGGGCGGTGACGGTGGATGTGCCGGTGGTGTGGGAGAATGAGAAGTTCAACGACGGCACGAGCGACAGCGACAAGGGCGTTGAAGATATCGAGGCGATGGTAAAGTGGCGGTTTTACCAGAGCGACAGCGGGACGATTGACACGATTCGCGCAGCGGCGTTGTTTGGGGCGCACTTTGCGAGTGGTGATGATGACGATTTTTCGAGCGAGTCGGTCAATCCGATGATCGGCGGCGTCATCACGATCGTGCGAGGTCGACATGGGTTCAATCAGGATTTGATTTACACGTGGAACACTGGCGGCACGCGCGAGGCGAACCTGGGCGGCGAAGGGCCTGACGATGCGCTCGCCTTCAACACGAGCTGGGTGTTTCGGTTGTATCCGGATCGCTTCACGAGCGAGCACAGCGGCGGGTTGTACAGCACGCTGGAACTCAATGGGCTGTATGAAACCAACGGCGATACGGAGGTTCGGTTGTCGCCGGGCTTGATGTGGGAAGATCGCAAGTGGACGGCGGAGTTGATGATGCAACTACCGCTGTGGGAGGATGTGGACGAGCGGCCGACGCTGGAGTTTGGGATTGGGGTGGGGCTGCGGATTTCGTTTTAGCGTTCGAGTTGGCGTTTGGAAGCTGTTTGATCGTTGTTCACCGACTCGCCAAACGCGGCGTGCTTGCGTATCATCGTTATTCGCGGCAATTGGATTGGTTCGCGTTCTCGTGACGCTAAGCCAAACCGCCGCGCGGCGTCTGGGTCGTTTCTCCCGGGTGCTGAGGATTGTCGGAACGAGCTGCCTGTTGATGTCGCGATGAAGAGATCGCGCAGCGGGTGGCCTAGCAGCGGAGACGGATCGTGACTGAGCAAGAAATCGAAGCCAAAGTGATCGACATTGTCGCCCAGCAGATGGGACACGACAAAGGCAAGATCTCCCGCACGAGCAAGTTCACGGAGGACTTGAACGCGGACAGCCTGGACCAGGTCGAACTGGTGATGGAACTGGAAGAAGCCTTCGAGACCGACATTCCCGACGATCAGGCTGAAAAGCTCAAGACGGTCGGCGACGCGATTGACTTCATCAAGCAGCATCACGGCGTGAAGTGATTTGCGCTTCAATGGCGCAGCAAAGAGATTGCAACAGCGGCGTGTTTGCTCGTGCGGTGGTGAACTGCGTGGGTGATTGCGCCGCTGTTGTTGTTTGGCATTGGGGGGATGGCCAGCAAGGCGAAGTTGATCAGGTCCTTCGCAGGGCCTCAGATCCGGCGTCTGGTGCGTCGGGCATCAAGTGATGTTTGCATGATGATGGTTTGGCTCATCCTTGCGCTGGTGGCATGGCTGCTGTGGGCGGCGATGTGTTCGTATATCGTGACGCGCCAGCCGCGAAAGCAGCCAGGGTTGCAGGATGAAGTTTTGGTCGGGCTGGCGTATGTGTTTTGCAAGTCGTTTGTCGGGCTGATGCATCGCGGGCGGGCGACGGGTGTGGAGCATGTGCCGGCGCGGGGAGCGGGGCCACTGATTGTGGTGTCGAATCACACGGCAGGGCTTGATCCGATGTTGATTCAGGCGTTTTGCCCGTTTGAAATCACGTGGATGATGGGCCGGGACATGATGATGCCGCGGTTTGATGTGATTTGGGAATTGCTGGACGTGATTGCGGTTGATCGCGGCGGCACGGGCAAAGCTGGACGCGACACGGCGGCGCTGCGGCGTGCCGTGAAGTTGCTGAAAGCGGGCGGGGTTGTTGGGATTTTTCCCGAGGGGCATATTCCTGAGCGCGGCTTGGGAGAATTTTCAGCCGGCGTGGGAATGATCGCCGCGATGAGCGGCGCGCCGGTGCTGGTGGTTCGCGTGAGCGGCACGCCCAAGACGGATCGGGCGTGGAAGTCACTGATCACGCCGAGTCAGTCGCGCGTGGCGTTTTTGGGGCTGGAGCGATTTGAGAAGAGTGAGAAGCCGGAGGCGATTACGGCGAGGTTGCGAGGGATGTATGAGTAGGCACTGGGCACTAGGCACTAGGCGAAGTGATGCGGCTTTTGCCGGGGATCCAGAGGACGTCTTTGCCGCCGTTGTCGTTGGCGACGCGGCTCAAGACGAAGAGCAGATCGCTGAGGCGATTGAGGTAGCGGATGGCTTCGCCGCTCACGGTTTCGGGTTCGTTGGCGTGTAGGGTGACGCCAATGCGTTCGGCGCGGCGGACGATGGTGCGAGCGAGGTGGAGCGACGCGGCGAGGGGCGTGCCGCCTGGCAGGACGAAACTGTTGAGGGGCTTGAGGGTGTCGTTGTACTTGTCGATGGTTTCTTCGAGGCGCGTGGTCTGCGTGCCGACGATGCGCAGGCGCGTGCCGGGTTGTTCGTCTTTGGTGATGGGCGTGGCGAGGTCGGCGCCGAGGTCGAAGAGATCGTGTTGAATCAGCCGCAAAATCGCGGCGATTTCGGTGGTGGCGTGGCCGTGCCCACCGTCGGCGGCGATGACGGCAAGGCCGATGGCGGCGTTGGCTTCGTCAACGGTGCCGTAGGCTTCGACGCGGAGATCGTCCTTGCGGACGCGCTGGCCTGTTGCGAGACCGGTGGTGCCGTCGTCGCCGGTTTTGGTGTAGATTTTGGTGAGTCGGACCATGCAGTTTTCCTTTATAGCCAAGACATTTTGAACGTCGCTCGCTACATGTTATCGATGCCGAGGTGTTCAAGGAGATTTGCGAGAAACTCTCTTTCCCGCAACGACTCAGTTCGGTTGCCCCGACTGTGAAGATACTCAAGCAGCCGAACTTTCTCGTCCGTGCTTAGCTTGCGTAAACAAACCGCGATGTGTTCCAGCATATCGACGGCTACATCTTCGTTCAGCACAGCGGGATCGCTGAACTCCAAAAACAGCATGAAGTCGACGACGACCTCCATGTAACACTCGGTTGTCTTCATGGTGCAGTTCTCACGCAAGTGTTGTCGATTCACCGCACACAGACCCGGATCGACTATTTCCGCTCTGCCAAAAGCCTCATCGCCTCATCCACATCCTTATCGCCTCGACCTGAGAGGTTGATGACCAGGTGTTCCTTGCTGCTCATGGTCGCAGCGGTTTTTACAGCTTGGGCGATGGCGTGCGAGGTTTCGAGGGCGGGGATGATGCCTTCGGTGCGGGCCAGGAGCGTGAAGGCGTCGAGGGCTTCGGTGTCGGTGACGGCGGTGTATTGCACGCGGCCGGCGTCTTTCCAATAGCTGTGCTCGGGGCCTACGCCTGGGTAGTCAAGGCCCGCGCTGCAGCTGTGGACGTCGGCGGTTTGGCCTGCGTCGTCTTGCAGCACGTAGCTGAGCGAGCCGTGGAGAATGCCCGGCGAACCGAGTGAGAGCGGCGCGGCGTGCTTGCCTTTTTCGGGGCCATGGCCGCCAGCTTCGACGCCGATGAGTTTGACTTTGATGTCATCAACGAATGGATAGAAGATTCCCGCAGCGTTGCTGCCGCCGCCCACGCAAGCGATGATGACGTTGGGCAGTTGGCCCATGGCGCGCAGTGATTGGGCCATGCATTCGCGGCCCATGACGCTTTGGAAATCGCGGACGATCATGGGGAAGGGGTGGGGGCCCACGACGCTGCCGATTATGTAGTGGGTGTGATCGACCGAACTTTGCCAGTCGCGCATGGCTTCGTTGGTGGCATCCTTGAGCGTGCGAGAGCCGGTGTTCACTTCGATGACGCGTGCGCCCATCATCTTCATGCGGATGACGTTGAGCTTTTGCCGGCGCACGTCTTCGCTGCCCATGTAGACATCGCACTGCAGGCCAAAGTGCGCGGCGGCGGTGGCGGCGGCAACGCCGTGCTGGCCTGCGCCGGTCTCGGCGATGATGCGCTTCTTGCCCATTTTCAGCGTGAGCAGCGTTTGGCCCAGCGTGTTGTTTATTTTGTGTGCGCCGGTGTGCGCCAGGTCTTCGCGCTTGAGCCAGATGTTGGCGCCCATGTCGGGGTTGGCGGTGCGGCGGACGTGCGTGGTCAAACGCTGCGCGAGGTACAGCGGCGTGGGGCGGCCGGTGAAGGTTTTGTGCAGGGCTGCAAGCTCATCCCAGAACTTGCTGTCGCGGCAGACTTTTTCGTAGACTTCTTCGAGCTGGCGCAGAGCGGGCACGAGCATTTCTGGCACGTACGCGCCGCCGAATTGGCCGAAGCGGCCTTCGAGTGAGGGAACATCGGAGACGCGCGGGGCGATGGGCTTGGGCGGTGCGGCTGGGGTGCGAGTCATGGAGAAGGGTAGTGCGCGCAGGCGCGAATGAATCGAGAATGCGGAGTCGTGCATGTCCGGGAAACCACTTTATTTCAACCGCGAAAATCCCCACGACGCCATCGCCTGACGAGCATGAGAGGAAGAATCACGACCATCGGCACACACGTGATATCCAAGAGTAACGGAAGCCCCGCCCATACCTTGTCTTTCAGCCACGGCGCGAGCATCAGTCCGCATGCTGCGCAAACTCCGCCCATCCACCAACCCATCGACCCTGTGCTTCTGCCTCGCAGCCCCTGCACGAAGATGACGTAATTCATGATGATGATGTATGTACCGAAAAGCACGAGTAGCACCGAGGCGACATGCTTCACCATCAGCAGGAGCATCAACTCACCACGTCAATCTCATCCACGCGCGGGCACAGGCCTGCTTCGGTGCCTTCGCGCAGCAGCCATTCGATTGCGGTGCGGCCTTCTTGGCCCATGTCCACGGTCAGGTCAGTCACATACATATCGATGTATTTCTCGACGATTTGCGTTGTTGGCGCGTCGGTGCCGCTGTTTTTGGCGTTGATGGCGGCGAAGGGCATGGTGTACTCGATGCTCTCATCGCGATGGGCCATTGCGTAGTCGAGGCTGGCTTGCAGCAGGCGCGAAACTTCGGCGATGGTGCCGGGGCCGAAGCGCGCGTCCAGGTCGCGCTTCACGGCGTTGATGCCTAGCGGCAGCGGCAGGCCGCGGTGCTTTTTCCACCATGCGCCTAGATCAATGACTTGTCGGAGGCCAGCTTGCGCGAACGTGACTTGGCCTTCGTGGATGACGAGGCCTGCGCTGGCTTTGCCGTCGCGCACGGCGGGGATGATCTGATCGAAGGGGAGCTCGATGAAGCGTGACATGGGCTGCATGGCTTGTGCGCCAAGCAGCAGGCCCATCGTCATGAACGCGCTGGTGCGAAGGCCCGGCACGGCGATGATGACGTCAGGACCTTTGAGGCAGTTTTCGCAGCCGATTTCGTCGTTGTCGATCCGCGCGACGAGCTTGGGGCCGTAGCCCTCGCCGAATGAACTGCCGCAACTGGTGATGGCGTAGCGAGCGTGAACATCGGCGTACGCACGCACGCTGAGAGCGGTGATGTCATATGGCGCGCCGCCATCAGCATCGCTGCGCGAGGCGAGGCGATTGAAGACGCTGATGTCTCCGGGAATGGCTTGAAACGTGAAGTCGCCCGTGTTGATGCGAGGCTTGCCGTCGCGACCGGCGTATGGGGTGCCGTCGGGGTTGATCTTACCGGTGATGGGCCACCACATGAAGCAGTCGTCGGGATCGGCGGAGTGGGCGAGGGAGAGGGAGGGCATGGGGGAGCGTACGAGCCTGAGCGCAAGCGAGTGCACCCAGCAGTAATTCGTGACGTGCACCGAGATGAACGCATGCTGCAACTGCACACCAACAGGCCACCGCATTACTCGAAGGATGTCTAAGTGTCGTAGATGCCGCTATCCCATGGTTCGAAGAAAACCATGTAATTGCCTGGTTCGACGGAAACAGTCCAGTAATCTCGTTCGCCCTCGGGTGGTAAATCAATCAGACCAAAAGTGACGCCGAAGCGATTAACTCTGAACGGCTCTACAAAAATTCGTTCAAAGTTGATCAATCCTAGTTCACCTAGTCGTCGCTCTATGCAAGCCTGCCGCGCGGGTCGATCCATAGTTGCTCGCGGACCGAATGCATCGATCTTGGCATCGATCAATACGCCCGATTCGTCGAAGATGTAAAGCGCGACAAACTCCTGGCCGCCAACGCCACCGCAGGCCGCGACAAATGGCGTAGTAAGAAAAAACTGACGGCCATCCGCGGTGGTGCCGACGAACTCGCAGTAAAACTCGTCGTGATCTATTGCAAATCGAAGCGGTCGTGTAGACATTGTGCTCGCTCACTGGGTTGGTACGTGGGACGCGCTGTCTTGAGTGAACGGTCCCGCAGTGCAGACTCTGATTCGAGAGACAAATGATAGTGACTGTTCTCATTGCTTGACATTGGCGGCATTTCTACGGATGCACAACGTCGGCGTCGCATTCCCTCACTTGGACTCAAGCTCGTATACTTCACAAGGTCAAGCCCTGATCCTACAAGGACTCAGGTATGTTCGAGAAGCTCAACGATACGTTTTCCGGGCTGTTTCGCAAGCTTTCGGGGAATGATGCGATTTCAGAGAAGAACGTCGCGGATGCGATGCAGGATGTTCGTACGGCGTTGCTTGATGCCGACGTGCATCTGGACGTGGTGAATGCCTTCACATCGTCGGTCATGCAAGATGCGCTGGGGCAGCAGGTCACTAAGACGCTCAACCCGGCTCAAGAAATGATCGGCATTGTGCACAAGCGGCTGGTGCAGTTTTTGGGTGGTGAGTTGGTTGACGATGCCGCAGTGAAAGAGGAGCTGGCGCAGACGGGTTTGCCCATCACGCTGCCCAAGCCGGTGAATCCCGAAGGGCTGATTGTCAAGAGTGCCAACGGGCCCACGGTGGTGATGATGACGGGTCTGCAAGGCTCGGGCAAGACCACGACGTGCGGCAAGCTGGCGGCGTATCTCAAGAAGCGCGGGCGCAGCGTGATGCTGGCCGCTTGCGACTTGCAGCGACCGGCAGCCGTGGAGCAGTTGCGAACGATTGCGACGCAAGTGCAGGACGAGCACGCGGGCGGGGCGCAGGTTTTCTTTTATGCAGAGCCGGACAAGTGCGCGGAGTATGGCAAGGCAGTAGGTGTTGCGGTGCAAGTTGCGCAGCGCGCGCTGCAAGAGGCGAAAGCCAAGGGCGTGGACACGCTGATCATCGATACGGCGGGGCGATTGCACATCAACGATGAATTGATGGGTGAACTGGGGCAGGTGCAGAAATTCACGCAGCCGCAGCATGTTTTCTTGGTGGTTGATGCGATGACCGGGCAAGATGCGGTGGTGAGTGCGAAGGCGTTTCACCAGCGGCTGACGGTTGATGGCGTGATTTTGACGAAGTTTGACAGCGACACGCGCGGCGGTGCGGCGCTGAGCGTGAAGCACGTGACCGGCGCGCCGATCAAGTTTGTGGGCGTGGGCGAGAAGATCGATGCGCTGGAAGAGTTCTTGCCTGAACGCGTTGCCGGACGCATTTTGGGCATGGGCGATGTGGTGAGCTTGGTGGAGAAAGCCCAGCGCGAGATCAACGACGATGATGCGAAGACGCTGCAAGATCGCATGATGCGCGGCGAGATGTCGATGGATGATTTTCTCAAGCAGCTCAAGACGCTGCGGCGGATGGGGCCGCTCAAGAGCTTGCTTGGGTTGCTGCCTGGCGTTGGCAGCATGCTCAAGGATGTGAACATCGAAGACAAGCAGCTTGATCGCGTGGAAGCGATGATCAACAGCATGAATCGCGAGGAGCGCAAGAGCCCCAGCGTGATGAACAACAGTCGCCGCAAGCGCGTAGCAACTGGCAGCGGCGCATCGCAAGATGAAGTGGGCCGGCTGACCAAGCAGTTTGAGATGGTCAGCAAGATGACGCGCGAAATGTCGGGACTTTCGGCGATGGATCGGGCGAAGATGGCGAGTTCGATGCAAGGCGGCGATCCGTCGCAGGCGATGCGCGGCATGTTTGGTCGCGGCAGTTCGTACACGCCCAGCGTGAAGGCGGGCTTCAAGAAGCGAAAGAAGTGAGTTTGCGGGTTGGAAATGCTTGATGTTGCATCACGCGAGGGCTGATGGACGAAGGAAGCAAGAGCAACGCAGGTTGGGACGCAGCGGTTGTTCGCAGTCGAAACGGCTGGTCGCAAACGAGACAGGTAGTCGCAAAGGATGTGCTCGTATGGTTCGCTGGATCACGATTATGCTGGCGGTTGCGGGGTTTGGTGTTGGCATGTTTGCCGTCGCAACGCAAGAGCAGCCGCGTGAGGGGCAGCCGCTTGCGAGGCCGCCGGCGATCAATCCGTTTGCGAGCGGCGTGGCGGCGCTTGGCATTATCGAGCCGGCAGGTCGCAATTTGCAAGTGGTTGCACCGGAAGCCGGGCTGGTGGTGAAAGTGCTTGTGAACGTTGGTGATCGCGTGAGTGCTGGTGACGCGTTGTTCATGCTCGATACGCGCTCGCTTGAAGCGGAACTTGTGCGAGCTGAAGCGTCGGTGCTTGCGGCGCAAGCCGAGGTTGATCGCTGGCACGCGTTGCCTCGCAAGGAAGATTTGCCGCCTCTTGAGGCGAGTGTTGCAGCGGCGCAGGCGGTGCTGAATGATCGCGTGGATCAAGCCCGCGTGACGGAAGATGCCGTCCGTCGGCAGGCGAGCACTGAGCGAGATATGTCGATCGCGAAGTTTGCACGCGACAACGCAGCGGCGGAACTCGACCGCGCGAAAGCGGCGTTGGCGCGGGCGATGGCGGGCGGATGGAAGCCTGATTTGGAAATTGCCGAGGCTGCACTTGCGCAGAGCCAGGCGCAGGTGAAGAGTTTGAAGCTGCTGATGGATCGCTTGACGGTGCGAGCCCCGCAGGCGGGCATGGTGCTGCGACGCAACATTGAGCCAGGTGAATTCGCGAATACGTTGCAAGGTCAGGGCGAAGCGGCGATGATTTTGGGCGACTTATCGAACCTGCACGTGCGTGCGCAGATTGATGAAGAAGACATCGCGCTAATTGCGGATGCGCAGGGCAAGGCTCTGACAAATTTGAAGGCGGTTGCACGCACGCGCGGGGCGCAGCCAAGCATGCTGAATCTTGAGGTTGTGCGCATTGAGCCGTATGCGCGGCCGAAAAACGACCTGACCGGCGCGAATACGGAACGCGTGGACACGCGCGTCATCGATGTTGTGTTTCGCGTGATGAGCGAGCGCACAACGCCGGTATTTCCGGGGCAGGCGGTGGACGTGTTTGTGGGGAAGGAGTGAGGGATAGGCACTAGGGACTAGGGATTGGGCATTGGGGAAAGGTAACAAGCAGAAACACGGCCCGAGCACTGTGCTCGGGCCGTGTTTGTTTGTGTTCTGCAATTTCGTCGCGAGTTACCGCACGATTGTCGTGACGGGCACTTGTTCGAAGCCGTTGATGGCGGAAGTTGCGGTCTCTGAACCCAGCGTGACGTATCGGCGGCCGTTGACTTTCATCGCGCGGGTGCCAGCGGGCCAGTAGGGGTAGCCGTTGAGCTGGCGATGGACGTAGTCGGGGCCGTTGACGATGAACGCGCCTTGGAAGAAACGCATACTCGCGCCTTCGCCCCCGCGATCTTGCCATTGATCGGGCTCGACGAGTTCTTGCAGCAGCGTCCTCAGTTCGTCGGCTTTCTCCGCAGTTGGCCGACGCGCGGGATCTTCTCCGTCTGCATCGGTGAAGGGGCTCTGCCCGCCGCCACCGCCGCCGCTTTGGCCGCTTTGCAGAGCTTGCTGCAGATCAAACTCAGGCACGTTGTCGTAGTCAGGAGTTTCAAGCAGCAAGTCGCTGACGGGATAGACCTCGACGCGTTTGAAGGCGTTGAGGCGTGTGCGCGGGCCGATTTGCATCGCGCCGCTGTCGCTCATTTGCCAGGTGGGCATGGTGGTCGTGCTCGAAAGCGCAGTGTCGGCAACGGCGGCTCGCTCGAGGACGATCTCGAGGAAGCGCAGCATCGTGAGGTTGTTAGCCTTCGCGGTGATTTCCGTGTCTTTGTCGAGGCCGTTGGAGTTCTTGTCGTCGGCCCACATCACTTCAAGGTCGGCGCTGGTGACGGACTTGATGAAGTTGATCACGTCTTCAAGCCGGCGATTTTCAAACTCCGCCGTGACGGGCGTCATCATGCGAAGCAGCGTGTCGCGGGGGGCGATGCCGGTGCTGCGGAAGACGACGGCGGTATCAGCGGGGGTTGCTTCGGTTTTGGGCTCGGCCTTCGTGGTCGTCTTGGTCGCGGGCGTGGTCGTGGTTGATTGCGCGACTGGCTTCTCGGTTTGCTTTTCGGCCGGCTTCTCAGCTGGCTTTTCAACCGCAGGCTTCGCAGGCGCAGTTTGCGCAACCGCGCTGCCAACCAGCGCAAGCACCAGCGTGACTGCACTGACTCGGACGAAATTGACGCGGCATCCGCGAGTAGCGAGAGCGAACATTCCCGGCTCCTTTACTTCTTCGATTGGCCTTCGCAGGCCTTGGCTCGTCCCGATGTGCTGCCCGCGGGCGTCGCACATCTCTGCTTCATTGTTCGTCACGCCGACGGTCGGCGCGGCAGGAAAAAGCGGGACTTCGTACGAAGTCTGACGCACGGGTGACGAACGGGTTCCAGATGTGGTCCGGAATTTGCGGATGGACCGATAGAACAGAAGCCGCACGTGCGGCAGGCACACGAAAGGACCAGCATGTTCAACAACACGTTTGGGTACGCAGCAACGGGCAACGGCGGCAACACGTTCGGCGGAACGTGGGGCAATCCGGGGGCGAATGTGCCGAGTTTTTGGTATCAGGGGCCGTGGAATCAGGGCCCGTGGAATCAGCAGCCGGGCAACTTCGGCATGCAGGCTCCGCAGGCGATCAATCCGTGGCTGCTGCTGGCGTGGCTGAATCAGTTCAATCCGTATGCGAACGCGTTTGCGCAGCAGCCGACGAATGCGGGATTCGCGATGAACCCGGCGAATCCGTTTGCGGAATTTCCGTGGCAGGCGTTTTGGAACGGTTCGCCCAGCAACCAGTTTGCGAATGGCCAGCCGATGGGCATTCCCATGCAGCCGCAGGCCAGCATGCCCATGCCCAACGGTTTCAACTCTAACGGCTTCTTCGGCACCAATTTCTTTAGCTCAACGCCGCAGCAGTATGGGCAGCCGTTTGGTCACGCGCCTGTGCAATCCAATCAATCTGGCTACAACGGGACCAACTATCAGACGCCCAGTTATCCGCAGACGCCCGGTTACCCGACGAACAACAACTCACAGCCCAACGCCTATCCGCAGTTTCCGGGCGTACCGAGTTTCTTCAATGCAACGCCCAACATGCCGATGACGCCTTCGAATCCGCTGGAGGAACCGCTCGCGCCCAAGCGCAGCGCGAGTCGGAATGGCGTGTGAAATCGCCCCTCGATGCCGGGCCTGAGGCTTTGCGAAGGCCCGGATCGAACAACCCGTTGCGACGAACCAACTCAGTCCGCCACCGCCTCGACCGCCCAGTCGAGGCGTTTTCACTTCACGCTTTAGGCCTGCGAAAAAGCAGAATAGCAACGAAGCCCACAAGCCAAAGCGCCGCGATGATGCCGCCCACGATCGGCGTGAGCTTGTGCGTCAGCGCAAGCACCGCGAGCGAGACGGCGACCGAAATCGTCATCGCGATGATTGCTGCTACGCGAGCTTTGCGCGACATGGGCTCGCGCGAGCGAACAAACTCGGCATACGGGCGAAACAGACGCGTGCTGAGTAATCGCTGCTCAAGCCACGGACATGAGCGCACCAAAAAGAACGAGCCCAGCAGCAGAAAGACCGTGGTGGGCATGCCCGGCACCACTGCACCAACGCCGCCGAGGGCGAAGCAAACCACGCCCATGCTTGCAAGCGCCCAGCGCCAGGGCGTGTGCATCGCGTGGGGCGCGTGCGGGTTGCTCGCTGCGAGAGCAGCCGCGTCGGACGTGGGGTTGGGAACGTTGGGGGTCATGCGAACCGGCGAATTGTAATCGAGTCGGCGGGCAAAGCGCGCCGTCACCGTGAAGGCGACGACGCACTAGAGGGGAGTTTGGTTGCGCAAGCTCGATTATGCGGGCTGCATGTGCGCAGTCATCGCGCTGATGTCGATGCCGAGTTTGCGGGCCAGCCGCGTGCCATAGTCGGCGTCGGCGCGGAAGAAGTGGCAGAGCATGCGCATCTGCACCTCAGGGCGAGCCTGGCCCAAGCCGCCTGCGATGCGCGATGTCAGGCGATCGCGATGTGCGTCATCAAACATGCGATAGAGATTGCCGGGCTGCGTGTAATCGTCGTGATCGACGGTGCTGTCGTAACGATCAACGATGGTCTCGCCCAGCTTCCACGCGGGGTCGGCGAAACTTGCATCGGGCTTGGGGGCGGTGGCGTGGCTGTTGGGCCAGTAGTTGGGGGCTGAGCCGCCGTTGGTTTGTGCCAGCGCGCCATCGCGAATGTAATTCATCACCGGGCAACGCGGCTTGTTCACGGGAACCTGATGATGGTTGACGCCCAAGCGATGCAGATGCGTGTCGGCGTAGCTCATGAGGCGAGCTTGCAGCATCTTGTCGGGGCTTGGTCCGATGCCCGGCACCAACGCGCTGGGCTTGAAGGCCGCTTGCTCGACATCAGCGAAGTAGTTTTCCGGATTGCGATTCAGTTCCATCACGCCCACTTCCATCAGCGGGAACTCGCCTTGCGGCCAGACCTTGGTGAGATCAAACGCGTTCCAGCGGAAGCTGTCGGCCTGGGCCTGCGTCATGATCTGCACGCACACGCGCCACTTGGGGAAGTCGCCCTTGGCAATGGCATTGAACAAGTCGCGCTGGTGGCTTTCGCGGTCGCTGCCAATGGTCTGCGCCGACTCGGCATCAGTCATGTTCTTGATGCCTTGCATGCACTTGAAGTGGAACTTGCACCACACGCGCTCGCCGGCTGCATTCGTGAATGAATACGTGTGACTGCCAAAGCCGTGGAGGTGGCGATAGGTTGAAGGAATGCCGCGATCGCTGAAAAGAATCGTGACTTGGTGCAGGGCCTCGGGGCAGAGGCTCCAGAAGTCCCACTGCATGTCCATGTCCCGCAGGTTGGTTTGCGGGTGGCGTTTTTGGGTGTGAATGAAGTTCTGGAACTTGTACGGATCACGCACGAAAAAGACCGGCGTGTTGTTGCCCACCAAATCCCAGTTGCCTTCGTCGGTGTAGAACTTCACCGCAAAGCCACGCACGTCGCGCTCCGCGTCGGCGGCGCCGCGCTCGCCTGCAACCGTGCTGAATCGCAGGAACATCTCGGTTTTCTTGCCGACCTTGCTGAAGATCGACGCACGCGTGTACTTGGTAATGTCTTTGGTCACGGTAAAGGTGCCAAACGCGCCGCTGCCCTTGGCGTGCACCACGCGCTCGGGAATGCGCTCGCGATTGAAGTGCTGCATTTGCTCCAGCAGCGCAACATCTTGCATCAGCAACGGACCGCGCGGGCCAGCCGTCAGGGCTTGCTGCACGCCTATCGGCGCGCCATTAGCGGTGGTAAGAACAGGACACGTCGCGGGTGAGCCGGTGCCGCCCGTACCGTTGGCGTGGCCATTGGAATTGCCGTTGGAACCTGTATTGGTCATGGTGAATCTCCTTGAATCAAACTGGACATCCAGTTATAACCACGGGCGTACGATTCGTCCATGCGATCAATACGATTGCATCGATTGAAAATCCTGATGAATACCAACGACCTCTCCATCCACGACCTGCGCGCCATCATCACCGTGGCCCGAACTCGCCATTTCGGCAACGCCGCCGATGAACTGGGCTTGGCTCAGCCCACGTTGTCGGCACAAGTGCAGAAAGTTGAACGCGTCTTGGGCGTCACCTTCTTTGAACGTGCCGCCCGTCGCTTTCTCATCACGCCGCAAGGCGAGCGGCTGCTGCCAATCGTGCGAGAAATGCTCGCGAGCGCTGAGCGACTGCAACAGGCCTCAGCTCAGCACGTTCGCGAAGTGCCACTTCGCCTGGGCGTCATTCCCACGCTGGGGCCTTATCTCATGCCGCATGTGCTGGTGCCCATGGCGACAAAGTCTCCAGGCTTCACGCTCGACATCACCGAGCGACCCACCGCCACACTTATCGAAAAACTGCTCGACGGTTCGCTCGACGCCGCCATTCTCTCACTGCCCGTGCGCAACAGCTCACTCGCCGCTCTGCCGCTCTTTGATGAAGCCTTCCGCCTCATCGCACCTCGCGGCAGCGAACTGACCTGCTGTGCGTGCCTCTCGCCCGCGCAGCTTGCCGCGTCCGACATGGTGCTGCTGGACGAAGGCCACTGCCTCCGCGAGCAGGTCGTCTCGGCGTGCAACCGCAAAGGCGGAACTCAACCCAAGGTCGTTGCGGCCAGCCTCGAAACACTCAAGTACATGGTCGCGGCGGGGAGCGGCTACTCGCTCTTGCCGGCCCTGGCGTGCGGCGTGCCCGAAGGTTTGCGAGACCTGGTGCAGGTGCGTGCGTTTGACGACCGCCCGGTCACTCGGCGGGTGGCGTTGTGCTATCGGCGGACGCTGGCCGACACGCGGCGCGTGCTGCAACTGGCGGACTTCATGCGAAAGCACCCGCCCAAGGAAGTGCAAGTTGTGGGGGCTGTCGCGAAAAGCGGCCAGAAAGTGGGCCTGAAAAAAGGGCCTGAAAAGGCCGCGACACGAACAAAAGCCACTTCGGGGATTTGAACCCTGGACCTATGCTTTACGAAAGCATCGCTCTACCACTGAGCTAAAGTGGCCAAAACCGACAGCGGCTGCCGCCGGGCTGGAAGTATCTGCACGCTGCAGGCCGATTTCCAGTCGCTTCCGTAGATGCCCCCAACGCCGGGTCTGAGGCCTTGCGAAGGCCCGGATGGGTTATCAGTGCGTGGACAATTCGTAAAAGCCTGCCGCTCGGGACGGGCGGCCTACCTACTGCCATTCCGTCGCTGCCCATTGCTTCTTGCCCCGACGAATGGCAATAAAGCACCCGTGCAACAAGTCGGCGGGCTTGAGCCGAGATTCCAGCGTGACCGGTTTGCCATTCACGGTCACGGCGTTGGCCGTCAGGAAGTCCCGCGCCTCTCGCTTGCTCGCGGCGAGTTTGAGGTCCGGGTCCACCAGCACGTCCAGCAGTGCGAGGCCTTCGCCTTCGCCTGCGCCACCAGAACCCAGAAGTGCTTTGCTCATCAGCTTGTTGGGCACGCTCGCGAAGACTTCGCGCAGCGTGGCGAGGTCGAGCCCCATGAGACTCGACGCATCGCCACTGAACAACGCCTTGCCAGCGGCCTCGGCATTTTCCATCGCGGCAGTGCCGTGCAGAATGCGCGTTGCTTCGCGCGCCAGGGTTCGCTGGGCTTCGCGTGCGCCGGGGTTGGCTTGTTGGCTGGCTTCGAGTGCGGTGATTTCCTCGCGCGACAGGAACGTGAAGGTCTTGAGGAAACGAATCGCGTCAGCATCCGCCGAGTTGAGCCAGAACTGGTAGTAGGCGTAGGGCGAGGTGCGATGCGGGCTGATCCACACAGCACCGGACTCAGTCTTGCCGAACTTGCCGCCGTCGGCTTTGGTGACGAGGGGCCAGGTGAGGCCGAAGGCTTGGGTGCCCCCGCGCTCCACGTGGGCCGCGCTGGCAGACGACTTCTTGTCGATCAGGTCTTTCCCAACCACAATATTCCCAAACTGATCACTCCCCCCAAACTGCGCACCAACGCCGTCGTTCTTGTGCAGCCAGAAAAAGTCATACGCCTGCAGCAGCATGTAGCTGAACTCGGTGTAACTGATTCCTTGGTCGCGGTTGGTCAGTCGTTCTTTGACGCTGTCCTTCTGGATCATCATGTTGACCGAGAAGTACTTGCCGATTTCGCGCAGGGCTTCGAGAAAGCCCATCTTTCCCAGCCAATCGATGTTGTTGACCATGCGCAGGGCGTTGGTTTGGCCAGCCGTGGCTCCTCGCGCAAACAACTCACCGCCTGCGAAAATCTTCTCAATCGCCGCCACATTCGCTCGCACCACATCTTCGCCATTGAGCGTGCGTTCGGCGCTCTTGCCGCTGGGGTCGCCGATCAGTCCCGTTGCTCCGCCCATCAGCGCAACCGGCGTGTGGCTTGAGCGTTGCCAGCGGGCCAGGGCCATGATGGTCACAAGGTTGCCAATCGTCAGGCTGTCGGCCGTCGGATCAAACCCGGCGTAGGCCTTTTTGCTTGCGGCATCGCCCTCGCACAGCCACTTGTCCATCGCCGCAGGATCAGTAATCTGCTGAATCTGCCCGCGCCAGGACATCTCTTGCAGAAACGTGGACTGGAAGTTGTGTTCAGGCGGCGTGGTCATGGAGAAGCATACCTCTGAGGAAGGATGGGCGGGGTTGGGGGGTGGAGTCGGGGGCGAAGTGGGGGGCGGAGTTGGTGAGCGAGACTGCGAATGTGATAGCCGGGCATCGCTCGGGCGATGCTGCAACGTTCGCTTGCGAGAGCGATATGGCTTACTTATATCGCGTTGCGGCGATGCCAAAGGGCTGAGCAACAGCAGCCGCGATCAATTCGTTGGCGTCAGCGACGAACGCCGCGTCGCCTTGGTTGTTGCCTTGCTTGATTTTGGAAGCCGAATCCTTGGCCACCATCTTGAACGTGGATGCGAGGCTTTGGCCCGCACGCAGCAGAACGTTCTCTGAACTGCCAGCGAGATTGGCGTAGCTATCGCGAAGCGCCTGAGCTTCGCCGCCCGGAACGGACTTCGCGCCGATGGCTTGTTTGACGTGCCAGAGCGTGCTGGCGGCAAAGTCACCGATGGCGACCTTGGTCGCAGCGTTCATGTTGTCGCCTTGGCGGGTGAGCACGTTGCTGAAGGTGTCGGCAACGCGCTGCAAAGCTTCCAGCACGCGAGGGTCCGCAGCAGACTTATCGCTCGAACGCGCGATGGCGTTGGCAGCATCCGCCAAACCCTTCGCGGCTGATTCCTGCAACTTCGCGTTACCCACGCCGGCTTCAAGAGCCGCGAGCAATGCGTCTTGCACCAACGGATCCTTCTCGGCCGCCACGAGTTTGGCCGTGTCGGTCACGAGCGTGCGAGCATCATCGTCGCTTAGCAGCGTGCCGCCGCGAGCGTTGGCGTAGGTCGCCAAAATCGCGCGGGCAGCGTCAGCAGCTTGGAAGCGCACGCTGGGGTCGGTGTCTTTGCGAGCCGCAGGCAAAAGCCGAGCGGCGTCGGACGTTCCCAGTTCACCCGCCAAGACCAAGGCGTTGATCTTGGCCATCTGATTGTCGCCCGAGAGCAGGGGCGTGAGCTGCTTGGAAAGTTCTTCGGCGTATCGCAGGCGGAACGGCACGCTGGGGTTACCCGTTATAGCCAGCGGGCCAAGAAGCTGCTTGCGAGCGGTCGTGATCTGATCCGCCGGGCCGGTCAGGGCCTGCACTTGCGGCTTGATGGCAGCGGCGATGGCCGTGAGGTCTGCCGGACCTAACTGTGCGGCGGTCACGATGTTCGCGGGCAGGAGTGCGTTCTGGGCGTTGGCAGCACCAGCGAGTGCGAGCACGAAGACGCTAGTGGCAACAAATCGAGTGTGACGGGTCAGCCTGTTCAACGCGCACTTCCTTTGGAGACTACGTCCATGCCACGAGAATCGTTCATCAGCCCACGCAAACGTATACCGCGAGGAGCCGCGGAAGGTGGGGGGCGGATGGTAGACCGCAGCCCGCATCCCGGGAACGACACCGCCCGCACGGAATCGCGCGGGCGTGGGTCGAGTGTTTCAATTGTGAAGGTGGTTTCGGGGGTCGGGGGTACGGAAAGGCTTAGTACCCGCCGCCGCCTCCGCCAGCCCGACGATTTTGGTCGCCGATGATGCCGCCCAGCACTGCGCCACCAATTGCGCCTGCAGCCGCGCCTTTACCGGCGTCACCCGTCAGGCTGCCGATGCCGAAGCCAGCCAGACCGCCGAGTGCCGCACCACCCAAGCCGCCTTCGACGGCGTTGTTGCAGCCAGAGAGACCAGCGGTAAAACTTGCGCCCAGAGCGAGAACGGCGAGGGGTTTGACGAGACGAGCGATTTTCATGGCAAGCTCCTTGGAGCGATACTCGGCGTGGGGTGCGAGGGGATCACGCCGATCTTGGTTCGTTTCGCCACGGCGGGGGTTTCGTTTATCCCGTCGTGGCTGCGAGGGGTAAGCCTCTACTAACATTAGACGGTATAGTCGCTTGGGAGTTTCACAAAATGAAGTCACTTCTGCGCAAGATGTTTGGCAGAAGTGTTTTATGGGCATAAAAGGATTTTGTTAGGCAGCCTTGCGCTTGTTTTGCAAGGTATTGATGTACCGCTCGATCTGCTGGACGACGAAATCGCGGTGCTGCGGATTAAAGCCGAATTCAAAAGCGACCCCGGCGTAGATGTTCTGGCTGCTGTCCATGTGCGTGTGGACGATTTTGCCGACCAGGCAGAGGGGTGCTGGCAAAGTTGGGCGAAGGTCGATGCGCATCCAGACCAGTTTGGTACTGTTGGCCGCGCTGGACTCGGACTTGTCGATCATCAGGCCCATACCGCCGCCGCCGAGGTTGACAAGTTTGGAGGTGAACATGGGGCCGACTTCGGGCAGTGAAAGCTGAGTGGGTGCAAGCAGCGACATGGTCTGGCCTGTGCGTTCAAGTTCCGTAAGCAATGCGCGGTTGGCGAGTTCAGCGGTTGCGACGGTCGCGGGTTCGAGTAACTTGTAGCATTCGACAGTGGGGGCTTGCAGTTCCGCGGTTGAAACGCGCATGTTTTCGCGGCGGGTGCAGCGTTCGACGCTCTGGGGCATCTGGACGCGCAGCCCGACAAGTGACGTGGGCCAAGGGTTATGCCCATCAGTCCGGCCCATGATGCGCGTGGAGAACATCCAGCGATTTTGGCCGATGATCATGACGCCCACGAGCTTGGCGCCTTCTTGCAGCGGCACCACTTTGCCGCACGCGCTGGGCCGCTCAACGAGCAATTCGTCGTCTTTCACGCCCAGCAAACGCACGCGCCAGACAAGGTCGGGCGTTTGGTCGGCGTGGCCCGCATCGGGCGCGAGCGAGAATTCGAGGCATCCGCCACGTTCGTAGATTTGATGCAGCGATTCGCGCCAGCGTTCATTGCGTGACCGGTTTGCGGGCATGATGAGACTCCCTCAACGCGAGTTTGGTCGCGCTGTTGGATCGATCATCGGCGAGTCCGCGGGCATACAACGCGGGGAATGAGCAACTGGTTCGCGGCTGGTCCGACAACCTGCGGCGAAGATGGCGCAGGCGTTACAGATCGCATGGACGTGGATCACGCGCGATGCTGAGTTTGTGATTCGAGCCTAGCGAGCGCGGCCGCGATGTCGGTTTCGCCCTGCGAAAACCGTGCGTGATACAAGTCATTGGCAGACGCGAGCAGAGCGTCTCGGGTTTGTGTCGGTGCGTGTTTGTCGACCCATTCGCGCAGTGGCGTGGCATCGCGCGGTGCGTTTGTGGCCGACACGATGCGGGCAAGCAGCGCGCGATGATCGTCGCGTGTGATGGCCCAGCCTGCTTGTGTGGTGGTGGAAGATTTGCGAATCAGCCGCAGCGTGCCCCACACGATGAGTGCCACGCCGCCTCCCAGCAGGATGATGCCCATGAGGCTCGTGATAACGCGCGTGAAGGCAAGCGTTGAAACCACGGGCGTGTCGCCAGCTTCAGCCCGGCGGAGCAAGTGCACCATGCGTTCAACAAACACAGGTGTCTCGCCGCGCACGCTGAAGATGCGTTGTTGTGCGGAGAAATCAAACGCGACGATGCGCGTGTTCCAGCTTGCTTGAATGCCGTCAAGAAAGCCCAGGAACCGGCCCGTGAGCGTGAAGCGATCGCGCATGCGCTCTTGGATGTTGTCGGCGATGGGCGTCGCGTCGTACGTGCGCCACAAGCCAGGCCCGACGTTGACCTCGGCCCACGCATGTGCATCGCTGCGTCGCACGATGTACTGGTTTGACGAGGTATCGAATTCTGCCGCAAGATAACCGGCGACGATGCGGGCATCGATGCCGACGCTGTGACACAACGCCACCAGTGACGCCGCGAAGTACTCGCACGAGCCTGACTGCTTGCCCTGCAGCCACCACACCACCGGATCAACGCCGATGGGTGGCGGCGTGCGTTCAAAGCTGTACGCGTGATTGGTCTTGACGTAGTTGGTCAGTGCGATGACAGCAGCAGCGTCGTCAGCGGGATCGCGTTTGGTCCAGTCAGCTTCGATATTGCGTTGGCTCAGTATCCGAGCGGCGAAGGACTCGAGCGTCGGGTACGAAACTTTGCCGCGTGTGTCGGCGGCTCGCACCAGTTGGGCCGGCACGGAATTGACAAAGTAGCTGAAGCTGCTGGTGCCCGGCTTGATGCGGCCGGTCGCGGTGGCATCATCAGTTGAAAATGTTGCGGGTGCCTGCGCGCGGAAGGTGATGCCGCGGTAGACGTGAAAGATGGGCTGCTCTTGCATGACGCCAGATTGCAGCGTGATGTGCTGGTGCAAGGTGTTCTTGGCGAACGGAATGGTGTTGTCAAGGGTACCGACGACGAACTCACCGGTCTCCTTCATGACTCGCCGTGAACGCTCACGTGCCTCGCGCCAGGTGCCGGTGTCATACTCGTCGAGGACTGCTCCGCGAAGATATTGCGGGATATCAGGCGAGCCCAGGGGCTGCTCAAAGTCTTGATCGCGCGCGAGTTTGAGCAGCAGCACCACTTCACGTGATTCACTGGTGATGCCGCCTGCGCGAAGGTCTACTTGATTGGTAAAGCCGATTTGTCTGCCGCCCAGGAGCCGGCCGAAGCCGCCAAGCCCGGGCATTTGTGCGGGTTGGCGCGGTACGAGAACAAACACCACCGCGCTTACAGCAATTGCAACCAGCAGCGAGGTAACAGCAACCAGCGCAAGCGGACGACGCAGACGCTTCCAATCTGATACATCGTCGAACGATGCTGATTTGCCCAGCCGCTGCGCGTTCCAAATTTGCAGCAGCATCGCGCCGATGAGCAGCACGGGTGTTTGCACCAGCACGGCAAACCCCACGCCCACGTTGTTGCTGTTGAGCGTTGATCCAATCGTGAGAAACAGCGTCATCGTCAGCATCTGGCCGTAGTCGCCTGGCTCTCGGCGTTGCCACAATTTCAAAACGATGATGCTCGCGAGGAACGCGGTGAACGCAGAGACGAACGACTCACCCGTGTTGCCGCGATAAAACGCTGCGATGAGCGCGCCAACCAGTACCACGTTCGCCACCCAGCGCGGCAGCCCGGGCCAGCCCTGCAACGCTGGATTGAGCATCGGGCGACCCTCGGTGATGTACCAACCCAGCCAGCCGAACACCACCAGCAGTGCAAATCCCGGCCAGGTCGCTTCGGCACTTGCAAACGCGAAGAACGCGAGCATCACGCTTGCGAGCAAGCACCAGCGCAGTTTGCGAAGCACGCGCGTCATGCGTCGGCTCCATCATCGCTGGGCAGCATCGGCAGCAGCGCGGGGTCGTAATTGGTGGCAACGCGCACATCCACCGCGCGGGCTCGCGAGAATGCTGCCGGTGCTGCGTCTCCCGCATGAATGAAGAACGACCGCTCGCCCACATGCGTGCGGATGGGCGAAGCTGATTGCTCACCGGGCGTGAGCCCAGCGAGCGCGTCCAGCAGCCGCACGCGGTGGCGATCTCCGGCTGCGGGCACAATGAGCGAACCGCGCGAAACAGTCGCAATGCCGACGTCACTGCCCGCGTTCATGAAGTCATTCGCGAGTGAAGCGGCGAAGGCGATGCTGCGCTCAAGGTCGGTGTTGCTTGGGCGATTGCTGGTTGATTGCTCATTACTCGCTCGATCACCAGTCGCGCGGTCATCAGCTTCGCGATCATCCAGCACAATCCACACGCGCTGCCCCGGTCGCACGGCTTTCGAGCGAACGAGCGGCCGATCTGCGCGGGCACTGGCTCGCCACGCCACACTGCGAATGCTGTCGCCGGGCTGGAATTCGCGTAACGCGAAAAACTCGTCGCCGGTTGCGCTTGGACGCAGCCGCTGCGTTGCCCGGCCTTCCACGCCTTCTCGCGTCAGAGTTTTCGCGAGCGAGAACTTCGCCGGCCAGATCGTCATGCTCGCGAGTTTTGCGAACGTGACGCTCTTGCGTGTCAGGCCTATGGGAAACGTGCTTGCAACGCGCACGCCGTTGAAGGTCGCTTCGCCTCGCGCTGTTGCTCGCGTGGTTGCTTCCACGACGACGGTTCTTCGAGGCCCCACATACCCAACGTACGTGACGGGCGTTTGCATGAAAGCCGCGAAGCTGGCGGGGAACTTCTTGCCGAACCAACTGCGCGCATCGGGCATTTCTTCAATCGTCAGGGCGAATGCCGGAAAGACCAAGTTGCGATTAGTGATGCGATAGCGAATGCGAACGTCTTCACCCGCGTGAACTTTGGGCGTCAGCATTTCTCGCGTGACGCGAATGCCCATGAGCGACCAGCCGCTGAGAATGCCCGAGATGACCAGGCCCGCGACCGCCAAACCAAACAACCAAAACAACAAATTGTTCTGCCCGTTGATTGCGCCAATGACCAGCACCGCGGTCGTGAGCGCATACGCCAACCCCGCAAGCGAAAAGTGATAACGCCGCGCGATGACCGGCGCGCCTTCAGGCTTGGATCGGAAGAAGCTGGGGACGTCGTTCAGCGTCACACCCTTGTTTACGTTGAAAGTTTGAGTTCGGTTGGGGCTGGAAGGTCTTTGATCGACGCTAATCCAAAATGATTCAGAAATTGCGTCGTCGTGCCGTACAGCATGGGCCTGCCCAGCTCCTCGGCTCGGCCCTTGATCGTCACCAGCCGCTTTTCCAAGAGCGTCTTGAGCACTTCGCCGCACGAAACCCCGCGAATGGACTCCAGTTCGGCTCGCGTCATGGGCTGCTTGTACGCGATAATCGCCAGCGTTTCGACCGCAGGCCGGCTGAGCTTGGCTGAGGTCTGCCGCTTGTGGAAAATCGCCAGCGTTTGGGCAAAGGCAGGCAGCGTCATAACGCGATAGCCCCCCGCGAGCAATTCCACGCGGAAACTGCGTTGCGTGGCGTCAAACTGTTTGTTCAGTTCGGCAACCAGCATCGCGATTTGCTCCTCGGCGATTGAGAGCAGCGCTTTGTCAACCGGCTGATTGTCGTCGCTTTCCGGAATTGGCAGCAACCCCAGTCCCTGCGCCAGCCGCTCGGCGGGCGTGGGCCGATCAAGCGAAATCAGCAGTGCTTCCAGATGCGGCGCCAGCGACATATCCACCGTGACCGGCGCGGTGAGATCAACCGCCTTGCGGCGTGAACGCTTGGCAGTCGGTGCCGAAACCGCCGCAGGCACTTCGGCCACTGGCGGCTCTGTTGGCTGCTGGGGTTGCACGTGCTCGGTCTGTTCTGTCTGCTGCGTCGCGGGCTCCGCCGCCTGGGTGCCTTCGGGCATGTCGCTCCTCCTGATCGTGAAGATAGTACGCGGAAGGCGCGTAGGCCCGGCGGGCCGCTTGGCCTACTAATACGACTGCCATGGCGATTGTCCTGAAAACTCCAACCCAGGTCGCCCGCATCGCGCGGGCTGGCCGCATTCTCGACACCGTCATCGACGACCTCGCACTGCGCGAACTCCGCCCGGGCCGCACCACGGCGGAAGTGGGGGCCATCGCCGAGAAGATGATCCTCGCACGCGGCGGCGAGTTGCTGCTCAAAGGTTACAAGCAAGCGGGAATTGAAACGCCATTTCCCAGCGGCGTGTGCATCTGCGTGAACGAAGAAGTCGTACACGCCCCGCCATCAACGCGGATCATCCGCGAGGGCGACATCGTGACCATCGACGTCGCGCTGCGTGTTGCGGGCTGGTGCATCGACACGGCGTGGACCGTGCCGATTCCGGCGAGCGACCCGGCGAAAGCCAAGCGAGCGATCGCGCTGAGTGCCGCGGCTTCACGCACGTTGCGGCATGCGCTGGCGATGTGCCGGGCGGGCGTGCGCTGGTCAACGATTGCCCAAAGCACCAGCGAGTTCGTGCGCAGCGAAGGTTGCCACCTCATCAGCGGCTACTGCGGCCACGGCATAGGCGAGCAACTGCACGAATCGCCGCGCCTGGCTTTTAGCAGCAAAGATTGGACGAGGGGCGGCGAAGACTTCACGCTCTATCCGGGCATGGTGCTGTGCGTGGAGCCGATTGTGTGCGAAGGCAAAGAGCCGGCGGGGCTCATCACGCTTGACGACCACTGGACAGTGATTACAACCAACCGCGCCTGGGCGGCACATGAAGAGCGGTGCGTGGAGATAACGCGGACGGGGTGCAGGGTGTTGGCGGGGGAGGGGTCGCTCGCGTAGGACCGGCGTCGATCCGACCGGGATTGTCTGTACGAACGCACTCGTAGCGTGGATCGATATCGCGGGCATCCTGCCGCCCCGGACGGGCGGCCTACCAAAATCACGCCGTCGTGTACGCCCGCTTGAACCACTCAACCGTCTCCGCAAGCCCATCTTCCAAACTCGCAACCGGCTCGTACCCCAGCAACTGCTTTGCGACGCTGATATCCGCGAGGCTGTGCTTCACGTCGCCCGCACGCTCGGGGAAGAACGTGGGGTGCAGGTGCGGCATGCCGCAGGCGTGGGCCATTTTCTTCGCCAGTTCCTGCATCGTCAGGCGCTGGCCCGTGCCGACGTTGATGACTTCACCCATCAGCTTGCTGGGGCACAGGCCCGCCAGCAGCGTTGCGAGCACAGCGTTGGCGACAAACGTCATGTCGCGCGATTGCTGGCCATCGCCGTAGATTTTCGGTGCTTCGCCGTGCAGCAACGCTTTCGCGAAAGCTGCAACAACCGCAGCATACGCGTTGTCCGCCGATTGCCGCGGGCCGAAGATGTTGAAGTAGCGCAGGCTCACCGTCGAAAGCCCGTAGGTGCGCGACCAGGTGGCCATCGCTTGCTCCGCCGCGAGCTTGCTCAAGGCATAAGGCGACATAGGCCGCACGGTTTGCGTCTCGACTTTCGGCAGTTCAAGCTGGTCGCCGTATGCCGAGCTTGACGCGGCGAGCACCACGCGCTCGGCTTGATACCGGCGGGCCATCTCGAGCACGCGCACCGTGCCAGTCGCGTTCACGCTCCATGTGCGCTGCGGCTCAGCCACGCTGCGAGGCACGCTGCCCAACGCACCGAGATGGAAAATCGTCTTCGCCCCTTTGACCGCTTCGGCCAGAGCTTCGTCATCCAAAATCGATCCGTGAACAAACCGCAATCGATCCGGCTCAAGCTCAATCAGGCTCGCGAGGTGTTCAATCGAGGAGTTCGATAAGTCGTCGATCACGCTGATGTTCGCGCCCACCGCCATCAGCACATCGATGAGATGCCCGCCTATGAAGCCCGCACCGCCCGTGACGCACACGTCGCGTCCGGCGTAGAACGAACGCAAGCGAGCAACTTTGTCAGCGGGGAGCTTCATGGGGTCCTGATGATAACCGCTTCGTCAAGATATCGAGAAGGCCGTATGCAGCAAAGCACGCAAAGCGTTTTCGCGACCAGTCCGTGCAGTCGAGCCCATGCCCACCCCAAGCACGGGTGGCCTATGCTTGAGTCCCATGTCGCGTGCCGCGCTGGGGACGAAGGACGATTTGCAACGCATGAGCAAGCAGGACGATAAGTTTACGTTTGAAGCCGAAGTCACCGAAGCGTTGCCCAACGCCATGTTCCGCGTCCGCCTGCCCAACGAGCAGAAGACCGAAGTGCTCGCCTACGTAAGCGGCAAGATGCGCATGAACTACATCCGTATTTTGCCGGGAGATAAGGTGACGGTCGAAATCAGTCCGTACGACTTGTCGAAGGCACGGATCACGTTCCGCCACTGAGCCGATCACTCGGTGTGGCTGTGGCACGCCGCAAGATTTGTTTGGTAAATGGCCGGTATCGCTCGTTCACTCGACCTCTCCGGCTTGAGTTTTTCTGCGTGACATCCGCGCCGACGTCGCCTAGCATCCCCTCCCCCCGTGAGTCGGACATGGTTGTGGTCGGGCCTTATGGGGAATCGTTTGCTGAAAATGGGTTGCAGAAAGGTTTTGCTATGAAGGTCAAGGCCAGCGTCAAGAAGATGTGCGCCGCGTGCCAGGTCGTCCGTCGGGGCGGCAAGGTTCGCGTGATCTGCAAGACAGATCCCAAGCACAAGCAAGTTCAGGGCTAAGGCAAGTTCAGGGCTAACGTCAGCTCGGACTTGTCAGCTCGTGTTCTGCGGCTCCTCGTTGTGAGGGCAAAACCGCAGATTCTGTTCGGAAATCACCTAGAGCGGCTTCAGACTGAAGTCGGCTCGTTGAGGAAAAGATTCCACATGCCACGCGTCGCCGGTATCGATATTCCCGAAAAGAAAAAAATCTACTACGCCCTGCAGTACGTGCATGGCATCGGTGCAAAGTTCGCCAAGGACATCTTGGCTGAAGCTGGCGTCGATGGCGACCAACGCGCGAATGAAGTTGAAGAATCCAAGCTCGCCGTGATCAACTCGATCATTGATAGCGGGTACTTGGTTGAAGGTGCTCTGCGTCGCCAGGTGCAGCAGAACATCCAGCGCCTGAAGGACATCCGCAGCTACCGCGGTGATCGCCACCGTAAGGGCCTGCCCGTCCGCGGCCAGCGCACGCAGAGCAATGCTCGCACGCGTAAGGGTAAGAAGAAGACCGTTGCCGGCAAGAAGTCGGTCAAGGCCAAGTAAAAACAGAGGCATTGGGGATTGGGGATTGGGCATTAGTGCCTTGTCCCAATGCCCAATGCCTGATCCCCAATCCCTGTTCAATCCGGGTAGAACACACAGCGTGTTCGATGATCCGAAGGAGTCAGTATGTCGAAGAAGGGCAAGATTCGCAAGAACGTCACGCGTGGCGTGGCGCATATTCACGCGACGGGCAACAACACGATCGTCACCATCACCGACATGAACGGTGAGACCCTCGCTTGGGACAGCGCGGGCACCATGGGCTTCAAGGGCGCTCGCAAGAGCACGCCCTTTGCCGCGACTCGCGCTGCTGAAACCAGCGGCGGCAAGGTTCGCAAGATGGGCATGAACGAAGTTGAAATCCGCATCACCGGTCCTGGCGCGGGTCGCGAAAGTGCGGTCAATGGTCTGGTTGCTGCTGGCCTGCGGGTTACGGCGATTGAAGATCACACGCCGGTGCCGCATAACGGCTGCCGGCCCCGCAAGCGTCGCCGCGTCTAAACAGTTTTCTTTGCCGCCCGGTCGCGATTTCTCGCGGTCGGGCGTGTGTACAAGCACTTTCGTGCATCCCGGAAAATAGAGCCTTTCGCGACTTCTCGGCGTCGCGATTGCTGCTCGCAAACCGTGTGATGCTCACCATCCGCCGCAAGCGTGGAACGCTTGTGGAGGCCGCCGAGAAGTGAGGTTTTTCTTATGACGACGCGTGTTCGTTGGCGCGGGTTGGAACTTCCCACCCGCGTGGCCTTTGACCCCCGCTACCGCGGTGACACCTATGGCAAGTTCACGGTTGAACCGTTTGAACGCGGCATGGGTACGACCATTGGCAACAGCCTCCGCCGGGTGCTGCTCAGCAGCCTCGAGGGTGCAGCTGTCAGCAGCTTGAAGATCAAGGGAGTTACGCACGAATTCACGCCTCTCAAGGGCGCGATGGAAGACGTGACCGACATCGTCCTCAACGTCAAGAACTTGATCGTGAAGCTCGAAGGCGATGAACCCAAGACCATGCGTCTTGCGGCTCGCGGCCCGGGCGAAGTGACGGCGGACATGATCCAGGCGGACACCGCTGTGACGATCATGAACAAGGATTTGGTCATCGTCACGTTGACCGATGCGGTTGACTTTGAGATGGAATTGATCGTGAGCAAGGGGCGTGGGTACGTGCCCGCCAGCGAGCAATACGTCCGCAACGACGAGCAGGAAGTTGGTCGCATCTTTGTAGACGCGATTTACAGTCCGGTTCAGCGCGTGCGCTACAAGATTGAAGAAACCCGCGTGGGTCAGCGCACCAACTACGACAAGCTGACGATGGAAATCTGGACCAACGGCACGGTCGCGCCTGAAATGGCCGTCGTGGAAGCTGGCAAGATTCTCCGCAAGCACATCAATCCGTTCGTGCAGTACTTCGACATTGGCGAAGAGCGCGTGAGCGAAGAAGCGGCGGCGGCTGCAACGGTGGACGAAGAACTGATCCGCAAGCTGAACATGAACATCAGCGAGTTGGAACTCAGCGTTCGCGCCAGCAACTGTCTCGAGAGCGCCCGCATCGACACCGTTGGCCAGTTGGTCACGCAGTCGGATGCGGACCTGCTCAAGCTGCGGTCGTTTGGTCGTACCAGCCTGCGTGAAGTGAAGCGCAAGCTGCAAGACATCAGCTTGGACCTTGGCGTGCAGTTGCCTGAAGGCTACAGCGTGCCGCCGGTCAACATTCCGCTGGACGCACAGGGCCCGTAAACCTTGGCGGCGGAAGGTTTGGAAATGGCGAGGCAAGTTGTTCCAACTGCTTGCAAAGCCTAAACTTGAAGTTCCCGCTCCGGCGGCTGGTTGGTCTCCGGAGCGTTTGGTTGGTGGAAGTAGAAGTGGTGGATTGATTCCGCAGTTTGTTCGTTTCGTCGCTCCCTCAGGCCATGTGCCTGAGCAAATCGGGCGACAGGAGAGTGTCTCATGCGTCACGGCAGAGCTGGTTACCGTCTCACTCGCAAGACCGCGCACCGCACCGCGATGCTGCGCAACCTTGCTGCGGGTGTTTTTGAGCACGGGCAGATCGTCACCACGATTCCCAAGGCCAAGGCTGTGCAGCCCTTCGTCGAGCAGATCGTTACGCTCGCCAAGCAGGGTGATCTCGCCGCTCGCCGACGCGCCATTGCCAAGCTGGGTGGCGACCGGCACGGCTTTGAGTGGCTGTTCATCGCGAAGCGCGCCAGCGATGAGGAAAAGAACCACGTCAACGAACTGCGCGACCGCGCGAAAGTTTTCTTTGACGTGCCCGAAAGCAAGGAAGTTGAGCGCAACCGCTACGGCGAACTGCGCAGCGCCCCCCGTCTGGTCAAGCACATCTTTGACCACGTTGGTCCCAAGTTTGCCGACCGTGCAGGTGGCTACACCCGCATCGTGAAACTCGGCAAGCAGCGTTACGGCGATAACGCCGAGTTGTGTGTGCTGCAGTTTGTCGGTGCCGAAGAAGGCCCGGAAATCGGCGGCAAGCCCAGCACGCGTCGGCGCACGGCGGACAAGCGCACGGCTTACTTGGCGAACCTTCGCAAGGGCAAGTAAATTGGGAGGTAACGTCGCCCAAACGGCGTCAATCAACCGTCCTGCATGTCTGTAATACCCTGAAACTGCGGCCTTTGGGTCGCAGTTTTCTTTTTTGTTTGTTTATGGGCGACAACCAATGGGCGGCGAACAACGTATACGATGAATCATCGGCGCCGTCGCGTTGCCATGTGGTATCGCACACCGTCTGATCTAGATTGATTGTCCAACCTTTTCTGAGGAGTTCTCTCATGCGTAAGTTCGCTATCGCCGGTCTCGTCGCTGTCGCCGCCTTCGCTTTCGCTGGCTGCGCCAACAATGCCAAGACGGACGGCAACATGGGCGCCACCAGCGGTGCTTGCAGCAGCAAAGAAGGCAAGTGCTGTGGCAGCTGTAAGGGTGACAAGGCCAACATGGGCGCTGTGAGCGGCGAGAAGAGCTGCGGCAGCAAGAGCAGCTGCGGCGACAAGGGCGCGATGGGCGCAGTGAGCGGTGAGAAGAAGAGCTGCGGCAGCAAGAGCAGCTGCGGCGACAAGGGCGCGATGGGCGCAGTCAGCGGCGAGAAGAGCTGCGGCGGCAAGTAAGCTGAAGTATCGTGTCTCGCGAGGTTCGCGGGGCATGAGATTGAAATCACACTGAATCGACCACAAGCCCGCGATGCAAATCGCGGGTTTGTCTTTTTGCACGCGGCTGCAGCAGGCTTACCTTCTTGGCATGAACTGGAATCACGTGCAGTCGCTGCTTCGCCAGCACAAGATTGACGCATGGCTCGTGTACGACTTTCGCGGCAGCAACTCGGTTTTCTCGCTGCTCTTGCCTGGCAAGCGGGTGACGACGCGGCGGGCGGCGTTGCTTATCCCCGCGCACGGCACGCCCACGCTGCTATGCCAGGGGCTTGATTCCAATCAGTTCGAGCACTTGCAGGGTGTGCAGAAAGAGCATTACCTGGGCTGGCGAGATTTGCACGCGTGGCTGAGCAATAAACTTGGCAGCAGTAAGCGCGTGGCGATGGAGTATGCGCCGGGGTGCACGCTGCCGGTTGTGAGCATTGTTGATGCGGGCATTGTCGATCTGGTTCGCGCGATCGGCGTTGAAGTTGTTTCAAGTGCGGACGTGCTGCAGATGTGTGTTGCGACGTGGAGCGATGCGGCTCTGGAAACGCATATGAAAGCGAGCCGAGAAGTGGCTCGTATCAAGGATGATGCGTTTGATTACATTCGCGCGAGCCTGAAGAAGGGCGAGCGGATTACTGAATACATGGTGCAGCAGCGCATCGTCGAGAATTTTCGCGCGGCGGGGTTGGAAGTTGGTGAGCCGCCCATCGTGGCTGCGAATGGACATGCGGGTGATCCGCACTTTGAAGTGAGTGCGTCCAATCCGAGCGTGATTGTGCCGGGTGATTGGATTTTGATTGATCTGTGGTCGCGGTATCCGGGTTTTGAGAACATCTATAGCGATATCACGTGGGTTGGCTACTGCACCAAGAACGCAAGCGACACGGTGCCGACGAAGCATCGCGAAGTGTTTGAGACGGTGCGAGCCTCGCGCGATGCGGCGGTGAACCTTGCGAAGCAGCGATGGAACGCGAAGCAAAGCGTGCAAGGGTGGGAGCTTGATGACGCGAGTCGCAATGTGATTGTGCACGCGGGCTTCGAGCGATTTGTGAAGCATCGCACGGGGCACAGCCTCTCGCCGGGGCCGCGCGTGCATGGCTTGGGTGTCAATCTTGACAATCTGGAAACACACGACACGCGCGAAGTGCTGCCGGGCCTTGGCTACACGATTGAGCCGGGCATTTACATGCCGGAACTTGGTGTGCGGCTGGAGATCAATGTGTACACCGATGCGGCGAAGGGGCCGGTGATTACGAGTTGCGTGCAGGATGAGGTGGTGATGTGCTGATGAGTTGGCGGGTAGCGGCGTTAGCGGGAATACTGCGGAAAGTCACGATCGGCGGCTGCTGAACGTCGTTTGTGTCGCTTGAAATCAAGCCAAAAACGCGTCGCGTTGTAAGTGACGAACACCAAGGACGCGAAGAACGGAATGGTGAACCACCAGCGGGAGCTATCGATTTCGCGGTAGGTGCCGGGTTTGCCTGGAATGTGTTCGAGTGGGATCGTCGCTCCATTGGCTGGTTGATCGTCGGCTGACGCGTAGAGATATGCGCCGGGTTCGGTGATGCATGGTGCGTTGATGTAGACCTTGAGTTCGCGTGAACGATTTCGGGTGTTGTTGGGATCGACGCGCGTGACTGTTGCGGTTGTTTTTTCGCCGAAGAGCAGGTATCGAAATGAACTGAAAGTTGAAAAGATCGAGAAGAAGAAGATCACGGCCGCGACGCCCATTGCGCGGATGCGAAAGGCCATGGACCAGCCTTCGCTCGTGAAGTATCTGTCGTACAGGTAAGACATGGAACCTCCCTCGTCGCTCTAGAAGCAAGCTTGTTTCCTTCGCTATCGGCGCCAAAGAATATCGCTGGCCCCACGATGCAACCGTGATATCCTTCGCCTTGTGTGTGAGAAGTTGCTCACCGTGTAAAGCATGTAGCTGCTCCATCAACCATCATGAAACACCCCATGTGCAAACCAGTTCTGATCGTACTCGCCGCCTTCGCATGTACCACACTCACCAGCGGATGCTCCAGCATGAACAACATCGGCTCGCTCGCGGATGTCAGCAGCTTCGCCGATTTGCCACAGCAAATCCTCGGTAATTGGAAGCTCGACTCGCTCAAGGGCTTCGATCTTTCGCAACTGGCCGGAAACGACCTTGGTCTGCCGAATGTCGGGTTTCAGAGCGACGGCAACGTTGCCGGATTTTCGGGCGTCAATCGTTTTGCCGGCAAGGTGGACGTCGCGCAGCTTGCTCAAGGCAAGTTCAGTTTGCCCAACGCCGCCTCCACCAGAATGGCGGGCTCGCCCGTGGCGAGCGATCTTGAGAGCAAGTTTCTCGGTGCACTAAGCAGTGCTGACGGCGCGAAGATCGATGGCGGCAAGCTGCTGCTGAGCAAAGGTGGCGAAACGCTCATGAGCTTTGTGCGATAGCGCGTCCAGCTTTGAGAACTCATGCTGTTGACACGCGGAGGGTTGCGGCGTGTGGCATCGATTCATTGGATCAATTGGTTCGGTTGTCAAACTGAATCTGAATGGCTTCTATGCCTGTGCATTGCAGTGATTTGTCAGGTTGAATGTTGAAGTCGAGTCGCAGCCAAGCTCGCACCGGGACGGTGATAGCTGGCGCGATGACGCGCACCTTGACTTGCACGCGCAACCGATCATCGCCGATTTGCATGGCTTGGAATTGCTCAACGTCCCACGACTGAACGCTGTATTGGGCACCTGGTTTGAAGGACGTTTCGACGAAGCTGGCGATTTCATCCCGGCCCATGCCTGCGGCTGGAGCACGGGAATGGAACACTTTTGCATCGGTGGTTAGCTCGCGGCGCAGGGTTGCGCCGTTGCCTGTGGCAACTGCTGCGACTAGCTGTTCTGTCGCCACGCGTGAGCGCTCGCGCGAGGTCTGCACGAAACTTGCGAGTAAAAACCAGCCGCCGGCCAGCAGCAGGCACACGCCTGCGACTAATGCCGCGCGCTTGGTCTGGGCTCGATAGCGAAGTACGAAGAAGCCGATGAGCCCAACCAACACGAGCACGCACACGGGAAGCCAGGGCTGCTCGAACAAGTACATTTCGAGCTTCGGCGGCTTCGCGAGCGGCGGGGGCGAAGGGATATCGAGAACTTGGTTGAGATTGCCCAGTTGCTGGGCCAGCGAGAGAGGGGGTGTGAGCACAGGATGTTCCTATTCGATCATCGATACGTACAAGCTCTGCACGCAGATCGGTAAGTTGTGCAACCTTATGTCGGGTTGGCATCGCACGGGCGTCATTCAGGGTTGCGCGGCATGGGGGCAGGGAAACTGGCCTGTTTCGCGTGCAATTGCCGATATTGATGCGAGGAAGGCAAGGTACGCCGACCGTTCTGATTCGCCACTCACCATGCACAGTTCACATAAACAACCCGGTTCGTCACAAGCTGGTTTGTCACAAGCGGATTCGTCGGCTCAGCCGCTTGCGCCTTCGATGGATTTGCTGGAGCGCAATCTGCGATTGCTGCAGATGCGCAGTCCGCTGACGGCGAAGGCGATTGCTCAGACGCTTCCGCGCACTGACATGACGCTGACGCGAGCTGCCGATGGGTTGGTGACGGGAACGATCATTGAAGAGGGCTCGCCGCGTCAACTTGCGAGCCTGCGTGGGCCCGCGCTCGAAGCTAAGCGCTTGGCTGATAGTGTCGATCTCAAGCAATCTGCTCTTGTTGCTGTTCGCGGCTTTGGATTGGGTCATCATGTTCAGGAACTGAGCACGCGCCTTGGTCGCAACGGCGTTGTGATTTGCTTCGAGCCTGATGTTGCGATGCTTCGTGCTTTGCTTGAACGCGTTGACTTCGCGGCCATGTTCTCACGATTCAATGTCGTGATTGTGACGACTGCCGACGATACCGGCGCCATGAGTGACGCACTTCACGGTCTCGAAGGTCTGATTGCTGCGGGCGTTGCGATTGTTGATCATCCTGCCAGCAAATCACGACTTGGCGAAGCCAGCGAGACTTTCGCGAAGACATTGCTCACCGTCATTCAAGCTGCTCGCACCAATGTCGTGACAACGCTGGTGCAAGTTGAGCAGACGATGATGAACTACATGGGCAACGTGCACACTTATGCAGCGTGTCCTGGCATTGCTGATTTGGAGAACGCCGCGAAGGGACGCACTGCGGTTGTTGTCGCCGCTGGCCCGAGCCTGCGAAAGAACATCGAGCAACTGCGCAGTCCGCCCGTGCGTGAGCGCGTTGTCGTGATCGCGGTGCAAACGGTGCTCAAGCAACTGCTCGCGATGGGCATCAAGCCCGACTATGTCTGCGCGCTTGACTATCACGAGATCAGCACGCGCTTTTACGAGGGATTGACGGCGGCGGATGTTGAAGGTGTGACGCTGGTGGTTGAGCCCAAGGCCAGTCCGGCGATTATTCGTGCATTTCCAGGCAAAATTCGGTGTGTTGGCGATGATGTGCTTGACCGCATGATCGGTTCGCAACTTGCCAAGCCCATGGGTGAGTTGCCTCCGGGTGCGACTGTTGCACACTTGTGCTATTACCTTGCGAGGCATCTGGGATGCGATCCTGTTGTTCTCATCGGTCAAGACCTGGGCTTCACGGATCATCAGTACTACTCACCTGGCGCGGCGATTCACCAAGTGTGGGCCAGTGAACTTGGCCCTTTTCGCACGCTTGAGACCCTCGAGTTTGAACGAATCATGCGTATGCGAGGATGGCTGCGCAAACTCAAGGATGTTAGCGACAAGCCGATCTTTACTGATGAGCAGATGCATACGTACCTCATGCAGTTTGAGCGCGACTTCATGCGTGATGTTGAGCGAGGGCTGACGACAATTGACGCAACCGAAGGTGGCGTGCGCAAACAACACACAACACCCATGACGCTTGCCGACGCGCTTGCCGCGCATGCCACGGGTGATGCAATCCGCGTGCCTGTGGCGGCAAACCGAATCGCCAGCACGCGTGAAGCGATGGAGCAGCGACTCACCAAGCTTCACAACGAATGCTCGACGCTCATGGATTTGTGCGACAGCACGATGAGCGACCTGACGCAGATGAAAGGCTTGATCGGCAACACCGCCAAGGTCAACGCCATCATCGAGCGCATCCAGCCGCGTGGTGCAACTGTGCAGAAGCTGGATTCGCACTGGCTTGTGCAACGCCTCTCGCAGAACGGCCAACTCAAGCGATTCAAAGCTGATCGCGACATCGCACTATCCACGCACAGCAGTGTGTGGGACGAGCAGCGGCTGCGCATCGAGCGAGACTTCATCAACATGGAGATTCTTCGCGCGGGTGCAACTCGCATGCAGGAGTTGCTGAGCGATGCCATCGCGTCAGGGCGCGATGAATCTGCCACATCTCGCACCGGCATCCGCGTCAGCAGCCTCGACGAACTGCCGCCAATTCGCAAAGTTGCTGCATGCATCTGGGTCGATGTTGACCGTGGCAATCTTCTCACGCCGCGCGATTTGTCGCAGAGAATCGACGGGAAAAACGTACTTTCTCGCACGCTCTCTCGACTTGAAGCGTGCGAACACATCGAGTCCATCGTTCTCATGTCGCCCCACGCGGGTCGCGTTGCTGAACTGCTGCGTGACCATGTGTTGCTGAAGCCAACAGAGATCGTCGAGTTGCCAGTGTCGCGCATGCATGAGCGACTGACAGGTGTCAAAGCTTCGCGAATCTTTCAACGCAGCAGTTGGCGCGGCGGCATCAACGCACTGACCGTCTTCGATGAACTGTTTGAGCCGCAATTGCTCGCGAAAGTGATGCAAGAGCGTGAGATCGATGCTGCGGTACTCGTGGGTGCTGACTGGTGCGTGATTGATGCCAATCTTGTTGATCAAACCATCGCGCGATATCGCAGTGATCCAGTGCAAAATCGTCTGACTTTTTCGCAAGCCGCTGTCGGTCTTTGCGGCTGTGTGATTGATCGCAGTATTGCTGAAGACCTGGCGCGAGCCAAGGGTCCGTGGGCGACCATCGGGGCGGTGCTGGGATATCACCCGCATGCGCCGAAGGGTGATCCGATTGCCAAGGACCCGTGCGTCAAGGTCTCGCCGGCGGTGCGTGATGTCATGCTGCGCTGCGTGTGGGATGACATCAACTTCCAGCGCGTCTGGTCGCGCATGGGTGAGGACGCGTGGACGTTGCAAGGCGATGCGCTCGCGAGTGCTTTGCGCGTACAGCACGATGCATGCGTTGCTGAAAACAGCTTTGTCGCTGAGATACTCGATATCAACTTGGAAAGGCTCACAGCAGATGACATGCCGGTGATTGTTCGCGAACTTCGGCGCTTGATGCAGAGCCAACCTGCTCTCGCCGTCACTATTCGCGATCAAGCCGGCAGCGGAGCTTGGCAAATCGTGGTTGACGCTGCCCGCTCGCTGCACGTTGCTGGTATTCACATTCGCTTTTCGCAAGTCGTGCTTAGTGACGATGCGACCGTACTGCTCGACGCGCTCGACATGCATATCGATGCAATCAGCCTTGATCTACCGGGTGATTCGCAACGTTCTTGGGAAGTTGCACAAGCGATGCCAAGCCGTGAAGCGACATGGGAAGCAGTGCAAGCGTTTCTTGACGAACGTGCGAAGCGCATCGTATCACTGCCGCATACGTGGCTCGTGCCGCGCATGGCGAAGCACGAGACGACATTAGATGACCTTGACAGTTTCTTTGATCGTTGGCTGCTGACTGCGGGTGCGTGTGTCATTGATCCGCCGCAGCGTGCTGGTCGCATCGAGCCGCTTCCATTGCCGCGTGATGCTGCCTGCCGGGATGCGTGGGCGATTCACCATCTGCAACTGCAACACACGACTATCGCCGCTAGTGGCGCAGCACAACGCAGTTTGCCCGCATTCACGACAGCAGGACTGGAGCGAGCCATATGAGCGCGGGTAACGCCGTCGCCATTGTGCTTGCTCGCGCAGGCAGCAAAGGTGTGCCAGGCAAGAACGTTGCGATGATTGCAAACAAGCCTTGCATTGCTTGGACCATCGACTACGCACGTGCATCCGCGAGCGTCAGCACCATCGCAGTTAGCAGTGATGATGCCAAGGCTCTCGGAGTTGCCCGCGCAAGCGGCTGCGAGATCATTGAGCGTCCACTTTCACTCGCAACCGATACCGCTCGCATTGACGATGCCGCGCGGCATGCGTGCGAAGTGTTGTTTTCTCGCGAAAAAATCAATAAATCTCAGCCCATTGTCATCTTTTATGCGAACGTTCCCATTCGCCCCTCAGGCCTCATTGATCACGCGGTCAATCTGCTTACTTCGACCAATTGCGACAGCGTGCAGAGCTACCAACCTGTGGGCAAGTTCCATCCCTGGTGGACGGCTCGCGTCGATGAGCATGGGCAAGTTGCGCCGTGGGAGGGTGACGTTCTCAATCACAACATCTTCCGCCGCCAAGATCTTCCGCCTGCGTTCATTCCAGACGGCGCGATCATCACGCTTACTTGGCGTGCCCTTTTCTGTGAAGTGCCAAACGCAGTACCCGGTCCACATCAGTTCTTTGGCGTCGATCGTCGCGGCGTCATCAATCCTGCCGGAAGCGTTGTCGATATCGATGCCAAGTACGACCTGCTCATCGCGGATGCAATGTTGCGTGATACGTCAGCCTGATGTTTCTGCGTGAGATATCGACCAACCCGACCACATGACACGATCAACAAAGCTCGCATCCTTCCCGCCCGGACTACCGCCATGCACATCGCTTCTCGTCCCATAGGCAGCCAGCAACCGCCGTACATCATCGCCGAACTTGGCGTGAATCACGATGGCAGTATCGATCGTGCCATCGAACTGACTCGCGCGTGCGCTCACGCTGGCGCGAATGCGATCAAGCTCCAGCTCTTCGATGCGAGCATGCTTATGAGCCGAGCGAGCGTGCTTGCTGCGTATCAGAAGAATGCCGGCGAAAGCGATGCCATCGCCATGCTGCAACGTTTGCAGCTCTCCATTGCTGACATGGAACCTGTTGTGCAACTCGCCCACTCGCTGCGTCTGCACGCCATTGTCACTGTCTTCAGCGTTGAACTGGTTGCAGTTGCAGAGAAACTGCCTTGGGATGCCTATAAAACTGCAAGTCCAGACATCATCAACAAGCCGCTGCTCGATGAACTTGCGCGGACAGGCAAGCCAATCATCGTCAGCACCGGTGCAAGCACGTTGCAAGAAGTTGGCCGGGCACTCTCGTGGCTTCGGGCCTGCCGCGATCGTCTATCCGTGCTGCAGTGCGTCAGCAGCTACCCAACTGCTCTTGAGAACGCCGAACTTGGCGGTATCACTGCAATCCAAGACATCTTCGATGGTCCGGTTGGTTACAGCGATCACACGCAAGCGATCGAAACTGGTGCGATGGCAATCGTCGGCGGCGCATGCATGTTGGAGAAGCACGTTACCTACGACCGTACTGCTCCTGGTCCTGATCACGCTGCCAGTCTGACGCCGGAGATGTTTCACGACTACCGCGTTCTTGCTCACCGCGCTATGCAGCACTGCTTTCCACTTGCAGATCGCGGGACAGGTGGCATCGTGACGCCCCACGCCGGTGACGATGCAAGCGGCCACGATATGGTGGAGGCCATGCGAGAGATGCTGTCGCGCGTGCCGAAAACCAAGCGAGTTCTCGATATCGAAAACGATGTCCGCCGCGTCAGTCGTCAAAGCGTGGTGAGTGTGCGAGCTCTCGCCGCAGGTGATGTGCTCACGCGTGACGATCTCACCATCAAGCGTCCGGGCACGGGCGTGCCAGCGTTTGAGCTTGAGCATGTCATTGGTCGCCAACTCGCTCGCCACGTGGAAGCAGATATGCCGCTACAGGCAACTGACCTGGTAATCCAACTGACCTAGCAATCTTGCAAGTATCCAAACGTGCAAACTGTCTCGCGTACGCTCGCTCATCGCACGACGCGAGCTAACCGGAGATCGGCACATGATCGGAGATGGCTGGGATGGCGATCCTGTAACGCGACCAGACAGCAATGTCGATGATTTCGACGATTTGGATATTCCCGCAGGAACACGCCGCGTCGCGGTGGTCACGGGCTCCCGCGCCGAGTTTGGTTTGCTGCGACCGCTCATGTTCGCCGTTGCACGCCGCAGCGAGCTTGCGCTCATGGTCATCGCTGCTGGCAGCCACCTTGTGTCGCCGGCACTCACATTTCGTGATGTCAAACGTGACTTCGCCATCGCCGACGTCGTTCCCATGCAGATCGCGGGTCGCACAGGTCGGCTCGAAGACGTTGAAGCGCTCGGGCGCGGCATCGCACGCTTTGGCCGCAGCTTTGCGCATCTCAAACCGGACTGGGTTGTCGTGCTGGGAGATCGCATCGAAGCATTTGCCGCTGCCAGTGCTGCGAGCGTCGGCGGTTTTGCTCTTGCCCATATTCACGGCGGCGACCGCGCTGAAGGCGTCGCTGATGAAGCGATGCGCCACGCTATCACGAAGCTCGCGCAGTTGCATTTTCCCGCCACACCAAATTCGCGCGACCGCATCATCCGCATGGGCGAAGACGCCGCCCGAGTCCACCTCGTCGGCTCACCTGCGATCGATGAACTGTCACGGATCACTTGCATGGATGATGCCGCGTATTCCGCGCTCGGCTCACCGACTGCGATTTTTCTACTGCACCCCACGGGACAGCCCGACGAAGTTGAAGAAGCCACCGCCGCCAGTATCTTGAGTGCCATCAGCGACACATCTCACATATCCGGCGAGCGACTGCTCATCATGCAGCCCAACCTCGATCCTGGTCGCGCTGGCATCATGCGCGCCATCACGACAACAGGCCTCACGTCGATTGCAAATATTGATCGCACCGCGTGGATTGCTCTTCTCAAACGCATGGCGACACTCGCGCCTCATCGAGGAGTGCTGATCGGCAATAGCAGCGCGGGCTTGATCGAAGCTGCGGCTATCGGCTTGCCGGTCGTCGATATCGGCCCGCGACAACGCGGCCGTGAACGCTGTCCTAACGTCATTCACATCGATCATCCCCATGCCGACGCGCTGAGCCGCGCGATCCGCGAAGCTCGCAACGTTGCGCCCGCAAGTTATCAGCACCCCTATGGCGATGGCCAAACTGGAGATCGCATCGCCAACGTGCTGGCGACGATGAATCCGCATGACCCGGCGATCTTGCGGAAAAACTGTTCCTACTAGTTGTCCAGCATGCCGAGAGTATCGTTCTGGAACTTTGAATCGTCGGATGTGTCGTCTGTCTTTCGCTCTTGATTTTTCGCAGTTCAGTTTTCCTTTCCGTCCATACGCTCCACGCGCATGGACGCATCTGCCTCCGACATTTCCTGGCTCCGCGCACTCGCCGGTACCTTTCTTGTTTTTGAAGGTCCTGACGGCAGCGGCAAAACCACGCAGATGCGGCGTTTCAAGCAGATGCTCGATGACGCCGGTCTCGCAACTGTCGAAGTGCGCGAGCCGGGCGGCACGGCAATTGGCGAGCAGATTCGCGAAGTGCTGCTGCACACCAAGGCGGAGATGACACTGCGCTGCGAGATGTTGCTGTACATGGCAAGCAGAGCGCAACTCGTCGAGCAGAAGATCAAGCCCGCGCTCGCGGCGGGACAGGTGGTCGTCGCCGATCGGTACCTCGCGAGCACGCTTGCGTATCAGGGCACGGCGGGGGGCATTTCTCACGAGGATATTTGGGCGGTTGCGAACGCGAGCTTGCAGGGCGTGCTGCCGCATCTGGTTTTGATTTTTGATGTGGATGAGCAAACTGCCGCCAGCCGAATCAATCCGCTGATGGCGACAGCGACACGCAAGGAGGGCCTTGACCGCATCGAGAGTCGTGGGCAGGCTTTCCATCGCAAAGTGCGCGAGGGGTATTTGACGCAGGCCAAGCAATTTCCGCAGAGCTACAGGCTCATCAATGCCGCTCGGGGGCCGGAGGAGATTTGGAAGGATGTCGTGGGCACGCTGCAAGTTTTCGCTCGATGCAGATCGTGACGGCGAGATGGATTTGTAATGCAGCAATGCAGCGGATCAGGTATTCTCGACCATGTGCTCAAACGCGTCCCATCCCGCAAGTTGCGAGGGTGTCAGTGTCGCTTGTTTACCATTCGCGAGGCGATGACGCACGGCGCGCAGCCAGCGCTTGGTTTCGCGCGAGAGTCGCGGCGGGCCATTGTTGACGACAAGGCCCGCGATCTGTTGGCGTTGATGCGAACGGCGAATAAAGAGCTTCTTCTTCCAGTGCGGTCTGTAGTCGCAATTGGCAATGACGTGCATTGCGAGATTGACGAGGCTCTTGACGAGTAATGAGTCATCGGTCGGAAGACTGAAGATGATGTCGTCGGCGTAGCGGGTGTAGCGGGCACCGAAGTGGCGAGCAAGACCGGTGAGTCGAGCGTCCATGAGGTGGTTGACGAGGTTGCTGAGTTTGGGGCTCGTGGGCGCGCCTTGCGGAAGCGCGTTCTCGTGCGTTGTCAGGTGCGTCAGCAACTTGGCGGCCTCTTTGTCCCAGCCCGCTGCGATGAAATAGTCGCGCACCCAAGCGGCACGTGTGGACGGAAAAAAGTTCTGAAGGTCAATTCCAATGACGACCGCACGATCAGCATGACGCTTGGCGTGATCAACCATGCTGCGCCCACGTTCGTATCCCATGGCGGCGTCGTGTGATTTTGCAGGGCCGATGACTCTGCGAAGCAGTGCCCGTTGCAGTCGCTTGGTTGCGGCGTCGGGCACGTGGAGCATTCGCGTGCCGCCGGACTTTTTCGGAATGGAGAGTTGCGCGTACGTGGGCTTATGTGACTGAAGCGTCTCAATGGAGACGTTGAGGCGCTTCGCCAGGTCGGCGAGTGTGCGTTGTTTGACCCATTTCGGTTTGTAGCGATTGGGGGACGGTTCCCGATAAGACTCCGCCAAGCGAAAGTGGCGTCGCGGTGAAGTGCCGATGAGGGATCGGAGGAGTAATTGGAAGAGCCAGGCGAGCATGAATGAGACCGCCCGGCGTAAGCCAAGCGGTTTCGCACCTTGCCAGTTGTGGCAACAACTGCGATCAAACGTCAGCGACGCGAAAGCGACGCCCGCGGCGAAACACCGCGCACTCCCGGCGTAAGGGAGCCCACCAAGGTGTACGGAGAGTGTACAGGGCTTTCAATTTGGGTGCAACTCGCGGGGGGGTTTGTGGTGCGAGTGTCTTGGTGAGCACGACCGTTCTCCGCGTTGCTGGTCGAGTCAACGTTGCAAAGTACTGAGCTGTGGGTTGTTGTGTTCTGCGGCTTTTCAGCGGTAGAGGATGCGCCTATAGTTTTGGCCACGCGGTCGTGGCGAAATTGGCAGACGCGCTAGATTCAGGTTCTAGTGGGGTCACACCCTTGGAGGTTCAAGTCCTCTCGACCGCACTTGTGAGAATGACGCCGCCGAGCAATTGCTCGGCGGTTTGCATTTGGGGGAAGAAGTGAAGAAGTGAAGAAGTGACGAAGTGACGAAGTCTTTGGGTTTGGGCGTGGGATGGGGTTCGTCAATATGCTTTGCTTCGTCACTTCTTCACTTCTTCACTTCGTCACTTCGTCACTTCGTCACTTCGTCACTTCGTCACTTCCTCGCATGTCCACCGCTCCCACCATCCTCCTCGGCATCGATGAAGCTGGGTACGGCCCGACGCTGGGGCCGCTCACGGTTGGGATGTCGGTCTTTGCGGTGCCCGCGCCGGCGGTTGGGCAGCCTGCGGTGCCTGATTTGTGGAAGTTGCTCGCTTCAGGCGTTTGTCGCGAGCCGGGCCGCGGTGGCAAGCCCGATGCGAAGGGGCGCATCGCGATTGCTGATAGCAAAGAACTCAAACTTGCGAGCAGCGTCAAGACCACGCATCCACTGGTGCATCTTGAACGCGGCGTGCTGACGACGCTGATGTGCGCGGGCCATGATGTGCTGCCCGATGAAAGTGCCACGACCACGACCACGCCCGGCACCACGCCCGGCACCGCAGCGAGCACAATGACGGATGGCAAACTGTTCGCCGCTCTGGGCGCGCAGCTGCCCAGCGAAGCGTGGTACACGGGCGAGTCAGCACTGCCCGCTGCGCACAGCATCGGTCAGTTGCGCATCGCCGCGAATCAGCTTGATCGCACGCTGCGGGCTGCGAATGTTGAGATTCTCGCGATGAAGTGCCGGGTGGTGGGGGAGCGCGAGTTCAATGACCTTGCGGTCAATCATGGTGGCAAGGCGGCGACGACGGGCAAGGCGCTACGCGAGCATCTCAAGTTCGCGTGGGATCGCTGGGGAATGATGCAGGAAGGTCGCACGACGCTGGGCATCGTGTGTGATCGTCAAGGCGGGCGAGCGGCGTACAGCAATTTGTTGCAAAGTGCGCTGCCGGGCACGACAATCACGATCATCGAAGAAAGTGACACGCGCAGCAGATACACCATCGAAGGCGTGAATGCACACGGGCACGCGTGCAAGGCTGCGATTGCGTTTTTAGTTGAAGCCGAGCGACATCACCTGCCGGTTGCGCTGGCGAGCATGATCGCAAAGTTCACGCGAGAATTAGCGATGGACCGGTTCAATCGCTACTGGTCGCAGCGGGCAGTCGGAACGAATGTCGAGCTCAAGCCGACTGCTGGCTACGCGCTGGACGCAGGCCGGTGGCTCAAGGATGCGCGGAGCATCTACACGCCGGCAGAAAAGCAACTGCTTGTGCGGCTGGCGTGAAACGAGGCCCGACGGCTAAGACTTCTCGCGACGGGTCGGAGTGCTCGATGGCTAGCGGTCGCGGCCACGATCTTCTTCGCCCTGCAATTGAAGCTCCGCCATCTCAGCCGCAGTCACAATCGGTGCTTTCACGCCGAACACATGCACAAGCACGCCTCCGGCATGTGCAGCATTTGCCAGCACAAGTGCGGGCAAGACCCAGATCGCCAGCATGCTCAGCAGCAAGCCCAATCGCGCACCAGTCTTGAGCTTCTCGTGCCACTTCCACGCAACCACGTTCGCAATCACGAGAGCGATGCTCACGCCGATGAACAAATTGCGGGCAAGCTCTGCGAGTTCTTCATGCCGATGCAGCGCTTCGCCCGTGCCGGGCACAACGCGAGCAAACTGCTCCGTGGCTTCGCCGGTTTCAACCGCAAAAATCGCGAATCCTGTACCCACGACACAAACCACCATCGCCCCAAACAGCATCGCCCGCCACTGCGACTTCCACACGAGTGCCAACCCCACAAACACCGGCACCAGCATGGGCACTGCTAAAGCAAAGTGCACGACCAGCGGATGCAAACCTTCGTACGCGGGAAGCGACGGGAGTGCGAGTGGATTCATGCGTGCATCTTATCCAGACCGTGCGGGTCACTTCGCCAGTTCGTCAAACCAATCCCACCGCGAAGAAAACCGCCGTGAACGCCAAATCGGCGATCACAATCGCCACGACGCATTGCACCACGGTGCTCGTCGTCGCGTTGCCCACGCCTGCTGCTCCGCCTGAGACTTTCAGGCCGTTCAGGCATGCGATCGTGCCGATGAGCAGGCCGAAGACGGCGCCTTTGCTGACGCCGGTTGCGAAGTCGACCAGCTTGGCTTGGTCGAGCATGTTGCGCATGAAGTTGTCGAAGGGGATTTCGAGCGCGACCACGCTGATGGCCAGCGCACTCGCGATGGAGACCACGCTGGAGATAACGGCGAGGCACGTCATGCTCAAGATCGCCGCGAGCAGCCGGGGCACAACCAGGAATCGCACCGGATTCAGCGCGTGCGCTTCGAGGGCTTCGATCTCTTCACTCACCACCATCGTGCCGATTTCTGCGGCGATGCTTGCTCCGGCAAAACCGGTCAGCACAATCGCCCCAATCAGCGGCCCGAGCTCTCGCAACACGGCGATGGAAATGATGTTCGCCACCAAATCCTTGCGACCAAAATCATCAAGCGGCGGCGAAAGCTGAAACGCAAGAATGAGACCCACGCACCCCGAAACCAAACTGACAATGAAGATACTCCGCACGCCCACGCGCACAATCTGCGAGATGACCGCCGCCTTACCCAACCGAATCCGCGGCGAAGCAGCACCCTTCGCGGCCCACACCAGCGTGTCCCAAAGCAGAAAGATCGCGGCACCGATGTGTTCAATCAGGCCGATGGCTTGGGCGCCGATGGTGGCGACGGGAGCGAGGAGCGTGTCGCGCAAGCGGGATGGTTGGGGGTCGGGCATCTGAGGGGAAGCAGTCTGCGTGTGACTAAGCGAGCCGGTTAGTTGGACAACAGTATAGATGGTTTTTGCCGACGCTTCGCGGCTCGGAACCGACTTCACTTGTCGACGCTCAATCGGGACGTTGTACCCCGACGAACAGACCGCTAGCTGGCCGACGGAGTAAGGTCAACAATCGCGACATTGTGGGTCGTCGAGTTCATGGCGAACCAATTATGTGTCGAAAATGCGCTCGGCGGAGGGCATCCCCGCCGAGCACGATCAACAGGTACTCGTCGATTGAGATTCGTACCGGTTCAGGCGTATTTCAATCGGGGGCGTGCACTCAGGCCCGACGACGACGAGTTGCAGCCAGTCCGGCAACGCTCAGCAGTGCGAGTACGCCGGGAGTGGGCACGCTGTTGATTTGGAAGTTGAAGATGTCTGAAGAGGCGTATGTACCGGTGGTGTCGTAGACGCGCATGCTGACTTCGTAGAGACCGCGTTCACTGATGAAGAAGCCCCAGCCGTGGAAGTGGTTGCCGTTGCCGAGGAAGATCGAGCGATCACCGAGGGCTCCGCCAGCGACCTGAGCTTTGTCGTACACGCCCAGGACATCGAAGGAGTCGGTGCCGACGGTGTTGGTGCCCTGTAGTTGACGCAGTGCGTTGTCGGTATTGCCTGCAGGATTCACCAACATGCCGATCGCGAAGCTTGCGAGCGGCGAGCCGGCAATCGGGTTGACGGACAGGATTTCGTACGCGTACGACCCGCCGACGATGTTGCCGGTGGCGACGAATGCATCACCACCGGTGGGATTGAACGTCTGGCGTTCGGTGGCGGGGTGAAGAGCCGACATGCTGCTCTGGGCGTACCAGCCGTTCACGGGAGCCAAGCCGCCCCCGTTTTCAGCGGCGCGCCAGTTGGTGGGTGCGCTGTGCCAGAGGTTGAACGAGGCCTGAGCGAAAGGAGCATTGGGATCCGTTGCGTGGCGAGTGGATCTCGCCTGTAGTTGCTGAACGCCGGGAGCGACGGGCGCGAAGCGGTAGGCCCACTGCTCAGACTCAGGTGCACCACTGGTGCCGTAGCCGGTTCGCAGTTCGAGCTGCTGTCCCGCGGTGCCGGATGCGGTGGTGAAGCCGATGTGTGTGCCCCGAAACGCGGTTGCTTGCGCGAACGCTGAACCGCTGACGGTGACGAGAACAAGTGTGGAAACGATCTTGGAAACGGTCTTCATGGAAAACTCTCTCTAGAGCCGTCGAGGGCTCGATTGGAAACAGGGAGGAAAAACACGATTGAGATCACGACGCAAGCGACATGCTCGGTCGTGCGGGAACAGGCCCGTCCGTTACGGGCACACGCCGCCGGCGAGCACGTTGAAGAAGTCGATGACGTCCTGGTCTTCAGGAAAGACGCCGTTGTTGTTGAAGTCGATGTCACTGCATGTGCCAGTGGGACACTCACCGCCCGCGAGCACGTTGAAGAAGTCGATGACATCCTGGTCTTCGGGGAAGACGCCGTTGCCGTTGAAGTCGATGGAGTCGCATGCTTCGCCGACCACAAAACGGACGGTGAGAGGCAAGCTATCGGCGTAGACCCCGTTCACGTCATACGCGATGAACGTGACGTCGTACACGCCGCGTGTACTGAAGGCACAGCCTTGCTCATGGTCGTGACCACCGATGCCCACGGCGAAAGATCGGCCGGCGCGGCTGGTAGCGGTGCTGAAGGCCTGAGGTGAAAAAGCTCCCACCTCGTCAAAGGCTCCCCATGCTACCACCGCACCGGCACCACTGCCGACCTTGGTGACGTTGGCGATCTCATAGGCAAAGTCGCCGCCGTTGAGTCTTCCAGTTGCGAGGTAGTAGTCACTGGTGAGAAGCAGTTCGTCGCCTGCATACCAGCCAGCGATTTCTGCAGGAGCAGAGAGCGGAAATTCCACGGCGAACTGGGCGATTTCGTCACCCAGCATGAGACGTCCATCGGCGACATACAACGCCGATTCGGCGGGGTAATAGCCCGCGCGAATCTGGGTGATTCCCTGCGATGTGTCGATCGTGATGTGATTGTGTGCAAGCGCACAGTGCGCGATGCAAGCGAATGCGGCTGACGCGGCCGCGACGCGGGAAAGAATCTGCATGAGTTTCTCCTGGCAACGCGTGTCTGCACACGCGTTGCGAGATGTATGATGAATGTGCTGAGCGCGAAACGAACGCTGTCACTGCGCGGCCAGCGGGTCAAACGGGCTTGTCGCGGGGGTATACCTCGCGCCAAAATCTGTCCAGGGCAATGCCTTGGCATGGCTGTCGACATACAAAAAGTGACCTGCACCCAGGTGTCGGGTGACGGCGACCGCCGCACGCAACTGATCCGCGTTCGCGAATTGATGCGTATTGAGGTGATCTGCTGTGCCCTGACCTTCCGGCTCGTATGCGTAGATGACGGCATAAGGCCTTGGAATCAGATCGACCCGCGTGAAGGCTCTCGTTCGACCGCCGGGAAGCGGCTGACGAGTCACTGGATGTATGTCAATGCCTGGCGTTAAAGGCTCAAGATGTTCGTTAGTCGCGTAACTCGTCAACTTCTGCGCACGCCATGGGTCGAGTGGACAGAGCCGGAAGTTTGGCGAAACGCCGTACTCCTGCAGACTGTTCAGCCAGCCGTCTCGTGCGAGCAGGGACGAAGCCGTGTGGCTTGATATCGGGAATGCACCTTTGTGTGCATCGCAGTAGAGCGTGACCGCCTGCCCGATGGAACGAAGTCCCGAAAGGCACACGGTACCTCGAGCGGCGTCGCGTGCCTTTCCCAGAGCGGGAATCAGCATCGCGACTAGCAACGCAATGACTGCAATGACCACGAGCAGTTCGATCAGCGTGAACGCTGAGCGATCTAACTCGCCACATTTGACGCAGGACATCAATCCAGCCCTTGTTGCGGTGAGCGATGAGCGCAGTGCAAGACTGGACCACAGCACACAGCACGCGTGTGAAACTGAAGCGAAACACGTTAAGCGTTCAGGCCAGGCTCGGACTGAGGCGTGGTGGCGGTTCTGTGGTGTCTAGCGCACGTGACTCCCACGCGGCGTCCGGTGGAAGAAGCGGTACGAAAGGCGTGGGCGAGGCGATGATGATCTCGTCGATCTTCACCGCTGGCGCGACGGGAAGGCAAAGCGACAGAACTTGTGAGAGACCTTTGCAAGTCATCGCCGACAGTGAAAGACGAGACTGCTTGATCGCGGGCTTCGTCTCAGCCTTGGTTGCGGTCGAGCAGCATGAAGCTGCCGTTGAACAGGTGGCTTCGGGCTTGTGACTCGACGCACACGCGCGGGCCAACATGCTCCTGCTGCCTGTGTCACACGCACCGCGCTCGCAGCATGAGCCCTGCTCGACTGCGACCTGGCGGACACCCACGGTCGCGATTCCCTGCTTGAGTTCGTTCTTGATGCGGTCAACGCACATCTCGCAATGCGCGCTGCCCGGCTTGACGGCATTCGCGGCGGCGATCCAATCCGCGTCGTCAATATGTACGTTTTCCGGCGGCAAAACGCCGTTTTCGATGGCCCACACAAGTCGTTCGCGCAGCGTGTGACAGCGACAGACGGTCCAGCACTGCTGAGAGCCAGCGCATCCACAGCCGCTGGCCTCGCACGGATATCGATCGCCGCTCACGCGACCGAACCAGCGAGCCATAGCTTGAGAGGACGGAAGCAGTCCGAACGTGGCGACGGTGTAAGCCGCCAGCAGTAGCAGAGCCACCGCTCGAATTGCCACGCTGTGTCGTGCTATCCGAGGCATTCTCCGATGCTAGGTGAAAAATACTCTGGTTTCAACTCAAGATTGTCGTCGCTGCCCGGATTCATGTTTATGCATGCCGCGACCCACGCCGTCTTGCTCTACGTTCCCGCCTCACATGCTCTCCGCCGCCCCAACATCCGGCGCGATCTTGAACAAGCTCGTCAGCCGCGAGATATCAAACACCGCCTTCACGCGCTCATGCATGCCTGCAAGGACAAGTGTGCTGCCGGCTTTGCGTGTCAGGTTCATCGCTTCAACCAGCGTCGCCAGGCCCGCCGTCGCCATGTAAGGCACGCCCGTGAGATCAACGATGATCTTGCTGGGGCGTTTATCCATTGCCTCGCGAATCGCTTGCCGCAGCGCGGGCGCTTCATGCGTGCCGATATCGCCCGCCGGAGCGGCGTATGCCACCGCGCCTTTGAACGTAACTGCAACGTGCGTTGATGAACCTTCAGCTGCCATGCGACCCTCCACGACATCCCGAACGACCCGCGTCGTCAGTCTCTGCGGTATGCACCGCGGGCGACGACACATGTTTGACCAGCGTGAGCCGCATGCCCGCGCCATCATCGCGCTTTTCATACGTCGCTACATCCATCACCTGCTTGATGATGTGCACGCCCAGCCCGCCGGGCCGCACATCCGCAAGATCACGACTCTTGATGCTCTCGATATCAACTTGTTTCGCGCGATCTTCAATCACAATGCGCAATCCCGCCCCGCGCTCATGCGCACCATCAGTAAACGGCGTAATCGAGAGCCAGATATGCCCATCGTGCTTGCCGTCGTATCCGTGCTTCATCACATTCGCCAGAGCTTCGTCAACCGCCAGCACCACCTGCGCGCCCTGGTCGTCATTGAAGCCATGCCGCTTGCAGATCTGTCGCAGAAAATCTCGCACCGCGCACAAGTACACGGGCTTGCTCAGCAGTTCCATGCGAATTTCAGCTTCGCGACTGGCAATCGTGGCGGCTTGCGATGTTGTCGAAGGCGATTGACTCACTTGCGCCCTCCATCGACGCCTTGAGCGTCTTGCCATGCGTGCCACTTGCGCGTCGCAATTGCTCGTGCAGTCGCGTCAGCGTGCGGATCGTATCCGAGCGTTTCGCCCGTAATGCGTTCAAGCGTGCGAATCGCCAGCACGCGTGTTGCCGGGTCGTCGCTGTCGAGCATTTTCACCAAGTCGCCCACGCTGCCCTTGTCGCGGGTTTCCGCCGCTTGCACTATCGAAGCGTTGCGTGCCGCCGGCTCGGGAGAATCAAACGAAGGCGTCACCACAGGCCCGCAGCCCGCAAGCCCGAAGCCCGCAAACGCAACCATCAAGATGAAACCGGCGATGCAGCCAAGTCGCATCGCTGATTGTAGTTCCGCCGCCCTGCTGCAATCGCGAACCACTATCATGCCACACTCCAGTCATGCCACCTGCCAACCTCCATGACGTTCCGCCGGACCGTCAACGACGTCTGCTGCGTATCTCGCGCACCTTCGTCATCGGTTTCGCAGTTGTCGCCGCCGGTTACTTCGGTGCCCTGTTTCTTCGAGGCAAATACCAAGACTGGCACCACCTCTACCACGCGATGCGTGCGGTTGTCACGGGGGCCAACCCATACGAAGCTGGCATCCAGTGTTACATCTATCCGCCGACGTTCGCCGTCGTCTTCGCCCCGCTAGGTTGGTTGCCTGAAGGTCTCTCGGGATTCATCTTCGCCTTCATCAGTGCTGGCCTCATGGCTCTTGCGCTGGTACTCATCGCGAGAGAAACCTGCCGCTTGCTCAAGCTAGGCGACGAACCTTGGCGCGTGTGGACCATCGCCGCCGTCGGCATGCTCTTCAATATCGACAAACTCCGCGCGGTCGTCTACTCAGGTCAGAGCGATCACGTCATCCTCGCGCTGCTCGCGATCGCATTCGCCACCGTGCGCCGCAAGCCGTTCATCGCTGGCCTCTGCATCGGTTTGTCCGCCGTCATCAAGTTCCAAACTATCGCGTTTCTGCCGTATTTCGCCATCCGCCGCCGCTGGCACGAATGCGCTGGCATCATCACCGGCGTCGCGGCAGGTTTGTCCGCGGGCATCCCAATCTTCGGCTGGACCACCAACTGGCACTACGTCGCCACCAGCTTGCAAGGCGTGCTATCGCTCATCGGCCAGGCACCATCCACCACAACTTCAAACATCAACCCGCTTACATGGTGGGCGAGCGTCTCCATTCCCAGTGCCCTCGCACGCATCACGGGCTATCCCGCCAACACCGCACTGCTCGCCAGTTTGCTCATCGCTGCCGCCGCCGGTTGCGTTGCCGTTGTCGCGATCATCTACCGCCATAACCACCAACCGCTTTTCGCCACTCGCTTCGGCCCCGCCGAGCGCGATCTTTCTCGCGGCCTGCTCACCTGCGTCGAATGGTCAGGCATCATCGTTGCCCTCATCGTCTTCAGCCCGCAAGCAGTGGGGCGGCATTTCGCCCTCGCCGTCTTCCCCACCATCCTCGCCGCTGCTTTCCTTCTGCATCCGCGAACCGCCGCCCCCCGCCCTTGGGTTCTCGCCGCTGTCCTCATCTATTTCGCTGGCCTCACCCTCCCTCCCGGCGGCCTGATGTTCGACGCTGCCCTGGCCCGTTGGAAACACATAGGCGGCGCAAGTTGGTGCACGCTCGCCGCGTATTTGTTGCTTGTCCCCGCCACTTTGCGAAGTTCGCGCTCCCTTCCACCGCAAAACCCCGTAACCTCCCAGCCCTGAAACCAAACAACGGTTTCCCATCCGTTTCGACTTCTTGCCTTTCTTCGCAACGGTCTGTCTCGCCTCGATTGGCTTTGCTTCAAAAGGATCACGCATGTCGCACCGTCTGTCGCTGCCAACTCGCCTCTTCGCACTCGCAGGCCTCGCTTGCGTGGCTTCGCTCGCACACGCCGACATCACCCCCAACGCCGGCATGATGCGCTGGCCCGATGTCTCCAAAGACTCCATCTGCTTCGTCTACGCCAATGACATCTACATCGCGCCCAAAGCAGGCGGCAAAGCCAGCCCGCTCGCCAGCCCGCAAGGCCTCGAAAGTTTCCCGCGATTCAGCGCGGACGGCAAGACCATCGCCTTCGTCGGCAACTACGACGGCAACCGCGATCTGTACACCATCAACGCGGAAGGCGGCAGCGCAGCCCGCGTAACGCACCACCCCACGGGCGAAACGCTCTGTGATTGGACGCCTGACGGCAAGCTGCTGTTCCTCGCCAACAACATGGCCGTCCACCTGCCGCGAACGAGCCAGATGTGGACCGTCAGCCCCGAAGGCGGCCTGCCTCAACAAGTCAGCGTGCCTTACGCAGGCTTTGGCAGCATCTCGCCCAACGGCGAATGGCTCGCGTACACCACGCACAGCACCGACACGCGTACCTGGAAGCGCTACCGCGGCGGCATGGCGACTGACGTTTGGCTCTTCAACCTCAAAACCAAAGCCAGCAAACGCATCACCGATTGGGAAGGCACCGACACCATTCCCATGTGGGTGCCCGGCGGTAAAGGTGACAAGGTCTACTTCCTGAGTGATCGCGGCAGCGAGCACCGGCTCAACGTGTGGGAGTACGACATCGCAAGCAACGCGAGCAAGCAAATCACAACCTTCGCCGATGATGACGTCCGCTGGCCCGGTGTCGGCCCAGGCGACAATGGCGAAGGCGAAATCGTCTTCCAACTCGGCAGCAAAATGATGCTGCTCAACTTGGGCACTTCGCAAAGCAAACAAGTCACGTTCACGATCCCAGGCGACCGCCCGCAAGTGCGCACGCGCACCGTTGACGCTGTCGAAACCGGCATCACCGGCGCCAGCATTTCGCCCACCGGCAAGCGCGTCGTCGTCAACGCTCGCGGCGATCTCTTCACCGCACCCGCCAAAGAAGGCGTCACCCGCGCTCTCACCCGCACCGACAACCTCTTCGAACGCGACCCCGCATGGAGCCCCGATGGCTCGATGATCGCCTACTTCAGCGACGAAAGCGGCGAGTACGAACTTTGGGTCCGCGGCAGCGATGCAGTCGCCGCCAAGAAGGATGACAAGAAAGACGACAAGAAGGCCGACGAGAAGCCGAGCGACACCGCCGCCAAAGACAACGCCAAGGAAGAAACCAAACTCGAAGCCTCCACCAAAATGCAGCCGCGCAAGCTCACCAGCCTGGGCAAAGGCTTCCGCTACAGCCCGCAGTGGAGCCCCGACAGCAAGCACATCGTTTGCAGCGACGACGCTGGCGCCATTCGCATCACCACCGTCGAAACCGGCGAAACCAAAATCATCGACACCGACCCTTGGTCCAACCAGCAAGCCGTCAGTTGGTCACACGACGCCGCGTGGATCGCGTACTCACGCGGCGACGATCGCGTCACGCAAGGCGGCATCTGGCTCTACGAAGTCGCAACTGGCACCAAGACGCAAGTCGTCTCGTCATTCTTCAATTCGTTCTCGCCGACCTTCGATCGCACGGGCGATTGGCTCTACTTCATCAGCAACCGCGACATCAAGAACCCCACTTACGCCGACAACGACGAAACCTTCGCGTACTCGCAAACCGCGCGCATCTACGCCGTGCCGCTGCGGGCTGATGTCAAGAACCCCATGCTCGCAAAGGCCGACGAAGAAGAACTGAAAGCCGACAAGAAGAAAGACGACAAGCCCAAGGACGAGAAGAAAGACGACGAAAAGAAGAGCGACGAGAAGAAAGACGCAGCGAAGGACGAACCCAAGAAAGACGAAGACAAGAAGGACCCCGACAAGAAGGAAGACAAAAAGGACGACAAGAAAGACGCCAAAAAGCCCATCACCATCGATCTCGCTGGCTTCGAACGCCGCGCTATCGATCTCCCCATCGACGCCGGCTCCTTCGGCAGCCTTGCCGTGAACGACAAAGGCAAACTCCTCTTCATCCGCAACCCCGCCCCGCGCAGCGATGCTAAGCGCGCCCTCAAGACTTTCGACATGACCGCCGACGAGCCCAAGGAAGAAACCATCGCCGACGATGTCAACGGCTTTGACATCTCCGCCGATGGCAAGAAGGCTCTGCTCTTCAAACCCCAGAATAAACTGCAAGTCAGCGACACGTCAGCCGGCGCAAAGCCCACAAACGTCCCCACCAGCGACATGCGAGTGACCATCGACCCGCGCGACGAGTGGAAACAGATCATCCGCGACACCTACCGCGTGCAACGCGACTTCTTCTACGAGCCCACCATGCACGGCGTTGACTGGCAAAAAGTCCACGACCACTACGCCGCCATGGTCGACGACGCAACCACGCGAGAAGACATCGCCTGGATTCAAGCCGAGATGATCAGCGAACTCAACATCGGCCACGCCTACGTCAGCAGCCCCGGAGATGTTGAACAACCCAAGTCCATCGGCGTGGGCATGCTCGGTGCCGACTTCGAACTCGCCGGCGGCGAAAACGGCCCCGGCATCCCCACCTATCGCATCACGCGAATCATCGAAGGCAACGCCTGGGACATCGACGCCCGCGGCCCCTTGAGCCAACCCGGAGTCGACATCAAAGTCGGCGACTATCTCCTAGCCGTCAACGGCATGCCCGTCGATACGAGCAAAGACCCCTGGGCCGCCTTTGTGGGCCTCGCCGGTAAAGTCGTCACGCTGACAGTCAGTGACAAACCCGCCAGCAGCGAAGGCAGCGCACAAGCCGGTGCCAACACCCGCGACATCACCATCAAAACCCTGGCAAACGAATCCGACCTCCGCTTCCGCGCCTGGATCGAAGGCCGCCGTGCGTACGTCGAGAAACAAACCGGCGGCACCGTCGGCTACATCTACGTCCCCAACACCGGAGTCGATGGCCAGAACGAACTCTTCCGCCAGTTCTTCGGCCAGCGCGGCACGCAGGCCCTCATCATCGACGAACGCTGGAACGGCGGCGGCCAAATCCCCACGCGCTTCATCGAACTGCTCAACCGCCCCGCCACCAACTACTGGGCCCGCCGCCACGGCAACGACTGGACCTGGCCACCCGACAGCCACCAAGGCCCCAAGGCCATGCTCATCAACGGCCTCGCAGGCAGCGGCGGCGACATGTTCCCCTGGCTCTTCAAACACAACAAGCTGGGACCCGTCATCGGCACGCGCACTTGGGGCGGCCTCGTCGGCATCTCCGGCAACCCCGGCTTGATTGACGGCGGCTACGTCAGCGTCCCCACCTTCGGCTTCTACGAAACCGACGGCACCTGGGGCGTCGAAGGCCACGGCACCGACCCAACCCACGAAGTCCTCGACGACCCCGCGAAGATGCAAGACGGCGGCGACCCCCAACTCGACAAAGCCATCGAACTGATGCAAGACGCCATCAAGCAAAAGCCCTACGTCAAACCCAACCGCCCCCAAAGCCCCAACCGCAAAGGCATGGGCATCCCGGAGGCCGATCGCTAAGCAAAGCCCAGCCTTTCCCAGCAGCGGAGCCGCGCTCACCAGTTGCCAGACACGCCAGCCTCTGGAAGCCGCCCCCATTCTCCCGCACACCGGCAGGTGTGCGCGAGCTCCCACCCCCGCCCGCCGCCGATCAGTCTTTCCTCCCCAGTGCCTTCTCCGCCGTCGCTTCCGCCCCACACTCCGGACAAACTTTCCCAACTTCCAACCCCCGCCGGTCATACTCGGCAGGTGGCATCATGGTGCCATCAGGCATGGTTTCGCAACCTGATGCGAACCACCGCCCACGTACCGCGTGATGTCCGCACCGCCGAGCTTGATGGCACTCAACGCCGCACTAGAAGCTGCGGAAGTGTCCTTGTCACGCAGAAGCACGTTGTCAATATACGACGAGATACCGCTTCCCGCAACGCCCGCCCCGATGCCCACACCACCCAACCGTTCTTGCGAGCGCTAGCGCACAAGAGCGTAAAAACACAATCAAGCGGAGAGAGAGGGATTCGAACCCTCGAAACGGTTACCCGTTTACGCGATTTCCAGTCGCGTTCCTTCGGCCGCTCGGACATCTCTCCGGCGAAGGGGTGACTTTAGGGCAGCTACCTCGCCATTTCCGGCCTCGCGGTTCACGCTTCACATCAGCACGTGTCGCCGTAGCTTCTCTCCACCACGCTCGCGCGTGCGTCAGCGTGCACATGCTTTCCGCACCGTTTCTCAAGCATTTTGACGCCTTTCACCCAATCCGCCCTCTTTGCGCAAATCTCTTCGGTCCCCAACTTCGTACCATGCCCCGTGACCCAATCTCCCGACATCGCCTGGCGTGACGCCGAACTCTCCGACCCGCACCACAACGCCGAAAAGGCCGGCAAAGTCCGCCGCATGTTTACGGCTATCGCCGGCAGCTACGACCTCAACAACCACGTCCACAGCCTCTGGCAAGACGTCCGCTGGCGCAACTTCGCCGTCAAAGTCGCCAACGTCAAGCCCGGCGACATCGTGCTCGACGTCGCCTGCGGCACGGGCGATCTGACCCAGGCCTTCGCCAAATCCTCCGCCGCCAAAGTGATCGGCGTCGACTTCACCCACGCCATGCTCGAGGTCGCCCGCGACAAACGCCAGGGCCTGACCACGCAAACTGCACAAAAAGTCAGCTACTTCGAGGGTGACGCACAGAATCTTCCGCTCGCCGACGCCAGCGTGGATGTCGTTTCTATCGCATGGGGTATCCGCAATGTTGCCGACCCCGCGCAGGCCATGCGCGAATTTGCACGCGTGCTGAAACCTCAAGGCCGACTTGTGATTTTGGAGTTCTCGCAGCCGTCTATTCCGCCGGTGCGCTGGTTCAATGACCTGTACGCAGGTCGCATCATGCCCATGACCGCGAGCTGGATCGCTCGCGATAAGTCCGGTGCTTATAAGTATTTACCCAAGAGTGTGAGTACTTTCATGAGCCGCCAGCAGATGCTCGATCTTTTTTCTCAGGCTGGTTTCACGCAGGCGCAACATTGGTCACTGAGCCTCGGAATATGCGCATGTTATCGGGGCACACGGTCGTGACAGGCGTCCTATAACACAACTTTGCAACTCAGGGAGCTGCCGAACAATAGGGGGTTCCTATTTTATAGGACGTTATTTCCCGCCCAGTGAACTCTTGCACTTCCCACCTCATCCTCCGATACGACAACTCCCCTCCGCGATTGTTCGCAATCGCGACTGCGGCCTTGCGGTTCTCCGCACGGTGGAATTCGAGGGATCGTGCCGGCAAGGGATTGCCGGTTGGATCGGTGGTGTGGATGCCGGCGAAGCTCGTGGAGCGGAGCTCGCTGGCAAAATGACAAGGGTTTATTCCCATGAGTCAGCAACTGCTCGTTGAACGTTTGTTTGAGTCGCTCAGCTCGGGCGACCGTGCCCAAAGCCGCAAGGTCGTGGGCGAGGCGATCCAGCAAGGTGCGAATGCGCAACGCATCCTGATCGATCTCTTCTGGCCCACGCACGAGATGATCGAAAAGCTCTTCCGCCAGGATCAGCTCACCGTCGTCTCGTACAACATGTCCACCAGACTTCTTCGCATGCTTGTGGACCAAATGGCCAGCCAACTCACCATGCAGCCCGCTCTGGGCAAAACCGTCTTCGCCTGCTGCGGCAATACCGAAGGCGAAGAACTCGCAGGCCAAATGGCCAGCGACCTCCTCGAAGCTGCTGGCTACGAAGTCTGCTACGCAGGCGGCAAACTCCCCGCCGACGAAATCCTCAACCAAGTCCAAGAACGCCGGCCCGACTTCCTCGTCCTCTTCGCCAGCAGTGCCGCCGACCTCCCAGGCATCCGCACCATCGTTGATTCCCTCCGCGAAATCAACGCAACCCCAACAACCAAAATCGCAGTCGGCGGCGGCGTCTTCAACCGCGCCGAAGGCCTCGCCGAAGAAATCGGCATCGACCTCTGCGGCAAAACCCCGCTCGAACTGGTCGAACTGCTCGCTCTCCCCGAATTCGAAGTACGCGCCGCCGTGCCGCTTGCAACCATCACGCCAGCCACCAAGAAGCGCGCCGCCCGCAAGGTGGCGTAAGCAGGCACCAAGCAGTAGGGACTGGGCACGAGGGACTGGGCATTAGGGCAAAGGCAGCAACCCTGGTGAACACGTTCTCCAGTCCCCGCAACTTGTCCACGCAACTCCCCATTCCATTCGTATCTCTGAACCCGACCAGCCCCGGACTAACCGTTCGGGGCTGGTTGTTTCTGGGCACGGCATTCAGTTGCGGTGTCACCCACTCACGGACACCCCCCACCCGCCAGCGTATTGATAAACGCCGTCACGTCCGCATCTTCCGGAAACACCAGGTTGTTGTTGAAGTCAATGTCATTGCAAGCTCCGCAGCTCGCGCCCGCCAGCACGCTGAAGAAATCAACCACGTCCTGATCTTCCGGAAACACGCCGTTGTTGTTGAAGTCCACGTCATCGCATGTGCCGTTGGCCGTCAGTGTGTAGTCCCCGCCCCAGGGCTGCGTCTTGGTCACTCGCAGCTTGTACGTCCCCGCCGCACCAGTGGTCGAAACTGTCGCCACAAACACACCATCACCATCCGGATCAGTCGGCTGCGCACTCCGCAGCACCGCATTCGTCGGGCTCAAGAGCGCCAGCGTCACGTTCGTCCCCGCCCATTCACCCGCGCTCAGCTCCGCCGAAATCGCCCCTGCAACCGCAATCGGCATCGTGAAAAAATCCCCCGCATCAATCAGTCGCAGCTCAACCGGCGTCCGAATCGGCAGCGCAACCGCCCCCGTCAAACCATCATTCTCTTCAAACGAATCATCCATCGGCGCACCGTATCGGCTGACCAACCCATCCTTGTCACCCTGACTCATATACGACCGATTCCCCATCAAATTCTGCTGCCCCGCAAACGCTGGCTGTGCCAAAATCGTCGCACAACTCAGCGAGCATCCACACGTGCTGCCCGCCGGACAACACGTGCTGAACGAGCAATCGTCATACAGCATCACACTCTCAAAATCAAACGCGCCAAACGGCGTTGCCGTGTTGCGAATCGTGAAGTTGCCTCCAAATCCCGCCTGAATGTTCGCCGTCACGATCGTCACAAACGTCTCGCGATCGTTGCGTTGCTGCTCATGCCAAATCCCCAGCGCATGCATGAACTCATGAATGATGATGTACCGCGAACTCCAACTCACCATGTTGAGCACTTGCCGCCCACCCGTGCGACCGACAAACGAATTGTTTCCCGTCCCGTTCTGTACATACACATACGCCACTTCCGTCGTCCTAGGCACAAACCGCACGCCGCAAAACGTCTCAATCTCATTCATCGCAATCCGCGTCCGCGACCGGTTCTGTGCCGTCACCGCCGGATCAAATTCATAATGCACAATCCCGCTTGGCCACAAGTTCGCATTCCAAAGTGACCGCGGCACAAACTGCTCAGGCAAGTTGCACGCCACAATCGGGTCTGCACCCGCTTCCCAAGGCTGCGGAAACAGCGGATGCGAAAGCTGGCCAACCGCCTGCCCAGCCACCACCGCCAACGTGCAACCACAAACCGCTCGAATGGACTTGCGCATCATCATCTTCCTTCCTCAAACTTCAAAGTCGCCTCTCGCAACAGAACGTCGCACCCCAACACCCTACGGCTGCCACCCGTCCGTGGCGGCAACTTTTTCACACAAGTTCCATGCCCACCTTCCTGCCCAAACCAAGTCGCGCGCGCCGCCAGCACCGCCTACCGACACGATCAAATCTCCAATCGCCCGCAATACTCGCCACGCAAGTGTCAGTCCCAGAACAATTTACACCAACACGATCTTTTTCACAAACTTCGTCCCCGATTCTGCAACCCGCCCTGCAACGCGCCGGTACACCCTGCTGGCGACGCCTCCTCACGGTCGCCTCTCAACTGCCAGGGCCAGGATGCCCGGCGTGCGTTCGGCCTCCAATCGGGGGCCAGGGGGTCGCACGTCGGGCACCGCCCGGGCAGAGTCCTGTCAGTTCTGCATTCATCGCGAGTCTTCGCCAACCATTCCTTCTCAGGCCTTCGCCAATCGCCTCCCGCAAACCCGCCGAATAGATTTCGTATCTGCCGTTCCCCGTTCCCCGTTCCCCGTTCCCCGTTCCCCGCTCCCCCATGGACCGCGACGCCGAAATCCTCCTCATCCGTCGCTCACTCGCGGGAGACCGCGCAGCCACGGGTGATCTCATTCGCGCTCATCAGGGTGCACTCTTCGCGTACATGCTTCGCATGTGCAAACGCACCGACCTTGCCGAAGACGTCACGCAAGAGGCCCTCTACAAAGCCATCAAGAATCTGCCGCGGTACGACTCGCGCTGGCGCTTTAGCACCTGGCTCTTCACCATTGCTCGTCGCCTGTGGATGAACATGCAAGAACGCAAAGCCCCAAGCTACGACAGCGACCTTATCGACACCGTTCCCGGCAACGACAACGCATGGAGCGTGACAACCTGGGCGGCGCAATCACACGATGGCTCCAGCAACTCGCGCAACCATATCGACGCGGCCATGAACGCCCTGCCCGACGTGCAACGCGAAGCCGTGGTCTTGTGTCACCAGTTGGGCTGGCCTCTCAAACTCGCCGCGCAGCTCATGGGCCTGCCCGAAGGCACGATCAAGAGCCACCTCTTCCGCGCTCGTGCCACGCTGCGACACGAGCTCGCGGCTTGGTACGCACGCGAGCAGCGTGATGCAAAAAATTCGCAAGAAGATGACGCCGCCGCGACATGGAAGGTGGCAAGCCCAGCAATCAGCAGCAGTGGGGGAAGTTCAGGTTTCAAAAGTCAGCAGCCGCGTATCGTGACGCGCAACCGTCCCCAAGACGGCGGGGAGAACGAACAATGAACAGCGATTTCGACAACACCAGCAAACGCGACACGCCCCGCGACAGCGAAGCGCCTAAAGCAAGTAACGCGCCCCGTGCCAGCGTGGACGCGATGATCAGCGAAGCGATGGACCTGGAGCTCATCGGCGACTTTGACGCCGCCCGCGCCGTCTGGAAAATCATCCACGAGAAGTACCCCGCCGACCGCGAAACCGTCCGCGCCGTGCGTCAAGGCCTCATCGACCTGCGAAATCAGCCCAATCCCACCAAAGACTTCACCAGCGCCGTCATGGTCCGCCTCGCAGGCGAGGACGACCTCGACGCCCTCGAAGTCGCCACCCGCGCCCAGCTCGAAGCCTCCACGCAGTTCATCGCCGATGTCGCCGATGTTGCCGCTTTCGCCAATACCGCTTCAGCCGACAATGCACTCAACTCGCCCGCGCCCCGTCGCAAGTCGCTCTGGCACACCCTCACCCGCCCGCGCCTTTCCGCAACCACCGTCGCCTTCGTCCTGGGCATGTGCGTCACCACCGCGCTCGTCGTCATCGCCAGCAAATACCAGCGCCCCGAAGAACGCTCCCTCGCCGGCGAGCTCGCAATCCAGCGTGCCCTGCAACTGCCCGAAACCCCCGCCGTCGTTGAGCAACCCTCAACCATCGCCGCTTCGCGCATGCAGCCCGCCCTGCGCCTCAGCGAAGGCTCACGCTACGAACGCCCCTGGACAACCGGCTCGTCACAACTCACCCTCGCTGGCGGCAGCGGCGCCATCCACGCCCGTATCCCCATCGCCACCTTCGCCTCGCCCGTGGTCCTCGCCTCCAGCGAAGGCCTCGCCACCCAAGGCGCCAAGATCGTCTTCGATCCCCTCTGGCGCATGCGCGAACAAGGAATGGGCACAGGCGTCCTCCAACCCAGCGACCAAACCGGCGTACCCGTCGGCCGCATCGAAGGCACCCGCATCCAACTCGACGCCACCGGCATGCTCATACTGCCCATCTCTCAATAACCCCCGACGCCCCCGACGCCGGACCTGAGGCCCCGCGAAGGTCCGGATCGCCCCACCAACCACTACACCAACCCCACCAAACCGCTGCCCGCCAGCGGTTTTTTCACACCCCAAACCCCGCCAACAATCTCCCATGCGTTGCCTCGCCACCATCCCTCTCATCGCTCTCGCGCTGCTCACCTTCCTCACCGGCTGCACCACCAACCCCACCACAGGCCGCAGCTCCTATTACGCCCTCTCGCGCGAGGAAGAAATAGCAATCGGTCAGCAAAGCAAGCCCAGTATGATCGCCGAATTCGGCGGCGAAGTCGCCCGCGCCGACTTGCGGCAATACGTCACCGACGTCGGCATGCGCCTGGTCGCCACCATCGGCCAAGACGACCCCAGTATGGTCAATCTCCCCTGGGAATTCACGCTGCTCAACAGCGATGTTGTCAACGCCTTCGCTCTGCCGGGCGGCAAAGTCTTCATGTCTCGCGGCCTTGCACAGCGCATGACCAACGAAGCACAACTCGCCGGCGTGCTCGGTCACGAAATCGGTCACGTCACCGCGCAGCATACCAGCGAACGCTTCGGCGATGCGCAGCGCACCGGACTTATTGCAGGAATCGGCTCCATCCTCGTCGGCGCAACCCTCGGGGTTGACGTCAGCGGCCTCGCGAATCAAGCAAGCGAATTGACACTCGCCAGTTACGGCCGCGACCAAGAAAATGAAGCCGACGCCCTGGGCATGCGTTACATGGAACGTGCCGGCTACAACCCCATCGGCCAATTGCAAGTCATGCAAATTCTTGCAAGCCTCGACAAGAACGGTCGGCCACCCGAGATGCTCTCCACCCACCCCTACCCCGAAAAACGCATCGAAAATATCCAAGGCAAACTGCGCAACGAATACGCCGCCACGCAAAACAACCCCAACTACCGCACGGGCGAACAAGAGTTTCGCGCCAACTTCCTCAGCAAAATCACCATCGCCTATCCACCCAATCGTGAAGAAGACCCCGCCCTGCGCACCTTCGCGCTCTCGCGCGGCCTCTGCTCCGCTGATTGTGCACACTGTGTGAACAACTAATCTATCGGCTCGCCTCGCCGCCTCCCCTGTTGCATCGCTCGCATCTCTCTGGTAGCATGTTCGCTCCAAGGGGTTCTCACGCGCATTTCGAGGGAGGTTGTTATGGCAACAAGATACATCAGTCTGGGCTCACTGCCCACCCGTGTCGCCGCAGGCAAGCGCACCGAAAGTGCCGCGCCCGCCAAAGGCCAACTCATCCTGATGGACGCACGTCCCGATCGCGTCGATCTGCGCGATCGCCCGTACAACCCCAAACTCCAGAATCTTGATCCCCAGTTCCCGCCGCGAGATTGGGTACGCGATCACTTTCAGTCATATCTCGATCTCATCTTGGATCAAGGCAAAGAAGGCGCATGCACAGGCTTCGGCCTCGCCGCGTGCGTCAACTACTTGCTCTGGAAGCGCACCATCGACTCCTCCGAGGAAGCCGGCTTTACCAAAGGCAACCTCGTCAGCCCCTGGATGCTCTACCACCTCGCCAAGCAATACGACGAATGGGACGGCGACGAGTACGACGGCTCCAGTTGCCGCGGCGCCATGAAAGGCTGGCACAAGCACGGCGTCACGCGTTACGAATACTGGGCCAAATCGCTCCTCGAAAAACGCCCGCACGAAGCCTGGGCCATCGACGCGGCTGAACGCCCGCTGGGTTCATACTACCGCGTCGAAAAGACTTCCGTCGCCGACATGCAAGCCGCCATCGCCGAAGTCGGCGCGGTCTACTGCTCCGCCAACGTGCACGAAGGCTGGCAACTGCCCGCACATCAACGCGAAATCACCACCGACTTCCTCGATTTGCCCCTGATTCCCCGCAAGAAAGGCTCAATCGGCGGCCACGCCTTCGCCATCGTCGGCTACTGCCGCGCGGGCTTTGTCGTGCAGAACTCATGGGGAAAAAATTGGGGCTGGAATGGCTTTGGCGTCCTGGGCTACGACGACTGGGCCGACCATGCCATGGACGCATGGGTCGCGGTGCTCGGCGCGCCCATGCAACTGCTGCCCGATGTCGAATCGCAGCCCGCCGGCGCGAGCAAATCCAAGTCCGCCAAGTCAAGACCCGGCTTCCAAGTTCCCATCACACGCAGCAACAAGTCACTCCAGCAGTCCATGGCCGGCATGACCCGCGCCAGTTACAGCGAAGCCTTCGCCTGCGAACTTCCCACCGCGCGCCTCACGCCTTTGAGTATCAACGATGCCTACGAACGCGCCGTCGTCGTGGGCAACAACGGCACACCTCTCAACCGCTTCGTCGATGAAGCCAACGGTGCCGCCGCCGTCAAGCGCGTTGTCAATGCTGCCATCGAAAGCGCCGCAGCCTGCGCCAAGAACCTCAAGACCAACACCGTCAAAGGCGATGGCATCCCGCGCGTCGTCATCTACGCCCACGGCGGCCTCAACGACGAGAAAGACAGCATCCAGCGCATCCGCAAAATGGCCCCGCTTTTCGAAGCCAACGGCATCGCGCCGATCTTCGCCACCTGGCGCACCGGTATCGTCGAATCCATCTTCGGCTGGGCCTTCGACAAGTTCGAAGCCGCCATCACGCCGCCCCGCGCCGAGAATATCTTCGGTCGCGTCATTACATATCTCGATGAACAAAAAGATCGCGCCATCGAAGGCGTCGCCCACGAAGTCATGGTCCGCGCCATCTGGTCAGAAATGAAGCAAAACGCCGAGGCCGCCGCATCTTCAGGCGGCATCGGACTCATGCTCGACCAACTGCTCGCCGCTCGCGCAAAGCGAAACTTTGAGCTCCACGTCATCGGACATTCCGCCGGCGCAATCCTGCTTGGTCACGTTCTGCAACGCCTGAAAAGGTCCGACACAGTCGACTCGTGCACGCTCTACGCCCCCGCCTGCACCATGGACCTTGCTCGCGATTCGTACCTCCCCGCCCTTCGCAGCAAGAAACTCAAATCGCTCCACGTCGATGTCCTCTCCGACAACACCGAGCGCGACGACACCGTTGGCCCCTACGGCAAGTCGCTCCTGTATCTCGTCTCGCGCGCCCTCGAAAAAGAACGCAAGTGCCCCCTCATGGGCATGGAAATCGCGTGGGACAACGACCTCTACACCGAAGGCGACCTCTCCTGGGCCCGCTCAACATGGGAACTCAAAAACGTTGGCGATGATCTCATGAAAGCCGGCGCCAACCGCGCCGTCCACCACAACACCGTGGAAGACAACACCAAATCACTCACGGCCACCACCACCCCGCGCAGCACACTCGCCAAACTCTTCCGAGGCGAACACGTCCGCATGCACGTGGACGGCACCGACACCACCAAGCTCTCGCACGGCTCCTTCGATAACGACATCCTCGTCATGGACAGCACCATTCGCCGCATTCTGGGCCGCGACACGCAAGCCATGCTCGACGACCGCACGCTGTCGCAGCGTCCCGCCCTCGCCGAACCAGTCACCGACCTCACGCCCATGAAAGATGATTGAAAGACGACTGGACGTCGCTCGCAACAAGATCGAAAGCTCACGCCGCCTGACGCATGTCGGGCTTGATCGTCCCCTTCGCCAGCAGCGCCTCCGCCTGCGCACGCGGCACGGCATGGCTGAAGATAAAGCCTTGTCCAAAATCGCAATCCAGCGTTTGCAGCTGCGTCAAGTGCGCCGCCGTCTCGATGCCTTCAGCAATCACCTTCGTCCGCAGGTTGTGCGCCAGCACCACAATCGCCTGCACGACCGCCGCGTAATCGCTGCTGCTGCGCATCGTGTCCACAAAGCTGCGATCAATCTTCAGCACGCTGATGGGAAACTTGTGCAAGCAGCTCAGCGAGCTATGCCCGGTGCCAAAGTCATCCATCAACACATCACTGCCCATGTCACGCAGCTTGCGCAGCATGCTCACGACATCCTTGCTGCCTTGCATCACCGCATTCTCCGTCACTTCAAACGCCAAGAACTTGCCCGGCAAGTTGTGCCTCGTCAGTGACTTGGTCACCGTCTCCATCAGTTGCTCATCAAGCAGTTGCAAACGCGACACGTTCAAACTCAGCGACATGTGATCGCGCAGCAATCCCTTCGCGCGCCACTCCGCCGCAACTTCAGCCACTTGCTCAACTACCCAGGCCCCAAGCCGAGATATCTGCCCCGACTCTTCCGCAATCGGAATGAACGCTTCCGGCAACATCGCCCCGCGCTGCGGATGATTCCACCGCAAAAGAGCTTCAAAACCCACAATTTCGCCCGTCGCAAGTTTCACCACTGGCTGATACGCCAAGTGAAACTCGCCCCGCGTCTCCGCCCCGCGCATATCCGTCTCAAGGCTCAGCCGCGCCAGCACCGCTTCGTGCATCTTCTGATCAAACACGCACACGCGACTCTTCCCGCTGAACTTCGCGCGATACATGGCCGTGTCGGCTTCACGCAGCAGCGCATCGCCGCTTTCATGCTTCGCCGTGCCAATGGCAATACCCAGCGAGCCACCCACGATGATCTGTCGACCCTCAAGCACAATCGGGTTGCTCAGCACATCGCGCATGCGCGTGGCAACCACCGTCGCCTGCTGCGGATCAGTCAGCTCTTCGAGCAAAATCACAAACTCATCGCCGCCCAATCGCGCAGCGATCCCATCCGCAGGCCGGCCCAAAGTATCCGTGGTGCGCACCGCTTCACGAAGCCGATCCGCAACGTGACACAACACAATGTCCCCAGCCTTGTGCCCCAAACTGTCATTGATGATCTTGAAATTGTCCAGATCCAAAAAGATCACCGCACAGCACGTACCCGACTTGCGCCTCACCCACTGAATCGCCTGTTCCACCCGATCAGTGAGCAGCGCTCGATTCGGCAAACCCGTCAGCGCATCATGCATCGCATCATGCCGAGCTCGAGCTTCCGCGCGCTTGCGCTCGCCAAGCTCGCGCGCAAGCTGGTCGTTCGCTGTCTTCAGTTGCATCAGGTACAACTGGCTCAGGTTCCACTTCTCCGTCATCGACAGCGCAATCTGCCACACCTCAACAGGATCAAATGGCTTGCGCAGCAGCAGCAATTGATCTGCTTTTTGCAGCCGTTTCACGATGTCGTTCCACTTGTAATCGCTATACGCCGAGCACACTGTCACCTGCAAACTCGGATGCACGCGCCACATCTGTTCAATCGTTTCGACGCCGTCCCACCCCGGCGGCATGCGCATATCAACAAACGCCGCCACATACGGATGCCCCTGCTTGATCGCATCCTCAAGCTTCGCGAGCGCTTCCTGCCCTTGATACGCGTGATCAACTTCAAACTTCACATCATCCAGGTGCGACGTTTGCTTGCCGCTGGCTTCGCCATCGCCAAACAGCGCATCTTCCATCGCATCAACATCCGTCTCCGTCTGCCGATGAGCCAGCGCGCGCGTGTACGCATGGTGCACGCTCGCGTCGTCATCCACAATCAGAATGCGCCGGTTGTTTGATGGCACTTGGTTCATGCAGCCTTCCTTCCATCCTGCTCCGCTTGCACTGGCTCATCCGCAAGCCCCTCCAAACGAATCGGCAGTTCAATCCTGAATGTCGCACCCAGCCCAGGTCCGTCGCTAGACGCGGAAATCGTGCCGTTCATCTGCTTGATCGCATTCGCGCAGTAGTGCAGCCCCAGCCCGTGCCCATCATCGCGCGTCGTGTACCCCTGCGTGAAGAGCTTCGCCTTGCGCGCATCATCAAAGCCCACGCCCCCATCGCGCACTTCAACAAAAAACGTCGTCGGAGATGCAATTCCAGCTTCGATCTGCACAAACCGATGCTTCTCGGAAGCGACCTTGCATGCCTGCACCGCGTTGGTCAGTAAATTCACCAAAACTTGCTGGAATCTGCTTCTATCCAGCATCGTCCGCACATTGCGATCAACAGTTCGCGTCGCCTTCACGCGATGCCGCAGAAAGCTCGGTTCAATCACCGCAAGCGCGCCATCAATCGTGTCGCTCAGTTCCACCGACTGCAAAACTTCCGTCGGCCCATCCACCGATTGCTGCGCCCGAATGATGTCCTGCACCGCCGCCAAACTCCGCTCAAGTTTCTCAGCATCACCAACCAGCGTCGCATGCTCAGCCATCACCGCGTCACCCGCTTTGATCAAGTACGCCGGCAACTGCTTGCCCTTCGCGTCATTCGCAATGAACTCAGGCAGGTCGTTCGCTTGCTGCTTGAGCATCTCAACCGCCTTTGCTAACCCCGCCGTGCGTGAATTGCGGAGCGTCGATTGAATTTCACTCGTCAGCACGATGCTGTTGGTCAGCGTGTTCCCAACGTTGTGCAGCACATTCGCCGCAACTTCAGCCATTCCCGCATGTCGCGAAGCTTGCACCACAGCATCCTGAGATTCCGCCAGCTTCGCCAGCATCTTCTCAATTTCGCTCGCCACCTCACCAATCTCATCGCGCCGTGCCATGCGAAAGTGCAGCGTCAAGTCGCCCGTCTCACCAACGCGCTTGAGCGCTTTCGAAAGCCGCGACAACGGTCCACTCACTCGCGAATGCACCAACAGAATCCCGACGTTCACCGCCAACCCCGCCGCCGCAATCTGCGAAAGCTGTGCAAACTCAATCACATCATTCCCACGCGTAGAGAAATGTCGAGGCGTCTCTGATCGCAGCACCATGGGCCGACCAATAAGCATGGGCAGCAGTCGATAATTCATCGCCACGTTGGCTTCTTCATCCACACTCGTCATCACCGCTTCGGCGTAAGTCAGTTCCTTCGCCGCCGCCTTCACATCTTCGTCTGCGGAAGTCGTCTGGCTCCACACGCTGAACTTCACGCCAGCCTGCTCGCTAATGTCCTCAATCATCGTTTCGTCAAGCGGCCGCGCCAGCACCACGCGCCCGCGCGATGGTCCACTCCCATCTGCTTTCAACACATGCCGCACGCCTACCAGCAGCGGCCCATGCTCAGTTTCAAAAATCCCCGTTAGCGAGTCGCCTTCCGCGAGTTGCGCAAGCACCGGATGACTCGCAGGTAGCTTTGGTCCCGCGAACGCAGCAAAGGTCTGCAATTCGCCGGTCCTCGGGTTGCACATGTGCTGCCACTGCACGGAGCCATTGGTATCGATATACATCAGAATCGCAAAAGTGCGATCGACGAAGTATGACCCTTTTGCATAGTTCTTCTGAATGAAGCTCTCATCATACTTCTGCATGAAGGAATAAGCGTCATCCCACATGCCAAGATCAATTGCCGTTCCATCAAGCGCTTTCAACTCGCGGTTCACTGCCGCAACCGCTCGCTTGCCATCATCCTTCGCTGTATTCCGCTCAATCTGCTCAAAGCTCGGGCGCAGCACCAACCGCTTGATCACTTCGCTGGCACCAGCAAAGAGCACAAACACACTGCTCAGCAAAATTGCTATGTACGTCCGCAGCTTCACGAGTTATTACTCGCTCGCGCGCAGTACCACCGGTAACGCACCGAGAATCCCGCACACTGCCGCTGACATCGGACGTTTGCACCGTTCACTTCGCGCAACGTCCCAATTGTTTCACTGCACCGTTCGGTCTCTGCCCGCCTAGCGCAACTTCACGCTCGCAAGCCCGAGAACAACCAAAATAATCGAGATAATCCACAGCCTCGCCACCACCCGCTGCTCAGGCCACCCGGCAATCTGCAAGTGATGGTGATACGGCGCGCAATGAAACACGCGCTTCCCCCCCGTCATCTTGAAATAATACCGCTGAATCACCACGCTCCCGATTTCCGCCAAAAACACCCCGCACATGAGCAGAATCACAAACTCCTGCCGAATCGCCACAGCGCAGAATCCAATCATCCCCCCCAGCGCCAGCGCACCCGTATCACCCATAAACACCCGCGCCGGCCAGCAGTTCCACCACAAAAAGCCCAAACACGCCCCCGCCGTCGCCCCCGCAAGCACCGCCAGTTCACCCGCTCCCGGAATATGCGGCACGAGCAAAAACTTCGCCGCTTCACCATCCCCAGCGATCATCGCGAGTATGAAAATCCCCATCATCACCGCCGCCGTGATGCCCCCCGCCAGCCCATCCATCCCATCAGTAATGTTCACCGCATTGCTCATCCCCGCGATCATCAACGTCGCAATGACGACAAACACGCCCATGGACATGTACCACAGGTTCGGGTTCACGATCATCTGCTTTTCACGCACCACCACCCGCGGCACTTCCGCCGGTGCATTGGCTTTCGGCGCTGGCCCATCCGCCTCGCGCACCAGCCGTCCCGCATCCACATACGTCTTCTGCAAAGGCACATTCAGCACATGCTTTAATCGCTGCTCTTCTTTGGGCGTATCTACATGTACAGGTGTCGTCCACAAGAACCACCCCACCAGCGCACCCAGCCCCAACTGAAAAATCAGCTTCTCCCACTCCTGCAAACCCTGCCGACCGCTGCCGCGTTGCTTCGCCGTCAGCTTCAGATAGTCATCCGCAAACCCCACCGCCGCCAGCCACACCGTCACCACCAGCCCCAGTTGCACATATCGCTCGGACAAATCCGCCAGCAGCAGCGTCGCAATCACCACCGCTCCGATGATCAGCACCCCGCCCATCGTCGGCACATTCGCCTTCGCGCTCGCCGTCGCCCGCAGAGCCTCCGCATCCGTCAACCCCGCGTCGCCAATCTTCTTCTTCGCCAAAATCGCAATCGTCTTGCGCCCCAGCGCCAGCACCACAATGAACGACAAAAACGCCGCCGCCAGCGCTCGGAACTGCAACTGATCAAGCACGCTGAACAACCAGTACACCTGGTGCTTCACGAGCCAATCACGCATGATGTCAAGCAACAAATAAAGCATGCCAGCGACACGATCTTCCCGGCAATGCCACACCACGCCGGCCCACGATAGACCAGCGACCCTTGCAGCAATTCGCTGCTATCGACCAACCAACACCCTTTTCAGTAAACTCTCAAGTTTTCGCCCCTCCGCGAAGTCCACCGTCCAACTACCTATCCTCTTCTTTAGGCACGAGGATTTCATGCCCATGCAAGCGTCCGCCACTTCATTCAAACTTCCCCACGACGAAGTCATCCCCATTCTCGACTTCGGCGGCCAAACCGCCCAACTCATCGCCCGCCGCCTGCGCGAACTGGGTGTCTTCAGTTGGCTCGTCTCCCCCAGCATCACCCCCGAGCAACTGCTCGCCATGAAGCCGCGCGGCATCATCCTCTCTGGCGGCCCCGCCAGCGTCTACGACAAAACCGCCCCCACCTGCGACAAACGCATCTTCGACCTGGGCATCCCCGTCCTGGGAATCTGCTACGGCATGCAGCTCGCCGCGCACCTGCTGGGAGGCAAAGTCACCGGCGCCGACCATCGCGAATTCGGCCGCGCCCACCTCTCCATCAGCGATGCCAAACACCCCTTTCTCAAAGGCATCCCCGATCGCACCACCGTCTGGATGAGCCACGGCGATCAAGTCACCGACACCGCCGGCCTCTTCAAAACCCTCGCCGGCACGCCCACCTGCCCCAACGCCGTTGTCATCAGCGCATCCCCCTCACGCCAATTCGTCGGCGTCCAGTTCCACCCCGAAGTCACCCACACCCCACACGGCATCGACCTGCTGCGCAACTTCGCCTACGACATCTGCCAATGCAATGGCGGCTGGCGCATGAGCGACTTCGCCAATCACGCCGCCGCCCGCGTGCGCGAACGCATCGGCTCCGCCCAAGTCGTCTGCGGCCTCTCCGGAGGCGTCGATAGCGCCGTTGTCGCCGCCCTCCTCCACAAAGCCATCGGCTCCCAACTCCACTGCGTCTTCGTCGACACAGGCCTTCTCCGCAACGGCGAGCGCGACCTCGTCGAAAGCACCTTCCGCGATCACTTCAAGATCGACCTCAAAGTCGTCGACGCCGAGAAGGAATTCCTCACCGACCTCGCCGGCATCTCCGACCCGCAGGAAAAACGCCGCCGCATAGGCCATCGTTTCATCGACGTTTTCAAGCACGCCGCCAAGAGCATCCCCAACGCCAGCTTCCTCGCCCAAGGCACGCTCTACCCCGACGTCATCGAAAGCGGCCAAGGCCACGCCGGCACCGCCGCAGGCATCAAACTGCACCACAACGTTGGCGGCCTGCCCGAGCAACTCGGCTTCGAACTCGTCGAGCCCCTCCGCGAACTCTTCAAAGACGAAGTCCGCGCTCTGGGCGGCGTGCTGGGCTTGCCCGATCAACTCATCTGGCGCCATCCCTTCCCAGGCCCTGGCCTTGCCGTGCGAGTGCTGGGCGAAGTGACCAAAGCCAAGCTCGATGTGCTGCGCGAAGCCGACGAAATCCTCCTCGAAGAAATCGTCAGCAACAACCTCTACCGCACCACCAGCCAAGTCTTCGCCGTACTGCTGCCCGTGCAAAGCGTGGGCGTGATGGGTGACGGCCGCACCTACGAAAACACCGTCGCCGTCCGCGCCGTCGAAACGCAAGACTTCATGACGGCGGATTGGAGCCGCATTCCCTACGACGTCCTCGCGACAATCAGCAACCGCATCATCAACGAAGTCCGGGGCGTCAACCGCGTCTGCTACGACATCAGCAGCAAGCCCCCCGCAACCATCGAATGGGAATGACCGGTAGACCGCCCTGCGGGTGTTTATGGCATCCACAACGGCGAGAGCATCAAGCCGATCGTCGCGACCGCAAGCAGTACCGCCGACCACCGGCAATTGCGCTTTGCACGAGCCAAATGCTGCCGTACACGCTGCGTTGGGCTCGCATTTGTGCCGCATTCTGGGCACGCAGAAGAGTCTCTGGTCAGTTCATACGAGCATTTAGGACATCGCGTGCGCATGTCAACACGCGAAAGTCGCCGCGAGAATGTTCGCGATGCGAGGAACGATGTCAACAGCAGCAGCATCGCCATGTACGCGGTCGCTGCGCTCAGCATCACCATCCACAGCGTTTCGTCTGACACATTCGCTGCGAGTTGCTCCGGCTGCGCATTCACATAGGGCTGCCAATGCACATTCCAATCGAGCCGTGCCCACCACACGTGCGATGCAAAGCCGATTGCGATCGCGATAGGGATGATCGGCAGCGATGCAATCGCCACGATTGCCACGCGAAACAGGCCGACGCGAGGCCGAAGCGAACGAACACAGATCGCGTCAAAACACCACACTGCACAAAGCGAAAAGAAAAGATGCGGCAGCATGTACACATGCTTGTGTGTGAATCCAAATCGCGCGTCAAGCAAATCGTCTCGCAGCGTTCGAAAAGTAGCGTGAACTACCAAGGCTGAACGTGGCCAGGAGTACGAGACGTTGATGCCGTATCTCCGCGTAATTCGTCGATGTGTCGGCATCATCGGCGTGCAGCGATCAGCAAACGTCGTAACAGCCTCGACGGACCTGTTCGTCCGCGAAAAATCATTCACGCACTGCACCCAAGGCCAGACCAGGAAAAGGACCAACATCGCGGACGCGGCGACGAACGTGTTGAAGCGAGTGACTGACGGGCGAAGCCTCATGGAATCACTATCCCCAACAGCGGCAACGGGCGGGAAGGCAACTGCGTGCATTACGGTATCAGCGGTCTGCCCCCCGCGACCACCGAGTGGGAATAAGCGGTAGCCCGCCCCTCCGGGGCGGGAGTCTCCATTTTTTCCAAATAATTTGCGCCTAGGCCGCACAACCACTTACGCCAAAAACGCCCCGCGCACCAACCACCCGCGCGCGCACATTCCGTTTTCGCCCCCCTCTCTATAGAGGCCCGCATTTTTCGTCGGGCACGAAAGGGGAACACATGTCTTTGTCAATATCACAGTCTCGACCAATCGCATTGACCGATGCCTACCTCGCCTGCATCCCGCGTGAGGACATCCCGCGCGTCCTTCGATTCTTCGAACTCGCCCGCGACCTCTACGCCCTCGCCCGCGAACTACGCATGACCGCCTGGGAAATCGGCCGATGGGCCGCCGACCCCGCCATCCAAATGTGCCTGAGCGTGAATCCGACCGCGCACCCGTGCCACCGACCTCGGCTCTGCGAGGTCGGTGCCGAACAACCCGACGCCCCGCAACACGCCAGCACCGCGAAAGCCGAACCGCAAGTGCCCAACGCTGTTTCCCCGAATACACCTCATACCCCCCAACCTTTCCCCGCGCCCGACGTACATTTGCCTGCGGCGTCTCCTCCAGTCCCAACCAAGGCCTGCGGTGAGGCAACGTCGCATGTGAGATTCGCCGTGTCCCAACTCAGCGACCAATCTAGCGATCAACCCAGCGAAAAACCTCGCGCGAGGACAACAAAAATGTGGACTCCACTAACAGGTATTCTCGTCGGCGTCGTCGCCGCGACCGGACTTTCCAAAGGCGTTGAAGCTGTCAAGCACAAAGACAGTGACTACAAGTTCTTCGACGAAATCATCGAAGTCAAACACATCTTGGACAAGAGCTACGTCTACGACGTCGACGACAAAAAGCTCGCCGAGGGCGCCCTCAAAGGCATGGTCGAAGCTCTGGGCGATCAATACACCGTCTTCGTGCCCGGCAGTGAGGCTGGCGAGTTTACCAAAGGCCTCACAGGCGAATACGTCGGCATCGGCGCGAGCGTGAATACCGATTCCGGATGGCTCACGATCGTCTCGCCCCTCGAAGATTCGCCCGCCCTGCGCGCTGGCCTCATGCCCGATGATCGCGTCCTCGAAATCGACGGCAAAACCACGCAGCATCTCACGGTCGAGCAATGCATCGAGCTGCTGCAAGGCACGCCCAACACGCCCGTGGTGCTGAAAGTCGAACGCAAAAACGAAACCCTCGACATCACGATCATCCGCGACCGCATCAAAACCAAAAGCATCAAAGGCTTCCACCGCGATCCCAACGATCCGCAAAAGTGGGAGTATTTGATCGACCGCGAACGTCGCATCGGTTACATCCGCATGACCCAGTTCACGCCGGGCGTCGCCAGCGAGTTGTACGGCGCGCTGCTCGCGATGAAAGCCGAGCAAGGCCTGGGCGGGCTGGTGCTCGACCTGCGTTTCAACCCAGGCGGCGTGCTCGAAGAAGCCGTGGCGATTGCCGATCTGTTCCTGAAAGAAGGCGTAATCGTCAGCACCAAAGGCCGCGCGTTTGAAGAGCGCATCAGCCGCGCCAAGGCCGAAGGCACACTGGCCGATTTCCCCATCATCGTGATGCTCAACGACCAATCCGCCAGCGCGAGCGAAGTGCTCGCCGGCGCGCTGGTTGACAATGATCGCGCCAAGGTGCTGGGCGTGCGCAGCTTCGGCAAAGGCAGCGTGCAAGGCGTGCTGAAACTTTCGCAAGGCGACGGCAGCGAAATCAAAGTGACGCAGCAGGCCTACTACCTGCCCAGCGGCCGCAACATCACGCGAAAAGACGACAGCCTCATGTGGGGCGTTGATCCCTCGCCCGGTTTTTATGTGCCGATGGAAGACAAAGACCTGGTCGAAATGCTGACCCAGCGTCGCAAGCAGGAACTGATCAGCATCCAGCGCGAAGAAGCCAAGCTCGAATCAGCGGCACCGACTGTGCCGATGGTTGACTGGAGCAATACCGACACCTCGCTCGAACAGCTCAAAGACACGCAGCTTACCAGCGCGATTCGCGCCATGCAGCAACGCATCGACAAAGGCGACTGGGCCGCGCCTGGTGGTGATGCGCCGCAGCTCACGCAGACCATTCAAGCCGATGAACTGAAAAAGTCCAAGCAGTTCCGCGAGCGGCTGATTCGCGAAATTGTGCGTGCCGACAAGCGCATCGAAACACTGGAAGCCGGCAAGCCTGTGGTGACCGCCAAGGATTTGTGGGACGACACAAAAGATGTTTCGGGCGGCACGATGGAAATCAAGGACAAAGACGGCAACGTCATCGCGACGCTGAAAATCACGGGAAATAACGTCGAGCGCTGGCTCATTGACGCCGATGTTGAAAAGAAAGATTGATCCCGCAGGATGATCGTGCTTGCACTGGAAACTTCATGCGACGAAACTGCGGCAGCGGTGGTGCGCGATGGCGTGGATGTTCTGAGTAGTGTTGTTGCCAGTCAGTATGATTTGCATGCTGAGTACGCGGGCGTGGTGCCGGAGATTGCCAGCCGGGCGCACGTGGAAGCGATATTGCCGGTGGTTCGCGAAGCGCTCGAGCATGCGGGCGTCGGACTTGGCATGGTTGATGCAATTGCGGTGGGCAATCGGCCCGGGCTTATCGGCAGTTTGCTGGTGGGCGTTGCGGCGGCAAAGTCACTCGCATGGAGTTTGGGCAAGCCGCTGATTGGCGTGGATCACGTGGCCGCGCATGTGTACAGCGGCATGCTGGAGTCGCGTGATCCGGCGATGTTTCCTGCGCTGGGTTTGGTGGTTTCAGGTGGACACACGGCGATGTATCACGTTGCATCGTGGACGCAGATGCATCGCGTGGGCGCGACGATTGATGACGCGATGGGCGAGGCGTATGACAAAGTTGCGATGATGATGAAGCTGCCGCATCCGGGTGGACCGAACTTGGACCAGCTGGCGAGTGATGCGCGGGCGAATGACAAAGTGTTTGATTTGCCGGTTTCGCGGCTGAGTACGACGTCGCTGGATTTTTCGTTTTCTGGGCTGAAAACCAGTGTTTTGTACACGCTGCGCGGTGTGCCCGGCGAGCGCGGCGGCACGAGCGGCATTGCGCTGACGGATGAAACTTCGCGCAATCTCGCGGCGAGCTTTCAGCGGGCGGCGTGCAAAGCGGTGACGATCAAACTGACGCGAGCAATTGAACAGGCGCGCGAGAAGGGTGTTGTGTATCGCTCGCTGTTGTGCGGCGGCGGCGTGACGGCGAACTCACGATTGCGACGCGAGCTGCTGGGGTTTGAGAAAAGTCACGGGCTGGTGGTGCGATTGCCAGCGATGCGGTATTGCATGGATAATGCGGCGATGATTGGCGGGCTGGGCGAGCAGTTGCTGCGAAGCGGGCGGCGCGATGACATGAGCTTGCAGGCGACGCCGACGATTTCGATTCCGGCTGTGCAGCAGGGGGCATGATGGCGAAGCGCGAAGTGAAAGCAGTGTCGGCGGAAGAAGCGTGGCTGGCTTCTCTGGATGCGCGCATCGCAGCGGAGAAACGCGGGGCAAAGAAAGCCGAAGACAAGCAAGCGGCGGCGGCGGTGCGGGTGGAGCGTGCACCGGTCATTGCGATGGCGAGGCCTCATCCGGCGACCCTTGCGGTGGATGTTCTGCTGCGCGACTGCGTGATGGGCAAGTCAAAATCAGGCGGTCCTGGCGGGCAAAATCGCAATAAAGTGGAGACGACGGTGACGCTGACGCACATGCCTAGCGGCGTGGAGACACATGCAGGTGAGCGGCGGACGTCGATGGAAAACAAACGCATGGCACTGATGCGACTGCGGCTGGCGCTGGCGGTGCAGGTGCGGTGTGATGTGATGCAGGGTGATGCGCGCAGTGCGTTGTGGCAATCGCGGTGCAAGAACGAGAAGATTGTGGTATCAACATCGCACGAGGATTTTCCGGCGATGTTGGCCGAGGCGCTCGACTGCGTGTATGTGTGCGATATGGATCCAAAGGTGGCGAGTGCGAGGCTGTGTTGCTCGTTGAGTCAACTCATCAAGCTGATGAAGGATCATCCGCCGGCGTTTGTGTGGGTGAATGTGATGCGCGCGGCGGGGGGGATGCGGGGGCTTAAGTGAGTGGGTGGAGAGGTGGGTGGGTGAGAGGGTGAGTCACTATGATCGATGATGATTACGTTGGTTTTGCGACGGCTTTTGCAGTTGCCGATTATTTTGTTGTGCATTTATAGCATTGCGCTCACGCTGGCTTGGGCGATTCCGGGGAACCCGCTGGAGAATCCGGAGGGGCGGCGGCCGCCGGCGGAGGTTGAAGCGGCGATGAAGTCGCAGTACAACTTGGATAGTTTTCCGGCGTTTTATGGCAGTTATTTGGCGAGCATCACGGGCGTGACGTATGTGCGCGACAGCATGAGCGGGGCGATTGAGCGCGAGCGGCGCGCGGCGGTGGACGCGGGGCAAGCAGCACCGGTGCGGCGCGTGTTTGATTTTGGGCCTAGCTTGCAGTATCGCGATCAGCGGGTGAATGAGATCATTGGGGGGAGCTTGCCGGTGTCGGTGACGCTGGGGGGTGTGGCGATCATCATCGCGCTGGTGCTTGGTTTGAGCGCGGGGGTGATTGGTGCGGTGAAGCCCAACAGCTTCGCGGATTTGGCGACGTTGGCGGTGGCGCTGATTGGGATTAGTCTGCCGAGCTTTGTGGTGGGGACGATTTTGCTGACGGTGTTTTCGTTGTGGCTGGGATGGTTTGGAGTTGGGGTATGGAATCCGCCGAGTAGTTTGGTGTTGCCAGCGGTGACGCTGAGCTTGCCGTTTGCGGCGTATATCGCGCGGTTGACGCGAATGGGGATGCTCGAGCATTTATCGAGTGATTTCATTCGCACGGCGAGGGCGAAGGGGGTTGGGCCGATGGGGGTGTATTTGAAGCATGCGCTGAAGAATGCGTTTTTGCCCGTGCTGAGTTACTTGGGGCCCGCGACTGCGCTGGCGATGACCGGGAGTTTTGTGGTGGAGGTTGTATTCACTGTGCCTGGGATGGGGCAGCATTTTGTGAACGCGGTGCAGAACAAGGATTTGTTTTTGATACTGGGCGTTGTGCTGGTTTTCAGTACGATGCTGGTGGTGTTCAACTTGATTGTGGATGTGTTGTATCGGTGGGTGGATCCACGAATCGAGTGACGAAGTGACGAAGTGAGGAAGTACCGGAGTACCGGAGTACCGGAGTACCGGAGTACCGGAGTGGGAAGACACCTCGGGATTGGTGTGCCTTTCTACTTCGTTACTTCGTCACTTCGTCACTTCGTTACTTCTTCAGCACTTCTTCCACCAGTTCGCCTTGCAGGCTGAGCATGTTGGCGGTGGTGATGCGGGCTTTGAGGATTTGGCCGATGAGGGAGTTCGCGGTCGCGGCAGGGTGGTCGATGAAGACGATGAGGTCGCCGTCGGTGCGGCAGGCGAGTTGGAGTTTTTCGGCGGTGTTGTTGGCCGGGACTTCGAGCACGCTGGTGGCGGTGGTTGAACAGGCGGCAGGCTGATCGTTCTGATTACTTTGATCATTGCGATCGTCGGGCGCGAGATTGCGGCCGCCGATGGTGATTGTCACTTGGCCGGCTTTGCGGAGATCGCCACTGGTTTTGCCTTGTTTTTTGAGGGTTTGGCGGCTGAGGCCTTCGACCAGGACATCGAAGGTGCGGCCGATTTGTTCGCGGCTGATGTCGTCGGCGATTTGGTTTTGCAGCGCGAGCAGTTCGTTGTTGCGTGCGCGTTTGGTGTGTTCGGGGATGTCGTCGGCGAGTTTGTCGAAGGCGATAGTGCCGGGGCGCGGGGAGTATTTGAAGATGAAGGCGTTTTTGTAGCGACAGCGGACGAGGAACTGTTTGGTGAGGTTGAAGTCTTCGTCGGTTTCGGTGGGGAAGCCTGTGATGAAGTCGCCGCTGAGCATGAGGGGGCGGCCGATTTCGGGCTGGTCGAGGTACTCGCGCGTGCGATCGAGGAACTCAAGATATTCGGCGACGGTGTAGCCGCGGTTCATGAGTTTGAGGAGGCGGTCGCTGCCGGATTGGGCGGGGACGTGGAGGTAGCGACAGATGCGCGGGTGGTGGCGAATGACTTCGAGGACGTCGTCGCCAAAGTCGCGCGGGTAGCTGGTGACGAAGCGGAGGCGTTTGATGGCGGGGACTTCGTCGTGGATGCGGCGGAGGAGATCGGCGAAGGTGGTGACGTTTGCGCCGGCGAGGGGATCGCGGCGATGGCCGCCCGTGAAACTGCGACCTTTTTGGGGCTGGGTGAGGCCGTCGATGGTGACGGCTGCGCCGTGTTCGAAGCGGTAGTGGTTGACGGTTTGGCCCAGCAGGGTGATTTCGATGGCGCCGGCGTCGGCGAGCTTCTTGCACTCGTCGATGATGTGGTCGGGTGGGCGGTGGACTTCGGCTCCGCGCGTGAAGGGGACGACGCAGTAGGTGCAGAATTTGTTGCAGCCTCGGGTGATGCGCACGTAGGCACTGCGGGAGACTGGGCCATCGTCATCGAGCGGAGAGATGCTGCGCGAGAGGTCGAGGAGTTCGAGTGAGTCGCCCGCGGCGGCGAGGGTTGCGCTGCGGCGCGACGCGGAGCCTTGCAGGGCGACTTGGTTGGCGGAGATCATCACCGGCTTGTTGGTGTTGATGTCGACGAGTGGTTCAGCTTGCAGGCTCTCGCGCGTGCGCAGGGCGTTGTCGAGCAGGCCAGGAAGCTTGTCGAGTTCGGCGGGGCCCACGAGGACATCGACGACGGGCATGCGCTTGATGAGGTCGGTGCCGTCGCGTTCGGCCATGCAGCCCAGCACGCCCACGATGAGATTGGGGTCGGTGAGTTTGCGATCTTTGAGCTCGCCCAGGCGGCTCCAGACTTTTTGCTCGGCGTGTTCGCGCACGGAGCAGGTGTTGTAGAGGACGACGTTGGCGTCGCTGGCGGATTGGACGAAGCGATAGCCCAGGGTGCGCAGTTGGCCTGCAACGAGCTCGCTGTCGAGTTCGTTCATTTGACAGCCGAAGGTTTCGAGATAGACGGTGCGGGTGGACATGGAATTTACTCGGGAAAAGCGGGGATTCTAGGTGAGTGAGGGGGGCAGAAGCGGGGGCGGTGAAAGGTCCGGATAGTGGGGAAGAGCGAAGTAACGAGATTGGTGCGCTGGTGGCGGGAAGTGTGCGAAGAATGAAGCATGTTGCAAGGCATGAGCCTGGCGAAGAAATGTCTGCTGGTGTTTGGCGGGGCGACGGTGCTCATTGTGCTGCTTGCGCTGGTTGTGCCTTGGATGCGGATGACGTATCTGATTGATGAGGGGCAACTGGAAGTGTCGCGGCAGATGGTGGACACGTGGCAGCGCGTGGGCGAGGAGCAGGGGCGCGCGTCGCTGGTTGGGCCGCCTTTGGCAGGTGAGTCGATGCGGGTGGTGCCGAGGATGATGGTGGAGGACATTCGCGAGGTGCGGGTGGGCGTGGAGGCAAGGGAGATTTCGCGCGAGCAGATTGTGCGGGAGAGTGATGGATTTTTGGGGCGGGCGTCGGCGGCCTTGGAACTGGATACGTCGCTGCCGGATTTTCAGGAGGCGAGCTGGGATGGGAGCCAGCGCGAGTATCGGTATGCGAAGGGGATTTGGCGGGTGAGTGAGGGGTCAAGGCGGCTGGTGGGATTGGTGGAATTGCAGCGGCGGAGTGTGAGCGCGACGAGGCTGCTGGTGCTGAACACGACATTTGTGTTTGTGGCGTTTGCGTGGATTTTTCTGTTGGCGATGGTGGTGTTTTGGTTTGTGACGCGAAGGTTGGTGTTGCAGCCGGTGCGAGAATTGAACATGACGGCGCAGCGGGTGCGCGAAGGGAATTTGAATATCAGGTCGGAGATTCGGACTGGCGATGAGTTTGAGCAGCTTGGCGAGACGCTGAATTCGATGTTGAATGATTTGCAGGCGTCGCAGGATCGATTGCGGGGAATTAACAGTGCGCTGGACGTGAAGCTGCATGAGTTGTCAGAGTCGAACGTGGCGTTGTATCAGGCGGCGAAGGTGAAGGGAGAGTTTTTGGCGAGTGTGAGCCATGAACTGCGCACGCCTTTGAATTCGATCAATGGGTTTGCGGAGCTTTTGCTGGAAGTGGCGAAGGTGGATGGCGAAAAGCCGGATGCGCCAGCGAGTGTGCAGAAGCGCATTCGATATTTGGAAAACATTTTGACGGCGGGGCGCGGGCTGCTGGCGCTGATCAATTCACTGCTGGAAATGGCGAGGATTGAGGCGGGGAAGGTGGATTTGCGGATCGAGCGCGTTGCGCTGCGCGAGGCGTGCGAGGGATTGCTGGGGTTGATTTCGCCGCAGGCGAATCGCAAGGGAATTGCGTTGAAGCTCGAGGCGGGTGATGATGTGCCGATCATCAAGACGGATCCGCGGAAGTTTCAGCAGATCATTTTCAATTTCTTGAGCAACGCGGTGAAGTTTATTCAGCCGCTGGAGAAGACGGGGCGCGAGCCGATTATCACGCTGCGCGTGGAGCGGTTGCCTGCGTCGAGCGTGGATGCGAGTGAGCGCGTGCGGGTGAGCGTGATTGATAACGGGCCTGGCATTCCGGCGGAGCAGCAGGACAAGATTTTTGAGAAGTTCGTGCAGCTTGATAGCGGGTACACGAAAGAGCAGCAATCAGGCACGGGGCTGGGGCTCGCGATTTGCAAGGATTTGGCGGTGGTTTTGCAGGGTGAGATTCAGCTGGTGAGTGATGTGGGGCAGGGGAGTATGTTTAGTTTGATTGTGCCGGTGGCGATGACCACCGATGCGGGCGAGGCAGCGGAAGCGAGTGAGGAACGGCGCGAGGCGGCGATTAGTGAGATGCGCGAGCGGGCGGGGAGCCGGTAAAGCGTGGGTAGAGCGCCGGTAACGCACGTTGCGTTAGCGGATGGCGTTCCAGCCAGCTTCGAGTGCGGCGAGGGGTGGATTGGTGATGACTTGCGCGGTGCCTTTGCCGGTTGGGGCGATGATGCGGAGGGTGCCGGCGATTGTTTTTTTGTCCGCGTGCATGCGCGTGATGAGATCGGCGGTTGGGGGCAGACCGTGTACGCGCGTGGGGAGGTTGGCGGCGGTGATGGTGGCGCGGACATCATCGCAGTAGGTTGGCGAAACCAAGTTGAGAGCGGCGGCGCAGTGGGTGGCGGCAATGAGGCCTAGGGCGACGGCTTCGCCGTGTTGGAGGCCTGGGGTTGATTGCGTGTTGGCTTGTGCGGTTTCGATGGTTTCGATGGCGTGGGCGAAGGTGTGACCGAGGTTGAGGAGGGCGCGGCCGCCGTCGGATTTGAGTTCGCGTTCGTCGCGTTCGACGACGCAGGCTTTGAGGGCGACGTTTTGCGCGACGAGTTTTGCGATGGCTGCTGGATTGCTGCGCAGGGTGGGCAGCGAGGCTTGCAGCGATTCGAGCGTGAGTGTGGCGTCGGGCTTGGGGACGCTTTGCGCGATCATGGCGTGCTTGATGATTTCGGCACAGCCGCTGGCGAAGGCGCGGTCGTTGAGCGTGGCGAGCGTGAGAACATCAGCGAGTACGAGGGCGGGCTGGTGGAAGGCGCCGACCATGTTTTTTTGGAGTTCGTCGTCGACGAGCAGGTTGACGCCGGTTTTGCCGCCCACGCTGGCGTCGACCATGCTCAGGAGCGTGGTGGGGCACTGGACCCAGGCGATGCCGCGGCGGTAGGTGGCGGCGACGAAGCCAGCGACGTCGCCTATGAGGCCGCCACCGAGGGCGATGATGGCGTCGTTGCGTTCGAGCTTGGCGCGGGTGACTTGGAGGAGGAGGTGGTGGGCGGTGTCGTTGGTTTTGTTTTCTTCGCTGGCGATGAAGTGCGTGTTTTCAACGTGGAACTGCGCGGCTTGTAGCGAAGCGATGGCGAGTTGCGTCCACTGCGAGCAGGCGTCGTCGGCGATGATGAAGACGCGGCGGGCGTGGGGCAGTGCTTCGCGTACGCGGGTGCCGAGGGTTTGCAGCAGACCTGAACCCACGAGCACGTTGTAGGGCGAGGCGACGTTCACTCGCACGGTGATGGGGACACTTGTGCTCATGCGTGGCGTGTGCTTATGCGTGGCTTGTGCTCATGCGTAGGCCGGGCTTGCGTCATGCGCCTTGATGCGGTGGTAGCGATAGAGTGATTTTCGATCAGTTGTTGCGCACGTTGAGTAGACCCGCGCGGTCGCGGCTTTGCTGGCCTTCGCGTTCCCATGCGACTTTGGGTGCATCGGCGAAGTGCATTTCGAGGTTGTAGTGGGCGCGGGTGTTGGGTTCGAAGAGGTGGACGACGACATCCATGAAGTCGGCGAGGAGCCAGGTGGCGCGGTCGTCTTTGCTGGTGCGGATGGCGGGGTTTTGCATTTTCTCGCCGTGTTGTTCGAGGTGCTCGAGGACGCTGCGCATCTGGCGGTCGCTGCTGCCGCTGGCGATGACGATGAAGTCAACGTCCTGGCGGATTTTGGTGACATCGAGGACGAGGATGTCTTCGCACTTGTCGTCTTTGCACATGCGGGCGGCGGCGATGGCGAAGGCGCGGGCGCGATCGACATCGTGCGGACGGACGGGGATGCTGGGGTCGCGCGGCTGGGTGGCGGCGGCGATGATGTCGGCGTCGAGAGCGGCGGCGTCGGCGGCGCTCAAGGCGTTACTTGACGAGTCGTTTTCGTCGGCTTCGTAGGCGGTGTGGATGGTGGATCGGCCTGAGGCGCGGCTGGGACGAGACTGGGCTTCGACCTCGGCGACGTCGGTGGGGACGCCGGTTGTGAGGGTGGGCTTGGGCTTTTTGATGGCGGGCTTTTTAGGCGCGGGGGATTTTGTTGCGGCGGCTTTGGGCGCGGGCTTGGTGGTGGCCTTGGGCGCAGCCGTTTTCTTGGCGGCTTTGGTGACCAGTTTTTTCGCGGTCTTGGTCACGGCCTTCGCGGCTTTTTTCAGCAGCGTGGAAGCTGCGGCCTTGGGCGCGGCTTTCTTTTTTGTGGGTGATGCTTTGGAAGCAGCCTTGGCGGCGGGCTTCTTGGTGAGCTTAGAGGTGGGCTTGGAGGAGACTTTCTTGGATGCTTTTTTCGCCGGACGCTTTGCCATGCGGGAGGTTACGCGCGGCGCGGGCGGAAAGTGTGAGAATGGGGTTTGCGGCGGCGTTTTAGTGCACAAAGCCCCAGAGGCCCGCGCCCAGGGACGCAAGGACGATGAGGGAAATGGCGACGTAGAGCCAGTCGCGGTTTTTCGCGAAGATTGCAGCGGTGGCGGCGACGCGAAGCACGGGGGTGGCGATGAGCAGGACCAGGCCGGCTTGGATGAGGGCGAGGGCGGAGGTGTTTCGCAGGCCTTGGGCGATTGTCGCGAGGGAGCGGTAGCTGGTGTGGTCGGTGGGATTTTCTTGGAAGGTGCTGAAGGTGGTGATGGGGACGAGTTGGGGGGCGAGCTGGCCCGTGGCTGGCGTGCGATTGAAGTACAACATCACCACGCCCGCGAGGATTGTGGCGGCGGCGATGAGCATCATGGCGGTGAGCACCTTGGCCAGCGTGTGTTCCATCGCCTCATCGCGGCGGAGGTTGGTGGCGGGGGTGCTCATGGCGAGTGTGGTTTACTGATCGTCAGATTCGGAAGTGTCGGGGGCTTCGGGAGCTTCTTCGGGGCGGTCGGCGGAGGTGTTTTCGCCGAAGATGTTGGTACCCACGCGTACGACGTTGGCGCCTTCTTCGATGGCGATTTGGTAGTCGCCGCTCATGCCCATGCTGAGGATGTTGAAGGGGGCGTCGGTGAGTTTGAGGGGCTTGATTTCTTCGAAGAGTTCGCGGGTGCGTTCGAAGATGGGGCGGGCGTCTTCGGGGTTGTCGCTGTAGGGGGCCATGGTCATGAGGCCGCGGATGCGCAGGCCCATCATCGTGCCGATTTGTTCGGCGACGGGGATGACGCTGGGGACGGGCAGGCCATGCTTGGACTCTTCGCCGCTGGCGTTGACTTGCAGCAGCACATCGATGGGCTGATCGCGTTTCATCGCGATAGCTTGCAGTTCTTCGGCGATGCGCAGGCTATCGACGCTGTGCACGAGGCGCACGAACTCGATGACCTTCTTGGCTTTGTTGCGTTGCAGGTGGCCGATCATGTGCCAGCGCACAGGGTTGGTGGCGCCGGTGCTTGCGGGGCCAGCGGCGCCTTGGGGCTTGGCTTTGAGCGAAGGCACGCCGGGGCCTGACATGAGCTTGCTTTCAAAGAGCGAGCCGTCATTATCAAGGCCGGTTTTGCGGCTGCTGGGGAGCATGCGCTGGCGGGCCATGAACTCTTCGACGATGGCCGCGTGCTGCACGAGGACCTGGGCGCGGTTCTCACCAAAGTCGCGGTGGCCAAGTTGCAGCAAGTGGCGAATCTGCTCGGGCTCGGCGTACTTGGTGACGGCAACAAGGATGATGTCGCTGCTGCTGCGGCCAGCTTTCTTGGCGGCAGCGGCGATGCGATCGCAAACCAGGGCGTAGCGCTCGTCGAGCGTGTCGGGCAGTTTGTTCATGGGCAGGTTCACCGCATTGGCGGCGGACGCGGGGGTGTGCTTCTTGGCGGGAGAAGTTGCAGCGGGTTTGGACATGATTCTCCTCCTGAGACAGTGAGCCGGACTCCGCCGGTTGGGGAAGTCTAGGAAGGGCGATTTGGGGGCAACGCCGTGAGAAAGAAGAGGGGGAGGGGGAAGGCGGGGTTCACCACGAAGACACGAAGAGCACAAAGAAAGGCGAAGGCATTTAACACAGAGGGCACAGAGAGCACGGAGAGGAGAAAGGGGTTCAAGACAGAAAGGCAGGAGGTACGGTTGGGTTCGAACCCGACCCCAACTCTTGCCTTTACCTTTGTGCTCTTTGTGTCTTTGTGGGGAGACTGCGTTTAGGGACATGTGCCGCCCGCGAGGACGTTGAAGAAGTCAATCACGTCCGCGTCTTCGGGGAAGACGCCGTTGTTGTTGAAGTCGATATCGTTGCAGGCGGGGCATTCAGCCCCGGCGAGGACGTTGAAGAAGTCGATGACGTCGGCGTCTTCGGGGAAGACGGTGTTGTTGTTGAAGTCGATGTCGTCGCAAGCGGGGCAACCCCATCGAGCGACGGAAGCGGTCGAGACCGGCCTTGCGCCGTAAAAGCCACCGCCAAGAAATGTCCAGCCGTCGGGCATTTGTGTGAAGGTATTGACATAGTTGGGGCTCGCGTAAGCGCCAATGGAGCTCCAGTTTGCGCCGTTCCATATAGCGGCAGCCTGAGTCGGTACACCGCCAGCGTTATCGAAAAATCCACCGGCGAGCAATCTTCCATCGGGAAGGACGAGCAGATCGTTGACAAAAGGCATGAATGCTCCGACGAAGCCGGTACCGAGGGGCAGCCAAGCGGAGCCGTTCCAACGAGCTATGAGATTGGCGGGCGTAGTTCCAGCGGTACGGAAGGTGCCAGCTGCGATGATGTCTCCGTTGGGCATGGTGGCGAGGGCGTTGACTTGGCTGCCGGTGCCGGCACCCAAGGCGGCCCAAGTCGAGCCATCCCAGCGAGCGATGTTGTTGACTTGTGTGTTGCCAGCAGTTCGGAAGTTACCACCAGCGATTAGATCGCCGTTTGGTAAAACTTTGAGAGCGTAGACGATATTGACGCCTACGCCCATGCCTCCACCAACAGAGTGCCAGTTGGTTCCGTCCCAGCGAGCGATGGCTTCTGTGATAAGGGTTCCGCCGATACCAGTGAAGGAACCACCGACGATGATGTCGCCATTTGGTAGTGTGGCGATGGCAAAAACGTAGCGGCTAGGCTCACTCACACCATTGCCGATGCTGGACCAATTTGATCCGTTCCAACGTGCGAGGCGAGCAGTACCTGGCACACCAGGCACGGCGTCGAAGTTGCCGCCGACAAGCAGGTCTTGTCCGCCTGTGGCGTTTTGAATAGTTGCCAATGCGTAGACCGTGTCGAGGTTGGTGTTATCGAGCGATTCCCATGTGCGGGTCTGAGAGTTGAAGACCCTCAGTGAAGTCAAACTCCCAGGCGACTGTTCCGCGTTGCCCCCAACAACCAATCGTGGAGGCAGTGGTCCGTCACCGTCTTGATCCCAGATCACGGAGGCGTTTATAGCGAAACTGGTGCTTGGGAAATCGGCATTAGCGAGAAGCCATTGCGGTGTGCAGGACGACTGCGCGAACGTACCAAACGAAAAGAAACCAAGCACAGCGACGAAGGCAATGCTTGAAGGAAATATGTTCTGATTCGTTGGCATGTAGTTCCCCTTCACACTTTTTGGAGTGGACGCGCGTGGCGGCAAGCTGCAACCAATCGACGTTTATAAATCTACCCTCAGTTTGCGGATTGTGCCACCCTTGTTTCGTGAAGATAGCGCACAGTGGGGCATGCTTGAATTCGCTCGCTGCAGATTTGTTGCGATTGGGCTTGTGCCGATCCCATCGTGCCCTTCGTGTCTTTGTGGTGAACCGGTTTTCCGTCTCGCCGGTTGTGGGATATACACTGTGGCGGGCGATTGAATAAAGGAAGGCTTTCATCATGACGACTGCTGCCGAAAAAGCTCCTGCTGTGTCCAAGGAACAGGCTGATGCGATCTTTTCGCGTGGGCTGGAGGGAATCATCGCTGGGGAGACGGCGGTGTGTTCGATTGAGCAGGGCGGGTTGTGGTATCGCGGGTATGAGATTCATGATCTGGCGAAGCATGCGACGTTTGAAGAGGTCGCGCATGTGCTCTTGGTGGGGCATAAGCCTTCGGCCAGTGAGCTCGCGGCGTTCAAGGCGGAGCTGATTGCGGAGCGGCCGCTGCCGGGCGTGGTGACGGCGTTCATTGAGAGCATGGGCGGGTTCTTGGCGAGTGGGCGGGCGGTGCCGATGGATATTTTGCGGTCGTGCGTGAGCATGCTGGGGCACATGGACCCGGATAGTCAGAGCGTGGAGAAGGATGCGAACCTGCGGAAGGCCAAGCGGCTGCTGGCGAAGATTCCGACGATGATCGGGCACATGCAGAATGTGATTGATGGGAAGGCGATCATTGAGCGTGAGCGCGGGGGCGACCCGACGTTGGGGCATGCGGCGAACTTGCTGTACTTGATGACGGGGAGCAAGCCGGCGAAGGAGTACGCGCATGTGGTGGATGTGAGTTTGATTTTGTACGCCGAGCATGATTTCAATGCGAGCACGTTTACCAGCCGCGTGATTGCGGGGACGCTGAGCGATATGCATGGGGCGATTTGCGGCGGGATTGCGGCTCTCAAGGGGCCGTTGCACGGCGGGGCGAATGAGATGGCGATGGAGATGCTGAAGGAAATCATGAAGGATGTGGGCGAGAAGGCAATTGGCACCAAGGCGGTGGATGACTGGATGCAGAAGGCCTTTGACACCAAGCGCAAGCTGATGGGCTTTGGGCACCGGGTGTACAAGAACGGCGACCATCGCGCGCCGATTTTGCACAAGCTGGGGCGCGACGTGGCGCAGAGCGACACGAAGAACCCGGGCGGCCACGCGGCGGTGAAGTGGTTTGAGTTGGGCGAGCAGGTGCAGAAGATCATGCTCGAGAAGAAGAACATTCATCCAAACGTGGACTTTCCGTGCGGCATGACGTACTTCACGATGGGGATTCCGGTGCCGCAGTACACGCCGATCTTCGTGGCCAGTCGCGTGAGCGGGTGGGCAGCGCACATTATCGAGCAGCATGCGAATAACAGGATCATTCGGCCGCTGAGCAGGTATATTGGGGAGGCTCCGCGGAAGTGGTGAGTGGGGGAGTGAACGGAGAAAAGGAGCAACCCGCGAGCGATCGCGGGTTGTTTGTTTAATGGAGTTGAGCAGAAAACGGCGGAAAGGGATGGTGGTGGGAGCTAATTGTGGTATATTCGTGGGCTGGAGGCGCATATGAGCAGCACGGCGGCAATGGTGGGCGATGTTCGGGCGGCGCATGTCGTGTTGTCGCGCCTGGGGTATGGGCCGGCGGAGGGGGAGGCGGCGCGGTTTGTGGAGATGGGATTGCAGGCGTGGCTGGAGGGGCAGCTCACGCCTGTGGATGGGGATGATGCGCGTGCGGCGGCGGCGCTGAAGGCGGCGAAGCTGAGGATTGCGTATGAAGCGGGGAAGAATGACGAGGGGGATGCGTATGAGGCTCTGGATGAAGAGCGGGGACTTGAGACGCTGGGGGATGAGATTGCCAAACACTGGTGGCGGACGAAGTGGAACAAGGGTGTGGCGTGGGCTGAGCGCGTGCGGCCGCTTGCGGAGTTGCGATGTGCGACGGTGATTCGGGCGCGGGAGAGTTCGTATCAGCTTCGCGAAGTAATGGTTGACTTTTGGCACAATCACTTTCATGTGAATGCGGGCGGGGATGACATTCGGGCGTCGGTGGCGATGCCTTGGTATGACCGCGATGTGATTCGGCGGGATTGCCTGGGGAATTTTCGCGAGTTTGTGGAGGCGGTGGCGAGTCATCCGGCGATGCTGGCGTATTTGAACAATGCGAGCAGTAAGGCGAGTCCGGCGAATGAAAATTTTGCGCGCGAGTTGTTTGAGTTGCACACGCTGGGTCGCGGGGCGTATTTGAACGCGTTATTCAATCGCTGGCGCGATGTTCCCGGCGCGATGGCGGGGAATGCGGAGGGGTACATCGATCAAGACGTGTACGAGGCGGCGCGGGCGTTTACCGGGTGGACGATTGCGGATGGTGGATGGAACGGAATGGACAACGGTCGGCTGCCTGACGGGGGTGCTTTTTTGTACATGGATGCGTGGCACGATCATTATCAGAAGCGTGTGCTGGCGAGTGAGTTTGACCCGAGCCAGCCGCCACTGGCAGATGGGCGAAAGGTGCTGGATTTAGTGGCGTTTCATCCGGCGACGGCGAAGCATGTGTGCATGAAGTTGTGTCGGCGGCTGCTGATGGATGAGCCGACGCAGGCGCTGGTGGAGCGAGTGGTAGCGGTGTGGAACGAGCACGCGAAGGCGAAGGATCAGATTGCGCGGGTGGTGCGGGCGATTGTGATGAGTGATGAGTTCGCGAAGACTTCGCCTGGGAAGGCCAAGCGGCCTTTGGAATTGGCGATGAGCTTTACGCGGACGACGGGAGCCAAGGTGCGGGCGGATAACGCATGGAGCTGGTCGCTGGAAGCAGCGGGACAGCCCATGTTTGCATGGCCTGCGCCGACGGGATTGCCTGATGTGTCGAGCTATTGGCTTTCGACGAGCATGATGGTCTCGCGGTGGAACATGCCCATCTTGCTGATGGCGGATTGGTTCAAGGGGACGCGGGTGCGGCTGATGAAGCAGATGCCGGATGATGCGGATACGGCGGCGAAAGTCGTGGCATTTTGGAGTATGCGGATGATTGGGATGGAGCTGGATGAGCCGCGGCGGAAGGTGATTGAGCGGCTGGTTGCGGGTGATGATGATGTGCATGCGGCGCTGGATGTTGGGGAGAGTGAACTCGCGCAACGTGTGCAGCGAGCGGTTGTCGGGCTGGCGATGTCGCCGGAGTTTCAGGTGCGGTGATGGGTTGAGATGAGTTGGAAAGGGTTTGGGCACAGGAGCTAGCCATGACGACGCGAAGAGAATTTCTGGTGGGTTGCTCGGCGGCGATTGCGGCGATGAGCGCGGCAAAGCTGTCGTGGGCGAGCTTTGATGATGGGGTGGTGCCCGCCGGTACGGCTCGCGACACGCTTGTGTTGGTGTTCTTGCGAGGCGGGATTGATGGGTTGCACTTGCTTGGGCCTGCTGATGACAAGGACTATGTGGCGGCGCGGCCTGAGGCGCTGCGCGTGACGGAGGCGGAAGGGCTGGCGATTGGGAACGGGCCGGCGAAGCTGGACTTTCGGTTGCATAAGAACGCGGCTCCGTTGAAGGAGTTGTACGACGCGAAGCACTTGGCGTTCATTCATGCGTGTGGACTAACCAACGGCACGCGGAGCCACTTTGAGGCGATGGATTTGATTGAGCGCGGCGTGGCAGATGTTGCGCAGCAGCGGCTGGCGAATGGGTGGTTGTCACGATTTGCGGCTTTGGAACAGCAGCGCGGCGTATATGGCGATGCGGCAGTGCCGGTGTTTGCGGCGAGTGATAGTTTGCCGACGAGTATGTTGGGGCTGCCGTTTGCGGCATCGGCACCGGAGCTTGGACGATTTGGATTGTGGTGGGGCGATGGGCAGCGCAAGGCAATCGAGGATTTGTACGTGAAGGGCCAGCCCATGCATGAGCAGGCGGAGCGTGCGCTGCGCGTGGTGGATGCGATTGGCTCGCGATTGCCGCGGAATGGGAAGGGGGATGTGGAGGCGTATGAAGCGCAGCACGGGGCGACGTATCCGGATGATGATTTATCGAAGCGACTGCAATCTGTCGCGCGGCTGATGAAGATGGATGTGGGGCTGCGCGTGGCGAGCGTGGATTATGGCGGATGGGACACGCACCAGGATCAGACGTATCACTTTCCGAATCGATTGAATGTGTTGGCACGGGCGCTGCACGCGTTTTATACCGATTTGAGCGATCATCATCAGCGGCTGACGGTGCTGGTCATTAGCGAGTTTGGTCGGCGGCTCAAGGCGAACAAGAGCGCGGGGACCGATCACGGCCATGGCGGCGTGATGATGGCGATGGGGGGCAACGTACACGGCGGCAAGGTGCACGGCGTGTGGCCTGGGCTGGCGAGCGAGCAACTTGACAGCCGAGTTGATCTGGCGGTAACGACGGATTACCGGCGCGTGCTGGCCGAGGCACTGCGCGTGCGCATGGGGCAGGGCAGCGTTGATGAGATTTTCCCGGGATTCGCGAATGAGCAGGCGGTGGGGGTGTTTCGGGCGTGAGTGAATTGTGTGCCGCCCGTTTGTGAATGTTCATGTCACGGGCGATGGTGCTTTGCTGCGCGAGAAAAGTTTGTATAAGCCTGTGATCAGCGTCATGCCCAGCAAGATGAGTGAGCCGCCTGCGGCGAGGTTCCAGGTGATGTGTTCGTTGAGAAACGTGATGCCCCAGATGACGCTGAAGAGCGGGATGAGGAAAGTCACGGTGATGGCTTTAGTGGGGCCGATGCTGGCAAAGAGGCGGTAGAAGATGATGTAGGCGACGCCGGTACAAACCACGCCCAACATGGCGGCGGCGGCGAGGGCTTTGGGGCTGGGCATGGTTGCGGGCAGCGTGGCAAGGCCTATGGGCAAGGCGATGAGTGTGGCGAAGAACGTGCCGGCGGCGGCGATGGTCATGGGCTCGATGCCGGCGAGAACTTTCTTGGTGTAGTTGGCGCTGATGGCGTAAAGCAGTGCGGCGGTGAGGCCCGCGGCGACGGCGAGTGCGGTGGCGGAGAAGCCTTGAGCGAGTTTGGGATAGACAAGCACGCATACGCCTGCGAAGCCGATGGCGAGGCCCAGCCACTGCGTGTTGCGGGGTTTGTCTTTGAGCCATGCCCATGCGACCAGAGCGGCGAAGAAGGGGACGGTGGCGTTGATGATGGCCGCGATGCCGCCTGAGAGTTGCTGGGTGCAGTAGGCCAGCAGCATGAAGGGAATCGCCGAGTTCATGGCGGAAAGCAGCAGCAGGCCTTTCCAGCGTTGACGGATGACGGCGATGCGTTCGCGCTTGAGAAGCCAGGGGAGGAGAAAGAGCGTGGCGAGGACGAGGCGCAGCGCGACGAGGGCGGGCGGGCTCATTTCCTTGGTGGCGATGCGCATGAAGGGGTAAGAGCCGCCCCAGATGGCACCGAGGGCGAGGAGTTGGAGGAGATCGATCGTTCGCAAGGCGGTGAGTATGTGCGCGCGGGGGATGCGATGTTCGCGAGAGGGACGGAAAGTGTGTGAGATAAATGGGAACTTGACATTGCCGCGAAGTTTTCGGCGGTTGTTTTCGTGGCTTGGGGTATCGTTTGGCCTGTGAAAAACAGTGTTGATGCAAGTCGGTGGCGGGCGTATGCGGCGCGGGAGCGGGCGGCGGATGGCGCGTTTGTGGTGTGCGTGAAAACGACGGGGATTTTTTGTCGGCCCGTTTGTCCGGCGAGGCAGGCGCGGCGGGCGAATGTGGAGTTTGTTGATGCTCCCAGGGATGCGCTGCTGCGGGGGTATCGGCCTTGCAAGCGGTGTCGGCCTTTGGATGCTGCGCGAGTGCGGACGGGGCTGGTGACAAGGCTGCTCGCGATGGTGGAGCGCGTGCCGGATGAGCCGGTGCGTGCGCGGCACTTGCTCGCGATGGGGATTGATCCGTCGGCGGCGCGGAAGCAGTTTGTCGCGGCGACGGGGATGACATTCGCGGCGTATCAGCGGAATCGGCGGGTGGGGATGGTGGTGAGGCACTTGCAGATGAGCGGCAGAAAGCGAGGGCGTGTGATAGCGGCGCAGCAACAAGCGGGCTTTGCTTCGGCGAGCGGATTTCGAGAGGCGGTGCATCGGTTGGTGGGTGAGGCTCCGAGCAAGGCGAGCGGCACGCGCGTGATTGCGTCGATGATGTTTGCAACGCCGCTTGGTGACATGCTGGCGCTGGCGAGTGATGATGGATTGCTCGTCGTGGATTTCACGGATCGCAAGGGGATGGAGCGGGAGATTGCGCGCGTGCGGGTGAAGATGGGCAGCAAGCAGCAGCCTGCGGCGATTGTGCCGGATGAGAAGTGTGATGTGCTGATGCGCGTGCGCGAGCAGATGGGTGAGTATTTTGCAGGGACGCGCACGAAGTTTGATGTGAAACTCGCGCCGGGCATGGGGACTGCGTTTCAAGAGCGAGTGTGGCGCGTGCTCATGGAGATTTCGCCCGGACAGACGCGGAGTTATGGCGAGCAGGCCCGCGCGATGGGTGATGCGAAAGCCGTACGGGCGGTTGCGCTGGCGAATGGGAAGAACTATCGCGCGATTGTCATTCCGTGTCATCGCGTGATTGGCAAAGACGGCACCATGACCGGCTACGGCGGCGGCGTGGAACGCAAGCGGTGGCTGCTGCGACACGAAGGGGCGCGGTTGGTCGAGTGATCGCAAGTACGCGCGAGTGCGAGCTTGCGAAACTCAGCGGAAATCAGCGAAACCGACGCACGCACAGCGTGTCGTTCTGGCCGCCGAAGCCGAAGCTGTTGCTGAGGCAGACTTCGACGCCTTGGGCTCGCAGGTCGCGAGCGGCGTTGGGGACGTGGTCGAGGTCGCATTCGGGGTCGGGCGTGGTAAGGTTCATCGTGGGCGGCAGCATGCCGGTTTCGATGGCTTTGACGCAGGTCATGAGTTCAACCGCACCGGCGGCTTGGATCAGGTGGCCCAGCATGCTCTTGACGCTGCTGAAGGGAACGTCTTGGGCGAGGTCGCCGAAGAGGCCTTTGACGGCGCGGGTTTCGATGCGGTCGTTTTCTTTGGTGCCTGTGCCGTGGGCGCTGATGTAGTGCACTTGCGGCCGGCCGTCTGGCCCACGTTCGCGCGGGGAGATGCCAGCTTGTCGGCAGGCTTGCGACATCGCGGCGATGGCGCCTTTGCCTTGGGGGTCGATGTCGGTGATGCGATACGCGTCGGCGGAACTGCCGTAGCCCGCGACCTCGGCGATGATTTTGGCACCGCGGCGCAGGGCGTGCTCAGCATCTTCGAGAATGAGCATGCCTGCGCCTTCGCCCATCACAAAGCCATCGCGTTCGGCGTCGAAGGGTTTGGCGGCGTGGGCCATGGCTTCGCGATTGGTGCTCATGGCGGTGAGGCGGATGAAGCCGGTCATGCCCAGCAGGTGGATCATGCTGTGCGCGCCGCCTGCGAACATGAGATCGGCGTCGCCTCGGCGGATGATTTCAAAGGCTTCGCCCACGGCTTGCGTGCTGGCGGCGCAGGCCGTCATGCAGTTGAAGCTGGGACCCATGCAGCCAAATGCTTCGGCGAGATGCGTGAGCGTACTGCTGGGTTCTTGCTCGAGTTCGACGGTGCGCGTCATGCGCGAGAGAGCTTCTTTGGTCCAGGCGCGGTCATCGATGGTTTTCGTATCGGGTTGCCAACTCGCGAGGTTGGTGGCGAGGAAGTGCGAGTAGTCCAGGCTGCCTTCGCCCGCGCCCAGGTACATGCCCATGCGCGAGGGATCAAACCATGCGGCGGGTGAGACGCGGAAGTTGCCGCCTGCTGCGGGGCCGCCTGAGTGCCCCAGCCCAGCTTGATGCCAAGCTTGAGCGGCGGCGGCGAGGGCGAACTGCGTGCTGATGCCAGCGTGGGCGTGCCGGGGAGCTTCAGCCAAAAAGTTGGCGAGGTTGAAGTTCTTGACCTCCGCCGCGAAGTTGGTGGCGAAGGTCGAAGCATCAAAGCGCGTGGTAGGGCCTATGGCCGTCATGCCGCCAAGAAGTTTGGACCAGACAGATGCCACGTCACTACCCAGAGGAGTGATCCAGCCCATACCGGTGATGACGACGCGACGGGACATGAAGAAGGCATTAGGGACTAGGGACTGGGCATTAGGGGCAAGGCAGATTGGAATACGGAGTAGGCAGAAGTCTTTCCTCGTGCCTAATCCCTAGTCCCTAGTGCCTACTCAATGATCAAACTCGCTGTCACCACCGACGTCGTCGCCTTCGTCGAGGGTGATGCCGCGTTCTTTGGTGATTTTGTCGATGTTTACGACGCGCACGAGGCCGTCTTTGAGGCGGCGTTCGGCGAAGTTGATGATCAGGCCCAGTTCGAGGTCAGCGGCTTTGAGCTTGGCGCGCAGTTCGAGGCGTTCGTAGGTCGTGACCGGACCTGGGCGGGCCATGACTTCGAGGAAGAACTTGCCGTCGATGAAAAGGTCAGTCGCGGACTCGCTCACTTTGCGGTCGCGGTACATGACGGCGACGTGGTGGCCTTGCTTGTACGTGACGTTCAACGCGTCGAGTTCCATCTTGAGGGCGTTGGCGTAGGCGGCTTCGTCAAAGCCTGGGCCCAGCAGTTTGTGGACTTCGATGGCAGCGCCGATGGCTTTACGGCTGGCTTCGGTCGTGGCTGCGTCGAGTGCGGAGAGGGGAATGCCGCGACGGTCCTCGCCGCCGCCACCACCGCCGCCGCGTCCGCCGCGATAGCCGCCTCGGCCGCGGTTGCCGCCGCCGCCTCGGTCGCCACCGCGATCGCCGCTTCGATCACCTGAGCGATCACCGCGGTCGCCTGAACGGTCGTTGGAGTAGCGAGAGCCTTGGTAGTCTTCGTTGGACATGATGAACTCCTGAGGTAGATGGCGAAGCGATGGGGCGGGTCTCAAACTGGACAATCAAAGGTGAACGAACCTGGACGAATCTTCCTTACACAGCTTTACACGGCCTTACATGGCCCGCAACACCAACGCCGCGTTTTGTCCCGCGAGGCTGCTGCTACAGACAAGTACATTCTTGACCACCTGCGGGCGCGACGCGGCGCGGGCGGCGGCGGGCCACGCCGGGAGGCTAGCGGCTCCCAAACGCGCGGGAAGGAGTTGGTTTTTGAGGATCAACGCAGCGACGGCGGCTTGCAAACCGCCATTGCCAGCGGCGCAATCTCCCAAGGCGGGCGAAAGCGCAACGCACGTGATGTTTGCGAGGCGACTGCCGAAGACGGTTTGCAAAGCGAGTAGTTCTTGCTCGTCGGTGCTTGGCGCGCCGGCGGCTTGCGGCACGATCACATCGATATCGGCGGCTGTCAGGCCCGCGTCGCGAATGGCGGCTTGTACGGCGAAGACCAAGCCGCGATTGGGCTGGCCTTGGGGCACATCACGCTGGGCGTTGTGCGCGGCTCCGAAGCCCGCGACGTGTGCATAGATCGGTACGCCGCGCTTGATGGCGCTTTCGCGCTCTTCGAGGATCAGCAGGCCACCGCCTTCGCCGGGTACGCCGCCTGGGCTGGTGGTGTCGAAGGGTCTGACGGCGGTGACGGGGTTAGTTGACGCGGGGATCGGGCCGTAGCGGTTGGCGAGCGACATGCGCATCGTGCCCATGAGGCTTAGTTTGCTTTCGGCGCTGCCGGCGATGGAAACATCTGCGGCGTCACGCTCGATGACGCGGGCGGCTTCACCAATGGAAAGCAAGCCGCTGGCTTCGCCGCAGGTGATGGTGTTGCTGGGGCCTTCGTTGCCATGAATGATGGTGACGTGGCAGGCGAGCATGTTGGGCAGGTACTTGAGCATCCACAGGGGCTGCAAGTTGTTCATGCCGCCGACGGTTTGACCATCGTGCTGCGCTATCGTGCCCCAACGGGCGTAATCGAACGTGCCGTGAGCATCGACGCTGGTTGCAAGTGCGCTGGTCAGTTCGAGCGTTTCCGCGGCGATGAGACCCGCACCGATCTGGCAACCCAGCCGAGCGGGGGCGAAGGTGGGCGCGGCAGCGGGCGTGCCCTCGGCGGCGCGGGTCACGATCTTGGCGTCATCAAAAGCTTCTTTCGCCGCGGCGACAGCGATCTCGGTATCGCGAGCCATGACTTTGACGGCTTTGCGGTAGCTTTTGGGAACGAAGTCCTTCGCGGAGAACTCGCTCGCCGAACCAGCGGTTGCGGCGTCGGCGCCAGCCGTCTTGATCTCGGCACCGAGTTGACAGGGAAAGCCGGCCAGATCAACGCGCGTGGGCACGCCGATGCCGGTGGAGCCGTTGCAGAGAGCGTGCCAAAGCGCAGCGGTGCCAACGCCCAAGGCGCTGACGGTGCCGATGCCGGTGATGACGACGGAACGAGGCATGGGGGAGGTTAGGGGCGCGGGGGTTGGGGAGTAATGAGCACCGACTGGCGGAAGAGATAACGAAGCTGCTCGTTGACTGGTGTTCGATTCACACGCGTCTACCATCCGCCCCATGCCCGCAACCACTCCTGCCAATGCTGACGGATTCGCCAAGTACCAAGCCTTTTATCAACGCCCGCCGGCGATCGTTGTCGAGTGGCATGATGATGTCACCGATGCGGTGGGTTGGCTGTGCATTGATAGTCTGCGAGGCGGGGCGGCGGGCGGCGGGACGCGCATGCGCGACAAGGGCACGCGCGAGGAGGCGGTGTTTCTTGCCAAGACCATGGCCGTGAAGTTTCGTGCGTGCGGGCCTGACATTGGCGGCGGTAAGAGCGTCATTCGCTTTAATGCGGCGGCTCCGATGGATGTCAAGCACGGCGTTTTGGAGCGGTGGTACAAGCACATTGGGCCTTACCTGAAGAACTGCTACGGCACGGGCGGCGATGTGGGCGTGGATGAAGTCAGCGAAGCGACGGCGATCACGCAGCGCGTGCTGGGGCTGGGGCACGTGCAAGAGGGCATCGCGCGGGGGCATTCGTGGAATGATGGCGAGCCAGCCGCGGCGAAGATTGATCGGCTCAAGCACGGCGTAGAAGCGCTGGTCTCGCTGAGTGATTTGCCTGGGCCGCGCATGCATGAGGGCAAGGGAAAGTGGATGGTGGCCGATGTGGTGACGGGGCTAGGCGTGGCGCGCAGCGTTGAGGCGTATTACAAACTTCGCGGCAAGAGTTTGCAAGGCCAGCGAGTGATCGTCGAGGGCTTTGGCGCGGTGGGCGCCTTTACGGCGTATTACCTCGAGAAGCAAGGCGCGGTGACGATTGCTGGCAGCACGCGCAACGCCGATGGAACGATTCGCGTGGTCAGCAATCCGCGCGGGCTGGACGTTCGCAAGCTCATCAACGCGCGCGAGGGCACGAACCTGCCCGTGCGATTTGTGCAAGAAGGCGCGACGGTCGTCGATACCGCCAGCGGCGATGAATTGCTGAATTCTCCGGCGGAAATTTACATTCCGGCGGCGGCGAGCCACACGACGACAGCCGCACGACTGCGCGTGATGAAGAACGCGGGCATCAAGGTTGTGAGCTGCGGGGCCAACAACCCGTTTGCGTACGACCATACGAAGAAAGATGTCATCAGTTGGGTCAGCGATCAACTGACGCTGATGCGCGAGGCCGATCAGCAGTTTGCGATCATTCCCGATTTCATCGCCAACTGCGGCATGGCGCGTGTGTTCAATTTCCTGATGACGGCGGGCGGCAAGACCGATGCGGACTCGATTCTCGCTGACGCGGGGAACATCGTGGAGCAGCGGCTGACGCAGTTGCTCAAGGAACATAACGGGGAAACGGGGTTGTTGAATGCTGGGTATCGGGTATTTATTCCGTAAGCTATTTGGGCTTGTGACGCGACCTGCGAGCGAGGTCACAGCGCATAATCCGATCGCGCCCTTCGTTCCGCCCAGCGATGAAGCGTGGCGTCACTTGTCCAAACGCGACGCGCTTGCGGTTTGGGGTTTGCAGCAATATGCCGACGAGTTAATCGACCTTGCTGAGCCAGCGGTGCGATTGGAAATCGCGCCCATCGACCAAGCCAATCTCACGGCGGGGCAGTCACGCTTGGGTGGACTGCCTGATTTACCACCCGCGCATCCTTGGCCAACGTGGCGCGGCAAGCCCATGGGCTTCATCGCGCAGATTCGCTTGAGCGATGTTGCCGCGACTTGGGCCGAGAGCGGCTTGCCTCATCGCGGCTACTTGTACTTTTGGTTTGATTTGAACGAACAGCCTTGGGGCAGCGAAATTGGTGATGCAGGCGGGTTTCGTGTCGAATTTGTTGAAGACGAGTCGATCGCGGTTGTCAAGCGAGAGTTGCCGAAGGATTACGCGTGGCTTGATCAGTCGACATTCGGATCGCGAACGTTCACGCCGTGCGTAGTGAAATGTAATCGCATCTCTACGCTTCCAGATGCGAATAGCGAGTTGGATTGGGATCCGCGGATTGCGACGTTGGACATTGCCCGGTACAGCGACTTCTGCGAAGCGATTGGTCGGCGATCGCGCAAAACGGACGGCTTCGGACATCAACTGCGTGGTTATCCGTGGTGCATTCAAGGCGAGATGCGCGAAGAGTGTGCAGAGAAGTCTCGAGTGCTGATTAAGGGCGACGCTGCCACGGCTGCGGACACAGATTTTGTAGCGCTGCGACGTACCGCACCAGAATGGCTATTGCTCGCTCAGTTTGATAGTGATGAAACCACCGGATTTGCTTGGGGCGATGCGGGGATCATCTACTACTGGATTCGTCGCAGCGACCTGCAGGAACGACGCTTTGATCGAATATGGGGCATTTTGCAGTGTTTTTGAACTTGCGACTCAGGTGCGGCTGCTGCGCTGCATCACCATCGCCCCAATCACAAATCCCGCCGTGCTGCCGAAAATAACATCACTCGAATAATGCGCCCCAAACGCCACGCGGCAAATCGCAACGATGATTGCGAGCGTGAAGACCAGCGGCGAAAGTCGCGGGTAGAGGTGGGCCAAACAGGCCGCTGCGCAGGCACTCGCCATCGCGTGGCTACTTGGGTAGCTTGCCAGGTCGCTGCTGATTCCCTTCCACCATTCCCAACTATGCGCGAGCAAATACGTGGTGCTGCCATCCTCGCTCGTGCGCGGCAGCGGGTACTTGGTCCACGCGAAGGCAAAGTGCATGGGCGACTCGAAGCCCGCTTGCGGCGTGTTGTCGAACAACACGCGCGGACGCGGACGCCCTGCGAGAACCTTGAGTGCGTGTCCGATCAAGCCGTTGATGGCAAGCGCGATGGCAAACTGCAGCACGCCGCGTCGCTTCGCGGGGTCGAGCAACAAGATGACAATGCCCGCGATGACCATGCTGGTCACCGCGCCAAACTGCTGCACGAATTCCATTTCGCGAACCAGATCGCCACCGAGTTTGCTCGACAGCCCGCCTTGATACGGACCAATGTGCGTCATGACCCACGCATCCGCCGGCATGGCGGCGACGCTGGCAAGAATCGCTCCGCCCAGCAGAAAACACGCCCGGCGAGCGGTCATGGATGCCGTCATGAATGCCGTGATCGCGCCGACTGGCGCGGCAGTCGTTGATGCGTCGGTAGCGTGCGTTGCAGTATTGGATCGGCCGTCAGTCACGCTCTGTTGTAGGCGTGCTCTCGCGTTGATCGCTTGCCGTCTGCTTCGCTCGTCCTGTGTATTTCGCCCGTCGCTTCACGCTCGTACTCTCGCCGCGTGAGTGAGTTTGCCGCTGTGCCCAACGCGTACCCAATCATCGTCGGTCCAACTGCGGGCGGCAAGAGTGATCTTGCGGTGCGGCTCGCGCTCGCGCTGCAATCGCAAGGCCGCCGCACTGCGATTCTCGCGGCGGATGCGTATCAGATTTATCGCGGCATGGACATCGGCACTGCGAAGCCAACTGTGGACGAACGGCAAGGTATCGAACACCTGCTCATCGACATCGTTGATCCGCGCGAGAGTTTTTCTGCGAGCGACTGGCTCAAACGCGCAAAGCAGACCATTGACGATTGCTTCGCGAAGAGCATCACGCCGATTGTCGTGGGCGGCACGCACTTGTATGTGAAGCTGCTGGTTGACGGCATGTTTGAAGGGCCAGCGGCGGACGAAGCCCTTCGCGAACAACTTCGAGCGATGGGGCTGGTGGCATTGCGAGCCGAGCTTGAACGTGTCGATCCCGCAGCGGCGGCGCGCATTCATGCGAATGACGAGCGACGGACGATCCGCGCGATTGAAGTTTTTCGGCTGACGGGCGTGCCGATTAGCGAGCAGCAGTCGCAGTGGACTGGTAGCCCGCCCGTCCCGGGCGGGAGTGACTCTCAAGCGAGCGAAACTGAAGAAAAGATGCAAATGCCTGCCGCTCCGGAGGGGCGGCCCACCGTGCTCATCGGTCTCGATTGGCCCGTCGAACTCATCAACCGGCGCATCAATGCCCGTGTGAAGTTGATGATGGAACGAGGTTTTCTCGACGAAGTGCGTGCGTTGCACGCGGCAGGCGCACTAGGCGTGCAATCGCGCGAGGCGCTCGGGTACAAGCAGTTGATCGAGCATCTCGAACGTCGCGCATCGCTCGAGGACGCGGTGGAGCAGATCAAAATTCAGACTAGGCGATTCGCCAAGAACCAGCGCACATGGCTCAAACGACTGCGTATGAAGCCGGGTAGTGTGTGGATTGATACCACAACCGACCCCGTGACGTGGCTCGACGTTGCACTCGCGAGGATGCGCGAACAGGATGCACGACAACCCTGACTTTCCCGAGACATTCCGCACAAACTCATCCAGTTGCTCACCCACTCTTCGCGCCCTCTGCGCGCAACCTGAACACCCTTGCCGCCGCGGGCCGCTAGGGTCTATCTGCTCAAGCTTCCTCGCGCGTGCGACGTTGACCTGAGCAGCAGAGGAGAGACAGCATGACTCGTTTCACACGTTCGCTCGTGAGCTCTTTCGCGCTCGCAGGCGCGGGCTCCTTGGCCCACGCTCAACTGTTTGGCGTCGGCGACTTCTCGCCCACGGGCACCCAGAACCTTTACAGCATCAACGCAACCACCGGTGCAGCGACGCTGATTGGGAGCACGGGCCTTCGGCAGATTTCTGACATCACGTTTGATCCCAACGCCAACGCTTTGCTCGCGCACACTGTCGCGGGCGACGTCTTCACTCTCAACACGCTGACGGGTGCCTCGACGTTGCTCGAAGACGGTGCCACCCTCACCCCCGAAAGCGGTCTGGCGATCCTCCCGACCACGGGTCGGCGATTCACCACCATCTTCGACAATCTCCACGCCAGCACCACTGGTCCGGCGGCGTGGTCGAATGTCGGCGCATCAGGGCTCAGCTCCTTTGACGTTTCGGGGCTCGCTTTCGATCCGTCCTTCCGCCTCTTCGGCCTCGTCAGCAACAGCTCACTCGCGGATGAATTCGTCGAGTTCAACCTCGCGACTGGCGCAGCAACGGTGATCGGCGCGACGGGTACGGCCAGTGTCGCCACCGCCGGTCTGACTTTCAATCACGCCACCCAGCAACTGCTCGCGAGCGATGGCGCGAGTCTTTTCAGCATCGATCGTGCAACCGGCGCGGCGACGCTCATCGGCGCTCACGGCGTCGGCGGCTTCTCCGGCATCGCGTTCATTCCCGCGCCCGGTTCATTCGCGTTGGTCATCGCCGGCGCAGTCGCCTGCGGTCGTCGTCGTCGCGCTCTCTGATTCACCTTTCGTTTTCCAATCCAGCAATAACAAAGGACCATTCCCATGAAGACGCTTCTCGCTCTGCTCGCCGGGCTTGCGATTTCCTCGCCCGCGATGGCTCAAAAGGCTGTTTTTTCTCAACCACAAACCACCAAGCTCGATAATCGCATTCTGCAAGCACTCGAAGATGAGTACGGCGTGAACCAACTGGGCTCACCCATCACGTTCTGGCTGCATGTGCTGCACAACAACGACGGCGAATGCCGCGTGCTGCCGCTCACGGGCGCGCAAGCGGGCTTCGGCGGCGCTGCACGCTTCACCTCGCTGGTCAACCAGAGCAAAGCGCAAGCCGGCACACCTCGCCTCGACGGCGTTGCTCAGGGGTGGGTCATGGTTTCTTCCGGAGACAACATCCTTCCGGGCATCAACCTCGACATCTCCATCGCTCAAGGCGTGCCTTACTACGACTCCCGCCTCTTCGACCTGATCGGCTACAGCGCCATGACGCTGGGGAACCACGACTTTGACGCTGGTCCTGAAACGCTGGCCAACCTCATCCAAGGCACCAACGCCACGACCTTTATCAGCAGCAATCTTGGCTATGCAGCCGAACCCACGCTTCAAGCTCAGGTCGCCGCGAACAAGCTCGCGTCGTCCAAAGTCGTCACGGTCGCGGGCCGCCAGGTCGGCATCATTGGTGCGACCACTGAGGCGTTGAACACGATCAGCACGCCGCGTTTTGTGACAATTGGCGCGGTTGTTCCTGCAGTGCAGGCCCAGATCAACGCTCTGACCAACCAAGGCGTCAACATCATCATCGTCAGCACTCACTTGCAAGGTTTGAGCGCTGAAATTGAGATGACCCAGCAACTCACGGGTGTCGATATCGTCATCTCCGGCGGTGGCAGCGAACTCATGGCCAACCCTGGGACGCTGCTTGTCCCTGGCGACACCATCAACGCGGGCGGCCCAGCTTCGGGCGGCACAGGCTACCCCCGCTTTGCTCTCAACGCAGCGGGCGTCAACACCCCGATCGTTACGACGGGTGGCGAGTACAAGTACCTGGGTCGTCTGATCGCAGGCTTTGACAACGCGGGCAATCTCATCACCGTTGACCCAGCAAGCAATCCGCTGCGCGTCAGCGGCGTTGCTCCTGATGCGGTCGCGCCCGATGCTGTTATCCAAAGCCAGATCGAAGCTCCGCTCGCAACCGCCAACGCGGCACTCGCCAACAACATCATCGCAACCGCCAACGTCGCGCTCGACAGCCGCCGCAGCGTGGCAGGTGTGGGCGTTCGCGTCAGCGAAACCAATGTTGGCAACATCATTGCCGATTCCATCCTCTGGCAAGCGAACCAGCTCGCTCCCGCCGCCGGTCTGCCCCTTGCCGATGTCGCCATCCAGAACGGTGGTGGCATCCGCCTTGACAGCGTGCTGCCTGCAGGCAACATCAGTGAGAAGTACACCTACGACCAGCTCCCCTTCCTCAACTACCTCACCATTGTCCCCAACGTCACGCCCGCCAAACTGAAGGAACTGCTGGAAAACTCCGTCAGCCGCATCCCCGCCGCCGACGGCCGCTTCCTGCAAATCGCGGGCATGCGCATCCGCTACGAAACCATCGGCCGCACCGCCCAAACCGTGACGCAGACGAGCACGACGCCAGCCGGCGACCGCATCTTCAGCATCACGCCAGGTACGCGCATTCGCGACATCGTCCTCAATGATGGCCGTGTGCTCGTCCGCAACGGTGCAGTCGTCCCCGGCGCGCCCAGCGTCAACATGGCCACCATCGACTTCACGGCCCAAGGCGGCGACAGCTTCCCCTTCAACGCCATTCCGTACACGCGCCTGGGCACCACCTACCAGCGCGCGTTCTTCAACTACTTGACCCAGGCTCTGGGTGGTCAGGTCAGCAGCCAAGACTACCCCGCCGCGGGCCAAGGTCGCATCATCCGCAGCAACTAAGCCAATAACTGAGCCTTCGCGGAACGCAACCAACTCGTCACTTCATGAAAAACGCGAGCCCCAATCGGCTCGCGTTTTCATTTGCATGCTCCCGGCTCGCCTCACACAACCTGCGCAAGCCATTTCACCCTGCTCACCGCATTCGCAGGCGTTGGCGGGTCGCTCAGATCAATCGGCAGATACGTGCCTCGTTCGTGGTCGCTTGCGAGGATGATCGCGTTGGGCTGCACGAACTTCACGCCATCTTCGGCCTTTTCGTGGCCCAAAATGAACATATACACGCCCCAGCGTTCGACGAGGTCTTCGAGGCTCTGCTCGTCGTAGCCACGGCCCCATGTCATCAAGTACGCGCTGCCGGTGCGCGGGATGTAGTCATCGTCATGCAGGTCGCGGCGGATGATCTGCGTGTCAAACCGCGCGATACCCGCGGCCGCAGGCACGCTGTGAGCACACAGAATCGTGCCGCGAGGCGTGTGAATTTCGAGTGCGATGGGCAGCGAACGGATAAACGCCTTGCAAGCTTCGTCAACGCGCGGCGCATCATCGCCAAACGTGAACTCGACAGCGTCGTTGAAGACATCAACGCAGCGCACGCCGTCTTTGAGTACGCCGGCGTTGGTGTACTGCGCAAGCTCGTGGTTGCCCAGCAGTACGTGGACGTGCTCGGGAAAGCGAGCTTTCAAATCAGCCACGCGCACCAGTGCGCGGTAGCTCATGTCCATGCCGTTCACAAGGCGATCGCTGTGGATGATCTCGTGCAGCGTCAGGTGGCAAAGCTCGCCCGTCGGGGCTGCTTGCTCGAGCCCGGCTTCGTTGAGCGTCATGTTCGCAAGTCGCACCAGCTTCGCAAACGCCACGGGATTGTCGTGCAAATCGCCAGTGGCAATCAACTTGCCCGGCGCATCGATGCTGTCGATGCTGCCGCGCCGGCACGCGGCTTCCATGTTCGCCCTGGTGCCAGCCATGAGTGCATCGATGACGCTATCAGCATCACTCAGCTCAAGCGGCGGGCGTTGGAGGGGGTAGGAAGACATGGAAACTCGAAGACTTGAAGACTCGAAGACTTGAACACAGAGGAAGACAGAGTGTTCGTTGAGGACACGAGGAAAACGTGCTCGAGAAAGACACAAAGGTCATAGACAAGAGCAAGAAGGGTGCGGTTGCGTGCGCAAATTCAGACTCGGCAAAGTGACGGTGAACGTATCCAGACAGTCACGCCGCTCGGTCTAGCTCTGCCTCACTCTGTTTTCCTCCGCGTTCGGTCTTACTTGCCCTGATCCTTGAACTTGACCCCCAGCACACTCGTCGACGCGCTCTTGTTGTCAAGATTCATGCCGCTGCCAGAGTTGCCAGCGGAACTGCCGCCTTTGGTGCCGTCCATGAGTCCGCTGTCGCCCGAGGCTTTGGCGTCACTCGCTTTTTTTTGGGCACGCACCATGCCGAGCGTCAGTTGCAAGCGGTCGCACACGTAGCCCATGTTTTCCGGGCGGTCAGCCGCATCAATCTCCACGCAGTGCATGATGAGTTCCGCCAACTTCGGATGGCACTTGGGGTCGATCTCCATCACCGGAGTCGGCTTAGGCATCAGGCTCGGGTCCACGCGATCAACCAAACTGTTTTCGTTCTTGCTGTTGAGCGGCGTGGGCACAGTCTTGCGCGTGATGGTCCAGTACATCGTCGCGCCGAGGTTGTAGATGTCGGTCTTTTCAGTGATCGGCTGGCGCATCACCTGCTCGGGCGCGATGTAATCAGGTGTGCCCTGAATGCGCGGCTTGATCGTGCCGATCTTGCAACTCTGGCCTAGGTCCACAACTTTTACCAGCGGCCCCGGCGCGACCATGATGTTGTTGGGCTTCATGTCGGCGTGCACAAAGCCCTTCTCGTGCATGTGCCGCAGCGCGCTGGCGGTCTGGCAGAAAATCTCCAAGGCATCCTCATATGTCTTGGGGCGCTTCTTGTCCATGCTGTAGCCGTCGGCAAACTCCATCACCAGGAAGAGGTCGGTGACGGTCAGCAGCTTCCGCAGCTTGTGCATCCGCGGAATCGATCGCAGGTTGGGATGGTTTAGTTCCTTGGCAACCTTGTACTCGTACTCGGCTTGATCGAGGAAGCGATCGTCCTTCTCGTTGGACCGGTGGACGTGCTTCAAGGCCCAGATCTGTTTGTCTTTAGGATCCTGCGCAAGGTACACCGTGGACGCCGCGCCTTGCCCCAGTTCTTGGAGAATGCGCAGTCCCTCGACGATGTCGTTGGGCTTGTAGAACGAAATAGGGTCGGCCATGCAAAGCCCGCAAAGATACTGGCACTGGGTAACGAAAAGAGAAACGAACAGAGGGCGAACAAATAGAAACAGATAACCGCAAGCCAAGCGTAGCCTCGCTCGTGGGGGACAAGCGTAGAACTGTCGGCAGACGCACGACGCCTGTCCGGCCTTCTTTCCGATTGAATGGCGTGCCGGTTGCACGGTGCGCCCACAAAGGGCGCAGAAGTCGCCTTTGACAGATGCGCAAACCGGCGGATCGGCCGTTATTGCCCACGCAGGCTGGTGCGGAGCTCGGCCTCAGGGAAGAATCGGCCCGGGCTAGTGGTGGGGGCGATTTGGCTGTGGAGGTACACTCGATCGGAGGGGATGCCGAGTCGCTGGGCCAGAAGCTGCGCGAGCTGCATCGTTCGGCGGAGCTGGGTGGGGCTGAAGCGTTGGCGGTCGCCGTCGCCCACCAAGCAGATGCCGATGGCTTGGCGGTTGAACCAGTCGGCGTTGTCACCGGCGGTGTGCGCGCCAGCTTCTTGCTGCATCCATCGGCTGGAGACGAACAACTCGCCGTCGTCCATGCCGTTGCCGTTGCCGACGACGAAGTGGTAGCCCAGGCTGCGCAGGCCCATGGAGCGGGCGCGGTCGTCGAGCGTTGCGGGCGTGCCCACCAGTTGGCCCGTGTCGTGAATGACGATGGCTTGCCAGCGGTTGGCTTGCACGGGCTGGGTGGTTCGCAGCACCGCTTCGAGCGCTGAGGGTGCCGCGGCGGGAGTGGTCGGTAGGGTTGAAGTTGCCATCAGCGGCTGGACGTTGTCGAGCCTGCCGCCTTGGGCGAGCCAGAGGCCGCCGCCGACAACAGTCATGGCGGCGATGAGTGCCATCCAAACGACAACGATCCGCGTGGATTCTTCACGCGTGCGAGGCTGACGAGACTTTTTCGAAGACTTGGCCATGCGGATCCGTGCACGGTCGACAAGGGTGAAAGGCGAAGATGCGCATCCAACGCATCGATGCAAGAGAACAATCGGCCCGCGCGAAGTGCGCACTCGCAAATCGCGTGCACAAAGATAGCGATATCGGGCGAGATGGCGAATTTATTTCAACGACGCGCGAAATTGATTCGCGAGTTGACGCTAACCATCAGTCGCCGCCCAGCAGTCGTCCGCGCACATTGGGCTTGCGGTCGCCGAATTCGTTCGTCAGGTAAGGCGGTGCGCTGCGGCCGCGAAGACGGTCGGAGCGGTCGTACTGGCTGCGAGGTTCGTCAGGCGAGAGCAGCGGCTTGGCGCAGCCAGCAAGAGTTGGCGCAAGAGCGGCGGCTGCAAGCAGCGCGAGCAGCGATGCAATCGCCTTGTTGCGAGCGCGACTGGGCGAGCATGTGGATGGGCTGCGGAACTGATTTGCCACGAGGCCTCCTGCGTTGGGCTGGCGATGACTCGAAAGTGCCGAGCCCAAAAACACAGTGTACCGGCGTTATTCACGCCGGTACACCGGAGGAGGGAAAGGAGTTGGGCCGGTGTGTTGCGTGCAACCGGCCCGCGTGCGTCAGTGTGTTTACGAATGCATGGTTGGGCGAGTTCGCGCGGTTTGGTGGGGCTTGGGCGAATGACGAGAACGCGGGATTGCGGCGGGAATGGGTGGGTTTGGGCGGAAAACGTGAAACTGGCGGCGGGGGTTTCGGAAGCGGTGCAACTGGTGGCAGGGTCGCCATGGAATGGCGACCAACCGGGGGCATCACTTCTGCGCGTCGTGCAGGCGGTGGTGCGCGTCGAGTGCGCGGTGGCCTTGCGCGAGTGCTTGGCGGACGCCTTCGTACACGACAGCGCAGACGGCAGTCGCGAGGTTCAAGCTGCGCTCGGCGGGGACCATGGGCATGACCAGCACGCGGTCGGCGTATCGCTCGAGCAGCGCGGGAGGCAGGCCTTTGGTTTCTTTGCCGAAGATCAGGTGATCGCCCGGGGCGTAGGCGACATCGAAGTAGCTCTTGACACCTTTGGTGCTGAAGAACCAGAGTCGCGGCGGTTGTGCGCTTGCGAGATAGGTCTCCCAGTCGGCATGACGCTGCACGCCCAGACGCGGCCAGTAGTCCAGCCCAGCTCGGCGGCAGGCTTTCTCGCTGGTGTCAAAGCCCAGAGGCTCAATGAGGTGCAAGCCGCAGCCGGTGGCGACGCAGGTGCGACCGATGTTGCCCGTGTTGTTGGGAATCTCGGGCTCGTGCAGCACGACGTGGAACAGCGGAGAAAAAACGCCCGCAGGTGCGGGCGTTTGCGGGGCGGGGTTGGGGAGCGGGTCGGGCAGTGTCATGCTCGGCAAGTTCGGCAGGCTTATTCGCCTTCGGTTTTCTTCTTTTGGGCTTTGAGCCATTCGTCTTCAACGGCTCGGCGGGCTTTGACGCCTGGGTCGCCTGCGATCGTGCGGTCGAGAGCGCCCATGAAGTCGATGTTCTTCTTGTCGGGCGGGAGGTCAGCCCAGCGAACCTTGCCGTCGGAGCTGATGATGGCAAATCCGGGAACGATGGATTGATTGCCTCCGCCGCCTGCGGTGGAGATGGCTTGGGCGTGCGAGTTCTGCTCAAGATTGAGAGCGATGTAGTGGTCGTAGTTGCGCACTTGAAGGAACTTGGTCACGCGCTCCTTGGTGATTTCGGGGTCCTTGTCGTCCTTCGTGAGTGTCCAGCCGTTCAAGTTCTCAAACATCGTCACGAACCCAACGACGACAACATCGCGGGCGTACTGACGCTGCAGCGTGTCGAAGTAATCGATCCAGCGTTCGTAACTGGGATTGACACCCGGGTGCCAGGTGTAGCAAACGATGACTTTTCCATCAAGACTGGGCTTCTTGGGCGTCCAGCCGGTTTCAGGAATCGTGACATCGCCGTAGGCAATCGTCGCCTTGGGGTCGTCTTGCTTTTGAGTGTCGCGTGCCAGCGGGGGCCAGGTCGCGTTTTTGTATTCAGCTTCGCTGGGCTTGGTGAAGGGCAGCACCGGAATCTTGATGAACTCAGCCTTGGTGTTCGCGGCTTCCGTCCGAAGGGCAGCTTTGCGTGCCGCTTCGTTGGCGTTCTTGATGCGGTCGTTCAGGCCTGCGGCGGCGTCGGCCTTCTCGGCAACGAGCATCGCTACACCAGATTCAACAGCTTCGGACGTGACATCGGCGAATCGGAGTTGGCCTGCCCGGTCAATCAGGTAGAAATCGGGGTCTTGATCAACGTCCAGAGCTTTGCGGAATTCGCCTTTGATGTCGTGAGCAACAAGGAGCGAGCCGGCTTCGGTCGCGGCCTTGGGCTTGACGGCGCTGGCCCATTCGTTGGCATCGTGCACGAGCACCACGATCAGGCCGTCTTTGCCGAACTTTTCGGCAAGACGTGTAGCAGCACCGACGGCCCGCTTGGCGGTGGGCAGATAGTCCGTCCAGGTCACGATGAGGACAACTTTGCCCTCGATCTTGCTGGCGGTGAGGGCTTCGCCATTGGTCCAGTCGGCGAGCGTGGTCCATGCGTCATCGGGGAAGGGCTGACGCTCGCGCTTGTTGAGAGCGGCGCGGCGCGTGCCTTCGCCTTCACGCGAAATCTGCGGTGCTTCGACGGTGACGTCGGCCAACGCTGGCGCACCAGCGGCGGCGAGCAAGGAACAAGCGGCGAGTAAGCGGAAAGTGTGAGCCATAGCGAGAAAGTCCCCAGAAAGAAATCTGCGGTGTGCGGGAGAGGTCCTGCGTGCAACGGTATGACGCTCGAAAGGGCGCGGGGTTCAAAGTTCTGTTGTAGATGGAGCAGCGGGCCTGCACAGGTGGCTCATGGCGATGGCGCCAGAAACCATGACGTTGAGCGAGTCCATGTCGGGCCGCATGGGAATGCGGACACGCAGGGTGGCATGCTCCATGGCGGGTTGGGTCAGGCCAGGGCCTTCGGCACCGAGGAGCAGGGCGGGTTTGGTAGGTGGTTGGATGTTTTGAATGTCGGTGGCACCGCTGGGGGTGAGCGCGGCGATGGTGAAGCCGGCGGACGCGATGGCGGCGAGGCTCGCGAGCCAGTCGGCGTCGGCGATTTTGGTGAAGGGGACGTGCAAGACGTGGCCGATGCTGACGCGGATGGCTTTGCGATAGAGAGGATCGCAGCAGCCGGGGCCCATGATGACGGCGGGGTGATTACCTCCCAGCGCGGCGACGTTGCGGAAGATGCCGCCCACGTTGTCGTGGTTGGTGATGCCTTCGAGGATCGTGAGGCTGGTGGCGGAGGCGGTGAGGTCGTTGAGGGTGGGTTCGGGGAGGCGATGGCCGGCGGCGAGGACGCCGCGGTGGAAGGGAAAGCCGACGATTTCGTGCATGAGCTCGCGTGAGACGGTGAAGACTGGGAAGGTTGGTGCTGGCGGGAGTGCGTCGGCGATGGTGGGGAGGGATTCGTCGGTACAAAGGATGGAGTGAACGGGGTAGCGCGAGGCAAGCAGCGAGCGGACGACGAGCTGGCTCTCGGCGATGAACAGGCTGTGGGTGCCTAGAAACTCGCGAGAGCGGAGCTGGGCGTCTTTGAGGTTGGCGTAGATCGCGGCGCGCGGGTCGTGAGCGAGCGAGGCGAGCGGGATGGGCATGGGGAATCATTCACGGGGTGTGGGAGTGGGGCGCGGCGGTCGTGAGCGGGTGAGGAGGTGAGTGGGTGAGGGGGTGAATTGGGGAAGATTGCGCGTGGGCGGGAGGGCTTGCCGATAGTTGCGGCTTAGTGTGTGACTTCTTTGCGTCCTTTGCGGCTTTGCGGTGAGATTGCTTCTAGGTGAACTTCATGTCGATGCCTCAACATTTGGAAATCTGGCAGGCGGTGGTCCTCGGGCTGGTCGAGGGGATTACTGAGTATTTGCCGGTGTCGAGCACGGGGCATCTGATCATCGCGAGTGGGCTGATGGGGCTGGATGAGCCTGGCGAGCGCAAGAAGGCGGTTGATGCGTTCAATGTGATTGTGCAGGGCGGGGCGATTTTGGCGGTGGTGGGGCTCTTCTGGCCCACGGTGCTGCGGATGATTCGCGGCCTGCTTGGCAAGGACAACGCGGGGTTTGCGCTCTTGGTGAATGTGCTGATTGCATTTTTTCCGGCGGCGGTTGTGGGATTTTTGCTCGATGACTGGATTGAGTCAAAGTTGTTTCATGCCGGGCCGGTCATCTTCGCGCTGTTTGCGGGCGGCGTGTTCATGCTGTTTCTCGAGCAGTGGCGGCGTGGCAAGTTCAGCATGCCGGTGCATCGCTCGCGGCTGACAGATAGCGTGTTTGACATGACGCCTTTGCAGGCGCTGACGGTTGGTTTGTTTCAGATCATCGCGATGTGGCCTGGCACTAGTCGCAGCATGATGACCATTACCGGCGGCGTGATTGCGGGCCTGAAGCCCAAGCCGGCGGCGGAGTTCAGCTTCTTGTTGGGCGCGCTGACGCTGACGGCGGCGAGTGCGTACAAGCTGCTGAAGAACGTGCTGCACAGCCACAAAACTGGCGAGCCGAATATGTTTGAAGTGTTGGGTGTGCTGCCGGTTGTTGTGGGGATGTTGGTGGCGGCGGTGAGTGCGTTTCTGGCCGTGAAGTGGCTGGTGGGATTCCTCAACAAGCACGGGCTGAGCGTGTTTGGGTGGTATCGCATTGTGCTGGCGGGCGTGTTGTTGTGGCTGATGTGGTCGGGCGTGGTGAGTTTGAAGTGAGCGGGGAACAGAGAACGGAGAACAGAGAACAGAGAGCGGGGAACGGGGGCTGAAGTAGTTTTTTATGGCTCAAACTGTGGCTTCCATCAAGGACCTTTTGGCTGCTCGGGGCATGTCGCCCTTGAAGGGGTTTGGGCAGAATTTTTTGATTGACCAGAACATGCTGCGCAAGTTGATTGACGCGGCGAATGTTGTGCCGGGTGAAACGGTCCTCGAGATTGGTCCCGGCACGGGGGTGCTCACAGATGAACTTCTCGCGCGGGGTTGCCGGGTGGTGGCGTGCGAGATTGATCGCGGGATGTGCGCGATTTTGCGGGAGCGATTTGCGGGGAACGCGAACTTCACGCTCGTTGAGGGTGACTGCCTTGATGGCAAGCATGCGATTGCACCGGCGGTGTTGGCAGCGCTGGGCGTGCCACCGATCGGCGGCTCTGCGACGGTCGGTGCCGATGGTGTTGAGACGTCGGGTTCGCACCGACCGCTCAAAGCAGCGGTCGGTGGCACGGGCGGCGGGTTTGTTCACGTTGCCAACTTGCCTTACGGCGCGGCGACGCCTGTGATGAGTTTGCTGATGGCACATCACCCGCAGTGTCGCGGGTTGTTCGTGACGATTCAGCGCGAGGTGGGGGATCGGCTGGCGGGCAAGCCCGGTACGAAGGAATATGGGCCGCTGAGTGTGCTGGCGCAAGTCACTTGCGAGGTCTCGCTGATTGCGAAGTTGCCGCCGAGTTGTTTTTGGCCGCAGCCTGATGTGACGAGCATCATGATGTCGCTGACGCGAAGGCCCACGCCTCTGCATGCTGATCCGGCGGGATTGCTTGCGTTTTGCCACGCGTTGTTTGAGCAGCGTCGCAAGCAGTTGCAGGCGGTGCTGCGCGGCATGGGTAAGGTTGTGCCCGCGGGCGTTGACCCGCAGATCCGTGCGGAGGCGATGAGCGTGCAGCAGTTGATGGCGTTGTATGACGCGGTTGGGAAATCGGCGTGAGGCGCGACAAACGCGACGCGGGGGCGTGTGCGGCACCTAATCTTGCGCGTGCATTGCAAACTTGCTCAATCTCTGGTTGTGTGCGTCTTCGCGCTGCTTTCGCTTGCGTCGCTGGTGGGCTGTTCGAGCCAGCCTCGCTCGGGCACGCCTGATGACTTTGCAATTGGCGTGATTGTTCCCAGTGCGATGACTGACCCGCAACTTGAGGCGGGATGGGTGGTGCTGGATGCGGACGGAACTGTGCGGCAATTCGCGGGTGAAGTGACGCGCGCGACGCGATTGCCCCGAAGGGCGACGACGATTTCTCGCGAGCGACTGGATGCGATGCACGATCGGATTGCGGCGGCGAACGTGCTGACGTATGGAGCAGTGGGGGAGCCGGTGGGCGATGCGTCGGCTGCGATTGCGATGTACAACACCGTGGGCGTGTGGTGGGCGGCGAATGGTCGGCGGCGGAGTTTTTTGCTTTCGCCGCAACTTGCGGATGATGTGCAGACGCTGGGCGTCATTGCGGAGATCTATCGCGAATTGCGGACAGAATCGTGGGAGCAGGTGCGATGAGCGATGGGCGCAGCGAAGCGAAGGCGGGGCCGATTGTCGGCATTGACCTGGGGACGACCAACAGCCTTGTTGCGATTTGCGATGCGAGCGGGCCACGCGTGCTGCGCGATGATGATGGCCGCGCGCTGGTGCCCAGCGTGGTGCGATATGACAGTGATCGCACGAGCAAGATAGTCGCGACGGTTGTTGGGCGCGAAGCGAGCGAACGGGCAGAGCAAGAGGATGACGATTATGCGCGCGAAGATGTGCGCAGCGTTGTTGTTTCGAGTGTGAAGCGATTGATTGGACGTTCGCTCGCAGATGCGCGGGCCGACGTGCCTTATCTGCCTTATCGCGTCGTGGCGGGAGATCGTGATACCGCGCGGGTTGTGGTTGCGATGAGCGATGGCAGTAACGCGAGTGAGGCGATTCGCACGGTTTCGCCCGAAGAAGTTTCGGCGAAGGTGCTGGAGCGGCTGAAGGCGATCGCAGAATCGCGTTTGGGTGTTGAGGTGCGCAAGGTTGTGATTACGGTGCCCGCGCACTTTGATGATGCGCAGCGGCAGGCAACGCGAACGGCGGGCAGACTTGCCGGGCTGGAAGTTGTGCGGATTGTGCCTGAGCCGACTGCGGCAGCACTGGCGTATGGCATTGGGTTATCGCGCGATGCCGCGCGGAATCAGCGCGAAGTGTCGCACGTGGCGGTGTATGACTTTGGGGGCGGCACTTTTGATGTGAGTATTTTGCGTTTGACGCCGGCGGATAGCCAAACGGCGACGGATTTCTATCAGGTTTTGGCGACAAACGGCGATACGCATCTGGGCGGTGACGACGTTGACCAGTTGCTTGTGCGTGAATTCATGGAGCGATGGATCGCGTCACACGCGCTGCCGGATGAAGTGGCGGCAGCATCGCGATTGGAGAATCGCATCGCTGAAGGTGATGCTGAGCTGGTGGCGGGGCTGATGCGTGAAGCACGACGCGTGAAGCATGCGTTGGCGGAGCAGGAAGTCGCGACTTTTGAAATGCCGAAGGGTGACGCGGCGGTGGAGTTTTCGTGGACGTTGACGCGCGGCGAGTTTGATGCGTTGATTGAGCCGATTGTGCTCAAGACGCTTGCGATGTGTGAACAAGCACTGCGAGATGCGCGGGCGAAGGGTCTGCCCGAAGGAGCACTGCATGAAGTGCTGGATGCGGTGATTCTGGTTGGGGGCTCGACACGCATGCCGATGGTTCGTGAGCGTGTGCGGGCGTTCTTTGGCGTTGAGCCTTACACGGCAATTGATCCTGATGAGGCCATTGCTCTCGGCGCGAGCGTGCAGGCGAGCATTTTGTCAGGCACGACGAAAGGTTCGCTGTTGCTGGATGTCATTCCGCTTTCGCTGGGCATCGAGACTGTCGGCGGCGCGGTGGCGAAGTTGATCGTGCGCAACACGGCGGTGCCCACGCGGGCGACGGAGATGTTCTCGACGAGTGTGGACAATCAGACGGCGATCAAGCTGAGCGTGTATCAGGGCGAGCGCGAGATGGCGAGCGACTGCCGGCGACTTGCGCAGTTTGAACTGCGCGGCATTCCGCCCATGCCCGCGGGGTTGCCGCAGGTGCAGGTGCAGTTTTTGATTGATGCCAATGGCGTGCTGAACGTGAGTGCGCACGAGCGACGCAGCGGCAAGCGTGCGCAGATGCAGATTATTCCCAATCACGGTTTGACGCCTGATGAAGTGAATGCGATTGAGCGCGATAGCTTGATTCACGCCCGTGAGGACATGACGCGCCATCGCGTGGTTGATCTCATCACGAATGCGTCGCTTGATCTTAAGTGGATTGGCGAGCGGCTGGCGAAGTTTGAGGCGTTGCTTGAGCCCGCCTATGCGAGTGACTTGAAACAGCAGATTGCACAACTTGCGGATTTGGTTGCGAAGGCGAGAACTGACTGGCGCAGCGTGGATGCGAACGTATTTCAAAGGGCGAAGGAGACGCTCGACCGCTCGAGCATTCGGCTGCAGGAAGTTTCGATCACGCAGAGTCTCAAGTCGCAGTAAGCCGAGTTCGTGCGCAGTTCTTGCGACACTTGACCAGATAACGACGTTGCTTGTAGTGGCTGACTTCTGCGATGCTTCGTGCGCCGCGATTGCGGTCAAGGTCCGATCATCACGATCCGATGCTGATTCGCAGCGCAGGTGCGAGAGCGATACTGCGCGCGATGATGGAGGCTCGGCATGTTCGCAACTCGATTTCGTGTGCTTGTCAGTGTGATGTTGTTTGCGTTTCTCACGATGCCGGCATCTGCGGTGACGTACTACGTGCGCAAAACCGGCAACAATACCAACAACGGCACGACGCCAGCGACGGCGTTTCTAACCATTTCGCGCGCCATAACAGCGGCGAACGCTGGCGACATCGTGTATATCGGCGCGGGGACGTACAACGAGTCGCTGACGACTGCGCGAGCAGGCACTTCGGCGACGGTTCAGATTGAGTTCATTGGCGATACGGCAGGCACAAGGACAGGTGACAGGGGCAACGTTGTTGTCACCGCGACATCGGGATCGGTGCTCACGGTGAATCATGCGCACAATCGATTCGCGAGTTTGCGATTGGCGGGCGGAACCAACACCATCTACTGGAACGCCGCCGGCGGCACGCTCGCATCGATGGTTGTCTACAACGCAACGGACGATGGAATAGACGTCGCGCCGGGCGCGAGCGTGACGATCAGTGGGGGCAACTTTTACAACGCCGGCGATCACAATATCGTGGTCAACGCGAACGCGACTGTTGTTATGACCAATGGCAACGTCCGAAACTCGAAGGCGGCAGGCTCGGGAGTTGCGATTCGTGGTGCTGGCGCGAATGTCACGCTCAATCGCGTGTCGCTCTACAGCAACGCCCAGCAAGGCGTGCTCCATCAGCGTGGCACATTGACGATGACCAACTGTCGGGTGTTCGACAATCTCAATGGCGGCGTGCGCATCGACGGAAACAACACACGGCCCGCGGCGTCGATTGTGACGAACACAACGTTCAACATCGTGAACTGCACGTTTGACGACAACCTTGTGGCGCCAGCGATCTATTGGAAAGACGCGACGGGGCGCGTCGTCAACACGATCATGACGAATCACAGTGCGGGACTGGAGATGACCTCTTCAGCGACTCCCTCGCTCAACGTCGTGAACGACATCAATAACAATCTTTACTTTGGCAATGCGACCAACATGATCGGAACATCGACAAGTGCCAGCGATGTGCTGGCTGATCCGGGCTACACGGCTCGCGCGAGCAACGACTTCACGACCGTCGCCGCATCGGCGGGTACCGACCGCGGCCAAGCGGCCAACAGTTGGACAACGGTTGACTTCTCCAATCGCGTGCGTCCGGGTGGAGGGGTGTATGACATCGGTGCGTACGAAGTTGCTGGTGCGGTCGGGACGGTGCCTTACTTCAGGGACTTTGAAACCGCGCTGGGCGGCGAGTGGAGCAATACGGCCATCACCAATAGCGGCAATGCCGTGGTCACAAGTTACAAAGGGCCGCATGCACTGTCTGGCACGAACCCGCAGCTAGTCACGCTTTGGATACGCACAACCGTCGGGCAGCAGTATTCGCTCTTTTTGGACTTGATCGGCCTGCGGACACTTGACGGGGAAATTGGGTTCAATGGTGGCGGTCCTGACCGCTTTGAGGTGCTTGTGGACGGCGGCATCGAGTGGCGTGAGTCGCTCCTTAATTGGCAATTCGGCAACTCCAATCTGTTGGCGTGGCAAAGCCTTGTTGATACGCCCGAGTATTTCGACGGGAGTTTCACCTTGTATCGCCAGGTTGAAGTGCCGTTCACTGCTGAGCACACGACGACGGCCATTACCTTCAACGCTGCTACCAACCAAAATTGGAGCGATGAAGGATTTGGATATGACAATGTGCGCGTGGTGACAGCCCCCAACGCCGCAGCCTTTCGATTCAACTTCCAGGAAACCGGTCGACTCAACGGCTTCTGGCAGGATGCACGCGGTGCATCGCTGGCCTCCGCCGATGTCAACGGCGACGGCCTGCAAGACATCGTTATGACCGGCCCTCGCCCCATGACGCTGCTGGCCAGCGCATCAGGCACGTGGACCACTGTGTCGCAGGGCGCTGCAACCGCTCAGCAAAGCGCCCTGCTCGACGTCAACAGCGACTTCAAGCCCGACATATTCCAGTTTGCAAGCGATACCAACACCGAGCAGTTCCGTCTCGCTACTGTATCCACGCCCACGAGTGTCACCTTCCACACCGGTGCGCCCGCTGGGCTGCGCATCTCCAGTCCCTCGGGCGTTGACGCTCTTGCCGCGGGCGATATCAACTTCGACGGCGTTGTCGATCTCGCTCTCTTCGGCACCGGCGGCAACTGGATCTCCCTCGCCCGCCCCGACGTCCCCGCGACGGGCAGTTGGGTCACAGCGGCATTGCCCGCCGACACCGTCCCCACGTTCGATCAGTCGCTCACGCTCGCACCCAATGGCGGTGCCGTTGGCGACGGCGGGCGCTTCGCCTCGGGCGACGTCAACAACGACGGCTATATCGACTTCTTCTACGCCTTGGGCACCGGACGGCTCTTTCTCAGCAATGGTGACGGCACGTATTCCCAGAACAATGGGGGCATCATCACCGCGGGCACCGTGGTCAGTGCGAGCTTCGCTGACTACGACAACGATGGCGACCTTGATCTGCTGGCTGGCGACAACGCCGGTTCGGGTGCGCCGCAGTTGTGGCGTAATGATGCACTCGGCGCGGCCTTCACCAACGTTGCTGGCAGCGTGGGTCTCACAACTGCAATCCGCGTCACGTCCAGCACCTGGGGAGACTACGACAATGACGGCGACCTCGATCTCTACGTCGTGAACGACGCCGGTTCGCAGTCGCAGTTGTATCGCAACAGCGGCGCTCCCAACTTCACCTTCACTGCTGTGGAGGAAGGCATCAATTCCCGAACGTTCTCCAACGATTGCCTGTTCTTTGACGCCGACATGGACGGCGATCTCGATCTCACCGTCACGCACACCCAGAATCTTGCTTACTACTACAGCCGCCTGTTCAACAACAACCAGAACGACACCGCCTCACTCACCGTGCTCTTTAAGGGTCGGGGTGCGGGCGGCATCAACACGATGGGTGTCGGCACGCGCGTCGAACTCCGTTCGGCCGACGGCTCCACGCTGCTCCAACGCCGCGATATCGGCACGGCTCGCGGATTCGGGCAGTCACCCTTCGCTCTGCACTTCGGCGGTGTCGCGCCAGCCACAACTTACACGCTGCGATTCCACTACCCAGACGGCTATCACGACGTGCAGGTCACGCCAGCGCTCGCGAACACGACCATCGCCGGCACGACCTTCGTGCGCACATACCTGTTGGATGAATCCCTGCTCTTTCCCAAACTTCGCGTGCTTCGCTGGCGCGAAGTAGGCGCTGAAGGCGAGTGAGTCGCCCCGCGTACGCGGCGTGCCGGCTCTCGCGCAAAAACTGCGCAGCCCGACTTCAGTCGTGGTGTGGCGAAGTCCATAGCGCGATTTCACCCCATGTGGTGAAGGTCGCATTCCAACGCGTCGATATTCCACTGTGATACGCGGTCGGTACGAACGGTTCGTGCCGCAGTTCCGACGTATGGCGGGTACGGAGCCGATCAAGATGCTGTCGGGTGCCCTCATTCTGTGCGTGCTGAACACATTGCGTGTGCTTCTCGTGCGTCATGCGATGCGTCTGGCATTGCTGGTGGCCTTGCTGCTGCCAGTCGCTGGTGCGTTTGCGCAGACCTTTCCCACTTTCTATGTCAGCGTGCAGACGGGTAACGATACCAACGACGGCACAACCCCTCAGCAAGCCTGGAAGACCATTCAGAAGGCGTACGACATGGCCCAGCCGGGCATATACGCGCACGTGCTGCCAGGCGTGTACAACGAATCCATCGTCAGCAAAGTCGCAGGCAGCGACAGTCGCACGTGGAATAGCAGCAACGACGGCTGGATCCGCATCCAAGGGACCAGCGATGGACGAGGCGTGGTGCCCAACGGCAGTGTCATCATTCGTCCGCCCGCGGGGCAGCCAGCCTTTCATCTGACCCATCGCTGGAACTCGGTTGCCAACTTTTTGATCGAAGGTGGTACCAACGCCGTGCGCATCACCAACACGACCGGGCCGTATTCGATCTGGCAGAACACGATGCGGAACCAGACTGCCGACGCAATCTACATCCACACGATGGACAACTCCGTCGGCGGAGCTCACAGCGTCAACGTCTACAACTGCCTCATCGAGAATGCAGGCGGCAGTGGCATCTGGGCCGAGCGGTGCATCCGTCTCGGCATCTATACCAACAACCGCATCATCAATCCAGCCGGCTATGGCGTCTACTACGGCAACAGCATTCACCCCACGCAGGATTACATGGACATGAGCGGCACCACCATTCGCAACGCCGGACTTGACGGCGTACGGCTGGACGGCAATCGCATCTCCGCCAACATCTTTCGCAACCGCATCGAGGGCAGCCAGGGGTGGGCCGTGAACGCCGTTAACAACTGGGGCGGCGTCTACGTCAACATCATCAACAACAACCGCCTCGGCGGTGTGCGCAACGCCAGCGTCACTAACGCGAATCGCTCACTCAACGTCTATCACAACACATTGCACAACAACACCGGCCCCGCCGTGCTGCTCGACAGCGCAACCGCCAGCATCACCGCCGTCAACAACATTTACTCAAGCAACACGGTGGGCATTCGCCGTGCCGCGGGCACGCTCACCGCACGCACCAGTCTGTTCTGGCAGAACACCACCGATCGCGACAACGTCGCGGTCCACACCGCCGACCGCACAGGCGACCCGTTCTACCAGAACGCCGCTGCGATGGACTTTAACTTGACCAGCGGCAGCGCAGCCATTGACATGGGCGAAGTGCCACCAAGTTGGACGAACTTCGATTTTCGTCAGTCGATACGTCCGTGGGGCTCAGGCACTGAAGTGGGTGCGTACGAGATCCTTGCCGTGCGTGCGACTCCCCCATATCTGCAGGACTTTGAAGGAGCGGTGGGTAACGAGTGGGCTCGTGCAAATACGGTGAATGTGGCCGGGCTGTCACGTGCCAGCGGCGCTTTCGCTCCGACGACCCCCGGCGATCAATCCTTGGTGCTCAACACGATCGTCGGTCGCTACTACCGCGTCTTTTACGATGTCATCTACTTCGACGACTGGCGAGGGTTCCAGACCGGGTTCAACCACTACTTCTTCATCGACCGCAATCAGTCTCGCGCCCACACCGGTCGCATGGGCCAGCCCTGGGATGCCATGGACCCGTGGAAAGGTGCCGAACTCTGGGGCTCCAACCTCGGCATGGGGGCTGCCAACGACCAGGTCGCCTTCCAGCAGTGGTTCGACTTCATCGCTGACGATGCAGTCACCGTCATCAACTTCCGCAGCACCGGCTGGAGCGATGGCACTGCTTCGCGCAGTTTCGCCATCGACAATGTGCGCGTTGTGGACAACATCGCGCCAAACAATGTCTTCTTCGGCACTCCCTGGACGCGCCGCTTCCGCGACCTTGCGATGCACCGCAACTTCCGCGTGCAATCAGGCGATGGCCCGACAGTGGCCGGCTCGATCTTTACGGGTGATCTCAACAACGACGGCGTACTCGACGTGGTGATCGGCGGCAGCGACCGCCAGACTTCGCCCGGCGCGACTGCTCTCATCGGAGAGTGGTTAGTAAGTGGCCAGATCACGCAGCGTCGGATCTCGCTGCCCGCACGCCGCGGCGGCGCGCTCTTCGACTACGACAACGATGGCGATCTGGACTTCTACGCCCTCTTCGACAGTGCGGGCCGGGCCTTCTTTGCCAACAACGGCGCGGGCACCTTCTCAAGCATGGGCAATCTGGGTTTCACCGGCCCGCTGAATCAAGAGGGCGCAGTCGCGGCCGACCTCAACCGCGACGGCTGGTGCGACATTCTGCAGTTTGACAATCTCATCCGCGGCAACACCGTCGCCCTCAACACCATGACGCCCACCAGCGGCACCACGTTCACACAGACATTCAACGTCACCGAGAACATCATCCCCAATTCCGCCTCCGACTCTGGCGACGGAACCTTCCCTGCCTCCACCGAACTCAACAACGACGGCCGCCTTGACTTCTGGTATCCGCTCAATGGCGGCACCCTTTTTATCTCTGACGCGCAGCAGGGATATGTGACCAGCAATCGCGGCATCGTCGCTCTCACGGGTGGCAGCGCCGGCAGTGTCTTCGCGGATTACAACAACGACAGTTGGCCCGATCTGCTTGTGTGCTCGCGCAACGGACCCGTCACCCTCTGGCGCAATCCCGGCCTCACCGGCAACTTCGTCGAGGTCGCCGTCGCCAGCGGCATCTCCATGAGCAACACCACCAGCGCCACCTTTGGTGACTATGACAACGATGGCGACCAGGATCTTTACATCGTCGCCGCTTCAGGCCGTAACCAGTTCTTCCGCAACCGCGGAGCCGCCAACGGCTTCGCGTTTGAGACGCTGGATGAAGGCGTGAACGTCATCAGCAACGGCGGCGACGCCAGTTTCGTCGATATGCAGTGGGGCGGGGGCTATCTGGAACTGGTCGTGAGCAGCGAAAGCGGCTACCCCACCCGTCTCTTCGAGCAAGCGTTCGGGACGGGTGATCGCCTCGTCGTCCGCCTGCTGGGCCGAGGCGAGTACGGCACCACCCGTGGCGGCAACGGGGCCCGGATCGATCTGCTCAGCGCTTCAGGCGTCTTCCTGCAGCGGCGCGATCTCGGCATGGCCACCGGCTACGGCGGCCAGACGCCCCTACAGGCTCACTTTGGCGGCATCAACCCCAATATCGACTACATCGTCCGCGTCACCAGTGGCGAGAACCGCTACGAAACCCGCATCCGCCCTGCGACCACCACCACGACCGTCACCACGACCATCGGTAGCCGCACCTTGCAACGCACGCTCACGATCAACGAGGCCGACTTTGTGCCCTTCGTGGACATACGCCGCTGGCGCGAAGTCGGTGCCGAGGGGCAATGAGCGTCAGGTTGGTCTCACGGCCCACACATTGCGTCCCGCATCGCGAATGACATGCTCAGCGGTGGAGCCCAGCACCATGTCATGCAGATTGCTCGCGCCGCGTGTGCCCAGCACGATCAAGTCCGCGCCGAGTACTTTCGCGAAGTCAGCGATGCCCTTGCCATGTTTGTCGGCGGGAATCGCGTGATACGTCGGCTTGGCCCACGTCGCTTCCGCTTGCTGCCCATCTTCGCAAAATGCGCGCACGCGATCTGTCAATGCAGACGCATACGCCGTGCGGAACGCGTCAGTGGCTTCGGGCGAGCCAGCCTTGGGCTTGACTTTGCCCCAAGGCGGATTGAAGACATACGCCACATGAACCTTCGCCCCATCAAGTGCCGCCACGCGCAGCGCCTGTGCAACGGCTCGCTTACTTGTCGAAGAAAAGTCAACGCACGCCAGCACGTTCTCAAACTTCTTGGGTCCGTATGCCTCTTCCATAAGCACAACATCGCACGGACTGCGCCGCACGCAGCTTGCTGCCACGGTGCCCGCGCCTTTGCTGCCAGCCGTGCCGCGTGTGCCAACGACTAGCAGTTGTGCATTTTGCTGTTGGCAGAAGTAGGCGATGGCCGCGACGGGGCTGTTCATTTCAATGTGAATGGGCACATCGCCTGCGCCCGCTTGCTCAGCCAAGCTCTTCCACAGATGCTTCGCTTCATCAATCAGCGATCCGGTGATCTCGAGTTGAAAGACCGAAAGATCATCAGTCAGCGGTACAGCGGCGAACACTTCAATCACGTGAATCGCTTTTACAGGCACCTGCATCGCGGCTCCCAGTCGCACAGCTTGCGAGAGTGCGATACGAGAGGATGGGGAGAAATCGACACCAACAACTATGGGACGCAAATTGGTCATGGGCTTCTCCAGTGGCGAGCTAACGGGGACCGCCATGAAACGTTATGCAATTCCTCTTTCGTCGTCCATAGCCGGAGTGAGCTTGGTCATCATGATTTTACTCTACCTCGCACACATAAATGAGTCATCCCGTTCCGCCTGTGAGGAATATGCGACATGCGTTCGTTAGCTCCTCATGGTCAACCGTGAACGCGCGACAAAAACCTGCCGATACCCGTGCACTGGACCTGTGGGAGAACACCTATGAAGTCGCGTGGGTTTACGCTAGTCGAAATCTTGGTTGTCATCATTGTGCTGGGCATTCTCGCCGCCATCGTCGTGCCGCAAGCCAGCAGCGCACGCGTCGAAGCCCGCAACGGTGCTCGCGAAGGTGACATGAACAACGTCGCGAAAGCGCTCGACATGTACGCCAATGACTTTGGCATCTACCCCATCAGCCCAGACTGGTCGGGAGACTGCCCCGCGTACGGCGGCAAGGCTTACGAAGGCCCCAACGCATACATTCCCAACCTGAGCCCGACCTACATAAAGGTCTTGCCACGCGACCCCAACCCCCGCTACCCACGCGACGACTTCGGCTACGTCTACCGCAGCGATGCGGGAGGCACCAACTACAAGTTACTCGCGCACCGCACACCGGAAGACTTCAGCACGATTCGGCCACTAGTTGATCCGAGGAGGCCGACGTATGCGTGGGCGATATTTACTCCGGGTGCGCGGATGTGGTGATGCACGCGGTGCGTCAGGTGATGGAATGAATGTGTGAATGAAAAGTTCCCTCGCGCGGATGCGTGGGGGATGTGTGCTTTTGGACTGGTGTGAGCTCATTGAGAAGTCTTGCTTCGAGGGCTCGCGCCCTCGAGTTCTTAGTCATCGGCCTTGTCTCCATCCTTGATCACAAACTTCGCCTGCAAGCGGGCAACTTGCGTCGCCAATCCCGCCTTCTCCACACTCGCAAGGACTTCATCAAAATCCTTGTACGCTCCAGGCGCTTCGTCGATTGGGTACTGCCGGCAATTGGTCATGATGTCCGCATCCGCCAGGCTCTTGTCAATCAACTGCTGATCGAGCGAATTCCTCGCAGCAGTGCGGCTCATGCGCCGACCCGCGCCGTGATTCACGCTGTAGCAACTCAGCTTCGCGCCGGGCTGCGCCACCATCACGCTGCTGCCTTGCGTGGGGTTGCCAGGCAGCAAAATCGGGTGGCCCGTCTTTTCAAACAGCGTTCCCTTCAGGCCCGGATGTCCCGCCGGAAACGCGCGCGTGGCACCCTTGCGATGCACCCACGCGAGTTTGTTGTCCAGCACTTCTTGCCGCGCGATGTTGTGACTGATGAAGTACACCAGTTCACCCTTCACTCCTGGAATCACTTCCTGAAACGCTTCAAGCACCAGCGCGTTGATGAGCAAGTGGTTCACCGTCGCAAAGTTCGCGCCAATGGCCATGTCATCCAAGTACGCATCCGCCTCGGGCGTTCCCAGCGGCGCGTGCACCATGTGCCGATCGCCGCCGGGAAGGGGAATTCCCCACGTCGAAAAGTGCTTTTCCATCGCTCGAAATTGACGATCCGCGAGCTTGCTTCCAAGTCCTCGGCTGCCGCAGTGCGACAAGAAAGCCACGTGACCATCACGCAGACCAAAGTGATCAGCCGTCGCACGCTGAGCGTCATCAACGCGCACAATCTCGCACTCGCCGAAGTGGTTGCCGCCGCCGTAGCTACCCAGTTGCAGAACTTTGTCAGCAAACACATTCGCGCTGAGGCCCTCTTGAACAAGCGTGCGATCAACGCGATCAAGCAGCGAGTTGTGCGTGCCGTCATGGCCCGTGTGATGGCTGTCTTCGCAATGCTGCGCCCAGTGCAGCGGAATGCCAAGTTGCACCAGCACCGCATCGGTCGCGCCTTCGGTCACAATCTGCCGACCTTGGCTGGGCGAAACATACCGCCCCTTCTTTGCGTTCCGATTTCCACGACCCGCGCCGGTGGGCGTGCGATCCAAAATCGCCTGAATCAGCGCACGCCGCAGCGGCTTGCTTGTGATCGCATCCTCTGGCAAATCAAGTTGCAGCAAACTCATCGAGCACTTGATGTCAACGCCAACCGGGCCAGGATAAACATGCGTGGGGGAAGCCAGCACGCTACCCACCGGCGCGCCATAACCCGCGTGTGCATCGGGGTTGAGCACAAACTGCGTCACGCCCGGCGCCGATGCGCAGTTGAGCGTCTGCCGAATGCAAATGTCATCAAGCGCATCGCGAATGGCTTTGGTACCAATCACGGTCACAGGCATTTTCGCGCCGTTCTCGATGGGCAAAATCGCCGTGGCTTCACCAGTTTCAACGAAAACAGAAGGATCAGTAGGCATCAGAGAATCCTAAGAACAACGATGTGAGCGCGAGGACGCAATCCTCGCAACAACAACTCGAACAATCGCCCCCGACACGCTCTCGCGCGTCAGTGAGCGCCCACCCTTGAGCACCCCGCATCAACCCAACCCGCCACACACGACAAAAGAAGCAAGACGTGGGCTTTGCAGCCCGGTGCTCTATCCAACTGAGCTACGCGTTTTCACGCGGCGGGATTCGAACCCGCGACCTCCTCATTAACAGTGATGTAGTCCTGCCGGCATTCGTGCATGCCGAATTGAGTTGATGGGCGTGCTCCTTCATTCTCTCATGCAAATTCATGCTGCGCGAGAGCAAGCGACAAATATGACGAGACATTCCCTCCGCGCTGGCAAACACAATTTGCCAACACGGATGATCGGAGTCGAACCGGTGATGGTGCCATGTAGTCCCGTCTGCATTCGCTCGCTCTCGCGAAGCACGAGTGTGCAATCTTCCTGCTCACATCCTCCAGCAATATTGGCATGTTGCGAGACCTCAACGACAATTCGTAAACAAGACATATCTTGCTTCGCCTGCTTTCGCAACACGCACTCGTGAGAGCACGGGCCGGGATTCGAACCCGCAGCATTGGTGTAGTCCTGCTTGCATTCGTCAGGTCTTGCAACTTCTAGAAACATCCCAGGCCCGCCAATGTGCGAGCGACAAGTTCGAACGAGAGTTGCCGATTGCTCGGCAGCGCGAGGAATCGAACCTCGTCTCCGCGCCTTGCGGCACGGCGCTTGCTCAAAGCTCGCATCCTTGGTTGATGTACTCCCATCCAGCATTCGCCCGCGCACCGGCGGGCCTGAGATCCTTTGAGTAGACCGTCATTGCGTGTCGACAAAGTGTTGATCAAGACATTGGGAAGAATCCAACGTGTAGTCCTGATCGAGCATCCGACGCGCTCTGACGATCCCGACAATCAATTGATCGCAACCTTTTCGATCATCTCGACCCAGTGATCGGGACCTTGCGGACCCTTCACAAAGTTCGCGACAACTTCAAAGACCGCATCGCTAAATCCGCCAACGTTCAGCACGTCGCTATCGCTCTTTGCCTGCACCGTCGCATACGGCTGAAGGTCAATTGCCACCAGCTTGGCATGCGGACTGCGCTGTTTGAAGAGCTGCCACTGCTTCATCGTCTCCGTCGGTCCGTGCTTGGTGCTCGTGTCCACCCACGACTGGTTATCGCTGATGAACACGCACACGTCACCACTTTCCTTCTCTCGATTGAGCAGCACAAGCGGTGCCGAGCAGTTGGTTCCGCCAGGCGGCAAGTTCGCCAGCTTCTCCGCGTTGGTCATCACCGTGTCACGCGGATTCAGTTCAACCGGCACGACATGATCGCTAAACGCAATCACGCGAGCAAGCGAGTTTCGCCGCAGAATTGCCGCAGCAAACAAAGCTGCCACGTCAACGCATCGCACCGTCGTCGTCGCGCCTTGCCGATGACCCGTGACCGGACTCGCCATCGAAGACGACACGTCAACAAAGACGAAAACCTTCGCAGGCTGCTCGTTTCCGCTGCGCATCATCGTGAACGCAGGCACGTTCTCGATTGCGATTTCCATCGCATCCTGCAATGCTTCTCGCAAAGCCGCCGGGACCGCAGCATCGGTGTTCCGATACGCGATCATCAACTGATAAGGCAGCACACGCGACTTGGCAATCTGCTCGCGATCGCGCAGCTTCTCCGCAACCAGCCGCACCGTCTTGGCGTCATCAAACACCGCGTGACGCGCAAACGTATTCAGGTTCATCCGCGTCGCCTGCCACGGGCTCTTGCGAGCCAGCGCAATCCAGTGCTCCACATCAAGCGGCAAGCTCGTCAGCATTTCCATCGGTACATCGGGCAAGTTGATGTTGTCCAGTTCCATTTCCATCACAAACTCCAAGTCGGTCTCGCCGACGCCGGACCTAAGGCTCGCGAAGGTCCGGATGATTCTTTCAAAAACGTCCACTTCTCACGCACGCAAACTCACCTTGAACGCCTCATATTCGCGCACAAGCTCCGGCAACTGCGTTTCATCCGCAGGCTTGCCAATCAAGTGTGCGTACAAAGCCGCTCGCGTCGCATTCGCAGGCTTGGGGTGTGTCATGCGAATGATGTCCGCCATGCTCGGGTCGTTACCAACTTGTGCCCGGAAGATCGCCGCATCGCTGCGGCTTTCCAGCCACTTTCGCACCTTCCGCTTGGGCAATGAGCCCAAACTCTTGCGGCCCGTCACGCCGCTCCGCATGATCTGCACAAACGTCCGCAGCATGCGCGGCGAATCGATCACGCGATCAAACGTCACATCAAACAGCTTGGCATCACGCGTGCTCAAGTGAGCCACGAGCAGTGCCGGCATGTCCTTCATATGTCCCTTCGCACGCGCCGTGATCGCAACCTTCGCGACAAACTCTGCCGAGCACTTGCTCGCAAAGTTCAGCACATCCGCCAGTTGCTCCGACGCATTCGCATAGAACGTGTCGTTGAGGCAGCCCGTCAGGGCGTACTGCGCCAACGCCTGCTCGGGCGTGAGGCTGTACGCCTTGCCGCCAGCTTCGTTGGTCGCATTGGCAGCAGGCTTGAGCTTGCCCATGATCGTCGCAAACAGGTTCTTGTTGGCCATGACAAACTCCTTTCGGAGAGAAGGTCGAGTGCATTCCGCTTGCCCGGCCCCGGTGGCCCGAGTGCCACCGGGGCGGACGCAAGGACATATTGCAACCTCCGTGCCAACCAGCAAACACGCCTTGAGGCGTCACCATCGAGGCCTCGGGCTCGCAAATGCTCGCTACAATTATCTTGTGATATAATGTACTATCTCCATGGCGCATTCACAGCCCCATTCTCGCCCCGCCCGCCCCTTGGTCGCCCTCGGCATGCTCGGCACACAGCTCGACCTCGGCTCCACCAACAAGCGCTGGGAGAAATGGCGACCCACCGTCGGCCTGTGCCAACAGCCCGACATGCTCGTCTCCCGCCTCGAACTTCTCACCGGCTCAAAGTGGACCGACCTGCGCAAGCAAGTCTCCGCCGACATCGCGCAGGTCTCACCCGAGACCAAAGTCGTTCCCCACACCATGGACATTCGCGATCCGTGGGACTTCGAAGAGGCCTACGCCGCGTTGCTCGCCTTCGCCGCCAAGTATCCCTTCGATCCTGATCGCGAGGATTACGTCGTCCACATCACCACCGGCACGCACGTTATCCAAATCTGTTTGTTCCTGCTGGTTGAGTCCCGCCGCATCCCCGCGCGACTCGTGCAAACGTCACCACCCCATCGCAGCAGCGACCCCGCAGGAACCGCGAAGATAATCGATCTCGACCTCACCAAGTACGCATCACTCGCCTCACGCTTCGCGCGTGAACATCGCGACGCCATTAACACGCTGAAATCCGGCATTCGCACCCGCAACAAAGCTTTCAATCGCACCATTCAAGATATCGAACACGTCGCCGCCAACGCCATTGACCCGATGTTGCTCCTGGGCCCAACCGGTGCCGGCAAGAGCCAACTCGCCAAACGCATCTACGAACTCAAGCACGCACGCCACCTTGCAATGGGCCCATTTATCGAAGTGAATTGCGCCACGCTGCGAGGCGACAGCGCCATGAGCACCCTCTTTGGCCATCGCAAAGGTGCCTACACCGGCGCCGCCAGCGATCGCGCGGGCCTGCTCAAAGCCGCCGACAAAGGCGTGCTCTTCCTCGACGAAGTGGGGGAGTTGGGCCTTGACGAGCAAGCCATGCTGCTGCGCGCCCTCGAAGAAAAACGCTTCCTGCCGCTGGGAAGTGATGAAGAAACCCAAAGCGACTTCCAACTCATCGCCGGCACCAATCGTGATCTGTATATAGACGCCCGCGCCGGTCGCTTCCGCGAAGACCTGCTCGCCCGCATCAATCTCTGGACGTTCCGCCTCCCCGCGCTGCGCGATCGCCGCGAAGACATCGCGCCCAACATCGAGTACGAACTCGATCAATACGCCGCTCGCACAGGCAAAAGCGTTCGCTTCACGACCGAAGCCAGTGAGCAATACCTCGCCTTCGCACAAACACCGCAAGCCACCTGGGCCGGCAACTTCCGCGATCTCTCCGCCAGCGTCACGCGCCTCGCGACACTCGCTGAAGGTGGCCGCATCACGCCGACAATCGTCGATCACGAAATCACCCGCCTCAACGCAGCCTGGCACGCTTCACAACTCGATTCTTCACTCGCAACACCGCAAGCAAGTTTCGCCGATAGCGCCGACGCCGCCATTCTCACTCGCGCCATGGGCACCCGCGCTCAATCCATCGACCGCTTCGACGCAGTCCAACTCGCCGAAGTGCTCCGAGTCTGCACCCGCGCCCGCACACTCTCCGAAGCTGGCCGCGAACTCTTTGCAATCAGTCGCACCACCAAAGCCAGCGTGAACGACGCCGACCGCCTGCGCAAGTACCTCGCGCGATTCGGCTTGACCTGGGACACGCTCCCTCGCGATTGAACCATCACCGCTCGCCGCCACTTGCACTTCTCACGCATCACTCATACGCTGCCCACGTCGAAGTCGAACGACACACGGAGGGCGGTAGTTTTCATGATCTCAATCGACGGTTCTCTGGGCGAAGGCGGCGGCCAAATTCTCCGCACGTCTCTGGCCTTTTCCGCTGCGCTTGGTATCCCTTTCACCATCTCCAACATCCGCAAAGGCCGCGAAAAACCGGGTCTTATGCGGCAACACCTCACCGCCGTCCAAGCCGCCAAACGCATCTGCGATGCTCAAGTTTCGGGCGATGCTGTGGGCAGCACGCACCTCACCTTCGAGCCCGGCGCGCTGCACGGCGGCGAGTTCCACTTCCCCATAGGCACCGCCGGCAGCACCACGATGGTCATGCAAGCCATCTTGCCCGCCCTCATGGTCGCGCCCCAGCCCACGCGCGTCACCATCGAAGGCGGCACGCACCAAACCCACGCGCCTTCCTTTGACTTCTTCGCTCGCGCCCTCGTGCCGCTCATGAATCGCATGGGCCCGCGCGTTGAAGCTCGCCTCGAGCGCCACGGCTTCTATCCCGCTGGCGGCGGCCGCATCGTGGTCGATGTCATGCCCGCGACATCGCTGCTTCCTTTGAACTTGCTCTCTCGCGGCGGACGCGGCAAACCCACGCTGAGCATCTTGCTCGCCAAGTTGCCCATGAACATCGCCGAGCGCGAGCGAGAACGCGTGCTCGCCAAGCTCACCATCGACGCCCCACCTCAGTGCATGCACTTCATCGATTCATCGCACAGCCCCGGCAACGTGGTGCTCATCGATGTCCCATGCGAACACGTTACCGAAGTCTTCACAGGCATCGGTGAAGTTGGCCGCCCCGCCGAATCGGTTGTCGATCATGTCGTGAACGAAGTTCGCCAGTACATCGCTAGCGAAGCCGCTCTCGCCAGGCACCTTGCCGATCAAGTCATGGTTCCCATGGCCATCGCTGCGATGCTCACCAAGCAGTCAGGCGGCAGTTTCACCACGCTGCCACTTTCACTGCACGCAAAAACAAACCTGCAAACCATCGCCGCGATGACAGGCCTGACCTGCGAAGCATCGGGAGATCGCATCGTGACTGTCCGCATCTAGCAACCCTCCGCGCCGCACGCATTCGTCCGCGTCTGAGCCGCCAGCAAATTCCCTCGCGCACCAGCGGACTACCTTCTGCCCGTGCAATGTCCGTACTGCAATTCCGACAACGACAAAGTCATCGACAGCCGCAGCAGCGATGGCGGCAAGGTGATCCGTCGCCGGCGCGAGTGCCTAGGCTGTTCGCGACGTTTCACGACGTATGAACGTGTCGAAGAAACCGCGCGCCTCGTCGTCGTGAAGCGTGATGGCCGCCGCGTTCCCTTCGAGCGCGAGAAAATTGCCAAGGGCATTCTCTCCGCCTGCGGCAAACGCAAAATCTCCGAAGACGTCAAACAGAAAATCATCGACGAACTCGAAGAGGAACTGCATCGCCAGTTTGATCGCGAGGTCGCCAGCCAAATCGTCGGCGAACGCGTCATGGCCCGGCTGCGCGACATCGACGAAGTTGCCTACATCCGTTTCGCCAGCGAGTACTACAAATTCCGCAGCGTTGATGAACTCAAGAAGCAACTCGAACTGCTCGACGGCCGCGTCCGCGATGTGAAGGATCAGCAAAAACTCTTCGACGATCCACCCCAGCAACCAGCCGCCAACCAAACGTCCAAGAAGTAATCACACGAATCGATGAACAAGAAGCAGTTAAGTTCTCGCAGCACCGCGTGGACTGATCGCCAAATTCCGCCCGCATCGCACCACCACAGCGAACTTGCACCAATCTCCACATCACTGCAAAATTGCAAAACTGCCATCTTCTTCTCAAGCCGCCACCGTTTTAGGACGTTGCTCTCGCCATGACCCCGCCGACTTCGCCAAGGGTTTCGCGGAGTTGCTTTTCATTCGTAAGATGGCATCATTCATGAAGGTAGGGTCCTGAGTCGGTGTCTTCAGCACCGCGGCAATGGAGGGTCGAATGGTCTGGCGTTCTCTGCTCGGTCGCATCGCGACAGTCGCTCTCTCGCTCGCAACTTCTGCCGCGAGTTTCGCGCAGTCACCCCCAGCCACACCCACCATTCTCGAGCCGCAGCTCAACGTCCTCATCGACGCCGCCGACGTCCACATGGAGACCGCTCCCTTCAGCGATCCCGACGCCGGCAACACCCACGTCTGCTCCGACTGGGAAATCTATCGCCTCGATCTCAATGAGCTCGTCTGGTTCGCCACCTGCGTCAGCGGCGGCAGCGCAGTTCACATTCACTTGGGCGACGGCAACTTCGTCAACTCCTTAGGCGATGCTCGCCAGTTACTGCCCGATGTCACCTACCGCTTCCGCGTTCGCCACCGCAGCAGCGCAGCCCCGCAATTCAGCGGCTGGGCGGAGCGCGACTTCACCACCGGTCCCGCCAGCGCGTTGCTCCCCATGAGCATCGAAGATGTCATCGAGTTCCCACCCCCGCGCTTGGTCCTGCCCAACGGCACGCCTTTCAACTTGCCATACACAGGCGAGCCCGCCCCGCGCATTCGCCTCGTCGCCGGCTGCTGCGGCGCAAGCATGCTCGACATCACTGCATCCAACACGGGCAACGCCCTGACCAATCCGCCCGCGCTCAACATGCACATGAGCGTCAAGGTCCTCATCGAGTCCGAAGGCTCGCTGCTCAACCTCCCCGCCCTCGACTTGCAATTCCGTGACACCGAAGGCCGCCTGCGCACAGTCTTCCTGCCCGCCATCGCCAATCAACCAACCAATACCACCGCCGCTTTCTGGGTCGGCAGTAACGGCAGCACCTTCGTCGTGCAATCAGGCGACACCGAACCAAATTTCACCGTCCTCGCACGCCCCAACGAAGCTCCGTGGGACACCGCCCCTGACTTCAAAGCCAGCCGATTCGCCACGGGCTTGCAACTGCCCGTCCACATTGCCTTCAAGCCCAACGCAGGCCCAAATCCGACCGATCCGTTCCTCTACGTCACCGAGCTTTACGGCGACATCAAAGTCGTTCTCCGCAACGGCACCGTGCAAACCTTCGCGACTGGCCTCATCAACTTCAACCCCACCGGCAGCTTCCCAGGCTCGGGAGAAATGGGCCTTGCAGGCATCGACGTTGACACCAATGGCGACATCTACGCCAGCGTCCTCTACACCCGCAGCGGCAATCCCGACATCGGCCCGGCGCACCCCAAGCTCATGAAGCTCACCAGCGTCGACGGCGGCCGCACTGTTGACACAATCACCACCGTCCTCGATCTCTTTCCCTTCGAGCAAGGCCCCAGCCACCAGATCAGCAACGTCGCCCTCGCCCCCGACGGCAACATCCTCGTTCACATGGGCGACGGCTTCGACATCACCGCCGGTCAAAATCTCAACTCCGCCCTCGGCAAAATCATGCGCGTCGCAAAAGACGGCTCGGCTCCCACCGACAACCCCTTCTACGACGCCAACGACGGCATCAATCATCGCGACTACATCTACGGCTATGGCTATCGCAATCCCTTCGGCGGCAGTTTCCGCCAGAGCGACGGCCAGTATTTCTTCGTCGAAAACGGCCCAGGCACCGACCGCCTCGCCCGCCTCGTCAGTGGCCGCAACTACGGCTTCGATGGCTCTGACGAAAGCATGTACAACTTCGCCACGTACAACTGGGTCCCCGCAACCGCACCCGTCGATATCGTTTTCATCGAGCAAGGTGTCTACAACAACAGCGGCTTTCCTGCTCATTATGCCAACCGCGCGTATGTCACGCAGTCTGGCGCAACCTGGGCCAGTGGTCCCGGCAGCAGCCTCGAAAAAGTCGTCACCGAATTCATCATCGACAGCACAGGTACCCGCATCGCCGGCCCGCGCCCCATCGCCATCTACAACGGCTTTGGCAAAAGCAGTGCCAGCGCCATCGCCGTCGGTCCCGACGGTCTCTACTTCTGCGATCTCTACACCGAACAATCCTTCGAAGATCCCACCCAGCGCGGCAGCAACATCATCAAGCTCTCCTACGTCGCGCCCGAAGATTGCAACGCCAACGGCATTAGCGATCCTGACGAAATCCTCGCAGGCACGCTCGCCGACTGTAACGGCAACACGATTCCTGACGAGTGCGAAATCGACTCCGGCCTCTCCACCGATTGCGACCGCTCAGGCGTCCCCGACGACTGCGAATCCACTATCGCCGAACAGACCGACTTTACCGATGGCCCAGGCACCTGGAGCCTCAACGGCGCGACCGTGCAATCAGGCGTCGTGCGCATTACGCCGTTCGCCGCCAATAGCGAAGCATCGCTCGTTCGCCAACCCTTCTCTACGCGTCCCACCGATCGTTTCCGCGTCGCCTTCGACTTCCGCATCGCCGGCACGCAAAACCGCGGCATAGGCCTCTTCGCCGTCAACGCCGCGCAGTATTCCGCGAACTACCCGTGGGACGAAAACGGTCCCACCTTCAGCGGCACCATGGGTGTCAAGTTCGACAACGACGGCGCCGGCTGGTACGCTCAAATCATTCTCGATCTCAACACAGTCGCTCGCGTCGACATCCCCGCCGCCGTCGGCAATCTCGCCGACGACACCTGGCGCCGCGCCGAAGTCATCTACGGCCCCGCCGGCATGACCGTGAAAATCACAACCAATCCCGGCCAGCCCACCGCTACAACCTACCGCCTCTTCGGCAACCAACCCATCAATTACACGCCTTACGTTGCCCGCATCGGTCTGGGCGCCCGCTCCGACGCCACCGGCAGCGCAGTCCACCTCATCGACAACGCCTCCATCTACGTCTTCGGTCCAAACGACCTCGACAACGACTATGTGCCCCTCTCCTGCGAGTGCAACGACATCGACTTCAACAACAACGAAGTCTTCCCCGAAGATCAAGACGTCATCGACTTCTTCAGCGTCCTCGCCGGCGCGAGTTGCCCCGAATGCGACGACATCGACTTCAACAACAACAACGTCTTCCCCGAAGACACCGATGTCACCGCCTTCTTCAGCGTCCTCGCCGGCGGCCCCTGCTTGTAACTCCCCGACGCCGGACCTGAGGCCCTGCGAAGGTCCGGATCCACCACCCAAAAACCTCCCCCCATTCCCCAAAAAATGAAAACGCACGGGCCAACACCCGTGCGTTTTCAATTTCCAATTTCAACCTGCCAACCTCACCACTCCCACACCATCGGCATCCACGCAAACCCATCCCCCTCGCGAATCACCCGCCCAACCCCAGGCCAAGGCGTGTGATAGCACATCACCAGCGACTCATCACTCGCCACGCGACTCAGCACCTCGCGCCGCGCCCGCGCACCTTCCTTCGCGTCATAATCAAAGTGCAAGTGCCACTCCGGATGCTGAAAGCTCAGCACATAGTGGTGCACCGCATCGGCCAACATCTCAAATCGCTTGCCGCCACTTTCAACCACCACCGTCTGGTGTCCAGGCGTGTGCCCGCCAGTCTTCTTCACGCTGATGCCGCTCGTCAGCTTCGCCCCATCATCGACCATGTTCAATTTGCCCGAAGCCTCCAGAGCTATCAGTGTCTTCTGCGCACCCTCGATCATCCCCTTCTTCCAATCCGCGTTCAAATTCGTCTTACTCAAGTCAGGCGTGCGTGACCAAAACTCGCACTCCGTCGCGTTCAAGAAATACTTCGCGTTCGTGAAAACCAGCTTCCCATCCTTATCCATCAATCCCGCAAAGTGATCGCCATGCAAGTGGCTCAGCACAATCCCCGACACATCCTCAGCCTTCACGCCCAGCGTCCCGAGGTGCTTCATCAGCATCCCCGGCTCCGCCCGCGCCGGCCCATTGCCCGCATCCACCAGCCACGTCTCACTCCCCGTCTTCATCAGTAGCACATTAAAGTGCATCAAGTTCTGCTTCGCAGGCAACGCCGACGCCCTCAGTGCCGCCGCCACTGCCTCCTCCGATGCATTCTCCCCCCACAGCGGAAACGGATCCATCCTCGCCTGCGAATCGCCAATCGAGTAACACTCAACCTCTCCCACCTTGAACCTGTAAAACCCCGCCCCCTGCTGCGGCTTCTCCGCCGGCTTGGTCTGCATCACCGCCTTGTCACCCGCAGGCTGCACAGCCGCCGCCCCGCCGCGCATAAACGCCGCACTCGCCGCCAACGCTCCCAGTCCAAACAAAGCTTCACGTCGACGCACTCCGCTCATGGCTTGCTCCTTCGGTTCCAGTCGTTCACGCTCAATCCGTCCGCAATGAGACGCCGCCCGCCCGCCGCCGTCTCGCGCAGCCGCCAAAACATCATACCAAGTTCGTCGCTCCTCACCCCCCACGGTCAAGCCCCTCCGCCCTTCGCGTCGATGTATCTCGCTACAGTTCGCATTCGGCACGTCACGCGGCGTGCAGGGGAACTTCGTTTCAGTGAGTAACCATGGCCGAGCAACAACCCAGCGCCGCCACCACTTCCACCGGCATGCAAACCACTGTCGTCAACAAAAAGTGGGCGCTGAAGATGATCCTCATCGCCGCCGCCTTCCTCGCCCTGCTCATCTGGGGCATCGTCGATGCAATCATCGTCTACCCCAAGCGCGGCGCGCGTGCCGCCGAATTCGGCGAGTTCCAACACCTCTCCGAATTGCAAAACGCCAGCAAAATCAGCAACGATCAAGCCACCGTCAAAGACCCCGCCACCGAACTCAGCAAACTCCTCTCTAAACAAAAAGACAACGCCAGCCTCAGTGCCGACGAAAAAGCCATGCTCGACTGGCTCACCCAGCTCAAGCTCATCAACCAACTCAATCCAGCCAACACCGCCTTCCCCCGCACCGACTTCCGCATCGAAGACGGCAAACCCGTCACCGTCGGCAGTGCCGATGAACGCCTCGTCCAACTTCGCAACCGATTCACCAAAGCCGAAGCCGGAGCCGCACCCAAAGCCCCGTCGCCGCTCAGTTGGTGGGACATTCCCAGCCAGTGGGCCATCGCCGCCGTCGGTGCAGCCGTCTTCGGCTGGATCGCCCTGCTCATGCTTCGCGTCAAAGCCATCTCATACAAATGGGACCCCGCCACCAAAACCCTCACGCTCCCCAGCGGCGCAACCCTCACCCCCGCCGACATCATCGAGTTCGACAAAAGCAAGTGGGAGAAGTTCTACATCACCCTCCGCACGCGCGAAGACCACCCAACCTTCAAAGGCAACGCCATCGAGCTCGACCTCTACCGCCACGTCCCGCTCGAAGACTGGGTCCTCGAAATGGAACAAATCGTCGATGCCCGCGAAACCGCAGCGGCTCAAACCCCCGCCGCCCAGTCCTGATTCGCCACCCCCGCGCAATTCCGGACCTTGGCCCACATCGCCGCCCGCAATGCCCTGATAACTCGCAGCCCCCCATCAAACTCCGCGTGAAGTGCGTCCGCGATTCTTTCGATATCACGTTGGCGGTTTAGGCAAACTGGGTAAGTTTGCTGCCGCTTCGCAGGTATCGTCCAGTCTCGTGAGGGTCGCGTCATGTCGCAAGAACAACTCCCAGCTGACATCGCCAGCAAACGCGTCTTTACCACAGGTGAAGCTGCTCTGCTCTGCAAAATCAGCCAACAGACCATCATCCGCTGCTTTGACGCAGGCCGGCTCACAGGCTTCAAAGTGCCAGGCTCCAAGTTCCGCCGCATCCCGCGCGATGAACTCCTGCGCTTCATGAAAGCCAATCACATCCCAACCAACATCCTCGAAGCCGGAAAAAAGCGCGTCCTCCTCGTCGAAGACGACACCGACATCCTCGAGATGTACCGCGACATGCTCAGCCGCGACGACCGCCTCCAACTCCACACCGCTGGCACAGGCTACGACGCCGGCATGCTCACCGAGCACGTCAAGCCGCATCTCATCATCCTCGACTACATGCTCCCCGACATCAACGGCAACGTCGTCTGCTCGCGCATCCGCGCAAACCCCGCCTTCACCGACACCAAAATCCTCATCATCTCAGGCGTCGTCCGCCGCGAAGAAATCGACACGCTCCTCAAAGCTGGTGCCGACGGTTTCCTCCCCAAGCCTTTCTCCATCAACGAACTTTCCAAACGCATGAGCGATCTGCTGGGCATCGACGCTGCAGGCACGTCCTCAGACCAGCCCGGCGGAGAACACGCCGTCGCGGCATAAGCCCAGTTTCGCTCGAGTTTCACATGGTGGCAACCCCCGGAGCCATCCTCGACTTCGCCCGCGTCCCGCATAACGGACGCCACACGCCCGCGCGCCAAGTGGAGTTAATCTTGGAGCGCATCGACGCGCTCCCCACCCTCCCCGCCGTCTCCGCTCGCATCATCCGCATTAGCAGCGCGAGTGATGTCGAGATGGACGACATCGCCTCTATCATCGAGAGCGACCCCGCCCTCGCCAGCCGCATCCTGGGCCTCTGCCGAAAAAGTGACAAAGGCCTGGGCGAAAAAATCACCAGTGTCAAACGCGCCGTCGTCATGATGGGCATCGACGCCGTCCGCAACTCAGTCCTCAGCGTCTGCGTCTGCGACCTCGTCGCGCGCGACGAAGCCAAGGCCCGCCTCGACAACCAAATCGCCAATGCCAGCGAAGACTTCGCGCCCGAAGTCTTCGACAAACAAGGTCTCTGGAAGCACTCCATCGCCGTCGCCGTCGCCGCCGAAATGCTCGTCGAGCGTGTCCCGCATCTCAAGCACGTCCGCGACGAAGCCTTCCTCGCAGGCCTGCTTCACAGCGTGGGCCGCATCGCCCTCAGCTTCGTCCTGCCCAAGGCCTACGACCGTGTTCTCGCTCTCGCCGCCAAACGCCGCGTCCGCAGCGCAACCATCGAGCGTGAACTGCTAGGACTCGACCACCACACCGCCGGCAAGCGCCTCGCCGCCCACTGGAATCTCCCCCCAAGCCTGCAAGAAACCATCTGGCTCCACGACCAGCCCGCGCAGGCCACTGCCGCCGTCGCCAGCAAAGACATCATCACCGTCGTCACCGCCGCTCGTGCCCTCTGCCGCGAACTGCACCTGGGTTGGTCAGGCGATTACGACACCGTCCTCAACGTCAAAACCCTCTGGCAAAAGCTCGGCATCACCGCCGAACCTTCCTCCTTCATGCCGCAGTTGCAAGACCTCGTCGCCCAGCGACTCCAATTGCTAGGCATCGACCAACTCACCACGCCCCAGCTTTTCATCGAGAGCCTCGCCAACGTCACCCAGCACCTCAGCGCGCTCAACGTCCAGCTTCACGAACAAGCCAAACACGCCCACGCGATGCAGCGAATCTTGAGCGCAATCGATTCCTTCCACGCCTCCACCCGCGCCGCCCGCACTGTGCACGAAGCTGCAACCGCTGTCGTCGCCAGTGCCCGCGCCACCCTGGGCCCAGGCTATGCCTGCCTCCTCCTGCGCGAAGAACCCGGCAACGACTGGCGCCTGCTCAGCAGCCCAGTCCCCACCGTCCCGCTGCACGATCACGCCATCAACGTCTGGACCAGCGACAACACCGACGCTCTGGGAGAAATGCTCGCCAGCAGCGCAGCCACCCCGGGCTCCTTGGGCACACTCTCCAGCCTCCTCAACGAACTCGCCGACCACCTCAGCAGCGCGCCCGACATCCGCCGCCTGCGCGTCCTGCCCCTCTGGGTCACGCCCATCACCGCCGACACCTACGGCAGTTGCGGCGCCCTCATCTGCGAGCGCGAAGTACCCCCCGTCCTGCGCACGCTGCTGCAACCCCTCTTCGCCGCTTGGAGCAACGCCCTCCGCGCCGCCATCGAGCAAACCCGCGCCGCCCGCATGCACGAACAACTCGTCGAAAGCACCCGCCAACTCGCCGAAGCTCAGGCCGTCATCGCCCACCAAGAGGCCTACGCCAAACTGGGCGAAGTCACCGCCGGTGCCGCACACGAGATGAACAACCCCCTTGCCGTCATCGCTGGCCGCGCCCAGCTCCTCAGCCTGCGCCTTAAAGACGATCGCGACAAAGCCGCCGCCACCGCTATCGCCGGCGCCGCCAAAGAACTCAGCGACCTCATCCAAAGCCTTCACCTGCTCAGCGTTGCCCCCCAGCCCAGCATCACCGATTGCATCATGCACGAAGTCGTCAAGCGCGTCGTGGGCCAATCCCTCATCCGCGCCTGTGCCGACACCCGAGTCGATGTCGATCTCTCCCGCGCCCCCAACACCGTGCGCCTCGACACCGAACTCCTCGTCGCCGCGCTTACTGAAGTCGTTACCAACGCCGTCGAAAGCAACCCCGAAGGCAACATCCGCATCGTCGCCCTGCGCGAAGGTGACCGCATCGCTTTCGAAGTCATGGACAACGGCTCAGGCTTCAGCGAAAAAGCCCTGCGCCACGCCATGGACCCATTCTTCAGCGAAAAGCCTGCTGGCCGCAAACGAGGCCTAGGCCTCACCCGCGCCCGCACCCTCGCCCACACGCTGGGAGGCGACATCACCCTCGCCAACATCCACGAAACCCCAGGCGGCCCCACCAAAGGCGCCATCGTCACCCTCACCGCCCGCATCGCACGCTGACTGCCTTCCCCCCAGTCCCCAGTGCCCAGTCCCCAGTGCCCAGTCCCCAGTGCCTTCCTCTCAGCACGGCGTCTCGTAACAATCCCCCGCCTCCACCGTGCTCGCCGCACCCCATTCATACGTGTGCATCTTCCGAATAGGCGGGCTGTAAATGTGCAGCGTGATCAGGTCCTGCCCCGCCGCCTGCATGTTCGCCACCTGATGAATATCACTGTCATCTGCCGCACAGATATACCCCGTGGGCATCTTCACACTCATCGTCGGACAAATCAATCCGCTAGGCGTTTCCGCAAAGCGAATTTCAGTTCCCTCGCCCTCAACCACCTTGAACGCGCAGCTCACCCCGCGATGGTCATGAATAGGCGTGCGATCGCCGCTATGCCAACAACACGCCACCAGTTCATACCACTCGCTCTTGCTGATGCAATTACGCCGGTATCCCTTCACGCCAAAGATGCACGTCGTCGCGATATCACACCGCGAAACATCCAGCTTCGCGAGCAGCCGCCCCAGCGTCGCCAAGTCCGCGCGATGGTCAATCGAATCCAAATAGCCAATCAGTTCCGCCAACTTGGGGAACATCACCGCCGGGTCCTGCATCACGCCACTGGATGAAAGCATGCGAGCCATGAATTGATTGTAACGGTTTTCCAACGCCGCGCATAGCTCATTTCGGCCGGTATCGCCAGCCGATAAGTCCCCAGCATTGGTCATGCCGACCGCCGCAGAGCCTCAGTCTCAACGGGCCGCCGCACGTGTCCGCATTCTGAGCAGCGATACCCCCCGTCCGGCTCCGGTTCCGTCGCGCTCAGGTCGTAGTCGCACTCGCTGCACTCCGCCGCATAATGCATCAGTCGCGCATCGCTCACAAATGCGCGCACAAACTCGTCCCATGTCATCGTCACCCGCTGCACATCTCCCTCGCCCGTCAGTTTCTCCAACAGATCTTCGCCTTCGTAGATGCGCAAAGGCATCGTTATCGCCTCGCCACCGAATGTTGCGCTCACAACCAATCCGGCATGGGGCGTGGTCGCTGTCACCATCTCGCGTGAGGGCCGCCACTCGTCCAGCCGTGGATCATGCCCTCGCAGCTTGGTCCGCCAACCGATGTCTTCCTGACACGCCGACCCCTCATGAATCGTGAAGAAAACCTCGCCCGACGTGCTTCGCATCACATATGCAAGGCCGTCGTGCTCGCTGTCCACCCGCAGGCTGATCGCCTCAACGATCACGTGAGTCTGGACATTGACCACCCCTCCGGCTAAGTCCTGCGCCAATGCCGCGCCCGTTTGCGTCATCCTTCTGAAACTCAGCACTTGCATGAACCCGGCGACACCCGCCCACCCCGCCACCCATATCCCGCAGCCAATCAGCAGCTCTGTGCGATACGGCGCAAGAAACGCAGGTGGCAACCACTTGAAGAACGAGTTCACCACCCCAAATAACCCCAGCGGCACGCAGACCAGCGCAATACCCGTCACCACGCCCATCAGCGCACCCGCAAACATGCTACCTGCAATCGAGCCCAACGCCGGTGGCCGACGCGTACAAGCCTTCTGCTCCGCTGCTGTCATCGCTCGCTGCTGCATCCCTCGGTTATCGTGAAACCAGGCTGCTCGCTGCAGCCCATCCTCCCTCTGTCGTCCTGGCTGACTTGCGTCGTAGGGTCTGTAACTCGACCGTTCACGCATCGCCCGGCCAAAGGCCGATATCCCCCGCGTGGCTCGCCTTTCCGATTCATCCCGACCTGCACCGCTGCCTCTCATCCTCATCGGCGGTGGCGGCCACGCACAGGTCGTCCTCTCGGCCGCCCTGGCTGCCTGCGTGCATGTCGCCGGCTTCGTTGACGACAGCGATCAAGCGCCGCTCAGCCTCAAACGAGGCCTGCCTCGCCTTGGCCCGCTGCGCGACTTCACACCCCGCCCCGGCATCACGTGCATCCTTGCGCTCGGAGACCTCGCCTCCCGCCGCGTACTCCTTTCGCGTTTTGGCGATGCCCTGACCGACCACGCCGTCACGCTCGTGCATCCGACTGCCACCATCGACCCCACCGCCATCCTCGGCAAAGGCGTCTACGTCGGCCCCCACGCCGTCATCCACGCCTGCGCCCGCATTCGCGATCACGCCATCATCAACACCGCCAGCGTCATCGAGCATGATTGTGACATTGGCGAGAACGCCCATATTGCTCCGGGAACGGTGCTCGCCGGGACGGTCAAAGTTGGTGAAGACACCCTGCTAGGCATCGGCTCCCGCGTCATCCCAGGCCTCACCATCGCCCCGCGCGTCACAGTGGGGGCCGGAGCCGTCGTCACCAAAAACATCCCCGCCGGCGTCACGATCAAAGGCATCCCCGCGCGCTAATCCATTCACCACAGAGGCGAAGCAACGCAGAGGATAAAGGCAGGAGTTCAATGCAGCGATGCATGTGTTGAAAACAAAAAGGCAGGAGTCAAAATCGGGACAAAACCCAACCCCATCTCCTGCCTTTCTCTGTGTCTCTGCGCCTCTGTGGTAAACGAAGGCTCGTTACACCGCCCGCTTTTTCGCATTCGTTCATCGCGGTGAACCAGGCCTGCGTAGAGCCCGCCAATCACTTCCCCCGCAGTTCCCGCGCCCGTTCCATCATCCCCCGCTCAAATTCCTCCGCCGTCTGCGTCCGCTCCAACATGGGCGACAGCGTGAAGTGCCACTTCACCACCGTCTCCACCCCCGTCGGCACCGCACTCGCCGCCAAATCAACCGGCGGAAATTCATACAGCGGCGCTCTCGCCTTCGCCTTCGTCCGCAGCGGCTCAAACCCCTCCTTCATCACCAGCACGTCATACACCCCGTAATACGTAAAGTCCGCATCAACCGGCGTGCGCCCAATCTCCACGTCATTGACCGTCACCGTCGCCCCCGCCGGCTCGCTCGTAATGCTCACCCGCCGCGACATGCAGCCACCCAGCACGCCCACCGCGCCCACAAGCCCGACCACCAACCATCGTTCATAGCTTCGCACCCGTTTATCGCTTCGCACCATGTCGGCCTCGCTCCTACTTCGCACCCGCTCGCGCCGCATCAAACTCATCCCCACGAAACAACCCGCCCAAATACGCCTTCTTCACCATCTCATTGTTGATCAGTTCCCGAGGCGTCCCCTCCGCCAGTTTCTTCCCCTCCACAATAATGCACGCCCGATCACACACCCGCAGCGTCTGCTGCACGTTGTGATCCGTAATCAAAATCGCAATCCCCCGCTCCGCCAGCCGCCGAATCTCACTCTGCAACTCTTCCACCGCAATCGGATCCACGCCGCTGAAGGGCTCATCGAGCAAAATCAGCCTCGGCTGCGTCACCAGCGCCCGCGCAATCTCCAACTTCCGCCGCTCCCCGCCGCTGCAAGTCCTCGCCGGATGCTTCGCCTTATGCAGCAGCGCAAACTGCTCCAACAGTGCTCCCGCCCGCGCAAGCTGCTCAGATTTCGCAATCCCCAGCGTCTCCAAAATCACCAGCAAGTTCTCTTCACACGTCAGCCGACCGAAGATGCTGGGCTCTTGGCTCAAATACCCCATCCCGCGCCGCGCCCGCTGATACATGGGCAATGCGGTGACATCCTGCCCATCAAAGGTAATCTTCGCTCCGCTGGCCTTATCAGGATCAATCATCCCAATCGCCATGCGAAAGCTGGTCGTCTTTCCCGCGCCATTGCGCCCCAGCAACCCCACAACCTCCGCCCGCTCAACATCAAACGACACATCCTGCACCACCGTGCGAGAGTGAAACGACTTCCGAAGATTCCGCGCTTCAAGCAGTGCCACGCCTCAGCGTAGATACCCACACCGCCCCGCGCATCGACTCCAAAACGCAACAAACCCGTCAATCACCGGGCTTGTCACAAGACGTTTGTAGACGTTCGCACAAATCAGAACTGAATCTGCATCTGCAACCGAATGAAAATCTGGTCATCACTGCCGCTCGCAAGAAAGCCGTCAATGCTGCTGGCCTGTACCACATCGCCGCTGCCTGCCTGGTCATCCAGCGCCCAGTTCACATCCGCCGTGAACTTCGCCGCCACGCTCTTGGGGAAGAAGTAGTACCCAACGCCCACGCCAATTTCATTGAAGTCATTACCATTGGTGCGATTGTCGTCAGGACTCACAAACGCATACCGCGCGAACAGCTCAGTCTGGTCACTGACAAAGTACCCACCCTGCACCATCACGCCAAAATCATCAACACTGCTGCCAGTTGCGGGCTCGGTGTTGCGACCCACGCCCGCCGCGAACAAATTCCAGCCATTGCCTTGCACCATTGCATCCAGCGTGTACACCAGCACACTCTGGTCCGTGGTGCCGCCGGTCTCGCCACCATCTTGATAGTGCACCGCGCCGCCAATGGTCCCCGCATACTCACTGTCGCGCCAGCTCGTGAAGCGATCAAACCGCTTCCAGTCATCTCCTGCCCACATCAGTTCCACGCGGCCCGTCAACGCGTAATCGCTTTCTCGATTGCTGTCAAAATCGGTATTGCTAGCCTTGAGTCCATCGCTCAACATCGCCCAACCGCGGAACTTCTCCGCGTTGTACCCAAGTTGAATGCCCTGCGACCTCAAGCCGGTAAACGCTGCATTCAGTTGCCGGCGCTCCACAAACTGCTGGTTCAGATCATTGATCAACTCTTCCTTCAGCAGTGGCGGCTTGAACTGCCCCAGCCGCACCGAGAAGTTGTCATCAATCTTGTAATCCAAGTACGTGTCGGTGGTGTTGCCAAACACACCCGTGCCGGGCATCACATCTCCATCCACACGAAAGCTCAGCTCTTTCGTGAGATTGCCCTGAAAATTCAGCCGCGTTCGCCGCGTCGTAAAGCCGCTCGTGAAGTCCTCGTTGTCACCTGCATCATCGCGAAAATTCGCGTAATACCGAAATTGCGCAAACCCGCCCACGCTCAGCTTCGTGTCCCCCGCCTTGATGAACATGCCCCTGTCATCGCGACCGCTCGTCGCGTCCTGCGCGCTCGCCACCATCGACGTGCCCGCCAATGCCATCGCCATCATCAAACGCGTCATGCGAGTCTCCACGTCGTCTGGTCCTCTTCGGCTGGCACCCCGCCACCCTCGTGAGAACAGACGTCTGTAGAATACCGGACGCACGCAAGAAACGCAAACGCCTCACGAACACAATGTGAAGTCGTCACAATCGCTAAGCCTTCGCTCGGAAAGCGTTTACATTCCGCGCTGTCCCACGACTGGTGGGACACTACGCGACAGAATTTCGGTATTTCCCAATCAATTACCAACGAAAAGCCGCCGGCGTGGCCGCCAATACTGACGTCCGACGCCGGCGCGAGGGGAGAGAACCGCTTTATTCTGTCATCGGTCCTGAAGCCGCCCCCAGCACCTACTCACCCGCAACCGGCTGAGTCTTCGCATCCTTGTTCGCGTCGCTCTTTGCATCAGTCGTTGTACCCGGCGACGGAACTTCTTCCGTCTTCTCCACCTTCACCTCGCCGCTGCGTGTCACGGTTGACCCATCCCGCCGCTTGACTTGCTTGTTCAGCTTCACGCCGCCCTCGCCGCCCACCGCGCTCGCGTTCACGCTGCGCGTCCTCCCCTCCGGCCCGGTGCTAGCGCTCACCCGTGTTACCGTCTTCCCATCGCGCGTCGAAAGACTGCTGCGCGTCGCCGTCTTGCTCTCGCCGCTCGGCTTGATCACCGTGCTCTTGCCCGACCGCGAAACCTGCGAGCCATTCTCGGTCTTGGTGCGCGTCCACGTGTCGTCGTTCACCACCGTGGTGCCGTTCGCCGTCGTCACCGTCGCATGCCGCGTGGTTTGCATCCCATCTTCCGTCTTCTCCCGCTGCACCTCAACCGTCTTGCTGCCGCCTCGCTCGTTGCTCGTCACCACTTTCATGCTCGTGGGAGTTTCACTTTTCACCGCCGTCATGCGAGCCAGCTTGTCTCGCTTCTCACCGTTCTCAGGCTTCGCGAACGCACCACCCGCGCTCGCAACCAGCGCAGCGATCAGACAACCACTCCGCACTCCTCGGCTCATGTGCATGGCATAACTCCTTGCTCTAACCGTGCGATTGGGCCAGGCACCTCGCCATCAATCTCTCAACTTCCCCGCCAAAAACGTCCCAAAACCCCATCACAACCCCCACAACCCCTCCCAATCAATTCCAACTCGCACCCTTGGGCCACTCTTCCGGACACTGCTGCTGCGCCAGCCGCACCAGCCGTGCCAACTGCTCAAGCTCCGCCAGCAGCACCCGTGCCCGCTGCTTCGCATCTGGCTCTGCCAATAGCTGATACCGCACCGTCGGATTCGTCGCCAGCGCCACACTTACCAGCTCAAGCAGCGCGGGCGTTGGAATCTCATCATTACGCAAATACTCCAGCACGGGCCCCGCCGCCGCCAACTTCGCCAATGGCCCATCCGCCAGCATCGTCGTGATCTGACTCCTCGCGTCATTGAGTGTGTCATCCAAACTCAGCTCGCCCTCATCATCACTCATGGGCGACAACATCGCAACGCGATACAGCCGCTCCTCGCTCGCCGGCAGCTCCTGCACCACCGTCGCCCTACACACCCCCTGCAACAACACATTCAGCCGCCCACCCTCCAAATCCTCATGCCGCACGATGTGCCCCACGCACACCGCCGGCCGAATCGCCGGCCGACCGTGATACTGCTGCCGCCACGCCCCACCCTCAAACACAGCCATCGCAATCAGCCCTGTCGAATCCAGCGCGTGCTGCACCAGTTGCTTATACCGAGGCTCAAAAATGTGCAGCGGAATCACCTGCTGAGGCAACAACGACACCGCCTCCAGCGGAAACAACCCAATCGGCTTCGCAAAATTGATAGTGATCGGCTCAGACACGCCCAAGCGTAGCTACGAGAATCTCCCCACTCCCCGCTCCCCGCTCCCCGCTCCCCGTTCCCCGCTCCCCGCTCCCCTCCTCAATGCAACACCCTAAACACTTCCTGCTCATCCGTCAACCCAAGCTGCACCTTCCGCAGCCCATCCTCACGCATCGGCTTGAACCCATGCTGCTTCGCAATCTCATACAGCATCACCGCGTCCATCCGCTCACCCGACGCACGCCGCAACTCGTCGTTCATCGTCATGATCTCATACACCGCCAATCGGCCGCGATACCCAGTGCCAAAGCACATCTCGCACCGCCCGCCATTGGGAGAAACGCCCCCGCCGCCGCACGTGCTGCACGTCCGCCGTACCAACCGCTGCGCAACCACCGCCAGCAAACTGCTCGTGATCAAGTACGGCTCAATCCCAATATCAACCAGCCGCGGCACCGCACTCGGCGCGTCATTGGTGTGCAGCGTCGCCAACACCAAGTGCCCCGTCAAGCTCGCCTGAATCGCCAGTTGCGCCGTCTCCGCATCGCGAATTTCACCAACCAGAATCACGTCGGGGTCTTGCCGCAAAAGTGCCCGCAGTCCCGTCGAAAACGTCACCCCGCGCTTGGGGTTCACCTGCATCTGCGAAATCCCGTCAAGGTGATACTCAACCGGATCTTCAATCGTCATCACGTTCCGGCTCGCCCGGTCCACGCGCGACAGCGCCGCGTACAGCGTCGTCGTCTTACCGCTACCCGTCGGCCCCGTCACCAAGATAATCCCGTTAGGCCGCTCCACCAAATCCATCAGCTGCGCCTGCATATCGCGCGACATGCCGATTTCATCCAGGCTCAATTGCGTCGAGCTCTGGTCCAGCAATCGCAGCACCAGCCGCTCGCCATACACCGTCGGAATACACGAAAACCGAATATCAACCTTCCGGCTGCCCACACGCACACTCGTGTGCCCGTCCTGCGGACTATGCCGATTCGCAATATCCAGTTCCGTCATCACCTTCATACGCGACGAAATCGCCGGCGCCAGCGAAAGTGGCGGACTGAACGCATCCACCAGCATCCCGTCAATGCGGAAGCGAATCACCAGCTTCTGTTCCATCGGGTGAATGTGTACATCGCTCGCGCGCCTTCGCAGAGCTTCAAACAAAATCATGTTCACCAGCCGAATGACCGGCCCCTGCCGCGCCAGTTGCAACAAGTCCGTGCTGCTGCCCGCCGCACCCGCCGCACTCGCAATCGCCCGCTCATCCAGCGGCATTTCCTCGATGATTTCCGTCACCAGGTCCTGCCGCTGCTCATACCCGCGATTGATCAGATTCGCCACGCTCGCCCGCGGCGCAAGCACGCACCGCAAAGGCATCGCCAGCAGCTCTTCCAACATCGCAAAAACTGCCGGCTGCATGGGCTGCGCCGTCACCACCGTCATCGTGTTCCCGTCAGACTCCAGCCCAGCCACCAACTTATTCCGCGCAAGCGTGGGCGGCACCACTTCATAAAACTTGCTCGCCGATTCACTCAGCGAAGGCTCACTCACAAATCGCAGCCCCGTCCGCTGCGCCAGCATCTGCAACCCCTGATGCTCATCCAGCGCGAGAATGCTCAGCAGCACATCCCAAGGCTCAACATCCGACCCATCAATAGCCGGAAACGCCTTCAACTGCTCCGCCGAAATAGGCAACGGCGCCAAAAGCTGCGCCAGCCGCGCCAACTCCATCCCCGTCGGCGCATGCACCCCGTTGGACGCGCCATTGGCAGACCCATTGCTCTTCACCAAACTCGTACTGCCATTCTTCGCCACGCGTACCGCTTCCTGCCTTTCCCTAGTGCCCAATGCCCAATGCCCAATGCCCAATGCCCAATGCCCAATGCCCAGTGCCCAGTGCCTTCTTCTACTCTTCTTCCACCGGCACCACTTCGCGCTCCACCACACCATCACGAACCGGCGCCGCCGTCGGCACAAGCTGCGTCGCCGCCTTGTTGATATCAATCGACTGCGGTGCAAGCGACGGAATATCTCCCTTCACCTTCGCAGCGTTCGACGGCCCTTGCGTCAGAAGTCGCAAATCCTCAAACCCCGGATCACGCAAAATCCTTGGCGTCAAGAACACATACAGCCGCGTCTGCCGATCACCCTTGCGCGTATCGCTAAACAGCTTGCCGAAGATTGGGATATCACCAATAAGCGGAATCTTCGCAACCGTCTTCGTGTCTTGATCCACCACCAACCCGCCCACAACCACCGTCGAATCACTCGGCACCGTGATGCTGTCGCTCTTGAGCGTGTTCACTTGGCTCGGCGGCGGCAGAACCGTACTACCCACCGTCTGCGCCTCACCCGTAAAGCTCGAAAGCTCCAACTCATACTCCAGCCGCAAGTACCCCGCACTCGAAATCTGCGGCTTCACCTTCAGTTGCGTTCCAGCCTCCGCCGACTGCCCCGCCGACACAATCTGATTCCCGCCCTCGGTCGTCTGCGACGAACTCGTCGGCTGCCGATCCACGCTCACGACGCTCGCTTCTTCATTGTCATCCACCAGCAACTGCGGCGTGCTCACCACGCGCGAATCCGTCTCGTTCGCCAACGCCGTCATGATGATCGGCACCTGATCGCTCTTGATAATCGCCGCCGTAAAGCCGCTGAGGCTGCTGTTTACGTTCTTGCGGTTGAGCAGTTGCTGCCCGCCAGGCGGAAACGACCCCAACCCAAAATTCGTATTCAAAACCCCACCCGTCCCATTCGCATTGATGAGCTGCGTCTCAAACGCCAACCGCGTGCGATCATCCGTCGTCACCGCCACGATCTTCGCTTCGATATACACCTGCAGTCGCCGCTGATCCAGCTTCTGAATCAGCTTCGCAAACTCACCCTGCTGTCCCGCGCGGGCCTTCACCAAAATCTGGTTATTCGATTCATCCGCAATCACAAACCCGCTATCCAAACTCAGCCCCGATCCATCACCACTCGCGCCCGGCTGCGGAATCTGAATCACCGGCTGCTGCTGCCGCCCGCCGCCATCAGGCAGCAGCGCACTGGTGCCCAAAGGCTGCGTGTTCGATATCAAATTCTGAATCACTTCCGCAATGTCAATCGCCTTCGCGTCATTGACCTTGTACACCTCGATGGTGATGCGATCTGACTTCGTGTCCAATTCCTTGATCAGCGCCTCCAGCCGCTCCTGCTGCTCAGGCGTGCCGTAATAAATGATGTTCCCGCGCGACTCATCCACCACCATCACAGGCCCGCCGATGGCAAACGCCTGATTGCCGTTGTTCTGCCCAAACTGCTGGTTGATGTTCCCGCCAAAATTCTGCGCAAACGGATCCTGCACCGACGCAATCGTCGTCACTTCACCCAGCCCCTGTGCCCGCGCCATATCCGCAATCTGCCTCGCCGACGATCCCGCAAAATATTGCCGAGGCACCAGCGCATTACGCACGTCAATAATCGCCAAAATGTTCTTGACCGCCGTGATCTCCTGCGGCAGTCCGCGGAAAATCAGCGCATTGCCCTGCGAATCCACGGTCAACCGGTCACCCATGTTGTTCAGCGCCGCCGCTGCGCCGGGCTGACCGGGAATGCCCTGAATCTGCTGCTGCTGAATAATCCCCTGGTCGCCGCCCGCACTGCGACTCGGCTGCGCAAGCTGCCCCACAAGCTGCAACGCCCGCTCACGCGCCACCGGTGCCGAAATGTGCGTGAGTGGCAGCCGAATGAACTCCGCCTTGTTGAACTCTTCAATGATCCGCTTGATGAGTTCTTCCGCCGACGCCAGCTTTCTCGGCGTATCCGTCGCGATGATGATGCCCAGCTCATCCAAATACGTAAACGGCCTCGTAGGCGATCCCGCCGACGCACCACCTTGCGCTTCAATCGCAGGCTTGATCGCACTAGGCCGAATATTGGGCGTGGTAAACACGCGCGTCGTGGGCGTCTCGCCGCCAATGGCTGGCTTCAGTTCGCCAATCGGTCCAACCGTCCACACGCCAAAGCGATCCTGCGTAATCGTGAAATTCTGCTGCTCCAGCAGCATGTCCAGCAGCCCAATCAACTCCGCCTTCTTCACCGGCACCGGCGCATTGAAAACAACCGTCCCCGACAACTGCCCGCGAATCACGATATTGATCTGCAAACTCGTCGCGACCAAATCCACCAACGTCGTGAGTTCCACCGGGTCCGTAAACGCGCTCAGCGTCACCAATTCATCCGGGTTCGCCGCCGCCGCCGGCACGTCATTGGGGTTCACCACCTTGAACCCATTGCCATCCGCCTTCACTTCCAACGGCTTCTGTTCTTGCTTGACGCCCGGCTCCTGTTTGAACCCGGCCTCTTGCTTGCCGCCCTGCCTCTGCTCCTGCTTCGCCATCCTCGGCTCGCGCTTGGTTTCCTCCACCGGCTGCGCCTTCACCTGCGCAGCAACAACCGGCGCCAGCGCCAGCCCCGCTATTGCCGTCAGCAATGCAGCCGCCTTTGCGCGAGCGTGAGAAGCACATCGAGCACGAGTAGATTCTGAAGCACGATCCATGCAATTCTCCGTCAGTTTTCCCAGCCCTCAGCGTACGGGCCGTCCAGCATTATCGACGCCTGACGACCCGCCGCGTGATTCGTCTTCTATAGTCTTCCATGCGTGTCGTCAGCCTCTTGCCCTCCGCCACCGAAATCGCGTGCTTGGTCGGCGGACACGACATGCTCGTCGGCAGAAGCCACGAATGTGACTACCCCCCCGATCCTTCAAGCCACGCTCACCTGCCCGTCCTCACCGCGCCCCGGGTCACAGCCACCCAGCCCGCAGCAATCGACCAGCAAGTGCGCGAAGCCCTCGCCAGCCCGCAAGGCCCCCAGTCGCTTTACACCTTGTTTGCCGACCGCCTCGCCGCGCTCGCTCCTGATGTCATCCTGACCCAAGACCTCTGCGAAGTCTGCTCCATTGACCTCGCAACCGTCCGCGCCGTCGCCGCCAGCCTGCCCAAACCGCCGCAAATCGTCAGCCTCAACCCCCAATCCGTCGAAGCCGTCCTCGACGACATCTTGACCGTGGGCCGCGCCCTGGACCGCGAAAAGAGCGCCCAAGACGCCGTCGTCCGCCTGCGCGAACGCCTCTACTACGCCAACGAATTCGTGAACCCCTTCGACGATGGCCCGGTCGTCGCCTTCCTCGAGTGGACCGACCCGCTTTTCTGCGCCGGCCACTGGACCGTCCAACTTATCGAACGCGCCGGTGCCCAGCACCCCTGGAATCCCACCATCGCCAAAGCCGACGCCGGTGCCGCCACAGGTCCGCAAAGCGGCGAACGCCTCGCCGGCAAAAGCAAACGCATGCCCGACGAGTTGCTGGTCGCAGGCCAGCCCCAACACCTCATCATCTGCCCCTGCGGCATGGACCTCGCCGCCACGCGCGAATGCGTCGATGCCCTGAGCCTCAAGCCGTGGTGGCACCAACTGCCCGCCGTGAAAAATCATCGCGTCGCCCTCGTCGACGGCAATCAATACTTCAACCGCCCCGGCCCAAGATTGGTCGACGCCTACGAATGGCTCGTGGGCTGGCTGCAAAATCGCCCAGAACTCATCCCCGAAAACTTCACCTGGCTCGACTGGGACAACCGCAAATAAAACCACCCATGCTCAAACCACTCCTCATCTCCCTCGCCACGCTGCTCGCACCCGCGACTTTCACCTATGCGCACGTCACCACCGCGATGGTCGCCCCCGCCGACCGCATCGCCACCGCGCGCGAAGTTATCGCCAACATGCAAGCTGCCGTCGCCAAAGGTGACGCTGATGCGTACCTCGCGCTGGTGGATCGCGCCGAGCACGAGTGGTGGCACGAGCAAAAAGCCTGGGCCAAGGACATCGCGGCCAAAACGCCCACGGCAATCACCATCACCCCCGGTGATGACTGGACCATCGGCACCTTCAGCGATCTACCCAGCGTCGAAGTATCGCTCACCTGGGTCTGGACACCGCAGGCCGACGAACGCGTTGCTGCGCCGCAGCCCAAAGAAGACGAGCAGGAACCCGCCCAGCCGCGCGAGCGCGAACTCACATTTCGCGGCCGATTTATCGAGCGCGACGGCGGCTTGCTCTACGCCGGCGAAGCCTGGCAACTGGTGCAGCGAGAAGGCGTGATCGTCGCGTTTGATCCGGGTTTGGAAACAGCCGCGAACGCTGCTGCGGAAGCGTTTGCAAAAATTCGCGCAGACGTCGAAGCCGAACTCGACGTGCTGGGCGGGCCAATTTCCACGCGCACCCAGCGCATCAAGCTCTATGGCTCGATGCGGCATTTGCAACACAGCATCTATCCCAGTTACGTCTTTCCGCTGAGCGGCTGGAACGAACCTGACGAATCGATCAAGGCCGTGAGTCATCCGCAAGCTACAGAAAAATCTTTCATCGCGCTGCTCGCGCACGAGTACGGCCACGTCGCGAGCTTTGAGCTTGGGCCCAAGGCCAACAGCATGCCGTGGTGGATTCTCGAAGGCATCGCCGAGTTGATGGTGGATCGGCATGATGAAAATCTCGCGATGCGCTCGCGCGATCAGGTGAAGAAATGGGTGAAGGAAGACGCGCTGACGCCGCTTGCGGAACTCGCCGATTTTGAGAAAGTGCCGCTGAAACTGCATGGGCGCGTGTATCGCCAGGGGCACGACATGATGCGGTTTGTGACCAGGCACTATGGCAAGGCCGACCGCAACAGTTGGCTGCGGGCGATGTCGAGTGGCGAGAGCATCGAAGCAGCGGCGCAGCGCGAGCTGACCGAGAGCTGGGACGATGTGCAAGCGGCGTGGCGCAGCGAAATTGAGCAGGATTTGGCGGCGGTGCCTGCCGAAGTGCCTGCCGAAGCACCTGCCGGAGCGACTGGCGAACCAGCGAAGAAGTGACGCGTGTTGAGTGCGGTACGCTTGGCCATGTTTGATGCTGCTGCAAGTCTTCGGTCGGCTCACGATGTGCTTGGCGAATTTCTCGCTGGGCCAACGAATATCGCAAGCGTGAACGCGCTGGTGCATGATGTCGCGGCGGCGATGAGTCGCGGCAACAAGGTGCTCGCATGTGGCAACGGCGGCAGCATGTGTGACGCCGCTCACTTTTGCGAAGAGCTGACCGGGCGATTTCGCAAGGATCGCAAGCCGCTGCCGGCACTTGCTTGCAATGACGCCGGTCACTTGTCGTGTGTTGCGAATGACTACGGCTACGAGCACGTTTTTTCGCGGTGGGTGCAGGCTTTTGGTAGCGCCGGTGATGTGCTGATTGTGCTGTCTACCAGTGGCAACAGCGCGAATTGCATCCGCGCTGCGAGCAGCGCGAAGCAGCAAGGCGTGCGCACGTGGGGCTTGCTGGGCAAAGCCGGCGGCGAACTGCGCAGCGCGTGTGACGCGAGCATTGTCGTTCCGGGCGCGACGGCGGATCGGATTCAAGAACTGCACATGCTGATCTTGCACACGGTGGTGGAGGGGGTTGAGGTTGAGCTTGGGCTGGATGGGGGAAGTGACGGAGGGAAGTGACGAGTGACGAAGTGACGGAGTGACGAAGTGGGGGAGCTTCCGGCATTCGGCATTTGTGATTCGGCGTTCGCTTTCCGCGTCTGTGACGATATTGAGACTGGGGTGTTCGGCACCGACCTCGCAGAGCCGAGGTCGGTGGCACGGGGTTGGGTCCACGTTCAAGCACATTTGAATTTCGGCGCGGGCGGCCCACCAGTCGATTTCGTGGGCGCACATGCGCAGTTCGCGGGCGAGGGCGTAGAGGTCGCGGCCGAGTTCGAAGTAGCGAAGCACGCGCGGGATGTCGTCGGTGGTAATGCAGGCGAGGTATGCGTCGGTCAATTGTGCTGGACGTGTCATGTCGGGTCCCCTTGAGATTCGTGCGGCGCGAGAGTTCGAACAAGAAAACTCGCGCCGCCATAAATGGGCCGAAGGACACGTTTGCGCGCACAAAGCTGCAGGCGAGCAAGAAAAAAGCCGCGCAAGTGCTTGTGCGGCCTGAAAACAAAAGTTTTGATGTTTTTGGCGAGGCTCCAAAAGCATCGCCATCAATTGCGCGCACAAACTCAACACATGGTCATGCCGCCATCGACTGCGATGGTCTGGCCCGTCAGGAAACCTGCTTCGTCGCTGGTGACATACGCAACAGCGGCGGCGATGTCTTCGGGTGTGCCGAGTCGCTTGATGGCCATCATCGCCGTGACGCCCTCTTTGACTTGATCGGGAAGGTTGGCGGTCATGTCGGTTTGGATGAAGCCTGGCGCGATGCAGTTGGCGGTGACGCCTTTGCTGCCCAGTTCGCGAGCGATGGTTTTGGTCAGGCCCATGAGGCCAGCTTTGGCGGCGGCGTAATTTGCCTGGCCGGCGTTGCCGACCACGCCACTGGTGCTGCCGATGTTGACGATGCGGCCGAAGCGATTTTTCATCATGGCGCGAGCGGCGGCGCGGCTGGCGACGAAGGAACTCTTGAGATTGGTATCGAGGACCGTGTCCCAATCTTCGTCGCTCATGCGGAGCATCAGGCCATCTTTGGTGATGCCGGCGTTGTTGACGAGGATGTCGAGGCGAGCGTGCTTGGTGGCGACCGCTTCGACGGCGGCGGCGAGGGCTTTGGCATCGCCCACGTCGACAGCGAGCACCTCGGCAGAGCCGCCTGCGGCTTCGATTTCAGACTTCACTTCACTGAGGGGACCTTCGCTACGGCTGACGAGCACGACATGCCGGCCGTCTTTGGCGAGGCGAAGGGCAATGGCTTTGCCGATGCCTCGTGAGGCACCGGTGACGAAGGCGACGCGTTTTTCAGTCATGGGTCAAACTCGAGATGATTGGATGGGGATCACAAGGGGATCAGCCGCCGGAGGGTACTGCGGGCTTGGGGGCAGAGCCGCCCAACATCGCTTCGGCGGCGGCCTTGTCGATGTTCATGACGGCGGCGAGAGCGGTCGCGATCTCGTCGCGTGATTTGCCAAGCATTTCGAAGCCCTTCAATGCGCCACTCAGTGCGGCGGGATCGGGCTTTTTGCCTGCGGCCAAGGCGGCTTTGCCTTTGTCCATTGCGGCTTGCATCTCGGCGGGGTAGGGCGGCACTGGCATGCCCAATCGTTTCAGCACTTCATTGGAGATGTAAAGAACGATGAGCTGCTCCTCGGGCAGCGAAGCGATCGCGGCGAAATTGCCTGCGGCGATTGCCGCCATCGGGTCGCTGGGTGACGGTGCAGCCGATGCAGTCGTGCTGCTTGCGGTGCTCACCATTGCAATCAACTCACTCTCGCCCATGCCCTCAAAATCTGCTGCGCGGGCGCGCACGGCGTTGGTTGCGGCGGCGCCGTCGAACTTCCATTTGCCGTTGCTGCTGACGGCGTTCCAGCCCATGACGTATGCGCTGCCTGGCTCTTGGATGGCGAGCCAGACGGTGGCGTCGGTCATGGATTGCGTGCCGGTGGAGGCGTTGTCGCGGATGCGAAGGACGCGGACGCCTTCGATTTTGCTGGTGGCGTCGTCCCACTCGCCGCTGTTGACGAGGCCGTCGAGCGTGACCTGGGCATCGCCACTGAGCATGTCGCGCAGGGCGGTGCTGTCGGCTTTGGCGAGGGAGTTGGCGAGGTTGACGACCGCGATGGCGAGGGTTTCGTCGACGGGGGCGACTTCCTGCGGGAACTGCACGCGCGGGTCGGGCTTGAGGTCGCTCAAGACCTTGCTGACGGTGATGGCTTCAGGCGGCGGCGGAGCCTTGGGCGGCGGCGGCGGTGGCGGCGGCGGGGCGGGGGGCTTGGGCTTTTCGCAGCCAGCAAGCAAGAGCACGCCAATGAGGACTGGCACCTGCACCCATGCGCGAGCACCCACACCGAAACCATTTTTGACAGCCTTCAACATGCGGGTAGATTATGGAGGCAACCGCGCCAGAGCCAGCCCCGGTTTGATCGCTCTTGCGATGCTCCCTGCCTACGCCGCGATCACCGCTGGCACTTCGCTCCCCCAGCCGTTGGGTTCGCGCGTCGTGCCAATCCATCGCATCGCATACGGGGCCTGTTTGCCTGTGATTTTCAGAGCAAATTCGGCTGGCACGTAACCATCGGTCATCAGCGCGAGCGTGGGCTTCGCGGCTGGGTGCCCCCCCCGGCCCGCCCAGGGGCGAGGCAAGCAACCACCCGCAAGCCGCGCGGGTGGGTTAGTTGTAAATCGTGATGTTTGGAAAACGTTGCTTGAGTTCGGTGATGGCTTGGTTGCTGACCCAGGTTTCGCGGACGTCCAAGTCGGTGAGAGCGGTGAGGGGCGAGTCTTTGGCGGCGAGGGCAGCCATGCCGTTGTCGGTGACGAGGGTTTCGTAGAGGAACAGCTTGGTGAGAGCGGTGAGAGGCGAATCTTTGGCGGCGAGGGCTTCGAGGCCTTGGTCGGTGACTTGGGTTCTGCCGAGGTACAACGCGGTCAGGGCGGTCAGGGGTGAGTCTTTGGCGGCAAGGTACGCGAGGCCCTGGTCGGTGACTTGGGTTCTCACGAGGTACAACGCGCTCAGGGCGGTGAGGGGCGAGTTTGGGGCTGCGAGGGCGGCGAGGCCCTGGTCGGTCACTTGGGTTCCGCTGAGGAACAACAGAGTGAGAGCGGAGAGAGGCGAGTCTTTGGCTGCGAGGCACGCAAGGCCTTGGTCGGTGATTCGCGTCTCGCCGAGCCACAACTCGGTCAGAGCGGTGAGGGGCGAGTCTTTGGCGGCGAGCCAAGCCATGCCTGCGTCGGTAATCGGGTATAGAGCACGCTGCAATGTCCTGACACGCGCGAAGTGCTGGGTGGTGAGTAGCGTGTTGCCGGGCAGTTTCAAATTCGTACGGACGGCACGCTCGATGCAATCCAGTTCATCCGGCGCGAGCGCGGCCCCGCGAGCGAGCCATTGCTCGGCGGGTGTGTTTGGTGCGGGCTGGGCGGGGGTGGGCTCGGTCATGAGCAATCTCGCGGCGGGAGCGAGCTGCATCGTACCGGACAGAGGCGTGGGCCGTGTCGACGTGGTAATGCTGCGACGACAGGAGTGCGGGGCTCTTGGCCAGCGTGTTACTTCTGCCCCGTCGCGCCGATGGTAATTGCCACTTTGGCTTTCTCCGGCGCCACGCGCGGGGCTTGTTGGTGGGTCTTCTTCGCGCGGTGGTTGGACCAATCCTTGACTTGCAGGTCGGGGGCGTCGGTGGTGTCGTGGGTTCGCAAGATGTCGTAGGTGTTGTTGCGCTGGGCGGGAATGAAACCCGCGTCGCGAATGAGTCGGCACAGCACGGCTTCATCGAGGCAGTAGGTCGTTCCTGCGGAACTGACGACGTTTTCTTCCATCATCACGCTGCCCATGTCGTTGGCGCCGTACATCAGGCCCAGTTGGCCGATGTGGGGGCCCATGGTGACCCAGCTACTGCCGATGCTGTAGACGTTGTCGATGTACAAGCGCGAAAGAGCCTGCGTGCGCAAGTAGTCACTCGCCATGCTCATGCGGACGCGCTTGCCGTAGAGGTGGGCGGTGGGGAACTCGAGCTTGTCCATCGCGGCGTAGTCAAACACATTGGCCTGGCCGTTGCCAGCAGGGTGGTTCGCAACGCCGTTGCCAAAGTCCCACGCGCGGGCAATCGCGTCGCCCGCAAACTCTTGCATGAGTTCGGCGGGGTCGGCTCCCCAGTCAGGCACGCGGCCCAGCGGCGTGTTTTCGCGTTGGAATGGCCAGGAGATGAAGGCTTTGTAGTGGCCCATGCCGGTGGCACGCCTCTCCGAGCCACCGAGAGCCTTGTCCTGCCACTCGCGAACAAGGTGCATGTGATGAATGCGATCCATGTAGCCTTCGATGTGGCCGAACATCATGGTCGCGCTGGTGAACATGCCCAGGCGGTGCGCGACGTTCATCACGGTCAACCAGCTTTCGGCGTCGCACTTGCCCAATCCAATCTTCTTGCGGACGGGGTCGGCGAAGATTTCGCCGCCGCCGCCGGGCAGGCTGTCCAGACCCGCGTCGCGCAGTTTCGCCATGACCCACATGCATTTGTCGGCGAAGGTTTCGCCAGGCGGGTTGAAGAAGTGAACAAACTCGACCATCTCGGGCGGACTAAACGCGTGCAAGTGGATGTGCGGAAACTTTTGCTTGATGCCGCTGAGCAGATCGAGGTACCAGTCGAGCGGCAGGGCGGGATTCATGCCACCTTGCATGAGAACTTGCGTGCCGCCGATGGCTGAGAGCTCGGCGATTTTCTCGTGGATTTGGTCGTAGGTGAGCGTGTACGCATCGGCTTCGTCGCCATCGCGGCGGAAGGCGCAGAAGGTGCATTTGGCGTTGCAGACGTTGGTGTAGTTGATGTTGCGATCAATGATGAATGTGCGATAGGTGTCGCCGTGGATGACGCCGGCACGAGCGGCGGCGTAGCGCCCCAGCGTGGGCAGGGGCAACTTGTGGAAGATCTCCAAAGCCTGCGCGGGCGTGAGGCGGGCCGAGCCATCGACCACGGCTTGCAGCAGGCCAGCATCAAGGCCACTGAGGTGGGGCAGGGTGGAAGCAGGCTTGTAAATCGACGAGGGCATGGTGAGTTCCGGGGCCGGCATCAGATGGGTTCGCGAGGGGATTCGCGGGCGGTTTCAATGCAGATTGAAACTTGTGAAGTTTAGGCGAGAAACGCCTGCAAGAGCGGCGGGCGAGTTCCGAAAGATGGGGATTCGCGATCGGTTTGCGGCCAAACGCGCGGGTGCAGGAGGTTGTTATGGGTATCAGCGTTTCATTGGTAGTGTTGGCGGGCGTGGGGGCGGTGGTGCTGTTGCTGGTTGCGGCCGTCGTGACGGTGCTTGTCTTGAAAGGCTCGCGCAAGTCGGGGTGAATCGGCAAAGAACCGGCGGCGGCTTGGCAATGGGCGACGCTCCGCATCGTTAGACCGATGTTGACAGCGGATAGATGCACATTGGGAGTTTTGTGATGCGCACAGCTGCACGTTCGTATGCGATGATACTTGTCACTGTTGTCGGCTGCGCTACCTGCGCCGCAACGGCAGTTAGCAGCGATGACGACGCCGATTCGCTTGCGGGCCCCAAGGTTGTCGCTCCAACTGACAAGAAGCTCAGCATCGTGCGGCGTGATTTTCAAGGTCATGTCGAGCAACTCGAAGAGCGGCCTGAGATCGCAGCGGCGCGGCTGCTCACGCTGGATGATGCCACGCGAGCAAAGGTCGACGAAGCGATTGCGAAGCGGGCTGTGCTGGTCTCGCAGATCACGCTCGACAACTACGAGACCTTCTTGAAATTGCAAAGTGAGTTTGCCGGCGGGCCGCCGACAACAGCCGAGCAGCGCCAGCAACGCATGGCAAGCGTGCGGACGCTGAGAGAATTTGCCAAGCCGCTGTTCGAGCCGGCGTTTGCCGAGGCGCTCGCGGCGTTGGTGCCAACCGAGCAAGCCAAACACTTTCGCGCGATGGTAAGTGAGTACAAAGACGCGATTGTGAGCATGGAAGCAGCCCGCGGCAAGGCAACGCGCGCGGGCGAGGACAAGGGTGACCAGACGGACGAGGCGATGGGCGATGGAATGAGCGAAGTCGCGACGACCCGGCGCGGCAGTGCGCGAGCTGAGCGCATCCGCGCACGCATCGACAACGAAGTCTTCGAGGTGCGGCAAGTTGGACGCGAGATGGGACAGGCGTTCAATGCGTTTGCCGAGCAGCGCCAGCGGCAGGGTGAAGAGCTGTACACGCTGATTGATGCAACGCCCGAGCAACGAGCGAAGATAGACAAAATCGTTCGTGAGCGCGGCGAGACGGCGGCACTCAAACCCAGCGAAGAGCATCGGCGTGAGATATTCCAGCGGGTTTTGAAGGAATTGACCCCAGAGCAGCGTCGCAAACTGCTCGACGAATATCGCGGCAAGTAAGTCGCGGGCAGTGGTACATCAGGGTTATGGCAGGGCGGCAAACCTCTATAATGTCCCTTTGCCATGAACGGCCGATGAAGGCCGCCGAGCACCCATGAGGAACACTGCGTGAGCATCGCCACGTCGACTGCCAATCCATCTTCGGTTGAGATGCATCGCGTGGGCGAGGTAGCGGGGTTGGGCAAGTTGCTGAATCCATTCGCGATGACGGCGAACCTGTGGAGCAAACGTTCGCTCATTCAACAATTTGCGGTGCGAGAAGTCGCCGCAAGAAATCGCGGCAGTGCACTGGGTATTTTCTGGACGTTGCTCCAGCCGCTCATCATGCTCGCGGTTTACACGTTTGTGTTTGCAATCGTGTGGGAAGCCAAGTGGGCTGGGGCGCCCGATGCAAGCACAATGACGTTTGCGTTGACGCTCTTCTGCGGTTTGATCTGCTTTGATATATTCGCCGCCAGCGTGAACAACAGTCCAGGCGTGATCGTCAACAACCCCACCTTCGTCAAGAAGGTTGTCTTCCCGCTCGAGGTGCTTCCCATCGCGCAGTTGGTCGCAGGGATCGTGTTGTTTGGCGTCAGCCTGTGCGTGCTTTTGATTGCCAACGGCGTGCTGCGCGGCGGATTCTCGGTCACGCTTTGGGCATTGCCCATCGTGTTGCTACCCATTGTGCTGCTGGCGGCGGGGCTCAGTTACGTGTTCGCCGCGTTGGGCGTTTTTCTGCGAGATATTCGCAATTTGGTGCAGGTAGGTGTGCAGATTCTGTTTTTCATGACACCCATTCTGTACCCCGCGACCAAGATGGAGAAAGCTCCGATATGGGTCCAGCACACCCTTGCGATGAATCCGCTCGTCGGCGTGTTTGAAAGCGCACGAGGCGTCGTCCTGTACGGCCAAATGCCCGATTGGCGCGCGATCATAATCGCAACCGTCGTCGGCGCGGTCGTGCTGCAACTTGGCTACGCGTTCTTCATGAAGAGTAAGCGAGGTTTCGCTGATGTCCTCTGATGCTCGCGCAACAGCGGTGGACGCCGACCTGCCCGCTGCGGCGGCAGAGATTTTTGTCGCAGATATCGCGGCAGACATGGCGCCCGTTTCGCAACCTGCCAGACAAGCCCCGGTCGTGCTGCGGCTGGTGAATGTCGGCAAGTGCTACCACATGTACGACAAGCCGCAAGATCGCTTGAAGCAAGCCTTCATGCGCTGGCGCGGCAAGAAGTACTACCGCGATTTTTGGGCTCTGCGCGACGTCAACCTGGAAGTTCGGCGCGGTGAAGCTATCGGCATTGTCGGGCGCAATGGCAGCGGCAAGAGCACGCTTTTGCAGATCATTGCGGGCACGCTTGCAGCGACGACGGGTAGCGTCGAAATCGCCGGCCGCGTCGCTGCGCTGCTTGAACTTGGGAGCGGTTTTAATCCCGAATTCACCGGGCGTGAAAACGTTTACTTGAACGCCGCCGTGCTGGGATTCAGCAAGGCCGAAGTCGATGCCAAGTTTGCGGCAATCGTGGAGTTCGCCGACATTGACGAATTCATTGATCAGCCCGTGAAGACCTACAGCAGCGGCATGATGGTGCGGCTGGCGTTCGCCGTGCAAGTGCAGGTTGAGCCTGATGTGCTGATTGTCGATGAAGCGTTGGCAGTGGGGGACGCGCTGTTTCAGAAACGCTGCTATCAGCGGCTTGATGAACTGCGAAGCAAAGGCGTCACGCTGCTGTTTGTCAGTCACGATCAGGAGAGCGTGCGCACGCTGTGTGATCGCGCGATTCTGCTCGATCATGGCAAGCCGGTGGCGAACGGCGCGAGTGGCGATGTGCTGCTCGCGTACCGCAAGTTGCTGCACGAGGAAGAGAAGCGATATTTTGCGGGAGCGATTAAGGCGCGAACGGGCGACTCGTTGGGTACGAGCAAACCAAACGAGAAAGCGACGAGCAACACAACTGCTGTCCGGCTGCGCAGCGTCCGCGATGCTTCATTCGGCGATCTTGACGCAGAAGTCGTGCGCGTCACAGTGCAGGACGCAAACGGTGCGCCCATCAGCTATGTGACGTCAGGCGATGCGATGCGCATCTGCGTGCGAGTTGCGGTGCGCAAGCAACTCACGCGTGTGAACGTCGCGCTGCGGATCCGCAACAAGCAAGGCGTCAAGATTTGTTCGTGGGGAACTTTCAGCCAGGACCTGGCCGCTCTCGCTCGCGGTGAAGATGACATTTTCTGGCGACGAGTCTTCGAACCAGGTGACGAGTTTGAAGTGACTTTCGTTTTTGATTGCACGCTGGGGACCGACTTGTACGAAGTGCAGGCAGCCGTGGTGGAAGAACTCGATTTGTCGTATATGTCACAGCGCATCGTGCATTGGCGCGATGAAGCCGCGTTCTTTCAAGTCGCCGTGCAGCGGCCTGATGAACTGACAGTGCGAGAGCATCCCAGCCGCAACTTCTTCGGCGGCGTGTGCGACTTGCGCATGCACGCGACGGTGCGCGCAGATGTTGACATGCGGGCGGAGGACGCGCGATGAGTCAGCACGCACCGCAACCGACAACACCTCACGCGGCTGAGCCGCTGGATTACGCCGCGACCTACGACGCATACTGGCGCCGCGAAGATCGCTGGGGACAACACAGCTTTGGTGACGCGAACGAACTTGCCCGTCGCGTGATGCTGGTGACTGGCATGGGCACAGTGCTGGACGTGGGCACAGGCATGGCCGGGTTGGTCTTTGCGCTTTTGCGAGAAGGCGTTGACGCTCGCGGCGTCGATGTCGCGCCCGTCGCGGTTAATGCCGCGAATTTGCGAGCACCCGGACGATTCGTGCAAGGCTCGATTCTCAATCTTCCGTTCGCGGATGCGAGTTTCGATACCGTCGTTTGTACTGACGTGCTTGAGCATTTGTCACCTGCTGATGTCACGACCGCTTTGCGCGAACTCGCGCGAGTCGCGAAGAAGAATGTCTACATCGCCGTGAGCACCGTTGCAGATCGCGATGGTGTTTGGCATTTGACAATCCAGCCGCGTGCATGGTGGGAGGAGCAGTGCTTCGGCGTGGGCCTTCGCAAGCACCCGCGGGCTATGCGAATTTTGCCTTATGCACAGTTCGAGCACGAGGGTGCGAGTGTGACGCTGGTGCTGGAGAAGCTGCCGTTAGAAGCCGCAGCGAAGTGGCCGCTGGATGCGCTGCGAGCCGAGAGTCAGTTGCATAACGACATGCTGCGCTGGTCAGGCCGCCGGGCCGATGCGCATGTGGCGCGATATCAATACGCGAGTGAACTCGTCCGCCCGGGCGACAGTGTCCTTGATGCGAGCTGCGGGCTTGGATATGGGAGCAGCGTGCTTGCAACCAACTCACTCGCGCGGCAAATTGTTGGCGTTGATATTGATTCGCGCGCCATAGCGTATGCGAACGATTGCTACGCCGGTGAACGCACTCGATTTGTTGTTGGCGACGCGACGAAGCTGGCGCAGTTCGCCGACGCATCCGTCGACTTCATCACGTGTTTCGAAACACTCGAGCATGTCCATGATCCATGCTCAGTTCTGGCCGAATTCCAGCGAATTCTCTCTCCTGGCGGCCGCATCATCGCCAGCGTGCCCAACGACTGGACCGATGCGAGCGGACGCGACCCCAACCCGCATCATCTGCATGTGTACACATGGCAAAAGTTAATCGATGATGTCCGCGCCAGTGGCGATGGATGGATCATCGAGCGTGCAACTCGCCAAACCGCGGGCGGCGGGATGAAGCTGAGCGATCAGCCGCGAGTATTGGAAAGCGTCGCACTTGATGATGCCAAGCGCGTAAGCAACAACGTGCGAGCAGAGTGGTGGCTGATCACGCTGATGAAAGATCCGCTCGCAGGAAGCAAAGTTGGCTACCGCGAGACGGTTTTTCCCGCACAAGCAATCAACGATCATGCAGCGAGAGACGGCGAGGCTTACCACCTCACCAACTTCGCACGCGACTACGACAATCCATGGCTCGTGCGAAGCATGGTGGCCATGGGTATGCGGCTGAGTGACGACGCCGAACTTGTGAAACTTGCAACGAGGGTGCTCGAACGAGCAAGGCCCGGCTCGGCTGATCACGGTGCTGCTGTGTGCGTGCTGCTGTACGCAACGCTGCTCAACAAGCCGTCTGGCAGTAGCCTTGACGACATGACGGCAGAGTCGCAACGATTCGCGAACAATTGCGATGGCTCTGCTAACAGCCTTCGATGGCTCGTCTCGAATCAGTACGCTGCGGCGTTGCTCGCGCAGTCGCGCGGCAACGTGCTCGCTGCGCGTGAAGCATTCACGCTCTGCGCCAAGCAAGATACTTGTGTTTTTTCGCCGCTTTTAGCAACCAAAACTATCGATGCCGCGTGGCGAGCAGGCATGCTTGCCGCACAAGCGGGCGAGCTTGATGCAGCACGCGCGATGTGGCAACACGGCGTGCGTGAGTGCAAGCGAGTGATGAGCGGTTCGTGGCTCAACGCAATCGGCGATGAGGATGCGCCGCAGTTGTTCGCGTTTGCCGAGCTTGCACAAGTCATGGACGCGGCGGCAAAGTGCGGCCGAGCCTTGGCGATGGGAGACCGCTGGTTGAATGAACCATCCATCGCGATGGAAGTGTCGCGGCAGTCGCTCTTGGTGCAAGCGCAGGCGGGTTGGACCGAAGCTCGGCGAATCGCAACGGAGTGGCAGCAGGTCGCTACGCAATTGCGCGAACGCGAAACGCAGTTTCATGATTTGCGATTCGGGCTCGAAGCCGCATCCGCTCGAGAAGCAATACTCACGCGAGATCGTGACGTGTGGCTGGCGGAGAGCAAGCGTTTGGAGCGTGAATGGTCAGAGCAGTCGCGGCGAGTGCAAGCACTCGCGGCAAAGGTTGACGGTCTTTTTGCCGAAGTCAACCAAGCGGCGAGGGATCGTGACAACTGGCAGCATGAAGCCCAGCGCATCGCGCGCGAGTGGGAAGCGGTAGCTGAGCAATTGCAAGTTGCTCGAAGCCATGGCGATGCGATGGCGGCACACGCGCGCGGGCTTGAGCGAGAGCGTGATGACGTCGTCGGACGCGTGACAGAACTGGTTGCCGAGAACGAAGTACAGCAAGCGGAATTGACCAAGTTGCTTGCTCGGCTGCAAACAGCGCACCTGTCTGCCGCCCATTTTCGTGCGCTGTTTGAAGCGATTCGCGGCGAGGCTGACGGGTTGGAAGCTCGCCGTGCGTTCAGACTCGCGCGAACCTTGGGCTTGGTTGATCCTATTTATACCGGCAAAAGCGCGGCAACACTTGACGGGGCGAATGGGAGCATCGGCGGACACGCATGAAAATTGTTTTTGTCAGCTACGAGTTTCCCCCGCAGTTTGGCGGCGGCATCGGCACATACGTCGATGCCATGACGCGCATCCTCGCGCGACTCGGTCATGAAGTCACCGTCATCACGGTCACAGATCATGCCACGCCCTGTCGCGACAGCAACGACGCGGGCGTGCGATGCGTGCGAATGCCTGTGCCGCACGTGGTTGGTGCTGATCCTGGCGCAACGCTGAAGTTCTGGCAGCTTCGTGCCGACATGGTGCATGATGTGCTGCAGGGCATGATCGCAGCGGGCGAAGTTGACGTGATTGAATTTGGTGATTATCGCGGCGAAGCGGCGACTTTTCTGTCAGCCACGCGGCGTGAAGATCGCCCGCCGACAATCGTGCGATTGCACACGTCTCTGGTGGTGCTGAATCGATACAACCGTCATCGCCAAAGTGCGAAAGTGCTTGAAGCGTTTGAGAATGAACCGATCATCGGTGCCGATCACCTGATTTCACCATCACAAGCACTCGCTGCTGAGATGCAGGCTCTGGTGCCCGAACTCGCTGATCGCGACATCACGATTCATCCATATCCGGTTGACTGGCGGTTCGTCGAACGCTCGCGAGCGGGCACGCCACGCACCAACGAAGTGCTCTACGTGGGCCGCATGGAAGAGCGCAAAGGCGTGCAGAGTTTGTTGCAAGCGGCAAGCACATTCCTGCGTGCGTGTCCTGACGCAACACTGCGAATGGTCGGCGGCGACACGCCGCTTTCAGCGAGCGAGCCGAGCCTGCTCGCAGTCTTGCAACACATGGTGCCGACCGACTTGAAAGAGCGGATTGTGTTTCAGCGAGCCGTACCACGAGAGCAGCTTGTCGAGATGTACGCAAGCGCAAAAGTCTGTGTTTTCCCCTCGCTTTTCGAGAATTTTCCAAACGTGTGTCTGGAAGCGATGGCCTTGCGAGCGTGCGTCGTTGCAGGCAGCAACACCGGCATGGCCGAGATGATCGAAGACGGCATCAGCGGTTTCATCTTCCGCAGTGGTGACGTACAAGAGCTCGCGCAGACCTTGACGAATGCGTTCAGGCTGAGTGAGTCTCAGCGAGCGAACATAGGCGAAGCGGCTCATCAGCGAGTCAAGACGCTTTACAAGCCCGAAGCGACCGCGCAGTCGTTCATCGATCTGTGCGATGGATACATCCGTCAGCGAAATCGCGAACGCGAAGCTGCAGGCCTTCCCGCACGCATGCAAGCAAGAACCGCTCGAGTGCCGCGCGTTGGCGTTGTCATCCCATGCTTCAATCACGGCAAGTTCATCGACGACGCAATTGCAAGTCTCCACGCTCAGACTCGCAGGGTCGATGACATCATCATCGTCGATGACGGTGGGACCGACGCATTCACCTGCGAACACCTGCCGAAGATCGCAATCAATGGCGTCAGGCTGCTGCGGCAGACTAACCAAGGCCTCGCGATGGCACGCAACAACGGCATCGCAGCGATGGACGTTGATTACTACGTTGCGCTCGATGCCGACGACACGCTTGAGCCCACATTCGTCGAGAAACTGCTCGGACATCTCGAAGCCAACCCGCATCTGGGTTACGCGTACAGCACCGTGAAGTACTTCGGCGCGCATCAAGGAACCTGGCAGTGTCCAGCTTACGAGCCCGCGCGACTCACCATCGAAAACATGAGTGTCGCAACCGCTGTTGTCCGCAAGCGTGCTTGGCTCGAAGCGGGCGGATACAACGCCGACATGGTGCATGGCTTTGAGGATTGGGATTTCTGGCTGGGCCTGCTCTGCAAAGGCTGGCACGGCACGCGCGTGGATGAGCCGTTGTTCAACTATCGCAAGCATGCCGGCGGCAGCATGCTCAGCAAAACGCAGGAGCGTCGCGGCGAGATGATCGCGCGCATGGTCGAGCATCACCGCTGGCTCTATGAACGAGTTGCGCCGTACGCGATTACTGAAAAGGATCGGCTGTTCTTCCGCGAGCACATGGACTTGTGGCTGCTGCGCGAACATGTCGCAAAGTTGCAACACACCCAGCCGCCAGCGCCGCTCGAAGAACCAACCGCGCATGCCCACAGCCATCCGGTCGAGCAAGAACTCGCGGCGATCGAGCAGAGCTTTGCATGGCGCACCGTCATGCGCCTCAAGAACAATCCGGTGTACGACGCCGTCGCGCGGGCGCGATGGGGCAGCCAGTGGAAGATGCTCGATGCGAAACAGTCGCCGCACGAACGCCTAAGCCGCATCAAAAACAGCCGCAGTTATCGCATGATTGTTGCGATCAAGCAAACGGGCGTCTACAAGCGTTACGCCAAAATGAAGTACGGCGAATAAACCGTCACATCTTCGCTGGCGCAAAAGGTTTGAGTTCGCCTCTTCCCGCACTCACGCCGCTCGCATGTTGCGCCTGCAACGCTGTCAACACGCGCTCAACCGCAGTACCACGTGAACCTTTGAGCAAGACCAAGTCACCTGCACGCAGCATCGCAGCAATCGCCTGGCAAGCATCGAGCGAAGTGCTCGCATGCGTTACAAGATTGGTTTCATCCTCGCTTGCTCGCATCTTTCTCGCAGCAGGCACAGCCGCACACATGATCGGCCCCAGCAGCACAAGCACATCGGGCTTCGTCGCCATCGCCGCGGCGATCGACTCCGCATGCAGTTGCGGCCCATGCACACCCAGTTCGAGCATGTCTCCCAACACCAAAACCAGTCGCGGCTTGCTGCCGTTAGCCGACACACTGCTCGCTTGCCTCGACATCGCCCACGCAATCTCTCGCACCGTTGCGATAGCCGCCAACATCGAATCCGGATTCGCGTTATACGCATCGTTGATGACACGAATGCTGCCGGTCGTCGTCGCGATCGTGTGCGGCTGAAGTCGCATCGCAGGCGGCTGCACCAACTTCAATCCCTCGCGATTCGCCGCATCAGGCAAGTTCAGAACGCGAGCAACCGTAATCGCGGCAGCGGCGTTCGTTGCATTGTGCAATCCCAACACAGGCAGCGAGAATACCGTGCCATCCGCAAGGCCGAAGTCCACGCCCTCGAAACTCTGCTCGCGCGAGGTGATGCGAGTATCAGCGTTCGCACTCGTACCGAATGTCATCACCCGCGAATGTTTTCCTTCACGCGCGAGCGTTGCATGAATCGCCGTCAAAAGCAAATCCGCGGGAGCATCGGCCGGCGTGACGATCGTGCCACTCGTCTTGATGCCAGTGACCAGTTGTGCCTCTTCCTGCGCAACACCCTCAAGCGAACCAAGGCCCTCCAAATGTTCGCGTCCCAGACTCGTCAGCACCACAATGTCAGGCTGCACCGTGCGAGAAAGCGGCTCAAGTTCGCCGGGCGCATTCGTACCAACTTCGCAAATCACAAACTGATCATCCTCACGAGCCGCAAGGATCGTGAGGGGCACGCCGATGGCGTTGTTGAAGCTCTTCTGCGAACTGCTGCCTCGAAGCGATTGTGAAAGCACCGACTGCAGCATGCGCACTGTCGAAGTCTTGCCATTGCTGCCGCCGACCGCAACGAACGTCGTACCGTGCGTGCCCAAGTACTCGCGATAAGCCTTCGCCAGCGAGAGAAGTGCAGCCGCTGTGTCATGCACAAGCAGAACACTCGTGTTCGCAAGGGCCGCCGACTCGCGAATTGTCGCAAACGCGTCCTCTCGATCAATCACAATCAACTGCGACTTCGCAGCCACAACTTGCGAAAGAAATGCATGCGCGTCATGCTTCTCACCTCGCAGTGCGATAAAAAGCTTGCTCGCGTCAATCGCACGAGTATCCGTGCAAACACCCGGCGAAAGCGTGAATTCACGCGTCGGCGTGAGCCAACGTGCAGCAACACCGGCAGCGAGAGTGGGGGAGGTCCAGAACATGTGTCACCGTAAGAGCCGAATGCAGTGCGAGTGAAAAGGTGGTGATCAGTCTTCGTGTCTGCGTTTGTCCGTCACCCTATCTACTTCTTGCGTTTCGCCGGTGTGCTATCAGTTGCAAGAATCGGTATGCCGTGGGCCGCAAGCGCTTCCCTTGCAACTTCACGATCATCAAAGTGCGTGCGAATAGTGCCACCCTTGCCATCGGGCAAAATCTGCTCGGTTTCGTGGCCTTTTCCTGCGATGATGATGACATCCCCCTCGCGTGCCTGCTCAATGGCCGCGTGAATCGCTCGCGCGCGATCCACCTGCACAATCATCTGCTCGCGTTTGTGCAGCGGAATGCCCGCAAGAATCTGATCAACAATGTCACTGGGTCGCTCGGTGCGCGGGTTGTCACTCGTCACGACGATCGCATCTGCGAGTTCACTCGCCGCAAGTCCCATGCGTGGCCGCTTGGTCTTATCGCGATCGCCCCCGCAGCCGAAAACGCAGCACAGCCGCGCGCCTTCTCGACGCCGCGCTGTCGTGCCCGCAGCTTGCCCCAACGTCGTGCTGGGCCTGATGCGATTGGGCATCACACTTCCCACGGCGCTCAGCACATTGCGAAGCGAGTCGTCACTGTGCGCGTAATCAACAAAAACACTTATTGGCGCATCGACCGCGCTTACGCGCTCCAGTCTTCCTGGCGGCGCAGTCAGTTGCGGAATCCCCACCGCAATCGTCTCGTGTGCCACGCCCAACGCATGCGTGCAGCACACCGCAGCCAGAATGTTGAAAGCGTTGTACAAACCCACAAGGCTCGTTTTCGCGGTGATTTCGCCCCACGGACCATGCAGCCGCAAACCCATACCTGTCATGTCGTGGCTGGTCACTTCGCACGTCGCATCCAGCGAACGTTGCGGATGCTTGCCCGACTCCACAACGCCCACGCGCAGCACGCGAGCTTTGCAGTCGCGCACCATCCGCTCGCTCCACGGGTCCATCGCGTTGATAACCGCAAGGCCATCCTCACGCAGCAACGTGAACAATCTCGCTTTCGCCCCGGCGTACTGCTCCATAGTGCCGTGATAGTCCAAATGATCGCCCGTCAAATTGCTGAACACCGCCGCACGAAACCGCAGCGCATCCGCTCGCTTCTGATCCAGCGCATGGCTCGAAACCTCAAGCGCCGCGGCATCGCACGCGCATTCGCGCATCCGCGCCAGACTTCGACTGATCTCAATCGCTGGCGGCGTCGTCATGTTCGCCGCTGCAACTTCAACGCCATCATCGACGATCACCGTGCCAATCAGCCCGCAGCGCGTACCAATGCGATTGAGAAGTTGCCAGCACAGAAATGTCGTTGTCGTTTTCCCGTTCGTGCCCGTCACGCCAATCAACTGCATGTGCCGCGACGCATCGCCATAAAAACGCTCAGCAGCCAGCGAACTCGCAAGATGGATGTCCTTCGCAAACAGCACCGGCACGCCCGCAACAATCAGCGAGCGATCATCCGTCAAAATTGCCGCGGCCCCCGCGTGCACCGCGGCTTGCGCAAATTGCTTGCCGTCAGACTTCAGCCCGCTCCGCGCGATAAAAAGCGAACCGGGCAAAACCGTTCGGCTGTCTTCGGTTATGTCACAAATGCGCGTGAGTGCAACATCGCCGGGAAGATTGGCCGAAAGCCCCGCTTCTCCCGCCAGTTGCACATCCAATCCATGGACAAGTTCGCCAAGTCGCATGTCGCATGGTAGAAGTCTCCCGCACTCCGCACTCCGCACTCCGGCACTCCGGTACTGCGGTACTGCGGTACTTCTTCTCAGATCAACGCCCTCGGATTCACCGGCGGCGGCGGCGGCGGCGGGAAGAACTTCCGATCAAGCCCCAGCGAGCCGCACCCTAGCATCGCAAGTGCGCCAGCCGACATCAGCAGCGAAAGTTGCCACAGCAGTGTCTTCCACACGTCGATGGTGAAGAAATCACGATCCGGAATGAACCCCAAAACAACTTTGCCCGCCTGAATCGCCGGTCCGACTTCCGTCAGCCAAATCGCCCCGATCATCGTCGCAGCAAGCATCAGTGCCGACACGCGCGTCAGTAGCCCCACCAGCACAAAAAGCCCGCCGATCAACTCGCACAGCGCAACCGTCCATGCAATCCGCAAAGGCCATGCACCTTCTGAGAATCGCGTAGGCCACAGTGCCTGCAACGGCTTGTTCTCCGCGTCTTTGGGCGGATGTCCCGCTTGATAAATCAACATCGCCAGGCTGTACACGCGCGGCACCTGAATGTCATCCGGAAACTCACTCGCAACATACACGCGCTCGCCCGTCGGCTGTCCCGTATTAGGACTCACCGGTGGCGCAGTCACCTGTGCAAGTGTGAGCGAACCACTCGCCCGCGCCTGCGGCGACGGCGATGTCGGCTGTGTCACCGGCTGAGTTTGCTCGCGATTCGGTTGCTCTGCCGGCTGCTGAGGTTGTTGTGGCGATGAACTTGGTGCCTGGCTTGGCGCTTGATTCGGCGTTGCCGCCGGTTTCGCCGGCGTCTCCTCAGCCGGAAGCGGCCAAGGCGGCCCCATCGGGTCCGTCGGCGTGAGCACCGGCTCAGGCGCATTGGGGTTTGGCACAACCGGCTGCGGCGAAGGCGGCGTAAGCGCAGGTGCGTTAGGCCCAACCGGCAGCGGCGATGTGTCCTTTGTCGGCGCAGGCTTGGAAACTTCCGGAACCTGCGGTACCACCGTCTTGCCCGACGCCGCCGCCGCGCGAACCTTGTCAACCCCCATCGACGCCAACAACACCGCCTGATCACCCTTCACCGCAAACGTCGCCTCGATCTTGCCAAGCCCCGCCCACACAAACGTCAACCCCAGCGAAAGTCGCAGCAGCAGCGGCGCAAGAGATGGGCCAATGTTCTTAGGCATATGCAATGGTAGATTCAAAGAACCTACGGACATGACCGCATCAGACTCTTCGCCTCCCGAGCCTTATACACCTTGAAATCTCCCACAACCTGCCACACCTGATAGCTGCCGACAACCACGCCAACCACAAGCGGCGTCGCACACCACCACAATGATTCTCCAGCCTTCCTCGCAGTGCCAGGCCGAAGCGGGATGTACTGCACATCAACGATCGTGCCCTTGGCATAAGCGGCTTGCTGATCAACGGGCACACTGAAGCTCTCGATCCTCTCAGATCGATCCGTATCAAAAAAACGAAACCGCACACTGAGCATCTCGCCGCTTCGGCGCGGGCGATAGGTATACGTGTTCGTCACGCGCGCTCGCGTTGTCTGGCCGTACAAGGTATATCGAATCTCTGAACAACTGACGCAAGTGGAGAAGAGCAGCAAGAAAACGCACGAGAAGATCACCTTGCCACGTTGCCCAGGCGGAAAGCCGGCCAAACCCCCGCCAAAATCTATGTCATCGCCGCCGCCAAACTCGCTCGTTTCAATGCCAACGTCAAAGCCAAAGTCTGACATGATGTGCCCCCCGGCAAGACCCGCGAAATCGCTTCGCGCATCAGCGCGACAATTCCGCGCATCAAAAAACCAGCGTGAGCTGGTTTGATGAAAAGATGAATGGAGCCGCGGGGAATTGAACCCCGGTCCCGTGACAGTCAGTAATACGCATCTACGCGTGTATCGAGTGGTTTATCTCAACAGTGGAACGCACGCTCGCAAGCTTTCCACTGTCCTATCCGCAGAAGAGCTTCGCGGTTTGACCCCTGAGGATCTCGGATCTCCGCTAGCCTGCTGTCTTCGATTCTTCGCCTAGCAGGCGTTACCGAAGAATCGTGCAACCGTATTTATTAGGCTGCAAGAGCGTATGAAGGCTCGTTGAACATTTTTTTGCACGCTTTTTACGAGGCCCGCGTGCGCCTCGACGCGCCACGTAAGACTTGACGCTGCCCGGTCGAATCCAGTTCGGCCCCAGTTTTCAAAGATCAAGGTATTGTAGGGAAACAATCCGGTTTAGTTTCACCAATTCGAAAGTGCTACAAAATAGCCAGTTCTGGCTGTCCCGCACGCATCAAAAATCCCAAACCAGCTCCACCACCGACATCTTCCCCGCGCGCTCCACAAATCCGCGGAACATATCGTGATAGTTCTTCCCCTTGGCTTCCCAATTCGCACGAGCCAGCAGCGGCGTGGGATCACCCGCAACCGCCGACTGCGCGCGGGCAGCAATCCAGAGTGGCGCCTGCCGCGATGCAAGTTGTTCTTCAATTTCCAGCGAGAACGTCACCGCTTGCACGCGCGGCGTCGAATCCTGCCGCAGCCGCTGACGGATGTCGCTGAACTGCGCTTCAACCTCGCGTACCGCGTTGCTCGCGCTGCCATCGCCGAACCTTGCCGCGTCGATCAATCCCATCAGCGAACCAGCCATGTACCACTTGGCCGCATCCTCACCGCGCCCCGCATCCTGATGTGTCCGCGCGAGCATGAACAACGTCGGAAATGCCGTTGAATCCTTGCGAGCCTCAAGCCACGCAACCAACTTCTCGCGATCACTCTCGCTCAAATCCGCCACATCGCGCAGCGTGGCTTTCAAAGCCGCCGCGTAATCACCCGCGATCTCAAAATCAGCCAGCGAACGCACAATCGCTGGCGCATCCGCCGCCGGCACCGGCACCACCACGCGTTCAGGCTTGGTTTCAGCGATCACGACCGGCTGCGCCGAAGTATCAAACGGAATCATCGTCATCGGTTCGCTCTGCGCAAGCTGCTGCTCCAGCTTCTTGCGCTACCGCCCCAGCGTGAGCCACGCCAATATCGCCAGAGCGATGATGACAGCTGCAGCATTGCCGGCAGCGATAAGCAGCGCGTTGACCGGCGTTCGTTTCAAGCGAGTCTTCGTCTCAAGTGAGTAAAAGCCGTGCAAAGCGCGAGTTCGCTCGCGAACGCGTAATATCGGGACACGCTACGTGCATTTTCACGCCCTGACCACGAATGCAAACCACTCGTCCGCCTAAGTGTGGCTTAAGTGGGTTACGCAGTTCACATCGAAACTCGTATCGGGCGACCCCGACGCCTGGCCTGAGGCTTTGCGAAGGCCCGGATCGAACAATCCGCTGCTCACGAACTCGAGGAAATCCGCAGCCTCATTCACTTATTCGGCTTCGCCTTATCCAACGGATCTGTCGCCGCCGACGTCTCTTCGCCCAGCGCCTCCACACCCTTCACGCGAATCTTCCGGCGCTCGTCCTTCATCCCATTGATCGACTGCTGAAACTGTTCAACCCGACGCTTCATATCCGCACGTTGAAACGGATTCAAATTCTGGTCTCGCAGCTGCGTTTCAAGTTGCTTGATCGCCCCTTCGTATTGCCCAATCTGCCGCGTCAACTCCGCAATCGCCTGCCGATTCGGATTCGTCTTGTCATCCGTCGCCAGCATGAAATCATCCTCAGGCCGAGTCGTGATGCTGCGCTGGCTGCCACCTTCATCAACATTCAGCGGCGTCACAACCACCTGCAACGTCGGACTCTGCTCCATCCGCGCCCGGCTCGCCTCGATGCGCTCCGCTTGCAACGCCGCGTTGTAACGCGCGGGCGACGCCGGAACCGTGATCGATGCTTGCTGCTGCTTTCGCAGCCGATCAACGCGCAGCCGCCACGAACGCCGCATCGTGTTTTCATCCAGCGGGCGTGTCGTGTTCTGAAGCTTCGCAAAATCGCCCAGCCGAACCGTGTCAACGCGCACTTCACCCGCGCGAATGAATTCAACTTCCACGCTGTCACCAGGGTCGTAGCTCACAATCGCCACGCGAGCTTCAAGATCGTTCGTGATGATCGTCGCGCCAATCTTGCGAAGCGAGTCACCCGCCTGAAACACGCGCATCGAATCAAACCCAGGCACCGGATTGCCGATCACCACGCCATTCTCGATGTTGCGGCTGCCCGCAAACGAAACGCCCATCGCTCCGCGCGGCCCGCGAACAAAAAGCTTGAACGCGATGTTCGAGATGCCCTCAAACTGCTCGGGTGTCAGCGTCGTATCTTGCAGAGCCGCTTCAAGCTTGCGCAAGTTGGGCAGGGTGATTGCCGCAATCGTGTCCGCAAGTTCAATCTGCCGATTGCGATCAACCGCCGAGCTCTGCGCCAGTTCAAGCTGCGCCAGCGGGCCCAGTAATTCATTCGCAAGTTCCTGCCGAGCGGCATCGCGCGTCTTCCACTCGCGCGCGTTCATGTCGCGCACCATCGCCGCGAGCTTCGCATCACTAATGATGTTCGATGCCTGCTCGTCAGCGTGCGCAAACGCAGCGTGCTCAACACCGCCGCGTGCCAAGCCACATGTCACGCCGCATCCGAGGGCACATGCCAACGTGGTGGTAAACCCGAAAGAGCGAAGGGGAGCCAGTCGCATGATGCATTGTAACGCACGTCAAGCACGAGCGTTAGCAAACGGCAAACCGGCCGATACCGTCCAAAATCGCACGCTTGCGGCGTTTTGTGCGGGCAATACTTGGGTGTATGACCACCGCAACCGCTCCAGTCGCCGGCCCCTCGCGACCAAATTCCAATCCGCGCTTCCGCATGACCAGCTTCGTTGGTCTGGGCATGCGTGCATACATCGCAGGACGCATTCGCCAACTCAGCGATATCGAACATTGGAAAGTCAACAGCGCTGGCATCCAACTCGCGCAGCTGCGCATGCTGTTGCGCGCTGCGAAAGCCACCGTCTTCGGCAAGCAACACGACTTCGCAAAACTCGCCGAACTGCCCCAGCACGAACTGCTCGCCGCGTATCGCGCCGCCGTGCCCATTGCCGATTGGTACGCCAGCAAAGACCTCATCGCGCGCATGCGTGAAGGTGGCGAGCCCGATGTACTCTGGCCCGGCAAAGTGCAAGACTTCGCCCAAACCAGCGGCACTACCGCAGGCGACAAGTACATTCCCGTGAGCAAGCAAATGCTCACAAGTAACTTCCGCGCCAGCCTCGACATTTTCGGCCACGCGTCGCGCTTCGGCGTTTCGCTTTCGGGCTTGCTTGCCGGCAAGAGCGTCTTCCTCGGCGGCACAACCAAGATGGACGTCAACCAGCACGGCGTGCGCACGGGAGATTTATCAGGCATCGTCACGCCCCTCATTCGCTGGCCGCTCACGCAAATCTACTTGCCAGGGCCCGACATCGCGCTCATGAGTCACTGGCCCAGCAAGATCGAAGCGATGGCAAAGCGATGTCTCGATGAAGACGTCCGCATGGTCAGCGGCATGTGCAGTTGGGAATTGGTGCTGTTTGAAAAAGTCGTGCAACTCGCGCGCGAACAAGGCCGCAAAGTTAACACGCTGCGCGACGTGTGGCCCAACATGCAACTGCTCGTCCACGGCGGCGTGAAGTACGCACCCTTTGATCCGCGCATGCGCCAAATGTGGTCCGGCGCAGTCGATGGCGAAGACTTTCCCGCGCGCGTTGAGTTGTATCCCGCGAGCGAAGGCTTCATCGCGATGCAGGATGTCAAAGGCGATCCGGGTCTGCGACTGCTCACCGACATCTTCAACTTCTACGAGTTTGTGCCGCTCGAACAGATTGACCAACCAAACCCGCCAGCGTTCGCGTGCTGGGAAGTTGAAAAAGGTCAGAAGTACGTCGTCATCATGAGTACTTGTGCCGGCATGTGGCGCTACGTGCTGGGTGATGTCGTCGTCTTCGACAACGTGCCCGACAAGCCGCTTTACCTGGGCGGCGGTGGCGGCGACGGCCCCTGCCGACTGCGCATCGTCGGAAGACATCGGCACTTCATCAACGCTTTCGGCGAGAACTTGATCGTCGAGCACATAGAGAATGCCGTCGCTGATGCCGCTCGCGCGAGTGGCGTCGTGATCGGCGAGTTCACCGCAAGCCCGGTCTATCCGGGTGAGGGCAGGCGCGCGGGTTTGGAGTTGGTCGTCGAAACGCGCGACGGCGGCGACCTCGCAAAATTCACTGTGGCTTTTGATAACTCTCTGAAGACGCAGAACGTTGACTACACGACCAAACGCACCGACGGCTTCGGCATGCAAGAGCCCACGATCACGCCGGTGGCGTTTGGTACGTTCCATAAGTGGATGGAAAGTCGCGGCAAACTCGGCGGCCAAAACAAGTGCCCGCGGTGCGCGAATCACCGCGATTATGTTGACGGCGTCCGAACGTTTGGGTTGAACTCACACTGACTACCGCACGAAAACCGTGTGCGACTGCGGCAACAAACCTCGCAGTACTCTCGAACTATTATTCAACATCATCATGACAAACCAACCCACGCACTCGGACTGGACACACGTACTCCACGCGGCAGACGCGCTGCTGCAACAGTGCGAAGCCTTCGTGCATGAACTGCCCGATGTGGTCTACACCAGCGAAAGCACCGTGCTGCCAGGCGGTACCGTTGGCAAACACATGCGGCACGTGGTTGATCACTATCACGCCATCTTCGCAGGTGTTGGAACAACGCAAGCAGTTGATTACGACAATCGCCTGCGCGATGTGCCGATGGAAAACGATCGCGCGCACGCACTCAAGACGCTGAGCAAACTGCGCAGCACAATTGTCGAAATGAAGCACCTGGGCGATGCTTCGCCCATTCGCGTGCGCGTCATGGTCGCGGGCGATGGTTCTTGCGCCACGCTTAGCACGACGATTGGCCGCGAGCTTGCATTTGCGACCCATCACGGCGTACACCATCAGGCCATGATGCGAGCAATCGCCGGCGAATTTGGCGTTGATGTGTCGCCCACGTTCGGCAAAGCTCCGAGCACGATCAATCACGAGTTGTCAACGCGCCGCTGAACATCGCGAGTGTGCACCGTCTCTGTCATTTCCGTGCCTGGCGGCTTTCGCGTGATGGTGAATCGCGACGAAAGCGTGCTGCGCGAGCAGGCAACGCCGCCCGCGTGGCGCAAGTTGCTGCGCGGCGACGGCAAAGTCATGCAAGCAATGTGGCCCACCGATCCGACAGGCGGGGGCACATGGCTCGGCGCAAATGAACGCGGCTTGCTGCTGACGCTGCTGAATTACAACTTGGAAACTTCGCCGGGCGTGCCGATGCAAATGCGCAAGCGCGCGGACGGCACGAACCTGCGCTCGCGTGGCGAGATCATTCCGCAACTGCTGGCGCATGAGCGATGCGAGGAGGCCGCGGCGGCGTTGGCGCGAAGCGAACTTGAGCATTACGGGCCGTTTCGGTTGATTGCGGTGGACGGCGGCGAGGCGGCGCGCGTGCTCGAAATGCGATGGGACATGCAGCGGCTTGATGTGCGAGAATTCGTCACGCCGCCGGTGTGTTTTGCGAGTTCGGGGCTGGGTGATTCGCTGGTGCGCGTGCGGGCGGATTTGTTTGCGAAGATGCTGGGTGAAGCGGATGCAGTTGCGGCGCAGCGCGCGTTTCATGAGCATCAGTGGCCGCATGCGACGCATATCAGTGTGATGATGAGTCGCAAGGGTGTGCAGACGGTTTCGGTGAGTGAGGTTGAGGTGCGCGGGGGGGCGGTGGAGTTTGTATATCGGGATGTGCCGCAGGCGGGGCGTGAGTAAAGCGATAAAGTGAAAAGTGAAAAGCGAAAAGCGATAAATGAAAGGCATGGCACAACGCTCGCGGGGTGTCGCCGCCCGCCTCACGCGGGAGCTTGCTTGTCGGTTTCGCGCTTGGCGTTTCGCTTCAGAGCGGCTCGCCGCTTTTCGCCGCAGAGCGGCGCGCGGATGTTGCCAGAGGCGGTAGCCTCTGGACACAGGGCTCAAATCAAGTTCGCCCCGGCAGGGGCGGGCGTGCTTTGATCCACTTCTCGCCCGCCCCTGCCGGGGCGGTGTACTTGCCTGAGGCGCTGTCCAGAGGCTGGCGCCTCTGGCAACAGACGAGCGCGGCTTCGCCGCTGCGACCGCGCGGCATCAGGCTACGCCAGCGTGATGGCACGTGATGTCACAGGGAGAGGGTGATGCCACCTGCTGATCGGGAGTTCGCGAATGCGATGGCTGTGCGTGCGACGCGACGTGGGCGGAGGTGTGTTTGCGTATCGGTAGGAGAGGGGAAGAAGGCATCGAGGCATTGGGCATCGAGGCATCGAGTGGGAACAGGCTAAAGGTCTGTTCCACCGGGGGGAATTGGATTGGGGGCTTTGCGTTCTCTCGGGTGGAATTGTTTGTGGACCTGTTTGAGGCGGGTGCGGTCGACGTGGGTGTAGATTTGGGTTGTTGCGATGTCGGCGTGGCCCAGCATTTCTTGGACGACGCGGAGGTCGGCTCCGCCTATGAGCAGGTGCGTTGCGAAGCTGTGGCGGAGCATGTGGGGGTAGACCTTGAGGCCGGCGGCTTTGGCGTAGTGCTGCACGAGTTGCCAGACGCGGACGCGTTCGAGGGGGCGGCCTGTGCTAGAGAGCAGCAGCGCGCCTTGGCTGCGGCCGTCGAGTTTGTCGAGTTTGGGGCGGCAGTTGGTGATGTAATCGTTGATGGCTTGCTTGGCGGGCTCGCCCATGGGGACGAGGCGTTGTTTGTTGCCTTTGCCGGTGACGCGGACGACGCCGATGGTGGGATGGATGTCGGTCAGGGCGATAGAGCAGACTTCGCTGGCGCGCAGGCCGCTGGCGTAGAGGAGTTCGAGGAGCGCACGGTCGCGCAGGTGGATGGGTGTTGCGGATTGTTTGGCGGGAACTTGTGCGGCGGCGGCGAGGAGTTTGCTCACTTGCGCGGGCGAGAGGACGTCGGGGAGTTTTTTCCAGCGCGTGGGGCGGTCGAGGATGGTGGTGGGGTCGAGCTGGCAGCGATCGGTGGCGCAGGCCCAGCGAAAGAGGACGCGGATGGTGGCGAGGTGACGGATGACACTCGCGCCGTCGAGGTGGCGTTGGGTTTTGAGCGTGGTGAGGTGAAGCGAGAGTGTGCGCGGCTGGGCCTGCGCGAGTGACGTGAGGCCTGCTTCGTGCAGGGACCACATGAGTTGTGCGGCGTCGCGGCCGTAGGCGTCGAGAGAGTTGGGCAAGAGCCCGCACTCGATGCGGAGGAAGGAGAGGAAGGCGGCGTGGTCGGCGGCGAAGGGCGGCGGGGGGAGGCGGAGATTGGAATCGGGTTTGGGTGCGGTGGTTGATGGTGGTTCGGGTGCGGCGACTTCGATTGGTGTGCGTGGTTTTTCGCGGCCTGGTTTGGCAGGCTGGGTGGCGGGAGGCTGATTGCGCAAACGAACACGCGGCATCGCCGAAGTATCGGCAACACCGCGTGGTTCGCAGGAATCAGGCGGTGACGCACCGCCCACATGGGTTCCTGACGGGGGCGCGACTTTCGCCGCGGCCCCCTCTCTCTATTTTCCGGATAACAGATTTGGTGAGGGTAGATTTTGGTAGGTTCATCCGGACCTTCGCAAAGCCTCAGGTCCGGCGTTGGGGGTTTAGCCTAACAACTGGAGGGCGCTTTGGGGCTGCTGGTTGGCGAGGCCCAGGATGTTGGTGGCGGAGGAGACGAGCGTCTGCCAGCGAGTGAGGCTGGCAGTTTCGGCGGCGAAGTCGGCATCGCGGATGACGCTTTGTGCAGCCGCTGTGTTTTCGATGTTGACACCCAGGCTGCGGATGGTTGCGCCGACGACGTTCTTTTGGAAGGCGCCGATGCGACCGCGGAGGCTGGAGACTTGTTTGACGGCTTCGGCGACGACTTTTTGGGCGTCGGTCACGCTGCCATCAACGACGTTGTTGGCTTTGCCGTTGGCGAGGCTGCTGAGGTAACCCAGCGTGCTATTGCCCAACTTGCGGACGGCGACATCTTGGATGCCGATGGAGACTTGGCCGCTGATGTCGGCTTTGCTGGCGAGTTGGAAACTTGCGCCGCCTCCCAGAATGTCGAAGGTGTCGGCGCTTCCGAGGGCAGAGCCTGCGGCGGCGGTGAGTTCGACTTGGACATCGAGGAAGTCGGTAGCGAGGCGGAGATTTTTTCCGGTACCGCTGGCTTGGACGCCGTTGATGGTTCCTTGGACGTCTTGGCCTGTGGTGCGTATGGGGTTTAGGGTGCCGCTGAATTCGGCGAGTTGGTTGGTGAAGGTTGCAGCACCAGCGGGGCGTGTGTAGATGCCGCTGGTGTTGGGATCGATGTTCCCGGTGCTGGAGGTTTTGATGGAGATGAATTCGTCATCGCCGTATTCGAGCGATTGGAGGGTGATACCGGTTGCGGCGCCGCCTGCATAAGAGGCTTGGATGCCGGTGACATCAGTGAATTGATTGATGGCGGCGGCGATGCTGTCAAGGCTGGTGCCTGAAGCGAAGGTGAATTCGCGGGAGCCTTGTTTGCCGCCGAGTTCGATGGTGAACTGGGCGGTTGCGCTAGAGAGGTCGAGGTTGGTCGAGCCCAACGAGAGGAAGGTTGCAGCGGTGCGTGCCGATTGGGTGACGACGACGTTGACGCTTTGGGAGTTGCCACTGAACTTGGCGGCGTTGACGCGGATGTCACTGATGGCGGCGGTGTTGATGCCGCTGGTGGTGAAGTCGAAGTTGCCGTTGAGGAGTTTGATGCCTTGGAAGTTGGTGGCACCAGCGATGCGATCAACGGATTGAAGGATGGAGTCGATTTGGAGCTGGTTGGCGTCCTTCTCTTCTTTGCTCAGACCAGCTTCGCTGGCGCTGGCAGTCAGGAGGCCTTGCAGTTCGAGGAGGAGGCTGCTGACTTCCTGCAGGCCGCCTTCGGCGATGTTGAGGACTTGGTCGGCGCGGTCGGCGTTAGCGACTGCTTGGCCCAGGGCCTTCTGTTCGGAGCGGAGGTTCTCGCTGGCGATGAGGCCAGCGGGGTCGTCAGCTCCGCGGTTGATACGCAGGCCCGTGCTCAGGCGTTCGAGTGCCTGACCCAGACCGGCGTTGTTGCTGCCAAGCACGCGCTGGGCAACGAGTGACTGAACGTTTGTGTTGATACGAGCCATGTGTGAATCCCTTCTACTTTTTCCGTCGCGGCTTCCTTTGCCGCTTATGCCGGTTGTGAGGGAATCGACGGTTGTGAGGGGTCACTTGCGTGAGTGGCAAGATAATTGTGGAAGTATCGGACATGTTCTTGGGACATGGGTGTCAGTTTCGAGCAAGAAGTGCGCGTTTAGGCGTGGGGAGGGCGAAATGGAACGAAAAACGCCCGCTCGGTGGAGTGCGAGGGGCGTTGGTGGGGTGAAGGTCAAGTTGTCGGAGTATTGCTGAGAGCAGTGAATTTGATGCGGCGTCAGTGGGCGTCGCCGGCGAGGGGGGTGCGGGCGCGGGTCATGGCCCAGATGGCGAGGGTGATGGCGCTGACGATGAGTGCGATGACGAGCCAGATGAGGAAGGATCGCGGGTCGGTGGGAGCTGCTTTCGTGGCGTCTGCTGCGGCGGGGGCTGCGGTGGCGGCTTGGGCGAGGAGGAGGAACATGCGGACTCCTTGGAAGGATGAAGTGAGGATTGCAAGTTTATCGCAGGTTTGGAGGCTTGGGAGCGGGCGCGATGAGGAAGGGGGCGGTTGCTCATCCGGGCCTTCGCAGAGCCTCAGGCCAGGCGTCGGGAACCAATCGCGGCGGTTGACGGCCAGGACACCGACGGCACCGGACCGCGACCACTTATGGCTGCTGCGGTCAAGCCCTGACCAGGTTCATGGCACAGCCCGTGCACCGGGCCCGGCCGTCAACCTCCGCGACGGGGAGGGAGCATAGGCGTTTGGCTTTGGCTTTGTGCAAAGTTGGGCCGAGAATGGGGTGTGATGGGGTGTTTGGGGGCGGTTTTGCGTGATTGGTGGGCAATTGGGCGGGTCGACGATCTGTGGTTGGCGAATTTCCGTACAATGGGTGTATGTCAGTCATTGATGAGAAAAACTCGGCTCAGCATTTGCATCCGGCAGAGGTGGCGGCGCGGCAGCGCGGGATCATCATTCGGGTGGTGCGGATTGTGTTTGCGATTTTGGTGGTGACGTTTACGACGTTGGCGATCGTGAACGCGATTCAGCGTGGTGCGCAGGTGAGCATGACGCTGTGGTGGATTCCGCTGGTGGCGTCGGTGGTGATTGTCGCGCTGGTGTCGGGGATTGATCGGTTGACGCCTGTCAAGAAGATTTCGACGGTGTCGGCGGTGGCGATTGGGCTGCTGATTGGTTTGCTCGCGACGCTGGCGATGAGCGGGCTGGTGGATTTGACGTTGCAGAGTTGGTTGGATCAGGGGGCGCAGCAGAAAGAGCTGGCACCGATCATTGACAGCATCAAGATTGTCTTTGGGATTTCACTCAGCTACTTGGCGGTGGTGACGATTCTGCAGACGCAGGATGATTTTCGGCTGGTGATTCCGTATGTGGAATTTGCGAAGCAGTTGCGCGGTGTGCGGCCCATGTTGGTTGATACGTCGGCACTGATTGATGGGCGGATTGCGGATGTGGCGAGCACGGGGTTTGTGCAGTCGCCTTTGATTATTCCGAGGTTTGTGGTGGCGGAGTTGCAGACGCTTGCCGACAGCGGCGATGCGACCAAGCGCAATCGCGGGCGGCGCGGGCTGGATTTGATTACGAAGTTGCAGCGCATTGCGATGGTGGATGTGACGATTGATGACAAGGCGGTGCCGGGCAAGGGCGTGGATACGCAGCTTGTGGAACTGGCGCGCGAGATGAATGCGATGATTTTGACGGGGGATGTTGCGCTGGCGCGGATTGCGAGTATTCATAGCGTGCCGGTGCTGAATTTGAATGATCTGGCGATTGCGACGCGGATGAGTCTGGTGCCTGGTGAGCCGGTGACGGTGAAGCTGATCAAGCATGGCGAGCAGGCGGGGCAGGGCGTGGGGTATTTGGGCGATGGGACGATGGTGGTGGCGGAGAATGGCGGGCATCGCGTGGGTGACGTGGTGACGATGGTGGTGTCGAGCAGTTTGCAGACGAGCGCGGGGCGGCTGGTGTTTGCGAGGATTGGGGAAGAAGAAGCAGGGGCGCGGGAGATTGTGGGCGAGTCGGCGGCGGGGGAACTGATGGCGGGGAGCGAACAAGCGAGCGAGCGGACGAGCGAACGAGGGGAGGATGGGAGTGGGGACAAGAGTGTGAGTGAGGGTGGTGGTGTGAGTGGTGGGGCTGGTAGTGGGGGTGGCGGGGGGCGGGGGCCGTTTCCGCCGAAGGGGCCGCGGACGATGAAGGCGGGGACTCCGAGGAATCCGAGGCGGTGAAGCTGCGTTCGCACGCGGACATTGATGGGGCGTTGCGAAGAGAAGATGCAGTGGGCACAAAAGCAAAGCGAGCCCGAACTTGGTGTTCGGGCCCGGGGTGATTTGTGGTTGTAGTAAGAACTTTTGTTTCGAGGGCTTGCGCCCTCGTGCTCTTGTGTTTTACGGATCGAGCTTGCGGAGTTCGAGGCCGTTTTCGACGAGTTTCTCGCGGATTTCTTTGAGGCTGGTTGCGCCGAAGTTTTTGATGCCCATCAGTTCAGCTTCGGTGTGGCTGGCGAGGTCGCCAAGGGTTTGGATGCCGAGCAGTTGGAGGGCCTTGCGGGCGCGGACGCTGAGGTTGAGGTCGCTGACGGTTTTGGCCAGCGTGGTTTCTTTGCCGGTGCCTTTGTATTGATCCATCAGGGCACGGCGGGCTTGGCGATGAGCATCTTCCAAGCCTTGGCCCAGCTTGAGGCCTTTGACGGTGAGCATCTTCTTGATTTCGGTGAGGCTGGTTTCGCCGAAGTTTTTGTAGCTGAGCAGTTCGGCTTCGGTGATGCGAAGCAGATCGCCCAGGCTGCGGATGTTCATCTTCTTGAGGCAGGTGCGGGCGCGGACGGAGAGTTCGAAGTCGGTCACGGGCGTGTCGAGCAAAGCCTTGCGCTTGAAGATGTCGCGGTCTTGCTCTTCTTCGACGACCATTTCCTTGCTGGCCATCACGTCCTTCATGAAGAGAAGGGCGCGGAGGTGGTTGGGCGCGGTTTCGAGGATTTGGCGGAGGCAGCGTTCGGCGCTGCCGTAGTGGCCTTGATCTTCGTACGCGACGGCGAGGTTCATGAGGCCGTTGATGTGCGCGGGGGCGACGTCAACGCAGCGTTCGTAGAGGGCGATGGCTTCGTCTTCTTCGCCCATGAGGTCGAGGTGGAAGCCGAGCTTGAAGAGAGCTTCGGCGCAGATGGGATCAGCGGCGACGGCTTTGCGCAGTTCGGCGACGGCAACGATGCGGTCGTTTTGAGCTTCGGCCTTCTTGGCGGCATCGAGGTGCTTGGCGGCGGCAGCGGCGTCGCGGCGAGTGTTTTCGGTATTACCAATGACGATATCGAGCGGATCATGCGCCATGAGGGCCAGACTCCAATGGTCGGGGGTCGGGGAATGAGTGGGTTGTGAGTCTTGATTCTAGGTTGCGGGGCGGGGGGGAGCAAGCGGCGGGCGTGGGTGGGGGCTGGGCGGTGGAAATTGTGGGAAAACAAGCGGTTAGGTGATGAAATGAGGGGTGGGGAGGTGGGGAGGTGATGGGGGGAGGGGGCGAGTGATTGGAGTTCGTGCGGTCGGGGAGATTTCATTTGTGAAACCTGGCGCGAGGTGCCGAATTCAGGGTGCATGTTATTTGCACTTGCTG